>JAOPYE010000040.1 GCA_025964775.1 Marmoricola sp.
AGCTCTCGATCCACCACGTGCTCACCAAGGGCGTGCCGCCCACCGAGGTGATGGCGACCACCGAGGACGGCGTCGACCTGCTGCCCGCGACGATCGAGCTCGCCCGTGCCGAGGCCGACCTGCTCACCCGGACCGGCCGCGAGTACGTCATCCGGACCGTGGTCGAAGAGCTCGACGACGACTACGACTGGGTCCTGCTCGACTGCCCGCCCTCGCTCGGCGTGCTCACCGTGGCGGCGCTCACGGCAGCGACCGGGGTCCTGATCCCGCTGCAGTGCGAGACGCTCTCGCACCGCGGCGTCGGCCAGCTGCTCGACACCGTCCACGACGTGCGCCGCTTCACCAACCGTGAGCTCGAGGTGTGGGGCGTCCTGCCGACCCTGTACGACGGCCGCACCACACACGCGCGCGCCGTACTCGAGACGATCTCGGAGACCTACGACCTCGCGGTGATCGAGCCGGCGATCCCGAAGTCGATCCGGTTCGCCGAGGCTCCCGCGACAGGCCGGTCGATCCTGACCACCGCCACGTCCACCAAGGGCGCCCAGGCCTACCGCGAGGTTGCTGCCAACCTCCTGCGCAGGGCCTGAGCCGGAGGTTTACTCTGCAGCAGCCTGCTGGGCCGTGCCCGTTGCCGGTCCGTCTCCACCGCGCGTACGCCGACGGTTGCGGTTGCGCGGCGCGCGCGCCGGCTTGTCGCCATCAACAGTCGAAGCCGTCGCGACCGGAGCCACGGCTGCCGGAGCCTCGTTGCGGCCCGACGTCCGTGCCCGACCACCGCCGCTGCGCGAGCCGCTGTCGCGGTTGCCCTCGCGACCGCCACGCCCGCCGCCGCCCTTGCGGTCATCGGTGCGCGGCTGGCGCGGGATGACGACCTGGCCCTCGGGGATGAGGCGTCCCTTGGTGCCGGGCGCGATGCCCATGTCGTGGAAGAAGTGCTCGGAGCTGGAGTACGTCTCCGGCGGGTCCTCGAACGGAAGCTCGAGCGCCTTGTTGATCATCTTCCACCGGGCCAGGTCGGCCCAGTCGACGAACGTCACCGCGATGCCGGTGGCGCCGGCGCGGCCGGTACGACCGATCCGGTGGATGTAGGTCTTCTCGTCCTCGGGGCAGGTGTAGTTGATGACGTGGGTCACGCCGGTGACGTCGATGCCGCGGGCGGCCACGTCGGTGGCCACCAGGACGCGGAGCTTGCCGTCGCGGAACTTCGCCAGCGCCTTCTCACGAGCGGTCTGGGCCATGTCGCCGTGCAGCGGACTGGCGTCGAAGCCGCGCTCGGTGAGCTCATCCGCGATGCGCTGCGACTGGCGCTTGGTGCGGGTGAAGATGATCGTCAGGCCCGAGCCCTCGGCCTGCAGGATGCGGCCGATCATCTCGGGCTTGTCCAGGTCGTGGGCCTGGTAGATGAACTGTGCCGTGGCCGGGACGGTCTGGTTGTCGTAGGACGACTCGGCCCGGATGTTCATCGGGTGGCGCATGTGGGTGCGCGCCAGCGCGACGATGGCGCTCGGCATCGTCGCCGAGAACAGCATCGTCTGCCGGGTCTCCGGGGTCTTGGCCAGGAGGCGTTCCACGTCGGGCAGGAAGCCGAGGTCGAGCATCTCGTCGGCCTCGTCGAGGACCAGGCTCTTGACGTGGGAGATGTCCAGGGCGCGGCGGTTCATCAGGTCGATGAGGCGACCCGGCGTACCGACGACGACCTCGACGCCCGTCTGCAGTGCTTCGAGCTGTGGCTCGTAGGGCACGCCGCCGTACACGGTGAGGACGCGGATGCCGCGGTCCTTGCCGGCGAGCTGGAGGTCGCTGGACACCTGGAGCGCGAGCTCGCGGGTCGGGGCGACGATCAGGGCCTGCGGCTTGCCGGGCGCCACGAGCTCTTCGTAGTCGGGGTCGTGCGGCGCGACCGCGCGCTGCAGGACCGGGATGCCGAAGGCCAGCGTCTTGCCGGTACCCGTGCGGGCCTGGCCGATCAGGTCGGTCCCCATCAGGGCGACCGAGAGGGTCATCTCCTGGATGGCGAAGGGAGTGGTGATGCCGCCGCGCTCGAGCGCGTCGCAAATCTCGGGGAGTACCCCGAGGTCTCGGAAGGTGGTCAGGATCTTGCCGTTCTGTGTGCTCGAAAATTTCGAGTGGGGCGAAGGTGCGGCTGCCTCCCCGTTCGCCTGAGCGGTGTCGTCCAGGTGTGTTCCCCGGTCGTGTCCGGGCGCTGACGGGGGCCGTCTACCGGTTCCAGTCTATCGGTACGCTCCCCGTATGACCGAAATCGCCGATTCGACGCCCACGCCCGCTCGCGAGGCCGACGTTCCGGTGGCCTTCCAGGACCCCGGGTACCGGGCGGCCGTCGTGGACCTCCTCGGGGCCATCGCGTACGGCGAGATCTCGGCGTTCGAGCGCCTGGCCGAGGACGCGAAACTGGCGCCGACGCTCGCCGACAAGCTCGCACTGGGCAAGATGGCGACGGTCCAGTTCAACCACGTCGAGCCCCTGATCGCCCGGATCGCAGCTCTTGGCTCCGAGCCGATGGACGCGATGGAGCCGTTCGTCGTGCCCTTCGACGCCTTCCACGCCAAGACCGCGCCGAGCAACTGGCTCGAGGGCCTGATCAAGGCCTACGTGGGCGACGGGCTGGCGGCCGACTTCTACCGCGAGGTGGCAGCGTTCCTCGACGCCGACACCCGCGACCTGATCATCACGTCACTGGCCGACGCCGGGCACTCGGCGTTCGTCGTCGAGCGCGTCGGTGAGGCGATCGCCGCCGATCCGCGGGTCGGGGGAGCGCTGGCGCTCTGGGGCCGCCGGTTGATGGGCGAGGCGCTCTCGCAGGCCCAGCGCGTCGCCGCCGAGCGTGACTCGCTGGCAGCGCTGCTTGCCGGAGGCGTCGACCGCCCCGGCCTGGACCTGGCCGCGCTCGGACGGATGTTCAGCCGGTTGACCGAGAACCACGCGCACCGGATGGCCGAGCTGCACCTCAGCTCCTGAAGCCGACCTGCCCAGCGGTGCTCGTCGAGATCTCGATGTAGGCGAGCTTCTCGGCCGGTACGACGATCCGGCGTCCCTTCACGTCGGTGAGGGACAGCAGCCCACCGTCGCCGAGCGCCTTGTTCACCAGCTTCTCGACCGCGTCGGCGTCGAGCGCGGTGTCGACGGTCAGTTCGCGGTTGGCGTGGGTCACGCCGATCTTGACCTCCATGCGGAGGACCTCCTGTGTTGTGGTGCGGTGGATGCTGCTGGGTGGCGCGACCGGATCAGGCAGGCTCGTCGGCTCGCGGATAACCGCGGATGCCACGCCAGGCGAGCCCGGCGACGAGGCTGGCCGCATCGATCTGGCCGAGGCTGCCCTCCTCGATGGTGCCAGCGCTGGTCAAACGGTCCTGCAGCCAGAACCGGGCACTGACCTGTCCCATTCCCACCAGCGCCACGGCCAGCAGCCTCGACGCCTCGCCCGGCAGGCCGGTGTCGTCGCGGATCACGTGGGCGATCAGGTCGGCACATTCGGAGGTGACCCGGTCGATGCGCTCGCGCACCGCCGGCTCGTTGGTCAGGTCGGACTCGAAGACCAGCCGGAACTCGCCCTGGTCGCTCGCGACGTAGGTGTAGAACGCCTGCATCGTGGCTGCGACGCGCTGCTTGTTGTCGTCGGTCGACTCCAGCGCGACCCGGGTGCCGTCGATGACCTTGTCGACGGCCTGGTCCAGCAGCGCCAGGTACAGGTCGAGCTTGCCGGGGAAGTGCTGGTAGAGCACCGGCTTGGAGACGCCGGCCCGTTCGGCGATGTCGTCCATGGCGGCGGCGTGGTAGCCCTGGGCCACGAACACCTCGAGCGCCGATTCGAGCAGCTGGGCACGGCGGGCACGGCGCGGCAGGCGAGCGCCGCGGGGCGCGGGCTGGTCGCCGGTGGTCGCCGGGGTGCTCAACGCGTGGCCTCCGTGGTCGGGTCTATGTCGTGCTCCGGGGTCCGACGGATGTCGTGACCGATCTGGGCGGGAGCCTACTCTGCGCGCGAGGGCTGGTCCGAGGACGCCGCCGGGTTCCAGATGGCGGACCCGCCCGGTGTTGTCGCGTGATCGAGGGGAACACTGGAGCCTTCGGAGATGTTCTGCCCTCGTCCGTGTCACCAGATCCACCGAGATGTTGAACGCCCAGAAGTCGCACCGAGGAGTGTCGTGTCCCTGCCCGCCCTGGTCGAGCCAGCCGCTGAGCTGAGCATCGACGAAGTACGCCGTTACAGCCGCCACCTGATCATCCCCGACGTGGGCATGACCGGGCAGAAGCGGCTCAAGAACGCCAAGGTGCTGGTGATCGGCGCCGGCGGTCTCGGCAGTCCGGCGCTGCTCTACCTGGCCGCGGCCGGCGTCGGCACCCTGGGCATCGCCGAGTTCGACACCGTCGACGAGTCCAACCTCCAGCGCCAGGTCATCCACGGCGTCAGCGACATCGACAAGCCGAAGGGCCAGTCGGCCAAGGAGTCGATCGCCGAGATCAACCCGTACGTCACGGTGGTCCTGCACACCGAGCGCCTGGACAACGACAACGTGTTCGACGTCTTCCGCGGCTACGACCTGATCGTCGACGGCACCGACAACTTCGCGACGCGCTACATGGTCAACGACGCGGCGTACTTCCTGAAGATCCCCTACGTCTGGGGCTCGATCTACCGGTTCGACGGACAGGCATCCGTCTTCGCGCCCTCGATGGTCGACGACGCGCCGTGCTACCGCTGCCTGTACCCCGAGCCCCCGCCGCCCGGCATGGTCCCGAGCTGTGCCGAGGGCGGCGTGCTCGGCGTGCTCTGCGCCAGCATCGGCTCGATCCAGGTCAACGAGGCCATCAAGCTGCTCACCGGCATCGGCGACCCGCTCGTCGGCAAGCTCATGATCTATGACGCCCTCGAGATGGAGTACCGCAAGCTGAAGGTCCGCAAGGACCCGAACTGCGCGCTCTGCGGCGAGCACGCCACGGTGACCGAGCTGATCGACTACGAGACCTTCTGCGGCGCGATCAGCGAGGACGCGGCCGAGGCTGCGGCCGACGCCACCATCTCGGTCGTGACCCTGGAGCACATGCTCAAGGAGCGCGAGGAGGGCACCCGTGACTTCGTGCTCATCGACGTCCGCGAGCCGAACGAGTTCGAGATCAACCGGATCCCGGGCTCGGTGCTGATCCCGAAGGGCGACTTCCTCAACGGGAGCGCACTCGAGCAGCTCCCGTCGGACAAACCGATCGTCCTCCACTGCAAGAGCGGGGTCCGCTCGGCCGAGTGCCTCGCCATCGTGAAGGGTGCCGGGTACGCCGACGCCGTGCACGTGGGCGGTGGCGTCGTCGCCTGGGTGAACCAGATTGACCCCTCGCAGCCGACATACTGACCGGCACCAGCAACTCGCACAGCGCCCGGCCTCGTGACCTGAGGGCGGGCGCTGTCGTTGTTCAGGACCTCACCACGTTGACGGGGGTCTTCCGCATGTCTGCCCTGCCCAAACGCCTGATGGCCGCCCTCGGGGTTCTTCCACTCGTGCTCGTGGTGCTGGCGGCGGCGCCCACTGACGCCGCTCGCGCCTGGGCGCCGGAGGCGACCGCGACGATCACGCCGGGCGTCCAGATGTACACCGGGGACGCCCAGTGCACCGGCAACTTCGTGTTCCGCGACCGGGCCGGGCACGTCTACGTCGGGTACGCCGCGCACTGTGCCGGCCGTGGCCAGGACACCGACACCAACGGCTGCACAACCCCGACCAACCCGGTCGGGACCAAGGTCGACTTCGTCACCGGGGGCAACTTCCTCTTCGCGGGCACCACGGTCGGAACCGGGCGCTTGGCCTACACCTCGTGGGGCACGATGCAGCGGTTGAAGACCCGGAACGCGAACCGTTGCGCGTACAACGACTTCGCGCTGGTGCGGGTGGACCGGGCCAGCGTCTGGAAGGTCAACCCCACAGTCCCTGGCTTCGGGGGCCGAGCGGTGTCGCTCCACTGCTGTCGGCAGGTGCGCCGGTCTACACGGTCGGCAGCTCGTCGCTGCGCGGATCGAGCGCGCAGAAGACCGGAAACGTCCTGGCCCGTGTCGGTGGCGGGCTGGCCTACTCGGTCAACACCAGCAACCCGGGGATCCCCGGAGACTCCGGCAGCGGCTTCATGGACTCGTTCGGCCGGGTTGCCGGCGTGCTGTCGACGATCAACATCGGGCTCAGCCTGACGCCGGTCTCCAACACGATGGGCAACCTGGGAGCCGAGCTCGCGTGGGCCCAGAAGTACTCCGGGATCAGGGGCCTCCGGCTGGTCCGCGGGACGCGGGCCTTCAGGCCCTAGGCTCGGCGGGTGGCAGAGCCTGACTTCGAGGACTACGCCGAGCAGGTGCTGCTGATCGTCGAGCAGATCCCGCGCGGTCGGGTGACGACGTACGGGCTCATCGCCGAGGTGCTCCACGACGCGCTGGGTCGCGGCGGACCGCGGACCGTCGCCGGGGTCATGGCCCGGGACGGCGCGTCGGTGACCTGGTGGCGGGTGGTCCGCGCCGATGGTTCGCTGCCCGAGGCACTGGCCGTCGAAGCCCGTCAGGAGTACCTCGGCGAAGGAACACCGCTGCGTCCGTCAGGTGCTGTCGACCTCACCACGGCGATCTGGCTGCCGCCGATGGTGCCGCCGGCAATCCACAGCCTCGAGCCCGGATCGGTGGACAACTAGGCCTTGCCTGTGGACAGAGATGCCGTATCTGTGGAGGACACGCCGAACAACGAGAATTCCCCGAAATAGTTGGGGAAATTCCCTTGCGCAGGGGGAGTCGAGGGGCATACAACTTGCTCACGCGATCCCTTCGGGGAGAGTTGATCGGCTCGGAGACGAGGATCCATCCGGCGGGGCAACCCGCCGCTTCGGCAGTGATGTGTCGAAGGGTTTCTCGAGGAGGAGCAGGTCGATCGGAGGCATCACCCGAGGATCAATCGAAGGCCCCGTGCAACTCATACTTGGACGGGGCCTTCACCTTTCCCGGAACTCCCCGGACGGTGCGCTAGCGTCCCCGCATGGCCGCCCTGTCCCGTCGTGCTCTGCTCCTCGGTGGTTCCGGGGCAGTTGCCGTGAGCGCGGTCGGGGTCGGCGGCCTCCTGGTCGAGCACGACGTGCTCCCGGGCCGCGTTCGGCTCGACAAGCTGCTCGGTCTCGACGGCGCCTCGGCGCCGATCCCTGATGTCACGCCGGGCGCCCGGTACGACGGCTCGTTCACCTCGGCGGCTCGTCGGGGAGCGCAGACGGCATGGTCGCTGTCGGTGCCTCCCGGTGTCGCATCAGCGGGCCTGCCGCTGCTGGTGTGCCTGCACGGCGCCGGAGGGGACCATCGCGCGGCGTTCGACGATCTCGGGATCGACCGGTTCCTGGCGCAGGCGACCGCGGCAGGGGTGCCGCCGTTCGCGGTGGCCTCGGTCGACGGCGGCGAGCACAGCTACTGGCATCCGCGCGCCGACGGCAGCGATGCCGGGGCGATGGTGACCGACGAACTGATTCCGTTGCTGCGCAAGAAGCTCGGCCTGGGTGCGCGGTGCGGGCTGTACGGCTGGTCGATGGGCGGGTTCGGCGCCCTGCGACTGGCGATGCGCGGCGCCGGCGCCGCTGCGGTCGTCGCGTGCAGCCCGGCCCTGTTCACGTCGTACCCGAGTTCGGCGCCGGGTGCCTTCGACGATGAGGCCGACTTCCGGCGCCAGGGCCTGCACGATCAGGGAGCACTGTTCCCCCACGTTCCGGTGCGCATCGACATCGGCAGGGGAGACCCGTTCTACGTCGCCGTCCGTGACTTCGTCGCGCAGATGTCTCCTGCTCCTGCCGGCGGCTTCGAGGCCGGCGACCACACCGACGGGTACTGGCGCCGGATGCTGCCCGACCAGCTCGCCTTCGTCGGCAGCCATCTCGCCTGAGGCGCGCTGGCGCTTGTCGGACCCGGATGATGAGGTGACGTCGTGACCAGTCCGACGTACCGCCTCGCACGTCCGGCTGCTCAACAGGCACCTCCGGTCCTCGACCCCGACCAGCAGCGGGTGGTCGACCACCCGGGCGGCCCGCTCCTGGTGCTGGCCGGCCCCGGCTCGGGCAAGACGACGACCCTGGTCGAGGCGATCGTCGACCGGATCGAGAGCCGTGGTGCCGGACCGGCCCAGGTGCTCGCGCTCACGTTCAGCCGCAAGGCCGCCGAGCAGGTCCGCGACCGTGTGGTCGGGAGGCTCCGGCAGACGACGGCCTCAGACCTCAGCTCGACGTTCCACTCCTTCGCCTACGGTCTCGTCCGCGAGTTCGACACGGACCTGTACGACGGCCCGTTGCGGTTGCTGTCGGCGCCCGAGGCCGACGTGGTCATCGCGGAGCTGTTGCACGACTCACCGGAATCAGTGACCTGGCCGGACTCCCTGAGGATCGCGGCCGGCACCCGGGGGTTCGCGCGCGAGGTCGGAGCGGTGCTGGCCCGGGCCCGGGAGAAGGGCCTCGATGAGCACGCCCTGACGCGGTTGGGACGTGAGCACGGGATCGAGGAGTTCGTCGCCGCGGGATGGTTCCTCGACCAGTACCTCGCCAACCTCGACCAGCAGTCGGCGACCGACTACGCCGATCTGATCAGGCGTGCGGTGATCGTCGCCGAGGAGCACCGCGACGTGTTGCGCGCGCGCTTCCGGCACGTCTTCGTGGACGAGTACCAGGACACCGACCCCGGTCAGGTCGCGCTGCTCAAGGCGATCGCAGGGGACGGCGCTGACCTGACCGTCGTCGGTGATCCGTACCAGGCGATCTACGGATTCCGTGGAGCCGACGTCCGCGGCATCCTCGACTTCCCGTCGGTGTTCACGACCCGGGACGGTGCTTCGGCGGACGTTGCCGTCCTCGGCACCACCCGCCGGTTCGGGACACGCGTGCTCGCCGGGGTCCAGCGGGTGGCCGGCCGGATCCCGCTGAACGGGAGCATCGCCGAAGACGTCCGGACCCGGTTCCTGGCACCCCAGGTTCACCCGGACACTCCGGAGGGCCGGGTCGAGGTGTTCACCTTCGACACCGAGCGGGCCGAGGTCGAACGGATCGCCGACCTGCTGCGCCGGGCCCATCTGGAGCACGGGGTGAGCTGGGCCGACATGGCCGTGCTGGTGCGCTCGGGCCGCGCCTCGATCCCGGGTCTGCGGCGGGCGCTGACCACGGCCGGCGTACCGGTGGAGGTCAGCGCGGACGAGACGCCGCTGTCACGGGAACCTGCCGTCCAGCCGCTGCTGGAGGCGCTGCGGGCGGCGGTCAACCTGGACAACGAGGACGTCGCCGATCCCGACTACCTGGACACCATCCGGGCCGAAGGGCTGCTCACCTCGTCGCTCGCGGGCCTGGATGCCACCGATGTCCGTGCGCTGGCCAGGACGCTGAGGTCGGCGGAGAAGGTCGCTGCGGTCGCCGAGGGCCGTGCGGTCCGGTCCTCGCCGGACCTGCTCCGCGCCGCCCTGATCGAGCCCGGGATGCTCGACGGCGCCGAGGGATCGGCAGCGGCGCGCGCCATCCGCCTGGCCGAGCTCCTGCACCGGGCGAAGGCTCTGGTCGGTGTCGGGGCCTCGGTCGCCGAGGTGCTCTGGGCCGTGTGGGACGGCACCGGATGGCCCGACCAGCTGCGTCGGGCGACCGAACGTCCCGGTGCGGCCGGGAGGCTCGCCCATCGTGACCTCGACGCCATCTGCGCCCTGTTCGAGAGCGCCGAGCGCGCCGAGGGCCAGCTCGGGCACGCGAGCGTCCGCTCGTTCCTCGACACCATCGCCGGCCAGGAGATCCCGGCCGACACCCTGGCGGACAAGGGCATCCGCGGCGAGACGGTGCGGCTGCTCACCGCCCACCGGTCCAAGGGACTCGAGTGGCGCCTGGTCGTCGTCGCCCACGTGCAGGAGGCCACCTGGCCGGACCTGCGCCGCCGAGCCACCCTGCTGCAGGCGGGCAGGATCGGAGCCGACCGGTACGGCGTCCCGGTGCTGCAGCCCGACACCACCCAGCGCGAGCTGATCGCCGAGGAGCGCCGGCTGTTCTACGTCGCGTGCACGCGGGCCCGCGAGCGGCTGGTCGTCACCGCGGTGGCGTCGCCCGACGAGGACGGTGACCAGGCCTCGCGGTTCCTGGCCGAGCTCGGGGTCACCGTCGAGCACCGGTCCGGTCGTCCACCGCGGCCCCTGTCACTGGACGGCGTGGTCAGCGAGCTGCGTCGTACCGCCGCGGACCCGGCGACCTCCGAGGCGCTGCGGGATGCTGCCGTACGCCGGCTCGCAGCGCTGGCCCAGCAGAGCGACGGGTCGAGAACCCTGGTGCCGGCAGCCGATCCGTCGACCTGGTGGGGGACCCGGGCCCGGTCCGTCTCCGGTCACCCCGTGCGTCCTGCGGAACAACCGGTGACGCTGTCGGCGAGTGCCCTCGCCGGTCTCGGTGACTGTCCGGCGAAGTGGTTCCTGGAACGCGAGGCCGGCGGCGCGAGCGCGTCCAGCCAGTCCCAGGGCTTCGGCAACGTCGTGCATGCCGTCGCCGACCGGATCGCCCGCGGTGACCTCAAGGCCGACCCGGAAACGATCGCGGACCTGATGGTGCACGTCGACCTCGTCTGGGACCAGCTGCCGTTCCGTACACCGTGGTCGCGGGAACGCGAGCGCGCCGAGATCGAGCGGGCGCTGACCCGCTTCGTGCACTGGCACCTGCGTCCTGGTGCACGCACGGTCCTGGCCACCGAGCAGGAGTTGAGTGCCGAGGTGACGTTGCCGGGTGGGCAGCGGGTCAGCCTGCACGGCTTCGCCGACCGGCTCGAAGTCGACGACGACGGCCGCGTGATCGTGGTCGACCTCAAGACCGGCAAGTACCCACCACCCGACAAGGAGCTCGCGGACAACCCACAGCTCGGTCTCTATCAGTACGCCGTCGCGGCCGGTGCGGTCGACGGCCTGACCGGAGAGCCGACCGCGCCCGGTGGCGCAGAGCTCTGGCAGCTGCGCAAGGAGGTGCGGGGAAGCCTCAAGGTCCAGCAGCAGGGACCCCAGGAGCCCGGGCCGGACGGCCTGCTCGCAGTCGAGCGACAGCTCGCCGAGGCGGTCGCGGTCGTCCGCGACGAGCGCTTCGAGGCCCGACCGGGAACCGTGTGCGACCACTGCGATTTCACCGCGCTCTGCCCGGCGAAGAACGCCGGGACGGTGCTGTCATGACCGGGCCTCTCACGATCGCGACCCCGGCGGACCTGCGACGGGTCATGGGCACCGACTTCGAGGTGAGCCATGCTCAGTTCGCGGCGATCACGGCTCCGCTGGAACCGGCCGTGGTGATCGCAGGAGCCGGGTCCGGCAAGACCGAGGTGATGGCCGCTCGGGTGGTGTACCTGGTCGGGACCGGCCAGGTGCGAGCCGACGAGGTGCTCGGTCTCACCTTCACCACCAAGGCCACCGCTTCGCTGGCCCGGCGGATCAATGCCGCCCTGGACGCAGCCGGGCTCACCACGCCCGAGCAGCCCGTTGCCGGCTCCGCCGAGGTGGAGATCCTCGAGCCGACGGTGGCGACGTACAACGCCTACGCGACTGTCCTGCTCTCCGAGCACGGCCTCCGCATCGGCCACGAGTCCGACACCCGGGTGATGGCCGATGCCTCCCGCTACCAGCTTGCGGCACGTGCGGTGGACCAGCACCGGGGACGCGTCGAGCTGCTGACCGACAGCCCGTCGCACGCGATCGACGCCCTGCTGGCGCTGGACGGTGCGATGGCCGAGCACCTCGTGGAGATCGAGGACGTGCTCGACTTCCAGCGCCGGCAGCGGCCGCACTTCGAGCAGGCACTTGCGGCCTCCAAGGCCAAGGCCGACCTGGTCAAGGTGCTCAGCAAGATGGACGAGCGCGAGGAGCTGCTCGCGCTGGTCGCCGGCTACCGGCGGCTCAAGGCCCGCTACGGGCTGATGGATTTCTCCGATCAGATCTCGCTGGCCGCGAAGCTCGCTCTCGGTCACGCGGAGGTCGGTCGGATCGAGCGCGAGAAGTACCGGGTCGTGCTGCTCGACGAGTACCAGGACACCTCAGTGGCCCAGGCCCGGATGCTTGCTGCGCTGTTCTCCGGGCCGGTCCTCGCCGAGGGGCGCGGACACGCGGTCACCGCCGTCGGGGACCCCAACCAGGCGATCTACGGGTGGCGTGGTGCCTCGGTCTCGAACATCCTCAACTTCGACCAGTTCTTCTCGTCCGCCGACGGCGAGGTGGCGACGTACCAGCTGGTGGTCAACCGGCGTTCGGACCGCCGGATCCTTGAGGTCGCCAACCACCTGGCCGCACCGTTGTACGCCGCCTCGGACCACGTCGAACCGCTGGAGCCCAAGGAGGGTGCCCTCGACGGTGTCGTCCGGGCGAGCGTCCACGAGACCTATGCCGACGAGCTGACCTGGCTGGCAGCCCAGGTCCGCGAGGCGTGGAATGCCGACGGCGGCTGGCGCGAGATCGGCGTGCTGACCCGCGACAACGAGCACGCGGCCGACGTGTTCGACGCGCTCACCTCGGCAGGCGTCCCGGTCGAGATCGTGGGGCTCAAGGGCCTGATCCGGCTTCCCGAGGTCACCGAGGTGGTGGCCACCCTCGCCGTGCTGCAGGACCTGACCGCGAACGCCGACCTGCTCGCGCTGCTGTCCGGACCGCGCTGGGCGATCGGACCACGCGACCTCGCCGTGCTCGGTCGCCGTGCCCGGGAGCTCGCCGGAGCCGGTCCGGGCCGCAACGAGCAGCTCAGTGTGGCCGAGGAGCTCGACCGCGCGGTCGCAGGAGCCGACCCGACCGAGGTGCTCTCGCTCGGCGACGCCCTCGATGATCCGGGCGACCTGCCGTACGCCGAGGAAGCACGCGAGCGCTTCGGGCTGCTCTCCGCCGAGCTGCGCAGCCTGCGCCGGCACGCGGGGGAGCCGCTGCTCGACCTGATCCGGCGGATCATCGACACCACCGGCCTGGACGTGGAGCTCGCGTCCTCGGTGTCGGTTGCTGCGAGGGCCCGTCGCGACAACCTCGACCTGTTCGTGAAGGCTGTCGCGGACTTCCAGGCGGTCGACGGTCAGGTCACGCTGACGGCACTGCTGGCCTGGCTCAATGCCGAGGACGAGATGGGCACCGGTCTTGACGTGGCGACTCCGTCGGAAGCGGACTCGGTCAAGTTGCTGACCGTGCACCGGGCCAAGGGGCTGGAGTGGGACTCGGTCTTCCTGGTCGGGGTCTGCGAGCAGAAGTTCCCGGTGACCCGCGGGCGCAGCCAGTGGACGACGGTCTCCTCGGTGATGCCGACGGCTCTTCGCGGAGACGCCCTGGACCAGCCGCAGCTCGGTGGCTACGAGAAGAAGGACCTGGACGCCCTCAAGGTTGCGTCGCGGGCACACGAGGACACCGAGCAGCTTCGGCTCGGGTACGTCGCCTTCACCCGGGCGCGGCACCTGCTGTCGGTGTCGTCGTACCTGTGGCGCGACAGCAGGCAGTCTCCGCTCGGGCCGTCGCCGTACCAGGTAGCCGTGCAGGACGTCATGGACAGTTGGGGCGAGCAGCCTGAGTCGTGGCTGGACAAACCGGCCGACGGCACCCCGAATCCGCTGCACGCCATCCAGCCGGCGTTCGCCTGGCCGGCACTCGAGCACACGGCCGAGGCGGGCCGCCGGCTTGTGGCTGCCGAGCTCGTCCGTGCTGCGATGACCGGGATGCCATCGCTCGAGGACCACGGTCTGGACGTGGTCGAGGCCGCGCGGGTCGCGGACTGGGACTCCGAGATCGCAAGCCTCTTGGCCGAGGCGCGAGCCGACGACGTGAGCGAACGGCTGGTGCCGCGTCCGGTGAGCCTCTCGGCGTCGTCGGTGCTCCGACTGGCCGAGGATCCCGACGAGTTCGCCCGTTCGCTGGCCAGGCCGATGCCGCGGCCGCCGTCACGAGCGGCCCGGTTCGGCACCCGGTTCCATGCCTGGGTCGAGCAACGCTTCGACCAGCAGCAGATGCTCGATCCCGACAAGCTGCCCGGCCGGGGGGACGCCGGCATCGACGACGGCGCCGACCTTGCCGCCGTCATTGCGGCGTTCGAGGCCGGGCCGTTCGCCGAACGAGTCCCGCACGCGATCGAAGCTCCGTTCGCACTCGTCCTGGGGGGTCAGGTGATCCGCGGCCGGATCGATGCCGTGTACGCCGAACCCGGTGGAGGCTGGCTCGTCGTCGACTGGAAGACCGGATCGGCCGCGGGCTCAGATCCCTTGCAGCTGGCCATCTACCGGTGCGCCTGGGCTGAGCTGGTCGGCGTGCCGGTCGAGGAGGTGCGGGCGGTGTTCCACTACGTCAGGGACGGGTCGAGTGTCGAGCCGCAGGATCTTCCTGATCGTGGTGAGCTGGAACGCCTCGTTCAACTGGGCCACGTGGCTGAGGATTTGCCGCAATCACTTTGACGCGGCTTTCGTTGCGGTAGCGTCCGCCGCATGAGCCAGCGAAGGAGCCCAGATCCTACGACGACTCGGTCGGCGATCGTGGTTGCGGCAGTCGTGGTCCTGATTGTCGTCGTGGCTAGCGTCTATTGGTTCGCGATCCGGGACTCGGGCAACGACAAGAAGGTGACGACGAACGCCGAGCAGACCTTCACCGCTCCGGGCCGTTCGTTCTCCTTCAAGTACCCGGGATCGTTCGTGCAGAAGACCGGAATCGGCGCCAAAGGCTACATCTGGATTGCGGGTGTGGGCGCCTACGACCTGCTGGACGTGAAGCGACTCGACAACAAGCCGACCTCGGCTGCCCGCATCGAGACGAGCGTCAGGCAAACGTTGGCCGCTCAGATCGGGACGGTAATCGTTTCGGAGGGCACCGACCAACGCGGCGGCATCCCCATGGTGACGTTCCAGGTCCAGAGCACGATCAACGGGCTTCCGTTGCATTCCAAGCTGATCTACTTCACTGCCAACGCCGTGACCTGGCAACTCGAGTGTGAATCACAGAGCCAGGGCCCCACGATCGACGCCGCCTGCGCACGGGCTCTCGCCACGTTCACCGCGATAGCGCCTCAACCTGCGTCCTGAGGGTCCCAGCGGCCGACCTCGCCCGGAATGATGAATTGTCCTGACATGTCGGAATGAGCGTTTGACGCCTTGGTTACGGGTGATCGGACGTTTGCCGGACGTGGTCTAGGCCGTCTGGGCCGTCCTTTCAGGAGACCTTACGGGCGCGTGATCCGCGCCATATGGTGACGACGTTTTGCTACGAGGAGTGGGCTCTCGGCATCCGTCGCCGACCTGACCTCCCTCACCAGTCGGAGGTCTCACGGTGGTCAACAACAAGTTCCGGCGAGCCGGTCGCGACGCGGCCGTCTTCATGGCCGGTCTGTCAACACTGGCAGTCTTCGGCAGCACCGCCGCGCAGGCGGCCACCATCCCGTCACCGGACGGGACCTTCTACGGCTGTTACGCGACGTCCGACTCGCCGTACTACTTGATCTACCTCTACCTGACGGTTGGCGGTCCGGCGCCGACGATCTACCAGAAGGGTGAGGTCCGCGTCGTCCAGCAGGGCGAGGCCTGCCGCTCCTACGAGGTGCCGATCACCTGGAACCAGAAGGGCGCGACCGGTGCCACCGGTGCAACCGGGCAAGCTGGCCCGCAAGGCGTGACAGGAGCTACAGGCGCGGCCGGCACCAACGGAACCAACGGAACCAACGGAACCAACGGAACCAACGGTGCGACTGGTGCTACCGGCGCTACCGGCGCTACCGGCGCTACCGGCGCGGCCGGCACCAACGGAATCAATGGAACCAACGGAACCAACGGTGCGACTGGTGCTACGGGTGCTCCTGGTCAAGCCGGTACAAACGGTGTGACTGGCGCGACCGGTGCCCCGGGTGCGACCGGTGCGCCTGGTACCAACGGCACGAACGGCGCGACTGGTGCCCCGGGTGCGACCGGTGCTACTGGTGCACCTGGTACCAACGGTACGAACGGTACGAACGGTACGAACGGCATCGACGGCACCAACGGTGCGACCGGTGCGCCGGGTACCAACGGCACGAACGGAACCAATGGCATCGATGGCACCAACGGTGCTACTGGAGCTACCGGCGCTCCGGGTGCGACTGGTGCTCCTGGTCAAGCTGGTATCGACGGTGTGACCGGTGCTACCGGTGCCCCGGGTGCGACCGGAGCGCCGGGTACCAACGGCACGGACGGGACCAACGGCATCGATGGAACCAACGGTGCGACGGGTGCGACCGGTGCTCCGGGTACCAACGGCACGAACGGAACCAACGGCATCGACGGGACGAACGGTATCGATGGCACTAACGGTGCCACCGGTGCCACCGGAGCTACCGGTGCTCCGGGTGCGACGGGTGCGCCTGGTCAGGCTGGTCTCGACGGTGTGACCGGTGCTACCGGTGCCCCGGGAGAGACCGGAGCGCCGGGTACCAACGGCACGGGCGGGACCAACGGCATCGATGGCACTAACGGTGCGACGGGTGCGACCGGTGCGCCGGGTACCAACGGCACGAACGGGACCAACGGCATCGACGGAACCAACGGTGCGACCGGTGCTCCGGGTACCAACGGCACGGACGGAACCAACGGCATCGACGGGACCAACGGCATCGATGGCACTAACGGTGCCACCGGAGCCACCGGAGCCACCGGAGCTACCGGTGCTCCGGGCGCGACGGGTGCGCCTGGTCAGGCTGGTGTCGACGGCGTGACCGGTGCTACCGGTGCCCCGGGTGCGACCGGAGCGCCGGGTACCAACGGCACGGACGGGACCAACGGCATCGATGGCACTAACGGTGCGACCGGCGCGACGGGCGCGACTGGTGCGACGGGAGCTGCTGGCACCAACGGAACCAACGGCACCAACGGCACCAACGGTGTGACTGGCGCTACCGGCGCTCCTGGTCAAGCCGGTACCAACGGTGTGACCGGTGCTACCGGTGCGACGGGTGCCACCGGATCGACCGGCGCGACGGGTGCTGCGGGAACCAACGGAACCAACGGCACTAACGGCACCAACGGTGCGACTGGCGCTACCGGTGCTCCTGGTCAAGCCGGTACCAACGGTGTGACCGGAGCGACGGGTGCCACTGGAGCGACCGGTGCTGCGGGCACGAATGGAACTAACGGTGCCACTGGAGCGACGGGTACTGCAGGCACGAACGGTGCTACGGGAGCCACCGGAGCGCCAGGGACGAACGGGACCAATGGTGCGACGGGTGCTACAGGTGCCACCGGTCCGGCCGGGTCCATCTCGGCGCCGACCATCGTGCTCGGGACGAAGGTGGTCGTCGGTAACAACTCGACGGTCGGACAGACCTTCAGCTCGACGGCGACATGCACCGGCGGCA
Source organism: Marmoricola sp. (assembly GCA_025964775.1). Classification (GTDB taxonomy): domain Bacteria; phylum Actinomycetota; class Actinomycetes; order Propionibacteriales; family Nocardioidaceae; genus Marmoricola. The sequence goes on from JAOPYE010000040.1 coordinate 17,329, forward strand.
AGATCCTGATGGCCGGCGGATACCGGATCGACAACACCGGCTCGGGCAAGGCCGCGGCCGCCGAGAGTTACCCCAGTACTCCGGGTGCAAATGGGACGTGGACGGCAACAGCCACCGTCCTGGTGAGTGCCAATGGGTCGAGCGCCCCGGGGATCACTGCCTACGCAGTCTGCGAGTAGCACGCTCAAGGAGCAACGAAGGGCCCGTCTCCGGACGGGCCCTTCGTGCTATCCGGGCTCAATCCAGCCCTGCTGCCAACGCAATCTCGACCATCGCTCCGAAGGTCCGCTCGCGCTCGGCGGCTGTCGTCTCCTCGCCAGTGACGATGTGATCGGACACCGTGCAGATCGCGAGCGCCCTCCGCTTGTACGACGCCGCGAGCGTGTACAGCGCGGAGGCTTCCATCTCGACGGCCAGTACGCCGTGGTCCACCAGCGGCTTGGCGAGCTCGGCGGCTCGCGGGTTGTAGAAGCTGTCGGAGGAATACAGCAGCCCGACGTGCGAGGTGACGTCGTCGCGGGCACGCGCGGCATCGACGGCGCCCCGGAGGAGGTCGAAGTCGGCGACGGGTGCGTAGTCGAGCCCCAGGAACCGGTGGCGGTTGATCGCTGAGTCCGTGCACGCGCCGGACGCGATGACGACATCGCGCAGGGCCAGGTCGGTGCTCAGGGCGCCGCAGGAGCCGACCCGGATGATGCTCTGTACGTCGTACTCGCTGAACAGCTCGTTGACATAGATCGCCATGGACGGTTGGCCCATACCGGACCCCTGGACCGACACCGGCTGTCCCTGCCAGGCCCCGGTGAAGCCGTACATCCCGCGGACCTCGGTGTAACAGGTCGCGTCGTCGAGGAAGGTCTCGGCGATCCACTTCGCCCGCAGCGGGTCCCCCGGCAGCAGCACCGTCGGAGCGACCTGGCCGGCCTGGGCGCCGATATGGGTGCTCATGGGGCAAACGTAGCGTCCGTCTGAACACCGGTGCATGCGCACTTCCGCCACTAGGCTGCGAGCCATGCGTATCGATGTCGTGCTCTGTGATTACGGTCAGGTCTCAGGCGACAAGCTGTTCATCAGCGGCGGCGGGATCGACCGCATGTACGTGCCGGTCGGCAAGGGTCCGCACGTCGTCAACTTCTGCATCGCCGGCACCGTGACCGTGCCACCCTCGCAGGCCGTCCAGGACCACACGCTCAGCCTGCGTCTCGAGACCGAGGACGACGAACCGGCTGCGCTCTTCGGTGACACCTCCGGGGCAGTGGTCGGTGGTCAGCTGCATCTGAGCGGCAGCTCGGCGCCGGCCATCGACGACCAGACGATCGCGTTCGCGTTCAACTTCCAGGGCGTGCCGCTGGCCGAGGTCGGGGGCTACGAGATGGTCTGCAGCCTCGACGGTGAGGACCTTCGTCGGATCTTCTTCCGTGTCGAAGCCGTCAACTGAAGAAGGACCGCCATGGCTCCGCAGATCTGCCTGACGATGATCGTCAAGGACGAGGCGCACATCATCCGCCGCTGTCTCGAGGTCGCGCGACCGATGTTCGACACCTGGGTCATCGTCGACACCGGATCGACCGACGGCACGCAGGACGTCATCCGCGATGTGCTGGCCGGCGTCCCAGGACAGTTGCACGAGCGGCCGTGGAAGGACTTTGCACACAACCGGACCGAGGCGATCGAGCTGGCCAGGGGCATGGCTGACTACCTGTTGTTCGTCGATGCCGATGACAACCTGCGCGTCCCCGATGGGTTCGTGCGGCCCGAGCTGACCGCCGAGGCGTACGAGCTCGAGTTCCGCCTGGGAGCGATCCTCTACCGGCGGACGTGCCTGGTGCGCAGCGACCTGCCCTGGCGGTTCGAAGGGGTGATCCACGAGTACCCGACGCTGGGCCGGACGTACGTGCCCGAGTGTCTTGCCGGCCCGCTGATGGACTGCACACGGGACGGAAATCGAAGCGCGCAGAGCGACGTCGACAAGTACTCCCAGGACGCAGCCATCCTCGAAGCAGCTCTGGCCGACGACCCGTCGAACACCCGCTACGCGTTCTACCTGGCACAGAGCTACCGGGACTCGTTGCAGCCGGAGAAGGCGCTGACGGCGTACGAGCACCGATCGACGATGGGCGGGTTCGACCAGGAAGTCTACATCGCTCTGCTCCAGGCCGCGCGGGTTGCTCGCGGCCTGGGCAGCCCGCCGGCCGAGGTCATCGACAGGTTGTTGCGTGCGTACGATGCCCGACCTTCGCGTGTCGAGGCACTCGGTGATCTTGCGATCCTGTGCCGCGAACTGGGCGGTCGCTGGGGCTCGGCGCTGATGTTTGCCGAGCGCGGGCTAGCGATTCCACCGTCCCAGGACTCCTTGTTCGTCGAACCCGCTTGGCACTCCTGGCGGCTGCTGGACGAGAAGTCGATCGCGCTGTACTGGCTCGAGGACTACAAGGCATCACTGGAGGCGTGCGACCTGCTCCTCGACAAGGGAGTGGTGCCGAAGGACCAGCGAGACCGGGTGCGCGAGAACCACCGCTTCGCCGCCGAGAAGCTCGGCGTCCGCCGCTGACCGTTGCGGTCCACATGGTCGGCGAAGTGGCGTTCGTCCCCAAGCCAGGGCAGGTGCATGGCCCGGTGCCCGACCCCCGGCGAGGCTGTCGCCATGTCCCCATCTCGTCGCCGCTCCGTCCTCGTCGCCCTGCTGCTCGTCATCACCGGAACCTTCGCCCTGATCGTGGTGTCCCCAGGCGCGTTGCGACCGGCTGCCGCGGCCTCCGTCGTGCCTCAGGCGTCGTGTCGAGCGGCGAATCCGAACCTGGTGCACGGCGTGTGCCTGAAGTACGCGTCGCGATCCGGCACCGGCTTCACCTGGATCGGGACCCTGCGAGCGGACAACGGCCGGGTGTTCTTCTGCATCGACTACCTCTACGACTCCCGCATCGCCGGCAACGCGACGGTGATCGGCACGCACGGGCTGGTCAACCAGTTCGGCAGCCACGTCGGTGCCGCCGAGGTGGCTGCGCTGAACGAGGTGATCTCGAGGTGGGCCGCCCACGGGTCGACCGGCAGCGACAACCGGGATGCGGCGATCGGCCTGATCATCCGGGAAGTGATGTCGGACGGCACTCGCTCGGACGGCACCGTGGTCTATCCACGAGGGTTGCGCGTCGGCGGCACGGTCCTCGCACCGGTAGGTGGCCTGTCCGGACCTGTTCTGGACCTGGCCCGTTCGATGTGGGCCCAGGGATCGGCGCAGCGGGGCCCCTGGCGGGTGTCGCTGACGACGTCCAGTGCCGCTGGTCTACCCCTCGGGACCACCCGCAGCTACCGCATCTCGGTCGTCTCGTCGTCCAACCGGCTGGTGACCGGTGCTCGGGTGACCTTCACCTGCACGGGCCCGATCACCTGCCCCGGGCCGCTGACGACCACCGCCGCGGGATCGACGGTCGCGGTGAGACCCACAGCCATGGGTCCGTACTCCATCCGGGCAACGGTGACCGGGCCTGCCGCGGACGGCACGCTGTACCGGGTCGGCACCTGGCGCACCCACGGCGGTACTGCTGCGCGCGACAACGGGGTGCAGCGAGGCTGGATCGCCAAGAATGCCCCGGCCTCAGCCACGGTGTCGGCGACCTCGGTGGTCGTGAAGGGCACCCCGCAGGTCGCCACGACGGCCTCGGTGGCGAACGCTGTCCCCGGTACGCCGCTACGCGATCTCGTCAGCGTCACGAGCCTGCCTGCCGGCTACCAGCAAACGGCGACCGCGACGTTGTACGGACCCTTCGACGCCCAGCCGGGAGCGACGTCGTGCATCCTCGACCGGATCGTCGGGCGGGTGTCGTTCCCGCTGGTGGCGAACGGCTCGCTCACCACGCCGGCGGTCACCGTCACCGAACCGGGCTACTACGTCTGGACCGAGTCCCTGCCCGGCGATGTCCGCACCAACCCGGTGACCACCGCCTGCGGCCTGAGCGCCGAGACGACCCTGGTCCGACCTGCGCCCGTGACGGCCACGACTCCGCGGGTGCACACGGTTGCATCGGGGCAGCACGCTCTGGTGGGCGGCCGCGTGCACGACGACGTGAGGGTGGACGGCCTGGCAACCGGTGCGAGCACGCCGGTCGAGTGGACCCTGCTCGGTCCGATCGCTCCCAGGCAAGGATCCTGCGCCGGCCTCGACTGGTCGCACGCGCCGGTCCTCGCCCGCGGTTCGTTCGTCGTCACCCATGACGGCACCTGGCGTACGGCGGACACGGTCCTGCGCGCCCCGGGGTGCGTGACCTACGCCGAGCGGCTGGTCGGCTCGCCCACGTCGGCGGCCGTCAGCACCCAGCCGGGTGTCGCCGCCGAGACCGTGCTCGTGACTCGACCCGTGACCCAGATAGTGCCGGAGATCCCGTCCGGCCCGTTCAGCGCGGGCACGCGATGATCCGGATGCTGATGCTGGCCGCCGGTCTGATCACCGCGGTCGTCCTGGTGGTCATTCTCCGACCCGGGACCGGCACCGTGGTCGGGCCGGGCAACCTCTCGGTGTCAGCACGACCAGCGGTCCGGGTCACGGCGGACCGCAATCACTTCCGGCCGGTTGGAAGCGTCCGCCCGCGCTTCCTGCACAACACCTACCGGGCGCCCAGCGGGTTGGTGGTCCCGGGTGCGGGTGGGACGCTGCGGATCCCGAGCCTGGGGGTATCCGCCCCGGTCGACGTGGTCGGTCTGGACGGCACCACGATGGCGATCCCGAACAACCCGCGTCGGGTCGGGTGGCTCAGGACGACCGCGACCCTCGAGGACCTTGTAGGTGCGAGTGTGCTCTCGGGCCACGTCTCCGACGAGCGCGACGTGCCGGGTGCGCTCGCCCGGCTCGGTGCGCTGCGGCCTGGAGCTGTCATCGTCTGGATCGCGCACGGCGTCGAACGCAGGTTCGTCGTCAGCGGGATCGCGCGGTACCCACGCAGTCAGGGAGTGCCGGCCTCGGTGTTCCGTACCGATGGCGCCCACGTCCTCAACCTGGTCACCTGCACGGACCGCGTCGCCACACCGGGCGGCGGGTTCCACTACCGGTCCAACCTGGTCGTGACAGCGCGTGCCGGACCTCACAGCCTGCGCTGATGAGAGTGGGACTAGCCTGCGAATCATGACGCCGCTCGAGCCGCTGACGCTTCCCGACGATCCTTCGACGTGGAGTGCCTGGCTCGATGAGCGCGGGCGGGACTCGTTGCGCACCGCGGCCGACCAGATCGCGGCCCTCAAGACGGCGCGACCAGGTGACTCGGCGATCTTGCAGCTGTGGAACGACGCGGCCATCTCGATCTCGAACGCCACCGGCATCACCAGCCTGCTGTCATCGGTCCACCCCGACCCGGAGGTGATCGAGCAGGCCGAGGGCATAGAGATCGAGGTCGGCAGGTTCATCTCCGACCTGCACACCGATCACGAGGTCTTCGAGCTGTTGTCCTCGATCCGCACGGCCGCCCTCGACGACGGCGCGCGCCGTGTGCTGGCGCACGGTTTGCGCTCCTTCCGCCGGTCCGGGGTCGATCGCGACGAGGAGACGCGGACGCGGGTCCGCGAGCTCAACGAGCGCGAGACCGAGCTCAGCCAGGCGTTCTCGCGCAACATCCGCGACGGTCGCCGTACCGCGAAGGTGTCGGTCGAGTCGCTGGCCGGCCTCCCCGAGGACTTCGTGGCCGGCCACCCGGCCGGTGACGACGGTCAGGTCGCGATCACCACCGAGTACCCGGACATGCTTCCCTTCCTGACCTTCAGCGGCGATCCCGACGCCCGCCGTGCGGTTGCCCACGAGTACTTCAACCTGGGTTGGCCCGAGAACGACGCCGTCCTCGGTGACCTGCTGCGGCTGCGGCGCGAGAAGGCCCAGCTCGTCGGGTACGCCGACTGGCCGGACTTCGACGCCGAGATCAAGATGATCGGCAAGGGCGCCGCGATCGCCGAGTTCATCGCCCAGGTCACCGCCGACGCCGGGAACGCCGCTCAGCGCGAGTTCGCCGTACTCGCCGAGCGTGGCGCCCAGGACGGGATCACCGAGATCGACGTCTCGAACTGGCGCTACTGCTTCGAGGCCGTCAAGCGCGAGCAGTACGGCGTCGACGCCCAGGAGATCCGGCGCTATTTCGAGTTCGCCAAGGTCCACAGCGGCCTGCTGGAGGTGACCGGGCGACTCTTCGGGCTCTCGTACGAGCCGGTCGAGGCGCCGACCTGGCACCCCGAGGTCACCTCGTACGACGTGCACCTCGACGGCGAGCGCCTCGGGCGGATCCATCTGGACCTGCACCCCCGCGATCGCAAGTACAACCACGCCGCGCAGTTCGACCTCGTGTCGGGTGTACGCGACCGTCAGCTCCCCGAAGGTGTCCTGGTCTGCAACTTCCCGCGCGGCCTGATGGACCACGACCAGGTCGTCACGCTCTTCCACGAGTTCGGGCACCTGATGCACCACGTGCTCGCCGGACGACACGAGTGGGTGCAGTTCTCCGGGGTCGCTACCGAGTGGGACTTCGTCGAGGCACCGTCGCAGATGCTCGAGGAGTGGGCCTGGGACGCGACGGTTCTCCAGGTCTTCGCCACTGACGAGGCCGGCACCCCGATCCCGACCGCACTGGTCGAGCGGATGCGCGCCGCCGACGAGTTCGGCAAGGCGCTGCTCGCCCGGACCCAGATGATGTACGCCGCGATGTCGTACCGCTTCCACCTCGAGGTACCCGACGACCTCACGAAGCGACTCTTCGAGCTCTACCGCGAGTTCAGCATGCTCAAGCCGCTGGAGGACACGCACCTGCACGCCGGCTTCGGCCACCTCGACGGGTACTCGTCGGCGTACTACACCTACATGTGGTCACTCGTGATCGCGAAGGACATGTTCAGCGCCTTCGATCCCGACGACCTGTTCGACGAGACCCTGGCTCACCGCTATCGCGACACGATCCTTGCTCCGGGCGGATCGCGCGATGCCGCCGACCTGGTCGCCGCGTTCCTCGGGCGGCCCTACGACACCGAAGCCTTCACGGCATGGCTGAACCGTTGAGCGCCCCGATCGCCTTCTCGATCAACACCCACGACCGGATTGCCGAACGCCGCAACGACGAAGCCTGGTTCGGGCAGGTGTGGGCCGATCCGGCGACGCGCGTGCTGGTGCTGGCAGGCACACGGCTGGGTCTGGTCGACGGCAAGGTCGCCTGGGTGTCACCGGACGAGGCACCTGAGGGCATCAAGGTGCTCCTGGGTGAGCGCGACGGGCAGGTCCACGTCGCCGTGATCGCCCCGGCCGAGACAGCCGGGGAAGGGTGGGCCGGCCTGCGCGGGCTCGTGACCGCCATCGACGAGGACCAGGCGCCGTTCCTGGTGCACGCCTTCGGCATCGCCGAGTGGATCTGGGCGACCCGGCACTGCATCCGCTGCGGGGGGCTCTACGAACCGATGATGCTCGGCCACGTGCTGCGCTGCACCAATTGCGGCCGTGAGGAGTTCCCGCGCACGGATCCCGCAGTGATCATGGTCGTGACCGACGGCGAGTATCCCGACGACCGCTGTCTGCTCGGTCGCCATCCGGCCTGGCCACCCGGTCGGTACTCGACGCTGGCCGGCTTCGTCGAACCAGGGGAGTCGATCGAGGCCGCGGTACGCCGTGAGGTCCTCGAGGAGTCGGGTATCCACGTCGGCGACGTGGCCTACTTCGGCAGCCAGCCCTGGCCGCTGCCACGCAGCCTGATGATCGGCTGCATCGCCCGGGCGGTCTCGACGGAGGTCACGGTCGACGGTCACGAGATCGAGGACGCGCAGTGGTTCACGCGGACCGAGATGCGCGAACAGGCGGAAGCCGGCACGTTGGTCCTGCCGGGAGGCATCTCGATCTCCCGGTCACTCATCGAGCACTGGTACGGCGCGCCGCTGCCCGGTCAGTGGTAGTCGCACCACATCTCGGCAAGCTCGATGACCGGGATGGTGACCCGACAGGCGGGGTCGACGGGCAGGCCCGCGCCGCGGCCAGCATCAAGCGCAGCGCGGCGCTGCAAGCAGAAGTCGGGCACCGCGCAGAAGTCGCAGCGACGCGGTAAGCCGATGGCGCAAGGGGATCTGGACGGCGCCCCCGCCGACCGGACCACAGAAGCCCGCCGCAGGCGAAACGCCGCAGGCGAAACGCCGCAGGCGAACCTCAGGCGACCAGCGAAGCCAGCTTCGCCTTGACCTGCGCCAGCGACGGGTTCGTCTGGGCGCTGCCGTCGGGGTAGACGAGCGTCGGGACGGTCTGGTTGCCGCCGTTCGCTGCCATCACGAGGTCCGCAGCCGCAGGATCCTGCTCGATGTCCACAACGTCGAACGCGATGCCTTCGCGCTCGAGCTGGCCCTTGAGACGGTGGCAGTAGCCACACCAGGGCGTGGAGTACATCGTGAACTGGCCGGACATCTCGATGTCCCCTCTCGCAACTAGGCTGCAACCCGAAGGCAGGCCCCTGAAAATGAGGCACCGTAGCAACCAGACCAGAGGGTGAATCATTCCGTGACGCTTCCCGGCAGCGCCGACCGGCTGCTCGACGCGCTCGACCCGGAGCAGCGCGCAGTCGCCGAGGCCCTGCGAGGCCCGGTGCGGGTGCTCGCCGGAGCCGGGACGGGCAAGACCCGGGCCATCACCCACCGGATCGCGTACGGCGTGGCGACCGGCGTCTACAACCCCTCCGAGGTCCTCGCCGTCACGTTCACCACGCGCGCCGCCGGCGAGATGCGCACCCGGCTGCGCTCCCTGGGAGCGCCGGGTGTCCAGGCCCGTACGTTCCACTCGGCGGCCCTGCGCCAGCTGCGGTACTTCTGGCCCCGGGTGTACGGCGGGGAACCGCCCGAGCTCACCGCCTCGAAGATCCCGGTCGTCGCCGCGGCCGCCCGCCGCAACCGTCTCGACGTCGACCAGACCCGGCTCCGCGACCTGGCCAGCGAGATCGAGTGGTCCAAGGTCACCAACGTCCGGCCCGACGACTACGTGAGGCTCGCGCCGCAGCACGGCCGCGAGGTCACCGGCGTCGATGCCGCCTCGGTCGCGCATGTGTTCTCGACGTACGAGGAGCTCAAGCGCGAGCAGGGCCGGATGGACATGGAGGACGTGCTGCTGATCGGAGCGGCCCTGCTGACCGAGGACGACCGGGTCGCGGCTCAGGTGCGCAGCCAGTACAAGTGGTTCGTCGTGGACGAGTTCCAGGACGTCAGCCCGATCCAGGCCGCCCTGCTCGACCTGTGGCTCGGCGGCCGCAACGAGATCTGCGTCGTCGGCGACCCGGCCCAGACGATCTACTCGTTCGCCGGCGCGCGGGCGGCTTACCTGACCGAGTTCAGCCGAAAGTACGAGGCCGTCACCAGTGTCGAGCTGGTCCGTAACTACCGCTCGACGCCGCAGGTGATCGCCGCCGCAAACAGCCTGCTCGCGGGCACCGCGACCGGCTCGGTGCAGCTGCGCGCCCAGCAGCCCGCCGGCGAGGAGGTTCGCTGGTTCGAGGCTTCCGACGAGGTCGCCGAGGCCGCCGCGGTGGCCGACCGGATCGCCGAGCTGCGCGCCGCCGGGGTGCCGTTGCGGGAGATGGCCGTGCTCTTCCGGATCAACGCCCAGTCCGAGACGTTCGAGGAAGCACTCGCCTCGCGTTCCATCCCGTACGTCGTGCGCGGCGCCGCGCGCTTCTTCGAGCGTCCCGAGGTGCGCCAGGCGCTCGCCCTGCTCCGGGCCAGCCTGCGGGCGGGCGAGGCGGCCCGCGACGGCATGCTCGAGCAGATCCGCGCCGTACTCGGCGGGATGGGCTGGAGCACCGAGGCGCCCACGGCCCGCGGTCAGGCCCGGGACCGGTGGGAGTCGCTGATGGCGCTCGTCTCCCAGGCCGAGGAGTACGCGACCAGCGAGCTCGCCCCGACCCTCGAAGGTTTCGTCGCCGAGCTGGACCGGCGCGCCTCCGAGCAGCACGCACCGGTGGCCGAGGGCGTCACCCTGGCCACCCTGCACACCGCCAAGGGCCTCGAGTGGGACGCAGTCTTCCTCGCCGGCATGCAGGAGGGCTCGATGCCGATCTCCTACGCCGACACCCCGGCGGCGGTCGAGGAGGAGCGTCGGCTGCTCTACGTCGGGGTCACCCGGGCGCGCAAGCACCTGATGCTGTCGTGGTCCCTGGCCCGCAACCCGGGGGGCCAGTCCCGCCGCAAGCCGTCGCGCTTCCTGGCCGGGCTGCGTCCGGAGTCGGCGACCGACCGGGCAGCAGCCACGACCAGCAGTTCGAGCCGCCGGCGCGCCAAGGCCTCCATGTGCAAGCTGTGCCAGCGGCCGCTGGCGACCTCGCGCGAGCGCAACCGCGGGTTCTGCAGCGACTGCCCGATCCCGTACGACGAGGAGCTCTTCGAGTCGCTGAAGGCGTGGCGCCGCGTGCGGGCCGAGGACGAGAGCGTGCCGGCGTTCGTGGTCTTCTCCGACGCGACGCTGGAGGCACTCGCCGAGGTGCGGCCGACCAACCGCCACGGCCTGCTGCGGATCAACGGGATCGGCGCGGCAAAACTCGAGAAATATGCCGATGACGTGCTCGACGTTCTCGCCGGAAAGAAATCCGGATAAATGATTTGCGCCCCCTGTTAGCGCGGGCGTACCTTTTCCCCAGTCCCACTGCGCACTGACGGCCCCGACAAGGCCGGCGCCCAACGCCCCGAAGGAGGTGCACGACCCATGAACATCAACCAGTCCTGGCTCAATGAAACCGTGACGCGGTCGACCTCCGTCGTGCGCGTCCACGGTTTTGGCATGGGTGACGTGTGCCCGATGGCTGCCGGTTACACCGCCAGCTCGTCGACGACGAAGCGTCACGCAGATGCCATCAAGGCCAACCCGGTTGCGGGCCGCCAGCCTTGGAGTCCACCTGTCACATGAGTTCACCACTCATCGACCGGCACCTCCAAGGCCGCGAATCCCAACCAAGGGATCCGCGGCCTTCGTGTTTCTCAAACAGTTTCAACCAGCGATCGACACAGAGAAGAAGGAGGTGACACATGACCATCAGCGTTCTCGACCCCACGAGCTTCGATGAGGAGCTGCTGCCCTGCCGGGTGAACTCAGCAGAGCTGTTCTTCGCCGAATCACCCAGTGACGTGGAGCTCGCCAAGGCCTTGTGCCAGGGCTGTCCGGTTCGCACGGAGTGCCTCGCCGGCGCTCTCGAGCGCCGGGAGCCGTGGGGTGTCTGGGGAGGTGAGCTGTTCCAGTCCGGAGCAGTGATCCCCCGCAAGCGCCCACGCGGTCGCCCGCGCAAGAACCCCGTCGCAGCCTGAAGCCCAGGCCCGGCAACAGCCTGAGAGCCCCTCGACCACTGAACGGAATGACATGACCCAGACCTTCGAACGGAGCAACACGATGAGCCTCATCGCAACCGATCTGGCGCGCGAGCATATGAGCGCGCGCCTCGAGCAGGCGCAGAGTGCGCGTCGCGGGCACCAGCTCGCGGCCGCAAGGCGCCTCTCCCGCAAGGCTGAGCGCGCCGCTGCCCAGGCGCGTCTGGCTCTTGCCCGCGTGATCTGAGTAGTACGCACATTTCGAGACGGTCGCTGCGCGACCTCCTCCATGCAAGCACCTGACTTCTCGTCGATCGCGGGAAACAGCAAGGCCGGACCGACGGCGACACGTTTTTCACCGACACTGTCGCCGTCGGTCCGGCCTTCGTCATGTCCTGGCCATTGTTGGGCGCGTACGGTGACCGGGTGGGAACGACCACCGTGACGTGCGCCTTCTGCGGGACGACTGCGCCCGCCGACCCTGCTCCGCTGACCTGGACGTCGAGCACCGAACGCGGCCGGCTTCAGTGGTTCTGCGACACGTGCTCGCGCGAACACCTGCGTGCGATGGAGTCGAAGCTCGACTCCGAGTGGTGGTGAGGGTCCTGGCTCGCGCCCTTCGAGACGGGCCTGACGGCCCTCCTCAGGAACCGAATCCTGGCAGTGACTCGGTGAGGATCTGCCGGAACGGCACGGTCGCGCCGAGCTGGCTCAGGACTCCGACACCGCCGACCCAGGTGCGGTGGATCAGCAGGTACGACGGCGGCATGTTGAGCCTGGTCATCACCGAGAAGGCGTCGCCCTTCGGGTCGTTGACCCGCCGGAACTGCTCCTGCATCCAGGCTCGCGAGAACGTGAACTGCTCGACCTTCGCGGGCTCGACGAACGGTCCGAGGTAGGACTTGAGCTGCTCGGCGTCGACCCGGATCCGCTCGCGGATGAAGCCTTCCTCGCGGAACGCGTCAACCAGCGCGTCGTAGTCGTCGATGCACGCGATCCGGATCAGCGACCCGAGTGCCCGCGGCAGGCCGCGCTCGGCGAGCCGGGCGACGGCGCCGAAGTCGAGAACTCCGAGTCGGTCAGGGCTGCCGTCGACTCCGGGGACCGTGCGGAAGTTCCCGGGGTGCGGATCGGCGTGCAGCATCCCGGTGCGCGCGGGGGAGCCGAAGATGAATCGCACGAACAGCTGGCCGTAATGGTCGCGCTCGGCCTGGCTGCCGTCACGGATGACCTGGGCGAGCGAGCCGCTGCTCTCCAACCAGTCGGTGACCAGGACCTGCTCGGTGCCGGCCACGACGCCCGGCACCACGATCTCCGGGTCGTCGGCGTACTCGGCTGCGAACACGGTCTGGGCTTCGGCTTCGAGCCTGTAGTCGAGTTCCTCGGTCACGCGCTCCTCGAGCTCGGCGACCAGGGCCTTGACGTCGATGCCGGGAAAGACCGGTCCGATGCCACGGGCGATCCGGCCGAGCTGGCGCAGGTCGCTGCGCATCGCGTCGGAGGCACCGGGGTACTGGACCTTGATCGCGACCTCGCGTCCGTCCGCCCAGCGTCCCCGGTGAACCTGGCCGATCGAGGCCGCAGCCGCGGGCACGGGGTCGAGCTCGACGAGTCGGTCCTTCCAGTCGGCGCCCAGCTCGCGCGCCAGAATCTCGCGGACCGTGATCGTCGGCATCGGGGGAGCCGAGTCCTGCAGGCGGGTGAGTTCTTCGCGGTAGGGCCCGGCCATGTCCTCGGGCAGGGCGGCCTCGAAGATCGACATCGCCTGCCCGAGCTTCATCGCGCCGCCCTTGAGCTCGCCCAGGGTGCGGAACAGCTGCTCGGCCGTGCGTTGCTGAAGGTCGCTCATCACGGCGTCCGCGGGCGCCCCGCCCAGGCGCTTGCCCAGACCGATGGCGCTGCGACCGGCGTACCCGAGCGGCAGGGCCGCGAGCCTGGCGGTCCTGGCCACGGCCTTGCGGGGAAGGTCGGTCATGAACCCATTGTGTCCGACGCCCGGGCACCCAGGTCGGTGGCCCAGGAGCAGCTGCAGTCGGGATGCCTGAGCCAGCGTGTCCGGCTGATCCGGGCGAGGTCTCCTCCGAGCTCGATCGTCGTCGACCAGCTCGCCGGACGGCGTCCTTCGGCGAGGGTCACCAGGTCACGCACGGCCCACCCCAGCGCGAGGGCGGCCAGCGCGGTGTCGCACGGCGCTGCGACACCGTCGTGTCGTACCGCTGCCAGGTGACGATCCAGCATCAGTGGGTAACGCGGGTTCGAGACGCTCCGGTGGCTGTCGAGGCAGCGCAGGCAAGCCGTGTGTCCCGGCACGACCAGCGGGCCCACGACCACACCGGCGCCGAGCGCGCGGACTGGCAGGTGGCTGATCCCGGCGTGCAGCCACCGGTCGGTGTCCTCGCGGTCGATCTCCCCGTGTCCCGGGAGCAGGACCGCACGGGGACCGACGTCGGGCGCGACGACCCTCAGGCCTGCGGCGTCCAGCAGCGGGACCGGGTCGATGCCCAGCGAGCCCGAGATCGCGATCGGGGCGGCCCGCCTGGCCCGGAGCCTGTGGTCCAGGAGCGCTGGGTCCTCGGCGGCGAGCGCCGCGACGTCGCTGCCCCGGTAGCCGGGGGGCGACAGCAGGTCCGCGTCGACGAGCACAGGTGCCAGCAGCTTCAGGGCAGCGCGGCCCGGTGGATCGACGGGCGGAGCCTCGCCCCGGTCGATCGCTGCCAGGGCTCGGCGTACGGGCGCAGTGGCCGGCACCCTGAGCGCCGCCCCGGCGCCCGCGCCGATCTGGATCTCATCGGTGCCGCGGGCGATGGCGCGAAGGCCGGGAAGCAGTACGAGTCGTCGAGCCATGCCGAGGGACGCTAGGCACCGGGAGCGCGGGGCGCCAACGGCCCTCCACAGCGCCCCGGGAACGGCAAACGGCGGGCGCCCACCCGAAGGTGGAGCTCCCGCCGTCTTGCTGAGTGTCCCGCCGGCCTCAGCCGCCAGGGTTCAGCATTGCTTTCGGTGCCGTGAGGCGTTGCCTCAGGCGCGACCGAGGATGCGGTTCAGCTTGGTTCCGCACACGGGGCAGACGGCCTTGGCCATCTTGGTGCCCTTGTCGTTGACCTCGATGTGGCCTTCAGCCTCACGCTTTGCCTTGCACTTGACGCAGTAGAACTCGCCGCTCCAGCTCTCCGCCATGACGGCCTCCTTGTTTCTGTTGCCTGGTCGTCGCGGCGGGAGTCTGGGGGAAGACCCGCCGGGGTCCGTTCAGGACCAATTCGACCCTAGACCACGCACGGCCCCAAACGGTGCATCGGGGGGTCCCCCGTACGGGTGTGTCCCGGCGTGTCTTTTCGGCTGTGAGATGCCTCGCGCGCCCGGTTTCGGCCCGTTGGGCACCGGTAGCCTCACGCGCATGCCTGAAGAGTCTGCAGCCCTGACCGACCTCCGCCTGGAACGGCCAGCCCCTGGAGTGGCCCGCCTGGTGCTCGACAACCCGGCCCAGCGCAACGCGATGTCGGACGCGATGACCGCCTCCTGGGGCGTCGCCCTGGACGAGCTGGCGGCGGACCCGGACGTGCGGGTCGTCGTGGTCACCGGTGAGGGCAGCGCCTTCTGTTCGGGCGGCAATCCCGCCTGGATCGCGAGCGAGCCGGACGCCGAGGTCGACTACCTGCGCACCCGGATGATCGGGTTCTACCGCGCCTGGCTGGCGATCCGTCGCCTCGAGGTGCCGACGATCGCGGCGATCAACGGGCCGGCCGTCGGTGCGGGCCTGTGCCTCGCCCTCGCCTGCGACATCCGGTACGCCGCGGCGGGCGCGAAGCTCAGCGCGCCGTTCGTGAAGCTGGGCATGAACCCCGGGATGGCTGCCACCTACCTGCTGCCGAACGTGGTCGGCGAGGCGAACGCGCGCGAGCTGCTGCTGACCGGGCGCACCGTCGATGCCGACGAGGCGCGCACACTCGGGCTGGTCAGCCGGGTGTTCGCGCCCGAGACGTTCGCGGCTGAGGTGCAGGGGATCGCCGAGGGCATCGCCGCGACGGCACCGATCCCGAGCCGGTACACCAAGGTCGCCCTGCGCGACGGCGGCCACGCGGACTTCGAGCGCGCCGTGCAGTGGGAGGCGCTGGCCCAGCCGATCACGCTCGCGACCGCGGATCTCCAGGAGGGGGTCCGCGCGGCGAAGGAGAAGCGCCCCGCGAACTTCAAGGGACGGTGACACACGTGCGGGCGGTCGAGCGTGGAGAAGGCCCCCGACCGGCGCCGCTGCGTGCTCGCCTTCCCCTTGCTCACACTCATCCGGACCCGGTCGGGGGCCTCTTCTGCGCGTCACGCTAGGCGAGCGCCTACCGCCGGTCAATGCCGGAATCGGGCCGTTTGGCCACAGCCTGTGGATAACCCTGTGGATAGGGTGTGGACATCCACCCGTGTGCTGTGGATCACGCCCGGATAGGGACAATGGGGCCTGTGGCGAGCGATTCACGGCCCGATCCAGGGAAACCGTACGACGACGGTCCGGTGGCAGCATTGCGCCGGATCGCGTTCCTGCTCGAACGCAGTCGTGCCGAGACCTACAAGGTCAAGGCCTTCCGGTCGGCCGCGGCGACGATCCTGCCGCTGGAACCGGACGACGTCGCTGCCCGTGCGAGCAGCGGAACGCTGCGCGACCTGCCCGGCATCGGCGCCTCCACCGCCGAGGTGATCGAGGCGGCCGCGGCGGGCCGGCTGCCGGAGCGGCTCGCGAAGCTCGAGGCCGAGACCGGCGGCCCGCTCGTCGAGGGCGGTGACCTGGTACGCGCGGCACTGCGCGGGGACCTGCACAGCCACAGCGACTGGTCCGACGGTGGCTCGCCGATCGAGGAGATGGCGTTCACGGCGATCGAGCTCGGGCACGAGTACCTGGTGCTCACCGATCACTCGCCACGCCTCAAGGTCGCCAACGGCCTCTCGGTCGCTCGCCTGACCCGACAGCTCGAGATCGTCGAGGCGATCAACGAGCACCTCGGCCCTTCGACGGGCTCAGGACACGCGGCAGGCTTTGCGCTGCTGAAGGGCATCGAGGTCGACATTCTCGACGACGGGTCCCTCGACCAGACCGAGGAGATGCTGGCGCGGCTCGACCTCCGGGTCGCATCCGTGCACTCCAAGCTCGCCATGGACCGGGGCCTGATGACGCGGCGCATGGTCGCCGCCGTGCAGAATCCGTTCACGAACGTGCTCGGGCACTGCACCGGGCGGCTGGTCACCGGCAACCGTGGCAAGCGCGGCCAGTCGGAATTCGATGCGGCCGAGGTCTTCGCTGCGTGCGTCGAGAACGACGTGGCCGTCGAGATCAACGCCCGGCCCGAGCGTCGGGACCCACCGACCAAGCTCCTCGAGCTGGCGATCGAGGCGGGCTGCCTGTTCTCGATCGACTCCGATGCGCACGCGCCCGGGCAGCTCGACTTCCAGGTCTACGGGTGCGCGCGGGCGCAGGAGCTCGGGCTGGACCCCGAACGCATCGTGAACACGTGGTCGAAACAGCGGCTGGTGTCGTGGGCTGAAAGCAAGATTTAGGGGGTCCGGCAGAGTACCTTCTCGCCATGAGGCCCGAGGTTGAGGTCCGGCGCTCTGCACGACGTACCAGGACGGTGTCGGCGTACCGCAAGGACGGCAAGGTGATCGTGATGATTCCTGCGCGGTTCACCCGCGCCGAGGAGTCCGAGTGGGTGGACACCATGCTCGGCAAGCTCGAGAAGACGGCTCACCGGGGTCGTCGTACCGACGAGCAGCTGATGAAGCGGGCACGCGAGATGAGTCGCGAGTACCTGCACGGCAAGGCCAAGCCGGCCTCGGTGCGCTGGGTCGACAACATGAACAGCCGCTGGGGATCCTGTACGACGGGCGAAGGCACCATCCGCCTCTCCGACCGCCTGCAGACGATGCCGGTGTGGGTCGTGGACTACGTGCTCCTGCACGAGCTGGCTCACCTGCTCGAGCCGAGCCACAACCAGCGCTTCTGGCACTGGGTCGACAAGTACCCGCGAGCCGAGCGCGCCAAGGGCTACCTCGAGGGCGTCGCGTCCGCAGCCAACCTCGACCTCGGCGACTGCGACTAGCCCAGCCGCGCCCGGGCCAACCGGATCAGGTCCAGCATGTCGGGCTCATCGGTCGGCAGGTCGTCGACGTCGAACCACCTGATGTCCAGCGACTCGTCACTGACCACCGGCACGTCGCTCGCGCCGAGTCGGGCCAGGAACCGTACGTCGAGGTGACGCACCGTCCCGCGCGGGTTGCAGAAGTCGACCGCGTGCAGGGAGAGGTGCACCGGGACCGGGTCGAGGACGAGATCCGGTAGCCCCGACTCCTCGGTCGCCTCGCGCAGCGCAGCCGCGGCCAGGGTGGCGTCCTCGGGCTCGAGGTGGCCGCCGAACGCGAACCAGCGCTGGGCCTTGCGGTGCAGGTTCAGCAGCACGTGGGAACCGTCCGCGTCGAGCACCAGCGCCCCGGCCGTGAGGTGATCGGGGAAGCAGGCCTTCGCCAGTCCCTCGGGCTCCCGGAGCAGGTGGTCGACGTACTCCAGCCGCCACTTCTCCTGGGCCTCGTCGGGCGCGTTCCAGGTCGTCAGCGCCGCGACGGCGTCGGCATGCAGGTCGCTCATGCAGTCGGTGCTGACGGCGGGTCGGCGTCGTCCGGGTTGGCGTCGTCGGGTTTGGCGCCGTCGATCAGGTCGGCGATCGCCTTGTCGAACGCGTCGTCGGCGAGGGACACCGGCGTCTCGAGGTCCTCGCGGAACCCCAGCGGGTCGTCGAGATCCTCCGGCGTCGGCAGCAGGTCCGGGTGCGCCCAGACGGCGTCGCGGGCCTCGTGACCCTGGCGCGATCGCAGCGAGCCCCACAACGCCGAGGCATCGCGCAGGCGGCGCGGACGCAGCTCGAGGCCGACCAGCGCGGCGAACGTCTCCTCCGCCGGCCCACCGGCTGCCCTGCGGCGACGGATGGCTTCCTGGAGCTTGGCGGCCGACGGCATCCGTTCGGCGGTGGCCTGACCGACGACCTCATCCACCCAGCCCTCGACCAGCGCGAGCGTCGTCTCGAGCCTGACCAGCGCCGCGGTCTGCGACGGTTGCTGCTTGGGCTCGAAGAGTCCGCCGTTGATCGCCTCGGCGATCGCCTCCGGGTTGGACGGGTCCAGGCTGCCGAGTGACGCCTCGATCCCGCTGATGTCGATCGTGACGCCGCGACCGAAGTCCTCGACCGCCGCGATTAGGTGCTGGCGCAACCACGGCACATGGGCGAACAGGCGCTGGTGCGCGGCTTCGCGCAGAGCCAGGTAGAGCAGGACGTCGTCCTCGGAGACGTCGAGTCCCTGGGCGAACGCCGCGACGTTGTGCGGCAGCAGCGCAGCCTTGCCGGCCGGGCCGAGGGGGAGGCCGATGTCCGAGGCGGTCAGCACGTCGCCGGAGAGCTCGCCGAGAGCCTGGCCCACCTGCGAGCCGAACATCGCACCGCCGGCCTGCGAGATCATGCCGATCAGCGGGCCGGCCATCGCACGGGCCTCCTCGGGCAGCGCTGTGCCCATCGCACCGACGACGTGCTCGGCGACCGGCTCGACCAGGATCCGCCAGACCGCGGTGGTCTCCTCGATCCACTCGGCGCGGCTCCACGCCGCCGTGGTGGTGATGCCGGAGGGCAGTGACGTGGTGTCGTCGAGCCAGTGGTCGGCCAGGCGCAGCGCGTCCGCCACGCGGGTCTGCGCAGCCCGGTCCTGGCTCGGGTCGGGCTCGGCGGCAGCGGTCTTGCGCGCGATGTCGGTGGCGAGCTGCCAGTTGACCGAGCCTTCGTAGGGCTGCATCAGCGACTGCAGCTGGCCCATCAGGGCGTTCAGGTCGAGGTTGCTCAGGTCCGGGAGGCCACCGGCGGCACCCAGGGAGCCGAACATGGCCTCGAACGGCGTGCCCTTGAACGGGTTCTCAGCGGAGTTTTCCTCGGGCTCTTCAGGGAGTCCACCGGGGCCGTTGCCGGCGTCGTTGCTCATGCCTCCAAGTTACCGGCAGCCTGTACAGGGCCCCAACGACGCGACTCCCGACCCCCGGCCTGCTACGCGTTGCCGGGGGTCGGGAGGCGCACCGTAGGCTCACCTCTGTGACCTCCGTTTCGCTCCCGACCGCGGTGCGCCTGCTGGGCATCCGCGACGAGCCGCTCGACGTGGCGGAGGTGACCGCTGCGGTCTCGGACCCGGCGGCCGGAGGAGTCAACGTGTTCGTCGGAGCGGTCCGCAACCACGACGAGGGCCACGACGTGGTCCGGCTGGAGTACACGGCGCACCCGTCCGCCCTCGAACGGCTCGCAGAGGTCGCCGCCGAGGTGGCGGCCGAGTTCGACGTGATCGCGCTCGCTGCGGTGCACCGGACCGGAGTGCTGGGCGTCGGCGACGTGGCCGTCGTGTCGGCGGCCTCGGCCGCGCATCGCGACGTCGCCTTCGATGCCTCGCGCGCCCTGATCGACCGGATCAAGCAGAGCGTGCCGATCTGGAAGCACCAGACCTACGCCGACGGCACCGACGCCTGGGTTGCACCGGCCGACTGCTGAGCGACGACCGAGTCGGTATCAGGCCTCCCGGTCGAAGTAGACCGGCCCGGCCGGCATCCGGCCGGTGATGTCGATGACCCTGGCTGTGAAGGTGATCTGCTTCCGGGCGTTCTCCAGCGCCGCGGCCAGATCCTTCGCGGCCACCTGCTGACGAGCCAGGAGTTCCCGGGCGCGGACGGCGAGGTCGACGGGCATCGAGTCGAGTGCTGCCACTGGCTTCCAGGGGTCGAGGGGAGCGCTGTCGAGTCCGCGGAGCAGGCGTTCGACGGCGATCACGTCGAGCTCGAGACGCTCCAGCTCGGTTTCCCAGACTGCGCGAAGACGCTCGCTGTTCACCGCGGTCACGCACCCTTCTTCAACGTGGCCAGCGCCGGGCTGCCACCTGATTCCAGGGCCGCCTCGCGCCAGGTGTCGGCCAGGACCGAGACCAGACCCAGGCACTCATCGGTGATGGTGGCGTCCTTGCGGACGTTGGCCTCGACCAGGCGGCGGTACAGGAACGCGTACAGCGAATCCAGACGGGGGCCGCCGTCGAACTCGTCGGCCTTCAGGCTGACGCGCAGCTCGAGCACGATCCTCTGCGCGTGGGTGAGCTGACGATGGACCTCCTCGAGGTCGCGTCGGTGCTGTGCTTCCAGGCCGCGCTGGACGTCGAGGACCAGGCGGTCGAAGAGCATCACGAGCAAGCGGGCCGGGCTGGCGGTGGCGACTGAAGCATCCATGTACGTCGCACGCGCGGTGGTCATCATGAGGGTTGCCTTCCGTAGCTATCCCAGTGGATTTGAAGATGACGATGAAGATGAAGATGACGGCGTGAGGCCCAACGCCGAATTCAGGTAGCTTGACTGGCTGTTCAACTGGCTCAGAGCGGTCTGCATCGCGGTGAACTGCTCCTGAAGGCTCGCCTGACGCAGCGCCAACCGGGCGTCCCAATCGGCGATGCTGGCGGTCAGCTCGGTGATGGTGGAGTTGTGGTTGGTGATCGAGGTGGTGATGCTGCCGGTGACCGGGTCGCTGGCGGCGTTGGCAATGGTCTGGATCCGGTTCGCGAACCCATTGGCTGCCTTGGTGAACTTCGCCGCCGTACCGGCCGGGTCGGCGGTGTAGGCGGCCTGGAACGTCGCGGCGTCCCAGGTCATGGCGCCGTACCGGTCGAGCTGGATCCCGATACTGGCCAGTGAGGTGCCGTCGGTGGGGTAGACGGCGTCGAGCAGGTTGTTCCCGAGCTGCTGGATCCCGCTGTCGGTCGACAGCGGGCCTGCGGACTGGCCGCTGGTCCCGGGCGCGGTCAGGGTGTTGATCTTGGTCAGTGCTGCGTTGATCGAGGTGACGAAGCCCCCGACCGCCGAGGTCATCGACGTGGCGTCCTGGGTGACCGAGAACGTGACCGTGGTGTTGGCCGGAGCCGTCGGATCCAGGGTGATGCTCAGGCCGTTGGCGATGTTGGCGAACGTGTTGTTGGCCGAGTGCACGGTGTCGCCGCCGATGGTGATCGAGGCGTCCGAGCCGGCGGTGACGGTGGCACCGCCGAGGATGGCCGAACCGTCGAGGTTCGTCATGGTGAAGTTCGAGGCCGCACCTGACGTCGCCGAGACGACCTGGAGCCGGTAGGTACCGTCGTCGAGCTTGGTGGTCGTGGCCTTCAGGCCGGTGCCGGTGGCGTTGATCGCGGCGATCATTCCACCGAGGGTGTTGTTGCTGCTGTCGAGTTGCTCGGTGCTGCCGTCGGCCCGGGTGATCAGGAACTTCGGGGACCCGGTGGTGACGGTGTCGGTCAGGGCTGCGGTGTTGTTGAACCGGAGCTGCTGGGCGCTCGCGGTGCTCCCGACCGTCACGCTGAGCGAGCCGGTCTGCGCGCCGCTGTTCGCGGTCGCGGTGACCAGGGTGTTCGAGCTGGTGACCGTGACCGGGTTCCAGTAGGTCGGATCGGCCAGGGTTGCAGCGCTGGTGGCCAGGTTGGCGAAGGTGGTGTTCAGATCCTGCAGCGTGGTGACGTTCTGCTGCTCGGTGGTCTTCTGGGCCTTGAGGTTGTTCTGGGTCTGAGCTTCGAGCGACATCAGCTGGGTGATGATCGAGTTGGTGTCGACGCCGTTGGTCAAGCCGCTGAGGCTCGCCAGACCGGCAGGGGTAACGCTCGTGGTGACCATCGCTCGGGCCCTCCTGTTGTTGAACGAACTCGGCGTACCCGGCGGGGACTTCGAGGTCGAAGTCCCCGCCAGGAGCTACGCCGTGTGACTCACTGCAGCAGCTTGAGCACGCTCTGCGGGGCCTGGTTGGCCTGAGCGAGCATCGCGGTGCCGGCCTGCGACAGGATGTTCGCGCGGGTGAAGTTCACCATCTCGTGAGCCATGTCGGTGTCCCGGATCCGGCCCTCCGACGCCGAGAGGTTCTCGACCTCGACGTTGAGGTTGTTGATGGTGTGCTCGAACCGGTTCTGGATCGCACCGAGGTTGCCACGGAGGGCAGACGTCGCCGTGATGGCCGAGGTCACCGTGGTGTTGTCGGTGATCGCCAGGCTGGACGTGTCCACCTTGCCGGACAGGTCGACGGTCAGCACGTCGGTCGGGTCGGTGCCCACCTGGAAGTTCGTGGACGCGTTGCCGCCGAAGAGGGCGACACCGTTGAACTTGGTGGTGTTCTGGATCCGGTCGATCTCCGAGCTCAGAGCCGTGAACTCCGACGACAGAGCCGCCTGCGAGTCCGAGTTCTGGGTGCCGTTGTTGTACTGAACCGCCAGGTCGTTCATGCGCTGGAGCATGGAGTGGACCTCGGTCAGGGCACCTTCAGCAGTCTGCGCGACGCTGATGCCGTCCTGGGCGTTGGTCACGCCGACACCGAGACCGCCGATCTGCGAACGCAGACCCTCGGAGATGGCCAGACCGGCCGCGTCGTCGGCGGCCCGGTTGATCCGGTAGCCGCTGGACAACTTCTCGAGCGAGCTGGACAGCTGGCCCTGCGTGACCGACAAGTTGCGGTACGCGTTCATCGCGTCGATGTTCTGGTTGATGATGAGACTCATGATGGTTTCCTTCCTGGATGATCGAGTCGTGTTGCTAGGGCCCGTCCTTGGGCCCGTGCCGTGTTCATCGGCGGCACGTGGTGGCGGCTGAGAGATTTCTGGCGATCACTTCGACGACCGGGATGCGACGACCGGATGCGACGACCCAGATGCGACGACCGGGAGAGCGACGCCCCGATGGGACGGCGCTGGACTACGCGGTTTCGTCGAGGCGACGGTCAGGAACCGTGCGGCGAAGCGATGACGCGTGCCGGGTGGCGACCGCGGCGAAGTAGGTCTCGCGACGCCGGGCTGCCGAGCCGGTCGGTCGGGTGTGTGCCTGCAGCAGGCTCGGGTCGAGCTCGTGGTTCAGAGCGTCGCGCAGCAGCACCAGGGCTTCGGCGCGCATCTGGGAGACCCGGGACTCGGTGACGCCGAGCTCGGCGGCGATCTCGGCCATCGGGCGCTCCTCGAGGAAGTAGTCGGAGACCACGATCCGCAGACGCTCGGGAAGTTCGGCGACGGCCTCGACCAGGTAGGCCAGCCGCTCGCGGTGCTCGACGATCTGTTCGGGGGTCGGGCCACCCGAGGGGAGCAGGTCGTCGAGCGAGGCGTCCTGGGCTCCCTGGAGGGACAGCACCTGTGCGCGAGCGATGTCGTCCTCGTTCTGGGCGATCTCGGCCATGCTTATCCCGGCCGCCTCGGCGACCTCCAGGGGACTCGGAACGCGACCGAGGATGCCGGCCAGCTGGGACCGGGTCGCGTCGAGGTCACGGGCACGGCGGCGTACCGAACGCGAGGCCCAGTCGATGCCTCGCAGCTCGTCGAGGATGGCACCGCGGACGCGGGTGGCGGCGTACCGGGCGAACGGCACCCCGCGCTCAGGGTCGAAGGACTTGCTGGCCTGTACCAGGGCGGCGAGCCCGGCGGAGGTGAGATCGTCGCGACTGACGTGGTTGGGTACCCGGCCCATGGTCTCGCGGACGATGTGAGTCACAACGGGGATGCTGCTCGTGATCAGCGCGTCCCGCTCGGCGGTTTCGACGTTCTCCCTCATAACGGACACATTGGTTGGTAATTGTCCGCTTTGATAGGTATATGTCCCGATATTGCACGGTTAGTCCCGTAAGTCGGGACCTACGGCATCGAGCGACTGGCCCGAATTGACTACTCCGGGGACGATTATCTCCGCAGAAATCTCTCAACTCCGTATTCACGGGCCGATGGGATGGGTCAAGGGACTCCGCTCGGGGAGCCATCGACGAAGGGCCGACATGGAAAAGCTGTCGCAGATCCTCATGCGTGAGCGCGAGCTACTGGAGACGCTGCTGTTCAAGCTCGAGACAGAGCAGATGGTGCTGGCCAATGGCCGCACCCGCTGGCTGATGCGTACTGCCCGCGAGGTCGATGCCGTCCTGACGACCATCCGGGAGACCGAGATCCTGCGCTCGGTGGCCTCCGACCACGTCGCGGCATCGATGGGGCTGGAGCACAACCCCAGCCTCCGGGCGCTCGCCGCTGCGGCCGACGAGCCCTGGCGCACGATCCTGAGCGAGCACCACGAGGCCTTCGTGAGCGTGACCCGCGAGATCGGTGCACTGGCCGAAGCGAACCGCGACCTGATCACGGTCGGCTACCGGTCCGCACGCGAGACCCTGATGGGCATCACGGACACCTCGGCGAGCTACAGCGCCGACGGCTCGGTCACCACGACCGGCGACTCGCGCAGCCGCCTGCTCGACTGGAGCCTGTAGATGACCTCGACCTTCTCGTCCCTGAACACTGCGCTGAGTGCCCTCAAGTACAACAGTGCTGCCCTCGAGGTCGCGAGCGGCAACATCGCCAACGTCAACACCACCGGCTATGCCCGCCGGCTGATCACTGCCGAAACGGTGGGCCCGTCCACCCAGCCGGCGATGTGGTCCCGGTCGGTCGGCACCGGTGACGGTGTCGCGGTGGGGAGCATCGCCCGCGACGTCGACCCGCTCCTGGACGCCCAGGCACGTCGTCAGCACGGGAGCCAGTCCTACCTCGACGTCCAGCAGACGTCGCTCCAGCGCGTCGAGACCGGGTTCAACGAGCCCGGCCCGTCCGGCGTCGCCGCCGCGATCGCCGACTTCCGCACCTCGTGGCACGACCTGGCCAACAACCCCGGCAGCGACGCCGCACGTTCGGAGGTGCTCGGCAAGGCGGCCACGCTGGCCAGCGCGATCCAGACCCAGGCGAGCAACATCGATGCCGAGTCGAACGATCAGCGGACCCGCGCCGTCAACGACGTCAGCGAGGTCAATTCGATCGCCACCGAACTGGCCTCGACCAACAAGGCCATCGCGGCGGCAACCCAGAACGGCACCGATGTCAGCACCCTGCTCGACACCCGTGACCAGCTCGGCATGCGCCTCTCCGAGCTCACCGGCGCGACCTCGACCGTGCGCCCCGACGGCGGCTTCGATGTCTCCGTGAACGGAGTGGCACTCGTCAGCGGTGCGACCGCCGGCACGCTGCAGATCAGCTCCGGCATCACCTCGACCGGCGCCAGTGACGGCAACCCGCTCTCCTTCGCGATCACCGACAGCAACGGGACGACCACGATCCCGGCGGGCATGACCGGCGAGATCGGTGGCGTCACCAATCTGCTGACCAACGTCCTTCCGGCGTACTCGCAAGGTCTCGACGCCGTCGCCCAGCAGTTGGCCGACGAGATCAACACCCAGCACGAGGCCGGGTACGACGCTGCCGGCAACCCCGGTGCCGCCTTCTTCAGCTACGACCCGGCGCACCCTGCTGCCTCCCTCGCGGTCGCCATCACCTCCACCTCCGGTCTCGCCGCGTCGAGCGTCCCGGGCGGCGGCCTCGATGCGGCGAACGCCACCGCGATGGCCGGTTCGACGACCGTCGAGTCGTCGTACCAGCAGCTGATCAACGGTTTCGGCACGCAGGTCGACTCGATCAACCGGACAGCCACCAACCAACAGGTCCTGACCACCCAGGTCGACTCGTCACGCAGTCAGCTCTCCGGGGTCAGTACCGACGAGGAGATGACGGCCATGCTCGCGTCCCAGCGCGCGTATCAAGCCGCGTCCCGGGTGATGACCACCGTGGACTCGATGCTCGACACCCTGATCAACCACACCGGGCTGGTGGGGTGATGACCCTCCAGCGCGTCACGGACGCGATGATGGTGCAGAGCTCCCTGGCGTCGATGCAGAGCAACCTCTCGCAGCTCGCGGCCACCCAGCAGCAGCTGTCCTCGGGTCGCAAGCTCAACGTGCCCTCGGACTCTCCGACCGACACCACCTCAGCCATGCGGCTGCGGTCCTCGATCGCCGACACCCAGCAGTACTCCCGCAACGCGCAGGACGGCGACGCCTGGCTCGGTCAGGCCGACACCGCCCTGACCAGTGCCAACGACCAGCTGATGCGGGCTCAGGACCTGGCGCTCCAGGGAGCCAACCTGGGGGCCACGAGCTCGGCGTCGCTCAACGCCCTGGCCGCCGAGGTCGACCAGATCAAGGCGGGCATGATCGACGCCGCGAACACCAGCTACCTCGGCCGGCCGGTCTTCGGTGGTATCACCTCCGGGGCCAAGGCGTACGACGACACCGGCGCCTACATCGGCTCGCCCGGGGTGGTGAACCGGACGATCGCGCCCGGATCGACCCTGCGGGTCGACACCGACGGCCAGGCTGCCTTCGGGCCCGCCGGGAACTCGGTCTTCGACCACCTGACGGCGCTCTCGACGGCGCTGCGCTCGGGCGACCAGGCGGGGATCAGCGCGAGCATCAGTGCGTTGAGTGCCGACCACGACCAGATCAGTGCAGCCCAGACCGACGTCGGCACCCGCCAGACGCGGATCGAGGCGGCGGACCAGACGGCCCAGGACAAGCTGCTGAGCCTGCAGACCTCGCTGACGAGTGTGGAGAACGTCGACCTGCCGAAGACGATCATGAATCTGCAGATGCAGCAGACGGCGTACCAGGCCTCGCTTGCCGCGACGTCGCGGGTGATGCAGCAGAGCCTGCTGGACTACCTGAAATGAGCACGCTCACGCTCGAGATACCGGTCATCGAACTGGTGCACCCGATGCCAGGTTTTCCGGGCAGGTCCCGGTTCGCACTGGTCCGGCTCGACGACGAGGCCGACCTATGCCAGCTGCGGTCCCTGGACGACCCGAACCTGCGATTCCTGGTCATCCCGCCGGCGTCGTTCTTCCCGAACTACGCGCCGACGGTCTCCGACGACGTCGTCGCCGACCTGGAGATCACTTCGGCCGACGACGTGATCGTCCTGCTGGTCCTGAACGCGGGGGACTCGCTGGCAGACACCACCGCCAACCTGATGGCGCCGGTCGTCGTGAACACAGTGACCAGGAAGGCAAGTCAGGTCATCCTGGATGACCCGGCTTTTCCGATTGCTGCCCCTCTCGTGGCGTAGCCTCACTGTATGGTCGCGCACTCCGATCCCAATGCCTGCTGCGCGACGCCATCCGCGGCGCCCAGCCGCGTTGCCGTCAGTCGACGGCCAAACCCGGGCCGTCTCCTTCCGGCGCCTTGCTGGACACCACGCCTGACGTCGCTCGCGACGGCAGCGGATCGGAGTGCCCGACCATGCTGGTCCTGAGTCGCCGCGTCGGTGAGAGCATCGTCATCGGCGATGACGTCACCGTCACGATCCTTGAAGTGCGCGGCGACATCGTGCGGGTCGGTATCGACGCCCCGCGGTCGGTCGCGGTGCACCGCGCCGAACTGCTCGAGCAGCTGGGGACCAGCAACCGCGAGGCGGCGTCGCCGAGCGACGACGCTGTCGCGTCCCTGAGCGAAGCGCTGCGCGGCAAGCAGGACTGACGTCCCGACGATGCCCGGCCCGGTGGTCCAGCCCACAGAGACCCGTGGCCTGCGGGGTTAGGCCCCTTCCTCATGTCCCTCGCCCCGGTGCCGATGAGCACCGGTGTCATAGGGAGGCAGTGTGGACGACGATGCCGAGATCATCGCCGAGTTCCTCGTGGAGAGCCACGAGAACCTCGATCAGCTCGACCGTGACCTGGTCGAGCTCGAACGTCAACCCGGTTCACGGGAGCTTCTCTCGAGCATCTTCCGCACGATCCACACCATCAAGGGCACCAGCGGCTTCCTGGCGTTCAACCGTCTCGAAGCACTGACCCACGTCGGGGAGAACCTGCTCTCCAAGCTCCGCGACGGCGAGATGGAGATGACCGGTCCGGTCACCGAGCCCCTGCTGTCGATGGTCGACACGGTGCGGGCGCTCCTGGGTTCTGTCGAGGCCACCGGCACGGACACTGCCGCTGGCGTCGACGTCGATGCGGTCGTGGCGGCGCTCCGCGCGGTCCTCGAAGGTGGCGCGGCGGTCTGGGAGGAGCCTGCCGATGCCCCGGGGATTGCGGAGCCCGTCACGACGCCGGAGGTCGACTTGCCCGAGGCCGAGGTGACCGAGGTCGAGCTCGGCGACGGCGACGGCCCGCCGCGCCTCCTCGGCGAGATCCTGATCGAGCGCGGGGTCGTGACCGACGCCGAGATCGCGGAAGCACTGGCCGAGCAGAAGACGCCGGCCGACGACGATGGCGAGCCGCGGCGTGGGGTCGTCGACTCCTCGGTCCGCGTGGACGTCGAGCTCCTCGACAGCCTGGTGCAGCTCGTCGGTGAACTCGTCCTGACCCGCAACCAGGTGATGCAGCGCACCGAGAACGTCGACGACATCGAGCTCGTCCGGGCAGCCCAGCGTCTCGACCTGGTCGCGAGCGAGCTGCAGGAAGGGATCATGAAGACCCGGATGCAGCCCATCGGCCAGGTCTGGTCGAAGATGCCCCGCATCGTGCGTGACCTCGCCGTCCAGCTGGGTCGCGAGGTGAACCTCGAGATGGAGGGCCACGAGACCGAGCTCGACCGCTCGCTCCTCGAGGCGCTGAAGGGCCCCCTGACGCACCTGGTCCGCAACGCGCTGGACCACGGCATCGAGCAGCCCGCGGACCGGGTCGCCGCCGGCAAGGCCGCGGCCGGACGTCTGCTGCTGCGGTCCTTCCACGAGAGCGGCCAGGTCGTCGTCGAGATCAGCGATGACGGCAAGGGGATCGATCCGGACCTGATCGCGAGGGTCGCGATCGAGCGTGGGCTCATCACCCGTGACCAGGCTGCCCGGATGGAGACCCGCGAGATCGTGAACCTGATCTTCCGGCCCGGCTTCTCCACGGCCACCGAGGTCACCAACGTCTCCGGACGAGGCGTCGGGATGGACGTGGTCCGTACCAACATCGAACGCATCGGCGGCACTGTCGACATGCAGAGCCAGGTCGGGATCGGTACGACGTGCCGGGTCCGGATCCCGCTCACGCTGGCGATCATCCCGGCGCTCGTCATCGGCGAGGGCGAGGAGACCTACGCGATCCCGCAGGCGAACCTCGTGGAGCTGGTCCGGCTCGAGGCCGACGACCTGGCCGGCAGCGTCGAGGAGCTTGCCGGCGCACCGTTGCTGCGCCTGCGCGGCCACCTGCTTCCGCTGGTCTCGATGGCCGAGGTGCTGGGCCGGGCGCGACCCGCCTTCGAGTCCCTGACGATCGTGGTCGTCCAGGCCGACGACCTGCGCTTCGGCATCTGCGTCGACGAGGTGCACGACACCCAGGAGATCGTCGTCAAGCCGATCGGTCGCCAGCTCAAGGCGCTCCCGACCTATGCGGGCGCGACGATCATGGGTGACGGCCGGGTCGCGCTGATCCTGGACGTGCCCGGGATCGCCCACGCCCACGCAATGGCCCAGAACCCGCGCTCGGACGCCGCGAAGGCGACCGGCGAGGCCGAGAGCACCGCCTTGCTGGTCCTCGAGGTCGGCGGTGGCAGTCGGGCCGCCCTGCCCCTGCGAGAGGTGTCGCGTCTCGAGGAGTTCTCGGTGGACCGGATCGAACGTTCTGGCAGTGCCGAAGCGGTCCAGTACCGCGACGGGATCCTGCCGCTCGTCAGGCTCGCACCGGCGATCGGGCTCGTCGAGAGTGTGCGCGACGACGACCAGGTCTCCGTCGTGGTGCACGAGTCCGGCACCAGCCGGATCGGCATCGTCATCGACCGTGTGCTCGACGTGATCGACGTGACCGTGGTCTGCAGCGACGTCGGTCGTCGCGCCGGCGTGCTCGGGTCCGCGGTCATCGGCGACCGGGTCACCGACCTCGTCGACCTCGACGCGGTCGTCGCCCTCTCCGGAGCAGGTGCCTGATGGGACAGCGATCGCAGTACTGCACCTTCTGGGTCGACGGGCTCTTCTTCGGCGTCGCTGTCAGCGGGGTCCAGGAGGTCCTGCGCTACCAGCCGCTGACCGCCGTACCGTCGGCGCCGGAGGCCATCCAGGGCCTGATCAACCTGCGCGGCCAGATCGTCACGGCCGTCGACCTGCGCTGCCGGATCGGGCTTCCGCCCCGTGCCGAGGGCGACCTGCCCATGAACGTGATCGTCCGCAGTCGCGGCGAGGTCGTCAGCCTCCTCGTCGACGACATCGGCGACGTGATCACAGCGCAGGATCAAAACGGCGGCGACCTCGAGCTCGAGGCCGTCCCCGCAAACGTGCCGTCCGTGGTCCAGGACGTCGTCACGGGAGTGCTCGCGCTCCCGGACGCGGTCCTGCTCGTCCTGGACGCCGATCGTGCAGCCGATGTCTCGGTTGTGCCCGAAACCACCGGAGGAACCTCATGACCGAACTCGACACCGCCGCCGCGAACGGCAGCGTCAACGGCACCACTGCTGGCCGCTCGCGCAAGGTTGCGCGCGTCGACGACGCGACGCGTCCTGCGGCGGTCCTCGACGCACTCGCGACGCGGGTGCTGGTCACCGACTGCGACGGCACGATCACCTACGCCAATGCGGCGAGCCTGGACGGAGCCCGTGCGCTTGCCGACTGGCTGGAGCTCGGATCGGGCGCGATCCTCGGCCAGCCGCTCGACCTCTTCAGCCCGCGCTTGGCTGTCGGCCAGGACCTCCCGTACGACATCGAGGTCGACCTCGGACCGGCCACCCTGGCCTTCCACGTCGCTGGGGCGACCGACGGCGACGGAGCGATGGTCACCTGGGACGACGTCACCGAACGCCGTGCGCAGGACCGCGACGTCGCCCGGGTCACCTCGATGATGGAGAACTCGCCGACGAACATGATGTTCGCCGACCGCGAATTCGTGATCACCTACATGAACCCTGCCTCGCTGGAGACCCTCGGCGGGCTCCAGGAGCACCTGCCGGTGAAGGCCTCCGAGGTGGTCGGCTCCAGCCTGGACATCTTCCACAAGACGCCGGCGTACCAGCGCGGGATCCTGGTCGATGACGCGAACCTGCCGCGTCGCGCCAACATCAGTGTCGGTCCGGAGACCTTGGACCTGCTGGTCTCGGCGATCCGCGACGACCAGGGCGAGTACATCGGCGCGATGGCGACCTGGGAGGTCATCACCGACCGCCTTCGCGGCGAGCGCGAGGTCGCCGAGGCCACCGCCGACACCACCGCGGTCAACAACGTCCTGGCCAGCCTGAGTTCGGCCGCCTCGGTCGACCAGGCCATCCAGCTCGCACTGGACACCGTCCGCCGCGACTTCGGGTGGGCCTACGGCTCGTACTGGAAGATCGACGAGCTCGACAACACGTTGAAGTACGTCCAGGAGTCGGGTGACGCCGGCGAGGAGTTCCGCAGGGTGACCCTGTCGGCCTCGTTCGCCGAAGGTGTCGGCCTGTCGGGTCGTGCCTGGAAGAGTCGCGACCTGTTCTTCACCCAGGACATCGGAGAGATGACGGACTGCGTCCGCGCTCCGGTCGCGCAGACGGTCGGCGTCAAGTCCGGCGTCTGCTTCCCGATCATCGTGGCGGGCGGCGTCATCGGCACGATGGACTTCTTCGCGACCGAGACCCTGCACCCGTCCGACCAGCGCCTCGAATCGCTACGCAACGTCGGTCGGCTGGTGTCCCAGGCAGTCGAGCGTCTCGACAAGGAGACGGCGACGCGTGAGGCTGCTGCCGAGCTCGCCAGCAAGGTCGACCTGGTGCTCGAGGTCGTCCGGGCCGCCGGTCAGGGTGACTTGACCCGGGAGATCCCGGTCGATGGTGACGACGCCATCGGCCAGCTCGCGGCAGGGCTCGGCTCGCTGCTGGAGACGCTGCGTGCCTCGATGACGAACATCGGCACGACCGCGGACACCCTTGCACTGGCCTCGGAGCAGCTGACGATCCTGTCCCAGGGCATGGGCGACGGAGCGACGGCTACCTCGGACCGGGCTGCCAGCGCCTCAGGGGCTTCGGTCCAGGTCTCGGCCAGCATCCAGACCGTGGCAACCGCCGCCGAGGAGATGACAGCCAGCATCCGGGAGATCGCGAAGAACGCGACCGAGGCGGCGACCGTCGCGACGGGTGCGGTCGGAGTCGCGAGCTCGGCGCAGGGCACGGTGGCCAGCCTCGGTGAGTCCAGCGCCGAGATCGGCCAGGTCATCAAGGTGATCACCTCGATCGCTCAGCAGACCAACCTGCTCGCCCTCAACGCGACGATCGAGGCCGCGCGGGCCGGGGATGCCGGCAAGGGATTCGCCGTGGTCGCCAACGAGGTCAAGGAGCTCGCCAAGGAGACGGCACGGGCGACCGAGGACATCGGCCAGAAGATCGAGGCGATCCAGTCCGACACCCAAGGAGCCGTCGCCGCGATCGCGGAGATCTCTGAAGTGATCGGCCGGATCAATGACATCCAGACCACGATCGCCTCCGCAGTGGAGGAGCAGACGGCCACCACCAACGAGATCGCCCGCAGCGTGACCGAGGCGGCGGCCGGCGCCAACGGCATCGCTGAGGACGTGACGCAGGTGGCCAGTGCTGCCGAGGACACCCGTCAGGGCGCGCAGAACACCCTGCAGTCCGCGACCGACCTCGCGGGGATGGCCGCCGAGCTCAAGGGCCTCGTCGGCAAGTTCACCGTGTAGAGGTTGAACGGGCCCGAAATGTCGGTTGAGTGGGTGATATTGCTCGTCCACTCAACCGACAGACCGGCCCACTCAACCGACAGACCGGGCCCGTTGAACGGGTCTTGGGTCAGCGGGGCAGAAGCCGCGAGGCGAGCAGTGCTGCCTGGGTACGACGCTGGACACCCAGGGTCGACAGGATCCGGGTGACGTGGTTCTTCACGGTCTTCTCCGCCAGGTAGAGGCGAAGGCCGATCTCGCGGTTCGTGAGGCCTTCGGCCAGCAGCTCGAGGATGCGCATCTGCTGATCGGTCAGGCCGGACAGCTCCTCGGGTGCGGTCGAGGTCTGTTCGATCCACTGGATGACGCGGCGCGCCATCTGGGGGTCGATCAACGACTGGCCACTGGCGACTGCCCGTACGGAGCTGAGCAGCGAGTCGCCCTCGACCTCCTTGAGGATGTAGCCGGCGGCTCCGGCGCGGATCGCGGCAACGATGGCCTCTTCGTCGTCGTAGCTGGTCAGGATCAGGCAGCGCACTGCCGGGACGAGGTCGCGCAACTGGGCACAGAGGTCGATCCCGGAGCCATCCGGCAGTCGGGCATCGAGCAACGCCACGTCCGGAGCGAGCTTGGCGATGCGCTCGGCGGTCCCGAACACGGTGCTGGCCTCACCGACGATCTCGACGTCACCCTCGGACTCGAGCAGGGCTCGTACACCCCGGCGCACGATGTCGTGGTCGTCGAGGAGGAAGACACGCAGTGGCGAGGTCATCTTCAGGTTCTATCTCTCCTGGGAGGGGTCACGAGCCGTTTTCGGCCCACAACGGAGGATTCGGTACAAACGGTCTATACCGCCCCGACAAAAAATGTAGCAAAAGGGACGTAACCGGCGTGACGTTTTGTCGTTATTCCCTCCGAAGGCGTTCAATGCATGGCAGGGGAGAGGGAAGTCAATGGAGCTCATCGAGATCGAGTTGTCGGAGTTCACGCGCCGGAGCCGTTCGTTCGTCGTGACCCACCGGGGCGCTGCGCTGACGCGCGGTCTTGAGTACGGCGAGCGCGTGCTGGTCCGCGACCACGATGGCTATCGCACGGCAGTCGTGGCCGACATCGACTTCGACGTCGACGACACCTCCTACCGCCTGGTCCTCGGCGGACCGGTCTCCGACGAGATGGCCGAGGTGCACCTGATCGGTGACGTCGAGCCCTCTGTCCCGCGTGCTGCACCTTCCGTGCCGGCACCCCGGGTCTCGATCGACGACATCGCCGACCT
This sequence comes from Marmoricola sp., assembly GCA_025964775.1. GTDB lineage: Bacteria > Actinomycetota > Actinomycetes > Propionibacteriales > Nocardioidaceae > Marmoricola. Next base: position 51,354 of record JAOPYE010000040.1, read on the forward strand.
GCTCGCCCGCTCGGGCGCCGCCCACCGGATCCCGCTCCAACGACAGGTGGCACGGCGGCTTCTGGAGCGGTGACACAATGTCGGCGTGAGTGACCTGATCGACACCACCGAGATGTACCTCCGCACGATCTACGAGCTCGTGGAGGAGGACATCGTCCCGCTGCGTGCACGGATCGCGGAGCGGTTGCACCAGAGTGGCCCGACCGTGAGCCAGACCGTCGCACGCATGGAGCGCGACGGACTGGTCACCGTCCAGGGCGATCGCCACCTCGAGCTCACCGAGGCCGGACTTCACGCCGCGACCCGGGTGATGCGCAAGCACCGTCTCGCCGAGCGCCTGCTGGTCGACGTGATCGGCCTGGACTGGGAGCTCGTGCACGCCGAGGCCTGCCGGTGGGAGCACGTGATGAGTGAGAGCGTCGAGCGCAGGTTGCTGGAGCTCCTCGATCACCCGACCGAGTCGCCGTACGGGAACCCGATCCCGGGGCTGGCCGAGCTCGGCGAGTCCATCGACGCCGAGGACTTCATGTCCGGGGTCGCGTCGCTCAGTGACGTCGCCGGTCCCGAGACCTCGCGGGTCCAGGTCCGCCGCATCTCCGAGGAGATGCAGAAGGACGAGGTCCTCATGTCGGTACTGCGCCGGATCGGAGCCCAGCCGGGGGAGTCCGTCGCCGCCGTGTCGACGCCCGAGGGCGTGCTGCTCGGCAGCGGTGGCGAGACGGCAGAGATCATCGACGAGGCGGCGCAGCACATCTTCGTGCACCGCATCTAGTTCGGCTCTGCGAGCAGGGAGCCTCCGCTACCCGTACCGCAGTTGGGCTCGCGCCCGGGCTTTCGCGGCCTCGACCTCGCGATCCTTCGGGGGAGCGCTGGAGGTCAGGTGCTCGAGCAGGTGGCGAGTGGCGTGGGCGACCTCGAGCACGGCCTCGTCGAAGGCGGCCTGGTTGGCCTGCGACGGCTTGGTCGTGCCGCTCACCTTGCGCACGTACTGCAGGGCAGCAGCATGCACCTCGTCGCGGGTGGCCGGCGGCTCGAAGTTGTGAAGGGTTCGGATGTTGCGGCACATGCCGCCAACGTACGACGCCCGGGCCCGGAGATCACGCGGGATCGCAGGGGATTGGCTCGGGGTCAGGCGTGAGTAGGCTGGATGCGATTCCCGCTCTCTTCCTTTGGCCCAGGAGTACGCCGTGGCAGCAACGCGTGATTTCGACATCGTGGTCTTCGGAGCAACCGGCTTCACCGGTGAGCTCACCGCCGCCTACCTGGCCGAGAACGCCCCGGCGGACTGCCGCTGGGCGCTGGCGGGTCGCAACACCGAGAAGCTCGAGGCGGTCCGCAAGCACTTGGCGCGGCTGAACCCGGCCTGCGCGGACCTCACGCTGCTCCGTGCCGACACCTCCGATCCGGCCTCGATCCAAGCTGTCGCCGAGAGCACCAAGGTCGTCATCACGACGGTCGGCCCCTACCTGCAGTTCGGAGAGCCGCTGGTGGCAGCCTGCGCAGCGGCCGGCACCGACTACGTGGACCTCACCGGTGAACCCGAATTCGTCGACCTGATGTACCTGGCCCACCACGACACCGCGCTGGCCAGCGGAGCCCGGATCGTGCACGCGTGCGGGTTCGACTCGATCCCGCACGACCTCGGTGCGATGTTCACCGTCGGCACCCTCCCCGCAGGTGAGGCGATCAAGGTCCGGGGTGTGGTGCGCAGCGGTGCCCAGTTCTCCGGCGGCACCTTCCACTCCGCCATGGGTGCGATGTCGCGCCAGGGCGAGGCCAGGAAGGCGCTGGCCAAGCGGCGCGCGAAGGAAGGCCGCCCCGAAGGGCGCAAGGTCCGCTGGGTCCAGGGCGCGCCGGGTCGTGACAGCGTCCTCGGCTACTGGTTGCTGCCGATGCCGACGATCGATCCGCTGGTCGTGACCCGCTCGGCAGCCGCGCTCGACTCCTACGGTCCGGACTTCACCTACAGCCACTTCGCCGGCCTCAAGACCCTGCGCTACACGATCGGCGGCTCGCTCGCGGTCGGCTCGATGGTCGTCGCGGCGAACATCCCGCCGTTGCGCAACGCGCTGAAGAAGCGGATCAAGCAGGGCGACGGTCCCTCGGAGTCGCGCCGTGCCAAGTCGTGGTTCACCGTCGACTTCGTCGGTGAGTCCGGTGGTACGACGGTCCACACCCGTGTGTCCGGCGGCGACCCTGGTTACACCGAGACCTCGAAGATGCTGGCCGAGGCGGCCCTGAGCCTCGCGTTCGACGACAACCCCCCGACGGCGGGCCAGCTCACGCCCGCGGTCGCCATGGGCGAACACCTGCTGGCCCGGCTCCAGAAGGCAGGCATCACGTTCCAGGTCGTCTGAACACCTCGCGGTCGGTGCCCCAGGCAGGAGTCGAACCTGCGACCTTTCGCTTAGGAGGCGGCTGCTCTATCCACTGAGCTACTGGGGCCGGACGTGCTGCCGCCCTCGGCGCCTGCAAGTCGAGGGTGAGTCTAGTGAAGGTCAGGCGGTGCACTGACATGGGTGCCTGCAACGCCAGGCAACTTGATTCACGCAGAATGCCCCGATTGGACTGCCCAAGAGACCGGCTTTTCCGCCGCTGATACGGATTCCCGATTTTGAGTTCTTTTCATCACGATATGTCCGATATTGCGGCCTAGACCGCAGCGGGGAAGCGTTGGTGCTAACGCCGTGCCAAGAGGTTCCATGGACCATCGGCCGACGAATCCGTCGCCGTCGCATCACTGTCTGGTCCGTTCTTGGGGGACGAAATGACAGGTTCAACCCGGTTACTCGGGAACCTACATCTACGAAAAGGATCCGGGGGCTACATCCCATGACCTACACATCTCAAGCCAACAAGCGCGGGCTTCGTCGCGTCGCGACGCTGCTCGCCGCGCTCGGCATGCTGGTCATGTCCAGCGGCCTGGTACTGATCATGTCGGCGTCCAGCGCGAATTCAGTGGCAGCGCCCAAATACTTCGTCTGCAAGTTCGTGACGACGCCCGGCGCCGGTGAGCACCTGCAGACGGGCCAGAACCCGATCGACGTGTCGGCCAACGCCATCCCCGAGGACCCGGTGGTCGTCGGCTCGTCCTTCGCCGACGCGCAGGGACGCTCCTTCGTACTGGCGCAGGACGTCGGCCAGCCGACGCCCGACGTGAGCGCCTGCGTCCCGATTCCCAAGGATGCGACCGCGGCCGTGACCTTCGTCGATCCGGGCTGCGCGAACCAGAACACTCCGAGCTACTCCACGAGCGGTGACCACGTGACCTTCGCGGTGACTGCCGGAAGTGTCGCAGCGAGCACGAGCGTCACCGTGACCGCCACCGCTGACACCGGTCACGAGTTCTCGGACGGAAGCACCAGCATGGACTTCACCCATGCCTTCGGTGACCCGGTGAATCTCGAGGGCCCGCCGTGCGTGATCGTGGGGCCGCCGAACGTGGTGACCCCGGTCGCTCCGACCTTCACCGACCCGACGTGTGACACTGCTCCGTCGTACACGCTGCCCAGCGCGCCGGTCCTCACGCGGAAGCTGACGGGCCCGGTGTTGCAGACCAAGGACGTCCTCGGCGTGGAGTACGTCGTGACGGGGTCCCTGACTTCTGGTGGCACCGTTGACGTCGACGCGACGCCGATCGCGCCGAACGTCTTCGCGACTGATCCTGCGCCGACGTCGCACTGGGAGCACACCTTCACGACGCCGACCGGCTGCAGCACCACGGTGGTGTCTCCGCCGACGCAGGTGAAGTCCGTGCACCACACGGCCGTCACCCCGACGCTGGTTCACGCGGGCCTCATCAGCACGGCTACGCCGGACCTGCGTGGACAGCGCGGTCTCGAGCTGATGATCGCCGGTCTCCTCCTCCTGGTTGCAGGTGGCGGACTCGGCCTGGTCCGCCCGGGTGGCAAGTCGCACAGCTGATCCGAACAAGGAAGGGAGCGGCGCTCGCGGGAATCTCCGCAGCGCCGCTCTCAGCCTTCTCGTGGTCGGTCTAACATCAGACGTGTCTCGCAAGCCTCGCAAGCGCCCAGTCCCGCGGAACCTCCCTGAGCCAGGGCAGGGTCCGCGGGATTTGGCGCGTGAGGCACCGGAGGAGCCGCAAGTCGAGGGCTGGATCTTCGATCCGCCGACCCAGCGTGAGGCACCCGGGCTCGAGCAGCTCCCGATCGACGCCCTGGTGGCCGAGGCCCTGAAGGCGCGCAGTGCACCCGCTCCAGTCGTCTCAACTCCAGACTCCCCGGCCGGCGACTCCCCGGTCGCCAGCCCCCCGGTCGTCGAGCTTGCCGAGACGCCTGAACCGCCGGCAGAGACCTCCGAGGCCACCAGCACCGGCTGGGTCTACCAGGCCTCGGTAGGCGAGCAGTGGGCGCCCGGGGCCCAGGTGCAGGTCGTTCCAGCCCGGGACATGCCCGACATCGACGTCCCGGTGCACGAGGAGGAGCCCGAAGCACAGGGCTGGGTCTTCACCGAAGCGGCGACAGCCGAGCCGGAGACCGATCCGGGCTCCGCGTCGGACTGGATCTTCGCCGAGCCGCCGGCGCGAACCTTGACGGTTGTCGCTGAACCCGAGAAGGAGCCCGAGGACCCCTTCCCGGTCGTCAAGAGACCGAGGATCGGCAAACGCCGTCGCGAGCTGCGTCCCGCCGAGCGGGCTCGGGTGCGCGGGATGCAGGTGGCCCTGGTCACGGTGCTGTTGGCGCTCTGTGCCGTGATCCCGTTTGCCGTGCCCCAGATTGCCAGTCTCTTCGGCGACGCGGTGCCGAAGAACCCGGGCGCCGTCATCACCGACCCGCCGGTTGCGCCGATCACGCAGAGCCCCCAGGTGCTCACGAGTCCTGCTCCGTCGATCGTCGCCCAACGCCTCGCCGCCGCCGGTGTTCCGCTCGAGGTCAGCGTTCCGCGGCTCCACGTCGACTCGGTGGTGATCCCGATCAGCGGTCAGAGCGGCGAGCTTCTCCCGCCGAGCGATCCCCAGGAGCTCGGCTGGTGGCAGGAGGGCCGGCAGGTCGGCGCCCGACAGGGGTCTGCCGTCGTGACGGGGCACACGGTGCACACCGGCGGAGGCGCCTTCGACCACCTCGGCGAGCTCGTGCCCGGCGACCGCATCCGGGTGCGCACCAGCGCGGGCTGGATCACCTACGAGGTTCAGAAGTCGCAGACCGTGACAGTGGCACAACTGGCAGCCACGGCCGATCAGATCTTCCAGCAAGCCGGGCCTGGAAGGCTCGTCCTGATCACCTGCAGCAACTTCAACGGAGTCGTCTACCTGACGAACTCAGTGGTGTACGCCGTCCCGATCAAGGACGCGCCGTTCGCGGCGGCCGGGGCGGGCCAGCTGACCCACGGGACCTGAGGCCCGATCCGGAACAAACCCGACTTTTCGCATTTCGAGAACGAATTGTCCATTTTAGTGCGACCGTTGGGCTAGACCGCTATTCCGGGACCCAGCGTTCCCGTCACAGCTACCACCGCTCGTAGTTAGCGTTCTAAGCCACAACGGCAGCGCTTGAGCTGCACCCACCAATCCGGGAGAAACACCATGCGCAATGCTGTTAACAGGGCTCGTAAGTCCGAATCGGGCTTCACCCTCATCGAACTTCTGATCGTCATCGTGATCCTGGGCGTCCTCGCTGCGATCGTGGTGTTCTCGGTCAGCAATATTACAAACAAGGGCGACAAGGCGGCGTGCCAGAGCACGGTCGCGGAGATTGACACCGCGTATGAGGCCGCCGTTGCGCAGGGTACTGCGACTTCGACAGCCGTCAACGTCTCAACGCTCGGGGCGTACTTCCACGCAGGCGTAGCACCCACAACAGTGACGAACACGGCGGGCACCACCGTGACTCTGACCACGGTCGCCGCTGCCGACGCTCTCGTGGCATCCGGCGGGGGCTGCGCCTGATCTGAACACGAGGAGGGCCGTCGGAGTACGGCGGCCCTCCTCTCCGTCCCAGGAGAGGGTGAGTCCTTGTTCCATCATGTGCACCGCATCGGCGACCGGGTCGACCGCATGCTCGAGGCGCTCTGGGAAGCGCGGGGCACCGACCTGCTGTTGACCGTCGGACTGCCTCCGATGATCCGGGTCGACGGGGAATTGAATCCGATCTCTGGCGAGGCATCGTTGCTTCCGGACGACACGAATGCGCTGCTTGCAGAGGTCCTCACGGCCGAGCAAGGCGAAGCCTGGTCACTGGAGCACGAGTACGACTTCTCATTCTCCTGGCGCGAGAATGCTCGGATCCGTGGCAACGCCTTCACCCAACGTGGGATGACCGCCGTGGCGCTGCGAATGATTCCCCGCCATATCCCCACGCCGGACCAACTTGGCCTGCCGACGATCCTCCAGGATCTGGCGCTCAAGCATCAGGGGCTCATCCTCATGACGGGCCCGACTGGCTCCGGCAAGTCCACGACATTGGCGTCGCTCGTCGACCTGATCAACACGAACCGGGCATGCCACATCATCACTGTCGAGGACCCGATCGAGTACGTCCACGACCACAAACGCGCCGCCGTGAACCAGCGCGAAGTCGGGACCGATACCGGGACCTTCAACAAGGCACTGCGTTCGGTGCTGCGCGAGGACCCCGACGTCCTCCTGGTTGGTGAGATGCGCGACCTTGAGTCGATCGCGTTCGCGTTGACGGTTGCCGAGACCGGTCACTTGGTGTTCGCAACGCTGCACACGAACGACACTGCCCAGTCGATTGGCCGCATGATCGATGTCTTCCCGGCTGAGCAGCAGGCCCAGATCCGGGTTCAGCTCGCGTCGGCGCTCAGTTGTGTGGTCTACCAGCGCCTGATCCCGAAGGTCGGGGGAGGCATGGTCGCGGCCTATGAGGTGCTCGTGGCAACCCCGGCCGTCCGCAACCTGATCAAGGAGGGCAAGACGCATCAGTTGCGCAACTCGCTGCTCACAGGATCCCAGGACGGGATGGTCACGCTGGAGCAGACTCTCTCTACCCTGGTGCAGGCCGGAATCGTGACCGAAGAGGACGCCATCGCGCGTAGCCTGTACCCCAAGGACATTGAATCCCGGCCGCGCTTCACCGCCGGCGCGAGCGCATGAGGCAGGCAAGGACCCGATGAAACTCCAGCGGGGGCGACGCAAAAAGGTCGAGGTCGACCAGACTGGTCCGACAGCGGCGGAGCGCAATCAGCAACTCGCGCAAGCACTCACCGACACGCAAGCTGTGAGTCAGGCCGAGATCGACGCAGCCCTGCTTTCGGGTGGTCCGGGCGATCTGGGCGATTGGCTGATCGCGAAAGGCGCGATCCACGATCGCGACCTCGCTGCGGCCCTTGCAGACCACTACAAGGTCTCCGTGCTGGACTTTCGTGAACTGACCCCTGCGCCTGAGGCGTTGGCGCTGATGCCCCCTGTGAGGGCCAACTCATTGCGGGTGCTCCCGATCTCGGTGGCTGACGGAGTCGCGACGGTCGCGGTGCTCGATCCTGCTCCGTCGGTCGTCGCTGAACTTGCCGCAGCAGTGGGCGTTGCAGTCGTCCCGGTAGTAGCCACCCGACGCGACCTGCAGCGCGCCCTCGGCACGGCCTACAGCGCGGTCAAGGAGGTCGGCTCGCAGATCAGCGAGTTCGAAGCTCGCGACGCGCTCCGGATCGAGGCTTCCCGCCTCGAGAACTCGAATGCGAGTGAGGATGCCCCCGTCGTCCGCGTGGTGCAGATGATCATCACCCAGGGTCTGAGAGACCGGGCATCGGACATCCACATCGAACCCTTCGGGGACCGAGTCCGTGTCCGCTACCGGATCGATGGCGCCCTCAACGACGTCCTGGACCTGCCTGGTTCGATCGGCCCCGCGATTGTCAGTCGGGTCAAGATCCTCGGTGAGATGAACATCGTCGAGCGCCGGCGTCCGCAGGACGGCCAGATCAGCATGGAGGTCGAGAACCGCAGCGTTGACATCCGGGTGTCGACCACGGCGGTGATCGGCGGCGAGAAGGTCGTGATGCGGCTGCTCGACAAGAGCCGTCCGCTATTTAAGCTCGAACAACTCGGCATGCCCGCCGACACGGCCGAGCGCTACACCGCGTTGATCAAGTCGCCGTACGGCATGGTCATCTGTGCGGGCCCCACGGGCGGGGGCAAGACCACCACCCTGTACGCCTCCCTCGGTGAGTTGGACAGCGTCGATCGCAACATCATGACGATCGAGGACCCTGTCGAGTACACCTTCGACTCGATCAACCAGATCCAGATCAATGAACAGGCGGGCGTCACGTTCTCAGCGGGACTGAAGTCCATTCTGCGCCAGGACCCCGACGTCATCCTTGTCGGGGAGGTCCGTGACGTCGAGACCGCGAGGATCGCCGTGCAGTCGGCGCTGACCGGTCACCTGGTGCTCTCGTCCCTGCACGCCACCGAGGCGGTCTCGGCGCTCTACCGGCTGCTCGACATGGGCATCGAGCCTTTCCTGATCGCCTCCTCAGTCAGTGCAATCGTCTCTCAGCGGCTCGTCCGGCGCAGTTGCACCTCGTGCCTGGAGTCTTACAACCCGTCTCCGGACGAGATCGACTTCCTGCGCACCTTTGGTGGCCAGGAGCCGACGGGCGGGTTCGCGCACGGTGTCGGCTGCAACTTCTGCGCGCACACCGGCTACCTCGAGCGGATCGGCGTGTACGAGCTGTTGGTGGTGACCGATGAGGTCCGCGAAATGATCGTCGACCGTGTCCCCCACGAGGAGATGCGCAAGTTGGCGATCAGCCAGGGAATGCGCACTCTGCAGGAACAGGGCGTGCGGCTGGTCATGGACGGCATCACGACTGCCACCGAGGTCATGCGCTCCATCTACGTCGCGGGGGTCTGAGCATGCCGAAGTTTGCCTACGAGGGCACGACGCTCGAAGGTGTGCCGGTCAAGGGAACCGAGCGAGCAGGCAGCCGAGGGGATGCTGAGGTAGCGCTCTACGAGCGTGAACTACGTGACCTCAAGGTCACCGAGAAAACGAGCATCCTTCAGCTCGAGATCACCGGTCCGCGGATCAAACGTGCCGAGGTGATGCACCTGTCGCGGCAGATGGCGGCCTTCCTACGCGCTGGCCTCCCGATCCTGGATGCCGTGCACTCCATCGGCGCCGAGGCGGAGAACTCCTCGGTCCGTCGGATGATGAATGACATCGAAGACGGACTCCGAAGGGGCGAGCGGTTCTCGGACTGTCTGGAGCGCCACCCGAAAGCGTTCCCGAGTTTCTACCGGGGCATTGTGCGTTCGGCTGAACTCACTGGCGAACTGGACACGGTGCTCGCGCGGTTGGCGCTGTACCTCGAACGCGATCTCGAAGCTCGCCGCAAGGTCAAGTCCGCTTTGATCTATCCGCTCGTGATCGCTGGGATGTCTAGTGTCACCGTCGTGGTTCTTGCGGTGTACGTATTGCCGAAGTTCAAGACGTTCTTTGCCAGCCTGCACGCAAAGTTGCCGTTACCCACTCGGATGCTTCTCGGTTTCACGGACTTCCTGGGAAACTGGTGGTGGGCTCTTCTGGGTGGCGCCGCACTGATCGCTCTGCTTGTTTGGGTCGCTTTGCGTTTTGAGAATGGTCGTTACGCGCGCGACGTGTTGATTCTCAGGACGCCCGTTCTCGGCGAGGCCATCCAGTACGCCCTGGTCGAGCGCTTCTGCCGAGTACTTTCGTCGATGGTCGGTGCCGGCGTGAACCTTCCTGAGGCACTGCGGGTCACCACCGAATCGTTGCGCAACCTGGTGTTCGTTCGGAGATTGGGCGAGGTCAGCGAAGCGATGCTCGAGGGGCAAGGGATCGCTGCGCCCCTGGCACGTACGAAGTTGTTCCCCGGCACCGCCACCCAGATGCTTCGGGTCGGTGAGGAAACCGGCTCGCTGGACACGCAGCTCCAAGTGACGGCCGAGTACTACGAAGTCGAGCTGGACTACAAGATCAAGAAGCTGACAGCGCTGTTCGAACCCGCGGTGATCATCTTTATGGGCTTGATCGTGGGGTTCGTCGCGGTCGCGTTGATCTCAGCCATGTACGGGATCTTCAATCAGGTCAATGTCTGATGCGCACACGCCGAGGGCGGGGGCAGCAACTCGACCGGGGCGAAACCCTCGTCGAGATCCTCGTCTCGATCGCGATTCTGGGCATTGCCGCGATCGCTATCCTCGTTGGTCTGCAACTCGCCATCAAGGCCTCAGACATCCAGCGCAAAGAGACGACCGGCGGCGCGTACGTTCGCAACTACGCCGAGGCGCTCGAGAATTACGTTGCCGCGGCCAACTCAAACTACGTCGCCTGCGCGTCGACCGCGACGTACGGGCCCAGCACGGTCGGATTCAGTGCGCCCAGTGGATATACGGCCTCGGTGCTGTCGGTTCAGAGTGTTTCCGCGACAGGAGCGCTCAGTACCTGCACCACCGATACCGGCGTAGAGGCAGTGACGTTGAGTGTCGCAAGTTCCGACAACAAAGCTAACGAGAAGCTGATGGTGCTAATTCGGAAGGCATGCGTCGGGACCGGAGCGTCGCCATGTTCGTAAGCATGCGCCGTCGCTCGAATGGTAGTGATGGGTTCACCCTCATTGAGCTGGTAGTCGCGATCACCATCATGGGGGTCGTGATGGTGTCGCTGACTGGCGTCGTGCTCGCGTACTTCCAGCACACAAGAACGACCGCAGCACGTCTCAATGAGTCCGCAGCCATGGAATTCGTGGCCGCCTACTGGCAGCGAGATGTGTCCAGTATCGGGGTGCGGTCGACGACCTACAACACCACAACGCATACCTTCACCTCGCAGAACTCCGTCAATGTGACGTTGCCGTCGGGTTGTACGGCCGCCGCAGGAACCAAGCTGATCACCCTCGCTTGGAACGAATACACATTTACGAGCCCGAACAGTCCGACGCTCGACACTGTGACGTATTACGCGAACGGCGCGACCTTGGCGAGGGTTCGCTGCTCCGGCGGCAACGTCACATCGTCGACCGCGCTTTCCTCGCGACTCTCCGGAACGCCGTCGGTCTCTTGTGATGGCGGCACCTGCGCGAGCCTGACCTCGCCCCCGAATGTCATCACCATGAACCTGACCGTGCTCGACACGACCAACGACCAGGCTGGCGCGCATCCATACAACGTTGTGCTGACCGGTGATCGGAGACAATCGTCATGAACAAACTCAGGAAAGATGAGGGCGCGAGCCTGATCTTGGCGATCCTGATCGTCACGACAATTTCTCTCGTGGTCGTTGCCTTGCTGACCCAGGGTTCGAGCAGTCTGCGTGTCACGCTCGCCGTCCGCAGCGTCGCCGACTCGTCGTACAGCGCAGATGGCGCCGCTCAGATCGCGATCAACAATCTCCGGGCAGGCACGGGCTTCGGTAGCAATCCGAACGAGGCCGGTTTCAACAATGGCAATGACGGCGCGGGTTGTTTCGGCAACTCAGTGGGCTTGGGTAATACCGACAATCTCCCTCTTTCGTCGTCGTTCTACACCCCGTACGGCAGCGGCGGCGGGAACTCGGCTTATGTCCAGTGCACCCCCGAGACCGGTACCGGTGCTCAGGGGTCGCCTGTGATCATCAGCTCTACCAACAAGCCAGGTCAGGCGATCCTCACCCTCGACACGACCAACTCCGACGGCCTCGATTTCGGGCACAGCAGTGAGACGAATACGGTGCACGGTTCCGTGACATCCGACTCGGGTCTGCAAGTGAAGAACAACTCCAGCCTTAACGTGACCGGGACCGGCGTCTCGATCAACGCCAATAGTGCTACCGGCGGATGTCAACAGGCAGTTCAGGTCAACGGCGTCAATACACCCTGCGGAACCACGAGTATCCCGGATCCGAACTACGCGGCGCCGTCGGTCACGCCTGCGTTCCCCGCGACCCCGACCTGTCCTACCTCCAACAACGGTCCTGAGATCTTCTACCCCGGCGTTTACACGATGACGCCAGACACCGCCGGCGTCGGCTCGCAAACAATCACGATCACGGTCAGCAGTGGGTCTGCCGGTACTTTCACCCCGACACTCACTGCGCCAACCGGATATCCGGTGGCCACTGCACAGGCGTGGAACGTTACGCCGGCGGCCATGCAGACCAGCCTGCGGAACTCGTGGGGCATCCCCGTCACGGTCACCGGGACACAGACGACGGCCACCGTCGCCGGAAGTTACGCGATCACTTTCCCCGGCGTTTTGGGCACGACACCTGCCCTGACGGTAGCGGGAGTCGGGCTCGGAGTCGGGAAGACGGTGACGCGATCGACGACCACTGCCGGGAAGGCATCGTGCGCCCCCACGACTGTCGGTTGGTATTACTTCGCGCCACAGGACTCAGTAACCACCGGCGTCTACTACTTCAACTGGTCGGGCAGTTGGGGTCTGTCCGGCACTGCGGTCGGCGGGACCCTCGCGACGAACAAACTTGGCACCACGGCTGGCGGGTCAACGATCGCGCCTGCGGGCAACGCTCTCGCGCCCACGCAGCCGGGAGCCTGCGTCAATCCGATCAAGGACCCCAACGCCGTCGGCGACGAGTTCGTTTTCGGCGGGACGGCCCAACTGCATCCGAGTAGCACGTCGCTGAAGGAGTTCTGCGCCACCTACAACGGCACCACGTCGATTCCGACGGTGGTCTACGGACTCAAGAGTTCAGTAGGAACTGCACCGGCTCCGGTGGTTCCGGCGCAGAGCACATGTGTGGTCAACAGCGGTTGTGCGATGATCACCATCAGCAATGGTGACCATGCGGTTATCTATTTCGAGGGCTTCGTGTACGCGCCACGTGCCTACATCACCCTCGACGTCAACAACGCCACCCAGCCATTCTTCAACTTCGGACTCATCACAAACACGCTGCACCTTGGACAGACCGGCAGTGGATGCGGCACGTGCGCGTACATCAATCTGCCCGACAATTCGTTGGGTTACGGACAGGTGAGCACCATTGTTGATCTCACCGTGTATCTCTGCCCGGGGGCGGCCAGTTGCACCCCCGCTTCAGGTGCGGTCGCCCTCAAGGCACGCGTCCAACTGTACGACAGCACGGGCACACCGGTCGCAGGTCAGCGAGGGGTAAACATCCTCAGCTGGAGTGAGCAGAGGTGATCCCCGTCGCCGTCTCGGCGACGCTCATCGGAGTCCTCGGCCTCGCCATCGGTTCCTTCCTGAACGTGGTCGCCTACCGCGTCCCACGCAACGAGTCGATCGTCAGCCCGCCGTCACACTGCCCGTCCTGCGACGCCCCGATCCGCAACCGGCACAACCTCCCGGTCTTCGGCTGGCTGGTCCTGCGGGGCAAGTGCTTCGACTGCCAGGCGCCGATCAGCGCCCGCTACCCGCTCGTCGAAGCCGGCACCGGGATCGCCTTCGCGGCGACCGCAGTCAGATTCGGAGACCACCCACGATTGCTCCCGGCGTACCTGGTCTTCGTGGCGGTCGGGATCGCGCTGGCCCTGATCGACCTGGACGTCCGCCGGCTCCCCGATGTGATCGTGCTGCCGTCGTACGTGGTCCTCGGCGGCCTGCTGGCGATCGGTGGAGACGCCCACGCCCTGCTCCGCGCGGCCATGGGCGGAGGCGCCCTGTTCGCGTTCTACCTGCTCATCGCGGTGGCAGCACGCGGGAGCATGGGCTTCGGCGACGTGAAGCTGGCCGGCGTCGTCGGCGGGATGCTCGGCTACCTCTCGTGGGGAGCCTTGCTGACCGGAGCCTTCCTGGCTTTCGGCCTCGGCGCGATCATCGGCGTCATCCTGATCCTGGCGACCAAGGCCGGCCGGAAGACTGCTGTACCGTTCGGTCCGTTCATGATCGCCGGCGCCTGGATCTCGATCCTCGGCGCCAGCGGAATCGGTGAGGCGTACCTCAGGTCGCTCGGGGCCTGAGGGAGCCGCGACCGATCAGCGGGTTTCGAAGCAGACGACGCAGGAGTGCGGGTCGTGCTGGATGTTCGCACTGTGCAGGCGCTCGCAGTGCCCGAGCAGATTGGTCAGGGCCTTGACCGATCGGTTGAGAGCGGCCGGCGTGACCGACTGAGATTCGGTGGACGAGAAGTCGATTTCGGTGACGGTGGCTACGGCGTTCATGGGGTCCCTCCCGTTGAAATTCCGCTGGGGCCTCGCCTTCCCCTGGCTCGGCCTAGACCAGAATGACATAAAACGGACAAAAAGGATAGATCATCTCAGGTCTGTCCCCAGGCGGACGAAAGCGGCGGACCCCCGTAGGTAGCCGCCGCTTTCGAGTCGTGGTGCCTCAGCGCCTGGGCGACGGGTTCTGGGTCGGGTGAGCCGGGTGCGTCGGCGTCGGCGTCGGGTGAGCCGGGTGCGTCGGCGTCGGCGTCTGGGTCGGCTTGGCCGGGTGTGTCGGGTGCACCGGCTGGGTCGGCGTGGCGCTCGGGTGCGTGCCGGGAGCGCCGAGCAGCGCGGTGCAGTACGCCGCAACGTTGGGCCTGCCGCCGGCAACCGTGGCCAACGCGGTGAACGCTGGGCTGTCCAGGGCCATGCCGTTGGTGCCACCCGCTCCGGCCCGGAATGCCCTGCACAGGCCCCGGAAGGACGGCGTCGGGGCAGCTGACGGGTGCTCGGTGGCACCGTTCGTCGGGTGCGCCGGATCGGTCGGGTGGGTGGTGAGCATGCCCGGAGCGTCGGAGGAGTGCCGTGCACCGGTCGCGGACCGGTGGTCGCCGCCGAAAGGCAGGTGCCCGGTCGAGGCGGCAAGTGCTACGCCGCCCGTGCTCAGCGCGATAGCGGTTGCGCCGGCCACGACGAACCTGCCCGCCGCGAATCGCCTGCGCGTGTGCTGGAACACGGTCGCGCGGGTTGGCACCGGGACTGCACCGAGGCGAGCCTGACGGAACATCGCGACCTGAGTACTTTCGCGGCTGAGTTCGGATGCACTGGCCGGTGCCACCGCAGCGGCGAGGACCTGGTCGACGCTTGCCGCCCCTGAACTTCCCGTCTGATCGAGGGCCTGTGCGGCCGATCTACGGGTAATCCGGGCAATTCGTCGTGTAGTCATCTCAACTCCTCAGCGTTCGGGGGTACCGAAGTGTCACTCCCAGACTCGGCCGGCTGCTCCGCCAACTGGGTGGCCAGCGCGCGAAGGCCCCGGTAAGCGGCGGTGCGCACGGCCCCGGACGTCCGGCCGACAATCCGGGCCACCGTCTTGGCATCGAGCCCCATCACGGCCCGCAGCAGCACCGCCTCGGCCTGCTCGGCAGGGAGCGCCGAGATCAGCCGAAGGGCAGCGTCGGTGCCCAGGAGGCCCTCGATCGTCGCCTCGATGTCATCGGGGGCGACCCGCTCTGGCAGGTCCTCCGGCGCAAAACTGGCGAGTGGTCGCCGCCCCTGCGCCCGCAGGTGGTCAAGTGCCCGGTTTCGACCGATCGTGGTGATCCAGCCGCGAAAACCGTCCGCATCCCCGGAGAACCGATCCAGGTCCCGGAAAGCCTGGGCCCACGTGTCGGAGGCGACGTCCTCGGCATCGTTGCGGCCGACCAGCGCACTCAGATAGCGCTCCAGTCGGGGATGGACCGCTCGGTAGACGATCCGGAACGCCTCGTCGTCGCCTGCGAGCATGCGCTGCACCGCATCGTCATCCGAGTCTGCTGAGCTGGCCACAGGCACGTTCTACGGTATTGCGCCCAGCGTCGCGCACCAAACCGTTCGTGAAACTGGAACGCCCCGCGATCAAGATCGCGGGGCGCTCGTGGTCGGGTCTCGGGTCCCGACGAGGACGACTATGGCACCCGGAACGGCCCGATGCGAAGGCCTCTGCGGGAAGTACCGTATTAGGTCTAGGCATTTGAAAAGACGCTGTGACATTTCAGGGACCGAAGACGCTGAAGACCTCCGCCTTGTGCTCCCGGGCTCAGACCGCTCTCAGGAAACGCACAGAACGACTACTCTGAGCGAGTGTTGCTCACCCTCCCGTTGGCCCGCAAGTGCGTCGTCGGGCTGCTCTGCCTGGGCGGCCTGGGCTACGCGGACTGGATCCTGCAGTTCTTCCTGCCGATCTCGACGAGCCCGGTGACCAGCTACGTCAGTGAGCTCTCGGCCGATGGCCAGCCGTTTGCGGACGTCTTCCGCAACACCGACATGATCAGCGGCGCGTTCATCATGCTGGGCGCCGTCGGGGCCTGGCTGCTGGTCCGGCGCTGGTCACCGGTCTGGATCGCGCTCTTCCTGCTCGGCGTGTCCAACGTCCTCGAGGCGACCACGCCGATGCACTGCGTGATCACCTTCGCAGCGAACTGCACCCCGCCGGAGCCTGGGTCGTTGTTCGCGACGGTGGTCAACCCGCACGCCTGGGTCAGCGTCCTGCAGACGGTCTCGTGCTTCTCGCTCATCGTGTTCGGCACCGTGGCACTGCGTCGGGCCCAGGCGAGCCCGATTCGCTGGCGGCTGCTGACTGCGATCGGGATGCTGGCCCTGTTGATCAGTCTCATCGAGGGCCTGTTCACCGTCGAGCTCCTGGTGCACTCCAGAGACAGCGTTCTGGGCATGATCCAGCGCACCGAAGTCACGTTCACCGCGCTATGGCTGGCCCTGGCACCCGGATCACTCCTGCTGCTCGGCCTGGGTCGCTCCACGGGTCGGCTCGCCGACGGGCAGCGCGGCTACCGCGGTTCGCCGGCCCGCCGTACGTCAGCGGCACGCGCCCGCTGAACAGCGGGTTTCCGTTCAGAGAATTTGGGGCTCACGCTCCGTTCCTCCACAATGGGAGGTCACCTAGTGGATCGCGGGACTCGCCCGTCGAGTCTGTGAAACCTGTGGGGGTCGCATCGTGTCGGAGGCAGAAGCGCGCCATCGTGGCCGTACGCCGAAAGCACGACGCCTCCTGAAGCGGATCGCCATCGGCTTCGGTGTGTTCCTGATGGTCATCTCGCTGGTGCTCTTCGGCGCCTACCGGTACCTCCAGGGCAACATCACCAGCATCGACATGACCCACCTGGGCAAGCGCCCGGCGCCGGTCATCGTCGCGGGTCCGACCCAGCCGATCAACATCCTGGTGATGGGTTCCGACACCCGCGCCGGAGCGAACGGCAAGGGCATCGGTGGCAGTACGCCGGGCCTCTCGGACACCACGATCATCCTGCACCTCTCGGCGAACCGTAAGTTCGCCTACGGCGTCAGCCTCCCGCGCGACGCGATGGTCGAGCGGCCTTCGTGTGAGTACAAGAACGGCAGCGGCGTCGACCCCGGCGGGCTCACCCAGTTCAATGCGGCGTACGCGATCGGCGGGCCGCTGTGCACGGTCAAGACCGTGGAGCACCTGACCGGGATCCGGATCAACCACTTCGTGGTCGTCGACTTCGTCGGGTTCCGCTCGATGGTCGACGCCATCGGCGGCGTCACGATCTGCGTGCCGACCAAGGTCAACGACGACGTCGGCCACATCACGCTGCCCGCCGGCACCTACAACGTCACCGGCCAGCAGGCGCTCGACTACGTCCGCGTGCGCCACGACATCGGCGCGCCCACCGGTGACATCGGCCGGATGAAACGCCAGCAGTCGTTCATCTCCGCGATGATCAAGAAGGTCGTCTCGGCGGGCACGTTGGCCAACCCGATCCACCTGTTCAACTTCCTGAACGCGGCGACCAAATCGCTGACCACCGACACCCAGTTCGCCAACCTCAAGGCGCTCGCCAGCCTCGGCGACTCGCTCAAGAACATCGGCCTGGACAACGTCCAGTTCATCACCGTGCCGTGGCAGCCCTACCCGCCCGACGTGAACCGGGTCGAGTGGGCGCCGAACGCGACCCGCCTGTGGTACCTGATCAAGAACGACCGACAGCTCGGCTCGCAGTTCAACGGAGATGCCGTCAGCCCCGGTTCCGGCAAGACCCCGACCAGTACGCCGACCGGCACGCCGACCGGGACCCCGACGGGAACCGCGACCCCGGGCAGCCCGAGCACCCCGTCCGGGACCTCGACCGCGTCGGCGGCCCAGAAGAAGGCCGACGCGCAGGCAGCAGGCCTGTGCACCTGACCTGATCGGTCGGTCCGCATTCCGGGAAGGCCGCGTTCCCTTTTCTGGACCTCCTCGTTGGTGCACACATGGAACATGTGTCACGCCGGACCGTCCTGGGGTCTGCCGCTGCTCTCGGAGCCCTCACCGCCCTCGGCTCGCTGGAGGCCGAGTGGAACGCCGCTGACGCAGCCACGCTGCACGGGCATCTGCCCCGACATGTCGACGTCGTGGTCGTGGGCGGCGGCATCTCCGGGCTGGTCGCGGCGCGCAAGGTGCTGGCCAAGGGCCACTCGGTCCTGGTCCTGGAGGCCCGTCACCGGGTCGGCGGGCGGATCCTGAACCACCGGCTCACCGAAGGCGGCACCATCGAGTCCGGCGGCGCGTTCGTGGGCCCGACGCAGGACCACATCAAGGCCCTGGCAGCCGAGCTGGGCGTCAAGACGTTCAAGGAGTACACGACCGGCAAGAGCGTCTACATGAGCAAGCAGCTCGGCAAGATGACCTACGACGGCACCGTCCCGCCCGACCCGACGATCCTGCTCGACGCGGCGCTGCTCCAGTCCAGGATCGACCAGATGGCCGCGGAGCTCGACGTCGCCGCACCCTGGGCTCACCCCCAGGCCAGGCTCTGGGACTCGATGACCCTGGGCGACTGGCTGCGCCAGAACACCCTGAACAAGGACGTCATCGACGTGCTCCAGTGCTGGACCGAGCCCGGTTTCGGAGCCGACGTCGACGAACTCTCGTTCCTCTTCGTGCTCTGGTACGTCGCGTGCTCGGGCAACGAGAGCAACAAGGGCACCTTCGAGCGGAACTCCGACACCGCCGACGGCGCCCAGGACTCGCGCTTCGTCGGAGGTTCCCAGCTGGTGCCGTTGCGGATGGCCCAGCTGCTGGGCAATCGCGTCGCACTCAACGCCGCCGTCACCCGGATCGATCAGCGCCGTGGAGCCGTCAAGGTGGTCAGCGCGCGAGGCACGGTGAGGGCGAAGCGCGTCATCGTCGCGTGTCCTCCGCCCCTGGTCAGGGAGATCGAATTCCTCCCCGCGATGCCGGCTCGGCGTCGCCGGCTGATCGCGCACATGACCATGGGCAAGCTGATGAAGTGCGACGCCGTCTACCGCACCCCGTTCTGGCGAGCCGAGGGGATGAACGGATTTGGCATCGCGTTCACCGGGGCCGCGCGCGCCGTGTTCGACAACAGCCCGGCCGACGGCAGCGTCGGTGTTCTGCTCGCGTTCGTCGGCGGCCAGACGTGGCGGACCTACGGCAACCAGTTGCACGCGGATCGAAAGGCGGCCGTCCTCAAGGGCTTCGCAGACATGTTCGGCGACGAGGCGCTGCACCCGATCGACTACGTCGAGCACGACTGGACCCGGGAGAAGTGGACCAGGGGTGCACCCGTCGCGATCATGAAGCCGGGGACGTTGACGTCGTACGGGCCCTCGATCCGGACGCCGCACGGGCGCATCCACTGGGCCGGTACCGAGACGTCGACGTACTGGACCGGATACATGGACGGGGCGGTGCGGTCGGGGGAGCGTGCAGCCGCGGAGGTCAACCAACACCTCTGAGGTGGGTACGGCGAGTTGTGCGTTACCCGTTCGTTATGCAAGATGGACAGCGTGAGGGTAGTCGTAACGGGAGGGACCGGAGTTATCGGGCGCGCCGCGGTGCGGAGCCTGGTCGACGCCGGACACTCCGTCGACGTCCTGGCACGCTCGGCGGCGAACGTCGAGATCATCACCGCGCTGGGCGCGCGCCCGCAGGCCGCCGACCTGTTCGAGGCCGACACGCTCGTCCGGATGTACGACGGCGCTGACGTCGCGATCAACCTGGCCACTGACATCCCGGTCGGGTACGCGGCCGGCTGGCCGAACTCGTGGCGTCGCAACGACGACCTGCACACCCGTGCTGTGGCCAACGTGACCGCTGCTGCGCGAACGGCCGGGGTGCACCGGATCATCCAGGAGAGCGCCAGCTTCATCTACGCCGACGCGGGCGATACCTGGATCACCGAGCAGAGCCCCCTCGAGATCACCCCGGCCACCGAACCGGTCGCCGTGGGGGAGTCGCACGTCCAGGAGTACGCCGGCGCCAAACAACAATTCGCTGGCCGTGTCGGTGTGCTACTCCGCTTCGGCTCGATCATCGGGGACGACCCGCGCACCCGTTTCTGGTTGCGCGCCGCTGCCAACGGTCGGCCGGTGGGACTCGGTCGACCGCACGAGTGGGCGCACCTGGTCCACGCCGACGACCTGGGCCCCGCGGTCCTGGCCGCGCTGCACGCGCCCAGCGGTGTCTTCAACGTCGGGGCTGCGCCGGTGCTGCGCTCCGAGTTGGTCGAGGGGATCGCCAAGGCCGCGGGTGCCGATTCCGGCGCCTTCCTCGGTCCCGTCCTGCGCCGCCTCGCCGGCGGGCGCGTCGAGCCGCTGGCCCGGTCACTGCGGGTCTCCTCGGACCACTTCGCCGCACAGACCGGGTGGTTGCCGACGCACTCCACCTTCGACGCGGCCTGGTTCGACCCGGCGTTGCGGGTGACCCGGGCCGGACGATGAGCAAGGACCTCACGCCGGCTGAGCGGGCCGAACGCCGCCGCCGGCTCGCCGAGGTCTTCGGCGACGTACTGCCCGACCAGACGACCGACGAGACCGGCCCGGACGCAGCGGACCCGGCCGGTCAGGTCGATGCGAGCGAGGACTGGCTGTTGCGCCAGGTCCCGCCGCACCACGGCTGAGGTTTCGACAAGCTCAACCGACGGTGGCTAGGTCGGTTGCTGGCCGAACCCCGGTGGTTGAGCCTGTCGAAACCCGTGGCTGTGTCAGGCCTGGCGCTGGGCGAGCAGGTCGCGGATCTCCTCGAGCAGGGCGATGTCTGCCGGCTTGCCGTCCTCGGGGGTCGGGAAGAACCTTTCCTTCGTCCTGACGTACGGGACGACCACGAAGAAGTAGACGACCGCCGCCAGGAGCACGAAGGCGATCACGGCGTTCATGAACGCACCGAAGCTGTTGGCGTGGTCGCTGAAGACCTTGCTCCAGCTGGACGGCAGCTGCGCGGTCAGCCACGAGGTGAAGGTCTTGACGACGAGACCGAACGCGGTACCGATGATCACGGCGACGGCAAGGTCGATCAGGTTGCCCTTGAGGATGAAGCTCTTGAAGCCGTTCATGGGTTTCGCTCCTATGGTTCAGATCCCGAGAAGGGGAGGTGCCGATGACAGAACGGTGGAAACGCTAGCGGCTCCACTGGATCGTCAGGTAGAGCGAGGCCGCCGCCGCTGCGACCGCCGGTGCCTCGTCCTGGTGCACCGCAAGCACGACCAGCCGTCCCGGTAGCCCCGTGCCGCTGGTCCCGGCAGACGGCACGGCGAGGACGGTCGCGTCCGAAGTGAGCTGCGCCGGCGCCTTGGCTCCCTGAGGATCGCTGGCGATCAGCCCGACGACGTCGCCGTGGTGCAGGAGGCCCACCGCGTCCGGGTCCGAGATCCGTACGGCGACCGCGGTCCGCCCCGGATAGCCCGCGAGCCGATCGGCCGACAGCACGGCGTCAGAGGTCGCGACCTGGCCCCGGTCCAGCGGCGTGACCAGCGTGCGGCCGACCAACTGGGCCAACCTGGTCGCCGCCGTCGCAGGCACAGTCCCGGGCCGGAATCCCGTACGCCGGAAGTCGACCGCCGTCAGCACCGTCCCACTGGCCAGGTCACGGGCCGCGGTCCAGGCCGGCACCGTCGGCGCGGGATCAGCAGTGACGGCGTGGATCGTCGACCAGACCGCGAACCCGAGGCACAGCGCTGCCAGCCCTCTGCGGTGGATCAGCAGGCGACGGCGTACGGCGTTGACGAGGGCATGCAGGTGGGACATGGCCACACGCTAGGAAGGAATCGGCGCCGCGTGCCGACGCTGTCCACAGGGTCAGGCAGGAGCCGGGGCGCTCGCGGTCGAGGAGGTCGTGCTCTCGGTCTTCTTGCTCGTCGACTCTGCCGCCGGGGCTGCCGGCGTCGAGGAGCCGTTCTCGCTGCTTGTCGCAGGCGTCGCCGAGGTCGTCGAACCGCGGCTGTCGTTGCGGTAGAAGCCGGAGCCCTTGAAGACCACACCGACCGCGTTGAAGACCTTGCGGAGCTTGCCGTCGCACTCGGGGCAGACGGTCAGCGAGTCGTCGCTGAAGCTCTGGACGGCTTCGAAGAAGTGTCCGCACTCGGTGCAGGAGTACTGATAGGTGGGCACGTTGTTCCTTGCGGCTGCAGGTTCTGGGGCTGGCACTCGCGGGTGCCGACTGCCAATCGTACGGCACCACGCACGCGAAACCCTCAGAAGCGAAGCAAGCGGGACTCGGTCACGGCCGCGGTCACCGGCCGGTCGTGCGGTGCGGTCGGGACTTCGTCCAGCACCTCGTCGTCGTTGAGGACCACACAGGTGAACGTCCCGACCGGCACCCGGGCCAGCGCCCGGTCATACGAGCCGCCGCCACGGCCCAGCCGCAGGCCGCGGACATCGACGGCGAGCCCGGGCACGATCACGGCGTCGGCTCCGCCGATCGCATCGACCCCCAGGGCCGGGGTCGTCGGTTCGAGCAGGCCGCGCCTCGCGGTGGCCAACGAGGCGGCACCGGCGTGCACGGCCCAGTCCAGGTCGTCGTCGGGACGAAGCAGCGGCACGATCACCCGCTTGCCGGCAGCGCCGAGCCGGTCGAGCAGCGCCCCGGTCCCCGGTTCCCGCCCGACCGAGACGTAGGCGGCCACCGTCGCGGCCCGGCGTACCTCGTCGGTCGCGAGCAGCAGCTCGGCGATCGCCAGGCTGCGAGCAGAGAGTTCGGACACGGCGAGCCGCCCGCGCGCCGTCAGCAGCTGGTCGCGCAGGGCCAGTTTTGCGGTACCGATGTGGTCCATGGCTGGAACAACCCTACGATCGAGGCATGAACGATGCTGCGAGTGGACCCGGGCTTGCCCTGGCCCGCGAGAAGATGGTTGCGGCGGGCGTTGACCCGCTGGCCATCGAGGTCTTCGCCCACTACTTCCGCCAGCTCGAGCGCGGCGACACCGGAATGATCCCGGAGGCGACGATCGAGCCGCTGGACATGCCGTCGCTCGACGACATCCCGGTACCGGTCGAAGCCGGCATCGAGGCGCTCCGCACGACCGCCGTCATCAAACTCAACGGTGGGCTCGGGACGTCGATGGGCATGGAGCGTGCCAAGTCGCTGCTCTGCGTCCGGCGCGGCCTGTCGTTCCTCGACATCATCGCCCGCCAGGTCCTGCACCTGCGCAAGGAGCACGACGTCGCGCTGCCGCTGATCTTCATGAACAGCTTCCGCACCAGCGCCGACACGCTCGCTGCCCTGGCCCGGTACGACGGCCTCGCCGTCCCCGGCCTGCCCCTGGAGTTCCTGCAGAACAAGGAACCGAAGCTGACCGTCTCCGACCTCAAGCCGGTGACCTGGACCAAGGACCCCGCCCTGGAGTGGTGTCCACCGGGGCACGGCGACATCTACACCGCGATGACTGCGACCGGTCTGATCGACGACCTGATCGCCGCCGGCTACACGCAGGTCTTCATCTCCAACTCCGACAACCTCGGTGCCGTCCCCGATCCGCGGCTGGCCGGCTGGTTCGCCCGGTCCGGTTCCCCGTTCGCGATCGAGGCCGTACGCCGTACGGCATCGGACCGCAAGGGCGGCCACTTCGCGACCCGGCGCAGCGACGGCCGGATCATCCTGCGTGAGAGCGCCCAGGTCCTGCCTGAGGACACCGGAGCACTCGGCGACCTGGCCCGGCACCGTTTCATGAGCACCAACAACATCTGGATCGACCTGGTGGCGCTGCGCGACGAGCTCGTCAGCCGCGACGGCATCCTGGGGCTGCCGATGATCCGCAACGTCAAGACCGTCGACCCGGGCGATGCCGCCAGCCCGTCGGTGGTCCAGATCGAGTCGGCCATGGGTGCGGCGATCGAGATCTTCGCCGGCGCGCAGACCATCGAGGTCGGTCGCGACCGGCACGTCCCCGTGAAGACGACCAACGACCTGCTGGTCCTGCGCTCCGACGTCTACGACATCGGCCCCGACTTCGTGCTCGACCAGGCTGCGCCTGCAGTTCCGTTCGTCGATCTCGACGGTGTGTACAAGCTGGTCGGCGACTTCGACAAGCGGTTCAAGTCCGGCGCTCCGTCGTTGCGCCAGGCCGAATCACTCGTCGTCGACGGCGACTGGACCTTCGAGGAGAACGTCACCGTCGTCGGTTCGGTCAAGCTCGCCGGGGAGCGCGGCCGGGTCGCGGCCGGCACCGTGCTGTCGGAGTGATCGGCGGGCTGCGGCGTCGGGACATAGTGTTGCGTCATGCCTGACCCCGAAGCCGTGCCCCTCACGGTCGACGAGCACCTGGCGCTGATCCTTGACCGGGTCCGCGAGCTGCCTGCGTACGACCAGCCGCTGCTCGAGACGATCGGGCTCCCGGTGGTGGCGGACATCGTGTCGCCGATCTCGCTGCCCGTCTTCGACAACTCTGCGATGGACGGGTACGCCGTCGTGTTCCGCGACGTCGCTCACGCGACGGCCGACACTCCCGTGCACCTGCCGGTCGTCGGCGAGATCGCCGCGGGCCAGACCACGATCTTCGCGATGTCGCCCGGGACCGCCGTACGGATCATGACCGGGGCGCCGATCCCGACGGGCTGCAACGCGGTCGTTCCCGTCGAGGCGACCGACAACGGGGTGGCCAAGGTGCAGATCAACCAGGCACCCACCGAGGGCCAGCACATCCGCCGCGCCGGGGAGGACGTCACCCAGGGTGAGGTCATCATGGCGATCGGCGACCGGATCGACGCGCGCCGCGCGGGCCTGCTCGCCTCGGTCGGCATCGGCCGGATCTCGGCACGTCCGCGCCCGCGGGTCGTGATCATGTCGACCGGGTCCGAGCTGGTCGAGCCCGGTGGTGAGCTGGCGCGCGACAGCATCTTCGACGCGAACTCCTACCTCCTGGCTGCCGCTGCCAAGCAGGCCGGGGCGATCGCCTACCGGGTGACCGCTTCGCCCGATGACCCGGAATCTTTCACCGAAGCGCTCAGCGACCAGCTCGTGCGGGCCGACGTCGTGGTGACCAGCGGCGGGGTCAGCAAGGGCACCCACGACGTGGTCAAGGAGGCCCTCGCGGGTCTGGGCACGGTGTCGTTCCACGAGGTGGCGATGCAGCCCGGCAAGCCGCAGGGCTTCGGCGTCGTC
Source organism: Marmoricola sp. (assembly GCA_025964775.1). Taxonomy (GTDB): domain Bacteria; phylum Actinomycetota; class Actinomycetes; order Propionibacteriales; family Nocardioidaceae; genus Marmoricola. Next base: position 76,516 of record JAOPYE010000040.1, read on the forward strand.
GGTGAGGACGCGACGCCGATCTTCACGCTGCCGGGCAACCCGGTCTCGGCGTACATCTCCTTCGAGCTGTTCGTGGTGCCGGCGCTGCGCAAGATGATGGGCCGTACGCCGCTGCACCGCTCGCTGGTCCGGGCCACGCTGACCTCGACGGTCTCCTCGTTCAAGGGTCGGCGCCAGTACCTGCGCGGCATCTTCGAACCGAAGGTCGGCGGCTCGACCGTGACGCCGGTCGGTGGCGCCGGCTCGCACCTGATGGGCGGGCTGTCGAGGGCGAACGCGCTGATCGTGCTGGGCGAGGATGTCCTCTCGGCCGAGGGTGGTACCGACGTCCCGGTGATGTTGCTCGATCGGGACTACTGATGGAAGACGTGCCGGGCCTGACGCACCTCGACGAGTCCGGGGCCGCGCGGATGGTCGACGTCTCCGGCAAGGAGGTCACCGCCAGGGTCGCGGTCGCGACCGGTCGGGTGCTGGTCTCGCCCGAGGTCGTCGCGCTGCTGCGCGGTGAGGGCGTGCCGAAGGGTGATGCGCTCGGGGTGGCCCGGGTTGCCGGGATCATGGCGACCAAGCGGACCCCGGACCTGATCCCGTTGTGCCACCCGCTGGCGATCTCGGGCGTCGAGGTCGACCTCGAGGTCCTCGACTCCGCGGTGGCGATCACCGCGACCGTCCGCACCGCCGACCGCACCGGTGTCGAGATGGAGGCGCTCACGGCCGTGTCGGTCGCCGCGCTCACGGTGGTGGACATGGTCAAGGCCGTCGACAAGGCTGCGGTGATCACCGACATCCGGATCGAATCGAAGAGCGGCGGGAAGAGCGGCACGTGGCAGCGGACGTAGCACTGGCAGCAGCCGTCGTGGTGGCGTCCAACCGCGCGGCTGCCGGGGTCTACGCCGACGAGACCGGTCCGTTGATCGTCGCGGCGTTGCGTGCTGATGGCTGGGTGGTGGCCGACGCGGCCGTCGTACCGGACGGTGAGCCGGTCGCCGCAGCCATCCGAGCGGCGGTGTCTGCCGGTGCGCGCGCCGTGCTGACCACCGGCGGCACCGGCCTGACCCCGACCGACCTGACGCCGGAGGTCACGCGGCCGTTGCTGGATCGCGAGGTGCCGGGCATCGCCGAGGCGATTCGCGCGTACGGCGTCGCGCACGGCGTCCCGACCGCTGCACTCTCGCGCGGGCTCGCCGGCGTGATGGGCGATGCCCTGATCGTGAATCTGCCGGGCTCGAGCGGGGGTGTGCGCGACGGCCTCGCGGTCGTCGTACCGGTCCTGCGGCATGCGGTGGATCAGATCGCCGGAGGCGACCATTGAGTACCAGTCGAGGAAGTGACCACTGAACGCGCCGCCGGCACCGAAGACCTGGCCGGTCGTCCTCGAGGACGGTCTGCTGCGGTTGCGGCCGCTCTCGCTCCACGACCGCAAGGCCTGGCGGCAGGTCCGCGAGCGCAACGTGCCCTGGCTCAGCCGGTGGGACGCGACGACACCACCCGGCGCTGACGCACGGCCGCGCACCTACGCAACGATGGTCCGGGCGATGCAGGCCGAGGCGCGAGCGGGGAGACAGCTGCCCTTCGCCGTCGAGTACGACGGCGAGTTCGTGGGGCAGCTGACGGTCAACAACATCACCCGCGGCTCGGGGCAGTTCGCCTCGATCGGCTACTGGATCGACCAGGACGTCGCTGGTCGCGGGTTGATGACGCGCAGCGTCGCGATGGTGATCGACCACTGCTTCTTCGCCCTCAAGCTGCACCGGATCGAGATCGCGATCCGTCCGGAGAACGCCGCGTCGTTGCGGGTCGTGGAGAAGCTCGAAATCGCCGAGTACGGGTTCGCGCCGAGGTTCCTGCACATCGACGGCGACTGGCGCGATCACCGGCTCTTCGCGATCACGAAGGAGGAGTGCCCCCTGGGTCTGGTGCACCGTCTCTCCCAACTGTCACAGGAGTGATCTCGCGACACACCGATCTACCTGCGTCACTCGGACCCCCGTCGCTCATACCCTCGTTCCGTGTCAGGAATCCTCTTCGCGGTGATCGCGGTCGGGTGGGCCGCCTACCTTCTGCCCATGGCGCTGAAGCGTCACGACGACGTCGCGAAGAGTCGTCCGGTCGAGGAGTTCTCCAGCTCGATGCGCGTGCTGGGCCGTCGGCCCGCAGCAGCGGCAGCTCCCGCGGTGTCGTCGCCGGTGGTTGAGCCTGTCGAAACCGTTGCAGCCCAGACCACCACCCCCACCATCACTCGCGAAGCAGCTCGCCGCGCAGCCCGCCGTCGCCGCCGTGTGCTGGCCGTGCTCCTGCTCGCTGCGGTCGCCGTCTCGGCGACCAGCTATCTCGGATACACGCCGTGGCTCACGACCGCGATTCCAGGCGCCCTGGTGGTCGCCTTCCTCGTGGTCGCCCGGCTCACAGTCCGGGCGCAACAGGTTCGCCGCGTTGCGCCCGTCCAGCACAGTGTGGCGCCGGCGCCGCTCACTGCCGAGGAGATCGAGCCGGACCTCGGAGGCGAGGACACGGTCGGCCTCTCCCGCGACGAGCTCGCCGACGCGGTCGCTGCCCCCGTCCTCGACGAGGGCAGCCTGTGGGACCCCTTGCCGGTCACGTTGCCGACGTACGTCAACAAGGCGCGTGCCCGTCGTACGGTCCGCACGATCGAGATCACCACAACGACGACCGGGATCACGTCCTCGGGTCACGACGCCGCCGACTCTGCCCTCGCACGTGAGGCCGAGGCGCTGCAGGCAGAGGTAGAAGCCGAGGCCGACATCGTCGAGGCACCCAAGGCCGCCGGAGCCTGATCCCCGATTCGGCCCCGGCCGGTCACGGTGGTAACTTTTCCTCTGCACTTGGGGCTGTGGCGCAGTTGGTAGCGCGTCTCGTTCGCATCGAGAAGGTCAGGGGTTCGAATCCCCTCAGCTCCACCAAACTTGCAGGTAAGCAGGGTGTCCGGAGTCCTAACCCAGGAGCTCCGGATGCCCTGTCACCACTTTGTCCGCACTTACGAGTCACGTAGCGGACCGGCCGCGTGTGACGGCACCTGTTCCTCCGGTTTGGTTCCCCGACGATCACGATCTAGATCCCGTGACCCAGCGGTGCGGAGGAGGACATAGCGGATACATGCGGCGATCTTGCCCGCCGTTTATTGATGTTGTCGCCGTACCAGCCAATCGGTGGTCTACTTGCCGAACGGACGCTGCCGGGGTCGCCTCAACCCGAGGCGGCCACTCAGCGTCAAGAGAACTCATGCGGGCCCAGTACTCGCCGCCGACGTTCGCGGTTGGAGGGTCCCATGAGCGGCCGACTAAGTCTGACGCGTGCGCGCGGCAATTCGACCACGCCAATACGTTGCCGCCGAACGGGGCTGACGTGAGCACTGCCCGCGGGCTTGTCGCTACCGGCATCGCCGGTGCATTGACCAGCGAGTCCCCCCGCCGGCGGGCCGTCGCAATCGCCATCGCGACGACTCTGTTGACAGGTGCCCTGGCCAGTATCGCTCTCGCGCCGCCCGCGGCTGCGACGAACCTGTACCAGTACTTTCCGCAGAACGGCGGCGGCACCGGCGCCGGTACCTGCAGCGCGGCGGGTACCTACGTGGTGCCCGCCGGGGTGGCGCTACTTGACGTCACGGCGTACGGACAGGACGGGATACATGGCTCGGGCACCGGCTTCGGGCTCGGCGGGCTCGGTGGCAAGGTGGTGGCCAGGGTCGGGGTCACGCCCGGTCAGACGCTGTGGGTGGCACCCAACTCGCTGGCCGTCGCCGGGGGGACGTCATCCGGCTTCCGGTCGGGCGGCAACGGGTCGCTGCTCTCGAGCGTCGACCCGGCTACGTACTGCGGAACGAACCATCCGGCAATGCCCGTGTCAGACGTGCTGGTCGTCGCCGCCGGCGGAGGCGGCGGCGGGGACGGGGTCGGCGGGGCAGGTGGTACAGGCGGCGCTGCGGGTCGGGGCGGCGGGGACGGTGGCAGCAATAGCGCAGCCGATGGCGGCGGCGGCGGTGCGGGCACGCAGACGGCGGGTGGTGCCGGCGGCTCTGGGGGCAGGTCGCTGCAAGAGTACTGGGGAGTCGCCGGCGCCTCGGGGCAGTACATGACTGGTGGAAACGGCGGGAACATCGGCGCCGCACCCAATGACAGCTCGGGTCAAGCGGCCGGAGGTGGCGGTGGATTCTTCGGCGGTGGCGGTGGCGGTGGCGGCGCCCAGTTTGCGGCCGTGGGCGGCGGTGGCGGCGGGTCGAACCACGTCATCACGTCGGACCCGTCGACCTACCCCCCGGACACGCCGCCCGGCGTGTTCTTCAACGGCTTCGCAGAGAACGGCGCGGAGATCGACATCACTCCGGTCTACGCCAGTACTACCGCGCCGGTGCACAGCGCTATCAACCCTGTTCCCCAGGGTCAGCAGGTGCGGTTGAGCACGGTCGTCACCCTCAGCGACGGCAGCTATCCGAATGACGGCGTCGTCGACTTCTACGACGGCAGCACGATCGTAGGCACCGGCGGAGTCTCGGACTCCACCGGAATCGCCGCGGTCAGCGTCTCGTTCGCGACCCAGGGCGCGCACGACATCCAGGCGATGTACGACGGGACCGACCGACCGGGGGACCAGCACGACGCGGCCAGCTGGGCCGCGGATCCGCAGCTGATCCAGCAGGTCGGCCCGCCGCCGATCCCGCCGGCACCGCCGCTGGTGACCGAGAACCCGCAGTCCAGGGCGAGGTACTACCCGAGCGCCGGCTCCTTCAGTGCTGCCGCCCACGGCTTTCCGGCGCCCACTGTTCAGTGGCAGGAGTCCAGCGACGGCGGGCACAACTTCACCGACATCCCCGGTGCCACCAGCACCGCGCCCGACACGTCGAGTTCCTTCCCCGGTGCCGTCACCAGCGACGTGCAGATCCCTGACGCATTCGACCTGTCAGGCAACCAGGTCCGTGCGGTGTTCAGCAACGCCTCGGGTGCTGCCACCACTTCGGCGGCGACCATGACTGTCTTGCGGGAGCCGATCAACATCGTCCCCGCCGACGTGTCGGTGTTCCCCGGCTCGGCGGTGCCGCCGCTGACGGTCTCCTACCCGTTTCTACAGGGGTCGGTCGCCGACGAGGTGACGACGCCACCGACGTGCACGACAACTGCCACGCCCAGCAGCCCGCCCGGCAACTACCCGATCACCTGCGACGGCGCGGTCACGCCCAACTACATCCCCACCTATCAGGACGGCACGTACACCGTCGACCCCACCAGCCCGCGGACCGCCTTCGATATACCTGGGGCAGCAACCGACTGGTTCGCCGGTGACTGGATCACTCTGTCGGCCGTGGGTGGCGTCTCGGGGAACCCGGTCGCCTTCTCGATCGACCCGGCGACGCCTCCCGGGATGTGCTCACTGGACGGCTCGACCCTGATGCTGGCCACCGCGCCGGCGCAGGCCGGTGACTGCCTGGTCACCGCAACCCAGCTGGGCGTCGCGCAGTCGGTGGCCCCGCCGGTCACCCTCGCCGTGCACGTGAACCTGCCGACCCGAGCGGCCACCCTGACCGTGCCGGCCACTGGCGCCGTGACCGGCAGCGACGTGCTGAGCGCGACCGGCTACACCGACGACGGCGACTCGTACACCGCCACCTCATCGATCGCCATCACACCAGCGCCCAGCGACGCCGGCGTCTGCTCGCTCAGCACGGTGGGCGGGGTGACGACCGTGAGCTACCTCGCCGTCGGCAACTGCACGGTGCACGCCCAGCAGCCGCAGGGAGCCGGCCGCGCTGGCGGCACGACGCAGCTGATCGCCGTCAATCCTCCGACGGCGCAGACGATCACCTTCTCGCTGCCGGCCTCCGCGCGGGCCGGTGACGTTGCGACGACACTGACAGGCACCGGAGGCGGCTCGGGTTCGCCGGTGGTGTTCAGCTCCGATTCGCCGACCGTGTGTTCGGTCGTCGGGACGACGTTGACCTTCCTTGCCGAGGGGACTTGCACGGTCACGGCGAACCAGGCGGCCAGCCCCGGCTACGCCGCCGCCGCATCGACCCCGCACTCCGTGGCGGTCTTGCCAGGCATCGTGTTCAACCCACCGGCGACCGGCATTGCAGGCCAGAGCGACACCCTGACAGCGATCAAGGTGCCCTTGGGCCGCCCACCGGTCACCTACGCGCTGGCCGCGAGCAGCGGCGCCGGCGTCTGCCATCTCAGCGGCGCCAACAACTCCCAGGTGACCTATCTGGCGGTGGGGCCCTGCGTGGTCACGGCCAGCCAGGCATCGATCCCGGGGATCTTCATCGGGCCACCCAACGTGACACGCACCATCCACGTTCTCCCCGGCACCCAGACCGTCGCGTTCACCAGCACCCCGCCGGCCGACCCCGTCGCGGGCGGCACCTATAGCCCGACGTTCACGCGCACCACGACATCGACCTCGCCGGCTGTGCTCGCGACGACATCGCTCGCAACCGTCTGCACCCTCGACCCGGTCTCGAACCAGGTCTCGTTCATCGGCGCAGGGACCTGCACCGTCACTCTGGACCAGGCCGCGAACAGCTCCTACTCCGCGGCGCCGCAGGTCACGCAGGACATCGTGGTGACCTCACCGTTGGCCATCACCAGCGACGATCACGCCACCTTCGCGGCCGGCAACGCAGCCAGCTTCAGCATCGACACGACGCAGGGGGGCTCGGACACACCGGCTCTCGCCTGCAGTTGCGACACCCTGCCCTCCGGAGTGAGCTTTGTCGACAACGGTGACGGCACGGCGACGTTGTCCGGCACGCCGGCCGCGGATGCCGGGGGCTCCTATCTGCTGACAGTCACCGCGAGCAACGGGGTCGGCCCGGACGCGACGCAGGCGTTCACGCTGACCGTGACCGAACTGCCCTCGATCAGCAGCGCGGATGCAGTCACGTTCGTCGCGGGCAGTTCGGGCAGTTTCACCGTGACCAGCGTGGCCGGCTTCCCGACCGCGACCGGGCTGAGTGAATCCGGGCCACTGCCGGCCGGTGTCAACTTCGTCGACAACGGTGACGGCACGGCCACCTTGGCCGGCACTCCAGCGGCCGGCACCGGTGAGGCCTACCCGGTCACCATCACGGCCATCAACAGTGTCGGACACACCGACCAGGCCTTCACGTTGAGCGTGGTCGCCAGCCCAACGATCAGCAGCACAAACCACACGACGTTCGCGGTCAGCAACGCCGGCTCGTTCGAAGTGAGTACCACGGGCGGCTTCCCCGAACGGCCCGCACTCTCGGTCCGCGGCAGCCTGCCCACCGGAGTCACATTCCATGACAACGCCGACGGCACGGCCACGATCTCAGGCACGCCAGCCGTCGGCACCGGTGGCAGCTACCCGATGACGATCACCGCGAACAACAGCCTAGCCGCGGTAGCGACCCAGACGTTCACGCTGACCGTCGACGAACTCGCCTCCGTCACGAGCGAGGATCACACCAACTTCGGCGCAGGAGTCTCGGGATCCTTCACCGTGACAACCGCTCCCGGTTACCCGCTCGCGACGAGCCTCACCGAGTCGGGCGTGCTTCCCTCCGGAGTCAGCTTCGCGGACAACGGCGACGGAACCGCCACGCTCACCGGTACACCCGGGTCCGGCACGGTCGGCAGCTACCCGCTGACCATCCATGCGAGCAATGGCGGGGGCAGCCGATCACAGTCGTTCACGTTCACCGTCACCGCCCAGTCGCAGACGATCATCTTCGCGACGATCGCCGATCGTCTGATCGGCACCGCGCCGTTCACGGTGTCGGCGTCAGCGTCCTCGGGCTTGCCGGTAGCACTGACCTCCGCGACGAAGTCGGTATGCACAGTCTCCGGCCGCACCGTAAGTGTCATTGCCGCCGGCGCCTGCGCGCTCACGGCAACTCAGCCTGGCAGCACTGGCTGGCTCGCCGCGCCCCCCGTCAGCAGGACCTTCGTCGTCGGCTACTCCGTCTCGAGCCTGGCCGCACCGAACAAGACGCAGTTCACCCCGGGGTCCACGATCCCGGTCAAGTTCCAACTCACCGGAGCCACCGGCAAACCGATCGCGAACGGCGCGGCCAGCACCCTCGGCTGCACCGTCAAGGTCAGCTTCAACGGCGGTGCGGGCGTCTGCGCGGTCTACAACTCGAAGTCACAGCAGTTCCAGGCCGACGTGGCCACCCCCGCCAAGCTCACCCACGGCGCCACGTATCCGATCGTTGTCAGCGTGACCGTGGGGACCACAACCGTGGCCTCCGCTCACACCACCGTCATCGCGAAATAGCACAAGGCCTTTGCCGTCGAGCTGAGTGGCAGGCCGCGGCCGTCGCCGTCCCGCGGACAAGCTTGCGGCGCGCCCAGCCAGCCAACCTGTAGGCCCGCGCCAGTCTGGGCACGGGCAGCGGCTCTGGAGCGCGATCCATTGTTGGAGCCTTCTCATCATCAGTGGGTCGGAAAATTGTCACCATCGAGTCAGCAGATTGAAGGTCGAAGGGCCCCGAGAAGTGCAGAGAGATTCCGGTAAAGTGAGGCCCGTCAACGAAAGCGACTCCGGGCATTGCTGCAGGTCAGACCCTGTTTCTCCAAGTACCAGCCAGGTTTGGACGAGATGTGGATACCGTCTTCTCGCATTGAGACGGTCAGGGGTTCGAATCCCCTCAGCTCCACCAAGAGGCGGCCCTTCGGGGCGGTTTTCTGGTTTCACTACCTCGGCGTGGAGCCGACGAAGTATTGCGACAGACGCCGTCTCACGACACTCCCGGCGGGAAAGTGTTCGGCGACTCGGAACACGTCGTGCAACGACTCCTCGACCATCGCCTCCGCCAGGTCAGCGGTGCAGATGGTCGGGTCGAGCCAACCGCCGGCTTCAAGGCTCGACCTCAGCGCCTCGCGGATCTCCTCGCGCCCAAGGTCAGAGTCCGTGACCAGCGCAGTTGTGGTCGCCCGATGCGAACTCATCCCGGCGAATCCGCGACCACACCCGCATGGCCCGTCGGGATTTTTGAGGTCGCTTGCGCACGGCTCCTGCATGTAGACGAGCTCGCCTTCCACGCAGTGCGTGTAGTCGCCAGGTTCGACACCGTTCGACCTGTCTGTGGCTACCAGTACCCGCATCTCTGTTCTCCTCCGTTTGTGTCGGCCCGACGCTAGGCCCGGCCACCGACAACGCGGGCTGTGCGTTGGTTCTCGTCGTTGACGGCTGTCGCGTCTACCCTTGTCATATGACCACTCCGACTGCGGCCGCCATTCGGCTTCGCGCTGCGTTGGAGCAGAACGTGAGTCGTGTTGGCGAGGTGTTGACGACGTACGGCGCAACCAACCCAAGACTCTTTGGCTCAGTGGCGCGGGGCGATGCACGTCCCGACAGTGACGTCGACCTGCTCGTCGACCTGGTGCCTGGCGGGGGCAATGAACTTCTGCGTCTCTCAGGGATCGCAGAGGAACTGTCGACGCTTATCGGCGTGCGGGTTGATGTGGTCGCCGCGACACTGCTGCGCGGCGAAGTCTCCGCTACAGCTCTGGCAGACGCGGTGGCTGTGTGAGTCGCTCCGACACCGAACGGCTCAGCGACATTCAAGTTGCCATCGAGCGGTGTCTTTCGTACCGAGAATATCTCGGCACCGCGGAACTGGGTTCGATGTCGTACGACGCGGTCTTGCGAAACCTCGCAGTGATCGGGGAGGCAGTCCGTGCGCTATCCGACGAGTTCAAGGCTGAGCATCCCGAGGTCACCTGGCCAGCTATCGCGGGCCTTCGCAACGTCGTCGTTCACGAATACTTCCGCGTCAATCCTGACCTGATTTCGGGACATCCTCGACAACCACCTGTCGGTGCTGGCGACGGCGATCGCAGATGGGGCGTAGGTCGTCGGCCCCGATCGGGCATCGGCCAGCTGAGTTCGTCTACGAGGTTCGACAGTTGTCCTGTCCGGGGTGCACCAGGAGATTCGGGCACGGCTGATCGCGGCCACCGCAGCATTGGCCCGACTCGACGAAGTGACGGCGGCGGGCGACTTGGCGCCGACCGTGTCTGCGAAGCTTCGCCGGCTCTACTGCGCGCGTATCTCGGACCTGACTGCGGGCGCCGAGTTCGCCGGAGGTGACGCTGCGGCGGGCCGCGCGAATCCGGCGACCTGGCGAGCCATGCTCGGATTGTTGCGCGTCGAGCGCCAGGCTCTCGGCAAGGCAACGCCGCGCGGTGCTTCAGCGTCGGCTCCGGCAGACCAGGTTCGAGCTGAGCGTGACGTACGCGTCCATGCCTTGAACGAAGCGATGGCGACCCTGGACGGACGTGCGCACAGTGACCTCTCGGCAACGGACCGTGATTCGTTGTGCAGCCTGGTTGAGGACCGAATCCAGGCTCTGAGCGGCGGGCCGGAGGATGTGGCTCCGGTGTCGAACTGTCTTCGGGGATGTGGGCCGCTGTGGGGGACATCCTGGCGACCGAACGTCGGGCCCTCACTGAACTCGAGCAAAAACTTGGAGTCGACATCCGAGCGCGCCTTGATCGTGACCACGCCGACGAACAGGCCAACCTCGCGCTGGCCGATTCGTGATTGCTGACTCCGTTGCAGTTACGAAACGAGACGTTTAGTTTCTATGCTATTCTTGTGGTGTCGGTGTTCCTGAGCACCGTCACCACAGGAGGAATCATGACCACAACACTGCTCAACACGACCGAACTGGGCCGGACCGGCATGCAGATCACCCGCATCGGCTTCGGCGCGTGGGCCATCGGCGGAGGTGACTGGGAGTTCGGCTGGGGTCCCCAGGACGACGACCAGTCGATCGCCGCGATCCACCGGGCACTCGACGGCGGGATCAACTGGATCGACACGGCTGCGGCCTACGGTTTCGGCCACTCCGAGGAGGTCGTCGGACGAGCCCTCGCAGGCGTCGACGAACGCCCGTACGTCTTCACGAAGGCATCGCTCCTCGAGGGACCCGGACGGACCGTGGTTCACAGTCTCAAGCGAGACTCGGTCCTTCGCGAAGCCGAAGCGAGTCTTCGCCGGCTCGGGGTCGACGCGATCGATCTCTACCAGATCCACTGGCCGAACCCCGAGTCCGAGATCGAGGAGGGTTGGGCTGCGCTCGCCGAGCTGAAGGAGCAGGGGCTGGTGCGGCACATCGGTGTGTCGAACTTCGACGTCAGCCAGCTCGAGCTAGCTCAGCAGATCGCCCCGGTGGAGTCGCTGCAGCCGCAGTACTCGCTCATCGAGCGCGGCGTCGAGAACGACGTCCTTCCCTACGCGGAGGCTGTGGGCGCCGGCGTGATCGTGTACTCGCCGATGGGTTCGGGTCTGCTGAGCGGCGCCATGACTCCTGAGCGCATCAACGACCTCGCCGACTCCGACTGGCGCAAGAAGGACCCGCGCTTCAACGAGCCGCAGCTGAGCGAGCACTTGAGCCTGGTGGAGCGCCTGCGCGAGATCGCCGAGCGCCACCACACCTCTGTCGGGGCGGTGGCGATCGCCTGGACGCTGCGCAACCCGGCGGTCAACGGTGCCATCGTCGGGATGCGCAGGCCCGACCAGGTCGACCCCTTGCTGGCGGCCGCGTCCCTCGAGCTCGATGGGGACGACCTAGCTCTGATCGAGGCACGGCCATGACAACGGTCGGGGTCGTCGGACTCGGCACCATGGGTGCCGGGATCGCTCGGCGGCTGCTCGCAGCGGGCTACGACGTACGGGGCACCAACCGCAGTGTCGAGAAGGCGGACCCGCTCATCGCAGAAGGTCTGCAATGGGACGCACACCCCCGCGCGGTGGCCCAGCGTTCCGAGGTCGTGCTCACGATGGTGACCGACGACGAGGCCCTCGCCACGGTCACCGAAGGCGCGGCCGGCGTGATCGCCGGCCTGCGCCCGGGGCAGGTGTACGTCGACATGAGCAGTGTCAGCCCTGCGGCGAGCATCCGAGCCGCGGAGCTGGTGAGTGCCGCGGGCGCGCGGATGCTGGATGCGCCCGTTTCGGGGAGCGTCCCCCAGGTCCAGGACGGCTCGCTGTCGATCATGGTCGGCGGCGACGAGCAAGCCTTCAGCTCCGTGCTGCCGATCCTTTCCGAGCTGGGAAAAAGCGTCGTACACGTCGGCCCGAACGGCGCCGGAGTCCTGCTCAAGCTTGCCCTCAACATCAGCCTCGCGGTTCAGGCGCTGGCGTTCAGCGAAGGCCTGCTCCTCGCCGAGAGGGGCGGCATCGATCCCCGGCTGGCTGCGGAAGTCATGAGCGCCAGCGCGATCGGCTCGCCGATGCTGAGGGCCCGCCAGCCGCTGTTCCTCGACCTGCCCCAGGAAGCCTGGTTCCCGATCAGGCTGATGGACAAGGACCTCGGCCTCGCCCTCGACGAGGCACGGCGACTGTCGGTCGACCTCCCTACGACGGTGGTCGCGGCTCGGTTGCTCGACGAGGCAACCCGACTGGGGCTGGGCGAGCGCGACATCGCCGGGGTGCGGGAGGCGCTCCAGCGGCTGAACCAGGCCCGGCCATGAGCACGGCACTCGCTCCCGGGCAGGCAGAGGTACGAGGCTCGCGAGTGTCGACCCTGCAGGGCATCCTGCTGGCCCTGACCGTGGTCACCGGGCTCCTCGATGCGGCGAGCTACCTGGGCATGGGCAATGTCCTGGTCGCGAACATGACCGGGAACGTCCTGTTCCTGGGTTTCGCGATCGGGCGGGTGCCAGGGTTCGCGATCACCGGCTTCCTGGTCGCCCTTGCGGCGTTCCTGGCCGGAGCCGCGGTGGGCGGTCGGCTCCACGCGAGGCTCGGGGCGCGGCGCCGGAACTGGCTGACAACAGCACTGCTGCTCCAGAGCGTCCTGTCCTGCGCGGCCGCCGCCACAGCCGTGCTCGCAGGCGCTGCGGGCGGCGGTCCCCGGGTGGCCGAGATCGCGCTGCTGGCGGTCGGCCTGGGAATCCAGAACGCGAGCGTCCGTGCGCTCGCCGTCCCCGACCTGACCACTACGGTGCTCACCATGACACTCACCGGACTGGCCGCGGACTCCTCGTTGGCCGGCGGAGACAATCCCCGGCTGCTGCGTCGCGTCACGTCTGTCCTGGCGCTCGGCGTTGGTGGTCTGGCTGGTGCAGTACTGGTGACCCAGGTCAGTGTCGCCGCGACCTTGGCGACGATCTGCGCACTCCAGCTCGCCATCACGATGGCGGTTGCCGGCGCGGGAGAGGACCACCTTCAATGACGACGTCAGAACAGACGGAGTCCAAGGGCGGTCGCCCACGGAGCGAGAAGGCGCGTGCCGCAATCCTGCGTGCGGCCGCCGATCTCCTGCTCGAGCGTGGCCTGGACTCGGTGAGCATGGACGCGGTTGCCGAGCAGGCCGGAGTCAGCAAGGCCACGATCTACCGGTGGTGGCCCACCAAGGAAGCGTTGGCGCTCGACGCCCTGTACGCCGAATGGGCCGAGGCGACCCCCGCATCGACCGAGACCGGATCCCTTCGAGGCGACCTGCTGGCACTGCTGCTGCCGTGGGTGCACCAACTGGCCAAGCGACCCTATGCACGCGTCATGGGCTCCTTCATCACCCGTGCCCGCAGCGACCCCGGGTTCGCATCGGCGTACGTCGAGCGGCTGATGGTGCCCCGGCGCGAGATCGCACGAGCCGTGCTCGAACGAGCACGCCAACGGGGTGAGCTCGAGCCGGCGGTGCAGATCGACGTGGCGCTCGACGTGCTCTACGGAGCGGTCTACCACCGCTTTCTCCACGGCCACGCACCGTTGACGGATCAGTTCGTGACCGACGTGGTCGACACAGTTCTCGGTGGTCTGGCCTGCCGTTGAGTGCCTACTGGACCGGCCGCTGGACCGGCACCGTCATGAGTCGGTCGCGAGGAGGTGCGCGTACATCTCGTGCGCGACAGCACGGCGGGTCGGCACATGCTCACTGGGTACGCCGTCGCGTGGCGCTTCGTACCGCTTGAGAACCTGCCGCGCGACGCTCTGGCGGTGCACCTCGTCGGGACCGTCGTAGATCCGGGCAGCCCGGGCCCACCGGTACATCGCCTCCAGGGGCAGGTCGCTGGAGTAGCCGAGAGACCCGTGCGCCTGGAGCGACCGGTCGATGACGTCGTGCAGCACCTTGGCGCCGAAGTACTTGATCATCGCGATGTCCGTGCGAGCCGCCGAGGCGCCCTGCGTATCCATCACCCAGGCGGCGTGCAGGGTCATCAGGCGCGCGGCCTGCATCTCGGCAGCGGAGTCGGCGATCCAGTTCTGGATGGTCTGCTTCTCTGCCAGCAGGCTGCCGTGCGCATAGCGATAGGTCGCGCGCTCACACATCATGTCGAAGGCGCGCTGTGCCTGCCCCAGCCAGCGCATCGCGTGGTGGATGCGCCCGGGCCCGAGCCGGTGCTGCGCGATCACGAACGCATGGCCGACACCGCCGAGGACGGCATCGGCGGGCACCCGCACGTCCTCATAACGGATCTCGGCGTGGTTTCCGTAGCGTCCGAACCGGGCGGACGGGTCGTCCATGCTGCCGACGTCGCGCAGGATCCTGACACCGAGCGTGTCTGCAGGCACGATGAACATGGTGGCCCGGGCATGGCTGACCGCGTCGGGGTCGGTGACCGCCATGACGATCAGGAAATCGGCGACCGACGCGTTCGACGAGTACCACTTGTGCCCGTTGATCACCCACTCGTCGCCGTCCTGGACGGCGCGGGTGACCAGGAGCGTGGGATCCGAACCGGCGCTGTCGGGCTCGGTCATCGAGAAGGCCGATCGGATCTCACCGGCGAGCAGCGGTTCGAGCCAGCGCTTCTTCTGCTCCGGCGTCCCCACCAGGGCCAGGATCTCGCTGTTCCCGCTGTCCGGCGCCGCGCAGCCGAACGCCGCCGGTGCCAGCGTGCAGGTCCCGAGGATCTCGTGCATCAGGCCGAGCTTCACCTGTCCGTAGCCCTGGCCTCCGTGCTCCGGTTCCAGGTGCGCGGCCCACAAGCCCTGCTCCTTGACCTGTGCCTTCAGCGGGGCCAGGGCGCGGTCGATCGCGTCCATGTCGAGCTCGTCGAGCAGTGACTCGAGAGGCAGTAGCTCCGTGCGTACGACGTCGCGCATCCACGCCAGCTTCGCCTCGAACTCCGGCTCGGTCGAAAAGTCCCAGCTCATCGGGTTCCTCCATCTACTCGCAAGATCGCGCCGGTGGTGAAGCTGGATGCTTCGGACGCGAAGTACAGGGCGGCACCGACGACCTCGTCGGGGCGACCGGCTCGGCCCAGTGCCAGGCTCTGGGCGACGAACTGGTGGATATCCTCGGGCCAGGCCTTGGAGATGTCGGTCAGGAACGGGCCGCAGAGGATCGCGTTGACCCGCACCGTGGGTGCGTAGGCCTGGGCGAAGCCTTCGGTCAGCGCGTTGAGCCCGGCTTTCGCCGCGGCGTAGGGGAGCGACAGGGCATCGGGGCGGATCGAGGCGATCGAGGACACGTTGATGACGGTCCCGCCGTTGCCGTCGGCCATCCGCTTGCCGACGGCAGCCGTGAGACGGAACGGACCCTTGAGGTTGATGCCCAGCACCTTGTCCCAGAGGTCCTCGCTCACCTCCTCCAGGCTCGGGTACAGCGGCGACATGCCTGCGTTGTTGACCAGGACGTCGATGCGGCCGAAGTCGGCGTACACCTGCTCGACCAGATCGTCGCACTGGGACCAGTCGCCGACGTTGCAGGCGACGCCGAGCGCGCGGACGCCGTACTTCTCGTGCACCTCGGCTGCCAGCGCCTCGCAGGCAGCCAGCTTGCGGCTGGCGATCACCACGTCCGCGCCGCGTTCCGCGAACGCGAGCACCATCTCTCGTCCGAGTCCACGGCTGCCGCCGGTCACCAGACACACCTTGCCGGTCAGGTCGCTCACGCCATCACTCCTTGGGTGCTGAACTTCTCGGCACGCTCGATCAGCGCGCAGGCAACCTTGTGGAACATCTCGCCGAGCGATCTGTCTGCCTTGCCGGCGCACGCGCGGGCGTAGGTGCCCTCAAGCACGATGCCGAGCTTGAAGCCGGCCAGGGCGGCGTACCAGTCGATCGCGCTGAGGTCCCGGCCCGAGAGCTCGGCGTACCGGTTCACCAGCTCCGCCCTGGTCGCCAGGCCTCCCTGCTCGGCGAAGCTGGACACCAGGACGTTGATCTCGGAGCCCGGGTCGACCGGCCAGGTGACCAGCAGCCAGCCCAGGTCGAGGAGCGGGTCGCCGATCGTCGCCATCTCCCAGTCGAGGATGGCCGTGAGCTCCGGCCCGTCCCGGTCGAACAGCAGGTTCGCGAGGTGGAAGTCGCCGTGCAGGATCCCGGGTTGGTACGTCGTCGGGAGGTGGGTGCCGAGCCACTGCGCGAGCTCGAGGGCGCCGGGGAGGTCGGCTCCGGGATAGCCCTCCAACGCGTCGTACGACGCGAGCTCACCGAGCCAGCGGGGTACCTGCCGTTCGAGAAAACCGTCCGCGCGGCCGAAGTCGCCGAGGCCGAGCGCTTCGTGGTCCACAGCGCCCAGGGCAGCCAGGCCCTCGACGGCACTGAGCCCCATCCGATGCCGGATCAGCGGATCGCCCGCGTGGAGCCCGGGTAGCCCGGTGGAGGCGTTGAAACCGTCCATGGAGTCCATCAGCAGGAACGGTGCGCCACCCATCACGGAGTCGTCGGGACAGGCCGCAACCAGCCCGGGAACGGGCAGGCCGTGTCCGGTCAGGGCGCCGAGGACTCGTGCCTCGCGCCGCAGGTTGTCGTTGCTCCTGGGGCGCAGGTGCCGGGGCGGACGACGCAGGACGTACGTCCGCCCGCCGCGGCTGAGGCGTACGAGCAGGTTCTGGGTACCGCCGGTCAGGACGGTGACGTCGTCGAACGCGCCGGGGGGCAGGCCCTGGCTGTCCATCCAGGTGCCGAGCGCGGAGAGGTCCACGAGGTCGCGGAGCGCCGGATCGAGATCGAGGGACATGCCTGACACCGTAGCCACCTGATCGAGGTCGCGACGGTCGTGCTCGCTTGTCCGATCTCAGACGAGACGTGATCCGCCGATCCGGCAGCTGCGCGGCGGGCCTGTTCGCCCAGAACGAACATCGGCGTTCGGTGGAACAGGTCCGCGTGCCTTGTAGTTGAGTTCACATGGCTCAAGTTTCCGAGAACGAGGACTTCGTGTCCCAGAACCGTCTTCCCGTGTTGTTCCTCTCCGACGTGGTGGTACTCCCGGGCATGGTCGTGCCGATCGAGCTCGACGAGCCCGCGCAGGCTGTCATCGATGCCGCAGGTGCGAGCAGCGGCGGCCGGCTGCTGCTCGCACCACGCCTCGAGGACCGGTACGCGTCCTACGGCGTGATCGCCTCCATCGAGCGGGTCGGCCGTTTCAGCGGCGGTGGCCCGGCGGCCCTGCTCAAGGCCGAGCGCCGTGGCCGGATCGGCACCGGCGTCAGCGGGCCCGGCGCTGCCCTGTGGGTCGAGGTCGAGCCGGTCGAGGACCAGGTCACCGATCGCGCCCGCGAGCTGGCCGAGGAGTACAAGCGCCTCGTCGTGGCCGTCCTGCAGCGGCGCGAGGCGTGGCAGGTCATCGACTCGGTCCACCAGATGACCGACCCGAGCGCGATCGCGGATGCCGCCGGCTACGCGTCGTACCTGTCGGCCGATCGCAAGCGTGAGCTGCTCGAGAACCCCGACGTGGCATCACGCCTGGAATCGCTGATCGGCTGGACCCGCGAGCACCTCGCGGAAGCCGAGGTCACGGACAAGATCAGTGAGGACGTCCGCGAGGGCCTGGAGAAGAGCCAGCGCGAGTTCCTGTTGCGCCAGCAGCTTGCGGCCATCCGCAAGGAGCTGGGCGAGGGCGAGCCCGAGGGTGCTGATGACTACCGCGGTCGCGTCGAAGCGGCCGACGTCCCCGACGCCGTGCGCGAGGCGCTGCTGCGCGAGGTCGACAAGCTGGAGCGTTCCAGCGACCAGAGCCCGGAGACCGCGTGGATCCGGACCTGGCTGGACACCGTGCTCGAGCTTCCCTGGGGCGTCACCACCGAGGACTCGGTCGACGTGGTCGCGGCGCGCGCGGTGCTGGATGCCGATCACCACGGCCTCGACGAGGTCAAGGACCGGATCGTCGAGTACCTCGCCGTCCGGAGCCGTCGTGCCGAGCGCGGCCTGAAGGTCGTGGGCGGTCGTGGTTCGGGCGCGGTGATCCTGCTGGCCGGTCCGCCCGGAGTCGGCAAGACCTCCCTGGGCGAGTCGGTCGCGCGCACGCTCGGCCGGAAATTCGTCCGCGTCGCGCTGGGCGGCGTCCGTGACGAGGCGGAGATCCGCGGACACCGCCGGACCTACGTGGGTGCTCTTCCCGGCAGGATCGTCCGGGCGATCAAGGAGGCCGGTTCGATGAACCCGGTCGTCCTGCTCGACGAGGTCGACAAGATCGGGGCCGACTACCGCGGCGACCCTGCCGCAGCGTTGCTGGAGGTGCTCGACCCCGCTCAGAACCACACGTTCCGCGACCACTACCTCGAGCTGGACCTGGACCTGTCCGACGTGCTGTTCATCGGCACCGCCAACGTGGTCGAGCAGATCCCGTCGGCCCTGCTGGACCGGATGGAGCTGATCACCCTCGACGGGTACACCGAGGACGACAAGGTCGCGATCGCCCGCGACTTCCTGCTTCCCCGGCAGCTCGAACGCGCCGCCCTGGATGCCGACGAGGTCACGATCTCGGACGCCGCCCTGCGCGAGATCGCGGCCAACTACACCCGTGAGGCCGGCGTACGGCAGCTGGAACGGTTCCTGGCGAAAGCGTTGCGCAAGGTGGCCACCCGCCTGGCCGCCGGCACCGAACGCGTCGACATCGACCTGGCCGACCTGAAGGACCTGGTCGGCCGGCCGCGGTTCACCCCCGACGCGCCCGAACGGACCTCGGTGCCCGGCGTGGCGACCGGACTCGCGGTGACCGGGCTCGGGGGAGACGTGCTCTTCATCGAGGCGTCGGTGCACGAGGGGCCGGCCGGTCTCACCCTGACCGGCCAGCTCGGCGACGTGATGAAGGAATCCGCGCAGATCGCGCTCACCTTCGTCCGCTCCCACGCGGCCGAGCTGGGCGTCGACCCTGCCTTCCTCGACCGAGCAGTCCACGTGCACGTGCCGGCCGGCGCGACGCCCAAGGACGGTCCGTCCGCCGGGATCACGATGGTGACTGCCCTGGTCTCGCTCGCCACTGGTCGCCCGGTGCGCCCGGAGGTCGGCATGACCGGCGAGGTCACCCTCAACGGCCGGGTGCTGCCGATCGGTGGGCTCAAGCAGAAGCTGCTTGCGGCTCAGCGCAACGGGCTGACCGAGGTGTTCGTGCCGCTGCGCAACGAGCCCGACCTGGACGACGTACCGGCTGACGTGCTGGAGGCGCTGACCGTGCACGTGGTCGGCGACGTCCTGGACGTGGTCCGGGGTGCCCTGTCCGAGGGCGTCACCGCGACGGTCGCGGCGTAGTCGGTCTCACGACGGCGCACGACCTGGCGAGGTCAGCCGCGCAGCGCGGCCGGGCTGTTCGCCAGGTCGAGCACCGCGTGCACGGCGGCCCGCACGGTGGCGGAGATGGCGGTGGGGGAGGACGCGTCCAGCTTTCCGTCGAGATGGAGGAAGGCCAGGCCGTGGACGAGCGCCCAGATGGCCGTCGCGAGCGCTTCCGAGTCCGAGTCCGGGAAGCACCGGCTCACGATGTCCGCCACGTACGCCGACACGGCCTCGGTGGCCGCCACTCGCTCCGGACTGTCGTGGTCGCACGGCTCGCCGAACATGACGCTGAAAAGCACGCTGCGGCGTACGGCGAAGTCCACGTAGGCAACGGCGACGTCGGCGAGGTCCTCGGCGGTGGCCGGGGCAGGGTTGGCCTGCGCCAGGTGTTCCGCGAGCTCGGCATAGCCGACCGTCGCCACGGCCGTCATCAGAGCCTCACGATCGGCGTAGTGCCGGTACGGCGCCGCGGGCGCAACCCCCGCGCGTCGGGCGACGGCCCGCATCGAGAACCCCGACGCGGTCGCACCTTCCTCCAGCAGCTCCAGCGCGGCTCGCACGCAGGCCGCGGCCAGGTCGCCGTGGTGGTAGCGGGTCGGACCGGATGGCATACGTCACTCTCTCCTATGTAGACAGCGATCACATCCTCTGGGCATGATGTGAGCACTGCATACATTCTAGCGTGAAAGTGGTCCTGCCATGTCGAGTGAGTTGTTTTCTCCCCTCGTGCTTCGTTCCGGGCTCGTGCTGGGCAACCGGATCGCGAAGGCCGCGATGGAGGAGGGCATGGCCAGCGCCGAGCAGGTACCGGACGGGCGCCTTGTCGAGCTCTACCGCCGCTGGGGTGCCGGCGGGGCCGGACTCCTGATCACGGGCAATGTGATGGTGCACGCCGAGGCGCTGACCGGTCCCGGTGGGGTCGTCCTGGACGACACCAGCGACCTTGCCCCCTTCGCGCGGTGGGCCGCCGCGGCGAAGGCCTCGGGTGCAGCGGTGCTGATGCAGATCAACCATCCTGGCCGTCAGGTCCCGGCCGCACTGCCCGGCGTCGTGTGGGGACCTTCGGACATCGCTGTGGACCTCGGGCCGCGCTACAGCAAGCGCTTTGCCAAGCCGAGTGCCATGACCGGTGAGCAGATCGCGGCCACCATCGAGCGGTTCGCCATCACGGCTGCCCAGGCCGAGGTCGCAGGATTCGACGGGGTCGAGGTGCACGCAGCCCACGGCTACCTGATCTCCCAGTTCCTGTCGCCGCTGACCAACCAGCGCACCGACGAGTGGGGCGGATCGCTGGAGAACAGGGTCCGGTTCCTGCTCGACGTCGTGACCCGGATCCGGTCGGAGGTCACGCCGACCTTCACGGTCGCGGTCAAGCTGAACTCCGCCGACTTCCAGCGCGGGGGCTTCGACGCCGACGACGCCCGCCAGGTCATCGACCTGCTCGCGCCGCTCGGAGTGGACCTGGTCGAGCTGTCGGGTGGCACGTACGAGAGCCCGGCCATGTCGGGCCGACCGGCGGACGGTCGGACCGCAGCGCGCGAAGCGTACTTCCTCGAGCTCGCCGAGGACCTTGCGAAGACCAGTCCGGTGCCGTTGATGCTCACCGGCGGGATCACCCGGCTCGAGACGGCCGAGCAGGTCCTCGCCGGCGGAGTCGCGATCGTGGGCATGGCGACCGCCCTCGCCGTGACGCCCGAGCTCCCCGGTCTGTGGCGCGACGGCAAGCAGGCGCCGAAGGCGCTGCGGCCGGTGACCTGGTCGGACAAGACGCTGGCCGCCGCAGCCGCGATGGCGGTCGTGCGTCACCAGCTGCGGCGCATGTCGCGAGGCGCGTCTCCCCGGGTCGGGGTGCACCCGGCCTGGGCGCTGGTCGTCGACCAGGCCGCAGCCGCCAAGGCGCTGCGGCACTACCGAACGTGGCTCAAGGCCGCGAGGTGACCGCCGGATAGATTGAAGGGCGATGGGTCGAACACGTGTGTCTCTGGCAGCAGTCGTGGCGCTCGTCGTCGCGGTGGCGTGGCTCTCGATCGATCACGTCGGGGGTCGATCGACCCCGCCTGCGCCAGCCCCGTCGGCGGTTCTGGGTCCGTGCATCCGGACGGGCGCGATGGATTCCGTCGCCGCGTTGAACCGCTTCGTCGAGCGCGTTCGGGCCGCCCCCGGATTCGCCGGCGGTGACGTCGGTGCGAGCGTCGAGCTCCAGGACGGCCGACGTATCTTCGTCTTCGGCGACACGTTGCGGTCCGCGTCGTTCGCAGGCCAGCGATTCGTGCACAACTCGATGCTGGTCTTCGGACCCGGGTGCGGACGGGTCGTCCTTCCGCGCGACCACGGTGCGCTCATCCCCGACCGGGCGGATCACGTCGGGTACTGGCCGATGTCGATCGCGCGCATCCAGGGACAGGGCTACGACCTGGTCGGCGTGGGCGTGCAACGAGTTCGAAGCGGTGCGACTGGCGATCCGTTCTCGTTCGAGGTGCTCGGACCGGCGCTGGCGACGTTCGTCGTCCCGGTCGGCGGGACGCCGAGGCTCGTCTCCGTCCGCGACGTCGGCGCCGATGACGCGAACACCGAACGCCCGATGTGGGGCGCTGCCGCGGTCGTAGACAGCGGCTGGGTCTACCTCTACGGGACGTCGCGAAGCCCGCAGGCGCGCCTTCAGGGCTTCGACCTTCGCGTCGCGAGGACGCGGCCCGCACAGCTGGCCGACCCCAGGGCCTGGTCGTACTGGGACGGCAGGACCTGGCAACCGCAGGCTGCCGCCGCCGCGGTCCTGATCGGGTCGAGGGGTGGTGTCTCGCAGACCTTGAGCGTCTTCCGGCAGGGGAGATCGTGGTACGTCGTCAGCAAGAAGGACGAGGTCCTCGGTTCGGACCTGACCATCTGGACAGCCTCCAGCCCCACCGGGCCGTTCGTCGCCGCACCCGCAGCGGCCTCGATCCCGTCGGACGCGGTCACCGGCACGCTGCGCTACATGCCGCTGGCCCATCCTGAGCTGCTCCCGATCCCGGGGACCGTGGTGGTCAGCTACAGCGAGAACAACACCGACCTGACCGTCGTACAGGACGACCCGCGCAGGTACCGGCCGCGCTTCCTGCGGGTCGCCCTTCCACCACGTCGGTGACCTCGAGCCTCAGCCCCGCCGGATCGCGTCGTACGCATGCAGCTGCCCGCACATGCCGAAGGTGCGCTCCCCGGGCTGCGCGATCCTGGCCACTTGCGCGTCACCCAGGTGGGTGACGTCGCCGACCCGCAGCGCGGCGATGCGCTCGAGGGCCTCGGTGGCACGCGCCTGTGCTCCGGCGGTGATCACGTGCTGCCACCGGTCGAGCAGCGGCGCGACGAGCGCAGCCGCGGCGCGGTGGAACCCGGTGAGCGCGTCGTGGTCGCCGGCATCCCAGCGACGGCGCAGCTCGGTGTACCCGGTCAGGGCCAGGTCGCGACGCGCGCGAGCGCGCTCGGCACTCTGGTGGCCGTCGGATCCGGCGAGCGACGCCGCCCGGTCGTAGGTCGCGCGGTCGACGAGGTGTTCGGGCGGGAAGGTGAGGACCGCATCACCGGCCTCGGGCAGGCCGCCGTTCTGCATCACCACGACGACCTCGAGCTCGCCGTCGTTGATGACCCGGTGAATGGTTCCGGGCTCGAACCAGACGACGTCGCCCACGCCGAGCACTACCTGGTCTGCGCCGCCGGAGGTCAACGTCTCGAGGCGGCCCGACCCCCCGGTGACGACGTAACCCTCGGAGCACGCGAGGTGAAGGTGCGGTGATCCGCCGTGCTCGCCGTCGGCCGTCTCCCAGGAGTACGCGCGCATGGCGGTCAGCCCGATCGCTCCGGGGAAGTCGAACGTCACGGGGTGAACTCCTCGGCAAGCGGTGCCAGCCCGGCACGGTCCAGTGCGCGATCGATGACGACCAGCCGGTGGGTCAGGACGAGCGTCTTGCCCGGCGCCAGGTCGAACTCGTCGTGGAACGCGACCGACGGGTTGAGGGCGGCGAACATCTCGGTGCGGGCGAACCACGTGAGCGGTACCGCCGCTGACGATCGGCCGGCGTACAGGAGCACCGTCGCGCCACCGTCCCGGCCGTCGTGCTGCCCGGCCATCGCGACCCAGTCGGCCCGGTGTCCCATCACGGTCTCGCCGTCGGTCCCGTCCGCCGCGATGATCGGGGCGTCGGTCCAGGCGCGGGGGCCTCGCCAGAAGAACCCGGTGTAGCCGGCGCGGGGTCGGCCGTGCGTGGTCGGGCTGCCGATCCGCAGCGCGCCGGAGTGCGTGTTGGTCAGCGTGGTCGCGAAGTCGAGCACCCATAGTCCGCGGGCGAGGTCGACGTTGGAGAGACGCACGGTGCGCTCTTCGGCGAACCAGCGGTCGTCGGTGGAGGTGACCCAGTCGAGCCGCTCGGCCACCTCGACCGCATCGCCGGCCATGACCTTGTCGAAGACCACGTGGTCCTGCCTGCCGAGGTTGTCCCGCCAGACGTAGCCGTTGCCCGGGGCGTCGGCCTCGAACGTCGGCCCGCCCCAGAAGTTCTGGCCCACACCTGTCTCGACCTCGGTGACGTGACTCAACGTCATCTGCACGCCCTTGTGCCAGCGGTGGTCCCAGGGCCGGTAGTTCGTCACGGGTGCGCCCGACGTCGTACGGAGAGGATGGAAGTAGGGCTTCGGCGCTTCGACCGCCGGTGCGTCGGGCAGGTAGACGTAGGTGGCGAGCGGGACGTCGGCCGCGGTGATCGTGAGTGCGCGTCCGTCGTCGCTGGTGCGGAGCTGTTCAGGCATGCGATGTCCTCTCGCGACGGATGCCGCCCAGGGAGTCGTAGAAGTCGTGGTGAGGGGTGAGCTCGGACCGATGGACCTCGCGCCCGGAGGCCGCGGCGGCGTAGATCCCGGTGATGAGCTCGAGCGAACGCCGGCCATCCCGTCCGCTCGCCGGCGGCCTGATGCCTGCCCGCAGGCACGCGGCGACGGTCGCGAGCTGCGCGGCGTGCGAGCTGGTGGCGTCGTCGGCCGGAGGGTTCCACGGGCTCGGCGCCGCCGGGTCGAGGTGCGGCGCGGGCGTCCAGCGCCAGTCGTCTGCGGCGTAGCCGTAGAGATGCGCGAGCTCGACGGTGCCGTCGGCGAAATCGAACCGCAGGTAGCTCGTCTGCCGGGGCGAGAGCACGCTGTTGACGATGGACACGAGACCGCCGGACGCGAGCCGCAGCACGGCCATGGACACGTCCTCGGTCTCGACGTCGCGCGCCAGGGTCGCCGTCGTGGCACTGACCGACGTCCAGTCGCCGAGGAGCGAGAGCAGCAGGTCCATCTGGTGAATGCCGTGTCCCATCGTGGGCCCGCCGCCCTCGGTCTCGAAGCGGCCCCGCCACGGCAGCGCGAAGTACGCCGCGTCGCGGTACCAGAGCGTGTGGCAGACCCCGACCAGGAGCGGCCCGAGCGCATCGGCAGCGACGAGCTCCCGCAGGTGGCGGGCGCCGGTGGAGAACCGGTGCTGGAACACGTACGACGCGAACGGACCGCCCTCGCGTTCGTGGGCGGCGATCTCGTCGTAGTCGGCGAGGGAGAGCGCGGGCGGTTTCTCGCACCAGACCCACGCGCCGGCGTCCAGGCACGTGATCGCCGCTGCCCGGTGCTCACCCGGCGGAGTGCAGATCAGCACCAGCTCCGGGCCGGTCTCACGCAGCATGGTGTCGAGGTCGTCGTACGCCGCCGCGACCGACCAGTCACGAGCAAGGGCCTGAGCCCGGAGGAGGTCGATGTCGACGACGGCGAGGAGCTCCAGATCGTCGGCCAGGCGAGTGATCGCAGGGAGGTGGGCACTCGCGGCGATCGCGCCGGCTCCGACCAGGGCGACCCGGATCCTGCTCATGGGTCGAACCTAGTGGCGGCCAACCCGGCGGGTTCGCCACGAGCAGGTGAACATTCGGGTTCGAGCCGACTCAGGGCTGCTCGGGCGCGCTTCAATGAGGCGTGCAGACGAGGACCCTGCGGATTGCGATGAACGGCGTCACCGGCCGGATGGGATACCGCCAGCACCTCGTGCGGTCGATCCTGCCGCTGCGCGACGAGGGCGGGCTGAGGCTCGACGACGGTTCCGTCCTGCGCGTCGAGCCGGTCCTGGTCGGGCGTGACGAGACGAAGCTGCGCGACCTTGCCGAGGAGCACGACGTCGCCGAGTGGACCACCGACCTGGACAAGGTGCTCGCCGACGAGTCGATCGACGTCTACTTCGATGCCCAGGTCACCTCGCGCCGACCCGATGCGGTGCGTGCCGCGATCGCCGCCGGCAAGCACGTCTACGCGGAGAAGCCGAGCGCCGAGCACCTGAGCGATGCCCTCGACCTGGCGAGGCTCGCTGCCCGAGCCGGCACGACGACCGGTGTGGTGCACGACAAGCTCTACCTGCCCGGGCTGATCAAGCTCCGTCGCCTCGTCGAGAAAGGCTTCTTCGGTCGGATCACCTCGCTGCGCGGGGAGTTCGGCTACTGGGTCTTCGAAGGCGACGACGAACCGGCGCAGCGACCGTCCTGGAACTACCGCGCCGAGGACGGTGGTGGCATCACCGTGGACATGTTCGCCCACTGGAACTACGTGCTCGAGTCGATCCTCGGCCCCGTCCGCTCGGTCTACGCACGCTCGGTGACGCACATCGCCGAGCGGTGGAACGAGCAGGGGGACTCCTATGATGCGACCGCCGACGATGCGGCGTACGCGATCTTCGAGACCGACGGCGGCGTGATCGCGCAGGTCAACTCCTCGTGGGTGGTCCGGGTCCACCGCGACGAGCTCGTCGAGTTCCAGGTCGACGGGACGCTCGGCTCGGCGGTGGCAGGCCTGCACGGCTGCGTCAGCCAGGCGCGCGCCGCGACACCGAGGCCCGTCTGGAACCCCGACGTGCCGACCGATCTCGACTTCCGCGCCGACTGGGAGCCGGTCGACCCGGATGCGTCCATCGCAAACGGTTTCCGGGTGCAGTGGGAGGAGTTCCTCCGCGACGTCGCCGCCGGCCGGCCACACCGCCACGACCTGTACTCCGCAGCGCGCGGGGTCCAGCTCGCGGAGCTCGGGTTGCGCTCCTCGGCCGAGGGGCGCCGAGTTGCCGTGCCCGAGCTCGTGCCCGGAGCGACGCCATGACCTGGACACGACCGGCCGAACCGATCCGCAGCCGGGTCGCCTATGCCGCGGCGCACGTCGTCGCCCACGCTCATGGTGAGGTCGACTGGGAGCACACACTCGCGTTTCGCCACGAGCTGTGGTCCTGGGGGCTCGGCGTCGCCGACGCGATGGACACGGCACAGCGCGGGATGGGACTGGACTGGCCGACCACTCGCGAGCTGATCGAACGCAGCGCTGCCGAGGCGCGATCGGTCGGCGGCGCGCTGGTGTGTGGCGCCGGCACCGATCAGCTCGACACGACGGGCCCGCACCCGCTGACGGCCGTCACGGCCGCCTACGTCGAGCAGATCGATGTCGTCGAGGCTGCGGGCGCGACCGTGGTGGTGATGGCGTCCCGTGCACTCGCGGCTGCTGCTGCCGGTCCCGACGACTATCTCCAGGTGTACGACGAGGTCCTGAGCCAGGTCGATCGACCGGTGATCCTGCACTGGCTCGGACCGATGTTCGATCCGGCGCTGGCGGGCTACTGGGGGTCCGCGGATCTCGCGGTCGCCACCAAGACGTTCGTCGAGCTCGTCGCGACGCACGCGGACCGGGTGGACGGAGTGAAGGTCTCGTTGCTCGACGCCGAGCACGAGATCGCCCTGCGGTCCGAGCTCCCGGCCGGTGTCCGCCTCTACACCGGCGACGACTACCACTACCCGGACCTGATCATCGGCGACGGCACAGGTCATTCCAATGGTGGTGGCCACTCCGACGCGCTGCTCGGGATCTTCGCCGCCATCTACCCGGCTGCCTCGACCGCACTGCAACGGCTCGACGCCGGCGACGACGAAGCGGCTCGCGCGATCCTGGCCTCGACCCAGGAGCTCAGTCGGCACGTCTTCGCCGAGCCGACGCGCTACTACAAGACCGGGATCGCCTTCCTGTCCTGGCTCAACGGACACCAGCCGACCTTCACGATGCTGGGCGGTCTGGAGACGATGCGCTCTCATCACCACCTCCGCCGGACCTACGAGCTGGCCGGCGACTGCGACCTCCTGCTCGACCCCGATCTCGCCGAGTTCCGGATGCGCTCGCTGGAAGCGCCGTGACTGCACCTGTCCAGCGGTTGTCGCTGAACACGAAGACCACCGAGCGCTGGACGCTCGCCGAGGCGGTCGACGGTGCCGCTCGCGCCGGAATCCCGGCCGTTGGGCTGTGGCGTGACCGGGTCCAGGAGGCCGGTGTCGACCGCGCGGCGAAGCTCGTGCGCGACGCCGGCCTGCGAGTTTCATCGCTCTGCCGAGGCGGATTCCTGACCGGGCCGGACCCGCTGCCGGACAACCGTCGGGCGATCGACGAGGCGGCGACGCTGGGGACCGGCGAACTCGTCATGGTCGTGGGTGGGATGCCCGCGGGCAGCCGCGATCTGGTCGGTGCTCGCGCGCGGGTCGCCGACGGGATCGCCGCCCTGGTGCCGTACGCCGCAGAGTCCGGGGTGCGCCTCGCACTCGAACCGCTGCACCCGATGTACGTCGCCGACCGTGCGGTGATCTCGACGCTCGGTCAGGCGCTGGACCTCGCGGCACCGCACGATGCCGCCTCGGTCGGCGTTGTCGTCGACACGTTCCACGTCTGGTGGGACCCGGTGCTGGGAGAGCAGATCGAGCGGGCCGGACGCGAGGGGAGGCTGTCGTCGTACCAGGTCTGCGACTGGCTCGTCCCGATCGCGGCCGATCCGCTGCTGTCGCGGGGGATGATGGGCGAGGGCCACATCGACTTCGCCACCATCACGCGCGAGGTCGCGGCCACCGGGTACCTCGGCGACATCGAGGTCGAGATCTTCAACGCCGACATCTGGGCGCGACCCGGTGACGACGTGGTCGCCACGATGATCCAGCGGTACGCGGAACTGGTCGAGCCGTACCTCTGAGGTTTACGCCTCGTTGTTCACGGGGGAAGATCCTCCTCCCCCTGACGATCAGGAACCCCTCCCCGATGAACGCTGCTTCGCTGACCCGCCGCCCGGCCGCCCCGGTCAGGCGGGCACTGGCCTGCCTGACCGTCGTCGTCGTGGCCCAGGCGTTCATGGTGAGTTCGGGGTCGGCGACCACGCGCGAGGCGGGCTCCGCTCCGACGACGGCCTGCAAGCGGCCTGCCCACGGGTTCGTACCGTCGCGGGCCCGGATCCCCTCGATCGGTCGGACCGTGAAGGTCACCCAGGTCAAGCGCACCTCCAGCGGCGCGATCGGCGCGGTTCCCGCGACGAACGCGAACAAGTGGGTGATGTCGATGGATCCGAAGACGCGTCCCGCGAGCCGCCACGGCAGCGTCCTGCTGGCCGGGCACACCTGGCCCGACGGCTCTGCGCTGGGCAACGCGATGCTGGCGAACCTCGAGCCCGGCGATCAGATCGTCCTGCTCGGCGCCAACGGCAAGCAGGCCTGCTACCAGATCACCGAGCGCGAGAGCTATCCCGTCAAGCACGTGCCGGCCAAGAAGGCCTTCCGGTCCAACGGGCCCGAGCGTGTGGTGATCGTCGCCTGCTCGGGGACGAGGCTAGGGCCGGGCAACTGGTCTGAGCGCACGATCTGGTACGGCAGCCCGGTCACCCCGAAGGCTCCGCCGCCACCTCCGCCGCCCCCGCCGAGCACTCCTCCGCCGAGCGGCGGCCTCCTCGGCGGTCTGCTCGGGGGCTTGTGAGGACGCACCCTAGAGCGAGCGCGGAACCCCGGACACCCGGCGAAGCATGCCGTCCAGCATCGGAGTCGGCGTCACGCGAGCCATCGCGTTCTGCACCTTCGGGCCTGCGCCGACGACGTAGCGGGCGCGTGGCCGGCCGGCCGTGAGGGCTCGCTCGATCGCGGCGGCGACCTTATCGGCCGGGCTGGCCATCCGCTGGGACATCGGGATCATCTTGCGCATGCCGGCGATGTGGGCGTCGTACAGGGTGCGGTGATCGGGCGTCAGTGATTCCACGGTCGCGTCGAGCTCGTCCTCGGCGGTCTGCCACATGTCGGTGTCGGTCTGGGCCGGCTCGACCAGCGAGACCTTGATCCTCCAGGGCTGGACCTCCATGCGGAGCGCGTCAGCGACGGCTTCGAGGGCGAACTTCGAGGCGTTGTAGGCACCGGTCATGGGGGTGACGATCCGGCCGCTGAGCGAGGACACGAAGACCACCCGGCCTTTCGAGGTGCGCAGCAGCGGCAGCACGGCCTGGGTCACGGCGACCTGACCCACGACGTTGACCTCGAGCTGTCGTCGCAGGTCGTCGAGCGGCAGGCCCTCGATGGGTCCGCCGACCACGATGCCGGCGTTGTTCACCACGGCATCCAGGCTCGTCAGCCGGCCACCCAGGGCAGCGATGTCGTCGGCACTGGTGATGTCGAGCTGCACGGGTTCCACGGTGCCGGTCACCTCGGCAGCGAGCCGTTCACCGTCCTCGGTACGCCGGACCCCGGCCAGGACGTGCCACCCGGCTGCTGCCAGGCGAATCGTGGTCGCGCGGCCGATGCCGCGTCCTGCTCCGGTCACGAGAACTGTGCGCATGGGGGAACTGTAACGATGGGCCTCGAGGCCGGGCTCGCCCTAAGTTGGGGCCATGTCCCTTCTGATGTCCCGGCGCGACCTCGACTTCCTGCTCTACGAATGGCTCGAGGTCGAGAAGCTCACCACGCGCGACCGGTACGCCGACCACTCGCGCGAGACGTTCGACGCGGCCCTCGACCTGGCCACGACGATCGCGACCGAACACTTCGCGCCGCACAACAAGCTGGCCGACGCCAACGAGCCGACGTTCGACGGGGAGCGGGTCCACCTGATCCCCGAGGTGGCGAAGGCACTCGAGGTCTACTTCGGATCGGGCCTGCTCACGGCCTCGATGGACGAGCAGGTCGGGGGAGGGCAGCTGCCGCAGGTGGTCTCCAGTGCGCTGATGTCCTGGTTCCAGGCGGCCAACGTCGGCACCTCGGGGTACGCGTTCCTCACCGCCGCGAATGCCAATCTGCTGCTGGCCCACGGGTCTCCGGAGCAGATCGAGACCTGGGTTCTGCCGATGCTCGAGGGGCGCTACTTCGGGACGATGTGCCTCTCCGAACCCGGCGCCGGCTCGTCGCTCGCGGACGTCGCCACCCGGGCCGAACCCCAGGCCGACGGCAGCTACCGGCTGTTCGGCAACAAGATGTGGATCTCCGGTGGCGAGCACGACCTGTCGGAGAACATCGTGCACCTGGTGCTGGCCCGGGTGGCCGGAGCGCCCGCCGGAGTGAAGGGCCTGAGCCTGTTCATCGTGCCGAAGGTCTTGCCGGACGGCGCCCGTAACGACGTGACGCTGGCAGGTCTCAATCACAAGATGGGCTATCGGGGAACCACGAACACGCTGCTCAACTTCGGTGAGGGCAACGGCGCGGTCGGCGACCTGATCGGTGTCGAGGGCCGTGGTCTGGCCTACATGTTCCACATGATGAACGAGGCCCGGATCGGCGTCGGGATCGGCGCGATGGCCCTGGGCTACACCGGCTACCTCAAGTCGCTGCAGTACGCGAAGGAGCGCGTCCAGGGGCGGCCGGTCGGCTCGGCCGAGCCGGTTCCGATCGCCGAGCACCCTGACGTGAAGCGGATGCTGCTCGCCCAGAAGTCCTACGTCGAGGGTGCTCTCGGCCTGCTGCTCTACTGCAGCCGGTTGGTCGACGAGGAGAAGACGGCGGAGACCGAGGAGTCCCGTGCCGCTGCGCACCTGCTGCTCGACGTCCTCACTCCGGTGGCCAAGAGCTGGCCGTCCCAGTGGTGCCTGGCCGCCAACGACCTGGCGATCCAGGTGCACGGCGGCTACGGCTACACCCGCGACTACGACGTCGAGCAGCACTACCGCGACAACCGGCTCAACCCGATCCACGAGGGAACCCACGGCATCCAGGGCCAGGACCTGCTCGGCCGCAAGGTGGTCATGGCCGACGGAGCCGGGCTGGTCGCGCTGCTGGACGCGATGCGGGCCACCGTCGAACGTGCCGGGGACGCTGCGTCTTCGTCCGGGTACGCCGCGGCCCTGCGCGCGAACGTGGACCGGATCGCCGAGGTCACTGCCACGATCTGGAGCCAACCAGACCCGGTGCTCGGCCTGGCGAACGCATCGACGTACCTGGAAGCGGTCGGGCACACGGTGATCGCGTGGATCTGGCTCGAGCAGCTGGTGGCCGTCGGCGCTGCCTCGGGCGACTTCTACGACGGCAAGCGTGCCGCGGCGGCGTACTACTTCGGCTACGAGCTGCCGAAGACAGGCCCGCAGTTCGACCTGCTGATGCGGCTGGACCGGACGACGATCGACACCCCGACTGCCTGCCTGTAGTCGCGAGACCTCCGTGACCGGGACCGATGTGTCACGCTCGGCGCCTCATCGGGGTGCCGTAGCGGCTGCGATCTTGCTGAGAATCCGGTGTGATCGGCTGTTTTTGCAGGAGTGCCGGGTCCATGATGGCGGCGGCGAGCGCGGGCTGGCCGGGGGATCACCAGGAGAGCAATGAGACGTCGTTGGTGGGCGCTGGTCGTCATCGGGATGCTGCTTCCCGCCGTTCAGGTCGTGCCGGGTTCGGCCACCGCGAGTGCTCCGGTGATCTCGGCGGCGTGCGACCAGAACGTGAAGCCCGGCTACTACGCCTGCTTCGCCGAGCGCGTGGTCCAGCCGAACCGGTCCGGCACTGCCTCCCGGGCGGCGGTGGCCCCGAGCGGCTACAGCCCGTCCCAGCTGGCCTCGGCGTACGGGTTCGGCTCGGCGCCCTCGGGTGCCGGCCGCCGGATCTACGTGATCGGCGCCTTCGACGACAGGAACGCGGCCTCTGATCTCGCGATCTACCGCAGCCAGTTCGGGCTGCCCGCGTGCACCGTCGGCAACGGCTGCTTCCAGAAGCTCAACCAGCACGGTGCGACCTCCCCGATGCCGATCTTCGACCAGGGCTGGGCGGTGGAGACCTCGCTCGACCTGGACATGGTCTCAGCGGCCTGCCCGGCGTGCTCGATCACACTGATCGAAGCGAACGACCCGAGCAACAACCTCCTGCTCGCCACTGGCGAGGCCAAGAGGTTCGGGGCCCAGTACGTGTCGATGAGCTGGGGCGGCCCCGACGACCAGTACGACGCCCCCTCGGACGCGGCATACCTGAGCCGGACGGGAGTCTTCTACTCCGTGGCGACCGGGGATGGCGGCTTCACCGGTGGTGTCAGCTATCCCTCGACGTCGCCGTACGTGGTCGCCGTCGGCGGCACCTCGCTGACCCCGACGCCCTCAGGCAGCAGGGCGTGGAGCGAGTCCGCCTGGTCGGGCGCGAGTTCTGGCTGCACCTCGAACGAGGCCAAGCCCGGATACCAGGCATCAGCCAGCACGTCCTGCGGTGGCCGTGCGGTTGCCGACATATCTGCTGACGCGGATCCGACCACCGGTGTCGCCGTCTACGACAGCTCCGACCAGGGCTGGGAGGTGGTCGGTGGCACCAGCGCGGCTGCCCCCCTGGTCGCCGGGATCGCGGCACGAGCCGATGCAGCGATCGGTGCGCCGAGCGCCTACCCGTACGCGCACACCGGCGAGTACAACGACGTGACCACCGGCTCGAACGCCGCGCTCTGCCTGTCCGGGGTGCTCTGCAACGCCGGTCCCGGTTGGGACGGTCCGACCGGGCTCGGTACGCCGCGCAGCATCGCTGCCCTCGGGAACCCGACCACGGCGGAGGCCTCGAGGTGCACCGGCAACCTGGTCAACAACTCCGGCTTCGAGCTGGGAACCACCGGCTGGTCGGTCGCGGCTGCCCGGATCCACACCCGCCACCGGCTGGCGCACACCGGCAACCGGTTCGCCCTGCTGGACGGCACCGGACACACGCACGTCGACCGGCTCGCGCGAGCGCTGGTGCTGCCCAAGGGCTGCGTCTCGACCCTGACCTACTTCCTCCGCGTCTCGAGCGCCGACCGGAGCCGTATCGCCCACGACAAGCTGTTGCTGATGGTCAACGGAACGGTGCTCTCGATGCGCAGCAACCTCGCGCGCGGCCCGCGCTACTTCAAGGTCACCATCCACCTGAACCGGTACGCCGGCAGGACGGTCAACATCAAGTGGGTGGGCCGGGAGAACGCCAGCCTGGCCACGAGCTTCTACCTCGACGACGTCAGGGTGACGCTCTCGCGCTGAACAGTGAGCGCCGGGCGCGTGGCTAGGGTGGTGCCATGAGCACCGACGTGACGGTGTCGGCTGTCGACGGGGTCGCCGTCGTGACCCTCGACGGGGCCGATGACCTCAATCTCTTCTCGCGCCAGACGGCTGTCCAGCTGGGCGAGGCGTTCCGCAGGTGCGACCAGGACGAGAGCGTCCGCGCGATCGTGCTCACCGGCGCCAGGAGCGCCTTCTGCGCCGGGGCGGACCTCGCCGCCGGATCGGGAGCCTTCGACGCGCGCGACACCACGTTCTCGGCGTCTCCGGTCACACCGCGTCCCTGGGAGCTGTCCAAGCTCGTGATCGCCGCGGTCAACGGGCACGCGATCGGCATCGGACTGACCCTTGCCCTGCAGTGCGATCTGCGTTTCGTCGCGCAGGATGCCAAGCTGGCCATCCCGCAGGTGCGCCGCGGCATGATCGGCGATGCCCAGAGCCACTACACACTGCGGCACCTGGCCGGTACCGCCGTCGCCGCCGAGCTCCTGCTCACCGGGCGGACCTTCTCCGGTGCGGAGGCTGCGGCATACGGGATCGCCTCGCGGTGCCTGCCCGCCGAGGAGGTGCTCGGCGCAGCGCTCGAGGTGGCTCACGACGTCGCGGTGAATGTCAGCCCGGCCGCGCTCGCGCTCAGCAAGCGGCTGCTCTGGGACGACCTCTCGGCCGACGAGGTCGAGGTCCGCGAGACCGAGGCACACCACATCCTGATGGCGCATCCGGATGCGGCCGAAGGCCCGGCTGCCTGGCGCGAGCGGCGTCAGCCGATCTGGACGCTGCGCACCGCGGAGCTCCCGGAACGCTGATTCACGGGTTGGCGTCCTCTTCGCGAAGGCGCGGCTCGGTCCTGTTCTCCGGGCGGATGCCCTGCTTGTCGGCGTAGAAGGCACGCACGAAGTCCATGTCCGCCCGGACGTCACCGGTCGGGTGGAAGGTGGGACCGATCCCCAGGGTGCGGGTCGGACCGTCGACGAAGCCGAGGCTGATCGGCAGGCCGGTCTGCTGGGCGATGCGGTAGAAGCCGGGCTTCCAGTACTCGCCCTTGCCGCGGGTGCCCTCGGCCGCGATCGCCAGCAGGAACGGCTCGTCGCCCTGTGCTTCCACGAGGAGAGCCCGGATCGCGGCACCGGGATTCTCGCGGTCGAGCGGGACGCCGCCGGTCTTGCGCAGGACCCAGCCGGTGAGGCCCTTGAAGTAGGTGTGCTTGATCAGTGCCTGCGGGCGCGCGCTGTTGGCCCAGGCGATCAGCACCATGACGACCCAGTCCCACTGCGAGGTGTGCGGTGCACCGACCAGGATCCCGCTGGCCGGTACCTCTCCGGAGAGGCGCCACCTCGTCACGCGGAGGGTGCCGATAGCGAACGCTCGTCGGGCCCTCATCCTGTGTGCCATGCCGTGACGCTAGCGCCACCAAGGAAACGGCCGGGTGGTGGGCGAACGGACGAGCCGCCGCAGCCGTTTCCGGAGGCGGAACAGGGTGTGACTCGCGAGCAGCCCGGTCACTGACCGCCGAGCTGGGCGCGGGCGAGCCCGACCAGCTCCGCGTTCGTGTACGCCGTACCGCCCAGCCCCCAGCCGCCCTCGATGGCCTCGGTCAGCTGGACCCAGGTGCGCTCGGCCAGGGAGGCGTCGCCGGCCGCCTGGGCGACGACGTCGGAGAGTCGGCGTACGGCCTCGAGCTGCTTGGGGCGATCCAGCGCGCCGGCATTGGTCAGCACCGTGATGCGCACGTGGGTGCTCTCGCCGTCGACGTTGGCGAAGGCCGAGACCGGCAGCTCGTGGACGAAGGCCGCCGTGTTGGTGCGGAACAGCGGGATCACCGGCACCTGCTCGACCTCCATCAGGGTGCGCGCAAGGTCGGCGGCAAGCTGGTGGGTGTCGGCGAAGGTTCCGGAAGCGGCGTAGACGTCGATCATCGGCATGGCTGATCTCCTCGGTGTCGGGTCAAAGACTATGGTCTATTGCATAGTAGACGTGACTATGCAGGTTTGCATAGTTTTCGGGACGGAGGAGTGATCGTGGCCAAGGGCGAGGCTCGTTCGCGCATGGTGGCCGGTGCTGTCCGTCTGCTGGCCGAGAAGGGCCTGGAGGGCACGTCGTTCGCCGAGGTTCTCGCCGTGACCGGCGGATCCCGGGGGTCGACCTACCACCACTTCCCGGGCGGGAAGAACGAACTCATCGACGCTGCCCTCGACCTCGCCGGGGCGCACGCGAGCGCTGCCCTGGAAGCTGTGCGCGGCCGGCCGGCCAGCGAGGTGATTGCGGAGTTCCTGGCACTGTGGCGCCACCTGCTCGCGGCGACGGAGCTGCGTGCGGGCTGTGCCGTCCTGGCCGTGACGGTCGCCGCCGACGAACCGGATCTGCTCGCCCATGCCGGTCGGATCTTCCACGACTGGCGCGACCAGCTCGCCTCGCTGCTGGTCGAGGGCGGGCTCGAGCCCGGTCGCGCCCCTGAGCTGGCCGCCCTCACGATCGCCGCGACCGAAGGCGCCGTCGCCCTGGCCCGGGCGGAGAAGTCCTGGGAGCCGTTCGACCTGGTGGAGTCCTTCCTCGTGGCCGAGACCCGGCGTGCCTCGTCCTGATCAGTCGAGCCGGATGACTGTTCGACCGATCGAGCGCCGGTGTTCGTGGTCGTCCAGCGCCCGAGCCGCTCCGTCGATGTCGGTGACCTGGCCGACGTGCGGGCGGATCGCTCCGGCGGCGACCAGGTCGAGCAGGGCGGTGTGCACCCTGTCGCCCTCGACCCGGGTGAACGGGTTGAAGCCGAAGCGGCGCAGACCGGGGTCGACCTCGGCGACCCACGCCCCCAGGACGCCGACGACCGAGAAGTTCCCGATGCTCGCCAGGCGCAGCGGGCGGCCGGTCATCCCGTTCTGGTCGTCATCGGTGAAGCCGACCGGCAGATAGCGCCCGCCCCGGGCGACGCACGTCCAGGACTTGCCGACGAAGTCGCCACCCGCCAGGTCGCAGATCACGTCGGCGCCCACGTCATCGGTGGCCTGGAGCACGCTCTCGGCGAAGTCGGTCTGGGTGTGGTCGATGACGAGATCCGCACCCAGTGATCGACAGAGCTCGGCCTTCTCCGTCGAGCTCACCGTCGCGATCACCCGCGCGCCGGCGTTCGCACCGAGCTGGATGGCGGCTGTGCCCAGGCCGCTGGCGCCGGAATGGACGAGCAGGGTCTCGCCGCGCTGCAGGTCCGCCCGGACGAAGAGTGCGAGATAGGTGGTGTGGAACGGGAGCAGGAAGGCAGCTGCCTCGATGTCGTCGAGCTGCTCGGGTGCCGCGAAGACGCCGGCGGCCGGTGCCGTCGTGTACTCCGCGATGCCGCCGAACGCGTCCTTGGAGACTCCGACGACCCGCTGCCCGATCCAGCCCTCGGCGCCTGCGCCGGCTGCCTCGACCACGCCGCAGACGTCCATGCCCAGGGTGAAGGGCGGTTCCTTCGGGACCGAGACGAGGCCGCCGCGGCAGCGCAGGATGTCGTTGAAGTTGAGGGCTGCGGCCGAGACCTTGATCAGCACCTCGTCGGCATCGGGTTCAGGTCGGTCGACGTCGTTCACCGACAGGACGTCGATCGGGTTGCCGTGGCGGTTGACCTGCAGCGCGCGCATCTGACCTCTTCGGGGGATGGACAAGAAAGTGATACTCAGTATCATTTTGCGAACCATGCCAGTCAAGACGTCATCCGAAGCAGGGCTTCGCGAGCAGAAGCGATCGGCCACCCAACGGCGGATCGCCGATGCGGCCGCCCGGCTGGCTGTCGAGCAGGGCGTGGCCTCAACGTCGGTCGACGCGATTGCCGCAGCAGCCGGCGTCGGGCGGGCGACCTTCTTCCGGTACTTCGACTCCAAGGAGCTCGCGGTCGCCACCGGTTTCTCCGATGCCGGTGCCTGGATCCTGGCCGGAGTCATCGCGGACGTCGACCCGCGACTGGGGCCGCTCGAGGCGATCCGGGCGGCGTACGCGGTGCTCGGGGAGAATTTCGACAGCCAGCGCGAGATGTTCCTCGAGCAGGCCCGACTCAGCCGGTCGTCGGCGTCGATGTTCGCCTGGACCCTCTACCTGTACGGCGACTGGGAAGTCGCCATCGCGGAGGCCATCGCGCCGCGGTTCGTGGATCTCGCCGTTGACGATCCACGGCC
The DNA here is from genome assembly GCA_025964775.1 of Marmoricola sp. GTDB lineage: Bacteria > Actinomycetota > Actinomycetes > Propionibacteriales > Nocardioidaceae > Marmoricola. The sequence goes on from JAOPYE010000040.1 coordinate 114,373, forward strand.
CCGGATGCTCGGCGCCGTGACGATGGCCGCGGCTCGCCTCGCGTGCGACGTCTGGGTGGCCGATGACGGCCGCGGAGACCTGCCCGCGCTGATCCAGCAGCACCTGAGAGGAACGTCATGACCGAGAGCACCGCACAACGCCGGGACCGACTCGCCGCCGCTGCCATCGAGGCAGCCGGAGCCGACGACTTCGGCGCCGACAGCTGGCAGGAGGGACTCGACCTCTTCCTCGAATCGCTGGCCGAGAGTGCCCAGCTCAACGAGATCGGCATCGGGGTCGCCGAGGACGGCGTGGTCGGCGACCTTGCCAACCGGCTGCGGATCGAGGCCTGGCGCAAGGCCCACCCCGCAGTCGCCGAGCAGGAGATCCGTCGTCCTATCGTCATCGTCGGACAGCCGCGGACCGGCACCACGATCCTGCTCGACCTGATGGCGCAGGACCCGGCGAACCGGGCGCCGCTGAGCTGGGAGGTCGAGCGGCCGGTGCCGGCACCCAGGACTGCGACCTACGGGACCGATCAGCGGATCGCGGAGGCGCAGGCCTCCTTCGACCTGGTCGATTTGTTCATCCCCGGTTTCGCGTCCTTCCACGAGCTCGGTGCACAGCTGGCCCAGGAGGACGTCCGGATCTTCACCAGCGACTTCCGGTCGATGCAGCACTCGCTCCAGTTCAACGTGCCGCGCTACAACGACTGGCTCCTGCGCGAGGCCGACATGGCACCGGCGTACGCGTGGCACCGGCGGTTCCTCCAGCACCTGCAGTCCGAGCACCACGCCGAGCGTTGGCTGCTCAAGTCCCCGGCCCACCTGTGGTGCCTGCCCGCCCTGGTAGCCGAGTACCCGGACGCCGTGGTCATCCAGAACCACCGCGACCCGCTCAAGGTGATCGCCTCGATCAGTGCGCTGGGAGCCAGCCTGCGCGAGATGACCACCGACTCGTTCGAGGTGCGCGACCTGGCCGCCCAGTACGGCGAGGACATCCTGCTCGGACTGGACCGCGCGCTGGAGGCTCGTCGCAACGAGGTCTTCTCGCCGGGGCAGGTCATCGACATCCGCTACCAGGACATCCGCAGAGACCTTGTCGGTGCGGTGGCACGGATCTACGAGCAGATCGGCCTCGAGCTGAGCCCCGAGGCGGAGACGCGGATGCGCGACTTCCTGGCCCGCCATCCCGGGGACCAGGCAGGCAGCCTCAAGCGGTACTCGTTCGCCGAGACGGGCCTCGACGAGGGTGAGTTCCGGGAGCGGTCCCGGGCCTACCAGGAGTACTTCGACGTGGAGTCCGAAGAGCTGAACTGATCCTGATCGACGACCGGGTCAGTGCGCGTGCGCGAGCCGGAATGCCCGCACCGAGCGGCTGCGCCGGCGCAGGGTACGGGCGCGTTGGAGCCGCCGTACGAGGGTCGGGTCGTGCTCGAGCGCGCCAGGCAGGTCGATGATGGCGTTGAGCTCGCGGTAGTAGGCCACCGGCGTCATGCCCAGGTGCTGCTCGATCTCGGCAGCCTTGCCTCCTGAGTACCGCCACCACTGTCGCTCGAAGTCGAGGATCGCTCGCTGTTCGTCGCTGAGTACGGCCATGGCAAGAGCCTGCCATGCCGCCCGCGGCCATCGGGTTTCGGGTCTTTGAACAGGTTGTTACATCGCGCGCACGACCCGGGGAGTGTCCCGCGGGTGTTCCGGGAGTGTCGGCGTAGTCACAGGAGATCTTCAGCCAACTTCACGGGCCCGAAACATTCCCGAGACGATCAGGGAATCCTGCGCACCTAGGTTTGATCGAGCGCCGCCCTTGGCGCCGGTCAAACCTGAATTCACCTAGGGGTGCTCCTTGAGCGGTAACAACGTTCGTCTGCAGGCCATCAAAGACGTCGAGGCCTACGTGCCTCCGACGCCGATCCACGCCGAGGAGACGCCCGGCGACATCTTCGGCGAGAACGTCTTCAGCATCCAGGTCATGCAGCGTCGCCTGCCGAAGTCCGTGTTCAAGTCCGTGATCGCGACGATCGAGCGCTCGGAACCGCTCGACCCGCTGGTCGCCGACGCCGTCGCCTCGGCGATGAAGGACTGGGCGATGGAGAAGGGCGCGACCCACTACGCGCACGTCTTCTACCCGCTGACCGGCCTGACGGCGGAGAAGCACGACAGCTTCCTGGACCCGGTCGGCGACGGCTCGGCGTTCGCGTCGTTCTCGGGCAAGACCCTCATCCAGGGCGAGCCGGACGCCTCCAGCTTCCCCAACGGTGGTCTGCGCCAGACGTTCGAGGCACGCGGCTACACCGGCTGGGACGTGATGAGCCCGGCGTACGTGCTGGAGAACCCGAACGGCAACACGCTGTGCATCCCGACGATCTTCATCTCGATGACCGGTGAGGCGCTGGACCACAAGACGCCCGTGCTGCGCTCGCAGCAGGCGATGTCGATGCAGGCCAAGCGCGTGCTGCGGCTCTTCGGTCACGAGGACCCCGACAACGTAGTGGCCTACTGCGGTCCCGAGCAGGAGTACTTCCTGATCGACAGCCACTTCTTCCTGGCTCGCCCGGACCTGCTGAACGCCGGCCGCACCCTCTTCGGTGCCCGGCCGCCGAAGGGCCAGGAGTTCGACGACCACTACTTCGGTGCGATCCCCTCACGCGTGCTCGGCTTCATGATGGACACCGAGCGCGAGCTCTTCAAGCTCGGCATCCCGGCCAAGACCCGGCACAACGAGGTGGCCCCGGGCCAGTTCGAGATCGCGCCGATGTTCGAGCGGGCCAACGAGGCCTCCGACCACCAGCAGCTGCTGATGACGACCTTCAAGTCCGTGGCCAAGAAGCACGGCATGGAGTGCCTGTTCCACGAGAAGCCGTTCGACGGCGTCAACGGCTCCGGCAAGCACGTCAACTTCTCGCTCGGCAACGCCGCGCAGGGCAACCTGCTGCTGCCCGGCGACAACCCGCACGACAACGCGCAGTTCCTGGTGTTCTGCGGCGCGGTCATCCGGGCGGTGCACAAGTACGGCGGCCTGCTGCGCGTCTCGGTCGCCTCGGCGTCCAACGACCACCGCCTCGGAGCCAACGAGGCACCGCCGGCGATCATCTCGATCTTCCTCGGCGACCAGCTGGCCGACGTGTTCGACCAGATCGCCAAGGGTGGCGCGACCCGCTCGAAGGAGAAGGGAACGCTGACGATCGGCGTCGACACCCTGCCGGACCTGACCAAGGACCCGGGAGACCGGAACCGGACCTCGCCGTTCGCCTTCACCGGCAACCGCTTCGAGTTCCGGGCCCCCGGCTCGATGCAGACGGTGGCCGTGCCGATGGTCATGCTCAACACGATCATGGCCGAGGCACTCGACTTCTGCGCGACCACGCTCGAGAAGGCCGTGGCCGCCGGGACCGACTTCAACGAGGCCGTCCAGACCCTGCTCGCCGACATCGTCGCCGAGCACGGTGCGGTGATCTTCAACGGCAACGGTTACTCCGAGGAGTGGCCGATCGAGGCAGAGCAGCGCGGGCTGAAGAACCTGCGGACCACGGTCGACGCGCTGCCCGAGCTGATCTCCGCCGAGGCGATCGAGCTGTTCGGCACGTACGAGGTCTTCAGCGAGCGCGAGATGCACAGCCGCTACGAGGTCGGGTGCGAGCAGTACATCCTCACCGTATCGGTCGAGGCGAACCTGACGCTGGAGATGGGCACCACCACCGTGCTCCCTGCAGCGATCCGCTACCAGACCGAGCTCGCCGCCAACGTTGCGGCGTTGAAGGCAGCCGGCGTGGACGCCGACACCTCGACGCTCGAGTCGGTCTCGGCGCCGATCGCCGCGCTGCGGGCGGGTCTGGCGACCCTGGCCGACGCGATCGCGCACGACCACCACGACGACCCGCTGGCCACGGCGACCGCGATCAGGGACACCGTGCTGCCGGCGATGGCCCAGGTCCGGGGCGCTGCCGATGCCCTGGAGGGCCTGGTGGCTGACGACCTGTGGCCGCTGCCGACGTACCAGGAGATGCTCTACATCTTGTGATCAAGGACGTTGGTGGGGTCCGGGCGTAGCGTTCTCTCATGCGCCTCGGACTCCACCTCGTCAACTTCGACGTGCCCGGAGGGCCTGCAGCTCTCGGGCCGATGATCTCCTCGGTCGGTGCTGCGGTCGAGGACGCCGGTTTCGACAACCTCTCGGTGATGGACCACTACCTCCAGCTGGAGTTCATGGGGCCGGCGACGAGCCCGATGCTCGAGGGCTACACGACCCTCGGTTTCCTCGCTGGGCACACCGCATCGGTCGAGCTGCAGCTCCTCGTCACCGGGATCACCTACCGCCACCCCGGACTGCTCGCGAAAGTCGTCTCCACCCTCGACGTGCTCTCCGGCGGCCGGGCCGTGCTGGGGATCGGCGCGGCCTGGTACGAGCGTGAGCACCGTGCCCTCGGCGTGGAGTACCCACCGCTGGCCGAACGGTTCGAACGGCTCGAGGAGACGCTGCAGATCCTCCGGCAGATGTGGTCGTCCGACGACGGCCCGTACGCCGGCGAGCACTACCAGCTCGCCGAGACGATCTGCGCGCCGCAGCCGCTGCGCCCGGTGCCCGTGATGATCGGTGGGTCGGGGGAGCGCAAGACGCTGCGCCTGGTCGCCCAGTACGCCGACGCCTGCAACCTCTTCGCCAGTGCGGAGGCCGGACCGGCAGCGATCAAGGACAAGCTCGATGTCCTGGCCGCGCACTGCGCCGACGTCGGCCGGTCCTACGACGAGATCAGCAAGACGATCCTGTGGACCGGCGACTGCGACCCGGCGGGGTTCGCCGAGCAGATGAAGCCGTACGCCGACCTCGGCGTGACCGAGGTCCACGTCATGCACCTCGGCGGCGAGCCCGTCTCGCTCGTACAAGCACTGGCGCCGCAGGTCGCGGCGCTGCACGCGCTCTAGTGCTGGGCCGAGGGCTGCTCGTCCGTGGTCGTCCGTTCTTCGCCGACGACGGCCTCGGACGCGGCGAGCCCGTCGTCCACGGCAGGGATCTCCTCGACAGCGCCGGCACGTGACGGCTTGCGGGAGAGCCGTCGGTACCAGTGCGGCGCGAGGACGAGGGCCTCGGCGCGAAGCACGGCCGTGGCGACGCGAGGAAGGTCGGTCACGTCGCCGTACACGAGATAACGCGGGACCCACTCCGGTCGGTACTTCACGTTCGACCGGTACAGCGCCTCGATCTGGGCGAAGCGGGACGCCCACATCAGGATGGCGCGCCAGGCGCGCAGCATCGGACCGGCACCGAGACGCTCGCCGCGGGCGAAGACGCTGCGGAACGCGGAGAAGTTGAGGGAGACCTTGGTGATCCCGATGGTCTCGGCCTCCGCCATGAGGGTGGAGACCATCAGCTCGATGATGCCGTTGACTGCTTCTGGCTGGCGGCGCATCAGGTCCAGCGACAGCCCGTCGTCACCCCACGGCACGAACGAGAGGAAGCCGGCGACCGCTCCGGATCCGTCGTGGGCGATGACCACCGTGCCGGCGTCGTCACGCGCCTGACCGAACCGGCCGAGCGCCATCGCGAAGCCGCGCTCGATGGAGCCGTCGCGCCAGTCGATCGCCCGGGCTCGCAGCTCGTCCTTCTCCTCCAGCGACAGGTCGGCGACCCGGTGGACCGACACGGTCAGGCCGGCGCGCTGCGCTCGTGCGATCGCCTGCCGGACGATGCGCATCGGCCGGCCCTCGAGCGTGAACTCCTCGACGCGCAGGATGGCCTCGTCGCCGACCTCGAGCACTTCCAGGCCGGCCTGGTGGTAGACCTGTGCGCTGCGCTCGCTGGAACCCAGGTTCGCCGGCGCCCAGCCGAAGTGCCGTGCCTCGTCCAGCCAGGCCGCGATCGCCTGGGGCCAGTCGTCGGGATGACCCAACGGGTCCCCGGCCGAGAACGAGACGCCTCCGATGACGCGGTAGGAGACGGCCGAGCGGCGGGTCGGGCTGAACACGATCGAGCGATCATCGCGCGTCGCGAAGTAGCCGAGCGAGTCGACCCAGCCCCATTCGGCGAGCAGGCGTCGGAGCTCGGCGTCCTCCTCGCTGGTCAGCCGGTGCGGGCCACCCGGGGGGACCAGCGCGTTCACCATCGCAAGCACGATGACGGTGGCGCCGAGGATCGCGAGGCCGACCGTGACGATCGCCTCCGAACGAGTGGACGTGAAGCCGACCGGTCCCGGGATGCCGAGCAGGCCGAGGGCGGCCTGCGCGAGCCGGTCGCCGCCGCTGGTCCCCGGCACCTGGCCCCTGTCGCGGACCGTGAGCCAGATCCAGCCCAGGGCGGTACCGATGAGGGGTCCCAGGACGACGATGCCCAGCACCTGCCGCAGCGATCTGGGATCAGGCCGGGCGGTGAAATTCTTGCGCGATGCCACCAGCAGGATGATCAGCAGGAAGCAGAGGAACGCCTGCTCGGCCTGGAGGTCACGGAGCAGGTGGATCGCGAGGGCCAGCGAGGTGAGCAGCAGCGCCACCGACCAGGCTCGGGCCTTCCCCCGGCGCAGGCCGCGGGAGAGCACCAGCAGCACCACTCCGATCGCGGCACCGCCGGTGGTCGCCGCGGCCGGGAAGGCGTCGGGCACGATCTCCTCGATCACCCCGGTACGTGCAGCGATGTCCGGCAGGTAGGCGCTCAGCAGGCTCACCAGACCGACGACGAACACGATCCGGCTGACCCAGAGCGGCGATCGCAGAGAGGAGAACCAGCTACTCACCCGCCGAGGCTACGCCTCACGTGAGCGCCAGCCGAGCTCAAATCCCGACATGTGTCCCACGAGACAACAATCCTCGTAGGTCCGGGTGCGCGCCTGTCAGGTCGGTTTCAGACCCGCCAGCAGGATCTCCAGGTGGCGTCGCCAACCCGGTTCCGGCAGGGCGTGCATGAAGTACATCGTCGCCGTGGTGCCGCACATCATCATCCCGTAGTCCTCGACGCGCAGATCGGCGCGGACAGCTCCGGCAGCCTGGGCGCGTTCGAGGAGGCGGCCGAGGATGGCGTTCAGGGCGGCCTTGTCCTCCTCGATCCCGTCCCAGCTGAAGCTGTCGATGTTCATCATCGCCAGCTGGAACGCGGCGTCACCGACGACCGACTCGGCCTGCCGGCGCATCGACGTGGCCAGCGCGTCGTACGGGTCGCTGATCTCTTCGCACTCGGCGGCGATCACCGCGAACTCCTGGAACCGCTTGCGGACCAGCGCTGTGAGCAACGCTTCCTTGGTGGGGAAGCGCCGGTACAGCGTGCCGATCCCGACGCCCGCGTGAGCAGCGATGTCTTCCATCTGTGCTCGGGTCCCGCGCTCGGCAAACAGCACCTGGGCCGATGTCGTGATGCGCTCGAGGTTGCGTTGCGCGTCGGCACGCAGGGGACGCTGATCGGTAGTCACGGCCGGCCTTTCTTGTCGGTGCTGGGTGCTAGCGGTATCCGGAATCTTACCTCCGTATTCGGTTGACAGGTGGAATCGACGTTCCGTATCGTCATAACCGGAAGTGGAACTACGGTTCCATATACAGTCTTTCAGGAGCTCCCATGTCTCAGCCCGACCTCAGCACCTCCCGTGCGCGGAACCTCGCCCTCGCGCTCCTGGCCATGACCCAGTTCGTCGTGGTCATCGATGCCTCGATCGTTAACGTCGCGCTTCCGTCGATCGGCAAGGCACTCAATTTCTCCCAGGCCGACCTGTCATGGGTGGTCAACTCCTACACCCTGACCTTCGGCGGGTTCCTCCTCCTCGGCGGTCGCCTGGCCGACTACCTCGGCCGTCGCCGGGTGTTCATGATCGGCATGGCGCTGTTCGCCCTGGCGTCGCTGGCCGGCGGGTTCGCTCAGAACGAGACGTGGCTGATCACCGCCCGCGCGATCCAGGGCCTCGGTGCCGCGATCGCGTCACCCGCAGCGCTCTCGATCATCACCACTACGTTCCCCGAAGGCCAGGAACGCAACAAGGCACTCGGCATCTGGGGCGCGGTCGCCGGAGCAGGGGGCGCCGCCGGCGTTCTCCTCGGTGGCGTGCTCACCCAGTGGGCAGGGTGGGAATGGGTGCTGTTCGTCAACGTTCCGATCGGCGCCTTCATCGTCTGGCAGGCGCCGAAGCGCCTCGCGGAGTCGACCTCGGACGAGGAGACCGACCGGACCCTCGACCTGCCGGGTGCCGTCACCGTGTCCGCCGGCCTGGCCCTCGCCGTCTACGCGATGGTCGAGGCGACCAAGGTCGGCTGGTCCTCGGCCCAGACGATTTGGAGCCTCGCGGGCGCGGTCGCGCTCCTGACGGCGTTCGTGGTGATCGAGCTGCGGACGAAGAAGCCGTTGATCCCGTTCTCCATCTTCCGGCTGCGCACCCTGAGGGGCGCCAACATCGTCGGCGTACTGATCGGGATGTCGCTGTTCTCGATGTTCTTCATGATCACGCTGTACCTCCAGCAGGTGCTCGGCGACGACGCCCTGGAAGCCGGGGTGTCGTACCTGCCGTTGGCCATCGCGATCATCCTCAGTGCCGGCGTCTCCAGCGCCCTGGTGACGCGGCTCGGGTTCAAGAACGTGCTGATCACCGGCATGCTCTTCGTCGCGGCCGGCCTCATCTGGTTCGCCCAGATCCAGCCCGACGGCTCGTACGCCGGTGGTGTCCTCGGCCCCTCGATCCTGGCAGGCATAGGCCTCGGAGCCTCGTTCGTGCCGGTCACGATCGCAGCGGTCACCGGCACCCAGCCCCATGAAGCCGGGCTGGCTTCTGGCCTCATCAACACCACCCAACAGGTCGGCGGTGCCCTCGGGCTGGCGATCCTCGCCTCGATCGCGAACTCCTCGACGAGTGCGGCGTTCAAGACCGGTGCCGACAAGGCGACCGCACTCACCCACGGGTTCGCCGACGCCTTCACGGTCGGGGCGTACTTCGCTGTTGCCGGTGCGGTCCTGGCGGCCTTCCTGATCTCCAGCCGGGACAGCCGCACTCACTCCGAGGCGGCCCGGAGCGGTGAGGTCGTGCCGGTCGCGGCCTGAGGGGGTTCGTCGGGGGCCGGGGCGGGGAAGTGTCGAGCCGCGAAGCGCGCGGCCAGACGCACCGACGGCGTGATGCCGGCCGACGCCGCGACCACGATGGCGCCGATCACCAGCCAGCCGCGGGACCCCCACGAGATCGCCAGGAACGTGTACAGCGCCGGCGCCCACATCGACCCGAGGGTGCGGAAGACATCGCCGACGCCCTGGTACTCGCCGCGGCGCCGGGGATCCATCAGCTCGGCCTGGAACGACCAGCTCGCGCCGGAGATGAACAGCTCGGCCCCGGTGACGGTGACGTGGCCGAGCCACACCAGGAAGACGGTCAGCAGACCGGCGGTGGAGTGGGTGACCATCGTGATCAGGCACGACCCCACGAAGAAGCCTGTCGAGATCCACACGTAGCGCAACGCGTCGCGCAGGTTGCGCACGCCTTTGGACGTGTACGCCGGCAGGAAGATGCACAGCACGGTGTTGGTGCCGAACAGCCAGGCAAGCAGCACGTGCGGTGCATCGGTGGCCTCGACGAGCCACAACGGGATCACGATGTTGAGCAGCACCTGGTTGGTCCACAGCGTGCCGTTGAAGAACGTGACCAGCATCCAGCCCGGGTTGCGCAGCGCACCCGGCCCAGGAGGTCGTTCCCGAGCTTCGCCGCTGGCCACGCGCAGGTCGTGGGGCGCCTGCGGTAGCCGGTGGATCCACCAGCCGTTCGCCGCCATCAGTGCGGCCGCGAACAGCGGCGTCCAACGAATGACGCTGAGGTTGTCGAAGGCCAGCGAGATGCCCCCGATGACCGCACCGAGGGTGAACCCGACGTTGAGCGCGGAGTACAGGTACGCCTGGGTCTCGATGCGCTCCTTCGTGGGGAGCGCGCCGAGCACGTAGGACTGGCTGCTGGAGTGACCGGCCGACCCGGTGAGCGCGAAGAGCAGGCCCACGAGCAGGTACTGGCTGAAGGAGCCGACGAACGGAAGCGCCACGAAGCAGGCCGCGCGACCCCAGGTGCTCAGTGTCCACACGCGCTTGGGCCCGAACCGGTCGACCACCCGTCCGGCCGGGTAGGCGAACAGGAACTCGGCGACGCCAGTGATCGTGATCGCGAGACCGACCCGGGCCGCGGACATGCCCACCACCTGGGTGAGGAAGACCGCGCTGCCGGTGTTGAACGCGCCCTCACCGGTGGAGAAGAGCATCGACTGGGTGGCCAGCCGTCGCGACATCGGCGTCGGCGGGATGAGCCGACGAAAGAACCCTGCTGGTCGCGCTACCGAGGTCGTCATCACGGGCATTCTCGCGACCTTGCCGGGCGCTGTCGCCCGGTTTTAACGCACCGTGATGCCGACCTCGGGGTAGGACTCAGATCGTGACGATGTTGGCACCGATCGCATCGAGCATCTCGGGCGTGACGTCGGTGACGCCGTGAGCTTCCTGCGCGTGGACCGAGACCAGATCGAGGACCCGCTCGCGGCTGTCCTCCTCGAAACGTGCCGAGCAGCCAGGCATGGCGTCGCCGCACGAGAGTGTGAACTTCATCTTCTTCTCCTTGTTACTCGGCGCTCCGGGGCCGGTTGGCACCGGATGCGGCCGTTGGTTCGCGGGGGAGTCGGGTGTAGAGCATGGTGGTCTGGTCATCGCCCTCGGCGCCGAGGAAGCCGCCGTGGGCCACGGTGAGTGCGCGGGCCATGTAGAGGCCCATGGTCACTCCGGTCGCGTCGTCGTTGCTGCCGAACGGATCGAACAGCGCCTTGAGGACCATGGGGCTGATCGGGGTGCCGTCGCGCACGACCCGGATCTCGGTCCAGGCGCCGGACTCGACGACCTCGATCGCGACGCCGTCCGGGGCCGGCTCCCGGTGGGCGGTGGCCCACAGGTCGCGGAGGATGCGCCCGAGCAGGTCGGGGCTGGCGTACACGGTGAGGTCTGCCCCCTGGCGGACCTCGGGCTTGCCGGGGAGCGCCTGGCACAGGGCCACGAGATCGACTTCCTCGAGCTCGACCCTCAGCCGCCCCAGCGAGACGCTCGCGGCGAGCTCGACGTCGAGGATGTGGTCGGACAGGCGCGCGAGGGCGTCGGTGACGTGCTGGACTGCGTCGACCACTTCGTCCTGGGGTACCTCACCCTCGGCGAGCTCCATGGCCCAGCCGTTGGCCACGGTCACGGGGGAGCGCAGCTCGTGGGCGAAAGCGGCCAGGAAACGGTCGCGCTGGCGGGCCTCGTCGGGGTCCGGTCGATGGGTGATCACCGCGGTTCCGGCGACCAGGAAGTCCCGGACCCAGCGATGCAGCATCGAGGACTCGATGTCCCAGTCCAGGGCGACGTTGTCCACGGTCCGGCCGCCGAGCACCTCGAGCACCATCGCGACCCGCAGGTCCACGCCCGCCTGCGTCGCGACGCGAGGTTCGACCTGGTCGGGCGTGGGAGCGGTCCGTAGGTACGACGGCCGCGCGTAGTGAAGAGCTTCGCTCATGGGTTCCTCCCGCCGGCGCTACTAGTAGGTGTAACCCCACGCGGTGGCATGGCCGAACGCGTAGGGCACCGGTGGGGCGTCACCGTTGTGCGCCGCGCAGAACACGTCACGCGGGCCGGTGGAGTTCAGCAGCGGGATGTAGGACTGGCTGGTCAGGATGGCCTGCGCCGCGGTGTTCGCCTCGGTCTCGATGGTCGCCGAGACGAGGGCGCGGGCCGCTGCGGTCGGGGCCGACACCAGGAGCTCAGCGTTGCGCCAGGCGTTCTCGCGCCAGGCCGACACCATCTGGAACAGGACGGAGTCGGTGATCCCGTACGGGTCGGAGACGGCGCTGATCGATGGGTCGAACCGCGCCGCGAACTCGGCGATCAGTGGCGCGGTCGCGTCGTTGAGCCACGCCTCGACGGCGTCGTAGTCGGGCTTGCGGGAGGAGTCGTCCGGCGCGACCAGCCCGGCGGCCGCCATCACGTACGGCAGGTCCCGGTTGATGTGCGCGTTCATGCCCAGCAGCAGATCGCCGGTGCCGCTGACCCGCTTGTTCTGGGCGGCATCCAGGGCGGTCAGCCACGCCTGCGGAACCGCGGAGCGGTTGCCGGACTGCCAGTTGTAGTAGGCGTCGGTGTAGTAGCGGGCGAAGGCGGCGTCGACGTGGTTGAAGTACGGCACGTCCTGGTAGTAGCCCGGGATGGCGCGGGTGTACCCGTACAGCTGGGTCATCCGGACGTAGGCGCGGGCGAAGATGGCGTTGTGGCTGCAGGTGCTGGCCGTCTGGTCGGCGATCCGGCTCTGCTCCTTCAAGGTCGCATCGAGGCAGTTCGGCCTTCCGGCGACGCAGTCGTTGTCGCTGGTCGGGATGTACTGATCGGTCCAGCCCGGAAGGTACGACGACCACGGGACGTACGGCAGCAGGGCGGCCTGCGCGGGTGTCGCTGCCGCGGCGATCGTCAACAAGGACGTGACGACGACGGTGGACAGGACTCCAGCGATCGTTCTGCCTCGGAGCACCAAGAATTTCGCGTACATCGCACTCCCTCCCCAGGGCGTTGTTTGCGTAATACAGGAGCCTTATCCCTTTTCGGGCTTTTGTCACTAGCCTGAAAGAACTACGATTTTCGGCCGATTGGCCAGGTGTCCGCGGGTGGCACGATGGCGGGGATCCGCCCCGTTCTCCTGCGAGCGCTGGTCACCACGCGTCACGCGCAGACGTCGGGTCGAGCGCTTCGGCGTGGCCCGGTTGTGATGACATGACCCCATGACCATCACGGATCGCTGGGTCGACCTGCTGGACCCGACCGCCGACGTGCTGAGCAAGCACGTGCCGGAGAGCATTCATGCCCGTGCGATGGAGCAGCTCCTCGCGCCCAGCACCCACGACGACGAGCCGCGGCCGAAGCTGGAGGGGCACGGCGACTACATCTTCGGGGTGCTTCTGGTCGCGGTCGAGGTCCCCGACGAGGACCTGGTGTACTACCAGGAGCTCAACGTCGTGCTGACCCGCGAAACCTTGCTCACGATCCGCAAGACCCCGCCGGGCGGGCGGCCGCCGTACGACCCGTCGCCGGCTCAGCTCTCCTGCCGGGACCACGACTCGATGGGCATGGTCGTCTACCACCTCGTCGACGACATCGCCGAGCGGTTCCTCGACCTCGTCGACGCGCTGACCGACGAGATCGAGGAGCTGGAGCAAGGGATCGACCAGTGGGACTCCGACCGGGTCCGGCGACGCATCTCGGACCTGCGTCACGACATGCTGAACATCAGGCGGACGCTCTCGCCGCTTCGCGACGCGATCCGCCAGGTCGTCGACGATCGCATCGATTTCGAGGATGACGAGGTGTTCACCCGCGAGGTCGAGCTGAACTTCGCTGCGGTGTACGACAAGCTGCTCCGGGCCACCGACGGGATCGACCTGGCGCGCGACCTGGTCGCGGGAGCTCGTGACTACCACCAGGCCAAGGTCGCGAACGACCAGAACGACGTCATGAAGACGCTCACCGTGATCGCCTCGGTGCTGCTGCTCCCGACCTTCATCGTCGGCCTCTACGGCCAGAACTTCGTCAACATCCCCGAGCTGCACTGGCACTACGGATATGCCTACGGCTGGGGGCTGATCATCGTGACCACGATCGGTCAGCTTGCGTTCTTCCGCTGGAAGAAGTGGATCTAGGTCTGCGGCCACACCGCTGTTTGCTCCCTGGGGTCGCCCGGAGTAGACACGGTTCATGAGCCGACCGGTGAGCGCCGTCCTGTACGTCGTCGCACTGGTCGTCGTCGTGGTGGTGGTCGACCTGTCGTTCTTCAGGGACCACGCCGCTGAGCGCCTGATCGCGAACCTCGGCATCGTCGCGGTGTTCAGCGCGTTCTACTGGCGATTCCTCAAGCGCTCCTAGTAGCCGCTCACGTCGCGCTGGTCAGAGCGCTCACGCATCTCGGACCTCGAATCTGAGAGATGTCTGAAATACAATGGTTTGTACCTTTTATGACATACCCTGTGGGCCGCGCACCGAACCAGCCGGGAACTCACTCCTGTGCCCTCGGACTGACGTGACTGCTGCCTCCCCGCAGCCGTGAACCAGAGTCACAGGAGGGACACCATGAACGTCGCACGAAGAATCGCAACCAGCCTCGGAGTCACGATCCTCGCCGTGAGCCTGATCGGCCTCGTGCCCGTGGCCAACGCCGCGAGCGCCCGACCAGGCGTCACCGCATCCTGTACGACGGCCAAGAACGCGGTCGCAACCGCGGCGAAGGCCGAAGCCACCGCCAGGCATGCACTGGTGAAGGCCCGGAAGGCGCTCGCCAAGGCCAAGAAGGCGCACCACGCCAGGAAGGTCGCGAAGGCCCGCAAGGTGGTCAAGGCCCGGACCAGGGCTCACAACCGCTCCGTCGTTGCCCTGCGCAACGCGCGGGCGAACCAGGCCAGCCAGTGCTCCACCACGACCGGCGGAACCGGAGGAACCGGAGGCGCCGGTGGCACCGGGGGGACCGGAGGCACGGGTGGCACCGGAGGCACAGGAGGCACCGGAGGCACCGGGGGGACCGGTGGAACCGGCACCGCCAGCCCGACCCAGGTGGTCGGGACGCTCCTGGGCATCCTCGGAGCCGGCAGCAACGGCGGCACCGTGCCGAACTTGGACCTGACCCAGGTGACCGGCCTGCTCAACGGTCTCTACCCGGGTGCCAGCAGCAGCCTGGACCCGACGGCACTGACCGGGATCCTGGGCGGCTTCAGCGGTGCGAGCGGCCTCGACGTTGCCGGGCTGACCGGCCTGCTCAGCGGCGTCCCGGGAGCCAGCTCGCTGGACCCGACCCAGCTGCTCGGCGTACTCGGCGGCGGCAGCCTCGACCCGACCCAGCTCAGCTCGCTGGTCAGCACCGTGACCGGACTGCTCGGCGGTCTCGGTGGCACCGGGCTCGTCGACCCGGCCAACCCGACGGCGCTGGTCACCGGCCTGCTCAGCGGGCTCACGGCTGACCCGACTCAGGCCCTGGGCACGCTCCTCGGGCTGCTCACCGCAGCCGGGAACGGCGGCGCCGTTCCCAGCCTCGACCTGAGCCAGTTCACCAGCCTTCTCGACGGCCTGTACCCCGGCGCCAGCACCGCGCTGAGCCCGGCTGACCTGACCGCTGCCCTGGGAGCGTTCTCAGGGTCGGGTACCACCGGCCTGGCCCAGCTCACGGGTCTGCTCGGGGGGCTCGGCGGAAGCGGAAGCTCGCTCGACCCGACCCAGCTTCTCTCCGTGCTCGGCGGCTCGAGCCTGACCTCGGGCCAGCTGAGCTCCCTGACCGGCACCGTCACCGGTCTGGTGAACGGCGTCAGCGGAGGCAGCTCGTTCGTGAGCCCGTCCGACCCGCTCGGCACCATCAGCGGTCTCCTCAACAGCCTGTTGTGCGGGCTGCTGGGCGGACTACTCGGAGGCTGCTGAGCCGCACCGGGATCGACTCCGATGGTCTCGTCCGCACCCGCGGGCGGAACCATCGGCGGTCCGTGCCGTCTGGCTCCGGGCGTCAGTCCGACGGGTCAAGCCGACGGGTCAAGCCGACGGGTCAAGCCGCGCGAGGTGCGGCTTCACGGCGGAGTTGGAGCGCGAGGCTCGGGACGACGAAGGACGCGAGGAAGATCGGCAGAAAGCTCTTGCCGGTACACCGGAAGGCGACCGTCTCGCTGTCGACGGCGTCGAAGGTCTGAGGCCGGCTGGAGTTGCGACCGCTGCGAATCTGCAGGGTGTGACGTCCGGGCTCGACCGGGATGTCGACCGTGGCGTTCATGTCGACGGATCCGGCGGAGTGACCGTCCACGACGATGTCGTACGTGCCTCGCCGGACCTCGGCCCCGATTGCCTTGTGTGTCAGTGTCAAGGTTGCGGTCATCGTCATCATCCTCTGGTCGGCTGTGCCGTACCTCCACTGTCCTCCCGGGCGGGGACCTGTCAACTCCTGCCGGTGTGCTGAGGGTGGAGGTGAGCCGTCGCTACGTCTCAGCCTGCGGCCAACGACCCGGTTCGCGCCTCGTACTCGGAGCGGGCAGCCATGATCCGCGGAGTGTTCTCAGCCGTCCACGCCGCCAGCGCGTTCACCGGCTCCAACAGCTCGCGCCCGAGGTCGGTGAGTGCGTACTCGACCTGCGGCGGGACCGTTGGGAGCACCGTCCTGCTGACGAGACCGTCGCGCTCGAGCACCTTCAGCGTCGAGGACAGCATCTTCTGGCTGATGTCCGAGATCTGCCGGCGCAGCTCGTTGAAGCGCAGCGGACTGTGGCCCAGCGTCGAGACGATCAGCAGCGACCACTTGTCGCCGATCCGGGCGAGCATGTCGGAGATCGCGGTGCAGACCTCGGGCTCTGCCTCGTCCCGTGCGCAGCTTCGGCTGTCGACCATCGCATCTCCTCGCCGGTGGTCACCAGCAGGTGACCTGGTGCCCGGAAGGTGCCCTCTTGTGAGCGTCGTGGTTCCGAGCAAGGGTGGTTACCACAGGAAACGTACTACCGATCCGAAACCGAAGGAAGACTCGTGAGCACTCCTCCCCGCCTGGCGATGATCATCAGCTCGACCCGACCCACCCGTTTCGCCGACAAGCCCGCGGACTGGCTGCTGGACCAGGCGGCGAGCCGCGACGACCTGACCCTCGACCGGCTCGACCTGCGGGACTTCGACCTGCCGTTCTTCGCCGAGGCCGCCACGAACCAGCACGCGCCGAGTGCCGATCCGAAGGTGGTCGCCTGGCAGGACGCGATCCGTCCCTACGACGGGTACGTCTTCCTGGTCGCCGAGTACAACCACTCGGTCACCGGAGCCCTGAAGAACGCACTCGACCAGGCCTACGTCGAGTGGGTGCGCAAGCCGTTCGCGGCGTTCGGCTACGGAGGCACCGGGGCTGTGCGTGCGATCGAGCACTTGCGTGCGATCGGCATCGAGCTCCAGATGGTGCCGTCGAAGTTCAGTGCGCACATCGGCGGCAGCGAGATGCTCAAGGTGCACCCGTACGGCGGCAACGCACCGATCAGCGACATCGAGGACGCGATCAAGCCGTCGGTCGACGCGATGTTCGCCGATCTGGTCTGGTGGTCCACCACGCTGCGATCGGCGCGCGCCGCGGTCTGAGTTCCGGCCGCGCGTTCATGTCCGGTTGATAGAAACAGGTGTGCCAAGGCCTACCCGGACCAGTCCCGCCGCGGAGGTCGTGCGCGCCAGGCTGCTCGATCAGGTCAGCGCGATCCGGGCCTGCGACCCGCTGGTGCGTGAGGATGCCCGGGAAGCGGTCCACGACATGCGGGTCGCCGTACGGCGCGTGCGCAACGTCCTGGCGACGTGTCGTCCGGTCTTCGTCGGTGAGCAGACGGCGCCGGTCCGTGCCGAGCTGAAGTGGCTGGCTGCGACGCTCGGCGAGCCCCGCGACGCCGAGGTGATGCGGGAACGGCTGTCACGCAAGCTCGCCGACGAGCCGCCGGAGCTGGTGCTCAGCGCCGGCTACCGGCGGATCGACGAGGACATGCGCGTGCACCACGAGCGGGCACGCGCCCGGATGCTGGCGGCCCTGGACTCGCAGCGCTACACCACCCTGATCGGCGCGCTCGAGGACCTGGCGGCCTTTCCGCCCTGGAGCGACCAGGCAGTCCGGCCGGTCCACGACGTGCTGCGGGCCGGGGTGCGGCGCGACTACCGGCGGCTCGCCCGGAAGGTCGCCCACGCCGACGAGGACGTGGAAACCAGCGAGCGCGAGCACCGGCTGCACGAGGCTCGCAAGGCGGCCAAGCGGGTGCGGTACGCCACCGAGACCGTGACCGTCGTGTACGGGAAGCCGGCGAAGCAGTTCGTGCGGGCGATGAACCGGGTGCAGTCGGTCCTGGGGGATCACCACGATGCCTTCGTCACCCAGGAGCGGCTGCGCGAGCTCGCTGACGACGTCGCCAGCACCGGGGACAACGCCTTTGTCTTCGGGGTGCTGCACGCGCGCGAGGAACGTGCCCTGCTCGAGACCGACGACCAGTTCAGTGACCTGTGGCGCAGCGTGTCGAGGAAGGAGCGCCGGCGCTGGTTGTCCGCGTGAGGTGAGTCAGTCGGCGCTGACGGTGTAGTGGACCAGGAGCGACCCGGTCGGGCTGGCGATGGCGTCGACGAGCGCGAGGGAGCGGGTCCAGCCTTCCTCGAACAGGCGGCGACCTCTCCCCGCGACGCGCGGTGCGATGACCAGCTGCAGCTCGTCGATCAACCCCGCAGCGAACAAGGACTGGGTCAACGCGATGCTGCCGTGGACCCCGATGTCGCCGCCGTCCCGTGTCTTCAGCTCGCGCACGAACTCGTCGATCCGACCGCGGATCGCTTCGGCGTTCCTCCACTCGCGCGTCAGCGGCGTCGCGGTCGCCACGTACTTGTCCACGTTGTTGATGAAGTCGGCGAACGGCTGGTCGGTGGAGCTCGGCCAGTAGTCGGACCACTCCTCGTACATCGCCCGACCGAGCAGGACCGTGTCCTGGGTCCCGATCACCGCGGTGAGATTGGCCAGCATCACCGGGTCGAAGTCGAAGAGGAACTGGTCGGGATCCTCGGCCACGCCGTCGAGCGAGACCAGGGTGTACGCCACGACCTTGCGCATGCACTCCACTTTCGGATCGAACGAACCACGGCTGTCATCAGCGAACCCCATCGGGACCGTGGTTGTCGAGAGGCCGGCTTCCCGGTGGCGGTCAGCTCGCGCTGACCCCGAGCGCTCGACGCAGGACGGTGATGAGCTCGGCGTCCATCCGCTTCACCACCGGTGCCGTGGGGACCATGGTCGAGCCGTGGAACGTGCCGGGCAGGTTGTGCACCTCGGTCGAGACTCCCGCCGCCAGCAGGCGCATCGCGTAGGTCAGTCCCTCGTCGCGCAGCGGATCCAGCTCGCACGTCACCACGTACGCCGGCGGCAGGCCGGCCAGGTCTGTGGCGCGGGCCGGGGCGGCGTACTGGTCTGCCTGGCCGCCACCGAGGTAGTACTCCCACGACTTCGCCGCCTGCGGCCTGCTCCACAGCGGGGTCTCGACGAACTCGCGCATCGACGTCGTGTCCATCCGGTCGTCGAGGACCGGGATGTTCAACGACTGGAAGCAGAGCTGCGGGCCTCCCCGATCCCGGGTCATCAGCGCGACCGCGGCTGCGAGAGCGCCGCCGGCGCTGGTGCCGTGGACGGCGATCCGGTCGGTGTCGACACCGTCGAGGGTGGCCACGTACTGCAAGGCGGTGTAGCAGTCCTCGACCGGAGCCGGATGCGGGTGCTCAGGTGCCAGGCGGTACTCGACGCTGACCACGATCACGCCGAGCCGTCGGGCCAGGGAGGCCGCACCGGCGTGTTCGAGGTCGACGCTGCCCAGACAGAAGCCGCCTCCGTGGATCTGGAGGAGTGCCGGCAGCGGTCCGGGCCCGGCGCAGCGCGGCCGGTAGACCCGGACCGCGACATCGGGCGACCCGGGTGCGATCTCGTCGGTGATGACGAGCTCGTCCTCGCCGTACGGGGTGCCGTCCGGGATCAGGCCCTCCAGCATCGCGCGTGCGGCCGGCACGTCGTCGAGGGCGCCGCCCATGTCGGGCAGCGAGAGCACCAGGTCGACGAGGTCCGGGTCGAGATTCGGGAAGGCTGCGGGGTCCATGGGGCCCGACGCTAGCGTGCAGGGGTGGCCGCCCCAGAGATCGTCCCAGAGATCACCCCAGGGACCGTCCCAGACACCGTCGACGTGTTCTGGTCAGCATCCACCTCGATCGCCGACCAGGTGCTGGTCGCCAGGATCCGCGCGGTCCTCGGGGACGGGCCGGCCGTGGTCGGGCGGTTGTGCCCGAGGTGCGCCGGCAGCGATCACGGTCGCCCGTGGGCCCGGCACGGCGAGACCGACGTACCGGTGTCGTTGTCCCGTGCCGGGGAGCACCTGGTGACTGCGGTCGCGCCCGGTAGTGCTCCGGTCGGGATCGACGTCGAAGAGATCGCGGCGATCACTCGGGCCTGGCCCGACGGTGTCCTGGCGTCTGGTGAGACGGCCGTGACCGCCGAGGAACGAACCCGGATCTGGGCGGCCAAGGAAGCGATCCTCAAGGCCGAGGGTGTCGGGCTCGCCCGCCCCATGGAGCAGGTGCGCGTCGCCGACTTCGCCGACCGGCTGACGCTGCTGGCAGCGCCCGCGGGTTTCGTCGCGGTCCTAGCGAGGTAGCGCAGGCAGCGGAAGCTTCTGGAGCCACGCGGTGAACAGGCTGGAGAGGTCCTTGCCGGATCGCGTCGAGCAGTGCTCGACGAACTGCGCGGTCGTCACCGAGCCGCCGGAGTTCTCGGCCACCCAGGACGTCAGGATGTCGAAGAAGCACTCCTCTCCGACATGACGACGCAGGGCGTGCAGGGTCAGCGCACCGCGCTTGTACACGCGGTCGTCGAACATCAGTTCCGGCGTCGGATCAGCCAGCAGCAGGTCCTGGGGGAGTTCGCGCAACCGCTGGTGGTAGTGCTCGGCCCATCCCTTCGCCGTCTGGACGCCGCACTCCTCGGACCACAGCCACTCGGCGTAGCAGGCGAAGCCTTCGTGCAGCCAGATGTCGCGCCAGTGCGTGAGGGTGACGGCATTGCCGAACCACTGGTGCGCCAGCTCGTGGGCCACGAGTCGCACCGAGTGCCAGTCGCCGGTCGCGAAGTTGCGCCCGAACGTCGACAGCGACTGCGACTCCAGCGGGATCTCGAGGGCGTCGTCGGTGATCACGCTGGTGTATCCCTCGAACGGGTACGGACCGAACCGGCCCGCGAAGAACTCCATCATCTCCGGCTGACGGCCGAACGAGCCGTCGAAGCCGGCGCCACCCACGTCGCCCGGTGCGACCACGTGGATCGGGACGTCCCCGCCGAGCTCGCGCACGGTGTACCGCCCGATCTGGACCGCGGCCAGGTAGCACGCCATCGCGGCACGTTGCTCGTAGCGCCACGTCACGGCCGAGCCCCGGCGGACGCTGCTCTCCAGGTCGCCGCTGGCGGCCACGTGGTAGCCGGGCGGGACGGCGATCTCGAACGAGTACGTCGCCTTGTTGTCGGGCCGGTCGTTGCACGGGAACCAGGCCGGTGCCCCGTGGGGTTGCGCCGCGACGATCGCCCCGTCGGCAAGCTCTTCCCAGCCAGCATCACCGAGCGTCGCCGAGGCAACCGTGCCCGGGTGCCCCGAGTAGCGGATCCGCAGCGTGAACTCGGCGCCCGCCCTGGCCGGGGACTTCAGGGTCACGTGCACCTTGCTGCCGCGCTGGACCCAGCGCGTGACCGCCGCTGGAGAGCCGGAGACCTTGGCGACCTGAAGCTGGTGCAGGTCGATCGCGATCGCCGTCACGGGCTGGATCGCGCGGCAGAGCAGGTGCGCGTCACCGTCGAGCCGGTTCGAGTCGGGGCGGTAGCGCAGTGCGAGGTCGTAGTGCAGTACGTCGTACGACGCATCGCCGTGGTCGGGGACGTACGGATCGGTGCCGGTCAAACCTCAGTACTCCTCGCCGGTGACGTCGGTCTCGGGCTCGTCGTCGTCCCACGGGCCGATCGGGTTGCCGATCCAGCGGGTTCTGTTCGGGACGGCTTCGCCGCGCATCACCAGGGACACCGGACCGACGGTGGCATGACGGCCGATCGTCGCTGCCGGGAGGATCACGCTGTTCGGTCCCAAGGTCGCTCCCGCCTTCAAGGTCACCCGGTCCATGCTGAGGACCCGGTCGTGGAAGAGATGAGTCTGCACCACGCAGCCGGTGTTGACCGTGGCGCCGTCCCCGAGCTCGATCAGGTCGGTCTCGGGAAGCCAGTAGGTGTCGCACCACACGCCGCGGCCGATGGTGGCTCCCAGGAGTCGCAGCCAGACGTTCAGGGCAAAGGTTCCCTGGGTCACCGAGGCGAACCACGGCGCCGCCAGCATCTCGGTGAAGGTGTCAGCCAGTTCGTTGCGCCAGACGAAGCCCGACCACAGCGGATGCTCCGAGCGACGGTGGCGCCCGACGATGACCCACTTGGCCACCACGCTGACCGCAGCGGCGACGATCCCGGCCGCGACCACCACCAGGCCGCCGGCGAGGAAGGCCAGCCACGCGGTGTGGGTCAGCAGCCCCAGCAGCGCCGCAGCCACACCGAGGTTCAGCAGCACGCCCAGCAGCGTCGGCACGACCCGGCCGAGCTCGACGAGCCCGCGCAGGACGCGCAGTCGTCGGGGTGGGTCGTAGGTGCGGCTGGAGTCCGTGGTTCCCGGCGTACGACGCAGGCGGGTCGGCGGGCTGCCCATCCACGACGACCCGGCCTTCGCGGCGGTGCGTGCCGGCGCCGCCGAGAGCACCGCGACCAGCGAGGACTTCGGGACCTTGCGCCCCGGAGCCGCCATCCCGGAGTTGCCGACGAACGCGCGCTTGCCGATCTTGACGTGCTCCACGCGGATCCAGCCGCCACCGAGCTCGTAGCAGCCGATCAGGGTGTCGTCGGCCAGGAAGGCATCGTCGTTGACGTGCGTGAACTTCGGCAGCAGCAGCACCGTCGAGGCTTCGACTCCCTTGCCGATCTCGGCACCGAGCAGGCGCAACCAGACCGGCGTGAGGGCGCTGGAGTAGAGCGGGAACAGCCAGGTGCGGGCCTCGTCGAGCACTCGTAACGTCGCCCAGATCCGTACGCCGGCGGCGGACCGCACCGGGAAGACGCCGGCCTGCATGCCGGCACCCAGGGCGCGGACCAGGCCCAGGACCAGGGCGCCCAGGGCCAGGTAGCCGACCAGGGCGGCAAGCGGCAGCAGTGGCAACGCGTCGCCGAGGGCCGTCCCGATCGTCGCATCGCCACCGACGGCGGGCAGCACGACCAGGGAGCCGAGCAGCACCGCGACTCCCGGCAGGGAGGCGATCAGGACTGCGATGGCGCCGTAGGCGAGAGTCCAGCCGGCGTTGACCGGCGGTGGCTCGGTCACCCAGGGTCCACGAGCCTTGCGCGAGACCCGTTCGGCCGGTGACCCCGACCAGAACTCGTCTGCCGGAACGTCGCCGATGACCAGGGACCCGGGTGCGATCTCGGCGCCGTCGTTGATCACGGCACCGCCGGCCAGCGTGCTGCGAGCTCCGACCCGGGCGCCGGCGCCGACGACGATCTCGCCGACGTGCACGGTGTGACCGTCGATCCAGTGTCCGCGCAGGTCGACCTCGGGCTCGATCGCGGCGCCGTCGCCGATCGTGATGAAGCCGGTCACCGGAGGCAGCGCGTGCACGTCGGTGCCAGCGCCGACCTTCGCGCCGAGCAGGCGTGCGTAGGCCGGGAACCACGGCGCACCGGCCACGCCCGTGGCCATGAGCTCGTCCTGGATCCGCTCGGCGAGCCACAGGCGCAGGTGCACCTTGCCGCCGCGGGGGTGCGATCCCGGGGTGACGCCGACCAGGACGGCGCGGGCGAGCAGGGCCGCGAGCAGCATCCGTCCGGGCGGAAGGATGAACACGAGCGTCGCCAGGACCGTCCAGACGACCGGCACGTCGGGCCACCAGCCCAGGTCCGCGATCGGAGCCACGATCGTGCCGGCCAGCAGCAGCCAGGCGGTCCAGCGCGCGGCAGCGAGGGTCCGGAGCGGGAGCAGGGCCAGCAGCTGGCCGGCCTGCGTCTTGCGGGGGATCGGCGGGACCTGGCGATCGGAGTCGACCACCGTTCCGCCGTGGTCGGCGAGCGCTGCGGCGAGCCGGGCGACCGTCGGGTGCTCGTAGATGTCGCCGACCGCGATCTCGGGGTAGCGCTCGCGCAGCCGACTGACCACCTGGGCTGCCGTGAGCGAGCCGCCGCCGAAGTCGAAGAAGTCATCCTTGGGGGACGTGACATCGGCCCCCAGGACGTCGTGCCAGATCTCGGCGATCCAGGCGAGCACGCCGTCGAGCACCAGCTCGGCCGCCTGCTTGGGCAACGGCCACGGCAGCGCGTCGCGGTCCACCTTGCCGGAGGTCCTCGTCGGCAGTTCGTCGACCACGGCGAGCCGGGGGACCAGCGCGGCGGGCAGGCGCTGGCGCAGTACGTCGAGGCTGGCGGTGCCGTCGTAACCGTCCTCGACGACGAGGTACCCGACCAGGAGGCGGTTGCCCGACTTCGTCGACCGCACGGCTGCGGCAGCACCGACGACGCCGCGCAGGCGCAGCAGCTGCTCGTCGAGCTCACCCAGCTCGATCCTCCTGCCCCCGAGCTTGATCTGGTCGTCGGTGCGTCCGGCGAAGACCAGCCCCGCCGGATCGTTGCGGACGATGTCGCCCGACCGGTAGGCCCGGTCCCAGCCCAGCGACGGCATCGGGGCGTACTTCTCGGCGTCCTTGGCGGGATCGAGGTACCGGGCCAGGCCGACACCCCCGATGATCAGCTCACCGCTCTCGCCCTCGGCGACCGGCTGACCTTCGGGATCGACGACGGCGAGGTCCCAGCCGGCCAGCGGGAGGCCGATCCGGACCGGGTCGCTGCCGTCGAGCAGGGCGCCGCAGGCGACCACGGTCGCCTCGGTCGGCCCGTAGGTGTTCCAGACCTCGCGGCCAGGTTGCTGCAGGCGTGCGGCCAGCTCGGCCGAGCACGCCTCGCCGCCCATGATCAGCAGCCGGACATTGGCCAGCGCCTCGGTCGGCCAGAGCCCGACCAGGGTGGGGACCGTGGAGACGACGGTGATCCGGTTGGCCACCAGCCACGGGCCGACGTCGACGCCCGAGCGGACCAGCGAGCGGGGCGCCGGCACGAGGCAGGCTCCGTAGGCCCAGGCCAGCCACATCTCCTCACAGCTCGCGTCGAAGGCGACCGAGAGTCCGGCCATCACCCGGTCGTCGGGACCGATCGGGTCGTCGGTCAGGAACATCAGAGACTCCGCATCGACGAACGCCGCGGCGCTGCGATGGGTGACGGCGACACCCTTCGGCGTACCGGTCGAGCCGGAGGTGAAGATGACCCAGGCGTCGTCGGTCGGCTCCGGTCCACCGATCCCGTCGAGGGAGCGCGGGGCGCCGTGCGGCGTGGCCAGGATCGCCAGGTCGTTGCCCAGGACGGCGCGCACCCCCGACTCGGCGAACACGGTGCGGGCCCGGTCGTCGGGGTCCTCGGCGTCGACCGGGACGTAGGCGGCGCCGGCATGCAGGACACCGAGGATCGCGACGTACAGGTCGGTCGAGCCGGATCGGATCCGGACGCCGACCTTGTCGCCGCGACGTACGCCGGCCTCGATGAGTCGGGCAGCGAGGTCCTCGGCGGCCTCGGCGAGCTCGGCGTAGGTCAGGACCGCGATGCCGTTGTCGAGCGCGGGAGCGTCTGGCCACTCGGCCACGACCTCACCGAAGACGTCGAGCAGCGTCCTGGCGGGCGAGGCGTCCTTGCTGCGCAGGAAGCCCTCGGGGACCGGAGGCGTCACGCGGGGAAGTGTGCTGGGTCCAGATGAACAATCGGGTTCATCGTCCGTTCACCCGGTTGACGATCACGTTTCGCCTCTTCCATTGGCGGGGATACCGTGTAAAGAATGTCAGGTACGTGACACACCCGGTTCATTCCCCCAAGGAGCCTCCTGTGACTTCACCTACCAACGAGCAGCACTTCGCCCGTGTCGTCGAGGACCTGGCCTCCGAGTTCTCCTCCCAGTTCAGCCCGAACCTGATCACCAGTGTGGTCAACCGGTACCGCGCCGAGCTCGAACCGGCGGCCACGATCACCGACTACCTGCCCGTCCTGGTACGCCGCTACGCACGCGAGGACCTGCTCGGGCAGCTCAAGGGTCGCCCGCTGGCAGTCTGAAGGTTCGGCACGGAACGGGCGAGGCCGCCGGAGTGCCCCTCAGAGCTGGGCGAGTTCGCGCTTGAGCACCTTGCCGGTGGGGTTGCGGGGGAGCTCGTCGAGGAAGAGCACGTCGCGGGGCGACTTGTAGCGGGCGAGGTTGTCCTTGACGAAGTCCTGGACCGCCACGGCGTCGAGAGTCTGGCCGGGCTTGAGCACGATGAAGGCCCGCAGCCGTTGGCCGAAGGCCTCGTCCTCGGCGCCGAGGACCGCGGCGTCCGCGATGGCCGGGTGGGTGACGAGCAGCTCCTCGACCTCGCGCGGGAAGACGTTCTCACCACCGGACACGATCATCTCGTCGTCGCGGCCGTCGATGTAGAGGCGGCCCTGCGGGTCGAAGTGTCCGACGTCGCCGGTGGCCATCAGGCCGTCGATCACGTCCTTGCCGCCGCCACCGGTGTAGCCCTCGAAGGGCGAGGTGGTCCCGACGAAGATCCGGCCGGTCTGCCCCTGGGGAAGCGGTTGGCCCTTGTCGTCGAGGATCTTGATCCGTACGCCGAGGGTCGGTCGCCCGACCGAGGTCGGGACCTCGCGGACATCGGCCGGGGTCGCGATGGTCGCGACCGAGACCTCGGTGGAGCCGTAGAGGTTGTAGATGACGTCGCCGATCAGCTCGCTGACCTGCTTGGACACGGCAGCCGGCAGCTGGGAGCCGGCGGTGAAGGCGCACTTGAGCGAGCTGGTGTCGTAGGTGTTGATCACCTCGGGACCGAGCTCGACGATCCGCTGGAGCATCACAGGCACCACGCAGATGGTGCTGGCCTTGTGCTGGTCGATGTCGGCGAGCATCTGCTTCGGGTCGAACCTGGTCCGCAGGACGAGTTTGTTGCCGACCGAGATCGCCAGCAGCGCGAGCAGCAGGCCGGTGCCGTGGAACAGCGGCGGACCCATCACCGTGGCCTCACCGGACTTCATCGGCATCCGCTCCAGGACGCCGCCGGGGATCGCGAAGCCCTTCGGGTCGGACCGCGGTGCGCCCTTCGGCGTCCCCGTGGTGCCGCTGGTCAGCAGCACGATCCGTCCCGGCTTGGCCGGAGCTGCAGGGAGCGTCGCTGCCCCCTGCGCGACCAGGGCGTCGAGGTCGTCGGTGGTCTCGCCGGTGACATCGACGGCGAACTTGCCGTACCGCGGGTCGACGTCGGCGAGCAGCGTGGTGAACTCGCCGTCGTGGATCAGCAGGTCGACGCCTTCGCGTTCGCAGACCTCTCCTGCCTGGCGAGCCGAGAAGGAGGTGTTCAGCCACAGGCTGCGCAGGCCCGCCCGGGACGCGGCGAACCCGACCACGAGCGGCGCCCGGTGGTTCTTGCAGAGCATCGCGACGCCGTCGCCCGGCTCCAGACCCAGGTCGAGCAGCGCGTTGGCCAGCCGGTTGATCAGCTCGTCGAACTGCGCGTAGGTGATCTCGCCGCGCTCATCCGCGATCGCAGGAGCGTCGGGGTGCCGGATCGCAGCGAGGTGGACGGCCGCGCCGAACGGGCCGAAGTCGCGCAGCGTCTTGAGGATCTCGACGGTCTTCATCGGGGACGACCCGCCGATGGCGCCTGCTCGCAGGAGCGCGGTGAGCGCGCGGGCCTCGATGCCGGCGCGGTTGAGGATCTCGGCGGGGTTCGGCATGACTCTCCTCGTACGACGTCTCTCGTCGGCCGCAGGTGAGGGTCGACGGGGTCATCATGCTCGACGGAGCGCTTCCGTGGGTGCTTGACTCACCTGATGGCCGAGATACCGGACGAGCTGTGGGGCAGCCGCGACAGCGCGCTGTCGAAGATGCTCAGTGCCTTCGCGTCGACGAAGCCGGGTTCCTGGACGGTGCGGCAGCTGATGCCGCTCGACCGTCGCATCCTCCTGCGCACCGACGGCCGCCGCACGATCCTCGGTCCGATCGGGGCGCCGACGATGCTGCTCGAGACGACCGGCCGCAAGAGCGGGCAGACGCGGATCAGCCCGCTTCTCTTCGCACACCAAGGCCCTGCTGGATCGAGTGGGGCAATCATCGTCGTCGGGTCCAACTTCGGCCAGGAGCACCACCCGGCCTGGACCGGCAACCTGCTCGCGCATCCGGCGGCGGTCGCGATCGTGCGGGGCAAGCGCTTCGACGTCGTCGCCGAGCTGCTCGCGGGCCCGGCAGCCGACGCGGCGTACACGAGGATGGTCGAGGTGACCTCGGTCTACTCGACGTACAAGGGGCGCACCGATCGGGAGATCCGGGTCTTCCGGCTCACGCCGGTGAGCTGATCCGCAACCGTCTCGAAGTGACCGCCGATCAAGTCCGCTGACGCGTCCTTGATCAGATCCACCGCTGGAACCAGATCCGTTGCACCCACTGGGCCTGGGTGAGCAGGCCGTCGGTGTAGATCGGCCAGAACCAGGCGAAGTTCGCGATCACGCCGATCACGATGCTGCCGGCGGCGATCGCGCCGATCCGTCGCCGACGGGCGGAGGCATCGGCGCGGCCCAGGATCTCGCCGAGCAGCATCACCGCGCCGAGGATCAGGAACGGCTCCATCAGGATGGCGTAGTAGCTGAAGATCGGGCGGGTGTCGAACCTCAGCCAGGGCAGCCAGGTCGTGAGGGCGCCGACGACGACGATCCCGTAGCGCCAGTCCCGCTTGCCGATCCAGCACACGCCCGCCCAGATCAGGGCGATCGAGGAGAACCACCACAGCACCGGCGTACCCAGCAGGATCACCTGACGCAGGCAGGTCGCGGTCCCGGTCGCGGTGCACCCCTGCGCGCCGGGCGCGATGTTCAGCTGGGCATCCACGCCGACCGGCCGGCTGAGGATCGGCCAGCCGAGCGGGTTGGACTGGTACACGTGGGTGGAGGTGTTGAGGAACTTGGTGTGGAAGTTCCAGACGTCCTGGTGGTAGTGCCACAGCGAGCGGAGCGAGCGGATGAGGTTGGGGAAGAACCCGTGCGTCGGATGCTGGATGTAGGAGCCCCAGTAGGGGCCGTACTGGGTGTGCGAGAGGTGCTGCTCGTACACCCCCGCGTGAATCAGCCAGCCGGTCCAGCTCACGAGGTAGATCAGGGCCGGCAGCGCGACGATGTACCCGAACGCCGGCAGGGCATCGATCACCGCGGAACGTCGCAGGGGCTTCGCGAGGCCGAACGACCGTCGCGCGCCGGCACTCCAGAGCCAGAAGAGCAGCCCGAAGGCGGCCATCGGGTACATCGCCGACCACTTCGTGCCGATCGCCAGGCCCCACCAGACGCCGGAGGCCAGCAGCCACGGCCGCCACAGGTACCGCGGACGCCAGCCCGAGACCGGTTCGATCGAGGCCGCGAGCCGGGCCCGGAACCAATCCCGGTCCGCCACCATGCAGCTGACCGCGCACAGTACGAAGAACGCCTCGAAGATGTCCAGCAGGGCCAGCCGGGACAGGACGAACTGGAGACCGTCGAAGCACATCAGCAAACCCGCGACCAGCCCGAGCATGGTCGAGCCGGTGACCCGCCGCGCCAGACGGATCATCACGAAGATCATCAGCGACCCGACGATCGCCGATGCCATCCGCCAGCCCCAGGGGTTGAACCCGAAGATCAGCTCGTTCAGCCCGATCAGGTACTTGCCGACCTCGGGGTGCACCACCATCTCGGGTCCGCCGGCGTACAGGCCGTGCAGGTTGCCGGCAAGGATCTTGGAGTCGGCGTTCGGCACGTAGTTGGCCGCGTACCCGTTGTGCACCAGCGACCAGGCGTCCTTGGCGTAGTACGTCTCGTCGAACAGGAACGCCTTGCGATCGCCCAGCTTCCACACCCGCAGGAACGCCGCGAACACCGTGACCCCGAAGGTGGCCGCCCACGAGATGACCGGGTCGCGATCGAGCGCGCGCGGTCGGGTTCGCTCGGCGGCTGTCGGCACGATGTCGCCGGCCGCGGTCCGCGAGAGGGTGGCTGCTTCCACGAGCGTCACCCTACGAGGCCGCAGGTCGCCTGCCTGACATGATCGGGCCCATGAGCGCGTCCGGAGTCCTCGTCCTGGCCGGGACTCCGATCGGACGCGTCGAGGACGCACCGCCGCGTCTGGCCCGCGAGCTGGCCGAGGCCGACGTGATCGCCGCCGAGGACACCCGCCGGCTGCGGCGCCTCACGACCGACCTGGGCATCGAGCTCACCGGGCGGGTGATCTCCTATTTCGAGGGCAACGAGCAGGGCCGCACCCCCCAGCTGCTCGAGCTGCTCGTCGCCGGCAGCCGGGTGGTGCTGGTCACCGACGCGGGCATGCCGAGCGTCTCGGACCCCGGTTACCGGCTGGTGGTCGCGGCCGTCGAGGCAGGCATCGAGGTGACCTCGGTCCCGGGGCCTTCGGCGGTGCTCACCGCCCTGGCCGTCAGCGGCCTCCCGGTCGACCGGTTCTGCTTCGAGGGTTTCCTGCCGCGCAAGTCCGGAGAGCGCGCGCGACGGCTCGATCACCTGGCCGACGAGCAGCGCACGATGGTGTTCTTCGAGGCCCCGCACCGCACCGAGGTCGCCCTGGCTGCGATGGCGCTGGCCTTCGGGCCGGACCGGGCCGCGGCGGTCTGCCGGGAGCTGACCAAGACCCACGAAGAGGTACGCCGCGGCCCGCTCGCCGACCTGGTCACCTGGGCGGCCGACGGGATCCGGGGCGAGGTGACGATCGTGGTCACCGGGGCAGCCGAATCCGGCCCGATCAGCGATCCGGCGACGCTGGCGGCCTGGGTGGCCGAGCGCGAGGCCGGGGGTATGACCCGCAAGGACGCGATCGCCGAGGTCGCCCGCCGCGCCGGCGTACCGAAGCGTGAGGTGTACGACCTCGTGCACAGAAAAGGGGAGTGATGACACGCAAGGCAGGCCGTACCGGCGAGCGCCCTCCGGCTCCGGAGCCGCTCCCGCACCCGGTCGTCGACAACCACTGCCACCTCGACATCGCCCCGTACGACGCCCCGGGAGAGCCGGTCGCCGTGGCAGACGCCCTCGCCCGGTCAGCGTCCGTCGGCGTTCCGCGGATCGTCCAGATCGGTTGCGACCTCCCGGGAGCTCGCTGGGCCGTGGAGGTCGCCGCCTCCTTCGAGGCGATCGTCGCCGGGGTCGCGCTGCACCCGAACGAGGCGCCACGTCTGGAGGCGGAGGGGCTCCTCGACGATGCCCTCGCGGAGATCACCGAGCTGGCGGCGCGACCGGAGGTCAGGGCCGTGGGGGAGACGGGGCTGGATGCCTTCCGCACCGGTCCCGAGGGCCTCGACGCCCAGGTCAGGTCGTTCCGGCGGCACATCGAGCTGGCCCACGAGCTCGACCGCACGCTGGTGATCCACGACCGGGACACGCATGCCGAGGTGCTCCGGGTCGTCGATGAGGTCGGGCCCCCGCCGCGGTGGGTGATGCACTGCTTCTCCGGCGACGCCGGCTTCGCCGAGCGGTGCCTCGAGCGCGGGGCGCACCTCTCCTTCGCCGGCACCGTGACCTTCAAGAACGCCGAGCCCCTGCGCGAAGCACTGCGGATCGCTCCGCTGGACCGGATCCTGGTCGAGACGGATGCGCCGTACCTGACTCCGGAGCCGTGGCGTGGACGTCCGAACGCCTCCTACCTGATCCCCACCACCGTGCGCGCGATGGCCGAGATCCGGGGCGTCGACCTGGGTGAGCTGTGCCGCGCGATCGACGCCAACACCGAGGTGGCGTTCGGCGGAACCTGGGGCTGAACGCTGTCGGAGGCCGGTTGTGACCTGGGTCACATCGGACCTTCCGGACACGTGACATGGCCCACCTGCCCCCGCGTGGGCGATGTCCTCGATTTGCTTGCTGCAGTGAGCGATGTCAGTGTCGACGACTGTTGGCCGGGAGCGGGAATCTACATATACCGGACATCGCAGCAGGGCGGCCCAGACCGCAGGCGATGACCACCCGTGGCCCGGAGACTGCAAGCATCGGAGAACTGTGCGCGCGACCATCACGCACATCGTCAGCAGCAAGGCCTTCCATTCGCGCTCGTGGCTGATGGGTCTGACCGGCGTCATCGCCGTCGCCCTCGCCGCCAGCACCTTCGGCTACTTCGCCCTCACCCGGACCGTCACGGTCTCGGTCGATGGCCGCAGCCACACCATCCGCACCTTCGGCCACGACGTGGCCGACGTGCTCGCCAGTGACTCCATCCACGTCGGATCCCACGACGTCGTCGTGCCGTCCCTGGACTCCCCGGTGTCCGACGGCACCGAGATCAGCGTCCACTACGGCCGCCCGCTCCAGGTCAGCGTCGATGGCAGCGAGCACACCTACTGGACCACCGCGACCCAGGTCTCGGCGGCGCTGGACCAGCTCGGTCTCCGGTACGGCGACGCCACGCTGTCCACCAGCCGTGACGCCTCGATCGACCGGCAGGGCATGCTGCTGATGATCACCACGCCGAAGAAGCTCGTCGTCAAGCTCGGCCGGGCCAAGGCCCAGCGACTGCTGATCGCGGCTCCCGACGTGAAGTCCCTGCTCGCGCAGCTCGGTGCGACCTATGACAGCAACGACCTCATCACGCCCGCACTCGGCACCCCGCTGACCAACGGCGTCCACGTCACCCTGGTGCGCGTCACCACGGCAGTGCAGCGGGTCGCCAGCGAGCGGGTCGCCCCCGGCGAGACCGATCGCCCGGACTCCACGCTGTACGTCGGCGACCGCCAGGTCGTGAAGGCCGGCAAGCCGGGTACTCGCGACGTGACCTACCAGGTCGTGCGCCACAACGGCAGGGTCTTCACCCGCGTCGTGCTGCACCAGAAGGTTCTGTCCGCGCCGGTTCCGGCCGTCGTGCGGGTGGGCACCAAGGCGGCGCCCCGGGTTGCCGCAGGCAGCCCCTGGGACCGGATCGCGCAGTGCGAGTCCGGCGGCAACTGGCACGACAACACCGGTAACGGGTACTTCGGCGGTCTTCAGTTCTCGTTGGGGACCTGGCAGGCGAACGGTGGAACCGGTCGTCCCGATCAGGCCAGCCGTGAGCAGCAGATCGCCGTGGCCGAGCGGGTCCGGGCCGCCAGCGGTGGCTACGGCGCCTGGCCGGTCTGCGGAAAGCTCGCCTGACCCTCAGTGCCATCAAGGGTTGTGGTGTGTCGAGAACCGTATGAGGGATCTCGACCGCCACAACCCTTGATTCTTTCCCGGTCACGGGGCTGACGTGATCCGCCGTACCCTTCTCGACGTGACCGAAGCCCGTGCCGTCCCGCCGACGTTGCTCGGGGCGGCGGAGATCCGCATCCTGGCTGACGGGCTGGACCTGCGGCCGACCAAGCAGCGCGGCCAGAACTTCGTGATCGACGGCAACACCGTCCGCCGGATCGTGGCCGACTCGAAGATCACCTCCGCCGACGTCGTCCTCGAGGTCGGCCCGGGTCTCGGTTCGCTGACCCTGGCCCTGCTCGCCGTGGCCCGCCGCGTCGTGGCCGTCGAGATCGACCCGGTGCTGGCCGGCGCACTGCCGGCGACGATCGCAGCCCACGCTCCCGACCAGGTCGGCGCCTTCGAAGTCGTCCTGGCCGATGCGTTGCGGGTCACGGAGATCCCGGGTCCCGCCCCGACGGCACTGGTCGCGAACCTGCCGTACAACGTCTCGGTCCCGGTCCTGCTCCACCTCCTCGCCCTGCTGCCGTCGCTGGAGCGCGGCCTGGTGATGGTGCAGGCCGAGGTCGCAGACCGGCTCGCGGCCGGCCCCGGTTCCAAGACGTACGGCGTCCCCTCGGTCAAGGCTGCGTGGTATGCCGATGTACGCCGGGCCGGCTCGATCGGGCGCAACGTCTTCTGGCCGGCACCGAACGTCGACTCAGGGCTGGTCGCCTGGACGCGCCGCGAGCCACCAGTCACCACCGCCAGCCGCGAGCAGGTCTTCGCGGTCATCGACGCTGCCTTCGCCCACCGGCGCAAGGCGTTGCGACCCTCGCTGCGCGACCTTGCCGGGTCGGCCGAGGCAGCCGAGGCGGCCCTGGCAGCTGCCGGGATCGACCCCATGACCCGCGGTGAAGAGCTGCGGATCGACGACTTCGTGAGGATTGCCGAGTGTCTGTGAGTGCACCCCGGAGCGTCACCGTGCGCGCCCCCGCCAAGATCAACCTGTTCCTCGGCGTGGGCTCCCGCGGTGCCGACGGCTACCACCCGCTCGACACCGTCTACCAGGCCGTCAGCCTGTACGACGACGTCACGGTCACCGAGTCGGCGATGTGGTCGGTCAGCGTCGAGCCGATCGGCGACATCGACTGCGCGGACGTGCCCCTGGACTCGAGCAACATCGTCGTCCGTGCCGGTGGGCTGCTCACCGCGCACCACCAGATCACCCGGCGCGCCGCCATCGCGATCAACAAGGGCATTCCGGTGGCCGGCGGCATGGCCGGTGGCAGCGCGGACGCGGCCGCCACGCTGGTCGCGCTCGACCGGCTGTGGGACCTGCAGACCGCGGACGCGGACCTGCTCGCGATCGCTGCCGAGCTGGGGAGCGACGTCCCGTTCGCGTTGATCGGCGGCACCGCGCACGGCACCGGCAACGGCGAGGTCGTCGAGCCGGTGACCGACGAGGGCAGCTGGTGGTGGGTGGTGATCCCGAACGACATCGGACTGTCCACGGCCGCGGTGTACGCCGAGTTCGACCGGCTCGACAGCGACGGGACCTTCCTGGTCGGCCGGACCCGGGCCGTGATCGCAGCCCTGGGCACCCGCGACGTCAACCAGCTCGGTGCGGCGCTGAGCAACGACCTGCAACCGGCTGCCCTCAGCCTGCGTCCCGATCTGGAGCAGACCTTCGCCGATGCCCGCGACGCCGGCGCCCACGAGCTCGTCGTCTCGGGTTCGGGCCCGACCGTGCTGACCCTGATCAGCGACCAGGAGAGCGCGCTGGGAGTCCGTCAGGACCTGATGGACCAGGGCTACCGCGGTGTCCTGGTCGCCACCGGTCCGGTGGCCGGTGCCCACGTGGTCGAGTACGCATGAGCAACCTCGTCAACCTCGAGAAGGTCTCCAAGTCCTTCGGCATCAGGATCCTCCTCGACGAGGTCAGCCTCGGTGTCGGCGAGGGCGAGCGGATCGGCGTCGTCGGCCGTAACGGCGACGGCAAGACCACGCTGCTCAACCTGATGACCGGTCGCGAGGAACCCGACACCGGGCGGGTCTCCCGCTCGCGCGGACTGTACCTGGGCTACCTCGACCAGCGGGACCTGCTCGACGACACCCACACCGTGCGTGAGGTCGTCCTGGGCGGCAAGGCCGACCACGAGTGGGCCGCGGACGCGACGACCCGCGAGGTGGTCGAGGTGCTGCTCGACGGGATCTCGCTGGACCGGGTCGTGCACGGGCTGTCCGGGGGAGAGCGTCGCCGTTGCTCGCTGGCCAAGCTGCTGCTCGAGCCGGACGACCTGCTGATCCTGGACGAGCCGACCAACCACCTCGACGTCGAGGCGATCGCCTGGCTGGCCAACCACCTGAAGCGCCGTGCGTCGGCGCTCGTGGTCGTCACCCACGACCGCTGGTTCCTCGACGAGGTCTGCGAGCAGACCTGGGAGGTGCACGACGGCGTGATCGACCTGTACGAAGGCGGGTACGCCGCGTTCGTGCTCGCCAAGAACGAGCGGATGCGGCAGGCCTCGGCCAGCGAGCAGCGACGGCAGAACCTGATGCGCAAGGAGCTCGCGTGGCTGCGCCGCGGCGCCCCGGCCCGCACCTCGAAGCCCAAGTTCCGCATCGACGCGGCCAACGAGCTGATCGCCGACGAGCCGCCGCCGCGCGACCGGCTCGCGCTCGAACGGTTCGCGACCCAGCGTCTCGGCAAGGACGTCGTCGACCTCGAGGACGTGGATCTGGTCCGCGGTGAGCGCACCCTGCTCAGGCATGCGACCTGGCGGCTGGGTCCGGGTGACCGTGTCGGCATCGTCGGGGTCAACGGCGCCGGCAAGACCTCGGTGCTCTCCCTGGTCTCGGGCATCCTCGAGCCGACCAAGGGCAAGGTGAAGCGGGGCCGCACGGTGGCCATGGAGCACCTGACCCAGAACGTCACGCCTGAGGACCCGATGGCACGGGTGCTCACCGAGATCGAGGACATCCGCCGGATCACCCGCACGGCCAGCGGGCAGGAGCTCACGGCGTCGTCGATGCTGGAGCGGTTCGGCTTCACCGGCGACCGCCTGACGGCGCGGCTCGGCGACCTGTCGGGCGGGGAGCGCCGCCGGTTCCAGCTGCTCAAGCTGCTGCTGTCTGAGCCCAACGTGCTGCTGCTCGACGAACCGACCAACGACCTCGACATCGAGACCCTCGCCGTCCTCGAGGACTTCCTCGACGGCTGGCCCGGGACCCTGATCGTGGTCTCCCACGACCGGTACTTCCTCGAGCGGGTCACCGACAGCGTCTGGGCGCTGATGGGCGACGGCACCATCGGGATGCTGCCGGGAGGCGTCGACCAGTACCTCGAGATGCGCCAGAAGGGTGGCGCAGGTTTCGAGACAGGCCGAGCCGGCCTTCCTCAACCACCGGTGGTTGAGGAGGTTGCGCAGCAACCGTCTCGAAACCCCGGCAATGCCAAGGCGAAGGTCGGCGGCGCGGACGAACGTGCCGCCCGCAAGACGATCGCCCGGGTCGAGAAGCAGATCGCCCGGCTGCTGGCCCGCGAGACCGTGCTGAACGCCGAGATCGCCGCGGTGGCTGACGACTACGTGGCCATGGGCAGGCTCGCCGAGGAGCTCAGTGCGGCGCAGGCCGAGCGGGACGGCCTCGAGCTGGAGTGGCTCGAGGCCTCCGCGTTACTCGAGTAGGTCCGCAGTCCACCGGCGCGCCCACGCATCGAGGGGGCGCAGCGCAAGGTTGAGGGCAGCCCCGACCTGGGTGAGCTCGTAGGCTCCCGCGGCGTCCTGGCGAACGAGGCCGCTCTCGGTGAGGTCGGCCAGCCGGGCGTAGAGCACGCTCATCGACATCTGGTCGCAGCGATCGCGCAGCGCGCGCGAACCGAGGGCACCGTCCCGAAGTTCCCACAGGATGCGCAGCGTCCAGCGACGACCGAGCAGGTCCATCGCCGCGAGAAGCGGACGACCGGTGGTCGAGCCGCGGACCGGTGTTCCGGGCCGGGGGACTTTCGGGGCCATCTCGTCTCCCTTGTGTTTCGGTAATCGAAACCATATCGTGAAGCCAGATGTTTCGAAAATAGCAACAGGAGGCCGTCATGCCACGTGTCCACCCACTCGAACCGCCGTACGGGCCCCAGGTTGCCGAGCAGCTTGCCCGGATGATGCCGGTAGACCTCGAACCGATCGGCCTCTTCCGCACCTTCGCCATCAACCTCCCGATGGCCGAGGCGATGACGACCTGGGGGTCCTACGAGCTGAGTCGTCGGCTGAGCCTGGGTCTGCGCGACCGCGAGATCCTGATCGACCGCACCTGCGTCCGGTGCGACTGCGAGTACGAGTTCGGCGTGCATGCGGCGTACTTCGCGGATCGCGCCGGGCTGGACCGGGAGCAGGGTGCCTCGTTGGTCGCAGGGACCGAGGGTGACGGCTGCTGGTCGCACCGCGACCGTGTCCTCATCCGGCTCGCAGATTCGCTGCACGACCGGGCGGACCTCGACGACGGATTGTGGTCCGACCTTCGTGCCGAGTTCGAGGAGCGCGAGATCCTTGACGCGATCATGATCTGCGGCTGGTACCACGCGAT
Source organism: Marmoricola sp. (assembly GCA_025964775.1). GTDB lineage: Bacteria > Actinomycetota > Actinomycetes > Propionibacteriales > Nocardioidaceae > Marmoricola. The sequence continues at coordinate 151,713 of JAOPYE010000040.1, forward strand.
CGCCTTCGCAGCGAACGCCCTCCGGGTCGAGCCCGAGGAATGGGCACCCCGCTTCGGCGATTTCGAGGCTAGCCTCGACGGGTGATCACCCTCGATCAGGTCCTGACCTTCGGTCTGGCCGCGCTCATCATCATCGCGATCCCGGGGCCGAGCGTCGTCTTCGTCGTCGGTCGTGCGCTGACCTACGGGCGCACCGTCGCGCTGGCCAGCGTCGCCGGCAACTCGCTCGGCCTGCTGACCGTGATCGTGCTCGTCGCCCTCGGGCTGGGTGTGGTGGTGCAGGACTCGCACCCGTTGTTCCTGGTGCTCAAGTTCGCCGGGGCGGCGTACCTGCTCTGCCTGGGCGTCGAAGGCGTACGCCGCCGCAAGGAGTTCCTCGACGGGGGACCTACAGCTGACGAGCGGACCTCCCGGATGACCTGGCGACGCGCGATTCGGCAGGGGTACGTCGTCGGGGTCTCGAACCCGAAGGGCTACCTGATGATGGCGGCCGTGCTGCCGCAGTTCATCGATCGCAACGCCGGACACCTCCAGGTGCAGATGCTCCTGCTGGGTCTGATCGCGTTCGCGATCGGCATCGCGTCGGACAGCCTGTGGGCGCTCGTGGCCAGCCGGTTGCGGTCCTGGTTCACCGGGTCGGCGCGCCGCGGGGAAGCAGTCGGCGCAGTCGGCGGGATCTCGATGATCGGTCTCGGGCTGGCGATCGCGGTCACCGGGGACCGTTAAGACTGCGCCTCGGTCACCACGTCTCGTCACGCTCGACGATCAACGAAGCGGACCCATCAACCTCTTGAGCAAGGCCGCCAGGTCGCGACGCTCGGTGGCCGAGAGCTCGGCGAGGAGATCGCGCTCGCGGTCGAGCAGGGTCTCGAACGCGCCGTCGACGGCCCGCTTGCCGGCAACGGTGAGGCCGACCAGGACGCCCCGGCGATCGCTGGGGTCGGGGGAGCGATCGACCAGGTCCCGCTCGGTGAGCCGGTCGATGCGGTTGGTCATCGTGCCGCTGGTGACCATCGTTTCGCGCAGCAGCTGTCCCGGGCTCAGCTGGTAGGGCTTGCCGGCGCGTCGCAACGCGGCGAGGACGTCGAACTCCCACGGCTCGATGTCGTGGGCGGTGAACGCCTCCCGACGCGCGAGGTCGAGCAGGCGGGCCAGTCGGCTGATCCGGCTGAACACCTCGACCGGCGCCAGGTCCAGGTCATCGCGTTCCCGTCGCCAGGCCTGGACGAGCTCGTCGACCTCGTCCGCCTCGGACTCGTGGGGTGCCATGCGGGCATCTTAGGGGAAAAGATTCTTGACATCGAGAGAACTGAGGAGCAAAGTATCTTGATATCAAGACAGATGGAGGAACGATGCCTGAGCACTCGTGGGATCCCGACCGCTACCTGACCTACGCCGACGAGCGCGGCCGCCCCTTCGTCGAGCTCGTGGCCCGCATCGGTGCGAGCTCCCCGGCGTCCGTGGTCGACCTCGGCTGCGGGCCGGGCAACCTGACCAGGTTGCTGGCCGAGCGCTGGCCGGACGCCGCGGTCAGCGGGATCGACAGCAGTCCGGAGATGATCGCGAAAGCTGCCGAGCTCGGTGGCGCGGTGTCGTACGCGGTCGGTGACGTTGCCTCGTGGGTGCCGGCCGAACCTGTTGACGTCCTGATCTCCAACGCGACGTTGCAATGGATTCCCGGCCACCTCGAACTGCTCCCCAGGCTGGTCGGCCAGGTTCGTCCCGGCGGCTGGTTCGCCTTCCAGGTCCCCGGGAACTTCGAACAGCCGACCCACACGATCCGTCGTGACCTCGCCGCTGAGGCGCCGTACGCCGCCCGGACTGCCGGGGTCGCCTCACCGCAGGCCTTCGATGCGGCTACCTACCTCGCGGTCCTGGCCGCGCTCGGCTGCACCGTCGATGCCTGGGAGACGACCTATCTCCATGTGCTCCACGGCCCCGACCCCGTGTTCACCTGGGTCAGCGGGACGGCGGCAGGGCCAACCCTGCAAGCGCTCGAGCCGGACATGCGGGCGTCGTACGAGGAGGAGTTCAAGCTCCGGCTGGCGATCGCGTATCCGGCGAGTGCGGCCGGTGTGCTGATGCCGTTCCGTCGGGTGTTCGTCGTGGCGCAGGTGCCGGCGTGAGACTCCACCACGTCCAGGTGGGCTGCCCGCCCGGCGGCGAGGACGCGGCCCGGGCCTTCTACACGACGCTCGGTCTGACCGAGGTCGCCAAGCCCGAGGCGCTCGCCGGACGCGGAGGCTGCTGGTTCCGCGCCTACGACGGCGACGTGGTGGCGGCCGAGCTGCATGTCGGGGTCGAGGTCGCTTTCCGGCCCGCTCGCAAGGCGCATCCTGCCTTCGTCGTCGAGACGCGCGACGAGCTCGACCGGCTGGCCCGGCGTCTGCACGACCACGGGTTCGGTGTCGACGAGACCGAGCGGACCACCTTCGACGGATACCTGCGCTTCCACGCTGCCGACCCGTTCGGCAATCGCGTCGAGGTGCTGACGCCGCTCGGGTCCTGACTTTGTCGGTGCGGTGGATCAGGATGGTTTCCATGACCGATCCCGACGACGGCGCGGACGCCGCGTGAGCCACTACGTCCTGATCCCGGGCGCTGGCGGTACCGACTGGTACTGGCACCGGGTCGTTCCCCTGCTCGAGGACGCCGGCCACACGGCGATCGCCATCGACCTGCCCGGCGACGACGAGTCCGCCGGGTTGCCCGAGTACGTCGAGTTCGGACTGGCTGCGTGTGCCTACGAGGAAGACATCGTGATCGTGGCGCAGTCGCTCGGTGGCTTCACGGCCGCGATGCTGGCGGACCGACTCGTAGCAGCGCACCGCCCGCCTCGTGAGCTGGTCATGGTCAACGCGATGGTGCCGTCGCCCGGCGAGACCCCGGGCGCGTGGTGGGAGGCGGTCGGCCAGCTCGAGGCGAGGGTGGCCGCCGCCACGGCCGGCGGCTGGCCGGTGGAGTTCGACATCGATGCGTACTTCCTGCACGACGTCGACCCTGACGTCGCCCAGTCGGGTGCCGACAAGCAGCGACCGGAGGCCGACGTGGTGTTCGGGTCGGTGTGCGACATCGCGGCCTGGCCGGCGGTGTCGACGCGGGTGATCGCCGGTGATGCCGACCGGTTCTTCCCGCTCGCTCTGCAGCAGCGGGTGGCGCGCGAACGCCTGGGCCTGGAGGTCGAGGTGCTGCCCGGCGGCCACCTCATCGCGCTCTCCCAGCCCGACGCACTGGTCGCCGCGCTCGTCAGCTCCTGATCCGCAGCACCGGCTTCGCCTCGAGGCCGGCCAGCCCGTTCCAGGCGAGGTTCACCAGGTTGGCCGCGACCACCTCCTTCGCGGGCTTGCGTGCTTCGAGCCACCACTGGCCGGTCGTACCGACCATCCCGACGAGCATCTGGGAGTACATCGGCGCCGCCTTGACGTCGAAACCGCGGTGCTTGAACTCGTCGACCAGGATGCCTTCGACGCGGGTAGCGATGTCGCTGAGGATGGAGACGTAGGAGCCGCTGGCCGAGCCGAGCGGCGTGTCACGCACCAGGATCCGGAAGCCTTCCGAGGACTGCTCGATGTAGTCGAGCAGCGCGAACGCGGCCTGTTCGAGCAGGACCCGCGGCGAGCCGGCCGACAGGGCGTCGCGCATCATCCCGAGCAGCTGCCGCACCTCGCGGTCGACCACGACGGCGTACATGCCCTCCTTGCCGCCGAAGTGCTCGTACACCACCGGCTTGGAGACCCCGGCGCGCGCGGCGATCTCCTCGACCGAGGCGCCGTCGAAGCCGCGTTCGGCGAAGACCGCGCGTGCGATCTCGATCAGCTGCTCGCGACGCTCCGCAGCGGTCATCCGGCTACGGGCGGGCTTCTTCGAGCGTTCGTCGCGGGTCGGCACCAGCTCATCCTGCCAGCCGGCCGCCAGTCAACCTCTCAGACGGCAGGCTGAGCCGTGACCAGCTTGGCCTGGATCCGCTCGGCCACCGGCCACCGGACCTCGGAGACCCAGCCGGCCTTCTCGAACAGCCAGATCAGGCGGGCCGAGGTGTCGAGCTGTCCGCGCTGGACGCCGTGGCGCGCGCAGGTCGGGTCCGCGTGGTGCAGGTTGTGCCAGGACTCGCCCATGGACGGGATCGCCAGCCACCAGACGTTGGCCGACTTGTCGCGCGAGACGAACGGGCGCTCGCCGATCGTGTGGCAGATCGAGTTGATCGACCAGGTGACGTGGTGCAGCAGCGCGACCCGGACCAGGGAGCCCCAGAAGAAGGCGGTGAGCGCACCCTGCCACGACCAGGTGATCAGCCCACCGAGGACGGCCGGCAATGCCATCGAGATGATCACGAAGGCCCAGAAGTTCTTCGAGATCCGGACCAGGTCGCGGTCTTTGAGCAGGTCCGGCGCGTACTTGCGCTGCACGGTCTGCTCGGTGTCGAAGAGCCACATCATGTGCGCGTGCAGGAAGCCCTTGGTCAGCGCACGCAGGTTGGTGCCGTACTTCCAGGGGCTGTGCGGGTCACCGTCGCGGTCGGAGAACTTGTGGTGCTTGCGGTGGTCGGCAACCCAGCGCACCAGGGGTCCCTGGATCGCCATCGAGCCGGCGATGGCGAGCAGGTTCTTCACGAACCGGTTCGGCTTGAACGACTTGTGGGTGAAGAGCCGGTGGAACCCGACGGTGATGCCGTGGCCGGTGAACCAGTACATCGCGCCCATGATCGCCAGGTCAGACCAGCCGAGCCAGCCGCCCCAGGCGACCGGGATCGCGACCACGAGTGCCAGGAAAGGCACCAGGATGAAGATGCCCAGTGCGACCTGCTCGGTGCGGGACTGGGTCTCGCCACCCAACGTGGCGTGCTGGGTGATCGGCTCATCGAGCACGGGAGACGTGGTCATTCAGGGTTCCTTCGGATCGAGCTGCGTACCTACGCAACCGTAACCTACGTGCCCGTACGCCGAGGAATTACCAGGTGTCCGGGGGGTGAAGGAACGCCGCGTCCCGCCTCCTGAAGGATGTGGGCATGACGCAGTTCGCACTCTTCCGCCTCGAGGGCGATGTCCTGATCCCCCAGAACATCGCCCGCAGCCTCTGGCGCGCCGACCAGATGCACGGCGTCGCGACCAGCGGAGCACTCGCCCGCGAGCTGGAGAACAGGGTGGTCGCGGCCGGTCGAGACGACCTGCGCCCGGCGCGCTACACCGTCGATCTGTTCCGTGCGCCGAGCATGGGGCCGTGCTCGATGGCGTCGACGGTGATCCGTGAGGGCTCCCGGCTGATGCTCGTGGACGCGACGCTGGCCCAGGAGGGAGAGGTGGTCGCTCGAGCCAGCGCCCTGTTCCTGAAGGCCACCGAGAACCCGACCGGCACGGTCTGGGGGCCGACCGATGCGCCGCAGCCACCGCCGGTCGAGATCGCGGCGATCTCCGAGGAGCCACGGGTGCCGATCTTCTTCAGCCACGGAGTCGGGTGGTCGCAGAACTTCGCCGAGCACCAGAACGGCGGCCGCAAACAGACTTGGCAGACCGCTCTCGGCATCGTGGTGGGGGAGAAGCCGACCCCGTTCCAAGGACTGGCGGGGGCAGCCGACTCCACCAGCATGGTGGTCAACTGGGGCACCGAAGGCGTGCAGTACATCAACACCGACATCACGCTGGCGATCTCGCGGGTCCCGGTCAGCCAGGAGATCGGTATCGCCGCGACGAGCTGGTACTCCCACGACGGCATCGCCACCGGTACGGCGACCGTCTTCGACAGGCTCGGACCGGTCGGGACCAGCACGGTGACCTCGATCGCCAACGCCAGGCGGTCGGTGGACTTCACCCAGCACGACTTCAGCGAGGACTCGATCAACGCGGGTTGATCAAGGACGCGCCAGCGGACTTGATCGTCGGTCATCGAGCAGCGAGCGCCGACCGAGGAACGAGGTCGCGACCGAGCGTGTCGAGATGTGGTGAGGTGCGCGCAGACCCTCAGTCCTCGTACGGCTGCAGCGGTACGTCGAACGCCCGGGTGTCCCCGCCCACCTCCAGCACCCCGCGGCGCGCTGGTTCGAAGACGGTGGTGCCGTTGCCTCCTGCGACGGTGACCGTCATCGCGGCGACCGACGAGTTGACGACCTCATGCCCGTGGCCGTTGGGATCGGCGTACTTCCAGCCGACCGTCGACGCCAGCGGCACCCGCGCAGTCGTGACGACCTTGAGCCCCGGTCCGCCGAGTGTGATCCTGGCGCTGTCGGGCCCCAGGTCGACGGCGCTGTCGCGGCGAAGCAGCCCACCCAGCGGGTGCCGCGCGCCGTCCAGCTGCAGGGCTCCGAACGAGGTCCACGGCGTCAGGACCGGGCCGACCCGGATCCTCGCCAGTACGGCGTCCAGCCAGCCGGTTCCGTCGCTTCCCAGGCCGGCGGCCCGCAGCCAGATCCACCGGGCTGCATGCTGCGAGCCCCAGTTGTGGCCGACCATCCCGGTCCAGCCGTCGAGGTCGATAGACGCGCCATCGATGGTCAGCTGACCCGCGATCGTGACGTTCGGCGCGGGCGAGGTCGGCTTGGTACGGGGGATCGGCGCCGAGTAGAGGTACGCAGGGTGCAGGTGTTCGAGCGACTGCCCGCCGTCGATCGGGGTGAACGTGAGGTCCCATGTTGCGCCGAGCCGGTCGCCGATGATCTCGCCGGTGCTCCCGCCAGGGCCGTTGCGCACCGCCCCGATGGTGATGGCTGATCTGTCGGTGCTGATCGGGAGACCGTCCAGCTTCGCGGCCCGCACGCCGTCCTCGGTGAACCAGGTGGCCCAGAGTGCGCCGACCGGTTCCTGGCCCGGGCGCTTGCGGACCGTCGTACGGAGCCACAGGGCGCGCGGCTCGCTCGGGTGGGTCGCGACGAAATACACGCTCTCGTAGTGGCCCTTCCCGAGCGGGACGTCGTCGTACTGGAGTCGCATCCGGTCAGTGAACCAGCGTCGGCCGGCTTTCAACAGGAGCGGAGACCGGGCAGTTACCCGACGGGGATCCGCTCGAGCACCTGGGTCTCGCTGCGTCCGGCGACGAAGGCTTCAGTGGTCAGGACGATGCTGTCCACGATCCAGTCCTGGCCGCGGAAGGCATCGAGGGCAGTGACCACGGTCTCCAGGTCGGCGGCGATCGTGGCGTTGGTGACCGTCGCGATCGAGAGCATCGGGCGGAACACGCGCCGGTCGACGAAGAAGCCGAGGCGTTCAACGCTGTGCGGTACCCCCCGAGCGATCTCGGACAGGGCGTCGAGGTCGCCATCGAGCCTGGCCCAGACCGATCGGTCGCCCGGGAACTCGAGTGCGGCCCCGCCGGTGAAGCAGACAGTCGGAGGCGTCCACTGCGCGGCCGAGGCCGCGATGGTCTCGGTGATCCTGCGGGCATCGGCGCTGGTGAGGTTGCCGAACCCGGTGATCGGCAGCCGCAGGCTCGCCATCGGGATGTCTTCGAGCGCCGGTTCGAGCGGCGCGGTCGGGACCTGGACGGGAGTGCGCCGGCCGAAGCGGCGAGCGGGTGCAGACGCGGCGGCCTCGACCCTCCGCCGGACCGAGCGCACCACGTCGGCAAGTTCGTCCAACGCCGCTCGGGGCGGGACTAACGCACCGTGGACCAGCACGCGCTCATTCAAGCACCAAAGGCGCTGTCCCGCGGGCGTCCTCTCGAGCAGGACCGCGGACCGATAACCTTGTCTCTCATTCCCCGGTTGGTCTGCCGGTAGGGCCCGCCTGACTTTGAATCAGGACTAGCGACGCAGGTTCGACTCCTGCCCGGGGAGCAAAGCTGCAGGTCAGCGCGCTGTTGGCTCGGTCCGCATGCGGGCACCTGAGGTCGACCTCTCACAAACCTCTCACAGGCCGTCCCGCTGAGTGATGGACGACGAGTTTTGCTGGGCGCCGCGGTCAGAGAACTTCGCGGCCGCCCATTGCGGTCGGAGCCCATTCGACCGGGAACGCCCTGTCCGCGAATCGTTCCAAGGACATCGCCGAAACTTCGGGATCAGCGCTTCGCCCCTCAGCGAGATCGGCGAGTATCTCGCCCATGAGGGCCGAGTACTTGAAGCCCTTGCCCGAGTCCCCGGACGCGATGACAACGTTGTCCAGTCGATCCACGATGAACCAGCCGTCAGGCGAATCGGTCCAGACGCAGACCTGCTCATCGATGAGGCAGACGTCGGGCATCGAGAGATCGTGTCGCGCCCGTGCGGCCATTGTTGCGGTACGAGCGGAGTTCGGGGTGCGGTCGAGGTCTGTTTCGTCGACTGGCCTGAGAGGCAGGTCCAAGCCGACCTTGTACCCGACCCCGGGCGTCGGCATCGCGTAGATACCTGCGGCCTGGTCGCTAGGGCCATCGAAGAGACAAGGGAGCGAGTCCAGAGCCGAAGGACGATCGGGATAGCCGACGTGGATTACCTGTTCGGCAAACGGTTGTACGGGCGTCGTCACCCCGAGCGACGGGAGCAAGTTCTTTGCTCCGGGACCTGCGGCCAGGACAGCAGCGTCCGCCTGCAAGGTTCGTCCATCGTCGAGCACTATGTGCACTCCGGCCTCGACGCTCTTGATCCCCACGACCTGTCCCATGATGATGTCGCTCGCACCTCGATGGCGTTCGAAGATCGTGCGGTAGGCGGACAGTGAAGTGGAGGCGAGCACGGCGCCTGCCTCCGGGAGCCACACAGCGTCTCGACCGTCCGATCGCAGGCCTGGAAAGTAGTCACCGACATCGACTGCGGGAATCTCGATGTGCTGCACTTCCTCGGCGCGAATGCTCTCGAGGAGACGGGCGATCGGGTCGGGTGCGTCGCGCCACACGAGCCCTTGGCGCTCGTACACGGTCTGCCCTGTGTGCTTCTGGACGCGGTCCATGGCGTCGACGCTTCGACGGCCGAAGCGAGTCGCCGCCCGGTCAGGATCTGCGACGCGCCATAGGCGAGTAGGTCCGGCGGAGGACGACCAGAGGTTCCCCGGTCCGTAGCGGTCCACCAAGGTGACGGTGTGACCGCGCCGAGCTAGTTCGGCGGCTGTCGGGAGTCCCCACGCGCCCGCCCCGATCACGATCACGCGCAGAGCGCGATATGTGTTCATGATTGATCTCCGTGCTCGGATTCGGCGACCAGGGCTTGAGGGGCGCAGCGATTCAAGTCGTCCAGAAAGCCTGGATAACTGGTGCCAACGGCTTGCATCCCGCGGATGGTGGTCCGTCCCCGCGCGAACAGGCCCGCGATAGTGGCCGCCATGGCGATCCGGTGGTCGCCGCCCGAATCGACCTCGGCGCCGATGAGTTCGGTGCCACCTGTGATCGATAGTCCGTCGTCGAACTCGGTCACTCCGACACCGAACGCGGCCAGCATCCTGGCAGTGCTGCTAATCCGGTCGGACTCTTTGAAGCGCAGCTCAGTGGCGCCGCGAATCACAGTTGTTCCGCTTGCCAACGCTGCTGCCACGGCGAGGATCGGGATCTCGTCGATCAGGCCGGGGATCTCATCCGGCTCGATGGTGACGCCATGGAGCTCGGCGCCGAGTACCCGTATGGTGCAGCCGCTCTCTGTTGAGGTCGGTTCCTCGACCGAGACCTGAGCCCCCATCCGGAGCAGTACGTCGAGGAAGCCACGTCGTGCCGGGCCCAGATAGACGTTCTCGATCGTCATGTTGTTTGCCTCGCCAAGTGCGCCGGCCACGATCCAGAACGCAGCCTGTGACGGGTCTACCGGCACGCGCTCGTCGAGCGCCTTCAATCGAGATGGTCGGAGCCGCACTGTCGTGCCTGAAGTGTGGATATCAGCTCCGCGAGCCAGGAGCATCTCCTCAGTGTGGGACCGACTGAGCAACTGTTCTCGAACGACCGTCTCGCCGTCGGCCGTAAGGCCCGCCAGGAGAATGGCCGACTTGACCTGCGCTGACGGCACAGGCATGTCGTACGACATCGCGCGCAACCGTGTGCCCCGAACGGTGAGCGGTGGAAATCGGCCATTGGCGCGAGCGTCGATCGCGGCGCCCATCTGACGGAGCGGGACAACGACTCGATCCATCGGTCTGCGATTCACAGAAGCATCGCCGTGCAGGACCGTCAGGGCTGGGAGCCCTGCAGCAACCCCAGCGAGCAGACGGATGCCGGTACCCGAATTCCCCGTGTAGACGACGCCGGCGGGTTCGTGGAGTGCCCCGCCGACAACACGGATCGTGTTTCCGTCTCGGGTCAGCTCTGCACCGAAGGCCGTCAGGGCACGTGCCGTGTGCTCGACGTCGTCTCCGTCGGCAAGGTCGCTGATCACCGATTCCCCGTCCGCTAGCGCAGACAGGATCAAGGCGCGGTGCGAGATTGACTTGTCGCCGGGAGGAGTCGTCGTGCCGGATACCGACACCGGACCCTCGATGACCGCGGTATTTGGCAATGTATCTTCGGCGAGGTTCATCGCAGAGTCAGCGGCCTGTCGTAAGATTATGGTTGTATTGTAGATAATCCTATCATCCACACTTGGAGTCATCGTGTCTGAACCCGTCGGGCTGTCGCCGCTTCGGCAGGAAAGCACGCCAGTCCTGGTTGCGGACCAACTTCGTTCGCGCATCCTGGACGGAACCTTCGCGCCCGGTGCCCAACTTTCGGAACACTCGCTGGCCGAACGGCTGGCCGTGAGCAGAGGCCCGATCCGGGAGGCACTTCAACGCCTCATCCAGGAAGGGCTGCTGCGGAGCGAACGAAACCGAGGGGTCTTTGTCGTCGAGCTTGGCACCGAGGATGTTCGAGACATCTACCTGGCCAGGGCTGCAGTCGAGAGAACGGCTGCTGCCGTCGTGATCGGTCTGGACGACGATGAGGCGATCGGCGCTCTGCAGGAGCGTGTCGAGCAGCTCGCTGCATCGATCGAGGGCTCATGGGCCGAGCTGGCCTCTCGCGACCTCCAGTTCCACCTGACGTTGGTGTCCGCGGCGAAGAGCGCGAGGTTGGACCGCATGTTCCGCACCCTCGTGGCCGAGACCCAGCTGTGCCTCTTGAGGCTCGAGCCGTTCTATGCCGGTCGTGAGGAGGTCGTGCGCGAGCACCAGGCCATCACAGACGCGATTCGCGATCGGGACCTCGCACTGGTCGACCGCCTCGTGCTCGAGCACATGGAGGTTTCCGCCGCGAGGTTGTCGCCCGTCGTTGCAGAACCGGATCTGCGCGAAGAGTAGGCTTCCTGATTGTAAACTGTTGACAATCGGATTCCCCGTCTATAGGTTTTGAGGACCGTCCTACTCAAACCTCAAATGGGGAGCCATGAACACGCTACGAATCGGTCAGATCTCCGCCCGCGAAGTACTCGACTGCCGCGGTCTGCCCACGGTGCAGGTCGACCTGGTCCTTGAGGGTGGCCCCCTAGGTCCGGTGATGGGTCGCGCAGACGTCCCCTCCGGTCGGTCGACCGGAATCCATGAGGCAGCGGAACTCCGCGACGGTGGGAGTCGATTCGGTGGCTTCGGCGTCCTTGGTGCCGTTGGCGCCGTGCGGGGTGAGATTGCGGCCCATCTGCTGGGCCGTACCTTCGAGTCGCAGCGCGACCTGGACGCAGCGCTCTGTGAGCTTGATGGCACACCGAACAAGTCGCGCCTGGGTGCCAACGCGATCCTCGGCGTTTCGCTGGCAGCTGCCCGCGCGGCAGCAGCAGCACGCTCGATGCCGCTGTATCGCTCGCTCAATTCCGACGCCCACATCCTCCCTTTGCCGCTCGTGAACCTGATCAACGGTGGCAAGCATGCGTCCGGCGAGCTCGACTTCCAGGAGTTCATCGTGATGCCAGTGGGCGCCGGCTCGATGCTCGAGGCGCTCCAGGTCAGCACCGAGATCAACCTCGTACTCGGCTCGATTCTCCTTCCCCGCTACGGGAAGTCAGCGCTGAACACCGGCGACGAAGGTGGGTACGTGCCGCAGATCAGCGACCCGCGCGAGGCTCTCGGCCTACTTCACGAAGCCGTCGACAAGGCCGGCTACACGGGCGAGATCGTGTACGCACTCGACGCCGCATCCAGCCACTTCTACAACAAGGAGTCCGGCATCTATACGGTTGCCGGCAAGGGATACAGCCGTGACCAGCTGATCGAGTTCTACCTCGAACTGATTGAGGACTTCGGCATCGTCTCGATCGAAGACCCGCTCGACGAGGAGGACTTCGAAGGCTTCGCTGAGCTGACAGAGGCATCCGGGATCCAGATCGTCGGCGATGACCTGTTCACGACGAACCCCGCACGGCTGGCGCAGGGCCTCGAGGTCGGTGCCGCTAACTCGCTGTTGTGGAAGGTGAACCAGATCGGGACGTTGTCCGAGGCGTTCGACGCCGCGCGGATGGCAACCGGGGCTGGATACACGGTCGTGGTGTCCGAACGCTCGGGCGAGACCGAGGACCCGATCATTTCCGACCTCGTGGTCGCACTGGGCGCTGGTCAGATCAAGACCGGGGCGCCCGTGCGCGGCGAGCGGACGTCGAAGTACAACCGACTGCTCCAGATCGAGGAGGAACTCGGCGCGACCGCGACCTACCCCGGTCGGAGCTTCCGGAAGCCTGTATGAGCATCGACCATGGTGAGCTCCGAGCGGACGGCCATGCCGGCCGCTCGGAGTTCCCTACGAGCAACGGTCTTACCCACTTGCGCACCACTGCCGTTGAGATTCTCGCTGCGGGCTTGTCCGCAGCGATGCCCGACGAGGGGTTCCTGCGATCCGTGGAGCTGGTTGACTCGACCCTGTACATCGGCGACAGGCCGTTCATTCTCGACGACTACGACCGCATCTGGTTCGTCGGTGCGGGAAAGGCGACGGCCCTCGTTGCCGCTGCCGTGTCTGAACTTCTCGGCTCTCGTCTGGCTGGCGGATTGGCCGTCGTCCAGCGTGGAGCCGCCAGGGAAATAGCAGGGATCGAAGTCCTCGAAGCTGATCATCCGGTACCCGGGCAACCGAGCTTGGCTGCGGGCCGGCGTCTGATGGAATTCGCCGAAGGCGTCACTGACCGGGACCTGGTGATCACGTCCTTCACTGGCGGGTCCTCGGCTCTGGTCTGCTTACCGCCGGCGGGTGTGACGTTCGATTCGAAGCAGCAGCTCCATCGCTTGCTGCTTGCATCCGGAGCTCCGATCGAGGACATCAATGCTGTCCGCAAGCATGTCTCGGCTTTCAAGGGCGGACGGTTTGCAGCGGCGATGGGTGCCTCGGCAATCATCAACCTGACCATCCCTGATGTGACCAGCGGTAGGCCGGACTGCATCACTGACCCAACTGTTCCCGATCTCTCGACTCGGGCTGACGCGATCGCTGTCCTGGTCGGGCGTGGGCTCTGGGACAAGGTCGATCCGTCGATCAGGGCACACCTTGAAGGTGCCTCGGCGGAGTCTCCGACGCTCGACGACGTCGACATCACGACGCTGATGCTGACCGACGGCGAGCGGGCTTGTGCAGCAATGAGCGCCCGTGCCGCGGAGATGGGCCTGACGCCGTACGTCTTCGGCACTCAGATCACCGGTGAGGCTTCCACGGTCGGCACTCTGCTGGCAGCGCTGGCTTGCGAGACGGCGTCGCACGGGAGGCCGTTCGCCGGGCCTTGTGCCCTGATCGCTGGTGGTGGTGAGACGGTCGTGACGCTGCCGTCGAACTTCCCCGGGGCTGAAGGTGGTCCAAACCAGGAGACGGCGTTGGCGTTCGCGGCAGCACTTCAGGCCGAGCCGGTGAGCGTGGCGGCCGTGTTCATCGACAGCGACGGGTCGGACGGAGGCACCCGTTATGCGGGCGCTGTGGTCGACAGCCGGACGCAGGCCCGCGCTGTCACCCTTGGTCTGGACCTGGACGATCTACTGAGGAGGCACGAGTCGTCTCGCGCCTTCGATCACCTCGGGGACCTCGTTGTTCTCGGCCCCACCCTTACCAATATCAGCGACCTGTGGGTCGTGGTTATCGGATCACTGGAAGGCTCACCATGAGTGCAGAAAAGTCCTACGACGCCGTTGTCGTTGGCGCCGGCCACAACGGGCTGGTCGCGGCTTTCTACCTTGCCCGAGCCGGTTTGCTGCCCTTGGTCGTGGAACGGCGAGACATCGTCGGTGGAGCGTGTGTGACCGAGGAGTTTGCGCCGGGCTATCGCGCATCGACGGGTGCCTATGTACTGAGCATGCTGCGGCCGGCCGTTCGGGCCGACATGCGACTGGCGGAACGCGGTGTCGCCACTGACGATGCTGGTCCGTCGCTGAACATGTTTCCTGACGGCACACGTCTCATGCTTGACGACGACCCTGTCGTCGCTGCCAAGGAGCTCAGTCGGCTCTCGCCCGCGGACAGCAAGGCCCTGCCGATAGTGGAGGAGCAGCTGATTCGGCTGGCGGAGCTTCTGGTGCCGACCTTCGACCTGACGGCGCCGAACCTTGACAGGATCCGCCGCCGCGACTGGACGACCTTGAGGACCCTGTTCCGCAACGGTCGCAAGGCGCGTGACGAGCTGGCCGAGGCGGCTTTCCTGATGACCACGTCGGTCGACCAGTACTTGGCTGAACGATTTGAGTCGCCCTACGTCAGGGCCGCACTGGGTTGGCATGCGATCAACGACAGCCTGGCCGGTCCGTCGACAGGTGGAACTGCCTTCGTGCTCCTCCATGACCACGTCTCCCACGATCCCGGCGGTGGCATGAGGCGCTGGGGCTTCGTGCGTGGCGGTATGGGCCGCGTCACCGAAGCGATGGCAGAGGCCGCACGGGAGGAGGGAGCCGAGATCCGGACCGGAGTTGGGGTCTCCAAGATCCTCTCCCGCAAGACCGCTGAGGGGGTTGTAGTGACCGGCGTCTTGCTCAGTGACGGGACGCAGGTCGACGTTCCGCTGGTTCTTTCGGGTGCGGACCCGAAGCACACTTTCGGAACCCTGGTCGAAGCTGATCATCTGACCGATGAGTTCCGAGCACGCGTGGCGGCGATCCGCTGCGTCGGAACGAGCATGAAGATCAACCTCGCTCTGGACAAGCTGCCGCGCGCCTCCGGTGTGGCGACCGTCGGAGACGGCGTTCAGGCGTACCACCGGGGGATCGTCGAGATCGGACCTACGCTGGACGTGCTGGACCTGCAGCAGGCCCAGGCCCGTCGCGGCATCCCGGCGGAAGGTGCGCACATTGAGATGTGCTTCCCGACCGTGCACGACCCGGGTTTGGCGCCCGACGCCCGACACATTGCCACCGTCGACGTGAACTCCCAGCCGTACGAGCTCGCCGAGGGGAGTTGGGACGACATCAAGGAGAAGGTCGCGGATCGGGTGCTGAGCGAGTTGGAGGGGTACTTCCCCGGCATCTCGGCCTCCGTGCTGCACCGTCAGGTGCTCTCCCCTCTCGACCTGGAACGGCTTTTCGGGATGACAGGGGGACATGCCCTGCACGGCGACATGGCCCCGGACCAGTTGTTCTTCAACCGTCCTGTCCGTGGATACGCCGACTACCGCACGCCGATCGCTGGGCTCTATCTGTGCGGAGCCGGAACCCACCCTGGCGGCGGCGTCAGTGGTGCGAACGGACGGAACGCTGCTCGAGAAGTCCTCCGCGACATGCCAAGGAAGTCCAAGCGCCGCGCTCGATGATCGCCACTAGACCCAACCAGCACCAAGCGTCGGTCGCGAACAGCGGCCCGCTTCGCACTAGAGACAGGTGAACCCCATGCACCAGTGGCCGCAGGTCGACACACCACTGCCAGGCCCGCGCAGTCGTGAGCTGTGGGCAACCTTCGATCCGATCGTCGCTGCACCTATGCAGGACCACGACGAAGTCCCCTTCGTGGAGACCCGCAAGGAGGGGTCTCTGATCGAGGACGTCGACGGCAACGTCTTTGTCGACCTGGTCTCAGGCTGGGGAGCGACGCCCTACGGGGCCACGCCGTCGACGGTCATCGAGGCCGTCGTGGACGCGCAGCGCCGGTACGGCATGGAGATCACGGACTACGTGCAGAACGAGCCGGCGATCGAGCTTGCCAACAAGCTGATCTCGGTCGCACCGCCGGGGATCACCAGGGTCATGGCGTCCCTGAGCGGCACGCTCGCTGTGGAGACCGGCGTCAAACTCGCGCGCGAAGCCACCGGTCGGCCGATGATCCTGGTCTTCCACGGCCAGTATCACGGTGAAGTTTCCTATCTGACCGCTAGCGTCTCAACCGATCTGGCCGAGGTGAACAGCCACAGCTCGGCGTACGTCGGTGGCCTGGTCTTCGCGCCGTACCCGAATCAGTTCCGAGCGCCGTTCCACAAGGGCCCCGGCCCGTACGACGACACCATGTACATCGACTTCCTCGAAGAATGGCTGCTGCTCTACCAGGTTGAGCCGACCCAGATCGCTGGCGTGCTGATCGAGCCGGTTCTCGGCGAGGGCGGGATCCACATCCCTAGTGCAGCCTTCTGGGAGCGCCTGACCGGCCTTTGCAAACGTTGGGGATGGAAGCTGATCCTGGACGAGGTGCAGACCGGCATGGGGCGGACCGGCACCTACTTCGCCAGTGAGCACTGGGATCTCGAACCCGACATCGTTCTGCTGGGCAAGGGTGTAGCCGCCGGTGGACAGCCGATCGCTGCGGTCCTCGGCACCGAAGAGGTGATGGCAGCGACCGACGTGCACGGCGGCGGTACCTTCGCCTGGACGCCGGCGGCCTGCGCCGGTGCGTCTGCTGGGGTCGACATCCTGACCGATCCCGAGACGATGGCGAACGTGGCGCGGATCGAAGAGACTGCTTTGCGGATCTTTACGCCGCTCATCGAAGAGATCCCGCAGGTTGCAGACGTGCGCGCACTGGGAGCCTTGATCGGCATCGAGTTCGTCACCGACATGGAGACGATCCAGCCGGCTCCTGCTTTCCATCGCGCCGTCCATCGTGCGGCCATCAGACGCGGCGTTCTCGGGGTGACCCAGTGGGGCAAGTGGGTCTACCGGATGCAGCCGGCACTCACGATCCCGATGGAGTTGTTCGAGTGGTCGTGCAACACGCTGGTCGACGTAATTCGCGAGGTTGCCAAGAACCCGCCCGAAGAACCGGTCAACCTGCTTGAGCGCGTTCCGCCTGAGGGCGGCACCCGCCGCAGGTGACGGCCACTCGCATCGACGGACGCAACAACGGAAGAAGGATCGTGGACAACGCACAAGCAGAGTCATGGGTGCGCAAGCATCTCATCGAGCTGATTGAGATCAAGTCGACTTCCACGCAGGAGCACCGTGTCGGTGACCACCTCGAACGGCTCGCAAACGAGCTCGACTTACCCGTGCGCCGCCAGCCCGTCTCCGGATCCGGGGACAACGTGCTGATCGGCGCTGCAGATCCCACGTTGTTGCTCACCGCTCACATGGACACGGTGGTTCCGACCTGGGAATGGTCCGGCGTTGCGACCGTCGTGGATGACCGGGTCTACGGACTCGGTGCTCAGGACGACAAGGGCTGCATCGTCGCCTGCCTGCTGGCATTCGTGATCGCGCGCGACGAGGGCATGGATCTCTCCACGCTTCCGGTCCTCATCGGCCTCACGGTCGACGAGGAGGAGGACGGCACCGGATCGATGGCGATGGCCAACAGCGTTCGACCACCGTTCGTGATCGCCGTCGAGGGCACCGATTTCAAAGTGTGTACCGAAGAGGGCGGCACCGTCGAGGCGTGGATCGAACTCAGCGGCACCACCTGTCACGGGGCCATGCCGGAGAACGGCGAGAACGCTATCCACAAGGCGATCGAGCTGGTCAATACCCTGCGTGCCTTGCCGATCATGAACACGCCGCACCCTCTGATCGGTCCGAACGTGCTCAGCGTCCTGGGCATCGCGGGCGGCTCCGACCTCTTCGTGATCCCCGACACCGCGCGAGTGCACGTCGACGTACGCGTGGGGGGAGTGGGTGAGAGCGCGCTGGTGCTCGCGGCGCTAGGGGAGACCTGCGCCAGGTACGACGCCAAGCTTGAGCTGATCGAATCAGTCGAGCCTTTCGCCGTTAGTCCGTACGCGCCCCTGGTGCAGGCGTTGCGCGCATCGGCCTCGGCCGTTCGAGGTACGCCATCGGGTCTGATGGGCATGCCAGCGTGGACGGACGCACACAGCTTTGCCGAAGTGGGCTGTGAAGCGGTGGTCTTCGGACCCGGCAGTTTGCGCGTGGCTCACCTGGAGGACGAATGGATCAGCGTCCGCGAGATCGTGACCTGCGCTCGAGTGTTCGTGGACATGTTCCGCAACCTTGACCAGCTCGTGCCGGGAGCCTGATCGGACTCCTGGCCGTCAGAACGACGAAGGCGCCTCACCGCTGATCGCGGTGAGGCGCCTTCGTCGTTGGTATTACTTGGCTGGCAGGTGCATCAGCTTCTTGTTGACGAACTCGTCCATGCCGAGCGGGCCAAGTTCCCGACCGATACCCGAGCGCTTGGTGCCGCCGAAGGGCAGGTCCGCGCCGCCACCTTCGGGCTCGTTGATCCACACCATGCCGACGTCGAGCTGATCCGCGACCTCCAGGGCCAGCGCCTCGTCCTGGCAGAACACCGCCCCACCCAGCCCGTAGGGAGTGTCGTTTGCGAGCACGATCGCTTCGGCCACGTTCGCGACGCGGTGGACGACCGCCACCGGCCCGAAAAGCTCCTCCCTAAACGCGCGCATACCTTCGACCACACCGGACAGGACCGTCGCCTCGACGTACCAGCCAGGACCGTCGACGCGCTTGCCGCCGACGTGGACGGTCGCGCCTTTGTCGATGGCATCCTGCACCTGCTCCATGAGCGTGACGGCGGCAAGCTCAGATGACATCGGCCCGTACGTGGTCATGGGGTCGTTCGGGTCGCCCGTGACCTGCGCCGCCATCTGATTGGAGAACTCTTCGACGAACTCGTCATAGACGTTGTCGGTCACGATCATCCGTTTGGCGGCGTTGCAGGACTGTCCGGCGTTCTCCATGCGCGCTGCGACGGCACCCCGGACGACCTCGGCCATGTCCTGCGGTCCGATGACCACGAACGGATCGGAGCCGCCGAGCTCGAGCACGACCTTCTTGAGATGTTTTCCGGCGATCGCTGCGACGGCCGACCCGGCGCGCTCGCTACCGGTCACCGAGACAGCCGCGGTCCTCGGGTCGGCGATGATCGCTCCAGCCTGATCGTCGGAGGCTAGGACATTGATGTACACGTCCGGGGGAAGACCGGCCTCCGTGAAGATCGCTGCCATCGCGGCGGCGGACTCGGGGCACTGCGGGGCTGGTTTGAGCAGCACCGTGTTTCCGGCCATGAGGTTCGGCGCGGCGAACCGAGCCACCTGGTAGTAGGGGAAGTTCCACGGCATGATCCCCAGGATCGGGCCGATCGCTGCCTTGCGCAGCCACGCCTTTCCACCGGTGCTGGTGGTCAGAGGTTCGTCCGCGAGGAGCCGCTCGGCGTTGTCGGCGTAGTAGGTGTAGATCTCGACGCTGAGCTGGACCTCCTCGAGTGCCTCGCGGGTGGTCTTCCCCATCTCGCGCGTGATGATCGCTGCGAGTTCGTCGGCGCGCGCGCCGTACAGCTCCGCTACCCGGCGGACGACGTCACGTCGTTCTTTCAGCTCGCTGCGGCGCCAGGTGCCGAACGCACGGTCGGTGCGGTCCAGGGCGTCCGCGATCTCGACGTCAGTTGCGACGCCGAAGTCAGCCTCCAGTAGGCCGCTGGCGGGGTTTGTCACGTGGTACGACATCAGAGTGGTTCCTTCAGGCAGTCGGGGTATCGGAAGCGAGGGCGTGGGAATCTGCGGCGCGCCAACAGATCCAGACCTCGTCGCCGCCGGTGATCGAGGAGATCGCGGACGACGCGTTGTGGTGATGGACGGTCAGTGTCGCTCCGGCCGCCGTCATGACTGTGTACGACGTCGAGGTGCCGAGGTAGACGATCTCGGTGACTCGACCCCGCATCCGGCACTCGCGGTCTGCGGCGCCTAGGGGATCGGTCGACAGCACGAGCTTCTCGGGTCGCACGGTGAGCAGTGTGCTCTCGCCGGCGCGAACCAGATCACCCCGGATCGGGACCAGTAGGCGGTCATCGCCATCGGACGCCAGGACTCCGAAGCCGTCGACAACGCGATCGACCAATCCACTGACGCTGTTCGAGGATCCGACGAAACCGGCCACGAACCTGGTCTCCGGCCGTTCGTAGATGTCCTGGGGTGTCCCGAGCTGGCGGATCTTACCGCCGTCCATGACAGCGATCCTGTCGCTCATCACCAGAGCCTCGCTCTGGTCGTGGGTGACATAAATAAACGTGATTCCCACATCGCGCTGGATCCGTTTGAGCTCCAGCTGCATGGTCTGGCGGAGCTTCAAGTCAAGAGCACCGAGCGGTTCGTCGAGAAGCAGTGCGCGTGGTCGGTTGATCAGGGCCCGTGCCAGGGCAACGCGCTGTTGCTGCCCGCCCGACAGGCCGCGCGAGTGTCGGGTTCCGAGAGCGCCGAGCTCCATCAGTTCGAGAGCTTCTCCTACTCGGACTTTGACCTCTGCACGAGGCACGCGTTGGCGGCGCAGGCCATAGGCCACGTTGTCGTACACGGTGAGGTGCGGGAAGAGTGCGTAGTTCTGGAACACCATGTTGATGTCGCGCTTGTTGGGTGGCACTCCGACCATGTTGCGTCCCATCAGCCTGAGCTCGCCCTGATCGGGCTGCTCGAACCCGGCGATCATCCGCAAGGTGGTCGACTTTCCGCAGCCGGAAGGACCCAGGAGCGAGAAGAACTCGCCCTGCGCGATCTCCAGGTTGATGCCTCGTACGGCCGGGACAATGCCCTCGGGGGACCGGTACGCCTTGGTGACGCCGATGAGCTGGATCGCTGGGGGTTCCGTCGGCGCCGATCCCGATGTCTGGGTCAGATCCATGGAATGTCCGACCTGCCAGATGCCACCAGATTGGTTGAAGGCACGGGGTCGGTGGCGCACTGACCGACGGCCGGGACATTGATCGGACGTCTCATGGCGAGCGCCTCCTTGTGCTCCAGTTAATAGTGGGTTCACCCTAGTTCTCATCCTCAGATTGTCAACAGTCCACCTGTTGGCAATCTTGCCAAAATGCTTGACTCAGCATTTCGGTCCGTCGTAATCTCTGTAAACAGTAGGGATCGCAGACTGTAGACAACAGGCCGTACGACACGAAGGGAGCTCGAGATGGACACAAACACACGGGCACACCTCGGGATCGCAGGCCGACTTGCCGGCCGGCTTGTCATCGCGCTGTACCTCGTCGGCGTGCTTGCTTTGATGTTCGCGCCCCTTGTCGTGCTCGCCGTGTTCTCGGTGAACTCAGGCGATTCTGTCTCGTTGCCGTTCACGGGCTTCTCGCTGCACTGGTTCCACGAGTTGTTCCACAACACGGAGGCAGTCGACGCGATCAAGAACTCAGTGGTGGTTGCGGCCATCGTCACGCCGGCGTCTGTTTTCCTGGGCCTGACCAGCGCATACGGAACCGCACGTCTGACAGGCCGGGCTCGAGCAGTCAGTCTTGGACTCATATCCATCCCGCTGGTCGTCCCCTGGCTGGTCACCGGCGTGGCGGGTCTCCTCTTCTTCAACTCGATCAATGTCCAAGGGTCGCTCGTGACGGTGGTCCTGATGCAGATCGTCGTCACCTTTCCGTTGGTCACTCTCGTCCTCTACGCACGACTCGTCGGAATGGACCCGTCCGTTGAGGAGGCCGGGCTGGATCTCGGATCGACGGGCGTCGGGGTCCTTTTCCGCTTGGTCATCCCGCAACTGCTCACGCCGATGCTCGTGGGCGCACTGTTCGCGTTCATCTCCTCTCTCGGCAACTTTGTGATCACGTTCTTCGTCACCGGCTACAGCTCAACCCTGCCGATATGGGGCTACAGCGCGCTGAAACATGCCGAGAACTTGCCGGTCGTCAACGCTGCTTCGACCGTGATGCTCGGACTGAACCTCGTGCTGTTCCTCGGTGTCCTACTGATAGCTCGTCGTGACCGGGAGTCGGTGGACGCATGGCTGTGACCACAGACCGCAGACCAACGGTGCGCAAAATCGTGCCAACCTCGGCCAACCGTGTTCAACGCGGAGCTCTGGCCATGTTGCCGATCGGCTACCTCGTGCTGATCCCGCTGTTTTACGTGCCGGTCGTCCTCCTCCTGGTCAAGGCGTTCCAGCCTGACAATGGTGGGGGCGCGTTCTCGGCCTTCACGTCGGTTTTCAGCGAGGGGCACCTGCTCGGAACGATCCGGCAGTCGTTCGAGATCGCCGGCCTTTCGTTCGGGCTGATGCTGCTTCTCGGCTACCCGCTTGCCTACCTCGTCTGCTTCAAGATGCAGCAGCGGTTCCAGTTGCCAACACTTCTGCTGTTGGTCATGTCGGGAAGCATCAGCGACATCGTCCGGATATTCGGGTGGTACTCGTTGCTCGGGAGGGAAGGGGTCATCAACAGTGCGTTGATGCACCTCGGGATCACTCACGCGCCGGTCGACGGCCTGCTGTTCTCCCGTTTCGCGGTGGTGATCGTCCTGACCTCCGGATGGTTGCCCTATGTCGTGATTCCGATCTACTCGGCCATGCGCACCATCGAGGCACGGCAGCTCGAGGCCGCCCGAGACCTGTATTCGTCCCCGTTCGCGACGTTCAAGAACGTTGTTCTGCCGATGTCTACACCAGGGATCCTGGGAGCTTTCATCATCGTCTTCATCCCGGTGCTCAGCGACTTCGCGACACCGCAACTCGTCGGTGGACCGTCGTCGCTGATGATCGGCAATTTCGTGAGCGACCAGGTCCTGCAGGTGGGAGATCTACCTGCAGCCGCCGCGGCTGCGGCCCTCCTGCTCGCAATGTCAGTTGTGCTCATCGGTGTCGCCCAACGCGTGACCCGAAAGTTCCACGGTGGCTGATACAAGCGCCCTCATCCACCGACATCTGTGTCATCTCGGACAGTTCACAACGGCGTCTGAAAACCCAAAAGGAGTGTTTGTCTGATGGTGAAACGCAGAATCGCACTGATCGGTGTCCCTGTCCTGCTCTGCGGACTCCTATCCGCTTGCGGGGGAAACAGCAACGGCGGGATCAACGCCAACGGGAGCGTGACCGGGACGCTCCGCATCTTCTCGTACGCCGACGCGTTCGCCCCGAACGTCTTCGATGCGTTCACGAAGGCGAATCCGGACCTGACCGTCGAGAAGTCTGAGATCGCGAGCGATGACGGTGCTGTCGCCAAGCTCAAGGGCGGCTTCAAGACCGATGTCGTCAACACCTGCGCCGGCCCGATCGACGACGAGGTGGCCAATGGCTCCCTGCAGCCGATCGACACGTCCCGCATCAAGGACTGGAACCAGATCTATCCATTCTTCACGAACTTCAAGGGCGTGCAATCGGGTGGCAAGACCTGGATGCTTCCCCTGATCGGCGGCGCGTACGGACTGGTCTATCGCCCGTCTGCCTTCCCGATACCGCCCACGTCGTGGATGGATCTTTTCACCACCAACAAGCGGGTGACGTCTCCTGATGACCCGCTGACCAACATCGTGACCGCAGCTCTCGCGCTCGGCTACTTCCCGCCCCAGAGCATGACCAAGGACCAGCTCAACAACGTCCAGGACTTGCTGATCAAGCAGAAGAAGCACGTCGTGACCTATTACCAAGGTGCCGGAGCCGCGCTTGCCACGCTGTGGAAGAACGACGAGGTCGACATCACTGCGCTGGACCTCTCTCTGGTCAATGAGCTCAAGGGTCAGGACATTGCATTCGCGCCAATGTCGATACCCCTGGCGTACGCGTGCGGGTTCTCGATCGCGAAGGATGCCAAGAACCTCGATGCCGTGTACGCGTACCTGAACTACGCACTGTCCCCGGCTGTGCAGACCGTCCAGGCAACGTCTTACAGCTACCTCGTCTCGAGCAAGCTGACTGTCGCCGGACTGCCGGCCAGTGTCTTGGCGAAGAGCGGGCAGAAAAACCTCGACAGCTACACCAAGGCCGCCACTTACGGTCGTGCCAACGATCAGGCGGCGTGGACGAAGTTGTGGCAGAACGTCAAGGGCTCGTGAGCAAACCGTCTTCAGGAGGCCCAACGTGATCGCAGACGTGGTCATTCGGGGTGGTGCGGTCTGGGAACGTCCAGGCTGCACCGCCCTCGCGATCCAGTCGGGTCGGATCGTCGCGATCGGGTCCGACGATGCCGTTGTCGACCTGATCGGGAACCGAACCCGGGTCCTGGAGGCAGCCGGGGGAAGCATCCTGCCCGGCTTCCAGGACGCTCACGTGCACCCTCCGATGGGTGGCCTCGGGATGGCGATGTGCGATCTTCTCGAGACCCTTGATCCTGACTCTGTGATCGCCGCGATCACCGAGCACCTCGCCACACTGGACAAGGACGAGTGGTTCCTCGGGGCCGGCTGGGAACCGAGTTCTCTCGGCGACCAGCTGGACCGGGTACTGCTTGACCGCCTCCTCGGTGACCGGCCGGCATTCGTGTCTGCGGCCGGTCGACACGACGCCTGGGTCAACACCCGAGCCTTGGAGCTGGCCGGGATCGACGAAACCACTCCGGACCCGCCTTTCGGTCGGTTGGGCCGTCGCGCCGATGGCTCGCTGTCCGGAGTCCTACACGAAGCTGCCGTTGACCTGGTGGAGCGAGTTGCGCCCCAACGCACGGTCCAGGACATGGAACGGGCGCTGCTTCAAGCGCAGCAGCACCTGCACTCCCTCGGTATCACCGCCTGGCAGGACGCCTGGACGACGCCGCTCGTTCTCGCGGCCTACAAAGGCCTGGCGAAACGGGGGGAGCTCACTGCGCGCGTCACGACGGCGCTGTGGTGGGAGCGTGATCTTGGGGATGGCCAGATCCCGGGTTTTGTGGAGAGCCGCCGGACCAGCGCCATTGGTCGGCTCAAGGCGACGTCGGTGAAGATCATGGTCGATGGGACCACCGGAAACTTCAGCGCGGCGGTTCTCGAGCCCTACCTCGACGATGACGGTCTGCCGACCTGTACGTGCGGCACGTTGTTCCTCGCGCCCGAGGACCTGAAAAGTGCTGTCGCTCAACTCGACGCCCTTGGTTTCCAGGTCCATTTCCACGCGATCGGCGAACGGGCAGTTCGAGAAGCACTCGATGCGATCGAGAACGCCCGCCGGCTGAATGGCCCGAGCCACGCGCGCCACCACATAGCCCACGTCTGTCTTGTCCACCCCGCAGACGTGTCTCGGTTCGCCGAGCTCGACGTGACGGTGAACATGCAGCCGTACTGGGCTGAGACCAACCCTGAGATGGTTCGTGAGGGTCGTCTCCTCGGAGAGGAGAGGAACAAGTGGTGGTACCCGTTCGAGAGTCTCCGCAGCGCCGGCGCCCGGCTCTCTGCCGGAAGCGACTGGCCGGTCAGTACCGCCGACCCGCTCCTCGGTATCTACGTGGCCGTGAACCGCATAGACCCGGCGACCACGGACCCCGACCGGGAAGTCTTCCTTCCCAACGAGCGTCTCACCCTCCACGACGCAGTTGCCGCGTACACATCGGGCTCTGCGTATGTGAATGCACTCGAGGAGTCGACCGGTGAGCTCCGTATCGGTGCGCTTGGGGACGTTGCTGTTCTCGACCGGGTGCTCGACCTGGAGGTGCCCACAGAGCTCGGCCGTGTCGTCCTGACCCTGGTCGAAGGCGACGTGGTCTACGACGCCCAGGCGGTTGACGCCTGAGACCAGCGCTCCGCGCACGACAACTGCGGCACCTCTAGCTCGTCAACCTTTGTCCGACCCCCCGTATCGACATCCGAGGAGGTATTGCCATGTTCGACGGAAACACGTTCCAAAGTCCCGCGAAGAGCGAGGTGATCTCGGACTCCGAGACCTACTGGAACCCGGGCAAGACCAGGTTCTGGACGGCAGCAGGTATCGATCTGGTCATCGATCGCCGTGAGGGCTACTACCTGTGGGACATGGGCGGCAAGAGGTTGATCGACCTGCACCTCAATGGGGGAACGTACAACCTCGGGCACCGCAATCCAGAGGTCATGGCGGCTGTCATCGACGCCATGGGTCGATTCGACATGGGCAATCACCACTTCCCGTCGATGACGCGCGCAGCGCTGTCACGAGCACTGATCGAGACCGCGCCCAACGGGCTGACCCGGGTGGCGTTCGGATCAGGTGGTGGCGAAGCGGTCGACATTGCACTCAAGAGCGCGAGGCACGCAACCCAGAAGCGGAAGATCGTCTCGGTGGTCAAGGCGTACCACGGTCACACCGGACTCGCTCTGGCCACCGGCGATGACCGGTTTGGCAAGTTCTTCCTGTCCGATCGGACAGACGAGTTCGTACAAGTGCCGTTCAACGACCTGACGGCGATGGAGACGGCACTCGCTGGGGGCGATGTCGCTGCGGTCATCCTCGAGACGATTCCTGCGACCTACGGCTTCCCGCTTCCCCAACCTGGCTACATCGAGGGTGTGAAGCGTCTGTGTGAACGGGTCGATGCGCTCTACATCGCCGACGAGGTGCAGACCGGACTGATGCGTACCGGTGCCCTGTGGGCGATCGAGAAGCACGACGTGCGACCGGACATCCTGGTGACTGGAAAGGGCCTGTCGGGCGGGATGTACCCGATTGCAGCCGCGCTGCTCAGTGACCGTGCCGGGGCATGGCTCGACGAGGACGGGTTCGCCCACATGTCCACCTTCGGAGGCGCCGAGCTGGGCTGCATCGCTGCGCTGAAGACGCTCGAGATCACGACGCGCCCAGAAGTTGGCCTGATGGTTCACTACGTCTCCGACTTTTTCGCGACTGGTCTTGCTGAGATCCATGCCGACTGTCCCGACTGGTTCGTCGGGATCCGTCAGAACGGCCTCATCTTCGGTCTTGAGTTCAATCACCCTGAGGGCGCCAAGTACGTGATGCGCAGCCTGTACGAGCACGGCGTATGGGCGATCTTCTCGACCCTCGACCCAGCGGTGTTGCAGTTCAAGCCCGGCATCCTGCTGTCTCCCGAACTCTGCGACGAGATTCTCGGTCGGGTCGGGATCGCCGTACGAGCCTGCCGCGACGAGGCAGCCCGCCCTGGAAGAAGGGTGAGCTGAGTGACGCCGGAACGGGCTGGACTCGTCCTGGAGCAAGCCAGGTGGGCGGCGCGTGCATTCGAGACGTACGACGCAGCCAGCGTCAGCCGCATCGTTGAGGCAACCGCGGAGGCCGCGGACCTTGCCGCGACGAAGTACGCCGAATGGGCAGTCCGGGAAACCGGTATGGGAGTCGTGGCGGACAAGGTCGCCAAGAACAAAGCCTGCTCGTCGGGTCTCGTTGACGAGTATCGGAACCGGGACTTCGTCTCGCCCCGGCTGGACCCGGATCGTCGGGTCATCGAGCTTCCCCGTCCGGCGGGAGTCGTCCTCGGTGTCGTGCCCACGACGAATCCGGTCGCGTCGATCTACTTCAAGGTTCTGCTTTGCCTCATGACCAGGAACGCCATCGTGATCGCGCCGCACCCGAGGGCGAAGGACTGCTCGGTGGACGCCGCTCGCCTCCTCGCTGCGGCCGCGGAAGCCGCTGGTGCGCCCCGCGGAGTCATTCAGGTGCTCGAAGAACCGTCGATCCCGATCATGGAAGCGCTGATGTCCGATCCGAGGACGGATGTCATTCTTGCCACTGGCGGTTCTGCGGTGGTTCGAGCCGCCTACTCGTCCGGAAACCCGGCGTTGAGCGTCGGCCCCGGCAACGTGCCGACCTTCATCGATGCGAGCGCAGACCTTCCAGCTGCAGTACGCGAGATCCTCGCCAGCAAAGCCTTCGACAACTCGGTGCTGTGCACCAACGAATCGGTTCTCGTCGTCGAGCGCTCCGTCGGACCGGCTGTGCGGCGTGAGTTGCAACGCGCAGGTGCGGCGATCCTGGACGGCGAGGACGGCGTCCGACTACGACGTGCGATGTTCGACGGCGGGAACCTCAACCCCGAGGTGATCGGCCGGGACGCGACGTGGATCGCACAGCTGGCAGGGGTGTCAGTGCCGAGATCGACGCGGGTTCTGGTTGTGCCGTTCGCCCACGTCGTGGACGAAGAACTGATGACACACGAGAAGCTGTCACCGGTTCTTGGCCTGGTTGAGGTGGACTCGGTCGCCGCAGCGTTCGAGGCCTGTCGCGCCGTTGTCAGCATCGGGGGTGCGGGGCACTCGGCGTCAATCCACACCGAGGACCCTCGCATGGTGATGGACTTCGCGGCGCGTGTTCCCGTCCTCAGGCTGACCGTGAACGTCGGCAACAGTGCGGGGAGCTCCGGCTTGACGACCGGGCTCGCTCCATCGATGACGCTCGGCACGGGCTTCATGGGCGGCAGCTCACTCGGCGCGAACCTTCAGCCGAGCCACTTGGTCAATTGGACGGCCTGCGCCTACGCAACGGCTTCCGTGAACGACCTGGAGGCCTACCGGGGACTGAACCCTTGGAGGCTCACGACGGGGGGTCCTGTACCGCCGTGGCCGGTTGCTTCCAACCTGCACGAACCGGAGCTCATCCAGTCCGGTGCACACGCCGGGGTATCGGCAGCACTCATCGAACAGATCCGGAGGTTGGTCGTGGAGGAGCTCGAAGGACTGGTCGGAGGTGCCGGCAGTGGCTGATCTGCGCTCATTCATCTTCATCGATCGGCTGCAGCCGCAGACGATGTCCTACCTGGGTACCTGGATCAAGGGTGCGCTGCCCCGATCGGCCTTGGCAGCACAGATCATCGAGGTGGCGCCAGGGATCGATATCGAAGGCGTGACCGATGTGGCCCTCAAGCACGCGGACGTTGACGCAGGGATCCTGATCGTGGAGCGTCAGTTCGGCTATCTAGAGTTCCACGGCGAGAGCGGGTCGGTTCACGCAGCGGCCTCTGCCTGTCTCGAGATGCTTGGTGTGCCAGCCGACTCAGCCGGAAAGCCGAAGGTTCTCTCCTCTCGGATCATCTCCAGTGTCGAGGATCGGCACGCGTTCCTGATGAACCGGAACAAGCTGGGTTCCTCAGTCATTGCAGGTGATTCGGTCTACGTCCTCGAGGTCGAGCCGGCGTCCTACGCGATTCTTGCTACGAACGAGGCCGAGAAGGCCGCTGACATCAAGGTCGTGGACTTCAGGATGGTTGGAGCCACGGGACGGGTCTACCTGGCCGGGACCGAAGCGGACGTCCGTCAGGCCGCAGATGCTGCCCGAGCTGCGCTGGAGGTCTTCTGATGCCACCCTCCGAGGCAGTCCAGCTCCGACGCCTGGTTGCAGAGATCGTGCGTGAGGTAACGACCGCCGTCGCGCAGGCGGCACCTCCGGCGCGGTCTCCGGCCGAGGTGCCAATGCCAGGAGTCGCGGTCGAGACGGTTCGCGTGTCGACTACAGCGGAGCTGCAAGCTTTCGCCGCGCGACTGCTGGCCGCCTACGAGAATCCGGATTGTCGTGAGGACCTTCGGACCGGGCGTCTGAAGTTTGCCCTCGAGACCGCGACGGCGTTGTCCAGTACGCCTGCGCGGCCCGCACCGTTGTCCGTCATGCGGGTCGAACGTGGCGCCGTGACCGAACGAATGGTCGTCGACGCGGCCGCAGCGAGTTGCTCGTTGGTGCTGTGCCGAGCTGCGGTGATCACCCCCCTTGCGCGTGAGCGGGCGAAGGCTCTCAACGTGCGTATCCAGAAGGAGTCCGCATGATCGCCGCAGTCGTCGTCGGCAATGTCTGGTCGACCCGGCGCATTGACGGACTTCCTGTCGGGGCGCTGCTCGAGGTGGCCGCACTCGCAACTGGTGAACGACTGATCGCATTCGACGTCCTCGGCTCTGGTGCCGGGGAACAGGTCCTTGTCTGTCAGGGCCGTGCTGCATCGCAGTGGCTCCCCGGCGGCCCCCCGATCGATGCCCTGATCATCGGCTCCATCGACAGAGTCAACGAGATTCAGCGTCCAGCCACACCGGCTGAGGCGTAACCCAACGAAGGAGTCGACCGCAATGTCAAGCAGTGCAATCGGAATGATCGAGACCAAGGGATTTGTGGCTGCCCTGGCGGCTGCCGACGCCATGGTCAAGGCAGCCAACGTGACCATCACGGATCGTCAGGAAGTCGGCGACGGGCTGGTTGCCGTCATCGTCACGGGCGAGGTCGGAGCGGTGAAAGCTGCCACCGAAGCAGGCGCAGAGGCTGCCTCTCAGATCGGGGAATTGATCAGCGTCCATGTGATTCCTCGCCCGCACGCGGAACTGGCGGGACACTTCTCGCTCCAGGCCTGACCGGGAAACGGACGCAGTCGACATGGCGCAAGCAATTCTGGAACCCATTCGCACGGAGTTGCGGGTGTATCTCACCGTGCGCGACCTGCAGCCTCAGTTTGCTGCTTGTCTAGCGACCCCGACCCGCGCACGCGGCTATCCGCCGTACGCCGGTAACCACGCGCTCATCGTCGAGGTCGCACCGGCACTCGCGATCGAGAGAGTGATCGACCTTGCGGTTCGGGCGGTACCGACGGTCACTGCCGGCATCCTCTACGTCGAGCGTCAGTTCGGTGTCCTCGAGGTTCACGGGGCTGACCTCGATGCCGTCGAGGATGCGGGCAACGCCATCCTGATGGGGACAGGAACCGCAAGTGCCGATCAGCTGAGGCCACGGGTCCTCTACCACTCGATCATCGAGGACATCACGGATCAGCACTCCACGATCCTCAATCGGAGTCGGGGTGGGTCGATGATCCTGCCCGGGGAGTCGTTGCTCGTCTACGAGGTGGCGCCAGCGCTCTTCGCCGCGGTTGCCGCGAACGAGGCGGAGCGTCGTGTGCCGGAGGTCAAGATCATCGACGTACAGATGATTGGCGCGACCGGGCGGATCTACATCAGCGGAGACAGTGCGTCGCTCGTCGTGGCCAGGGATCACATCAGCGCAGTTCTGGCCGCCATCGAGGGACGTGAACAGTAGTGGGAACTGAGAGGTAGCGGACCGATGAACGACCACGACGCGATCATCGCGGAGCTGGCGCTTCCGTCGTACGGGTTCGCATCCGGTGCGTCGGTCGAGCTCATAAATCGCTCAGAGAATTCAACGTTCCTGGTCATCGACCCCCTTGGCACTCGTCGGGCTGTGCTTCGCGTTCATCGCGAGGGCTACCACTCGGCCGACGAAATCAGGTCGGAGCTTGCATGGATGCGGGCTGTGTCCGCCGACACAACCATTTCCACGCCCAATGTGCTTCCGACGATCAGCGGAGATCTGGTCCTCACTGTCCCTGACGATGGTCGGAGCCGGCACGTGGTGCTCTTCGATTTCGTCCGAGGGGTCGAGCCGGACGAGGGTGCGTTGGTGGACAACGACTTTCGCACCTTGGGTTCTTTGACTGCGAGGTTGCACAATCACGCCCGGCAGTGGGCCCGACCACCTGACTTTCGACGCTTCTCCTGGGACTGGCAAGCGACCATCGGTCCTGACCCGCGTTGGGGAAGGTGGGAGAGTCTCGACGGACTTGCGACCGACGCGATCGCCGTTCTCCGGGCTGCCTCGGATCAAGTTGGCCGAAGACTCGCGATCTTCGGAAAGGGACCAGACGACTTCGGGCTGATCCACGCCGACCTTCGGCTCACCAACCTCTTGGTGGATGGCGAGACCACCCATGTCATTGACTTCGACGACTGCGGGGACTCGTGGAATCTCTATGACTTCGGTAGCGCGGTGTCGTTCATCGAGGACGACCCGCGACTTGGTGCCTGGGCGGCAGCCTGGCTCGATGGCTATCGGCAGCACCGACAGCTCGATGCCGCTCAGGCGGAGATGCTCGGCACCTTCGTCATGCTTCGCCGCCTGGTCCTGATGGCTTGGATGGGGTCGCACTCTGGCACAGAGGAGGTCCGCAAGCGAGGGCTGATATTCGCTGAGGGCAGCGTCGAGGTAGCAGAACGATATCTCTCCGGTTATGGGCTGTTCAGATGATCGAAGTCTTCAGCTGTTGCTCGACCAACCCACCCAGAAAGGCTTCCCGATGAGCAGGTCTGTCGCCGACAAGGCGGTCGTAGTCACCGGAGGCACTCGAGGGATCGGCCTGGGTATCGCACACTCCTTCGCAAGTGCCGGGGCACGTGTCCTGATCACGGGCCGTGATCAAGGCGTCCTCGGCGCGGCACTGGAGAGGCTTTCAGGCCTACCCGGACGAGTGAAGGGCTGCGCGGTCGATGTCGGCGATCCGGTGTCCTGCGAGGCGATGGCCACCCACGCAGTTGAGGTGCTCGGCGGGATCGACGTGCTTTGTGCCAACGCGGGCATCTTTCCATCCGCGAGGGTTGATGAGATGACCGCATCGGACCTCGACTCGGTCATGCGCACCAACTTCAACGGCACGGTGTTCGCTGTGCAGGCGTGCCTTCCTGCGCTCACTTCTTCTGGCCGTGGACGCATCGTGATCACTTCGTCGATCACCGGCCCCCACACAGGGTTCCCCGGTTGGTCCCACTACGGCGCCAGCAAGGCAGCGCAACTCGGCTTCATGCGGACAGCAGCGATGGAGCTCGCTCCGCGAGGCATCACAGTCAATGCCGTGCTGCCCGGCAACATCCGCACCGAAGGCCTGGCTGACCTCGGCCCAGGCTATGAGGAGCAGATGATCTCGAGCGTTCCGGCCGGTCGACTCGGTGAGGTCGCGGACATTGGCCACGCAGTCCTGTTCTTCGCGTCTGACGAGGCCGGCTACGTCACCGGACAGTCCCTGATCGTGGATGGTGGCCAAGTCCTTCCGGAGTCTGTACTGGCTCTCCAAGAGATGGGTCAGTCGTGAGCGACGAAGCGCTGGCCAACCTGAGCACTGAGGAGCGGCGGTTCGAGCCGCCTGCGGGTCTTGCTGCGGGTGCGAACTTGACTGCGGCGTCTTATGGGGACGCGGCTGCGGATCGTTTGGGGTTCTGGGCGATGCAGGCTGAGCGGTTGTCCTGGGATACCCGGTGGGAGGAGGTGTTGGACTGGTCTGATCCGCCGTTCGCGAAGTGGTTCGTGGGCGGGAGGTTGAACGCTGCGTACAACTGTGTGGATCGTCATGTGGAGGCTGGTGCTGGGGACAAGGTGGCGTTCCACTGGGTCGGGGAGCCCGAGGGCGATACCCGTGACATCACCTACGCCCAGCTGATGGATGAGGTGTGCCAGGCCGCGAACGCACTGACCGAGCTCGGGATCGAGGCGGGGGATCGGGTCGCGATCTACATGCCGATGATCCCTGAGACTGTGGTCGCGATGCTGGCCTGTGCCCGGCTGGGTGCCCCGCACACGGTGGTGTTCGGTGGGTTCTCCGCGGACGCCCTGGCTTCGCGGGTGCTGGATTGTGGGGCGAAGCTGATCATCACCGCGGATGGTGGTTACCGCCGCGGTGCGCCCTCGGCGTTGAAGCCGGCGGTTGATGAGGCGGTCGCGAAGGTCGAAGCCGAGCAGTCCGGCCTGGTGGAGAACGTGCTGGTGGTGCGGCGTACCGGGCAGGACGTCGCGTTCGACCAGAACATTGATGTGTGGTGGCACGAGCTGGTCGCCGGGTCTTCGACCGAGCACACGTGTGAGTCCTTTGATGCCGAGCACCCGCTCTATGTGATGTACACCTCGGGGACTACCGGTAAGCCGAAGGGGATCTTGCACACCACCGGCGGGTACCTGGTCGGGGCCGCGTACACGCACTGGGGGATCTTCGACCTCAAACCGGATACGGACGTGTACTGGTGCACCGCGGATGTCGGGTGGGTCACCGGGCACTCCTACACGGTCTACGGGCCGCTGGCGAACCAGAGCACCTCGGTGATGTACGAGGGCGTCCCGGATGCCCCGCACAAGGGCCGGTGGTGGGAGATCATCGAGAAGTACAAGGTCTCGATCTTCTACACCGCCCCGACCGCGATCCGCACCTTCATGAAGTGGGGCGATGAGATCCCCGCGAAGTTCGACATGAGTTCGTTGCGGGTCCTGGGCAGCGTGGGTGAGCCGATCAACCCTGAGGCCTACGTCTGGTACCGAGAGACCATCGGCGGCTCCCGCACTCCGGTGGTTGATACCTGGTGGCAGACCGAGACCGGCGCCATCATGATCTCCCCGCTGCCCGGGGTGACCGCAGCCAAGCCCGGTTCGGCGATGAAGGCGATCCCCGGGATCGTGGCCGATGTGGTCAACGACGAAGGCGAGTCGGTGCCCGACGGGTCTGGTGGCTACCTGGTCATCAAGGAACCCTGGCCCTCGATGCTGCGCACCCTGTGGGGCGATGACGAACGCTTCAAGGACACCTACTGGTCGCGGTTCAAAGGCATGTACTTCGCCGGGGACGGCGCGAAGAAGGACAGCGACGGCGACCTGTGGCTGCTGGGTCGGGTCGATGACGTCATGAATGTCTCCGGGCACCGGCTCTCGACCACCGAGATCGAATCGGCCCTGGTCTCCCACCCGAAGGTCGCCGAAGCTGCCGTCGTCGGGGCCAGCGACGAGATGACCGGCCAGAGCCCCGTCGCCTTCGTGATCCTGCGCGAGGCAGCCGGCGACGGCGGCACCGACATCGTCAAGGAACTCCGCGACCACGTAGCCAAGGAGATCGGCGCCATCGCCAAACCCAGCAAGATCATGATCGTCGCCGAGCTCCCCAAGACCCGCTCGGGCAAGATCATGCGCCGACTGCTCCGCGACGTCGCCGAACACCGCGACATCGGCGACGTCACCACCCTTGCCGACTCCACCGTCATGGACCTCATCGGCAAGGGGATGGCGACCAGCAGCCAGGACTGAGCAGCCCGTGCACAGTTTGATCCTCGTCCGACATGGACGGACCGACGCTGGTGATCGTGAGGAGTTCACCGGGTGGATCGACGAGCCTCTGAACGCGGCTGGCCACAAAGATGCTCACGAGGTAGGGATTCGATTGGCGGAGGCAGACCTCCTGCCCGCCTGCGCACACACGTCGACTTTGAAGCGATCCCTGCAAACGTCGGATGCGATTCTGGCAGCTTGCGGTCGGGAGTCGGTGCCGCGCTATGCGTCGTGGGAGTTGAACGAGCGTCACTACGGCAGCCTCCAAGGGCGTTCGAAGCGTGAAGTCGCTGCTGAGTACGGCCCGAGTGGTTACCGATCTCTTCGCCGGTCGTTCGACGTGACTCCTCCGCAAGTCAGCGCCGAACATGACCATTCTCCTCACGCCGTTGGAAGCAAGCTCAACCTGGCCCGACAATCGCCGCGATCGGAAAGCCTCGCCGTAGTGCGCGACAGGGTTGAACATCATTGGTCCCAGGAACTCAGGCGTGGCATCCAGGAATTTACGAACGTCCTGGTCGTCGGGCACAGTTCGAGTCTGCGGGTACTCATCATGATTCTGGAGGAGCTGGGCGCTGATGAGGTCGCCGAACTGGACGTGCCGAGGTGCTTTCCGCTGGTTTACCGGTTTGACAACTGCCTGAGACTGCTGGGCCCGGGCTCCTATCTGGACCCGGCCAAGGCCGCGACAGCGGCCGCACGGGTGGCGCGAGAGGGCCTCGGGAGCCCTCCAGAGATCTCGTGATCGCACGTCCAGCCGTCTGATCAGAGCGGTTCGCATCGGAATGGATCTCCGAAATCTTCGCCCGAGTTTGAATCAAGCCCATCTGAGGTTCGTTCTGGAGACACCCAGAACAAACACGCAGGTCAACTGTGCTCCCAGGCGCCGGGCGACCGGGCGAGCTCTGCTGTTTCTCACGTCCTTCTCACAACCTTGCCCAGGTCGCCGGATTTCACACGGAACGAGTTTGATCCCGGAAGCCAGGTCGGCCAGGGCGCCGTAAGGGAGACTCGGACTATGGGAGTTTCTCTAGAGGTCGAAGGGCTGACCGTCGCA
Source organism: Marmoricola sp. (assembly GCA_025964775.1). Taxonomy (GTDB): domain Bacteria; phylum Actinomycetota; class Actinomycetes; order Propionibacteriales; family Nocardioidaceae; genus Marmoricola. The sequence goes on from JAOPYE010000040.1 coordinate 187,434, forward strand.
TCAGGGACATCGGCTGACTTCACAGCATGGTCTGGCATGCAGGCCACCGTGATGCCGGTTGTGAGTCTCCAGGACGGCAGTCTCACCTGCTGGGGCAGCGCGGTTTGCGTTGGTAGCTCAGGATGGTTCATCACGGCCAAACACGTGATCGAAGACTTCCTCGAAGAACATGGGCCGCGGGATGACGGCTCCACTGGCCTTTTCGTCTTGTGGGAATCGGACGAGCCGACCGGCGGTGGGCCTTCCAACTTCCTTGGTGCGCCGATGCCGGTTGCTTACGTCCACCCACATGGCAGCGCGGACCTCGCGACTCTAACTGTTCGTGTTCCTGAACAGGCCCCGGAGCTTCTCCGCGTCGCTCAATTGGCATTTCGGATGCCCCAACTCGGTGAACCTCTCGCCGTGTTCGGGTACAGCGCGATGAGCTTGTCTGGCCAGGTGCATCGCGACCAACCGTCCACAGTGGTATACGAAAGAACCTTCACTGTCGGCGTTGGGCAGGTACTTGAACAGCAGCCGGATCGTCGCTCCTCAGGCGTTCGGGGTTGTCCCGGTGTCGTCACCGACGCCCCCATCTACGCAGGCATGTCGGGAGGCCCGGTATTTGATGCGGATGGTGACGTCGTCGGGTTCGCCAGCAGCTCACACGGCCCGATCGAGTCGGACAGCACTTGGAACTCGTTCGTCGCGCTCGGTGCTCCTGCGCTTGAACTTTCATTCATGACACGGGCGAACGACGAGGATCCACTTGCAGAGCGAACCCTCGCGCACCTCGTGGCCGAGGACGCCGTCCTGACCTCCGCCGACGATACGTTCGACGTCGATGCTGGGACCGGCCGAGCGGTCTTTCGCACCTTAAGGACGCCCTAGTGCCAGCGTCGCGTGGGCCTTAGTCGTCGGCTGTTCCGGAAAGCGCAGCATCCATATGCTTCTGGCGTTGGCTAAGACGACCGCTCATCCTCTGTCCTGAGGATGACGGCGCTACCTGAGGTCAGCGGGACCGTAGACGGGTGCCACGTATTGCGACACTTTGGATCTGGCAGCCTTCAGGTTCTCCTCGGCGAGCACGGCCAGCCCGAGAGGGTTCTCTCGGAGCCCGATTGTGCCCAGGTTCAGTTCGTCGAAGGTCGACGTATCGAGAAACGCCGCATCAGCGTCGGGGCGATGATGACGCGCCTCGCCGTCGAAAGACCTCACTCGATCGGCTGTCCCTTGGATATTCTGCCCGAGCGCATCGATCAGAACACAAAACGCATGGTCGCAGGACAACATCGTCACCGCCACGAGGGCTTGGATACCGATTGGCGTAGCCGCATCAGCGAGTTCATCTCGGGTCGCTGCTCTCATCTTCTTGCCGAAACGCCGTGCAATCTGTGGACCGTCGAGCGACACGCGGGCTTGCCTTTGTACGGAGCCGTCAGGTGCTTTGTGCTCCGAACGACTCAAATCAGTGATGACATCTCCGGCGTGCTCGCTGACGTTGCGTAGGGCGCAGCTGAGTCGATAGCCGAAACTCGCATCGAACTCGGCATTCAAAGCCTGCTTGAACTTCACGTACGCGGGGTGTTCCTTTCCGAACTCCGTGGATAGCCAGGCGCAGGTGCGATCGTCGAAGGATCTGAAGGCCGAGAGCCAAGCCTTGAACGCGTTCTGCAGCCGGGCGCTCGCACGGTCGCGGTCTTGTCGAGATCCGGTTACGAAGGCGTCGCCGCGTTCTTGGAGATCGGCCTGCGCATGCACGAGACTCGCGAGTGGGCTTGCCGGCCCGACGTTGGCGAGCAGCGCCGCATCGCGTTTGCTCTGGCCTGACTCCTCGTCGGAGAGGTCGCGGAGGCGGTGCATCGTGATGCCCGGGCCGCGGGCATGGCCGTTCCACACAGCGGCCAGAGACTCGACCATGTCGCTACTCCTGTACCGTCCGGGCCCTTGACGCTAAGCGCTAGATGTCGCCGACATCGGACGACATGCCGCTGGTGTCAGTTGACCCCGGTTCGGCGGTGCCCGCGGCTTGGCGGGCTTGCCGCATCGGTGCGGCTTAGAAGAGGCTGAGTGTTTGCTCGTCGGTGTAGGTGTTGCCGTCATCTTCTTGCCAGGTCATGGTCAGCCGAACGGAGCTGGCGACGCCCATGAACATGAGAGTCATGAAGGCGAAATCGTCGCCCGGTCGAAGATCGGGCTTGGTGTTCTCGAATAGTTCCGGCGCGTCGCCGTCCGTGAGGGGCGTCATCTCAAGCGTGACCCGCCGGGCGGTCGCGTCTCCAGTGTTGGTGAGGATGAGTCTGTAGTCGCTCGTACTTTGCTTTCGCATCACGGCTCGTAACGATGCGTGGGACGCCTCGCCTCTCGGAGCCGCTGTTGTCGGGAGGGTCATCGTCGCCAGGTCGTGTTCGATGGCTGCGTGCACCTGGTTTTGGAGGTCCTCGGCGGTCGCGAACGACCCGGTCAGTCCGTCCTTCTGCATCTCCTCGAGGAAGGTCCGTAGCTCCTCGACTTGTGCGGTGTTGACGTCCGAGGGCAGCGGAGCCGTCGAGCGGTACACGTGTACAGGCTTGCCTGCAGCGTGGGTCCGCTCGATCTCCTCCGCGGTTCCGGACCTGCTTCTTGGTGTAGCCCTGCCGAGGCGGGTATGGAAGATGCCTATGACGATGTCTGCGTTGTCGACGAGCTGGGCGTTGAGCTGACTCTGTCCATCGCCGCCCATGAGCGGGACGCCATCCACTTCCCAGCGTCGCGGCAGGAGAATGACGCCTGCGGTTTCGGATCGCATGCCATTCCATCGGTGCAGAGCTGCTTCCACCGCATCGCGGTACGCGCTGGTATCGCCCGGCGAGGCGATGAACACGTTGAGCACGTTGGCGACGAAGACCATGCGCAAATGCTAGGTCCACGAGTGCGTGTTTCGGTCGCTCGGTGGCCGTTTGGCAGTTCGTACCTGTAGCGCAGACAGCAGTGACGACCTGCGGCGTCAATGTGGCCTAACTGGGATTCTCGAGCACGGGTAGCGGACCCTGCTCGCTGTGCCCAACTAGGCCCGTCAGTCGCCAATGGGCCTCAATCTCGTCCAAGCCCCGCCGGTGCTTCTTTGTCAAGTCGTCGCCGAAATCTGACTCGATAATCGCGGCGGCCGAGGGATGTTCCTCCACCAGGCCCAGGAGTCGGTGCAGCAACTTCCCATGGCCGATACCGATGTCGCCAGACCGGCGTGCGGTCACGAGCGCGCAAGCGACCGTCACGTCGAGTCCCTTCCATGGATACACCCGCGGCGCAGAGAGGTCGCCCAGGGAACCATTGACCTCGAAGTCGCGGAACATGTTGTCGCGCGTCTTGGACGCGAACGCGTCGCGTAATAGGTCGAGCGCTCCGCTTGTCGGTAACTCGACACCCCGGAAGACAAGCAGTGCCGCGCTGCGCACGGGGTCGCTTGCGTCACCGTGCTCCAACCAATGCTCTAACTGCTTAACGCACAAGGTGCGCCCAGCGGGCGGCAGAACGTTCCAGAGTTCGCTTGCGACGTAGTGAGCTGCTGTTGCCGATGACACTCCCGCGTAGAGCAGTCGATTTGCGGCTTCGAGGGCCAAGGGCTCCTCGAGTCGTCGAATGTAGGGGCCGAGGCGATAGGCGAGTTGGGCGTCGAACCAGCCCAAGGCGTAGCCGTCTGGGTACTCGCTGAAATGCCGTGCGACGAGGTCAGCGGCTGCCTGATGAGCCTCAGGAATCGTTCGAGTCGGGTTCTCGTCGATGTGGCCAGCCTTCACCATCGAGAGGATCGAGCTGTAGCTCATCGCGCCTGGTGTGAGCCGGTGCACGTGCCAGCGACGGATACACGCCCAAGCGTGAATGTTGTGGTCGTCGCTGCACGACAAGTTCCGGATCTCGTGGAGGAAGTCAAGGCGCTTCCGAGCGTCTGCATCGCCTCCGTCGGCGTAGATCATGTCGCGGTCGGCGGACAGTGCTAACGCTGCACCCCACACGTCCGTGGCTTGTTCGGCCTCGGCGGTGAGCCCTGCTTCCTCCGCCAGCTCGCGATACTCCCAGCACGCGCCCTTCGCGGTTTCTGCGATCTTGAGAGCCTCCGTTGACTCCGACGGGTACGCCCAACTGAGGACCATTCGGGCCTTCGTCAACGTGTTGGTGGCGAGCGTCGTGCGACTGAGACTCCGGTCGGCGAGTGCAAGGCTTCTGAAGTACTGGTACGTCATCTGGTCGCCGAAGATGTACACGGCAAGCCCGTCTTCACGCCCTTGAGTCGCGACAAGACCGATTGCAACCGCTTCTTCGAGGAGTTCCTCTACGTCCTCGCCGAGCACCTCGTTGACACCGATATGGGTGAAACCGAACCCTAGAAGTGAGCCAGCGACCAGCGCCCGCCTCGAATCGACCGATACCTCTCCAGCGAGTGCAGCGACCTCGCCCTCCAAGTGCGTTGGCAGGTTGGTTTCAATCCATTTCGGGCTGAGGTCCTCAAGGTTCGATAGCAGGCTGATGCGCTGAATGTGGGCACGGACAAGGGCGAAGTTGTGACCCTCGAGATAGTGGTCCGTGCTTCGCGCAACAACCATGTTCCGGTTGCGGTCGGAGACCTCCGGCAGCAAAGAGCTCACGACAGCCGCGGCCTCACTCGTCGTCGCGAGGGGGAAGTCCTCGATGGTCGTGACCGGAAGGTCGCGCGCTTCAGACACTTCTTTGCACCAGCTTGCAAGGTGCGTCGGTTCAGGTCTGTCTGTGATCTGCTTGCGGCCGAATGGACCAAGGAACGATTGGCCGGCAGTAGTCGTGTCCTCGATGAGAACAACGGTGATTGGAAACGCGGGAGGCATCCCAAGGCCCCTGAGGGCTCTCTGAGCCGAGTCCGGGAGGTGTGTCGCCGGGAGTAACTCCTCCGGGTTCGCCGTCAGGACCTGCTCAAGCTGCTCTTGCTCTGCGGCCGAAAGGTTGTTCGCCTGGTCAACCACCATCATCAACGGCGGAATGGCCGGCAACTCCGTACTTGGATTCGCAAGCCGCGCGACGGCTAACGCCAACAGAAGGTCAGAAGCCAGGTTGGGCCGCAATTCGGCCGCCAATTCCGATGCGACCGACTCCGAGTCGGTTGACCTCATCCGCAGACTTTCTCGCCCCGCTCTCGCGAACGCCGCCCCTGCACCGAAGAACGGAATGCGGTCGAGACCGACCGTGAGGGTCGTCTTCGCGACAAGCTTCCACCAGTCTTCCGCACTGACTCCCAGGTGCTCAGCGGCGGGTTCCTCGCCAGACAGCAACTCGGTCGCATTCCGTCGCAGACTGCCGAGCATGTCGTTGGGTGCGTCTGGCACGGCGCTCATGGCGGTCCACCACCAACCCATGGACGTGCCAATGAGGTCGGTAGGCATAGCCAGACGTGACCTCGACAGTCGCCAGTCGGATTCAATCGTCCACGGCAGAACTGCCAGGGGGCTCTCTGGGGCCAAGGATGCCGAAACCATCGAGCCGAGAAGTTGCTGGACCACGTACGTCTTACCTCGGTGCTCAGGACCGGACAAGCGAACGATCTGCGGGCCCGGCCGTTCTAAGAACAGTCGCGAAAGTCGACTGACAGCGGCGTGCTGGGCTGCGGTCAGGGTCTCCGCTCCAGTTGGCTGACTGCTCGACAGATCACTCATGGCGAAACTGACCGTACAGTCGAGATCGCGCGTCGTGTGCGTTCTTCGAACTGCTCGCAGCTAGATCAAGAACCGGCTCACCGACTCGACGACCCGAGCAGGCTCGGAGCGCCCTGGCGAGGTCGCGTCAATCTGGTCAGACAGCACGGCGACGAATACGCAGGCGATGATGTCCGGGTGGAGTACTTCTACGCGCACGGCCAGTCTGAGGTCCATCCTGGGGAGCTGCTGACTTTTGAAAGCTACCACCCTCTGCAGCGGTCAGTCGTACCCCTCTTCGCCAGGGTCGGCGACCGAATGAAGGGGATCGGCACCGCCGTGTGCGTTGCACTCGATTGCTTCGTCACCGCGCGCCATGTGGTGGCGCGATACGACAACGGGTTGCCACCTGAACTCGAGATTCCTTTCGACATGTGCATCTACGTCGAGACTGGCCAAAGGGCATCGTCGGATCCGGAGTCGATGGTCGGCGGGTTGCTCGACGTGACTTGGACCAACGCTCATTCAGAGACCGACGTCGCGACTCTGACCGTGAAGCTGAATGCAACGGCCGAGAAATGGTTGCGACCTGTCACGCTCGCGCTGCGCATGCCTCACGTTGATGAGCCAGTGGCTGCATTCGGATACGACCACCTCCAAGCGGACGGTGACCTGAGTGGGGCGCCAGAGGACGTGGTTCTCACAATCGAGCGGAACCTCACAGTCGGAGTCGGCACAGTCCTCGAGCATCAACTTGAGCGCCGCCTATCAGGCGGACTCCATCGAACCTCACCGGGCTTCCGCACCAATACACCTACTCGATCTGGAATGTCGGGCGGCCCGGTATTCGATGTCAACGATCAGGTGATCGGATTCAATTCCGGTTCGACTGAACCCTCTGGCGATCATCCCGTCTGGGACTCGTTCGTAGCGGGCACCGCATCCGCGCTCGAACTGTCCTTCCGCCTTCCGCCCGGAACACAAGACGCTGAGGAGATTCAGATGATTGAGCTGGCCCGTCGAGGCGTTATCAGATGCGAGCCATATGAGACGTACGACGTGGACCCGGCTACCCGATCCGCTCGCTACCTTGATCCGGGTCCCCTGCCGTAGCCGACCGAACAACGAAATAGGTTGTGCGCCGGCCATAGTGTTCTGTCGGGTCGTGTGCGTCATTTGGCGGTTACAGGATTTCTGCTCACAACCACCAGTCGCCCGGGTCGCGTGAAGTGGAACGGACCCGAGGAAGATGGCGCCAAGGCAGACAGGGCGGAGGAATGTCATGAGTCACCGAGGCAAGAAGCCGGCAAAAGTCGTCATCAAAGAGACTCACGAGCCAGAGGTGCCGTTCAACTGGCCGGACGGCCATGTTGCTGTGGCGCTGACGGATGAGGCCCAGGGTGAGTGCATCGAAATCACGATCCATGGAGTGCGGCACTACCTGCACTCAAGCACCGCACGTGAACTCAGCATTCGCCTTATTGCACGCATCGACGAATGGAATTCCGTCGCGGTGGCCGCTGGCTACCCGCCCGTATAGGCAATCTCCGACCCGTCCTATCGTGCCTGATGTCGCTCAGACGACGCGATTGCGGGCACTAGCTGAGGCCGCGAAAAAGTTCCTCTGGGCTCACTCCGATGGCTTCCGCTGCGCGCACGTACTTCGAGATCCCACTGTCGGTCTCCCCGCGCTCCATTCGCGCAAGTTGAGTCGGTCCGAGGCCCGCGCGGTTGGCGACGGCTTCTTGCGTCAAGTTGCGGCGCACGCGCTCCGCACGGAGGTTCGCGCCAATCGTTTGCAGGACGTCGCGGGGTCTCGTTGCCATCGCGACAAGCCTTCATGCCTCCTTTGAGCAGGAACAGCGCTGATATAGGTTCGCTCAACACATATCTGTGTTCTATGTTGGATCAAGCACACGAATGCGCCCAAGCAGTCCCGGTTCGCAGTCGTTCACCCAAGTTGACCCGTGCGTCAGGCCTGGTGCCTTGCGCTAAAAGAGCACAGGAACCCGAGACATGAGCCGTTTTAGCGAGCGTAGAGATGCACGGCGTGAGGCCGCCGGCGCCGCAGAGGTCGACGATGACCAGCCGGAGGGCCTGGAGACATACAAGGTCACCTATCGCGGAGGCCTCGCGCATCTCCCGAAGCCGAAGGTCGGAGGCATCATGCTGACCATCACGCCTGATGCGTTCCGTTTCGAGCCAACACGTTCGGCACAGGGGTTCTGGCAGCGGTTCACGATTCCTTACGCCGACGTGACCGACGTGGCGGTCGTTGAGCGGCAGGTCAATACCTTCGAGGCGATCGCGGGTGGTCTGAACTCGCGCCAACTTAACCAGGACAACAACATCCACTTCTCGTATGTCGACGCCGACGGTAATGAGACCTTGCTTCGAGTCGAGATGCTGACCGGGGTAACGGTTCAGGGGCAGGCGCGCAAATGCCAGGAGTTCGAAGACCGCCTTCGCGTCCACCAAGTTCGCAGCAAGTTCCGTGCCGCGGCACCCGCTGGCGGGGGAGCGGCCTCGACCGATGTCGCCGAGCAGTTGAGCAAGCTTGCTGACATGAAGGCGAGTGGGGCGTTGTCGGAGGACGAGTTCGTGGCTGCGAAAGCTCGATTGCTCGGCTAAATAGTGATTGTGGTTGCGAAGCTGGTGCGCGAACAAGAAACCGGTTGCCGCAACGCTGACACTTGAAGTGCCACAAACAATCTCAAGCGTGGAGGCCCACCATGAGCGACGACCTGCCGCCGGTGCCGCCCGGGGTCATCCTGCTGCTCGAGGACGACCACCCGATCGTTACCCACTGGCGGCGCCACTACGCAGCTCTCGTGGCCAAGGCGCGGGGCGGCGCACCAACGGCTATGAACGTGACGCTGCGGTGGGCGAGAGCCGAAGTGGAGTACGCCCAAGCTCGTGGCATCGAGCCGCGGGTCAACGTGCCTGAACATTGACCCGCGGCTTGAGCGTGCGCTGAGATTCGTTGCGACCGACTAGAGGGCTGCGAAGACCTGCCCTGCTGCTTCGGCTGCTTCGGCGGCCCCGCTGTCACTCGTGGGAACGTAGAACGCCAGATGGGTCGTCACCTTGTGGCCGAGGAGGCTCGCGACCTTGCGAGGCTCGACACCACGGTCGTGGAGTGCAGTTGCAACCGTGTGGCGGACGTTGTGGATGCTGCCGAGGTCGGGGACGCCGGCCGCGTTCGACAGTGCGCGAAATCGGCGAGAGTAGAAGTCCGGATCCACGGGCTGCCCGATCGCGTCCACGATGACCAGGCCAGCTGTGGGCTGTCCCTGCGAGATCCAGAGGTCGCGGAGCGCGGCCTTGGTCCCCGGATGAACTGCCTCGACCGGCACCGTGCGGTGGCTGTCATCGCTCTTCGCGTCCCCGTGAACGGTTTCCTTGCCCCGACCGGTCTTGACCCGACCTTGCTCGATGCGCACGGTGCCCGTGGTCAGGTCCACGTGCGACCAGTCCAGGCCGAGCACCTCAGAGCGACGCAGGCCGCAGAGTGTCAGTCTGATCGCTGTTCGAAACCATGGCTCGACCGCATTCGCGTCGGCGTACGCGCGAAAGGCTGTGAGCTCTTGGACCGACCACACGACGATCGGCTTCTTGTCGCCGGGCTGGCGCTTCGGTGGTCTGACGGTCGCGGCCGGGTTCTTGGCCAACACGCCCCGTTCCACCCCGAAGTTGAACACCTGTCGCAAGGTGCCGAGCGCGTACACGATCGAACGGTGTGAGAGGCCGCGGTTCCATCTGCCGCCCACTGTGGCCAGGGAGCGGAGGAGGTTTCGGATGTCGGTCGTGGTGATCGCCTGGGCGGACTGGTCGCCGATGTGCCGGAGTGGGGCGTCCAGGGCGCTTCGGTAGCCATTGACGCTGACGGTGCGGATGCCGCCCGGGGTTCGGCTCTCGGCCTCGCGGTCCGCTAGCCATGCTTCGGCCAACTCCGTGACGGTTACCTTGCTCGGTGCAGTGAAGTCACCCCGGTTGATCGCCGCCTTGGTCTCGACAGCGAACGTCCTGGCCTCGGGGAGGGTGTCGAACGTCTTGGTGACTTGCCTGCGGCCGGCTCCTTTGGCCGCGGCGTCAACGACGACTCGGTAACGGGGTCCGGTCTTGGTCTCGATGAGCCTGATCGGCTCAGAAGACTTGGGTGCTAGTACTCGCGGCATTGGTTGCCTCCAGTGGGGCTGGTGCCGCTGGTTTCAAAAAGGTCCATCGTTGTCTCCATCTCAGTCAGAACTCGACAGGTGTCGAGTACGGGTATCTGTAGAACGCGTCGAAAGGGCGTTCAATTCCTTTTCCTGATGTTCGATCAGGACCGGGTTTCGTGTTTCTGCAGGTCAGGCCGTCGCCGACGCGCACCTCTCACGGCGCTACGCGGGGATCTCTCACGACAGATCTGGCTAGAGGTCCCAGTCGTCGAACACATCCCATGGAATCGGCTCTCCGGCCAAAGGCTTGGGCGCGTCTAGACGAGGGGCGCGGGCGGCATCCCTGAGAGCGATCGCACGGGCGTTCTGAGCGTTGGCATGTTCCGCGAAACGCTTCTGCTCGCGCAGCATCGCCTCGACGTCCCAGCCATACTTCCGGGCGGTCTTCCTGAACACGTGCGCGTTGTAGCGCGCCTTGGCCTCCTCGTACCGCTGAAGGCGAACAAGACGTTCAAAATCCGACGGCCGCGCCTCAGTAGGCGGATGCCAGCCCTGAGAGAATCGCTCCGCAGCACGGTCAGCCTTCGCGATCATCGCCGGGGCATACGCGCCGTGGTACTTGCACACCGGTGGATCGCTGAACGGAAACGAGTTGCTTGCACCGCTCGCCAGTCTGTTTCGAGGTCGCTTTGCACTGGCGCGCCTGTCGGTCACGACCGCTGTAGGGCATGACTTCCCCCCTTGCGTGTGTGTTGAGTGGAGAGCTTGGTGCTCGGTGTCGTCTTGCGTACCCATGACGGTGAACCGCCGGCATGGGGCGCTCGAAGCGCCGAGAGTGACTGTGACTGTGTGTGGCGCTTAATAGGCGCGCCACACTTCTGTGCAGTTGGTTCACACTTGAACTCACAGTGCTCACAGTCGCGATCAAGAGATCGTCTAGTACGCCGAGTCATCCGCCTGCTCCTTCCCGGCGGCGGTCAACCGGTAGATCTTCGACCGCCGCGGACCCGGTTCGATCGTCACTAGCTCGGCGTTCTCCAACGTGGCCAGCCGCGTTCCGGTGCCGCCGCCGTGACCCCAGCCGAGGGCCGCCTCGATCGCGTTCTGGGCCATCCCTTCAGGATGGTTGGCCAAGGCGCTCAGCACCTTGGTCGTGTCGGAGTTGGTGATCCCCGGTGCAATCACAGTTACGGCAAGGTCGAAGGTGAGCACGTTGGTCTCGGCGTTCAGCACGAGGCCGTGCTCCGGAACATCAACCCGGCGTCGCCCGTACGCCTTGAAGAAGCGATCACTGGCCGGATCGTTCGGATCATCGAGTCGCAAGTACCAGTTCTGATCGCCCCAACCCAAGATGCGGGAGGCACCTCGTGCGTGCTTGCCGTCGTGGCCTGTGTGGTGAATGACTACTGCCTCGTCAACCCCAGCCTCGGCGAGCAACTGGTCGAACATCACCAGGTAGTGACCCATGGCGGTGTTGTCGTTCTCGTCGATGCCGAGCGCAGATGCCGCCGGTGCTAGGCAGTCGAGGATGACGATGTCTGAGCCACGCAACAACTCGACCCACTCCGAGCGGACGTCGTCGTCAAGGATGTTGAAGGCGTTCGCCCGCCCGCGGAGTGAGTACAGGTCGACTCGATCGGCGTTGACTACACCGATCTTCGCGAACTCCTCGGCGAGGTCTGTCTCGTCCATCTCGAAGTCGAGAACTGAGACCTTCCGGACAGGTGCAACCTCGAACTCCCCGAGGAACGTGCCTCCGTCGACCAAAGCTTTAGCGAGGTTGATCGCGGTGGTCGTCTTGCCTGCCTTGTGCTGGGCGGCGAACAGGACTCGGCCGTTGACCGACCAGAGGCGATCAACCCGGTAGTGGATCTTCTCCCGCGGCTTTGCGAGCAGGTCCGCAAGCGTGGTTGCAGTCGGCAGAGGGCTGTTGATGGCCTTCTCCGCAGCGAGCAGCCGTTTAGCCTCCTCGTTCCCGCGGAGGCGATCGAGAGCGTCACGCGTGTGTCGAGGTAGGTCGGAGTTGAGCGGGCTCTGTCGGGTTGTGGACGACGCACTCGCAGACTCGGCGATCTGTTTCGCCCAGTCGTCGAATGGCGGCGGGGCGCCCGTCCAGCGTGCACCGTTGGGTCGCTCGACCTCCCGCTGTCGAGGCTCCGCTTCAATCCACGAACTGTCGGCGCTGACGATCGGCTTCATTGCTCGTCACCGATTCGGGACCGGAGACTGCCTGGAAACAAACCTCCCTGATCGCTGACCTGTTTGCGGAACTGGCGCACGGCCTCCATCGTGTCTGCATCGTCGAGGTCGTGATAGATCAGTTGCCGAGTGATCTGGAACCAGAGAGCCTCGGGACGAAGGTCGAACTCTTCGCGGGTAACGAACTCGATGTCTGTTGCCGATTCCGCGTACTCAGACCAGTCAGGTGTAAACCCGTGCTCGGTAGCTAGCCAGCGAAGATAGGCCAGCGTCATGTTGAGGGCGTTGTACATCGCCTCGACAGGGTCGTCCGTCTCGCGGTAGCCCGAATAGAGGATCTGAACGGCGCGACGCAGGTGGGGCTGAGCAGCGTCGTAGTCGTTCATGGCTGCACCTGTTGCCGCGCTTGAACGCCTTCGGCGGGATCGAAGTCCGCAGTCGTCGTGCGCGACTCCAGCCACGCGACCAAGTCGGTCTCGCGGATGAGCACCTTTCCGTTCGGAACCCGCTGGAAGGCGCGGAGTTCGCCGCAAAGGTAAGCACGGCGGATCGTCTTGGGGCTAACACGTGCGAGTTCGCAAGACTCGGTGATGGTGAAGAACTTCTCCATGGGGGGTGACGGCCGCTGACGAGCAGGCTGGCAACCGTCGAGTCCTCTTTCGCGAGGATTGTGCTGGTGCCTACTCCGTCGTTGGCCGCACTTCTAGTGCTGAGGTCGAGCCCCGCCTCCCCGTCACGGTCTACGACCGTCGCGCACGCCCCGGAAACCGTTGCGATAACCCGCTGGGGTCCGGCACTTCGCCGGTGACGCCGTGGTTTGCTCGCCTTCCTCGCTCCGCTCTCCACTGCGTGGGTCAACGCGACCGCGAAGAGGTGTGCTCGCACCTGCGACGTCTGGGATCAGTTTACCTCCGATGACCACGCTGGTTCCGGCGTCGGTAGTTGTGTGCGCACCCGGCCACAGCCGACCATCAGGTAGACCGGCCGGAAGGTCCGTGCAACCGGGTAGCGTCGGTGCAGTGAGGGCGCAGGAGTACGCATTGGCAGCAGCGAACCTGCGTGCGTTCCTGGATGGCTTCAATGACCTTGTGGCCGAACTCCAGCCTGTGGCGGCCGGCAGTCTGTCGTCGCACCCTCGCTGGGTGCCGCGGGCCGGGCGAGAGGCTCGTGCTGCTGAACTGCGTGCAGTCGCGGCTGGCTTGTCCGGGCCAGCGGCTCTTGCATTGGACTCCGCCGGAGTTGGCGTCGAGTACAAACCGCCGGGCACGTGGCAGACGCAAGACGTGAACCCCGCGTTGGTCTGGTCAACCATGTTCGATCGGAGGCCGATGCTCGACCCCGCGCTGCTGAATCAGGTGGCATTGCAGGCGCTTGGCCTGCTCGAACACAAGCGAGATGTTCAGGCTGGGAGAGAGCGCGGATTCATCGGCGCGGTCGCGTGGTTTTTCACGGTCGCGCCTCGGGTTCGACAAGCCGCGGGTCTGTCACCCAAGACCGCGTCGGGCGTCGCTGTCGCCTCGGTCGTGGTCGTCCTGCAGGGCATCTTCATCACGGCGCTCGGCGGAGCACTGGTTGTCCCGCTCCTACATTGGTTTGGTTGGTCCTAGGCGGTTCCACGGCGTTACGGCTCTCACAGATCTCTCACGAAACGGACGGACACACATGTCCAAAGGTGTGACTTATGGGGAGTGTCGCGGTGGGATTCAAGCGTGAATCGGCACAGGTGACCGTAGGTGACCGCACCGACTCGCGCCTTTGAATCAGGACTAGCGACGCAGGTTCGACTCCTGCCCGGGGAGCAAGAAGACGCGATCAGTGCGGGATGTTCGTCAGTCCCGCGTCCAGCCGCTTTTCCGAGATGACCCCCTGCGCGAGCTCACGCGCATGACGTTCCGTTTCGGGCAGTCCATCGCCAGGAGGCTGGACCTCGCTCTCGACGTCCTCGAAGCTCCTGGGTGCCGTTGCATTCGTGCGCTTGTGCATGATGTTTCGCTTCCTCTGTGAGTGGATCGTGACGCTGCGGAGGCGCACCTCCAGTCTCGCGGCTTGCGCGCTGACTCGTCAGAGCCGAAGGTCGGCGAACGTGGTGACCTTCGGTCCCCGGTGATCGTGCACTCCGCAGCGCGCAACTTTCACCTCCGCTCACGAGGAAACCTTGACCGGTACGCCGGCGAGGCTCTCGGCGATGCGGGCAGCGACACGTGCGACCTGCCCGTCGCCGTCGATCCGATGGAGAATGCCGCGCTCCGCGTAGTGGTTCGTCAGGGGAGCCGTCTGCTGGTCGTAGACCTCCTGGCGGCGGCGGATGACCTGCGCCGTGTCGTCGGCACGGCCCTGGGACTGTGCGCGGCGCAGGAGCCGGTCGACGAGCACGTCCTGGTCCACCACCAGTTCGATGGCGCAGTCGAGTGCCGTGCCCGGCTCGGTGAGCGCCTCGTCGAGCGCGGCGACCTGACGCAGGGTGCGCGGGTAGCCGTCGAGCAGGAACCCGTGCACGCAGTCGGGATCCTCGAGCCGCGCCCGGACCATGGCATTCGTGACGTGGTCGGGCACGTAGTCGCCCGCGTCCATGTACCGACGGGCACGTCGGCCCAGCGCGGTGCCTTCGGCGGCGTTGGCGCGGAAGATGTCGCCGGTCGAGATCGCAGGAATCCCGAAACGCCCGGCGAGCTGGACGGCCTGGGTTCCCTTGCCGGAACCAGGGGGACCCATGATGAGCAGGCGCATGGCATTTGCCTTTCGTCGGTGGAGCTGGTCGACCGGGGCGCCTTTGCCCCGTGTTGGATGCGGATTCAGGGTTGGGGTGCGTGCACCTTGCGCGCGACGTGCAGGCGGGCGTGCGTGATGGCGTCGGGTGTCGTGGCGAACGCGTGACGTTCGTGGGCCAGCCGGTCGTAGGCGCCGAGCCGGCGCAACGTCTGGACGTGTTCGGGGCGCACCGCGGAGAGCATCACGGTGATCCCGCGTCCTTCGAGCCGCTTGATGGTGTCGGCGAGGACCGAGGCGCCGGTGGCATCCAACGTGGTGACTCGCGACATCCGGAGGATCACCACGCGGACGTCACCGACGTCGGCGAGCCGGAGCAGGAAGTCGTGTGCTGCGGCGAAGAAGAGTGGTCCGTCGATCCGGTAGGCAACGATGTGCTCGTCGAGCAACCGGCGTTCCTCGGCGCTGTGGTCGGCGTGGTCGAGAACGTCGCCGTCCTCGAGCGGGACCTCGTCGATCCGCGCGGTCCGGGCGGTCTGGCGCAGGGCGAAGAACCCGGCGATCACGAGACCGATCAACACCGCAGTGACAAGGTTCAGGAAGACCGTTGCCGCCGCCGTGACCGCGAGGACGACGGCGTCGCCGCGGGTGGCGTGGACCAGGGCCAGCACGCTGGACACCCTGATCATCTGGATCGCCGTCGCGATCAGGACGCCGGCCAGGGCGGCCAGGGGAATGCGTGCCACCCACTGCGACGCGACCAGAACCACGACCAGCAGAAGCAGCGCGTGCGTCACGGCTGCGAGCCGGGAGGCGGCACCGGCGCGGACGTTGACCGCTGTTCGTGCGATCGCGGCCGTGGCCGGGATGCCGCCGAACAGCGGCACCACCAGGTTGGCCAGGCCTTGCCCGAAGAGCTCGCGGTCCGCGTCGTGACGGTCCCCGACCGACATGGCGTCAGCGACCGTCGCCGACAACAGGCTCTCCAGGGCTGCCAGGACCGCGACGACCACCGCCGGAAGCAGCAGCGCGTCGAGTCGGCCCCAGTCCGAGGTCGGGAACCTCGGGGCAGGAAGCCCGGCCGGGATGTGGCCGATCGTGGTGAGACCAAGGTGCAGCACCTGGTTCGCTGCCGTGACGGCGACGACCACCAGGAGCGATCCGGGGATGACGGCGCGGACCCGGGCCAGCAGCAGGATGGTGCCGATGCTGAGCGCGGTCAGGAGCGGGGTCGTCAGGGTGGGCGAACGAGCCCAGGCGCGGGCCGCGTCGAATCCGAGCACGATGGCCTTGTCGGCAACGACGTGAACGCCGAGGGCGGACGGGACCTGCTGGAGCGCGATGATGGCAGCGATCCCGAGAGTGAAGCCCTCGACGACCGGCACCGGTACGTAGTGGATGTAGCGACCGACACCGGCGTACCCGAGGCCGACCAGGAACGCTCCGGCAAGGATCCCGACCACCAGCACGCCGTCCCGGCCGAACTGTGTTGCGATCGGAACGAGGACCACCGCCATGGCGCCGGTCGGCCCGCTGACCTGGACCCGGCTGCCACCGAAGAAGCCGGCGACGAGGCCGGCCACGATCGCGGTGATGAGGCCGGCCCTCGCGCCCAACCCGGAGCTGACGCCGAAGCCCAGGGCCAGCGGCAGCGCCACGAGTCCGACCATGGTTCCTGCGATCAGGTCGCGAGGCCTGGCAGTCGTCCAGTCCTGCCGGGTCGGCAGCAGAGCCCGGGTCTTGTCCACCATCCAGCGCGGGCGGCTCGGCGAACTCGCGGTGGCTGTCGGGGTCACGTCGGGCTCAGGTCCTGGCGGCCGACGGCGTCGAGGGCATGTGCGAGGACCTCGGTGCGGCTTCCGGTCGCGTCGATGACGGCCAGTCGTCCGGTCGTCTCGAGGTACCTGGTGACCTTGGCCAGCTCCGCCGGGTGCAGCATCCGTTCGCGCGCGGCTCGCGGGTTGGCTCCGGCGATGACCATCCGGGCTACCCGCTGGATCCGGATCTCTGATGGCGCCCTCAGGTAGAGGATGTGCTCGATCGGGCGACCCTCGCGGGCGTGCGCGTCGAGCTGCTCCAGCTCCTCGATGGTGGTCGGGATGCCGTCCAGGACGAGGGGCTCGGGTCCAGCCAGGGGCTTCCACATCTCGTCGAGCACCCCGATCGGGCGCGCGCCGACGAGTCCGGCGAGTGCGGTCGCCACGGTGGTCTTGCCTGCTCCGGAGTACCCGATGATGGCCACGCGCATCGTCAGCGCGCGACTGCGGAAACGGGGGTCAGCTCCGGTTCGAGGTCGGCCTGGGACGCTGCGATCCCGGACAGGATCGAGCGGGCAGCCAGCAACAGGTCGCGCACCTCGGGAACGCTCACGGAGTAGACGACTTCGCTGCCCCGGCGGTAGGAGACCACCATCGAGGTACGACGCAGGACCGCGAGCTGCTGGGACAGGTTGCTCGGTTCGATCGCGATGCTCTCGAGGAGCTCGTGGACGGCGTGGTCGCGCTCGGAGAGCAGCTCGAGGATCCGGATCCTGGCCGGGTGTCCGAGCGTCTTGAAGAACTCGGCCTTGGCTTGGTACAGCGGCACTGCCACGGCAATCTCCCTCGTACTTCGTCTCGGACGATCAGAGTTACACGACTTGCGAATGTTATCAAGTCATGTAAAGAGACCTGGGTCACCGTTTTGGACCGATGAGTGACGTTTTGGTGACCTCCGGCGCTGAGGAGAAGAGGGCGCCTCGACGGTCCGTGAGGACAGGTCGCGGCGCGGGTGCGTCTGACAGCGGGAAGTGGGGACTGATGCAGGACGAAGCGACGACGTCGGTGTTCACCGACGACTCGGGCACGCGCGAACGCCTGATCACCTGGACGGTGCGCTCGGTCATCGGCCTGATCGTGATCGCGGTCCTCGGTGTCGGATTCAGTCTGGCGACCGGCGTACCGCTGCCCACGCCCGTCGGCCCCCTGCGTCTGCACGGTAGCTCGGCGCCGCACGACACCACCGGTGCCGCCGACCAGGCCGGTCCGCAGGTGCCAGGCGGGCCCGCGGCCGTCAATCCTGCTGCCCCGGACCGGCTCGGAACGGGTCCGACTACGAGTCCCACCCAGGGCCCGGGCACGACCCAGCCGGGACGCTCGACCTCCGGCGCGACCTCGACGCCGACGCTCCCGGTGCCGTCGCCCACCAAGACGACCGCCGCGAAGGCGAACCACGGAGTCGCGGCCACCACGGCACCGCGCGCCACGCCGACGCACGCGCCCGGTGGGCCGGTGCCGACGCCGCCCGGCCGGGCCAAGTAGTCCGACCCGTCTCGATGGCACGTCGCGCCCGACGACGTGAGCCACGGGCTCACTGGATCCTGTTCGGACTCGCTCTCGTCCTGCTTCTGCTGCTCCTGCTCGTCTCGGGGATCACCAGCGGGCAGCTGGGCGAGAAGCAGCACGCCCCGTTGTCGCAACCGAGCTCGGTCAAGGTGCCCGCCTCCATCACCGACGGCGGCCCGATCGTCAACGCCAGCCAGCCCGGCGCCGCGGGTCTCCGGGTTCCGGCCAGGCACGTGGTGCTCACCTTCGACGACGGCCCCAGCGAGTGGACCCCGAAGGTTCTCGACGTCCTCGAGCGCTACCACGTGAACGCCACCTTCTTCGTGATCGGGTCCCACGTCGCTGAGCGCCCGGACCTCCTGCGCCGGATGCTGGACGACGGCGACGAGGTGGGCAACCACACGTTCACCCACGTCAACCTCGCCAACGTCCCGGACTGGCGGCTCAGGCTCGAGCTCGACCAGACCCAGCTGACCATCGCCGCGGCGACAGGCCACACCACCGACCTGCTGCGTCCGCCGTACTCCTCGACCGTCGATGCCGACGTCGGCTCCGACTGGGCCTCGCTGGCCCGGATGAGTGGCTACCGGGTCGTGTACACGAACATGGACACCGAGGACTGGAAGCGGCCAGGGGTGGCCCGCATCGTCGCCTCGGGCACGCCCGCCGGGACCAGCGGCGCTGTCGTGATGATGCACGACGGCGGCGGCAACCGCTCGCAGACCGTGGCGGCGCTGTCGCGCCTGATCCTCGAGCTCAAGGCACGGGGCTACAGCTTCGACACGGTCACCCAGGCCATCGGTGCTCCCTCGTCGTGGCGTCCGGCGAGCAGCGCCCAGCGGTTCCGGGGCGAACTGGTGATCCGGACGATCCAGCTCTCCGACACCGTGGTGACAGCGCTGCGCAACGCGTTCCTGGCGCTGGCCGTCCTGGCGGCACTGCGGACCCTGGCGCTGCTGGTGTTCGCGCGACGGCACGCGTTGACCGGGACGCCCGGGACGCCCGGGCCCGGGAACGACGATGCCCCGTTCCTGCCACCGGTCTCGGTCGTCGTCCCGGCCTACAACGAGGAGCTCGGGATCGGCCCCGCGGTGCGCTCCCTGGTCGCCAGTGACTACCCCGAGCTGGAGGTGATCGTGGTCGACGACGGCTCCACCGACGGCACCGCGGCGACCGTCGCCGCGATGAACCTTCCCGGGGTTCGACTGATCACGCAGCAGAACGCCGGGAAGCCGGGCGCGCTGAACACCGGGATCGCGGCCGCACGGCACGACGTCCTCGTGCTCGTCGACGGCGACACCGTGTTCGAGCCGGATGCGATGCGAGAGCTCGTCGCACCCCTGGCTGATGCGCGCGTGGGTGCGGTCTCTGGCAACACCAAGGTCGGCAACCGCAAGGGACTGCTGGGGAGGTGGCAGCACATCGAGTACGTGATCGGCTTCAACCTCGACCGCCGCATGTTCGACGTCCTCCAGTGCATGCCCACGGTCCCGGGCGCGATCGGCGCCTTCCGGCGCGACGTGCTCGAGGCGATCGGAGGCGTCAGTGACGACACGCTCGCTGAGGACACCGACCTGACGATGGCGGTGTGCCGCGGCGGATGGCGGGTGGTCTACGCACCGGATGCTCGGGCGTGGACGGAGGCGCCGGCAACGTTGGGCCAGCTCTGGCGGCAGCGCTACCGCTGGTGCTACGGGACGATGCAGGCGATGTGGAAGCACCGGCGCGCGGTGATCGAGCCGGGGGCGTCGGGCAAGCTCGGTCGACGAGGCCTGCCGTACCTGCTCGCGTTCCAGGTGCTGCTGCCACTGCTGGCTCCGCTGATCGACGTCGCGGCGTTGTACTCGATCGTCTTCCTGCCGACCCCGACCATTGCCTACGTGTGGCTGGGATTCCTGGGCCTTCAGTACGTCGCGGCCACCTACGCGTTCGTGCTCGACAAGGAGCCGCTGGCACCGCTGTGGAGCCTGGTGCTCCAGCAGTTCGTCTACCGCCAACTCATGTACCTGGTGGTGATCCAGTCCGTGTCGAGCGCGCTCTACGGAGTCCGCCTGCGCTGGCAGAAGCTGCGACGTACCGGGAACCTCGACGCGGCACCGGCCGAGGTCGTTCGGTAGCGCCCTACTTCTTCTTCCGCCGCGGCTGGAACTCGTCCGTACGCCGGCCGTAGCCCTCGGTCTCCCACCAGGGACGGTCGAGCACCGGCGCCGTGGGCTCGCTCGGTTCTCCCGCGGCGGGCCGGGCGCCCGCGGGTGCCGACGCAGAGGTCCGGTCGCGGTCGTCGTTGCGGGTCTCCTTGGCGGCCCAGCGGAAGAACAGGATGAGCAGCAACGGCAGCGCGACCACCTCGGACAGTGCCAGCATCAGCGCGCCGGCGACGTGCTGGTTCCAGACCGGATCGGTTGACCATGTCGGTGACACACGTGTGTAGTAGCCGCCTGCCAGGACCGACCCGGTCGTCATCACGACGATTCCGGGGATCGCGTCAAGAAGTCCGTCGAGGGCAGCGAAGAGCAGCCGCAGCGGCTCGGTGCACCACGCCGGCAACAGCTCGGTGCCGAGCAGTGGCAGCGCGAGCAGGCAGCCGACGGCCAGCACCACGACGTACATGAGGTCCATCGCTGCGGCCGAGTGCAGGACGGTGGCGAGGAGCCCGCTGAAGAACAGCGTGATCTGCACGACCACGGCCAGTACGGCCGCTACGGCCGGGAAGGTCAGGAAACGGATCGTCCGGCCGCTGATCGCCCGGTCCCAGCGGATCAGCGCCGCCGGTGACAGGGCCACCCGGACCAGTCCGAGCGGATCACCGACGGCGAAGCAGACCGGGACGATCGAGATCAGCAGCGTCACCTGGACTGCGAGCGCCCACAGCACCGTGTGGTTGTACGTCGCGAGCGAGGACATCGTGCAGACCGCGACGCTGCCGAGCCCCAGTCCGAGAAACGCTGCGCTGCGCCACAGCGGCCAGGCGGAGCCCCGCCGTCCCGCGGTCCGTACGCCGAGCAGGTAGCCGGCGGCGCACACCGCGAGGACCACTGTCATGACGGGATTGAACGTCCAGTGCCCGACCGCGGCCGACATCGTGTAGCGGGGCAATTCCACGTCGACATGGTAGGTCTCGCCGTCGCCTCCGGCCGCTCCGCCTCCCGAGCGCTCGAGTTATCCACAATTATCCCAGCAATTCCCATTCGTGCTTCAAAGTGCTGGGCACACCGGGTAACACTGAGGTCACGGGAGTGGCGCCTGGACCAGTGAGCCGGCGCCTGGAGGGAGGCGTCATGACGGGAGCGAAGGGTCAGCCGACCGAGCAGTCGGGACGGCGAGGGCTGTCGCGGCGACAACGCGGGGTCATGCTCGGCGTGCTGCTGGTCGGCACGGTGACCGGACTGGTCGTCGGCGGAGCGATGCGGGGTTTCGGGGACGATCGCGCCGGAAATGCGGCCTCGGCGCGGGTGACCTCGCCACTGCCCAGCAGCGAGCCGCCGCCGGGCAGTTCGCAGGTGATCCAGGGTGACGTGATCGCCGACGCGGCTGCCGGCGCCCTGACCACCGACATCGCCCCCGGGCGGACGCACACCCCCGACGGCGCGGTGTCAGCCTTCACGGCCTATGCAACCTGGCTCGTGGGCTCGCCCGCCGCAGCTGCCCATCCCGGGGCCGAGGGGTCGGTGGTCGGTCGCACGCTCATCAATCCAGCTGACGCCGGACTCCTGGCGGCCATGCACCGCCAGAGCGGCGACCGGTTCGATGCCCAGCACGGGGCCTACCGGGTCATCGCCCACGCGGGTGACGCAGCCGCGCCCGATGCGGTCATGATCGAAGTCACGGCGCCGCTCACGCTCGGCGGTAAGACGGAGTGGCGCACGATCGGCGGCGTGGTCGGCTGGACGCCCGACGGCTGGCAGCTGGTGAGCATCGAGCCGCGAGCTACCGCCCAGCCGACGATCACACGCGGCGACGTGCGGGCGTTCCCGGCCGACGAGCGCGCGCACACCTTCGACGGCCTGGGCTGGCGCACGTACCGGCTCGCGAGCCGGTGACCACGATGGGATGCCGAGCGCGACGGCGACTGTCTGCCGCGATGCTGACCGTGCTCGTCGCGGTCCTGGCGGTCTTCGTGCCGCTCGGAGCAGCGCCGGCCCAGGCGACGGCGACGTACAGGATCATGATCACGGGTGACTCGATCACGCAGGGCTCGTCGGGCGACTACACCTGGCGCTATCGCCTGTGGAACAAGCTCGCGACCACGGCCCCCGGAGCGGTGTCATTCGTCGGTGTGCGCACCGACCTCTACGACAACGTCAACAACAAGCAGGGCTCGCAGTACTACGCGGCCAGCTTCCCGGCCAAGGCCCACAGTGCTCTGTGGGGCGACTCGTTCCAGGCCGAGCTGGGCAACATCGGCAGTCAGGTCACCTCGACCGGGGCGAACGTCCTGGTCGTGATGCTCGGGAGCAACGACCTGGCCTACCTGACGTCACCGGCCGCGACAATCGACAAGCTCAGGACCTACATCCAGCGCGCCCGGGCGGCCCATCCGGGCATCGACGTGGTCGTCGGTGAGGTCCTCGACCGCTACGACCCCTGGACCAAGACGTACCAGCTCACCGCCCAGGTGAACGACTACGCGTCGCGGGTGCACACCCTGGCGAGCCAGCTGAGCACGAGCAGCGAACGCGTGGTGGTCGCACCCACGCGCACGGGTTGGGATCCGGCCACCATGACCTGGGACGGCACCCACCCGAACCCGACGGGGGAGGCCCTGATCGCCCAGCGGATATCGCAGGGACTTGCCCAGCTCGGGATCGGTTCGACAAGCCCTGACGTCAGCGGACCTCACGCCTGGGGTGTGGCCGGACCGACCCCGGTGCTCACTCCCGGCTCGGAGCACGTGGGTCTCAGGTGGGACCGGGCGCCGAGCGGGGCGACCGGCATGTTCATCGAACAGCGCCTGACCAACACGAACGAACCGTGGACGCGGCTCCCGTACCCCGTGGCGGGAGACGGCTGGACAGCGACCCTGCTGGTCGCCGGCGGGACGTATCAGTACAGGCTGGTTCCGTCGAAAGGGTTCAGCACCGGCGTTGCCGGTCCCGCTGCGCAGGCAACGGCGAGTGGCCCTGCCCTCGGAGCCATCGGTTCAGTGAGCGGCACAGCCGTGGGTGCCTCGTCGTACGGCGGACAAGCTGCGGCCGTGACCTGGTCGGCGTCGACGAACGCAACGGCGTACCTGCTCTCGTACCGGATGCTGAGCAACGGCTCGATCGCGTGGAGCGACCTGCCCTACCCGGTGACGCAGAGATCCTGGACCTTCGAGCCGCTGTACCAGGGGCGGCGCTACCAGTTCAGGATCCTGCCGTCCCGCGGCTACCTCCACGGACAATGGGCAGCCAGCTCACCGGTCCGCATGAAGGGGTGGCCCGCAAACAGTGTCCAGGTCTCGCTCGGTGACTCCTACTCCGCCGGCATGGGATCGGAGGACGGCTACTACGGTTCCCCGAGCTGCCTGCGGAGCACCCAGGCGTGGCCGAACAAGATCTTCTCGGCGTTCCGGGTCGCGATGTCGTTGCAGGCCTGCCCGGGCGCCCAGGTGCCGGACGTGCGTGGGCAGCTCTCGGGCATGAACTCGTTCTTCGCGGCGCGTCCCGGCAAGGCGCAGCTGGTCACGTTGACCGTTGGCGGCAACGATCTGGGATTCGGGGACGAGCTCGCCAAGTGTGTCGCGACGGATTGCACCGGCGACGAGTCGTACATCGCCGGGTTGATTCCCGCGCTTCACACCCACCTGAAGGACCTGTACAGCCAGATCAAGGGCGCGCAGCCGTACGCCGACGTCATCGCCGGCGGGTATCCGGATGTGGTCGATCAGAGCGGCACCTCGGGAAACCTCGCGTGCATCGGTCTGTCCGACTTCGAAAGGGACATGGTGGACCGGCTCACCCTGGCCCTCAACGCGACCATCACCTCGGCTGCGCAGGCAGCCGGGATCTGGAGCGTCGGGCAGGGTGTCCGCTACGAGTTCGCCGGGCACGGCGCGTGCGCCGCTGGCATCGACGCCTGGATCAACGCGTTCATCGGCACGGCACCGCCAGACGGGGGTCTTCCCATCGATCCGAGGTCGTTCCACCCGAACGGAAGCGGCCAATCGGCCTACGCGATCGCGTTCACCAACGCGCTCAACTCGGCCATGAGATGACAGGGACCCGCGCGGCGGCCATGCTGCTCGGCGTCCTGCTGGTCGTGCCCGGGTGTGCATCTGGAGGTGGTACCGCCTCCCCGGGGACACGGCCTCTGACGCACCCGCCGCGCGACCCTCCGTCGTTGATCCCACTGCCGTCGACGCTTCAGGCGACAACCACCCCACGCCCGCTGACGGGGCAGCCCTCCCTGGTCGTTGCACAGAACGACGCGAAGGCTGGGCGGTCGCGGGCAGCCGCGGAGCAGTTCGCGTTGGAGGCCGCGCACCTCCTCACCGACGTCCGGCCGGGGCTGTCCGGTGAGGAAGCGGTCCAGAGCCTGGCCTCGTCGTCGATGCCGGCTGCCACGCACGCCTACCTGATCCAGGACATGGACGACCAGCACAAGATGGGCCTCGAGCGGCATTTCGACACCGGGCTGGACATGTGGATTCGTTCTTTGCCGGAAGGTCCGGTCAGCGCGCCCCGCCGCGTCACGGTCGAACTCGCCACGAACCTTGCGGCCACACTGCCCGGAGGTGCTCCCGGGGGTTTTCACTTCTGGTACCGGATGCGCCTGGTCGTGATCCGCGAGGACGGGCGATGGCGTCTGGACGGATGGTCCGGCGCGCGGTCGGGGCCCACGTCCAGCGCCGAGCTCACTGCTGCCCAGCAGAAGGCCTTCCTGCTCGGCACCGGCTGGCGCCGCATTCCCGCCGCCTGAGCCACCAACGCGCCCGGAGCGTCAGCCCTGGAGGATCGCGGCCACCTCGGCGGAGGCGAAGAAAGGCTCGAGTCGAGCCCGCAGCAACGCTTCGAGCTCGCCCGAGCGCTGAGCGGCCAGCAGCACCCTGGGCACGATCGCCGTGGCGTGGGCGACCAGGTCGTCGCGGGTCAGGCCGAGGTCCTCGACGAGGTTGCTCGCCGGCAGGTCGCCGTACACCGAGAAGAAGCCGTCGACGAGAGCATCGAGGAGCGCCAGGACCGGTTCGGTCGGAGCGCCCGCGATGACGATGTCCTGGAGGAGCCCGGCGATGCGGTGCACGTCGTCGCGCGTGCTCACGTCCCTGAGCCGGGTGACCGGCTGGTCGGCGTACAGGTCGAACACCTCGAGCACGGCGTCGTGGGTGGTCGGGTCCTTGAGGGTCTCGACGACCACCTTGTTGAGGCGCCGCATCGCGAACGTCGCCCCCTTGCCCGCAGTGTCGCCGAGCACCTGCTGGAGCTGCTTGTCGGCGGCGCCGAGGACCTTGCCGGCGGCACTGGTCCCGAACGACATCAGTGATCCGACGCCGGGGATCTTGTCCGCGACCGCCTGGTTCATCGCCACGACGTCGTTCACGATCCGGCCGACGAACTTCGAGGCGAGGGACGCGACGAGCGGGCTCTCGGTGAGCTGGTCCAGGAACTTCTCGATGAGGTCGGTCATGGCCAGGACCTCGGTGGCGAGGCTGGAGACGTGCTCGCGATCGATGAGGTCGGCGAGGGTGAACGTCTCGGTCGGGCCGTCGTACGCGACGTCGGCCGCGGTGGCCACCAGCGTGCTCGCGGCCGTGCTCGCCGGGACGGTGCCGGCGATGAGGCGGGCCAGGTGCTTGATGTCGTCGGGGCGGGCGAGGTCGCCGACGCTCACGTTCGCGCCGATCTTCAGCAGGGCATCGACCTCTGCGGCGATCCGATCCTCGACGCCCGGTCCGGTCAGCTGGGCAACCAGCCAGGCGATCTGGGCGTCGAGGAGTCGGTCGGCAACGGGGTCAGCCATGCCGACAGCCTAGGGTCACGGGCTGGAGACGCTGCCTCCGTTCGTGACGGTGAGCGCCGACGTCTCCTGGCAGGTGGCCGGGATGCTGCGTTGGGCGGGATTGGTGCTGTCGTAGCGGACCTGCCAGGAGTACGGCCCCGATGCACTGTGCGGCGTCGTGTTCGACGTGCCCACGGTCTGCGGGGAAAGTCCGCCCACCGTGCTCGAGGTCGAGTACAGCGCCGTGCCCGAACAGTTGCTGGACCCGAAGAGGTCGAAATACGCCGTGCCGGCGAGCGTCCCCCCGGCGGGAGCCGAGACCGTGATCGAGTCGTTCGGGACCCAGGTCTGCGCGGTCGAGAGTGTCGACGCGACGGTGGTCACGGTGACGTCCTCGGCCGCGTCGTCGCACACGGTGTTGTGGGTGGTGGGATTCGTGTTCGGCGACGAACCCGAATAGTTGGCGACCCAGTGATACGTACCCGCCTGCGTCGGCACGAACTGCGGGTCCGGAGTGCCGTAGCTGCCGTCTCCGTGCACCGCGACGGTCGGGGAGGTGTAGACGAGGCTCCCGCATCCCGAGCTGCTCGGCCCGTAGAGCAGGAAGGTGATCGTGCCACCTGCAGCCGAACCGGTGGCTCCCGTCAGGTTGATGACCGGGTTGGCCGGTTGCGCGGTCGTGCCGGTCAGCGAGGCCGAGTCCGTCACCGGTTGCCCGATGAGCTGGGTGGGGCCAGCGGTGGTCGCCACGGCAGGTGTCGCCGGGTTGACGGTGAAACACTCACCGGAGCTCGACTCGGTCACGCTCGGGATCCCGTTCGCGGTGTCGCCGCTGAAGGAGCTTCGCCAGCAGTAGCGTCCCGCTGAGGTGACGTACGCCGTCGGCGAATTGACCGTTGCCGGATAGCTCCCCCCGGTCAGCGACGTCGAACCGACGGCAGTTCCGCCCGTCGAGCAGGTAGCCGGAGCATCCACCTTGCACAGGGTGAAGGAGACCGAACCGCTCGGTGTCGCCGAACCTCCGGCCAGGCCGACCACCGCGGAATCCGTGACGCCCACGGCTCCTGAGCCGATCGCCAGACCGGTGGCCGGAATCGAGGCACCGGTACTGGTCTTGGGCGTGGTCGCGATCGTCGCCGTGCAGTTCGTGATCGGCGGGGTCTGCTGGAGGATCGTGTCCTTGTAGTCGGCCGAGTCCGAGTTGCCGGTCACCGTGCTGGGGATCGTGTTGGCGAAGGACTTGCAGGCATTGCTGCCGCCGAAGATGGTCGCAGTCAGGTCCACCGCGGCCTCTCCGCGATACCCGTCAGGGCTGAACGCTGCCTGGGACACCGTGGTGTCCAGGGGGACCCCCGCACCGAGCGTCAGGTGTCCTGCCGAATCCGCCGACCAGGTCCGCAGGACCAGCGCGGTGCTGCTCCCGCTCTGGTCCCACAGGATCATGAAGTCACCCGCCCTGCGGTTCGCCCACGGGTTGCAGTTCGCGATCAGCTGGGCATCGGTCGCGGTGCCGTAGGCGCACCCCGCCGGCGCCGCGTTCTGCATGAACTCGTAGGCGATGAAGCCGCTACCGCTGTTCGAGTCGCGCTCCCAGGCGAAGTAGAGCCAGTCGTGGCCGGTCGCGGTGTCCTTGGCCGTGGTCAGCCAGGCGCGGCGAAGATCGACCTGCGCGTTCGGGTTGGTCAAGGCGAGCATCGGCGTCGGTGCGCTCTGGATCACGCCGATCTTCGTGGTGCTCGCGTTCATCGGGCCGATCTCCTTGACGTTCCCGAACGCGTCCGAGAGCTGTGGGGGAGTCGGGGTCGTGTCCGGGACGACGCCGTCGATGCTGAACGGGCCGCTCGCAGCGCGGGCAGGGCCCAGGGGCACGACAGCCCCGGCCAGTGCCAGCACGATGGCTGCGACGAATCCGGCTCGACGGCGTAGGCGTGAGGAACGTGCTGTCGATGGTGTGCTCATCAGAGGGCCCCTCTGGTCACCCGTACGCGATCCGCGCACGGACGGTGCACCACGCCGACGCCCCGAGTCCATCGACCCGAGCCCGCGGCCGGCAACGCTTCCCCGCTGACCTGGTGCCAGTCCCCGCGCCGCCACTTGTCATGACACGCCTGTCTCCCCTGGCCAGCAATAGCCACATCGGGTCAGCCCGGAAAGTCCGGTCCGTCCCCACGGCCGTGATGCAGCGCAGCGCGCGGCGTTGGGTAGGGTCGGGACCGCTGGGTGCGTGTTGGCGCGTCCCGGAAGAGGAGGGCTCGTGTCGCAGGAGATCACCGTCATCGTGCTGGCCGCCGGTGGCGGAACCCGGATGAAGTCCAAGACGATGAAGGTGCTGCACCCCATCGCCGGACGCAGCATGATCGGGCACGTCCTGCACGCTGCCGCTGCCCTCGAGCCGGCGCACATCGTCGCGGTCGTGGGCAACCAGCGCGAGCAGGTCGGCGCGCACATCGAGCACCTCGTGCCGGGCGTCGTCCTGGCAGTCCAGGAGACCCAGGAGGGGACCGGGCACGCGGTCCTGATGGGCTGGGAGGCCCTGCCTGCCGAAGCCCGGACGGGCACCGTCATCGTCGCGTACGGCGACACACCACTCCTGCAGGGCGAGAGCCTGGCGGCCTTCGCAGACTTCCACCGGGCCTCGGACGACGCGATGAGCATCCTGACCGGGGTCGTGGCGGACCCCTCCGGCTACGGGCGCATCGTCCGCGGGGCCGACGGTGGTGTCGAGGCGATCGTGGAGGAGAAGGACGCGACTTCGGAGCAGGCCCGGATCACCGAGATCAACAGCGGGATCCTGGCCTTCGACGCGGAGTTCCTCGACGTGGCGCTCCCGCTGATCACGAACAGCAACGCCAAGGGCGAGTACTACCTGACCGACACCGTGCACCTGGCCCGCCAGCACGGACGTTCGGTCGGCGCGTTCGCGATCGGCGACGTGATGCAGACCGAGGGCGCCAATGACCGGGTCCAGCTGGCTGCACTTGCCGCCGAGATGAACCGCCGGATCCTGGACCGCTGGATGCGCGACGGGGTCACGATCGTCGATCCGACCAGCACCTGGATCGACGCCGACGTGAAGCTCGCCGCCGACGTGACGATCCTGCCCGGGGTGCAGCTCCTCGGCACCACCGTCGTCGACGAGGACGCGGTGATCGGCCCGGACAGCACGCTGCGCGATGTCGAGGTCGGCGCGGGTGCGCGCGTCGTACGGACCCACGGCGAGCTGGCGGTGATCGGTGCTCGGGCCGCCGTCGGGCCCTTCTCCTACCTCCGCCCCGGCACCGAGCTGGGTGCCGACGGCAAGATCGGCGCGTTCGTCGAGACCAAGAACGCGAGCATCGGCGAGGGCGCCAAGGTCCCGCACCTCTCCTACGTCGGCGACGCGAGCATCGGCGAGGGTGCCAACATCGGGGCCGGCACGATCTTCGCCAACTACGACGGAGTCTCCAAGCACCGCACCGTGATCGGTGCGCACGCGAAGACAGCGAGCAACAACACGTTCGTCGCCCCGGTGACCATCGGCGACGGCGCCGCGACCGGAGCCGGCAGCGTCATCCGACGCGATGTTCCGCCCGGATCACTTGCGGTGACCACCGGCACGCAGCGCCACTACGACCAGTGGGCCCAGAAGAGGCGAGCCGGCACGGCGCAGGCCCGCGCCGCCGAGGCAGCCGCCGGACGAGAAGATCGTCCAGATGCTGGCACGTCGGCAGGTCCGGTTTCCGAGACACCCGCCGGTGAGTGACAATCGGACTGACGCACGTCAAACGTCGAGGGTCCGCGAGGAGTACCCAGGGTGAGCGGTATGAAGAAGACCACCGAGAAGAACCTCATGGTGTTCTCCGGGCGGGCCCATCCCGGACTGGCGGCCGAAGTCGCCGAGGGACTCGGCACTCCGCTGGTGCCCACCGAGGCCCGCGAGTTCGCGAACTCGGAGATCTACATCCGCTACGAGGAGTCCGTCCGCGGCTGCGACGCCTTCGTGATCCAGAGCCACACGGCCCCGGTCAACGAATGGATCATGGAGCACCTGATCATGGTGGACGCGCTCAAGCGCGCCTCTGCCAAGCGGATCACCGTGGTCATGCCGTTCTGGGGCTACAGCCGCCAGGACAAGAAGCACCGCGGCCGCGAGCCGATCTCCGCGCGTCTGATGGCGGACCTCTTCAAGACAGCGGGCGCCGACCGGATCATCACCGTCGACCTGCACGCCGACCAGCTGCAGGGATTCTT
Organism: Marmoricola sp.; assembly: GCA_025964775.1. Lineage (GTDB taxonomy): Bacteria > Actinomycetota > Actinomycetes > Propionibacteriales > Nocardioidaceae > Marmoricola. Next base: position 217,587 of record JAOPYE010000040.1, read on the forward strand.
CGACGGCCCGGTCGACCATCTGATGGCGCTGCCGATCCTGGCCGACTACATCAAGGAGAAGTACGGCGACCAGCCGCTTGCCGTGGTGTCCCCGGACGCGGGGCGGATCAAGGTCGCCGAGCGCTGGTCAGAACGCCTCGGCGGCGTACCGCTGGCCTTCATCCACAAGACGCGCGACATCACCCAGGCCAACCAGGTCGTGGCCAATCGCGTGGTCGGTGACGTCAGCGGCCGCGTCTGCGTCCTGACCGACGACATCATCGACACCGGCGGCACGATCGTGAAGGCCGCCGAGGCGCTCATGGCCGACGGTGCTGCCGGGGTGATCATCGCCGCGACGCACGCGATCCTCTCCGACCCCGCGGTCGACCGGCTCAAGAACTCCCCGGCCGTCGAGATCGTGGTCACCAACACGTTGCCGCTCTCGCCCGACTGCGAGTTCGACAAGCTGACCTGCCTCTCGATCGCCCCGCTGCTCTCGCGCGCGATCAAGGAAGTCTTCGAGGACGGCTCGGTCACGAGCATGTTCGACGGTCACGCCTGACTCCGCTCACGATTCGCCTTGTGGCCAAGGCTTGGCTAGTATTTCCAGGTTGCCTCGGCGAGGGAATGCCCCGGACAGGGATGTTCCGTGATCGACGCGGTCGGTTCGTGAATCTCCATGCACCGTGCCCGTCGTGCGCGGTGCATGTCGTGTCTCCGGCCGACATTGTCGAGAGCAGCCACTGACTTCACCTTCATGAACCACGTTTCGAGGAGCGCCACCCATGTCTGAAGACCTGATCAAGGCCGAGGCCCGTACCGAGTTCGGCAAGGGCGCTGCCCGCCGGATCCGCCGCGACAACAAGGTGCCTGCGGTCATCTACGGCCACGGCGAGACCCCGGTCCACGTGACCCTGCCGGCTCACGACACCCTGATGGCCCTCAAGCACGGCGGCGCCAACGCTGTCCTCAACATCGACGTCGACGGCAAGGTCCAGCTCGCGCTGACCAAGCAGGTCCAGGCCGACCCGATCAAGGGCTTCCTCGAGCACGTCGACTTCGTCGCCGTGAAGAAGGGCGAGAAGGTCACCGTCGAGGTGCCCGTCCACCTGGTCGGCGAGGCCAACAAGGAGGCGTTCGTCCAGCTGGAGAACAACGTCGTCACCGTCGAGGCCGAAGCCACCCACATCCCCGAGTCGATCGAGGTCTCGATCGAGGGACTCCAGGCCGGCACCCAGATCCTGGCTGCCCAGCTCGAGCTGCCGAAGGGCTCGGTCCTGATGAGCGACGCGGACCTGCTGATCGTCAACATCACCCAGGGCAAGTCCGCCGACGCGGCCGAGGCCGAGCTCGCCGCCGACGTGGCCGAGAACGCCGGCCCGCCGGCTGAGGCTCCGATCCAGGATGCCGAGGACACCGACTCCGAGTGAGTCCTGCTCACCGGCACGGTGAGCTGAATCCCGAGAGGGAAGCGTGACTGAGACCGACGTCTGGCTGGTCGTCGGGCTGGGCAACCCCGGCCCGGCGTACGCCGGCACGCGCCACAACATCGGCTACCTCGTGGTCGACGAACTGGTACGCCGGATGGGCGGTGCCCTGAAGTCGCACAAGTCCGGGCGTGCTCAGGTGCTCGAGGGCAGGCTCGCTCCGCCGGGAGTCGACGCACCGAAGGTGGTGCTGGGTCGCGCCCGCGGCTTCATGAACGAGTCCGGGGGACCGGTCTCGACGCTGGCCAAGTTCTACGGCGTGGACCCCGCGCACATCATCGCGATCCACGATGAGCTCGACATCGACTTCGGCACCCTGCGCACCAAGTTCGGCGGCGGCGACAACGGCCACAACGGCCTGAAGTCCATGCGCGCCTCGCTGGGCACCGGCGACTTCTACCGGGTGCGGGTCGGCATCGGCCGTCCTCCCGGTCGGCAGGATCCGGCCGACTTCGTGCTGGCCAACTACTCGGCGACCGAGCGCAAGGAACTGCCGTTCCAGATCGACGCCGCAGCCGACGCGATCGAGTGCCTGATCGACAAGGGACTCGACGAGGCGCAGCAACGCTTCAACCGCTGACGGCACTAGGCTCCGTGCGTGATCCTCGCTTCGCTCGTCAACGCACTGTCGCCCACTCGGCCTCGAGCAAGCTCGGGCGCTCGATAGGCTCCGTGCGTGACTGACTTCGACCCCGGAACGCCGCCAGCCGAGGCACTCGAGAACGACCACCTCTTCGCGGCGTGGACCGCCACCGTGGCCGGTGAGCTCCTGCTGCAGGTCCGCACCAGTGGGCTGGAGGGCACGGAGCTCAAGGACGCCGGCGACCTGGCGTCCCACGAACTGCTGATGTCGTTGTTCGCCGAGTACAAGCCGGCGGATGCAGTGCTCAGCGAGGAGGAGCACCGCGGGACGGTCGGTGAGCTCGACCGGTTGAGCACGCCCCGGGTCTGGATCATCGACCCGGTCGACGGCACCCGGGAGTACTCCGAGCCGCCGCGCGACGACTGGGCGGTGCACGTCGCGCTGTGGTCGGAGGGCGACCTCATCGCGGGAGCCGTCGCTCAACCAGGGCTGGGCCGGACCTTCCACACGGGCATGCCTCCCGTCGTACCGGCGAGGACCGCGCCGCGGCCGCGGATCGCGGTCTCCCGGACGCGCCCGCCGGCCTTCGTCCAGGCGCTCGCCGAGGAGATCGGCGCCGACCTGGTGCCGATGGGTTCGGCGGGTGCCAAGGTCATCTCGGTCGCCCGCGACGTGACCGATGCGTACGTGCATGCCGGCGGTCAGTACGAGTGGGACTCCGCGGCGCCCGTGGCCGTGGCCCGCGCCGCCGGCCTCTTCACCAGTCGAATCGACGGCTCCGAGCTGGTCTACAACCAGCCCGAGGTACTGCTTCCCGACCTGATCGTGTGCCGCCCCGAGCTGGCCGAACCGATCCTGGCGTTCATCCGGCAGCACGGCACCAGCTGAGCGTGCGCGAGGCTGCAACCTCGCTGCAAGGGGTCCGGAACATCGTGGGAACTGCCACGATGAACCTACCGACGGGAGACCCCCATGACCGAGACGACGAGTGCCGTTGATCGTTTCCTGACCGCGGTGCAATCGGCCGCGATCGCCGACTGCGACGCCTGGGCCGAGGACGCGATCCTCGATGCCACCGTGCCGAACTGGCGCTTCCACCGGCACGGAGTCACGGCGATCAGGGAGACCTACGCGCACTGGTTCGCCGATCCAGCGAACTTCGAGGAGCTCGAGCGGACGCGCGTCGACGGCGGCGAGGTGGTGCGCTACCTGCTGGCCTGGAACGAGAACGGGGTCCCGCACACTGCCCACCACCTGCACCAGTTCCAGGTCCGCGACGACCGGATCGTCGAGGACCTGGTGATGTGCGGAGGGCGCTGGCCTGCTGCGCTGATGGCCGAGATGGAGGCCGCAGATGCCTGAGACACGAGTCCTGCACGACTCGGTCGACTCCCTGCTCGCCGGTGTCGAGCACCGCGAGGAGATGGTCACGCCGGGCAAGTCCGGCGCCCGGCTCGAACGGGTCTTCATCGGCGGCGAGCCCCATGTCGTGAAGTACCTCGACGTCGAGTCGGACTGGACGATGCGGGCCGCCGGCGTCCCCGGCGGAGCAACGGTCGAACTCTGGTTCCGCGGGCTTCTCGACGAGTTGCCCGAGTGCTTCAACCAGCCGATCATCGCGGTGGCACGCGGCCCGGTCTCTGCGTTGCTGATGCGCGACGTCTCGCCGTGGCTGGTTCCCGCGACCGACGAGGTCCTCCTCGAGGAGCAGCACGAACGCTTCCTGGACCACATGGCCGCGATGCATGCGTCGTTCTGGGGGACCGACCGTGACATCGACGTGGTCTCCGCCCGGCGGCGCTACACCGAGTTGTCCCCGGCGATGTCGGCGGCTGAGGCGCAGCGGGGTTCGGACGCACTGGTGCCGCGCCTGGTCGGTCAGGGCTGGCCGATGCTGGCCGAGGTGGCACCGCTCGCCGCCTCGATCGTCGTGCCACTGGTGCACGAGCCTGAGCCACTGGTCCGCGCGCTGGCCCAGACCCCGCAGACGTTCGTCCACGGCAACTGGAAGCTGGACAACCTCGGGACCGACGACCTCGGTCGCACGGTCATCCTCGACTGGGAGAACCCGGGACGCGCCGCTCCGTTGAGCGACCTGGCCTGGTACCTGGCGATCAACTGCCGCCGGCTCCCGCGGTCCAAGGAGGACACGATCGCCTCCTACCGCGCCGCACTCGAGCGGCACGGTGTCGAGGTCGGCAGGTGGTGGGACACCCAGTTGCCGCTCGCGCTCCTCGGTGCCCTGGTGCTCTTCGGCTGGGAGAAGGCGTTCTCGGGGTACGACGACGAGCTGATCTGGTGGGAGGAGTGGGCGGTGCGCGCGGCACCGCTGCTCGGATGACGTCGGTCGCGGACGCGTACGACGACGCAGCGCTCGGCTGGCACGGCGGCCCGGAGCGTGTCTACGCGCGCCTGGCCGACGCCCTGGTCGCGACCTCGCCGGTGCCGCTCGCCGGGGCCCGGGTCCTCGATGTCGGCGCCGGCACGGCCGTCGCCGGCAGCGCGGCCTTGCGCCGGGGGGCGGCTTCGGTGGTCGCCTCGGACCTGGCCGCCGGCATGCTGCACCACCGTGAGGGGCGGATCGCTGCCGTGGTCGCCGACCTCGCCCGGCTGCCTTTCCCGGACGCGAACTTCGACCTGGTCACGGCCGCGTTCTGCCTCGGCCACCTGCCGGATCCGGCGGCAGGCATGGCGGAGCTGCGCCGGGTCGGCAACGCCGTGGTCGCGTCGGCCTTCGCTCCGGGCTGGACCCATCCGGCCAAGGAAGCCGTGGACGCCGTGATGGCGGGGCTCGGATTCGTCGTACCGGCCTGGTACCGGCGGATCAAGGACGAGAGCGAGCCGGCGGTGAATGATGCCGCAGCCCTGGTCGACCTGGCACGTGCGGCCGGGTTCGCGAGCGCGGTGGTTCAGGTGCTCGAGGTGGACACCGGGCTGGAGACCCCCGCGGACGTGGTGGCCTGGCGCTTCGGGATGGCGCACCTGGCCCCGTTCGTCGCCGGTCTGCCTGCGGAGGCGCTGCGCGTCGCACGCGCCCGGGCCGAAGAGGCGGTTGCCGGAACCGGACCGGTCGTCATCCCGGTCCTGGCACTCAGCGCAACCTGAGCCGCCAGTCGGCGAGGCGTCGATCGGCGTCGGTGTGCAGGGCCTCGGCGCACGGGCCCGCTGATCGGGCCAGCTCGGCGGCCAGCGTCTCGGCACGACGGACCCAGTGATCCCAGCCCAGAGCGGCTCCGGTCTCCCCGGCCCACCACCATGCCTCGATCCGTACGGCGTTCTCGACCTCGTCGAGATCCCGGCCGGCCACCTCCGGATCGACCTCGACGCCCAGCATCGCGTGGGCCCGGTGCACCAGCAGGCGACCCACCGAGCTGTACCGAGGCACGTTCATGGCGGTCGCGGCCGCGACCAGTGCCGTCGCCTCGGCGAGGGCCTGCTCGGGGTCGGACTCCAGGGCGATCCGCGCCCGCAGCAACGCGTGCTTGAGGTCCAGGCGCCAGCCGAAGACGAGATCTCCGACGAGCAGGGGAGCCACCTGGTCGAGGAACGCGGCCGCGGCCTGCGGATCACCGATCCGGAGCTGCTCGTCAGCCAGGTCCTCCAGCGCCGCGATCGGCAGCTCGGCGCCCTTGCCCGGCGAGGTGTCGAGCGCCTCCTCGTTCGCGTCGAGGGCCGCTTCATGGGCCCCGATGTTTCGCAGCACCCACCCGGACATGTTCACGCCGCGGCCGGCGAAGCGCGGTACCTGGCGCCGCTCGACCTCGGTCGTGTAGCGCGCCAGCGCGGTGATCGCCGCCTCCGGTCGTCCGGCGAGCGCATAGGCATGGCCGGTGAACAGGAGGGCGTGCAGGGTGGCGGAGGTGAGGTCGACCCCGGCGCCCGCGTGGGCGACCGGTCCGAGCAGCTCGAGGGCTTCATCGGATCGGCTTCGGTGCGACTTCAGGACCCCGAGCCACGCGGCGGCGGTGAGGCGATCCTGTCCCTGCGCCTCGGCGACCGCAGCAGTGAGTTTCTTCTCGGCTCCGTCGAGATCCCCGCGCGCGTGCAGGGTGCGCCCGCCGACCGTCAGGCAGCGCGCCCGCAGCACGGGATCCTCGGTGCTGGTCTCGCCGTCGCGTGCGAACCGGATCGCATCGTCGAAGCGGCGGTCGAAGTAGGCCGCCCAGGCGCCGACCTCCCAGGCCTCGGCCCCGGCGCCTGCTGCCGCGGTGACGTCGCTCTCCGCCTCGGTGTAGTGCCCGCGCCGGGTCCGGACCCGGGCTCGTTCGAGCAGCGTCGCGTCGAGCGGGTCAAGTGTCAGCGACTCGTCGAGCAGCGCCTCGGCCGTCGCGTGGTCGAAGCGTTCCGCCGCACGCGCGGCGGCGACCCGAAGCGACAGTGCCGCCTGGACGAGGTCTCCACCGAGGCGCGCGTGCTCGGCGACCTCGACCGCGTCCGAGGAGGGTCTGCGGGCGAGGATCCGGCCGGCCTCGCGGTGCAGCAGCGCGGCCCTACCGGCCCGCGCGCTGATGGCCAGCGCCTCGCGCACCAGATCATGCCGGAACGAGTAGCGGCCGCCGCGTTCGACCAGCAGCTGGCGGTCCTCGGCGAGCTCGGCGTCGGCCAGGACGTCGAGCGTCGGCCGTCCCAGGACGGAGGCGAGCAGGTCCAGGTCGAGGTGGTTGCCGAGCACCGCGGCCGCCCGCAGCAGATCGGCTGCCGAACCGAGATCGGCACAGCGCTGCTCCACGGCGTCGACCAGTGAGGGTGGCACCGTCTCGGCCGAGGCGGGGGTGTTCACGAGCTCGCTGAGGAACAGCGGATGTCCGCCCGACCGGGCGAACAGCTCGTCGGCCCGGTCGGCGCCGACCAGCTCTGCGGTCTCCTGCGCATCCAGCGGGCGGAGCACCAGCTCGTCGGTGATCGGCAGCGGCACGCCCTCGGCCAGTCGGGCGGCAGCCACCACGAGGAGGCGGGGCGAACGGCGGAGCGCGAAGCGTGCCCAGTCGGCCAGTGCCTGCCCGGCCAGGTGGGCGTCGTCGATCACCAGGATCGCGCCGCTGCTTCCGGCGATGCGCTCCAGGACCGCAGTGATCGCGGCGTACAGGTTGGCCGGCCCGAGGACCGAGACGGGAGCGTGCTGGTCCTCGGGACCGCGCGCCACGGACATGCCGAGGAGGGGCCCGAGCAGCGCGGCGTCCTCGGCGAGCAGGCTGCCGGGATCGTCGGCTCGGCGCAGGTGCTCGGCGATCGCCCCGAGCAGGACGTCGAGCGGTGTGGACCGGTCCAGGGCTCCGCAGGTCCCGAACAGCAGCGTGTCACCGCCTTCGGCTCGGCGGCGCGACCACGCCGAGACGAGGGTGGTCTTCCCGATCCCGGCCTCGCCGCTGATGCCGACGATGCGCATTCCGGTGATCGGGTCAGCCAGTGCGTCGAGGCGGTCGAGCTCGTGCTGGCGACCGACCACGGCAGCGGCCGGCCGCTCGGTCGACCGGTGCTGCGCTGCGCTCGGCAGCTCGCCGCGCAGGATCGCCTCGTGCAGGGCACCGGTCTCCGCTGCCGGATCGGTGCCGAGGTCATCCTCGAGCGTCGCGCGCAACGAGGCGAACACGGCCAGGGCGGCACCGGGCCGACCGGCGAGGACGTGGGCCCGCATCAGGTGGCGGGCCGCCTCCTCGTCGTACGGATCGTCCTGGAGGTCGACAGCCGCGAGGTCGAGCGCGTCGAGCCACTCACCGGTTTCCAGCATCGCCGCGGCTGCCGTGCGACGGGCGCGCCGTACCAGCCGGTTCGCGGCGGCGAGGTCTGCCTGCGCCCAGTCAGCCTCGGTCCCGAGTGCCGGCAGCGGGCCCCGGATGAGGGTGAGGGCGATCCGGCAGGCGGCGACCGCACCGAGGTTGTTCCCGCTCTGGTGCCGGTGTTCGGCCTCAGCGGTGACTCCGGCGAGCTCGTCGAGGTCGAGCCAGTCGTAGATCAGCTGGTAGCCGTGGTCGCCGTACTCGATCCGGTCGCGCCCGAGCGCCCGGCGCAGTCTGCTGACGAGGACCGCCACCTGGTCCGCGGGCCGGCTCGGAGCGTTGTCGCCCCAGACAGCATCGGCCAGGGCGGCCGTGGGGATCGCCCGACCGCGGGCGAGAGCCAGCAGTCGCAGCACCAGCCGGGCTTTCCGGTCGGCGAGCGTACGTGTCTCGAGGCCGCCGATCTCCAGATCGCCGAGCACGCGCACCGACAGGGCACCCACCGGCCGATCGTAGCGTCGCGGGCCGGGCGGAGGTCCGGTTGCAAGGGTGCTGCAAGGTGCGGCGAACAAGGTGGATCCAGCGGCGCAGCAGCCGCGGGAACCCATCGAACGGAGACGCACCATGGCAACGACAACCCAGGCGGAGCAGAAGAACTTCGCCACCCCGGACGAGACCCGGACCTTCGAGTACGGCGTCGTCGACCTGCTCTCGATCGGCGGCAGCGAGATCGGGCGACTGACCCTCCAGCCCGGCTGGCGCTGGTCGGACCACGTCAAGCCGATCGCCGGCACCGACCTGTGCGAAGCGCCGCACTTCCAGTACCACCTGCAGGGGACCCTGCGGATCCAGATGGCCGACGGCTCGCAACTCGACGCCGTCGCCGGCGACGTGACGGCCCTTCCGCACGGCCACGACGCCTGGGTCGTCGGCGACGAGCCGGTGGTGGTCGTGGACTGGTGGGGAGCTTCCAACTACGCGAAGTGAGGTTTGTTTCCCGGATCTCGGCAAGCTCGATGACCGGCGTGGGCTCGAGGGCGATCTGGCACGATCACCCCATGAGCGAGGCGGTCGAACTCGAGATCGACAACCGGGTCGTCCGGATCTCGAACCCGGACCGGGTGTACTTCCCGGCGCGGGGCGAGACCAAGCTCGACCTGGTCGAGTACTACCTCGCGGTCGGGGACGGCGTCGTCAACGCGCTGCGCGAACGACCGTGCATGCTGCATCGGTTCCCGACCGGGGTGACCGGTGAGAAGGTGCACCAGAAGCGGCTGCCCAAGGGCGCACCCGACTGGATGGAGACCGTCGAGGTCTTCTTCCCGCGGTGGAAGCGGACGGCGGACGAGCTCTGCGTCACCGAGATCGCGCAGGTTGCCTGGGCGGTGCAGATGAGCACGGTCGAGTTCCACCCGTGGAACAGTCGCCGGGCCGACGTCGAGAAGCCCGACGAGTGGCGCATCGACCTGGACCCGGGCCCCGCGTGCGACTGGGCGACCGTGCAACGTGTCGCGCACACGGCGCACGAGGTGCTCGACGAGCTCGGCGCGGTGGGCTACCCCAAGACGAGCGGCGGCTCGGGCATGCACATCTACGTGCGCATCCGGCCCGAGGCCGACCACAAGGGTGTTCGTCGCGCTGCCCTCGCCTTTGCCCGCGAGGTCGAGCGCCGCAACAGCGCGGTCACCACCACCTGGTGGCGCAAGGATCGTGATCCGGCCGACCTCTTCGTCGACTACAACCAGAACGCACGCGACCACACCATCGCGGCGGCGTACTCGGTGCGCGGCAATCCCGAGGCCACCGTCAGCGCGCCGATCCGCTGGGACGAGGTCGACGAGTGTGCCCCCGGGGACTTCACCATCGCGACCATGCCTGACCGGTACGCCGAGCTGGGCGATCTGCACCACGACATCGACGACCACGTCTTCGACATCGCGCCGTTGCTGGAGTGGGCGGAGCGCGACGAGGCCGACGGTAACGAAGAGCCGCCGGAAGGGTCGCCGGAATGAATACGGACACGGATACTGGTCGCGTGCGCGAGAGCAGATGGGCCCCCCCGGGCGTGGTGGATCGTCTACGTGGCCGTAGTCATCGTCGGCGTTGCCCTGGACGACCTACGCTTCCGGGGCGTGCCCGCCGGTGCGCGGATGGCGGTCAGCGTCGTCGCGGGAATCGCACTCGGAATCTTCTGGTACCGGACGAACCCGCGGCCGCTGGCTCACCGGCTGTTCCCGTTGGCCTCCGTGTTCGTGGTCTGGATGGCGTTCGCGTCGTTCGACTTCCAGGCCGGAGAAGCTCGGGCCGAATCTGGTCGTCGCCGGGGTTCTCGCGGGTCTGGTGTTCGCCGAGGTTTACGTCGACCTCCGCCCGTGGGGCCACCAGAAGCGAACCGCGCTCACCTCCCGCAAGACCATGGCTGACCTGCGCTGACGAGACGTGACCAAAGAGCCCGTTTTGCGTTGATCAGGGCATGACTCGGCGATTTCGGATCCTGGTGCTGCTCCTTGCGGCTGGCGCCCTTGCGACGCCTGCGATACCCGCCTCGGCCACCGACCCGTCGCCCTCAGTCACGCTGACCTCGAACCACACGGTCTACATCGCGGGACAGACCGCGACCTTCACCAGCAAGGTCGTCGCGTCGAACCTCGACTTCGTGATGCAGGTCCAGTTCCCGGGCAACCCGGCCTGGAAGAACGTGTGCGCGAGTCAGAACGTCAACAGCGACACCTTCACCTGCGACCTGGCGATGTACTACAACGTGCACATGCGTGCTCAGCTGATCGACCCCTCTGACGACAGTGTCAAGGCGACCGCGACCGAATACGTCCCGGTGCGCGCCTCGATGGAGACGAACTACGGCACCTACATCGTGAAGTCGGGTCGCTATGCCGTCTACCGCGCGGGCACGTCGCCGTCCTTCGTGACCCAGAGCCAACCCGCGTTCCCCGGCAAGCGGTGCCTGCGCCACCAGGTGCAGCGCAGGTACGCCAGCGGCTGGCGAGCCGTGAAGACGAGTGTCTGCAAGGTCGAGGGCAGCCAGGGCCAGGTCTACTGGACGTGGGGCGGCCGGCACCCGTCGCGGGTGAACTTCCGGGTCCGCGGCACCTTCGCCGGTGACGTCGTGAACGCGTCGGCCCACAGCGCCTGGATCTACTTCACGTTCCGCTGAGCGGACTTTACATCTGGCTCTATTGTGTCAAGTTACCCGTGGGTTTACGCTCCCGTCATGAGCGTGAACCCCTCGACACAACTCCCGGCAGACCCTGAGCACGACCCGCGTGCGTCGTACGCCTTCGAGCCGGAGTACGTGGCGGCCCTGACCGACCGCCTGATCGCGACCGCCGGCACCGGCGTCACGTCTTACGCGCCTGCCACGGGCAAGCCGCTCGCGGTCATCCCGCAGTCGAGCGAGGCTGATGTCAAGGAGGCGTTCGCGCGGGCACGTCGGGCCCAGCGGGCCTGGCAACGCACCTCGATCGACCATCGTGTGGCGATCCTGCTGCGGCTGCACGACCTCGTGCTGGACCGTCAGGACGAGATCATCGACCTGATCTGCTGGGAGTCGGGCAAGGCCCGCAAGCACGCGTTCGACGAGCCGCTGCACATCGCGCTGACCGCCCGCTACTACGCCCGTACGGCGCACAAGCACCTCGACACCGAGAGCCGGATCGGCGTGATCCCGGGCCTGACCCGGGCCGAGGTCAACCGCGTCCCCAAGGGTGTCGTCGGCATCATCTCGCCGTGGAACTACCCCTTCACGATGGCGCTGTGCGACGGCATCCCGGCACTGGTCGCCGGCAACGCCGTGGTCACCAAGCCCGACGCGCAGACGATGCTCTCGGCTCTGTTGGGCGCGCAGCTGCTGGAGGAAGCCGGCTTCCCGAAGGGCCTCTGGAACGTCGTGGCCGGCCCCGGCCGCGAGCTCGGTACGCCGATCATCGATCGCTCCGACTACATCTGCTTCACGGGTTCGACGGCGACGGGCAAGCTCATCGCGAAGCAGTGTGCCGACCGGCTGATCGGCTGCTCGCTCGAGCTCGGTGGCAAGAACCCGATCCTGATCCTGCGCGACGCCGACCTCGACAAGGCAGCCGAGGGCGCCGTCCGTGCGTGCTTCTCCAACGCCGGCCAGCTCTGCGTCTCGACCGAGCGGATGTTCATCGCCGACCAGGTCTACGACCGCTTCAAGGAGAAGTTCGTCGCGGCCACCAGGGCGATGAACCTGTCGGCCGGGCTCGAGTGGGGAAGCGACATGGGCTCCCTGATCAGCCAGGACCAGCTCGACACCGTCAAGGCGCACGTCGACGATGCCCTCGCCCAGGGAGCGACCGTCCTCGCCGGGGGCAACCACCGCCCCGACCTCGGCCCGTTCTTCTTCGAGCCGACGATCCTCGAAGGGGTCACCCCCGAGATGACGTGCTTCGGCACCGAGACCTTCGGTCCGGTGATCAGCCTCTACCGCTTCGGTGACGAGGCCGACGCGATCGCCCGAGCGAACGACGGCGAGTACGGGCTCAACGCCTCGATCTACAGCCGCGACACCGTGCGTGCCCGCATCATCGCCCGTCAGGTCAAGTGCGGGACCGTGAACATCAACGAGGCGTTCGGCGCGACCTTCGCGAGCATCGATGCCCCGATGGGCGGCATGCGCGAGTCCGGGATGGGCCGGCGCCAGGGCAGCGAAGGCATCCACCGCTACACCGAGACCCAGGCGGTCGCCTCCCAGGCGCTGCTCCGGTTCAGCCCGCAGTTCGGCCTGAACGACGAGCAGTACGCCAAGATGATGACGGTCAGTCTCCGGCTCATGAAGAAGATGGGTCGCGCCTGATGACCGACTTCGACTTCGATGTGATCGTGATCGGCTCCGGCTTCGGGGGCTCGGTCAGCGCGCTGCGACTGGCCGAGAAGGGCTACAAGGTCGCCGTACTGGAGGCCGGGGCGCGGTTCGAGGACTCCGACTTCGCGGACACGTCCTGGGACGTGAAGCGCTACCTGTTCCGTCCCGAGGTCGGGTGCTACGGCATCCAGCGGATCGACGCCCTCAAGGACTGCATGATCGTCTCCGGTGCCGGCGTCGGTGGTGGTTCGCTGGTGTATGCGAACACGTTGTACGAACCGCTGGACGCGTTCTACCGCGACCCGTCGTGGGCGCACATCACCGACTGGAAGTCCGAGCTGGCGCCGTACTACGACCAGGCCAAGCGGATGCTCGGCGTCGTGGAGAACCCGCTGCGCACCGCGGCCGACGACGTCATGTACCAGGTCGCCCAGGACATGGGAGTCGAGGAGACCTATCACCCGACCCCCGTCGGCGTGTTCTTCGGTGGGCCGGGGGAGACCCACCACGACACGATCAAGGACCCGTACTTCGGTGGCGCCGGCCCCGACCGGGTGCCGTGCAAGGCGTGCGGCGAGTGCATGACCGGGTGCCGGCACAACTCCAAGAACACGCTCGTCAAGAACTACCTCTACCTGGCCGAGAGCCTCGGCGTACGGGTAATGCCGCTGACGACCGTCACCCGGATCACCCCGACGGAGGGTGGCTACGAGCTGCGGCTCAAGTTCACGAAGGCCAAGCGCGCCACCGCCCGCTCGACCCGCACGCTGACTGCTCAGCAGGTGGTGGTCTCGGCTGCGTCCCTGGGTACCCAGCGGCTGCTGCACAAGATGAAGGACGAAGGCCACCTGCCCGGTCTCTCGGATCGGCTCGGGTACCTGTCCCGGACCAACTCCGAGTCGATCCTCGGTGCGATCGCCCCGGTGGGCAGCAAGACCGACTACTCACGCGGTGTCGCGATCACCTCGTCGTTCCACCCCGATGAGCACACCCACATCGAGCCGGTGCGGTACGGCAGGGGCTCGAACTTCATGTCGATGATGCAGACCGTGCTGACCGACGATGCCGGCCCGGAGCAGCGGTGGCAGAAGTGGCTCAAGGAGATGTGGAAGCAGAAGACCAACATCCGTGACCTCTACGACTTCAAGCACTGGTCTGAGCGCACGGTGATCGCCCTGGTGATGCAGACGGTCGACAACTCGATCACGACGTTCACCAAGAAGGTCCCGGGCACCAACATCAGCTACATGACCTCGCGCCAGGGCCACGGCGTCCCGAACCCGACCTGGATCCCGGTCGCGAACGAGGCCGTCACCAAGATGGCCGAGATCGTCGGGGGCACCGCCGGAGGTTCGATCGGCGAGCCGTTCAACCGGCCGCTGACCGCACATTTCATCGGTGGCTGCACGATCGGCGACTCGGCCGAGACCGGAGTCATCGACGCGTACCAGCGGGTCTACGGACACCCGGGCCTGCACATCGCGGACGGCTCGGCGATCTCCGCGAACCTGGGCGTGAACCCGTCCCTGACGATCACTGCCCAGGCCGAGCGGGCGATGGCTTTCTGGCCGAACAAGGGTGAAGAAGACCCGCGTCCGGCGCTGGGTGAGGCCTACGAGCGGGTGGCTCCGGTCGAGCCGACCTCACCGGCCGTGCCGAGCGGTGCGCCCGGCGCGCTGCACCTGCCCATCGTCGCGGTCAGTTGAGCGTGGAAATCGCGTAAAAAAAGTCAGAATCCTGCATAACTCCGCCTTCCAGGGCTCGTTTACCAGTACAGATCGGGTGCATCGCTCCCTCCCAGGCCCGATCTCGACACGGTTCACACCACGTGGACAATCAGGGCCCAGCCTCCCTCCCTCCCCGGCTGGGCCCTGAGTCATGTCCGGGTCGGGAGGCTGGGCCGAGCCCAAGCGCTGTGCCGTTCCTCCCCGGCTGGGCCCTGAGTCATGTCCGGGTCGGGAGGCTGGGCCGAGCCCAGCGCTGTGCTGTCCCTCCCCGACTGGGCCCTGAGTCACGTCCCGGACAAATACCGGCGGCAGTTGACGGACAGATCCGACGTGTCCGCTAGCGTGCGGCCATGACTCTTGCCGGACGAATGTCGCTCGCAATCCTGGTGGTGCTCCTCGCCGCCGGTCTCGCCGGTTGCGGCCACGACAGCAGCGCGGCCACGACGACGGCGTGCCGCTCCTACGCACTCGGTGGGGGAGCCGGTGACCACCAGCTGATCACGGACCTCAAGGGCGCCGTGGCCGCTGGCAGCTGGGACACCGGTCCGCTCCTGGTCGAGGTCCGTGCGGTTCGCTCCGGCGCTGGGACGGCTGGCGCGACCAAGGGACTGTCGGCTGCTGACTACCGGTTGTTCCGGAACGTGGTCTCCGCGATGGTCACCGCCGAGAGCTATGTCGCCCCGGTCAACAACAGCAGTGGGGCACTGGACAGTTCGGTGATCGCAGGCGTGAACGCCGCGGTCGGTGCGGTGCACAAGCGCTGCGACTGATCGCCAGGCCCACCGGACGCCGTACGAGGGCGTGCTCGGAGCACCGATAGACTCCGATCACACATTCATGTCACCGGAAGGGCCGGACTTGACCGACCACGACCTCGTCCTCGTCGTCGACTTCGGGGCGCAGTACGCCCAGCTGATCGCCCGCCGCGTCCGCGAGGCCAAGGTGTACTCAGAGATCGTTCCGCACACGATGTCGGCCGCCGACATGCTGGCGAAGAACCCGGCGGCGATCGTGCTGTCCGGCGGACCGTCCTCGGTCTACGAGGAGGGCGCCCCGCAGCTGGATCCGGCGCTGGTCGACGGGACGGTGCCGGTCTTCGGCATCTGCTACGGGTTCATGGCCCTCGCGCAAGCCCTGGGCGGGGACGTCGCGCACACCGGGCAGCGCGAGTACGGACGCACGGACGTCTCGGTGCTCGAGGCCGGCACCCTGCTGGCCGGGCTGCCCGAGACGCTCGTCTCGTGGATGTCGCACGGTGACGAGGTCACCGCTGCGCCCACCGGCTTCACCGTCAATGCGCGATCGCCGCGCGCCACTGTCGCCGCGTTCGAGGACACCGGCCGCCGGATCGCCGGCGTCCAGTGGCACCCCGAGGTCCTGCACAGCGAGCACGGCCAGACGATCCTGGAGCACTTCCTCTACGAGATCGCCGGCTGCCGGCCGACGTGGACCAGCGCCAACATCGTCGAGGAGCAGGTCGAGCGGATCCGCGCCGAGGTCGGCGACGCCCGGGTGATCTGCGGTCTGTCGGGCGGGGTCGACTCGGCGGTCGCTGCCGCGATCGTGCAGAAGGCGATCGGCGACCAGCTCACCTGTGTGTTCGTCGACCACGGGCTCCTGCGCAAGGGCGAGGCGGAGCAGGTCGAGACCGACTACGTGAAGGCGACCGGGATCGACCTCAAGGTCGTCGAGTGCAGCGACCAGTTCCTCGGCTTCCTGGCCGGCGTCTCGGATCCGGAGGAGAAGCGCAAGATCATCGGCCGCGAGTTCATCCGGGTCTTCGAGGCGGCCGAGCGTGAGGTCGTCGCCGAGTCCGAGGGTGCTCCGGTCAGGTTCCTCGTCCAGGGCACGCTCTACCCCGACGTGGTGGAGTCCGGCGGTGGCGAGGGAGCCGCCAACATCAAGTCGCACCACAACGTCGGCGGACTGCCGGACGACCTCGAGTTCGGTCTCATCGAGCCGCTGCGCACCCTGTTCAAGGACGAGGTCCGCCAGGTCGGCGAGCAGCTCGGGCTGCCGCCCGCGATGGTCTGGCGCCACCCGTTCCCCGGGCCCGGCCTGGCGATCCGGATCGTCGGCGCGGTCGATGCCGAGCGACTCGCGATCCTGCGCGAGGCCGACGCGATCGTGCGCGAGGAGACCACCAAGGCCGGCCTCGACGGCGACATCTGGCAGTTCCCGGTGGTGCTGCTGGCCGACGTACGGTCCGTCGGCGTCCAGGGCGACGGTCGCACCTACGGCCACCCGATCGTGTTGCGCCCGGTCTCCAGCGAGGACGCGATGACGGCGGACTGGAGCCGGCTCCCGTACGACGTCCTCGAGCGGATCTCGACCCGGATCACCAACGAGGTCGATGAGGTCAACCGGGTCGTACTGGACATCACCAGCAAGCCTCCGGGCACCATCGAGTGGGAGTGAGCCACCGGCCCTGATCGCGGCAGCCCGACCCGGCGTCGCGTGACGTTCACCCGGACGTCGTTGCCGGGGTGGCAGGGCGGGGTCGATGCTGGCTTGAACGACACACAACCCTTGTGTGCGCTGGGGCGCGAAGGGCACGGGCATGGCGACCACCACCAAGCGAGGATCGGCCGGTGCGGGCAAGCCTGCCGCTGGGAAATCTGCTCCGAAGAAGGCACCGACCCCGGTGAACGGACATCGGGTGATCGTGTTCCTCCAGGAGAACAAGACGACCGATTTCTACTTCCCGACACTGGCCAGGTGGGGAGCCGCTGTCGCCGACGGCGGGAGCCTGCTGGCCGCGCCGCCCAACTTCGATCAGCCCCACGACCGCAATGCCTGGGTCCACTTCGCGATGGGTGACTACCCGGCTCTCCCGGTTCAGGTGGACAACGACTCGGTGATCCCGTTCTACAGCTGGCTGGCCAAGGAGCACACGTTCTGCGACCACCATTTCGGGGCTGGGTCCAATTCGACGTCAGGGCACATGCTGGCCGTCGGCGGGCAGACGCCGACGTTGAAGAATCCCCCCTTCGTCGGCGCCCATCCGACCTGGAACATCCCGTCCATCTTCAGCGTCGCCGAGGCAGCGGGTGTCTCCTGGGCAGCGTTCCCGGACGGATCGGGCTATCCGACCAAGTTCTACGCGAGCCTGAACACCCCGGCCGGAATCGCGAACATCCACCCGCCGAGCGAGTTCATCCCGATGGCCAAGGCCGGCACCCTGCCGCAGGTCTGCTACGTCTGGTCGCCCTCAGGCTTCGACGAACACCCACCCGCCACCAACAACCCCGGGTACGTGACCGCCGGGCACGACCTCGTCTGGCAGCGGGTGCAGGCCGTCATCGACGGCGGAGGATGGGCCGAGACGACCTTCATCCTCACCTGGGACGACTGGGGTGGGTACGCCGATTCGATCCCGACCCCGACGATCGAGACCGTTCCCGATGCGCTGCACCCGAACGGCTTCGCCGCGATCGGTGGTTCGCGCATCCCGCTGATCATGTTCGGAGGGATGGTCAAGCAGGGCATCGACCCGCGGTGGCATTCCCACGCCTCGCTGCCGAAGACGGTCATCGACCTCCTCGGACTGCCGGCCATGGGTGTGCCGCGCGTCGACACGGCACCCAGCCTGGCCGAGCGTGTCGACCCATCCCTCTCGCGGCCGGTGCCGCCCGCCTACGGCGTCGCCGTGGTCCAGCCGACTCCGCCCTCACCGGCTCCGGCACCGGTCGACCCCGGTGCCTGGCCCGGACCGACCGGCAAGCCCATGCCAGGCCTCGTCACCCTGGACGGTTCAACGCTCCCGGCGCCCACCGATGGACTCGTCCGAGCGAACCCGCCCAAGCCACCCGTCGCGCCCACGCCAACCCCGACCCCGACTCCCGTGCCGACGCCGACCCCACCACCGGTCGACGTCTCGGCACTGTTCGACAAGGCTTACGCCGGCAAGACCGCAGCCGAGCTCGCGGCCGCACCGCTGTCCGCGCTGAAAGGGATCACCCCCACCAAGGCGGCAGCCATCGCCCAGGCGCTCGGCGCCTCCACCCTCGCGGAGCTCGCGACGAACCCGTACGTCCGGGCAGCACAGAGCGTCCACGCCGAAGCCGGCGGAGCGTAGTACCGGACCGACCTGGGTGTGGACCTTGCCGGGGTCGGCGGTCCTCACTAGCCTCCGATGGTGCGACGAATGGTGATCGGTGTGGTCGGGCTGCTGCTCGGCATGGGTGCCGTGCAGGGCGCGGGGGCCACAGTGCCGCCGCTGCCCGTGGCCCTGCAGGTCGAGACCGTGCCCGCCACCGGAGCGCTGTTCTATCCCAGCGCACTGGGCCTGGTCCCGCTGCTCGGCGGCCCGCACTTCTGTACGGCGAGCGTCGTGGACTCGCCGACGAAGGACTTGCTGGTGACTGCGGCGCACTGCGTCTTCGGGACCGGAGCGCTGATCGAGTTCGCGCCCTTGCTGCACGATTCCGCGCTGCCCGCCGGGGTGTGGGACGTCACGAAGATCTACATCGACCCGTCCTGGACGACGTCGTTCGACCCACGCCACGACGTCGCCTTCCTGCGGGTTGCGCCCCACGGCAGTACGCGCGTCGAGGACCTGGTCGGTGGCCATCCGCTTGGCAGTCCGACGGCCGGCCAGCCGGTCAACGTCAGCGGCTACCCGATGGGCAGCGGCGGCCGTCCGATCACCTGCACGGCCCCGCTCACGCTGGTCGACGGCTTCTCGGGGATCGGGTGTGCCGGTTTCGGCAGCGGGACCAGCGGCGGGCCCTGGGTCCAGAACGGTCAGGTGGTCGGGGTGATCGGCGGCCTCGAGCAGGGCGGGTGCAGCCCCGACGTCGAGTACAGCACCCCGTTCGGTGCCGACGTGCGCGCCTTGTTCGCGCGGGCCGTCGCTGGAGGGCCCGGCGACCTGGTGCCGATCGGCTTCACCGCGAACTCCTGCTGACCTGACACGTACCTGAACCCGGGTGGTTGGCGGGTCGGTCCGCATGGAAGGCTCACGGTCATGTGGACCTCCCTTCGGTCACCGGCAGGGATCGCCCGGCTCGTCGCGCTCGTCGCGCTCATGACGATCGCCAGCGCCGCGAGTCCCGCGATGAGCGACCGAGTGAGGCTGGTGACCCAGGTCCTTCCGGCAGCGTTCCCCGCAGCCGCCACGACCGGCACGCTGGCGGTGGGCGTCATGCTGTTGCTGCTCTCCCGAGCGCTGCGCCGCGGCAAGTTCCGGGCCTGGCTCCTGGCGACCATCCTGAGCGGGATCACGGTGGTGCTGAACCTGATCAAGGGCTTCGACGTCGAGGAAGCGAGCGTGACGCTCGCCCTGTTCGTGCTGCTCCTCAGCTCGCGCCCGAGTTTCACCGCCCGGCCCGATCCTCGCTCGTTGCGCCGGGTGCTCCAGGTCGCGATCGCCGGCCCGTTGCTCGCGACGTTCGCCGGCTGGCTCTGGCTCGCGGTCGACGCCGACGGGCAGGCCGCCGGCACCACGCAGTTCGACCGCCTACGGGAAGCCTTCTTCGGGCTGGTCGGAATTTCCGGGGGTATGACCTTCACGCAACAGCGGGACGGTGACCATGCCGCCATTGCGCTGGTCGTCCTGGGCGCCACCGTCCTGGCTGCCCTGTTGCTCGCCCTGATGATGCCCGCCGATGGCCCGCACGGGCTCTCGGCCGACGAGGACGTCGCAGTGCGCGAGATCCTCGACTCCTGGGGCAAGGTCGACTCGCTGTCCTACTTCGCCACCCGTGCCGACCGATCGGTGATCTTCAGCAAGAGCGGCAAATCTGCTGTGTCCTACCGCGTCGTCGGGACCGTGTCGCTGGCCGCCGGCGATCCGCTCGGCGATCCGGAAGCCTGGTCCGGTGCGATCGACGCCTGGCTCGCCGAGGCGCGCTCCTACGGCTGGGTGCCGGCCGTGCTCGGTGTCAGTGAAGCGGGGGCGCGGGCCTATGACCGCGCGGGCCTCGACGCGCTCGAGATGGGCGACGAAGCAATCCTCGACGTCAGCTGCTTCTCGTTGACCGGCCGCAGCATGCGGGTCGTCCGGCAGGCAGTCTCACGCTGCGAGCGCGCTGATCTGTCGGTGACCTGCACGCGGGTGCGCGACCTCGACGACGCGACCCGTGCCGAGATCCGTCAACGGGCCGATGACTGGCGCGACGGCCCTGTCGAACGAGGGTTCTCGATGGCGTTGAGCCGGGTCGTCGAACCTCGGGACGGCGATTCGGTCGTCGTGCTCTGCCGGGCCGAGGACGGCACCTTGCGGGGCCTGCTGAACCTGGTCCCCTGGGGAGCCGACGGGTTGTCGCTGGACCTGATGCGGCGCGACCGCGACACCGAGAACGGCATCGTGGAGTACATGGTCTCCGAGCTCGCCGCCGAGTGCCCCGGCATGGGCGTGGCACGGATCTCGCTGAACTTCGCGGTGTTCCGCTCCGTCTTCGCCCGCGGCGAGCGCCTCGGCGCCGGCCCCGTGCTGCGGCTCTGGCACGGCGTACTGATCGGGCTCTCGCGGTTCTGGCAGATCGAGTCGCTCTACCGGGCCAACGCCAAGTACCAGCCCGAATGGGTCCCGCGCTTCCTGTGCTTCCGGAGTGCGGGGGACCTGCCCCGGGTGGCGACCGCAGCCCTGCGCGCGGAGGCGTTCCTCGTGGCCCCGTTGTGGTTCGAGCGCTTCCTGCTCAACTAGACGTTCCGGGTCCCCGTGGCTCACGCCACAGCGTGGCAGTCGTGACAACGTCGACCTCCGGAGTTTTACTCAGGTATGGATGTCTCGTCCGGACGTCGCGGGTTCGCGATGTTCGTACTTGCCCTCGCGCCGCTGATGGTCACCGCCGCATGCGGCGGCTCGACCCTGGACCCGCGGGACGTCGCGGCCGCGAACGCGCTCGTCCCCGCTGCGACGGCCGCCGCGACCGGAACCGGCAGTGGGGCTGGCGCGAACGCCTCGGTGGTGACTCCGGGCACGCCCACGGCGACGACCGGGACCTCGGTCACCGGTCCGGTGCAGACGTCCGCCGGCGGGGCGGCGTCGACGCCGGGAGGTGCCACGGTCACCTCCGGCAGCGGAACCGGTGGATCTTCGTTCACGAACGTCGCGGACTCGAGTGGTTCGTGCGTCGGGTTCCACAACCAGACCGGGATCACCAGCTCGACGATCACGCTGTCGAACGTCTCGGACCTGACCGGTCCGGTCCCCGGAATCTTCTCAGCGGCCCAGAACGCCGTGAAGGCGTACGTCGACTACTTCAACGCGACCTCGACGATCTGCGGCCGCACGCTCTCGTTGATGGCGCTCGACAGCCAGACGAATGCCGGGGCTGACAACACGGCGTTCCAGAAGGCGTGTGCCCAGAGCTTCGCGGCGATCGGATCGATGTCGGCCTTCGACAGCGGCGGGGCAGCGACCGCGCAGAGCTGCGGCATCCCGGACCTGCGGGCGATCCAGACGAGCGATGCGCGCGCGGCGTGCACGACCTGTTATGCCGCCGAAGGCGCCGGGACGAACCAGTTCGCCAACGCGATCCCCGACTACTTTCTGGCGCACAGCCACGACGCCACCCAGCACGCGGGGATGCTCTACGTGAACGAGGCGGCGTCTGCGAGCAACGCTCTGGGCCAGGTGCGTGGGGAGACCCGGCGGGGTTGGAAGTTCCTCTACACCGCCGGGTTCGACGTTGCCGAGTTCAACTATCTCCCGTACGTCGAGCAGCTCAAGACCAGGGGCGTCCAGCTCGTCCAGCTCTACGGCTCCAGCGAGATGGCGGTGCGGGTGGCGCAGGCGATGCAGTCGGCGGACTACCACCCCGCGATCTACATGATGAACGCGACGTCGTACGACACGACGTTCTCCAGTGCGGGCAGCGCGGTCGAGGGTTCGATCATCTACATCGACTTCACGCCGATCGAGGAGATGAGCAAGACCCCGGAGCTGGCTCTGTACAGCCGCTGGCTGCAGCAGGTCTCGCCCGGATCCCGGCCGACGTTCTTCGGGATGTACGCCTGGTCTGCGGCACGGCTGTTCAGCGAGCAGGCGCAGGCGCTCGGCGGTCGCCTCACGCGCGCCAGCCTGCTGGCCGCGATCCGGCGGGTCCATCGCTGGACCGACCACAGCATGACCGGCCTCCAGGACGTCGGCAGCAAGGCCACCGCCCCGTGCTGGCGGTTCCTGCAGCTGCACAACGGCGTCTGGCATCCGTACGGCGGCGCGGCGTACCACTGCGGTGGGTCCACCAGCACGAAGTGATCCAGGCAACGTCCTGTGCGCTTGCCGGAAGGGACGGGTGTCCCGCGTCGGTACGATGACGGCTGCATACCTTGGCCGTGAAGGGCACCCAGCACCCATGAGCGTGATCACCTCCCTGAAGTCCGCCGTGATGAAGCGCGTCCTCGCGCGCACCGGCGGTCTCGACCTGACCAAGCTCGACCGTGTCCCGGACAAGCTGGCCTGGCCCCTGGGTCGTGACGGCGTTGACCCGACCCCGCGGCTGACGTCATCGCGGGAGAAGGACCCGGTGCAGCGGCTCGCCTCGCTGATGGGACTGGAAGTGTGGCTGATCACCGGCTACGAGGAAGGTCGTGAGGTCCTCGGCAACGTCAACCACTCCACTGACATCCGCCCGTACATGGGCGCCAGCGGTGATGTGGAGAACGGCGACATCGGCGGACTCGGCTTCACCGACCCGCCCGAGCACACCCGGCAGCGCAAGCTGCTGACCCCCGAGTTCACGATGCGGCGCCTCGAGCGGCTCAAACCGGGGATCGCCGAGATCATCGACCGACAGCTCGAGGAGACCGCGTCGGCGGCGCAGACCGGCGACGGTGTGGTGGATCTGGTGCAGACGTTCGCGTTCCCTGTGCCGTTCCGGGTGATCTGCGACCTGCTCGGTCTCGACGACGAGCACCGTGAGACCTTCCGCCAGCTCGGGACCGCACGGTTCGACGTGTCCGAGGGCGGGGCCGGCTCGATCGGCGCGATCGGTGGGTCGCGTGAGTTCCTGCTCGCCGAGACCGCCCGTCAGCGCCACGACCCCGGCCCGGGCCTGATCGGGCAGATCGTGCGCGAGCACGGCGAGGAGATCAACGACTTCGACCTCGGCGGCCTCGCTGACGGTGCGTTCACCGGCGGCCTGGAGACCAGTGCCTCGATGCTGGCGCTGGGCACGGTGCTGCTGCTGCAGAACCGCGAGCTGTGGAAGTCGCTCGCCGAGGATCCGGACAGTGTTGACGACATCGTCGAGGAGCTGCTCCGCCAGCTCGCCGTGGTCCAGGTCGCGTTCCCGCGGTTCGCCAAGGAGGACGTCGTCGTCGGCGGCCACCGGATCAAGAAGGGCTCGGTGATGCTGGTGCACCTGCCGACCGCGAGCCGCGACCCGCGCTCGACGCCGGGCGAGGGCCTGTGCCCGGTGAAGGAGTCCTCCAACCACCTCGCGTTCGGCCACGGACTGCACCGCTGCGTCGGGGCCGAGCTGGCCCGGATGGAGCTGCGGGCGGCGTACCCGGCGCTGGCGAAGCGGTTCCCCGACATGCAGCTCGCCGTGGACCCCTCGGACCTCGAGTACCACGCCAAGTCGATCGTCTACGGCCTGGAGGCCCTGCCGGTTCGCCTGAGCTGAGACTCCGCGTATGCGGTGACAAGACCGCGGACTACGCGGCCAGCAGGTCGGTCGCGTCGATGGCCAGGACCAGCGCGCCGATCATCGACGCGCGATCGCCGAGTGCTGCCACCAACACCGGTGTCGAGGCGGTCCCCGCGAGGACGTGCCGGCGCAGGCCCAGTCGCGCCGATTCCAGGAGCAGCTCACCGGCGTGCGCCATGTCCCCGCCGACCAGGATCACGTCCGGGTTGAGCAGGTTGGTGACGGTGGCCAGGCCCCAACCGAGGTGCAGTCCGGCGTCCTCGAAGACGCGCAGTGCCGAGACGTTGCCCTGCTGGGCGGCCTCGATGATCGCGTCGACCCGTGCCCCGGGCATCTGGTCGCCCATCATCGCGAGCGCGGTGCCCGTCGACGCATAGGCCTCCAGGCAGCCACGGCTGCCGCAGCGGCACAGCGGCCCCTGGTCGTCGAGGGTCAGGTGACCGATCTCGCCCGACGTGCCCGAGGTGCCGCGGAAGAGCTTGTTGTCCAGGATCAGTCCTGCGCCGACGCCCGAGGAGACCTTCACGAACACGACGTTCGCGTGCCCCTTGCCGTGGCCGTGGCGGTGTTCGGCGAGTGCACCGAGGTTCGCGTCGTTCTCGATCAGGACCTTGGCTCCGAGGGCAGCCGAGGCTTCGTCGCGTGCGTTCACGCCGACCCAGCCGGGCAGGATCGCCGAGCTCATCACGACGCTGTCGGAGAGCGGTGCCGGCAGGCCCATCCCGATGTTGCGCAGGTCGCTGACCTCGGCCCCGAGCTCGCCCAGAAGCTCCTCGAGCATCTCGCGTGCACGACCCAGGCCTTCGTCGTGGCCGTGGCCCGGTGAGAGCTGGCGGCGTTGCTCGGACAGGACCTCGCCAGACATCTCGGCGATCGCGACCGCCACGTGGCTGTGGCCGAAGTCGACACCCGCCACCAGGCCTGCGCCACGGGCGAGCCGGACCGACGTACCGCGCCGTCCGGAGCCTGCGACGGTACTGACGACGTTGGCCGCCGCAAGCTCACGCACGATCGTCGAGACAGTGCCGGGGGCCAGCCCGGTTTCACGGGCGATGTCGGCCTGCGAGGCTGGTTCGTTCCCCTGCCGGAGCAGCAGCGAGAGCACCCGGCGCTGGTTCGCGACCCGCAACGAGGCAGCGGAACCAGGTGCGTTCCGGGTTTTCTCCTCTGCGTCCGGGGGCATGAGTGAACTGTGAGGCAACCGCGCTGTTGTCGTCAAGTAATGCGCACTAGGTTGCGGTTAGGTCTCGGTTTGGAAACGTTATCTTCAACTATTGACGACTACGGTGTGACCCAGCACACTCGGAGAAGCCGAACGGGCCTCAGCTCTCCGCCGAGCCCTCACCCTTCAGGAGGAACACCCGTGTCAACTCTCTTCCGTCGCGTAGCCGTCACCGGCTCCGTGCTCGCGCTCGGCGTCTCCGCCCTCGCGGGCTGTGGCAGTTCGAGCAACTCTCCCAGCAGCAACGGCAGCACCGGTAGCGCGACCCCGAAGGTCACGGGCGCCTGTTCGCTGACCAGCCCGCCGACCAGCGGAGCGGCGGCTGCGCCGACGACCTCGCTCGGCAAGGCCCACGGCAAGGTCGGGGTCATCCTGCCCGACACCACCTCGTCGACCCGCTACACGCTCTACGACAAGCCGCTCCTGCAGAAGGCGCTCACCGACGCCGGCATCACCGCCGACATCCAGAACGCCGGGGGCTCGGTCTCCAAGTTCACCTCGATCGCGCAGAACATGATCGGTAACGGCGTCAAGGTCCTGATCATCGACTCGATCGATGCTGCGTCCGGTGCCGGTGTCGAGACGGCAGCGAAAGCGGCCGGTGTGAAGGTCATCGACTACGACCGCGTCAACCTCGGCGGCAGCGCGCCGTACTACGTCTCGTTCGACAACGAGGACGTCGGCAAGCTCCAGGCCCAGACGATGGTCGACTGCCTGAACGCGCAGAACGTCGCCAAGCCGAAGATCATCATGATGAACGGCGGCACCGACGTCGACAACAACGCGGTGCTCTTCAAGAAGGGCGCGCACGAGGTCCTCGACCCGCTGGCCACCGCCGGCAAGCTGACCATCGCCGGTGAGCAGACCGTCCTCGGGTGGAAGAACGAGAACGCGCCGCAGCCGTTCGCTCAGTCGCTCACCGCGGCTGGTGGCACCGTCGACGGCGTGCTCGCTGCCAACGACGGCATCGCCGGTGCGGTCATCGGTGGTCCGCTCAAGAACGACGGTCTGGCCGGCCACGTGGTGGTCACGGGGCAGGACGCCTCGGTCGCCGGACTCCAGGCGATCATCACCGGGCAGCAGAGCATGACGATCTTCAAGGACGTCAAGCTCGAGGCGCAGGCAGCCGCGCAGCTCGCGATCGCCCTGATCCAGGGTAAGAACCCGACCACCGCGGGCCTGACCCTGGCACCGTTCACCGACCCGCAGGCGCCGAACCACAAGATCACGGCGCTCCTGCTCCCGGCACAGGTGATCACCCAGGCCAACATCAAGGACGTCGTGAACGCCGGCGCCCTGACCGTGGCCGAGATCTGCAACGGCATCACGGCCGCTTGCACCAAGCTGGGTCTTTCCTGACCCACGTCCGACAGACGATCATGGCCGGGCGGGCACTCCGCCCGGCCATGACTCTGCCCAGACCTCACTGCTCGCCTCACCCCTCGACCCCTTACGGACGGTGTTCACTGCCATGACCGAGCCGATCCTCCAGATCTCGAAGCTCAACAAGAGCTTCGGTCCTGTCCACGTTCTGCAGGACGTGGACCTCAACGTGTACCCGGGCGAGGTGACGGCGCTCGTTGGCGACAACGGCGCCGGGAAGTCGACACTGGTCAAATGCGTCGCCGGCATCCACTCGAGCGACAGTGGCGAGATCCGGTTCGAGGGTCAGCCGGTCACCATGAACGATCCACGCGTCGCCACCGGCCTGGGGATCGAGTTCGTCTACCAGGATCTCGCGCTGGCCGACAACCTGGACATCACCCAGAACATGTTCCTCGGTCGCGAGATCCGGCGCTGGGGTTCGTTCCTGTCCGACGGCGAGATGGAGCGACAGGCCCGCGAGACGCTGGCCGGCCTGTCGGTCAGGACGGTCTCCTCGGTCAGGCAGAAGGTCGCCAACCTCTCCGGTGGCCAGCGCCAGACGGTCGCGATCGCGAAGGCGGTGCTCTGGAACAGCAAGGTCGTGTTCCTCGACGAACCGACCGCTGCTCTCGGTGTGGCCCAGACCCGCCAGGTCCTCGACCTCGTACGCCGACTGGCCGACCAGGGCCGTGGCGTGGTCCTGATCTCGCACAACATGAACGACGTCATGGAGGTCGCCGACCGGGTCTGTGCCCTGTACCTGGGCCGGGTCGCCGCCGAGGTGATGACGAAGGACAGCAGCACCACGCAGATCGTCGAGCTGATCACAGCCGGCCGAAGCGGGGACATCGGACTCACCCAAGCCGCCGCCAACCAGAGCATCTGAGGGGGACGACATGACTGCACAGACTCCTGGCACCGACGGCGACGCCGTCCCGACTAGCCGGCCTGGTGGCGATTTCTCCCTGGACGTGGAGGAGCGCACCATCCCGGTCGCCGTACGCGACTGGGTCGGCCGACTGCGCAGCGGCGACCCGGGCGCACTGCCGTCCGTGCTCGGCCTGATCGTCCTCGGACTGATCTTCATGCAGGTGAGCGACAAGTTCCTGTCGCGCTACAACATCGGCAACCTGCCCGGACAGGGCGCCTACATCGCCGTGATCGCGATGGGCCTGGTCTTCGTGCTCCTCCTCGGCGAGATCGACCTCTCGGCCGGCACGGCAGGCGGTGCCGCGGCCGGGTTCGCGGCTGTCACCATCTTCCACGGGGAGCTGCACGGCCAGGTGCCGAGCCTCCTGTACTGGAGCCTGGTGATCGGCCTGGCCGTTGCTGCCGTGCTCGCCGCCCTGCTCAAGGCCTGGACCGGCGCCGTGGTGGTCGCGATCGGTTTCGTCCTCGTCATCACCAACCTCAGCCAGCACCTCATCCTGGGCTTGATCGCCGCCGTCTGCATCGGCGCTGCGATCGGCGTGCTCAACGGCTACCTCGTGGCCAAGGTGGGGATCCCCAGCTTCGTGGTCACGCTGGCGCTCTTCCTGGCCTGGCAGGGGGTGCTCCAGTTCACCCTCAAGGGACAGCCGATCAACACCTCGAACTACAACCTGTGGCACAACCTGACCTACGGCAACCTCACGGTCCTGTGGAGCTGGATCTTCGTCCTGGTCCTGGTTCTCGGCTATCTCGGCTACAGCGTGCTCCGATCGGTCCGTGCGCAGCGTGCGGGCCTGGCTCACGACACGCTGGTCCTGGTGCTCGTCCGGGGGGGCGCGCTCGCCCTGGCGGCGGTGGTGATCACGGCACTGGCGAGCAGCAACCGGAACCCGAACCCGTACCTGGTCGTGAAGGGGCTGCCCGTTCCGGCGGCGATCGTGATCGTGCTGATGATCGCGTGCACGCTGCTGCTGACCAAGACCACCTGGGGCCGCCACCTGTACGCGACCGGTGGCAACGCCGAGGCTGCCCGTCGCGCCGGTATCGACGTGGTGCACATGAAGGTGACCGCCTTCATCCTCTGCTCCGCGTTCGGCGCCTTCGGCGGGGTGATGCTGTCGTCGTTCCAGTCCTCGGCCTCGCTCGACCTCGGCTCGGGCAACGTGCTGCTGTTCTCGGTCGCCGCGGCGGTGATCGGCGGTACGTCGCTGTTCGGTGGTCGCGGCAAGCCGCGGGACGCCGTCATCGGCGCCCTGGTGATCGTGATGATCCCGAACGGCTTGCTGCTCAAGCCGAGCCTGGATCCGTCGTGGCAGCAGGTGATCACCGGCGTGGTGCTGCTGCTCGCAGCCGCGGTCGACGCCGTCAGCCGGAAGCGCGCGACCAGGGGATAGGGGCCTATCGGCGTCCGTAGGTAGTCGTGCGTTCCACGACCGGACGACCGATGCCGGCACCGATCTCGATGAGCTCCTCGACCGTCTTGGCCGACCCGTACTCCGAGCCGGCCATCCGGGAGATGGTCTCCTCCATCAGGGTGCCGCCGACGTCGTTCGCGCCGGCGTTGAGCATCGCTCGGGTGCCGTCGGTGCCGAGCTTGACCCAGCTGGTCTGGATGTTGTCGATCCGGCCGTGCAGCAGGATCCGGGCCATGGCGTGCACGGCGAGGTTGTCGCGCAGCGTCGGTCCGGGTCGGGCGACGCCGGCCAGGTAGATCGGCGCCGAGTGGTGCACGAACGGCAGCGGGACGAATTCGGTGAACCCAGGTATTCCCTCGTCGATGTTGCGCTGCTGCATGCCGGACAGGACCTTGAGGTGGGCGACCCAGTGCCGTGGGTTGTCGACGTGGCCGTACATCATCGTGGAGCTCGACCGGATGCCCACCCGATGGGCCGTCGAGACGATCTCGATCCAGGTCTTCGTCGGCAGCTTGCCCTTGGTAAGGACCCAGCGCACCTCGTCGTCGAGGATCTCGGCCGCCGTACCCGGGATCGTGTCGAGGCCGGACTCGCGCGCCTTGATCAGGAAGTCCTCGAAGGACAGCCCGGTCCGGCTCGAGCCGTTGACGATCTCCATCGGTGAGAACGCGTGCACGTGCATGCCGGGCACCCGCTTCTTCACCGCGGCCGCGATGTCGAAGTACGCCGTACCGGGCAGCTCGGGGTCGATGCCGCCCTGCATGCACACCTCGGAGGCACCGAGCTTCCACGCCTCCTCAGCACGGTCGGCGACCTCGTCGAGCGAGAGCGAGTACGCGTCCTCGTCGGTACGGCGCTGGGCGAACGCGCAGAACCGGCAGCCGACGTAGCAGACATTGGTGAAGTTGATGTTCCGGTTCACCACGTAGGTGACCTCGTCGCCGACCGTGTCCCTGCGCAGCTGGTCGGCCAGCGCGACGACCTGGTCGAGCAGCTCGCCCTCGGCCGTCATCAGCGTCAACGCGTGCTCGTCCGAGAGGTTGCCCGGGTCCTTCTCCGCCGCCCTGAGAGCCGATAGTCCGGCACGTTTTGGCCCCGAAACGCCCGGCACAGGGGCCGAATCGTGCCGGAGTATCGAGTCCTTGAGCTCGTCCCAGTCGCCGTAGACGTTCTCGAAGTCGCTGCGGCGGTCGGCGGAGCGGCCTTCGGTGTCCACGGCGCTGTGCAGGTCGGTCCGACCCACGGACGCGAAGCCGCCGTCGGGTTCCTGCCAGGGCATCCCGACGGGCCTCACGCCCTCGCGCACCAGGCCGTCGTCGTCGGCCAGTGCGGCGACGTGTCCGGAGATGCGTGGGTCGATCCAGGGCTCACCCGCCCGGACGTACTCGGGATGGGCGGTCAGGCGGGCCTTGAGGGTGAAACCGGCCGAGGCGGTGAGGTCGCGCAGCCGGTCCAGCGAGGGCCAGGGGCGCTCGGGGTTGACGTGGTCCGGGGTCAGTGGCGAGACACCGCCCCAGTCGTCGACCCCGGCGTCCAGCAGGGCCGTGCACTCCGCGAGATCGACCAGGTTCGGCGGCGCCTGCAGCCGGACCTTGGGGCCGAGCAGGATGCGGGCCACCGCGATCGCGGCGATGTACTCGTCCAGGGCGAGGTCGTCGGTGTGCCGCATCGCCGTGTCCGGCTTGGCGCGGAAGTTCTGGATGATGACTTCCTGGACGTTGCCGTACTGGCGGGCGATCCGCCGCAGAGCGAGGATCGATTCGGCGCGTTCCTCGAGGGTCTCGCCGATGCCGATGAGCAGTCCGGTGGTGAACGGGATCGAGAGCCGGCCGGCGTCCTCCAGGACCCGCAGCCGTACGTCGGGATCCTTGTCCGGAGAGCCGTAGTGGGCCTCGCCCTTGGTTTCGAAGATCCGGCGGGACGTGGTCTCCAGCATCATCCCCATCGACGGGGCCACCGGCTTGAGCCGGTTCATCTCCTCCCACGACATCACTCCGGGGTTGAGGTGAGGCAGCAGGCCGGTCTCCTCGAGCACCCGGATCGACATCGCCCGGACGTAGGCCAGCGTGGAGTCGTAGCCCTGCTCGTCGAGCCACGCCTGCGCCTCGGGCCAACGGTCCTCGGGGCGGTCGCCGAGGGTGAACAGCGCCTCGGTGCAGCCCAGAGCCGCCCCGTCGCGGGCGATCGTCAGGATCTCGTCGGGCGAGAGGAACATCGGTCGCCCGGCCCGCTGCAGCTGGCCCGGGGTCTCCACGAAGGTGCAGTAGTGGCACTTGTCGCGGCACAGCTTGGTGATCGGGATGAACACCTTGGGGGAGTAGGTGATGACTCCCGGGCGGCCGGCGTCCTCCAGCCCCTTGTCGCGGATCCGGGCGGCCACCGCGGTCAACCGCACCAGGTCCTCGCCCCGGGCGTGCAGCAGCGCGGTGGCTTCGTCGTGGTCGAGCGCAGCGCTGCGCTCGGCGCGGGCGAGCGCGCGGCGGACCTGCTGGGGGGTGGCAGAAATTTGCGCGGTCATCGGGGACAGGCTATCGAGCGAGCACAGCACACGGTGGCAAGACTCATAGAGTGGTCAACGAGAATGTGGTCACAGTATTCCCACCCGGTTTCGAGACGGTTGCTGCGCAACCTCCTCAACCAACGGGGCTGGTCAGCCGACGATGCCCTTGAGCTCGGCGATCAGGGCGGTAGGGTCGGCGCCGACGGGGGTGACGTTGAGGCTGGTCACGCCGGTCTCCTCGAACGCCGCGACGCGCTCCTTGATGTACGACGCGGGGCCGACGAAGTTGGCCGCTTCGAGCCACTCGGTCGGAACCACGGCCTCGGCCTCCTTCTTCTTGCCCGACAGGTAGAGCTCCTGGATCTCGGCCGCTTCCTTCTCGTACCCGTAGGCGCAGGCGAGGTCGTTGTAGAAGTTCTTGCCCTTGGCGCCCATGCCGCCGATGTAGAGCGCGAAGATCGGGCGGGCGAAGTCGAGCAGCGCCTTCGTCTCGGGGCCTTCGCCGATCGCGAGCATGCCGCCGGCGACGATGTTGAGGCCACCCAGGGACGGGTCCCGCTTGGCCGTCCCGGCCGCGATCGGGTCACCCATGACCTGGTCGATCTTCTCGGGGAAGTACAGGTGCGGCAACAGGCCGTCGGCGATCTCGGCAGCCAGTTCGACGTTCTTCGGGCCGAGGGCGGCGATGTAGATCGGGACCTCGGAGCGTTCCGGCCGGGTGAGCAGCTTCAGCGGCTTGCCGAGGCCGGTCACCGCACCCTGCTCCTTGGTCAGCGGGAGCTGGAACTCACCATCGGCGGTGAGCGGCTCGCGGCGCATGCCGGCACGGATGATCTCGACGATCTCGCGGGTACGTGCGATCGGCTTCGCGTACGGCACCCCGTGAAAGCCTTCGATGACCTGCGGGCCGGATGCGCCGAGGCCGAGGATCGCGCGACCGCCCGAGACGTTGTCCAGGCCGGCCGCGGTCTGCAGCAGCGCGCCCGGGGTCCGCGAGTAGATGTTCAGGATGGCGGAGCCGATCTCGACGGTCTCCGTCTTCGCAGCCAGGTAGCCCATCAGCGTCGGGGAATCGAAGCCGTACGCCTCGGCGACCCAGACGGTGTCCAGGCCGGCCTTCTCCCAGGAGGTGATCTGGTCGGCCGCGTTGCGCGGGTTGCCGTCGTACATGAGCATGGTCGAGATCTTCATGACGATGACAGTAATGCTGTCACGGTCAGGAAGCCAGTGGCCCGGGGTGTGACGTATTCCTGGTGCATCGACCAGAACGTCGTCTGGCGTGGTGCATGGCAAGGCGGAGGAGGGAAGGCGGCCTTTGAGCGGAGCGGGCCGTCGACCGACGACAACGCGGCCAGGTGCCGCGTCAGGCGGCGTTATGAGTGCCAGGACGCCCAGAGGTCGGCGTACGAGCCGCCGGACTCGACGAGTTCGTCGTGGGACCCGAACTCGCTGATCCGCCCGTCCTCGACCACGGCGACCCGGTCCGCATCGTGCGCCGAGAACAGCCGGTGCGCGATCGCGATGACCGTCCGCCCCTCCAGTACGGCGGCCAGCGACCGCTCGAGGTGCCGGGCTGCCCGGGGATCGATGAGCGAGGTCGCCTCGTCCAGGACCAGCGTGTGCGGGTCGGCCAGCACCAGACGTGCCAGCGCCACCTGCTGCGCCTGCGCCGGCGTGAGCTCGATGCCGCCCGATCCGACCACCGTCATCAGTCCTGCCGGCAGCGCCCGGACCCAGTCACCCGCGTCCACGGAATCGAGCGCGTCGTACAGCTGTTCATCGGTGCCGTGCGCGTCGATGGCCAGTGCGAGGTTGTCGCGCAGCGAGCCCACGAACATGTGGTGCTCCTGGGTGACCAGGGCGACGTGGCCCCGGAGGTCGCCGAGCGGCAGCTCGGTGAGCCCGACGGTGCCCACCGTCACCGAGCCCGTCCGCGGTGGGTGGATGCCGGCCAGGAGCCGTCCGAGGGTCGACTTCCCGGCACCGGACGGACCGACCATCGCGATCCGTTCGCCGATGCCGACCGAGAGGTCCACGCCGTGCAGGACGTCGCGACCCTCGACGTAGCTGAACCGCACGTCGCTCGCTTGGATCTTCTCGTCAACCGGTACCCGGCCGGTGGCGACCCGGTCCTCGGGGACCTGGGCGACTCCGAGCAGACGGGCGAGCGAGGCGCCGCCGACCTGGAGCTCGTCGAGGATCGAGATCATCCGGTCGACCGGGTCGATCAGGGCCTGGACGTAGAGCGTCGCGGCGGTGACCTCGCCGAGGTTGGCGTGACCGTGCAGGTACATCCAGCCGCCGAGCAGCAGCGTCGCGACGGTCGGGATCAGGTACGCGGTCTCGACGCTGGGGAAGAACAGGGTGCGCAGCGAGAGGGTGTAGCGCTCGGCCCGGTAGGACTCGGCGATGTCCGCGTCGATCCGGGCGATCCGCTCGTCCTGCAGGCCGAGGGCCTCGACGGTGCGGGCACCCTCGACGGTCTCGGTCAGCGAGGAGTTGATGACCGAGTAGGTCTCGCCCTCCCACAGGTAGCCGTCCTTGGCACGGGCCAGGTACCAGCGCAGCGCGATGACGAGCGGCGGCACCCCGAGCAGGCACGGCAGCAGCACCCACCAGCCGACCAGGACGGCGGCGATCAGGGTCACGATGGCGGTGACGACCGCGATCAGCCACTCCGGGATCGCCCAGCGCATCGAGTAACCGAGCTGCTCGACGTCGCGCGAGGTCCGGGTGAGCAGGTCGCCGCTGCCGGCGCTCTCGACCACGCCGATCGGCAGGTCCAGGGCGTTGTCGACGAAGTCCTCACGTAGCTCGGCCAGGACCTGCTCGCCGAGGACCTGCGAGCGCAGCCGGGCGAACCGGGTGAGCGCGGTCTGGGCGGCCAGGAACCCCGCCAGGACCAGGGCGACCCGGTCGACGTGTCCGACCGTGGTCCCGTCGTGGACGGCCTGGACCAGCTCGCCGAGCAGGCGCGGCGCCGCCAGGCCGGCCACCGCCGCGAGCACGTGCAGGGCCAGGGCGGTCAGGACCGGCCGCGGGTGCCGGCGGAGCAGGTCACGCAGGTAGCGGCGTACGGCGGCCTGGTCGGCGACCGGCAGCGCATCGGTGGTCGCTCTCATCGGGCCACCTCCTCGACCTCGTCGCGCGTGACCACGGCGCGGTAGCGGGGACACGTGGTCAGCAGGTCGCTGTGCGTCCCGCGGGCCAGGATCACGCCGTCCTCCAGGAACGCGACGACGTCGGCGCGCGCGAGCATCAACGGGCTCGAGGTGGTGATCACGGTCGTGCGCCCGCGCCGGAGCTCGACGAGCCGGTCCGCGATCCGGGCCTCGGTGTGGGCATCGACGGCCGAGGTCGGCTCGACCAGCAGCAGGATCTCCGGATCCAGGGTGAGAGCCCGTGCCAGCACCAGGCGCTGGCGCTGGCCACCGGAGAAGGATCGCCCCTTCTCGGCGACCTCGCTGTCCAGGCCCGCGGGAAGTGCGGCCAGGACATCGGCGGCAGCGGCCGTGTGCAAGGCCTTCGTCAAGACCTCGCTGATGTCGGCCTGGCCGCGACGGGCTCCGGCGAGCTGGTCGGCCAGCCGCCCGGCGAACAACAGCGATCCGGTGTCCGAGACGACGATGCGCTCGCGGACCAGTGCCCTCGGCAGCTCCGAGAGGCGTACGGCGCCCCAGAGCACGTCACCCTCGGCGAAACGGCCGAGCCGGTCGACGACCAGCGCAGCGTCTGCGGGAGGCTCCGAGACCACGGCGGTGAGCAGCCCGGGCTCCACGACCAGCTCGCTCGCGAGGTCGATCAGGTGGCTGCCGACCGGCGGCGCCGCGGCGGCCGTGCCCGGGTCGTCGATCTCGGGCTCGAGGGCGAGGACCCGCACGATGCGCTGCGCCGAGACGTAGGCCCGGATCCACTTGTTGGCAGCCTCGGTCGCGGTCCGCAGCGGCATCACCAGGAACGCGGCGTACCCGTAGAAGGCCACCAGTTCGCCCGGCGAGATGGTGCCCTGGGCCGCGAACCGGGCGCCCAACCAGACCACGATGACGACGAAGAGGCCGGGCAGGAAGACCTGGAGTGCGTCCAGCACCGACTGGAGCTTCGCGACGCTCACGCCGGCCATCCGGACCTTCTGCGACTCGGTCCGGTAGCGCTCGCTGAACACCCGCTCGCCGCCGATCCCGCGCAGGACCCGCAGACCGCCGACGATGTCGGTGGCGATGTTGGCGAGGCGTCCCATCATCTCGCGCTGCGCGAGGTTGCGGCGCTGCAGCGGGCTCAGCAGCGGACCGAGCAGCAGCAGCAGGAGCGGGACGCCGAGGAGCACCACCAGGCCGAGCGTGACCGACGTCTGCAGCAGGATCACGGCGACCACGACGAAGGAGACCAGCGCGCCCATCGCCCTCGCCAGGACGTCCATGGCGTTGCCGATGTGCGACAGGTCGTTGGTCCCGATCGCGACGACCTCGCCGGTGGCGACCCGCTTCGACAGGGTGGCGCCCAGGTGGGTGGCCTGCCGGGCGACGAGCTGGACCACCCGGTACGCCGCCGTGAGCCAGTTGGTCACGGCGTACCGGTGGCGCACGATCCCGCTGGCCGCCTGGACGACGCCGACCGCGAACAGGATGCCGGCCCACTTCCACAGCTCTCGCGGGTCGCGCGCTGTGACCCCGGAGTCGATCGCCTTGCCGATGACTGCCGGTACGACGGCCGAGCAGGTCATCCAGATGACGCCGAAGACCATGCCGAGCGCGATCGTGTGCCACTGCCCCCGGATGATCCACCTCAGGAAGGCCCATCCGTTGCGTGCATCCGCGACACCAGGATGGTCGAGCGGAAGCTTGCGCACCGGACCACGTTACGAAACCGGGCCGTTCCGGGCGAATGGTTTTCGCGCCGCAGGTCCGCCAGGGCGTCGATCCTGCGGTGATCGACCCTCAGGTCGCGAGGTCTTCGGTGACCTCGGCACCTGGCAGGTCGCCCAGCAGCCGTCCGGGCAGGATCAGCTTCGAGCCCCGGATGCCGCTGCCGATCAGCACGAGCGGCGTCGCCGGCACCCGGGCATCGACGAGCAGGCGCCAGGCCGCCGGTACGCCGACCGGGGTGATGCCGCCGTACGCCATCGCGCTCTCGGCGACGGCACGGTCGCGGTCGAGGAACGAGCACTTGCGCACATCCAGGATCCGCTTCACCCGGTTGTTCACGTCAGCCCTGGTGTCCCCGCGGACCACGCACGCCGCGATGCGCTCGGCGCCGTCGCGCTTGCCCATCACGACCACGCAGTTCGCGCCGGCGTCGAGCGGGACGCCGTAGACGTCGACCGTGGCAGCGGTCTCCGAGTTGGCCGGGTCGATCTCGACCACGCCGACCTCGGCGGCGTCGGCCCAGGACGACAGCAGGGCTGCCACTGGTGGGGCCACCAGGTCGAGCCGTTCCAGGGCGGGGGTGGTGGTCAACGAACCGAGGGTGTGGACACCGGGCGCAGTGCTGGGGGACATGCCATGCACCGTAAAGGGCTCGTTGGGGTGTTCGACACCCGCTGTCC
The DNA here is from genome assembly GCA_025964775.1 of Marmoricola sp. Taxonomy (GTDB): domain Bacteria; phylum Actinomycetota; class Actinomycetes; order Propionibacteriales; family Nocardioidaceae; genus Marmoricola. The sequence continues at coordinate 254,496 of JAOPYE010000040.1, forward strand.
ATCCGTGCTGGCGAGGCTGGCGTCATGGCCCGCCGCTCAGCCCGGAATGCCCACCGTCCGCAGGTGATCGCGCACCGCGGCGCGAGCGGCCACCGGCCCGAGCACACGCTCGCGGCGTACGAGCTGGGGTGGCGCCTGGGCGCGGACTCGGTCGAGCTCGACGTCCTCGCGACCAGCGACGGCGTGGTGGTCTGCCTGCACGACCTCGAACTCTCCGCGACCACCGACGTGGCGGCGCACCCGGAGTTCGCGCACCTGCGCACCACCCTCGAGGTCGACGGCAAGGTGCAGACCGGCTGGTTCGTCCACGACTTCACCCTGGCCGAGCTCAAGCAGCTCACCGTGAAGGAGCGCTGGCCGAAGAAGCGCTCCGGGAGTGCGTCGTACGACGGCCGCTTCGCCGTCCCGACGCTGGCCGAGGTGATCGACCTGCGCGACAACGAGGCCGCCCGTGCTGGTCGGCGGCTCGGGTTGCACATCGAGCTGAAGTCCCCGGCCCACCTGCGCAGGCAGGACCTGTGGTTGCCCGAGCTGGTCGGTGACCTGGTCGATGATCTGGACGTGCCCGACCTGTCGTGGCTCAGCTTCGACGCAGCTGCGCTGATCGACCTGCGCGCCAACCGCTCGATCAGGTTGCTCGACTCGACACCGTCGTCGCGCGACCTGTCCCGCATCGCCGGCTACGCCAGCGCGATCGGGGTGGCACGCAAGGTGGTCCTGCCGCGCGACGCCGCCGGCAGGATCGGGGAGGAGTCACCGATCGTGGCGAAGGCCCACCGGCGCGGGCTCGACGTCCTGGTCTGGACCCACCGCGTCGAGAACCAGCACCTGCCGACGAACCTGCAGATCGGTGACCGTCCGCACGCGCACGGCGACGGCGTCGGCGAAGCAGCCCGGCTGTTCCAGGCCGGGATCGACGGCCTGATCAGCGACTTCCCCGAGATCGCGAACGCCGGACTCGCCAGGTTGTCGAGCCTGCCGCTCGCCCGCTAGCTCTTGCTGCGGCCGGTCAGCCCTCCGACAACGCCGCCGCTGATGCCCTTGACCAGCTTGGCGCCGGGGACGGCACCGAGCTGGCTGACGGTGGCGTTGACCAGCGCCTCGACCCGCTGGACGGCGTCGCGTGCGATCCGGATGTCCTCCTGGGTCTCCGGGAGTCCCTCGATGACCGGGAGCAGCTTCTTCATGCTCTGTGCGGTCTTGTCGACCGACGGGATCAACCGGGCCAGCTGGGTCGCTGCCTGATCGAGCCGCGTGCTGACCAGGGCGACCTGGTTGACGGTGGTCTCGGTGATCCGCATCAGCACCCGGACGTCGTCGAGCAGCCCGGCATCGACGGCAGTGGCCAGGGCGATCACCAGCGGTCGGGCATCCTGCATGAAGCCGATGGACTCGTCGAGGAACGTCTCGGCCTTCCCGGTCATCCGGATCGTGTAGCCGAGGCCGTCGGTTCCCAGCGTCACCAGGGCTCCGGCGAACGTCACCATCGCGTGGGTGAGCGGGGGCTGGTGGTCCCAGTCGTCGGCCATGAGCCCACGGTAGTGCCGCACGCGGTTTCGAGACAGGCCGTGCCGGCCTTCCTCAACCACCGGACGGGGTCACACGAGCCGCCAGCCACGGCGCATCCGGAACCGCACCTCAGCCAGCTGAAGCGCGATCGGCAGGTTGCGCACCCAGCGCGGCGTCAGCCTTGTGACGAACCTGATCCGCGCGATCCAGCGGTCGAATCGACGCTGGTCGCGATCGCTCCAGTCGAGCCGCATCGCGCTTCGGATCTCGGGCGGCAGCAGACCGACGGTGAAGAAGCGGTTCACCGGTGCGTTGCCCCATCGCAGCGGCCGCGGGAGCATCTCCAGGTCCACGACCTTGAGCAGGTGCTCGCGCACGGGCTCGTCATAGCTGACCCGGCCCAGACCCACCCGCCAGTACGCCTCGAAGGCGCCGCGATCGGGTGGCCAGGACTCGCGCGGGACCTGCAGCGAGGTGCCCAGTCGGTGGCAGTACTCGTAGAGGCTGTCTGCGGTGGCCTCGTCCATCGGTCCGAGGAAGAGTGTCCGGGCGTCGCGGAAGCCGACGTACAGGCAGGCGGCGACCCAGAGCTGCAGCTCGGGATCGAACGCGTTGTACGGCACCGGGCTGTCCGGGCCGGAGTGCACCGGGACGTGGGACCGGTTGACGGCCTGGCGGTAGCGGGCGCGGTCGTCCTCGGTGCCGAAGAGCGCCACGACCAGGTAGCTGATGGTGGTGCGCAACCGCTTCCACGGATGGAGCAGGACGTTGCCGCTGTCGACCGTGCTCTCCACCACGCCGTACCCGACACCGGGGTTGCCCAGTTGCATGATCACGTTCGCGCCCGCGCCGAGCATTCCCGCCGCGCCGGCCATCTGGTCGGCGATGTCGAACTCGCGCCGGGGACTCATCCGGCGTACAGGGCGTCGATCTCGACTGCGTAGTTGGCGTGGACGACCCGGCGCTTGAGCTTCAGGGTCGGGGTGAGCTCGGCCGATTCCGCCGACCACTCCACAGGCAGGAGGGTCCACTTCTTGACCTGCTCGGGTCGCGAGAGCCGTTCGTTGGCTGCGTCGACCGCCTGGCCGACGATGCCGAGGATCCCCGGGTGGATGGCCAGGTCGGCGAGGGTGGCGCCCTCGATACCGAGCTTGCCGGCGATGATCGGCGCGACGTCGGGGTCCAGCGTCAGGATCGCGACGACGTAGGGCTTGCCCTCGCCGTAGGCCAGCGCGTGCCCGACGAGCGGGCTCTCCTTGAGGTAGTTCTCGATGTTGGAGGGCGAGATGTTCTTCCCCTGCGAGGTGATGATCAGTTCCTTCTTGCGGTCCACGACCCGGAAGAACCCGTCCTCGTCGATCACCCCGATGTCGCCGGTGTGCACCCAGCCGTCGGAGTCGAGGAGCTCGGCGGTCGCCTCGGGGTTCTCGAAGTAGCTGTCGATGGTGACCGGCCCGCGGGCGAGGATCTCGCCATCGTCTGCCAGCCGGACCTCGATCCCGGGCTGGGCCCGGCCCACGGTGCCGAGCCGGAAGGCGCCCGGCCCGCACGCGGTGACCGCACCGCTGGTCTCGCTCATCCCGTAGATGTCGTAGATCGAGAAGCCGAGCCCGGCGAAGAACTTCGCGGTCTCCAGCGGCATCGGCGCCGAGGCGCTGCCCGCCCACTCGACCCGGTCGAGGCCGAGCATCGCCTTCATCGGCATCAGGACGGCAGCGTCCGCGGCCTCGAACCTGGCCTGCAGCTCCGGGCTGGTGGTGTTGCCGTACTCACGTGAGGTGACGTACTCCAGGCCGGTGGCCATCGCGTCGGCAACCGCCTGCTTCTTCGCCTCGTCCGTCTCCATCGCGAGCAGGCCCTGGATGCCGGTCTGGATCTTCTCCCAGACCCGCGGGACCCCGAAGAAGCGCGTCGGCCGGACCTGACCGAGGGCGCCGACCAGCAGCTTCGGGTCGGCGATCAGGAACAGGTGCGCCCCGTTGATCTGCGGCAGGTAGATGCCCAGGACGCGTTCGGCGACGTGCGCGTACGGCAGGTAGGACAGGGCGATGTGCTCGCCCTCGGAGTTGACCGTCTTGTCGGTGCTGGCCGTCTCGAACATGATGTTGCGGTGCGTGAGCACGACGGCCTTGGGGTTGCCGGTGGTGCCCGAGGTGTACACGAAGGTCACCGGGTCGCCTGCGTCGATCGCGGTCCACCGGCGCTCGACCTCTGCTGCGTGCGTGTCCTGGACGGCCCTGCCGCGCGCGACGAGCTCGTCCCAGGTCAGCGCGTCCGAGAACCTGGCCTCGGCGTCCATGACGACCACGGCCAGCGGCTTGATCTCGCTCAGGGCCTGGGCCCAGCGTTCGACGTGGTCGGCGTTCTCGAGGAACACCACTGTCGGAGCCGAGTGCCCGGCGACGTACGCGACCTGGGTGGGGGACAGGGTGTTGTAGATCGAGACCGCCACGGCGCCGGCGTGCATCGCGGCGATGTCGGCCAGGATGTGCTCGATCCGGTTGGTGGCCATGATCGCGACCCGGTCACCGGGCTCGACGCCGAGGTCGACGAGCGCCGCGGCCAGGCTGAGTCCCTGCTCGCGCAGCTCGTTCCAGCTCAGCGTGCGCCAGTCGGTGCTGCCCTCAGGCAGGCCGACCTTGTCGGAGTACGCCGGGTTGTGGCCCTGGACACCGACGGTGTCGGCGAACGCGGTGGCGATGGTGCGTCCGGCGATGGCGCCGTCGATCTCGGCGCGTTCGGCAAGTACGTCGGTCATGTGTGCTCCGGGTGAGTTGAACGGGCAGGTCAGTAACTCTTGGGCAAGCCGAGCATCGAGGTCCCGATGTGCGCAAGGACCAGTTGCTCGGACACCGGGATGTTCTTGCCGATCCGGGCATCCCGGAACATCCGCTCGACCGGGTACTCCTTGGAGTACGCCATGCCGCCCAGGGTCTGGAACGCCTGGTCGGCCGCCTCCCATGCGACCTGGGCGCCGGTCAGCTTGGCGACGTTGGCCTCGTTGCCGCACAGCTGTCCGTTGTCGAAGAGCCACGCCGCCTTGTAGGTCATCAACCGGGCCAGCTCGGTCTTGGCCTTGATCTGGGCCAGTGGGAACTGGATCGCCTGGTTGGCGCCGATCGGGCGGCCGAAGACGACTCGTTCGCGGGCGTACTTGGCGGCCACGTCCAGTGCCGCGTCCGCGGAGCCGACTCCTCCGGCGGCAGCCAGGATCCGCTCCGGGTTCAGCACGTCCCAGAGCACGCCGAAGCCCTGGTCCACCTCGCCGAGCACGTTCTCCGCGGGCACGCGCACGTCGTCGAAGAAGAGCTGGCTGGAGAACAGGATGTTGCTGCCCATCTTGGGGATCGGCGTGTACGACAGCGTGCCGGCGGCCAGCGCTTCCTTGACGTCGATGAGGAACAGCGTGAAGCCGTGGGTACGTCCGCCGCCGGCCGAGGCTGCCTCGGCGGCCGGGATCGTCCGGGTGACCGCGACCATCCAGTCGGCGCGTTCGACGTTGGAGATCCAGACCTTCTGGCCCTTGATCAGGAAGTCGTCGCCGTCGCGCCGGGCCGCGGTGGTGATCTCGATCGCGTTGCTGCCGGCGTCCGGCTCGGTCAGCGCGAAGGAGAACTGGATCTTGCCCTCGGCCAGTCCGGGTAGGATCCGCTGCTTCTGCTCGTCGGTCCCGTGGCGTACCAGGGTCATCGCGCCGAAGCCCGGGGTCGTGACGTAGATGAAGGTGCCCTGGGTGCCGCCCGAGGCGCACAGCGTGTCGTTGGCGACGGCGAGCTCGAGCAGTCCCTGCCCGCCACCGCCGTACTCCTCGGGGATGCACAGTCCGAGCCAGCCACCGTCGCCGAGGTCCTTGAAGACCTCGTCGGGGAAGCGGTGCTCCTCTTCGCAGCGCGACCAGTAGGCGTGGTCGTACTTGGCAGCCACGGCCCCGACGCCCTCACGGACGGCGAGCGCGGATTCGGGCAGGTTGAAGTCCATCAGGCGCCTTTTCGTGGTGCGTCGTGGAGGTGCAGGGAGTCGGGAGCGTGGGCGTGCAGCTCGGCGCTCACGTCGCGGGGGCCGAGGTCGGAGATCGTGTAACCGAACGGGTAGGTCCGGCTGGCGTCGTGCCGGTACGGGTTGTCCTTGATCCCCATCAGCTGCCCGAGCCGACCGGTGACCTTGGTCATCGCCGCGACCTCGTGGGGGTGCATCGGTCGCCACCCGTACTTCTCGATGAACCGCACCGGACCGACCAGGGTGGTGGCGAGCAGGTAGCGGAACTCGTGGTTGGGGATGCCGTAGTGGCCGTGGATCTGGTTGAGCCGCCGGATCGAGGCGTGGGCCCGGTCGGAGTCGACGCCCTCGACCGCGTACTCGTAGCCGATCAGGACGGTGTCGTCGTACCGCTTCTGGCCGTCGTTCGCGAACCGCCTCAGGTTCGCGTACCGGCTCCTCATGACGCGAGCCCTCGTCACAGGCCCAGGGAGCGGCCGATGATTTCCTTCTGGATCTCGGTCGTCCCGCCGTAGATCGTGGAGATCCGGCTGTCCAGGTACGCCCGCGCGATCGGGTACTCCAGCATGTAGCCGTAGCCGCCGTGGATCTGCACGCCCTGGTTGACCAGCTTGTTCTGCAGCTCGGTCGCCCAGTACTTCGCCATCGAGGCATCGACCGAGTCGAGCTTGCCGTCCAGGTGCTTGCGCAGGCAGTCGTCGACCAAGACCTGGGTGATCTTCGCCTCGGTGGCCATCTCGGCGATCGTGAACCGGGTGTTCTGGAACTTCCCGATCGGCTTGCCGAAGGCTTCGCGGGTCTTCGCGTAGTCCAGGCACAGGTCGACGATGTAGGAGCACGCCGCTGCTGCCTGGGCCGCGATGATCAGCCGCTCCTGGGGGAGGTTCTGCATCAGGTAGATGAAGCCCTGCCCCTCCTCGCCGAGCAGGTTCTCCTTGGGCACCTCCACGTCGGTGAACGAGAGCTCCGCAGTGTCCTGCGCGTGCAGGCCGATCTTGTCGAGGTTGCGGCCACGCTCGAACCCCTCCATGCCGCGCTCGACGACCAGCAGGCTGAAGCCGAGGTGACCGGCTTCCGGGTTCGTCTTGGCCACCACGATCACCAGGTCGGAGTGGATGCCGTTGGAGATGAACGTCTTGGAGCCGTTGAGGACGTAGTGGTCGCCCTTGTCGACCGCGGTGGTGCGGACACCCTGGAGGTCGCTGCCGGCGCCGGGCTCGGTCATCGCGATCGCCGTGATGATCTCGCCGCTCACGCAGCCCGGGAGCCAGCGCTGCTTCTGCTCGTCGTTCGCGATGGCGGACAGGTAGGGAACGATGATGTCGCTGTGCACCGAGAAGCCCGGGCCGTTGGCACCGGCGCGAGCCTGCTCCTCGGAGACGATGACGTTGTAGCGGAAGTCGTCGACGCCGGCACCGCCGAACTCCTCGGGAACGTCGAAGCAGAGCAGGCCGAGCTCGCCAGCCTTGGTCCAGAGCTCGCGAGGGACGATCCCGTCCTTCTCCCACTGGTCGTGGAAGGGCGTGACCTCGCGCTCCATGAACGACCTGACGGTCTTCCGGAAGTCCTCGTGTTCGGAAGTGAAGATGTCGCGCATGGGGCTGGGCGTCCTTTTCTCGGTCGATGACAAGGCAACTGTTACAGCAATACTGTCACGATACAAGGGTGCTGTGACGCATCCGACGAAGTTGCCAGTTCTACTGTTACAGTCCAACCGTGCCAGTCACTTCCGCGAGCGACCCGACGCCTGTAGACGAGGTCTACACGGTCGACGAGCTCGCCTCGATCACCGGGATGACGGTCCGTACGACGCGGTACTACGCGGGTCTAGGGCTGCTGCCGCCGCCCTCACGCCGCGGCCGGATGGCCTACTACTCGGCGCAGCACCGCGCCCGGCTCGAGCTGATCCGCGCGCTCCAGGATCACGGCTTCACGCTGGCCGCGATCGAGAAGTACCTGGCCCGGATCCCGGTCGACGCCTCGGTCGAGGACCTCGCTGTGCAGCGCGCGATGCTGACGTCGTGGAAGACCGGCGGCCACGAGGTCGTCACCCGGCGGCAGCTCGAGACGCGGGCCGGACGCAAGCTCGACGACGACGCCATCGACCGGCTGCTGGCAACGCTCTCGATCGAGCGCCTCGAGGACGGACGCTTCGAGCTGCTCCCGGCCTTCAGCGTCGGCCTGCAGGTCCTGGACCTGCCGATCCCGGTGGACTCGATGATCGCGGCTGGTGAGGCGATCAACCGGCACATGGTCGAGCTCGCCGACGAGCTCACGGCGGTGCTCAAGGACCGTGTGCTCGTGCCGTACCTGGAGAGCCCGAAGAGCGAGGCCGACAAGCTCCAGTTCGAGCAGACCATGGCGCGCCTGCGCCAGCTGACCCTCGAAGCGGTGGTCAGCGGCTTCCAGCGGGCGGCCAACCAGGTGATCACCCGGTCGCTGTCCCGCTAGGTCACCCTCGTCACGCCTGCGGCATGATCGCCCAGGCGACGAGGTATCCGATCACCGCTGCGGGGAAGCCGAAGAACAGCGCGATCACGGCAGCGACCCGGACCAGGGTCGGATCGACCGCGAGGTAGCGGGCCAGGCCGCCGCAGACACCGGCGATCAGCTGGTCGTCGTTCGAGCGCATCAGGCGCCTGACGTCGTTCATCACGCCTCGACCTCCGACTCGCTCGACTCGGACGACTCGGACGACTCGGGCGACTCGACCGGTTCGGCCACGGTGCGACGCTGGCGCGAGCCTGCGACCGCGGCGACCAGACCGACGATCCCGGCCACGATCAGCACCGCCGGGAATCCGACTGCTGTGTGCCCGAGGTCCGCGTTGGTGGCCTGACCGATCGCCCAGACGGCGGAGATGCCGAGGAAGAACAGCCCGAAGACCAGGTGCGGGACGGACAGGGGACGTTTGCTGCTGGGTGTGTTGTTCATCGCTGCTCCACGGTGATCTGTCCGACGTTGGCATGAAGGTCGAGGGTCAAGGGCGCGACGGTCGTCGCCGAGGTGCCGATCAGGTGGCGCTGGACCGAGTCCTGGACCCCGCCTCCTGAGTAGCCGGGCACCTCGATGCCGCCTGCGAAGCCGAAGTCGGCGTTGACGTCGACGTTGATCGTGCGCGGCACGATCACGTCGATCTGGCCGGCGTGCAGGGTCAGGTGCAAGGTGCGGCCCGCCAGACCCGCCGGATCGCTCACCTGGGTCAGGTCGAGCCGGATCCGGCCGTTGGTCGCCTGGTAGGACGGCTGGACCGCGATCGCCGAGGCCGGCGCCACGTCGACCGAGCGGCCGCTGAGGTTGAAGCCCCCGACGACGGTCGCCAGCGCGAGAGCGAGGCAGGACACGAACCCGACCAGGATCAAGCCGCCCGGTCGACCGACGTACGAACCGATCAGCAGCATCACGCCGGTGATGGCGATCGCGAGGGCGGGGTAGGCGGCTGGTACGACGTGGGTCGACCCGCTGTCGATCAGCCCCAGCGTGCCGAGGCCGATGGCGATCAGCGCGAGGGTCGGCCAGAACCAGATGATGCCGGTGCGCTTGGGGTGCGGCGGAATCAGCGGCGGCTGGGCGACCGGCGGTTGCCAGGCCGGGGGTGCGGGCGGCGCGTCCGTCGTACCGGCAGCCGGGTAGGGCGTGCCGGCCGGGTCGATCACGGTGTCGGTGGCACCCGACATCGCCCACGCCGGGGCCGGCGCATCCGCGGGTGCGCCGTCCGTCGGTACCGGGCCGGCGGCCGCCGTACGCCTGTCGTCCCGGCGGTCACGAGCGATCAGCACGACCCCGATCACGACCGCGACGCTCGCGATCGGCCAGCCTGCGTTGAAGCCGTTGAAGGCGTCGCCCATGGCGATCGCGAACGCGATGGCAAGGGCAGCGAGGAGCAGGATCTTGCGGGCGTCACCACGCACGTGGATCACCGCCCGGTCGTGGCCGTCCTCCGGGACGAAGGCCCAGCAGACGGCGTACACGATGACACCGGCGCCGCCGAACAGGGTCAGGACGGCGAGCAGCACCCGGATGATGGTCGGGTCGATGCCGAAGTGCCGACCGAGGCCGCCGGCGACACCGGCGACGTAGCGGTCGGAGACACTGCGGCGCAACCGGTCCAGGTCCTGGTGTGCCGGTCGTTGGTCGTACGTCGTCTCGTTCATGACTCCATCGTGGTCATCGCCGACCGGGACCACCATCGGGGACGCCCCTGATCCTGGCTGAGATCGCCCTCAGGGTTCGCACCTGATGTCTGGGAGCGGACGGGATGCCACGATGGGCCCATGAGCACCCCCGCGCCCGGCCAGCCGCCGCGTGCGTTCCGCAATTCCGACGACGGACTGGTCGGGGGTGTGGCCGCCGGTCTGGCCGACCACCTGCACGTGCCGGTCCTCTGGGTCCGGATCGCGTTCGTCGTCGGCACCGTGATGGGTGGGTTCGGCGTCCTCTTCTACGCAGCGCTGTGGCTGGTGCTGCCGGTACGCCGGCACTTCTCCGACGCAGCGCCCGGTCTGGCCGCGGCCGACCGTCAGGGCAAGCGACCGCGCCGGATCCTCAAGCTCACCGACTACGGCCCGTTGATCGCGCTCGGCGCCATCGGCCTCGGGTTCGTCGTGCTGCTGTCCATGCTCACCGGCCACGGCGGGCTGTTCTGGCCGATGGTGCTGGCGGTGGGCGGCGTGGCGGTGCTGTGGCGCCAGGCCGATGACGCGCAGCGGGAGCGCTGGGTCGACTCGACCGGGCGGATCAGCGTGATCCGGGTGATCGTCGGCGGTGGCGGGCCGGCGCCGTACCTGCGCCTGGTCTTCGGTGCCGTCATGGTTGTCACCGCGATCACCGTGCTCTCGGTCGGCGGCGGTGGCTGGGGAGCCGCCCGCGACGTCGGCCTGGCCACCGCGCTCGGCCTGCTCGGCGTCGCGCTGATCGCAGGCCCGTGGCTGGTCCGGCTCACCTCCGACCTGTCCGAGGAGCGTGCCGAACGCGTGCGCTCGCAGGAGCGTGCCGATGTGGCCGCCCACCTGCACGACTCGGTGCTGCAGACGTTGACGCTGATCCAGAAGTCGGCCGGTGATCCGGCTGCGGTCGCCCGCCTGGCCCGTGCCCAGGAGCGAGATCTGCGTTCATGGCTCTTCGACTCGGCAGGCGGCGATGCGACCACCCTCGCCGCGGCCCTGCGGGCGCTCGGCGGCGAGGTCGAGGACACCTACGCAGTGCCGGTCGAGGTCGTCTGCGTCGGTGACCTGCCGGTGTCCGAGGACCTGCGTCCGCTCGTGCTCGCAACCCGCGAGGCCGTCGTCAACGCTGCGCGGCACTCGGGTGCGGCCAAGGTCGACGTCTATGCCGAAGCAGGTACCGAGGCCATCGAGATCTTCATCCGCGACCGCGGGACCGGGTTCGACGTCGACGCGATGGCAGCTGATCGGCACGGCGTCCGTGACAGCATCGTGGAGCGCATGCGTCGCCACGGCGGCCGGGCCGAGGTCCGCAGTACAGCAGGCTCGGGCACCGAAGTCCGACTGACCCAACCGACCAAGGGGGAGTGATGGCAGGGACCAGGTCCGGAACCAGGCACAGCGTCGTCATCGTCGACGACCACGCGATGTTCCGTGCCGGGGTGCGTGCCGAGCTCGGCGATGCCGTCGAGGTGCTCGCCGAAGCGGCTGACGTGGACGAGGCGGTGGCCGCGGTCCTGGCCGGTCAGCCGGAGGTGGTGCTGCTCGACGTGCACCTGCCCGGCGGTGGTGGGGCCGAGGTGATCCGTCGTACGGCGGGCAAGGCGGTGGACACCCGGTTCCTCGCGCTGAGCGTGTCGGACGCTGCCGAGGACGTGATCGGCACCATCCGGTCAGGTGCCCGCGGGTACGTCACGAAGTCCATCACCGGTGAGGAGCTGATCGACGCGATCGACCGGGTCGCAGCCGGTGACGCCGTCTTCTCGCCGCGGCTTGCCGGGTTCGTGCTCGACGCCTTCGCCGGCACGATCGAGGTCGCCGCCGTCGACGAGGACCTGGACCGGCTCACCGAACGCGAGCGCGAGGTGATGCGCCTGATCGCGCGCGGCTACTCCTACAAGGAGGTCGCCGCCGAGCTCTTCATCTCGATCAAGACCGTCGAGACGCACATGGGTGCCGTGCTGCGGAAGCTGCAGCTGAGCTCGAGGCACGAGCTGACCCGCTGGGCCTCCGAGCGCCGGTTGCTCTAGTTGCGGGTCGCTGCCCGTCTCACCAGGTTTCGACACGCTCGGTTTCGGCTTCGTCCCTCAGCCGAACTCGCTGCTCAACCACCGACGATCAAGTCCGCTGGCGCGTCCTTGATCAGCCGGGCAGCAACGTCGCCCAGGCCGGGCGCCACGCGGCACTGCGCTGCTGCATCTCCCAGCTCAACGCGCGCAGCGTCGGGCCCTTGCCGGTGTACCAGGGCGGGAGGCTGTCGAAGGCGCGCGCCAGGGTGATCCGGCCCTGGGCGACGCGGACCTGGGCTGCGATCCAGGCTCCCGACTCCTCGCCGGCCTCGCCGCGGTGCAGCTCGCGCAGGATGTTGGTCAGACTCACCTGGAGTGCGTCGGGGAGCCACGGGGTGTCGCCGAGCGCGACCAGCTCGCCCTCGTCGACCAGGACCGTGTGCTCGAAGTTGATCCCGGGCTCGCTGACCCGCAGCCAGCGAGCCAGCAGGGTCGGCCGTTCGGGGAGGCCGCGGTCGCGCTCGACGGCTTCGCGCATCTGCCGGTGGATCTGCGCCTTCAGCCGGTTGCGGATCGAGCCCTGCGCGGCGACGTGGGCGACGCCGTGGGCGTCGCGCAGCAGGGCTGAGTCGCAGCCTCCGTTGCGTGCCTCGGTGACCAGGTGCGGATCGGCACGGAGCAGCGGGGCGATCAGGTCGACGACACCGTCGAACATCCCGGTGGTGCTGGTGTCCCAGCCGTCCCGGGAGTGCCAGGCCAGGAAGCCAGGCTTGGTCGCCCGGATCGACCGGTAGACCGCGTTCGAGCTCGCCCAGTCGGGCGCTCCGTCGAGGACGTTGAGGTGCTGGCTGATCGCGTCGCGGATCGAGTCGGTCGCCGTGCCCCACAGCACGGCCCGGCCGCCGCCGATCCGCTGCATCGAGGCCCACGACGTGCCGTAGGTGTAGGTGAGCACATGCTCCTCGCGGTCGAGGCCGGCCTCGGCCCCCTCGGGCAGGCGATCGGAATCGGCGAGCACTGCCCAGGACCACCAGAGGTCGTCGGCAGACGCGAGGTCGTCCGCTTCCATGGTGACCATTGTGCCGCGCCCGCACGTGTTCGAGCAGGACCAATCAGCTGGTGGTCCGGCGCGGCGGCTGGCAGGACGGACACCACCACACGGTCCGTTCCTGTCCTTCGGGCCCGAGCTCGCCGGTCCGGATCGGCGTACCGCACCGCAGGCAGCCGCCAAGGCGCTGGTAGACCCAGAGCCGACGACCGGGGCGACGGTCTCCTGTGGTGATCCGGCTGTGCCGGTCACGGTGGGCCTCGAGCAGCTGGTGGCAGATGCGGATCAACTTGGCCAGATCGGGCACCGCCGAGACCGGGTCGTGCGGATCGACACCGGCCAGGAAGCACGCCTCGGCGCGGTAGATGTTGCCGATGCCGGCGAGGTTCCTCTGGTCCAGGAGCGCCTCGCCGATCGGCACGTAGGGCAGTCGCTCGAGTCGGCGCAGCGCCTCGGCCGGGTCCCAATCGGGCCCGAGCAGGTCGGGTCCCAGATGGCCCACCAGGCTCTCCTCGGCGACCGTCGCGACCACGTCGACCAGGACGGCGTACCCGATGGCCTCGGTCTTCTCGGTTCGCAGCACGACCCGGGCCTCGTGCTCCGGGCGTCGCCACCCGCTTCGGAGTTGCTGCACGTCCCAGCGGCCGTCCATCCGCAGGTGCGAGTGCAAGGTCATCCCGTCCTCGAGTCGGGTCAGCAGGTGCTTGCCCCGGCTGACGGTCTCGAGCACGGTGCGCCCGCCGAGGTCGACCGTCGCCAGGCTCGGGATCCGGAAGTCCGAGGACGTGAGGACCTGGCCGGTCAGCACGTCGAGGCGCCGAGCGGTCTGCCAGACCGAATCGCCTTCAGGCACGGAGTCGCAGGCCCTTGCTTGTCGCGATGAAACCGGCCGCTTCGAGGGCTGTCCGGATTGCCTCCGAGTTCTGGCTGAGCAGGCTCTCGCCGTCGGCCTTCTCGACCGTCAGGCGTCCGAGGGCTCCGCGGCGTACGGCGGTCCCGAGGCTGTCGATGGCGGCAGCAGTCACGTCGTTGTCGCTCGAGAAGGTCAGCAGGGTGCGACCACCCCGCTCGACGTACAGGGCGAGGGCGCCTTCGACCAGGACGACCAGTGCCCCGGCCTTGCGTCCCGGGCGATGGCCGCCCTCGCTGACCGGCCAGGGCAGCGCGGCGCCGTACGGGTTGGCAGGATCGGTGGCTGCGAGGGTCACGGCTTCGAGCTTCTCGGGCGGGCTGGTCCGGACGTGGGTGCGCAGCCGGTCGATGGCCCCGGCCGTGCCGAACTGGGCGGCGCCGAGCCCGTCGATGAAGTACCCGCGGCGGGCGCGTCCGGAGTCCTCGAACGTCGCCAGCACCCGGTATGCCGCAGCGAAGCCGCCCGGGGTGCGCTCGCTCATCACCGCGCCGCGGGTCACCACGCCGTGGCGATCGAGCAGACCTTCGACGCTCGCGTGTGCACGTCTCGTCGGGTCGGTCTCGCGATCGGGCAGCAGGAACCAGCGCCCCGCCATGTCGGCCGGACCGTTGCGGCTCGGCCCTCCAGATCTGCCGAGTGCGGCACGGGTGCGACCGCCTGAGGTGACCCGCGCTCGCGGCGGCGTACGCCGGGTGCGGTGGCTGGCGCTCCCGGACCGGGTCAATGCCCGTAGCGGCGCCAGGGTGTCGTTGCCGACCCGGCCGGCCCAGACGAGTTCCCAGACCAACGCCGCCAGCGCCGCGTCATCGGAAGAGCCCAGCTGCTGTCCGAGCTGGCGGAAGAAGAACGCACCCCCGCCGGCCAGCACCTCCAGCACGGCCTGGTGATCGGCACCGACCTCGAATTCGCCAGGATCGGGCAACGTCAGGGGAGCCGAATCGGCCAGGTGCAACGACACCCACCCGTCGGCCCCGGTGATCGGGCCGTGGCCGGCCCACAGCACCTCGCCGGTAGCGGTCAGCTCGTCGAGGAAGGCCGACTGATAGTCGACCACCCGGCTCGGGAGCACCAGCGACTCCAGCGCCGAGGCCGGTACGGCGCAGCCGGCAAGCTGCTCGATCACGGCCACCACACCGTCCGGGCCACGCAGGCCGCGACTGGTGACGTGCTGCCAGGCAGGCAGGAAACGACCGAGCGCGGCCGGGTCGACCGGCTCCACCTCGTGACGCAGCCGGGCCAGCGAGCGCCGGCGAAGCTTGCGGAGGACTTCGGCGTCGCACCATTCACTGCCGGTGCCCGAGGGCCGGAACTCGCCTTCGAGCACGCGCCCCTGGGCACCGAGGCGAAGCAGGGTCTGACGTGCGACGGCGGCCCCGAGGCCGAGTCGTCCGGCGACGTCGGCGGTGGTGAACGGCCCGTGCGTACGGGCGAACCGGCTGATCAGGTCGCCGAGCGGGTCCTCGACAGGATCGGTGAACGCGCTGGGCACTCCGGCCGGAACCGGCACCCCGAGCCCGTCGCGCAACCGCGCCACGTCCTCGACCACCGCCCAGCGCTCGTCGCCGGCGATCCTGACCTCGACGATCCGGCGGGCCTCGCCGAGCAGCGCAACCGCTTCGGCCACATCGCTGGTGCAGCGCTCCACGAGCTCGGACGTCGAGAGTGGGCCGATCATGCGGATGACGTCGATGAGTCCTTCGGCATCGCGAGCCCGGCGGTCCTCCGCGGTGCGCTGGAGCTCGGCCTCGACCTCGGCCAGGACCTCGGGATCGAGGAGTTCGCGCAGCTCGGCCCGGCCGAGGAGCTCGGCGAGCAGGCCCTGGTCCAGGGTCAGTGCGGCGGCGCGACGCTCGGCGATCGGGGAGTCGCCCTCGTACATGAAGGCAGCGACGTACCCGAAGAGCAGTGACTGTGCGAACGGGGACGCCCGGTTGGTGGCGACGTCGATCAGCCGCACCCGGCGCTCGGCGATCCTGCGGTGCAGGGCGACCAGGGCGGGCACGTCGTACACGTCCTGGAGCACCTCGCGCACGGTCTCGAGCACGATCGGGAACGACGGATAGCGCGAGGCGACCTCGAGGAGCTGGGCAGAGCGCTGGCGCTGCTGCCACAGCGGCGACCGGCGGCCGGGGTCGCGCCGGGGGAGCAGCAGGGCCCGCGCAGCGCATTCGCGGAACCGGGCCGCGAACAGGGCCGAGCCGCCGACCTCGGTGGTCACGATCTGCTCGATCTCGTCGGGCTCGAAGGCGATCAGCTCGGCGCCCGGCGGGTCCTGGTCGGTTTCCGGGATCCGCAGCACGATCCCGTCGTCAGCGGCCATCGCCTGGGCATCGACGCCGTACCGCTCGCGCAGGCGCGCGTTGATCGCCAGTGCCCAGGGTGCGTGCACCGGGGTCCCGTACGGCGAGTGCACCACCAGGCGCCAGTCGCCGAGCTCGTCGCGGAACCGCTCGACCACCAGCTGCTGGTCGTGGGGGACGGCGTTGGTCGCCTCGCGCTGCTCGGCGATCAGCGCGACGAGGTTGCCCGCGGCCCAGTCGTCGAGGCCGGCGGCCTGTGCGCGCGCCACGGCATCGGAGGGTGCCAGCAGCGCCATCTCGCGGGTGAAGGCGCCGATCGCCTCGCCGAGCTCCGCCGGACGACCCAGGGTGTCGCCGGTCCAGAACGGCAGCCGGCCGGGCTGTCCCGGTGCCGGTGAGACCAGGACACGATCGTGGGTGATGTCCTCGATCCGCCAGGTACTGGTGCCGAGGGTGAAGAGGTCGCCGACCCGGGACTCGTAGACCATCTCCTCGTCGAGCTCACCGACCCGGCTGGCACGCTCCCCGACGAGGAACACGCCGAACATGCCCCGGTCCGGGATCGTGCCACCGCTGGTGACGGCAAGTCGCTGCGCGCCCGGGCGCCCGGTCAGCTCACCGGTGAGCCGGTCCCAGACGATCCGCGGTCTCAGCTCGGCGAACTCGTCGCTCGGGTAGCGGCCGGCGAGCAGGTCGAGGGTCGCCTCGTACGCGCTGCGGGGCAGGCCCGCGAACGAGGCCGTACGCCGGACCAGGTCGAAGAGCTCGTCGGCGTTCCAGCTCTCGAGCGCCGTGGCCGCGACCACCTGCTGGGCGAGGACGTCGAGGGGGTTGGTCGGGATCCGGAGGGACTCGATGCCGCCGACGCGCATCCGTTCGACCGTGACGGCGGTGGGGACCAGGTCGCCCCGGTGCTTGGGGAACAGCACGCCGCGGGAGGTCTCTCCCACCTGGTGGCCGGCGCGTCCGACCCGCTGCAGGGCGCTGGCGACCGAGGGCGGCGACTCGATCTGGATGACCAGGTCGACGGCACCCATGTCGATGCCGAGTTCGAGGCTGCTGGTCGCGACCACGCAGGGCAGCCGACCGCGTTTGAGGTCGTCCTCGATGACGGCCCGTTGCTCCTTGGAGACCGAGCCGTGGTGCGCGCGTGCGATCACAGCCGGGGCGCCGGCGGACTGGCTGGACTGCGCCATCATCTGCGCCGGTGTGCGGGTCGAGGGGTTTCGAGACGGTTGCTGCACAACCTCCTCAACCAACGAACTCCGGTCCGCGGCGATCTCGTTCAGCCGAGCGGTCAGCCGCTCGGCCAGTCGGCGCGAGTTCGCGAAGACGATCGTCGAGGTGTGCTGCTCGATCAGATCGACGACCCGCTCCTCGACGTGCGGCCAGAGCGACCCGGAGCGTGGCGAATCGTCACCCGTGTCGAGGGTCGTCATGTCCTCGACGGGGACCACGACCTTGAGGTCCCAGGTCTTCTCCGACGGCGGCGCGACCACCTCGACGGGCGCGTTGCCGCCGAGGAACCGGGCGACCTCCTCGATCGGCCGCACCGTCGCCGAGAGCCCGATCCGCTGCGCCGGTTTGTCCAGTAGCGCGTCGAGTCGTTCGAGCGACAGCGCCAGGTGGGCGCCTCGCTTGGTTCCGGCGACCGCGTGCACCTCGTCGAGGATCACGGTGTCGATGCCCCGCAGGGACTCGCGGGCCTGGGAGGTCAGCATCAGGAACAGCGACTCGGGAGTGGTGATCAGGATGTCGGGCGGTGAGGTCTGCAGCTTCCGGCGATCCGCCGGGGTGGTGTCTCCCGAGCGCACCCCGACAGTGATCTCGGGCAGCTCGGTGCCTAGACGTTCGGCGGTGTGCCGGATGCCGGCCAGCGGTGCCCGGAGGTTGCGCTCGACGTCGACTGCGAGCGCCTTCAGCGGGGAGACATAGAGGACTCGGCAGCGTCGCCGCTTCTGATCCGGCCCCGCCCCGGCAGGGCGCGGTGCGGTGGCGATCCGGTCCAGAGACCACAGGAAAGCAGCGAGAGTCTTGCCCGAGCCGGTGGGAGCCACGACCAGGGCGTGCCGCCCGGCGGCGATCGCCTGCCAGGCGCCGGTCTGGGCCGGCGTCGGCGTGGCGAAGGCAGCCCGGAACCAGGTCTGCGTCGGCTCGCTGAACTGCTCCACCGGGTCATCATCGCCCACCGGACCGACAGGGATGCTGACGCGTTGTTCCGGACGCGGATCCAGGCGCTTATATGCTCGGCTGACCGTGCCGGAGCCGAGCGTCTGAGGAGAGTGGGATGCTTGCCGACCTGCTCGACCGCGAACGTCTGCGCATCGCCGGTATCGTCCTCGGCGGCTTCGTGCTGCTCGAGCTGTGTGCCTTCGGCATCGCGCAGATCCTGGTGGGCGGCACGCCGTCTCCCGATCCGACGGCCATCGCGTCGCGCCTCGAGCCGATCAACTCCTACGGCGTGGTCCTGGCTCCGCACGCCGAACCCACCAGGCTCGGTACGCCGCGCGGGATGGGGTCCGCCCACGCGGGGGTGGCGGTGGTCGCACTGTCCGAAGTCGACTACGTCGACACCAGGGATGGCCCTCGTCGTGCCGCCGAGGGCAGCACGCTGCTCGCCTTCCAGGTCGGGAACTGGGCCTGCGAGAACGCCGGGACGCCGTGCGCGAGCTGGCGGACGCTTCATCCCGCGGTGGTGATCGACGGCTCCTCCGAGGCCCTGCCCAGCGGTGGCAGCACGTTCGTCGCTGTGCTGCCGCCGGGCACCAGTGATGTCGAGCTGACGATCGATGCCGACGGCTTTCGACAGTCCGAGTCGCTGCTCGAGAACTTCCCTGCTGAGTCGAACATCCTGATCCTCGGCGCCAGGGACCGCGAGAAGCAGCTGGTCCTGAACCAGACGTTCCAGCTGACCGAGCACACCAGCATCCCGCTGCAGGCAGCCGACGGGCAGGTCTCCGACGTGATGCTGCGCAACTTCACGGTGGCCTACGTCCAGCGCCGCTTCTTCTTCGACGGCGCGACGCCCGGCACTCCGCGCCAGGTCTTCCTGATCGTCAACGCGTTCTACTCCTATCCGGGCCAGACCCAGCAGTACGTGCCCCTGGACGAGGTCGAGCTCGTGGACGAGAACGGCATCCACTACCGCGCACGGGACCTCGACCCCGATCCGTCGGTGGCGCTGCTCGGGTTCCAGGTCCCCGCGGACCTGCGCAAGGCCACCGTGGTCATCGGGGGAGTCACCCACAAGACCTCGACCACCGGGCTGCCGTACACCTCGACACTGGACGTCAAGAAGATCCCGCTCAGCCTGAGCTGACCTGCCCGTGATCGGCGCGACGGGTGATCTCCACCCCGTCGTGGCCACGGTCACATTCACAAGTGAAACACCTAAGTCAATCAATTGTGTATAGTTAGAACCCGGACGAGTTCGGGCTGGTCCGCCCTGCGCTGCGATGACCGACGCCGCGCATCGACCACAAAGGACCATCCATGGCAGGATCGTCGAGCCTTCCGACCCGCACGTCCTTGCGCGTCGTCGACGAGGTCGAGGACGTCCCGCGCAGGGTCGTGGCGCGCCAGTCGACCCAGGACCTGGCGTTTACCCACGGGGTCCGGTCCGTCGGCTTCCTGACCCTGGTGATCGTCTCGTCGATCGGCATCTTCCTCGGTGTGCAGGCCAAGCCGACCCTGCAGCACTACGGCTGGTCCTTCTTCACCGAGTACCGCTGGCTGCCCAACCTGGACACCATCGGCATCGCGGCGGCGTTCGTGGGCACGGTTGAGGTCGCGATCGTGGCGCTGGCCATCGCCTTCCCGCTCTCACTGCTGAGCGCGCTGTTCGTCTCCGACTGGGCACCGGCCTGGATGAGGCCGCTGCTGATCCGGCTCATCGACCTGATGGCCGCCGTGCCCGGGATCGTGTTCGGCCTGTGGGTGCTGCTCTTCATCCAGCCACAGGCCACCCACGTCGCGCACTGGCTCAGCGAGTACTTCGGCTGGATCCCCCTGTTCAAGGTGCACACCGACGTGCACTACCCGATCTGGGACCAGGCGCCGGGCTTCGCGTCGTACGAGGGGTCCGCGTTCATCGCAGGCATCGCGGTGTCGATGATGATCTTCCCGATGGCCACCTCGGTGATGCGCGAGGTCTTCTCCGAGGCGCCAGCCGGCGAGAAGGAGGCCGCGCTAGCACTCGGCGCCACCCGGTGGGCGATGGTCCGGACCGTGGTGCTGCCCTTCGGCCGCAGCGGCATCGTCGGCGGCACGATGCTCGCGCTGGGTCGCGCGCTCGGCGAGACGATCTCGGTGCTCCTGATCATCTCCGAGGCGTTCAAGATCAAGTGGAATATCCTCGAGTCGGGCACCGCGACCATCTCCGAGGTGATCGCGTCCAAGTACAACGAGGCCACGCCGGCGCAGCTCTCTGCGCTGCTGACCGCGGGGTTCGTGCTCTTCCTGATGACCCTGGCCGTCAACACGGTCGCTGCCTCGATCGTGGCGCGCAGCCGTAGCGGAGCGGGGACCGAGCTGTGAGCGTGATGACGGCTCCCGAGGTCGTGAGCGAGGACCCCGAGGACACTCCGGCTGTGCTGGCCGACGAGGTCGAGCACGTCCGCAAGACGCGACCGCGCACCAACGAGGACGACATGACCCTCGTCGGTTCGGTCCTCGGCGGACTGGCCACGACCTGGCTGCTCTACGAGCGGGTGCTGCCGTTCTCCGGGGCCCTGGGCTTCTTCGTCTCCTGGTACCTGGTGTTCCTTGCCTTCTACGCCGGCCTGACGGCGGTCAACCGGCCGCGTGCGGTGGTCGTCGACCGGGTGATGACCTCGCTGGTCATCGCCGCCCCGTCGGTGGTCGGGCTCGCCCTGGCGAGCACCGTGGTGGTGACCCTGTCCCACGGGCTCCCCGCGCTCCTGCACGTGAACTTCTACACCCACGACATGTCCGGGGTCCGGCCGAGCGACCCGTACACCACCGGCGGTGCGCTCGCTGCGTTGGTCGGCACCCTGATCGAGGTGTCGATCGCGGTCGCGATCGCGTTGCCGCTCGGCGTGATCACCGCGATCTACATGTCCGAGGTCGGGGGTCGCGGCGCGCGGCTCGTGCGCACCATCATCGAGTCGATGACCGCGTTGCCCTCGATCGTGGCCGGCCTCTTCATCTACTCGGTGTTCATCGCCCACTTCCACATGCCGAGGTGCGGGTTCGCCGCCGCGCTGGCGCTGGCAGTGATGGGCCTGCCGATCATGGCCCGGGCCAGCGACGTGGTGCTCCGGGTCATCCCGGGTGGACTGCGCGAGGCCTCCTACGCCCTGGGTGCCGGCAAGTTCCAGACCGTCTGGCACGTCGTCCTGCCGACCGCGCGGCCCGGCCTGGCCACCGCGCTGATCCTGGGCATCGCCCGGATGGTCGGGGAGACGTCTCCACTGTTGCTGACCTCGGGTGCCTCGTCGTTCCTGAACTGGAATCCGTTGCACAACCCGATGAACTCGCTCCCGCTCTACATCTTCAATGCCGTCAAGTCCGGGGTGCCGCGCAACGAGGTGCGGGGGTACGCCGCAGCGGTGGTGCTGCTGCTGATCGTGCTCGCCCTGTTCCTGCTCGCCCGACTGGTTGCCCGTGGAAGGAACCGAGGATGACCCGCCTGACCAAGCGAGGCCTGCTCGCCGTCGTACTCCTGCTGATCGCGCTGATGACCCCTGCGGTCGCGGACGCGAGCTCGAGCCACACCCTGATCCAGGGGTCCGGGTCCAGCTGGGCTGCCAACGCGATCAACCAGTGGGTCGCCGACGTCGCCAACTCCGGCGAGCAGGTGGTCTTCACCGCGAACGGTGCTGCCCAGGGACGCAAGGACTTCGCCAACGAGGCCAACGACTTCGGCGTCTCGGACGTCCCGTTCCTCGGCAAGGACCCGACCACCGGCCAGGCCGACACGTCCGAGGGGCGCGCGTACGCCTACCTCCCGATCGCCGCCGGCGGTACGTCGTTCCCGTACCACGTCGAGGTCGCCGGCAAGCTGGTGCGCAACATCCGGCTGTCGGGTCAGACGGTGGCGAAGATCTTCACCAGCGCCATCACGAACTGGGACGACCCGGCGATCACCAAGGACAACAACGGTGTCGCACTTCCCTCGATCCCGATCATCCCGGTGGTGCACTCCGAAGGTGCCGGTGTCACCAACCAGTTCACCCGCTGGGTGGCCAAGGAGTACCCGTCGATCTGGGCGCCGTGCAACGGCGGGATCGATGCCCAGACGGAGTACTTCCCGCTGAACTGCGGAAAGTCCTCGGGCAACGAGAAGGCGCAGTCGGGCTCCGACGGCGTCATGAACTTCATCAAGAGTTCCGGCGCCAACGGCTCGATCGGCATGGAGGAGTACTCCTACCCGCTGCTCTCGAACTTCCCGGCCGCCAAGCTGCTCAACAAGGCCGGGTACTACACGCTGCCGACCCAGTACAACGTCGCCGTCGCCCTGACCCGGGCCGTGATCGACAACAACCCGGCGTCGCCGACGTACCTGACCCAGAACCTGGACAACGTCTACAGGAACCCGGACAAGCGTGCCTACCCGCTCTCGTCCTACGTCTACGCCATCATCCCGACGTCGGCTACCGACCCGCGGATGACCACGGCCAAGCGTCAGACGGTCGCGGACTTCCTCTACTACTCGATCTGCCAGGGCCAGGCCGAGATCGGGCCGATCGGCTACTCCTCGCTGCCGATCAACCTGGTCACGGCCGGTTTCTCCCAGATCGCGAAGCTCAAGGCGGCCGACGCCGGCGTCAACCTGACCAACCGCAACGTGAGCACCTGCCACAACCCGACTTTCATCGCCGGCGAGCCGAAGGTGAACCACCTGGCCCAGATCGCGCCACAGCCGCCTGCCTGCGACCGGCTCGGCGCTGGTCCCTGCGCTGCCGGTGTCGGCGCCTACAACGGCAGCAAGCCGTCGAACGCTGCCAACAGCACCGCTACCGGCGGCACCACCACGGGATCCGCCGCCGTCACGCCCAGAACGCCGGCCACGGCCGGCTCGCCGGTCGGAGGAGAGCTCGGCGGGACGGGGACGTCCGACGGCACCGCGCTCGCCCAGACCGGTGCGGTGGTCCCGGCAACGCTCGGCGCTGATGCGAATTCCGCACCGTCGACGCTGCTGACCGTCGTGCTCGTCGGGCTGTTCCTGCTCGTGGTCGCGGTGCCGGCAGGACTCGGTGCCCTGCTCGTACGCCGTCGAGGGCCCATCTCATGACCCGCCTGCGCCTCATGACCAGCCTGCGCCGCACCGCCCTCGCCCTGGTCGCGCTGACCCTGGGCCTTGCCGGCGTGGGCATCACCGCGCCCGGCCACGCCGCTGTGCAGCCGTCCAGCACGGTGGTGAGCAGGTCGGCGTCCGGGACCGGTGCCGTCACCAGGACCGAGACCATCGTGCGCCAGTCTTACGCTGCCGACGGCTCCACCACCCAGGTGGATCGTCGTACGGTCAGGCTCGGCGTCTCGGCGACCACCAACCTGCGCGGTCGCCAGGAGCTCAACGTCACCTGGACCGGCGCGCACCCGACCGGGGGACTGGTCAGCGACGTGAACTCCTCGGCCGGGGTCAACGAGGAGTACCCGTTCGTGCTCCTGGAGTGCCGCGGCGTGGACTCGACCAGCGTGCCGGCGGCCAGGCAGATCAGCCCGGAGACCTGCTGGACCCAGACCTCGGTCGAGCGCTACAACAGCAACCTCAACACCACCTACCCGGCCTGGCGTTCGGACGCGTTCGAGACCGACGCGAACCGGGCGCGCATCGTCGGTGCGCCGTCGCCGCGTCCGCACGCGTGCCCCAGGGCCGCGGCCGCCGAGCGCTGGATCCCGATGATCGCCGCGAACGGCACCGTCTACCAGGGTGGCGACTTCGGCTGCGCGGGACAGGCGCCCGAGGCCTCGAACATCGGCGGGACCGGCCTGCCCAGCAACGCGACGTACGGAATCACCGGCACCGACGGCGACGGCAGTGCCGAGTTCAGTGCCTGGACCGAGGACGAGGACGCGACGCTGGGCTGCAGCAGCTCGGTGCCGTGCGCGCTGGTGGCGATCCCGATCATGGGGATCAGCTGCGACGGCTACGGCAGCCAGCTGCCCGCGGCCGACCGGCCCGACTCAGCGACCGGCTCGGACGCCCAGGCCCAGTGCCAGAGCCCCGACGTCTTCAGTCCCGGTCAGATCGCAGTCCCGGGGACCCAGCCAAACCTGGCCACCTCGGGGGCGCTCTGGTGGTCGGCGTCGAACTGGCGCAACCGGATCACGGTTCCGCTGCAGTTCGCGGTGTCTTCCAACGTCTGCTCGGTGGTCTCGAAGGAGAAGCCGCTGGCGATCTACGGCTCGACGCTCCTCAACGAGCTGACAGCCCAGTGGGAGCCGAAATTCTGCACCGACGAGAAGCTGTTCCCGTTCGTGCACGTCCAGACGGCCGAGGACTCAGCGAGGACGCTGCTCAACGTCGGCAACGTCGAAGGCGCGTTCGGCAGCCTGATGCCGGACGGTGGGTTCGGAAAGCCCGTGGTGCAGGCGCCGATCGCGGTGACAGGCTTCGCGATCAGCTACGTCATCGACGACGCGAACGGACGGCCGTACGCCAGGCTGCGCCTGGATCCGCGGTTGCTGGCCAAGCTGCTCAGCCAGTCCTATCCGGCGAACTCGATCGGCAAGGGCTCGGATCCCGCGATCGCAGCCAACCCGGTCAACATCACCGAGGACCCGGAGTTCCAGGCACTGAACCCCGGGCTTCCGCACTACACCGCTGTCGAAGCGGCTTCGACGCTGCTGACCCTGTCCTCGGACGCCGACATGGTCTACGCGCTGACCAGCTACCTCAACGACGATCCCGATGCGCGGGCGTTCCTGGACGGCAAGGCCGACCCGTGGGGGATGGTCGTCAACCCGGCGTACAAGCATGTCCAGCTGCCGGTCTACTCCTGGCCGCTGCAGGACAACAACCTCGCGACGAGTGCGTACATCAGCGGTGGGAACAACCCGTGCTACACCCACAGTCCGGGCCCGTACCTGTCGCTGGTCGCGAACCCGACCGGCTTCGTGTCCACGATCGTGCTGAACATGCAGTACGCGATCTCCAACGTCGGCATCGCCTGCCCCAACGGCGACCCGAACGACGTGTCCACCCTCAAGCTCTCCACCCAGGGTCGGCAGCAGCCGGGGTTCCGGTTCGTCCTCGGGATCGTGCCGCTGAGCTCCATCGCGCGCTACAACCTGACCGCTGCGTCGTTGCGGTCCGGACCGTCACCGACGACCGCAGGCACCGCGGCGTCACGTGCTGCGGACACGGTCAGCGCCGGGACCTACGTCGCGCCTGACAATGCCGGGCTCAGGGCCGCAGCTGCCCTGTTCACCGCTGACAAGGCCGACAAGACCTGGAAGGTCGACTACGACGCTCTGCAGACCGCTGCCGCCAGGACCGCTTATCCCGGCACGCTTCCGGTGTACGCCGACATCCCGACCCGGGGGCTGACTGCGGCCGATGCGAGCAAGTTCGCGTCGTTCCTCACCTACGCCGCCGGGACCGGCCAGACACCGGGCCTGCTCAACGGCCAGCTGCCCCCGGGCTACCTGCCGCTGACCAGGGCCAACGGACTTGCCGCCCTCGCCGGGTACACAGCGCGGGCTGCGCTCGCGGTCAAGGCGCAGAAGGGTTTCGTGCCCTCGCTGGACGCGGCGGACGACGTGACCACGCCGACCAGCCAGGGCGGCACGGGTCCGTCGAGCCCGAGCGCGCCGGTCCCCGGCGCCACTCCGGGGTCCCCGACCGGTAGCCCGGCGGTCGGCGCCGCGGCCGCGCCGCAGACCTCGGTCGCGTTGTTCAGGACGGTCGGTCACGCCAGCCCGCTGGGCCGTCTCGGCCTGCCGCTGATGCTGCTCACGTTCTTCCTGCTCGGTGCGGCCGGGATGCTGCTGCGCTGGTCCGAGGTCATCGTGCCGGTCGTGGTCTCGGCCGCCCGCGTCGCGAGGCCCCGTACGTCGGGCAAGCGGAAGGGCTCGTCATGACGATCCTGGTCCCACAAGCCCCGTCGCCGCGGACCGTCGTACGGACCGAGGCTCCGATCGACGGCAAGCCGCCGGCGCGCCATCCACGTGCCGAGGTGCAGCTGGCGGTGTCGCGGGCGATGATCGTGATCGCCCTGTTCGCCGCCTGGATCCTGGTCTACCTGACCGTCTTCAGCGGGTTCGAGCAGAACCACGAGCAGAGCCGGCTCTACGGCCGGATGCGAACCGAGCTCGCGCTCGGCGTTGCCCCGACCGGGGCCCCGATCGCGGCCGGTGACCCGGTAGCGGTCCTCTCGATCCCGCGGCTGGGCCTGAAGAACGAGGTCGTCGTCGAGGGCACCGCGACGAGCCAGCTGCAGGACGGGCCCGGCCACCTGCGCGGCTCGGTGCTCCCCGGGCAGCACGGCGTCAGCGAGCTGCTGGGTCGTGCGCTGTCGTTCGGGGCTCCGTTCGGCTCGCTGGACACGCTCCGGGCCGGCGACCCGATCACGGTGACCACCGGTCAGGGCACCTTCACCTACCTGGTCTCCGGTGCCCGTCACCAGGGCGACCCGGTACCGACCGCCCCGGCGGCGAACGACGGCCGGCTGACCCTGGTCAGTGCTGTGGGCTCGGGCTTCCTCGCAGGGCTGGCGCCGTCGGAGACGATCTACGTGGACGCGACGCTGAACGGTAAGGCCGTCGGGGCCGGACCCGTGACCAACCAGCTCTCCGCCGAGCAGCCGATGAGCACGCACGTCACCAGCGGGACGCTCGCGTTCCTGGCCCTGAACCTCCAGCTGCTGCTGATCGTGCTGCTCGCCACCGCGTGGCTGCGGGCCCGCTGGTCCTCGCTCGGCGGCTGGGTCGTCGGCACGCCGATGGTGCTGGCGGCGCTCTGGGCCGTCTCGTCCCTGGCCAGCCAACTGCTGCCGAACCTGGTCTGAGGCGGCATCGGAATGTCCGGTGTGGGCCGCCTCACGTTGAACTCATTTAAGTTGACAGGATTTATAAACAATGATGAGATTCGAGCAGATCAGCGAGCAGGCATGGGGCGGATCGGGCCGCCGCTCGCTGAAGGGGCGCCTCCGGCGTGCCCACGGTTCCGATGCCTGCGCTCGTAGAACCACCCCGACTTCCGCACCACAGCTCACGCCTGCGTGGGCGCCCACTCTCCAAGGAAAGGCAGAACCCATGTCGAAGAGACGGATCGCCGTTGGCGCCTCGTTGCTCGCCGCCGTCCTGGCTGGAGGTCTCGCAGCCAGCCAGATCCCTGCGAACGCAGACGGGGCCCCGCAGACCGACGACGTCGTCGGCGTCGGTTCCGACGTCATGCAGACGTCGCTGAACTTCCTGTCCGACGGCTTCGGCTCGGACCCGGGCTACAACACGGCGGGCAACAAGAACCGGCTCTTCAGCTTCGACGCCAGCGGTGATGCGAACGGTCGCAAGACCTTCACCGACCCGGCCCTAGGCACCCCGGGCGTCCTGAACAGCACGATCATCCTGCGCGCCGGCACCAAGCCGGTGCAGCGTCCCAACGGCGGCTCGGTCGGGCTCGCGGCGCTGCTCGCCGACGGTGGCGCCAACCGGATCAGCTTTGCCCGGAGCCCCAACCTGCCTACGGCCACGCAGCAGACCAACGCGCAGAAGACGGTGGCCCAGGGCGGGCTGGGCAGTGCGCTGCACTCGGTCCAGATCGCCACCGACATCGACTACATCGCCACCGCGACGACCACCAACGCGCCCGCGCACCTCTCGGGCACCGACCTGGTCAACATCTACAACGGCACCTACACCACCTGGGGCCAGATCCCCGGCTACTCTGGAACGTCCACCCAGGCCGCCCAGCCGATCAAGGCGCTCATCCCGCAGGTCGGCGCTGGCATGCGGAATGTCTTCCTGAACGGCCTCAAGGCGTTCAACGGTGGCAACGCGGTCACCGTGCCGGCCGGCATCACCCAGGTGCAGCAGAACGACCCGACCGCGATCACGAGCCTGTCCTCCACGGACCAGCCCAACGCGATCGTGCCGTTCCCGCTCGGTCGGTACAACCTGCTGAGCAACGGCTACTTCCTGAACCCGGACACGGCCTACTCGGCCAGCAACCCGGCAGCCCCCCTGACCACGGCGGGCATCAGCCTGATCACGGACGGCACCACCGGCGCGACTCCGACGGCGTGGTCGGTGACCTTCCCCTACTACGTCATCTTCCGTCAGTCGGACCTCGACAACGACCCGGCCTGGCAGCCCGGCGGCACCCTGAACTGGGTCCAGACCCTGTTCAGCAATGCCGGCGGTCCGGCGCCGTTTGTCAACACGGCACCCGGCAAGGCCCTGCTGACCGATGCCGGCGTCACGCCGGCGTACTCGGACCTGGGCTCCACCACCAGCGGTCCGTAGAACCTGCCCGGGGCGGACCTGCCACCGCCCCGGAGCAGGCCCGACCGACGTGATCCGATCGATCTGAGGAACCTTCCATGAGTAACGCCACCACCGAGAAGCCCGGCTCCGCGCCGAGTGTCGGGACGCCCGCCTCGCGCCGGCTCCCGGTCCTCGTCGGTGCCGTCGTCGTGGTGCTGATCGCGACCGTCGTCGCGGTCAGGCTCGTGGGTTCCTCGAACGACAAGGTCCCGTACGTCGATGCCCGGTCTGCCGGTCCGCTCACGCTGTGCGGCGTTGACGGCAAGCCGGTCACGTCGGGCTCGACGACGCAGAAGCCGTTCGTCTCCCGGGCGGTCGCCGCGACCGCGGTGCCCGGGCTGGCGGCGGGAACCGGCAGGACGGCCTCGCTGTACGCGTTCCAGCCCCGCAACGGCGCCGAGACCGAGGAGTGGAGCGGTCAGCTGCTCACGGCGGCGTCGTCGTACACGAACACCCTGCACCCGATGGCTCAGGCCACCGCGGCGGACATCGCGCTCAAGGACTTCCTGATCGCGTTCCCGCCGCGCTGGAACCACCTGATCCAGCTCCGCCTGTACGTCACGTCACCCGCGTCCGGCATCGCGGCGACCTACGACACCACGACCATCAAGATCGACGGCGACTCCTGGAAGGTCGTCGGCGCAGCCGGCACCGCCAGCTGTACCGACGGCAGCGCCACCTCGAACGAAACCTCGGCCCACGTCCAGTGACGTCGCCGTCCCGCCCCCAGCGCACATCGCACGCAGATGAGAGGAACACCGTGACCACCACCAGAAGGTTTGGCCGAGCGAGAAGCTTCCGGGTTGCTGCCCTGACCCTCGTGCTGGCGACCGTGGCCACCACCGGCCCGGTCGTCAGCCAGGGCGCGAACGCCGCCTCCCCGTCATCGCCACCGTGGCAGACCGGGACCGGCACCAGCTTCCAGCAGACCGACCCGCACGAGGTCGGCACGTTGAAGTTCTACAACGCGGCCGGCACCCAGATCTTCGGGGGCAGCACGACGACTGCTCCGTTCGCGGCGTACGTGCAGTCCTCGGTCGCGATCCGCGCCGGTGACAACCGCGCCGAGCTCTTCGCCTACCAGCCGAACGCCGGCGACTACCCCGGCAACTGGTCCGGCTCCCTGCTCACCGCGGCCTCGACGTACCCGGTCGCCACGCCTCCGGGCTCGGTGGACCCTGCCCTGCCCGCAGTCACCGCGACGTCGGGCGACACCACGTTGTCCGACTTCCTCACGGCCTACCCGCTGACCGACACCACCTCGGGCTACCAGGGTGTCCTGGAGCTGCGCCTGCGGACGGGCAATGCCGGGACCGACGAGACCTCCTCGACCAGCTACGCAGTCGCGGACATCATCGTCACCGGCACGACGTGGGAGGTCTACGGCACCAAGGCCGACTCGAGCACCAACGAGACCGTGCCCGCCAGCGCGACCTACGGCACCGGCTTCCAGGTGACCGCTTCGGTCGTGGGCGCTGGCGCGACCCCGACCGGGACCGCGACCCTCAAGGACGGCACGACGACGGTGGGAACCGCGGTCGGTCTCGACGGCTCCGGTAACGCGACGTTCAACGTCAGCGGCACCGCGCTGGGTGGGGGTGTCCACAACCTGACGGTGACCTACAGCGGCGACTCGGCGTACAACACCTCGACGTCGTCCGCGAGCCCGATCACCATTGCCAAGGCCGCGACCACCACGACGTCGACTGTGCCGACCAGGGCGACCTACGGCACGGCGTTCCACGTCACCGCGGCCGTCGGTGGACCCGGGGCTCGCACCGGAAGCGCCACCCTCAAGCAGGGAAGCACCGCGCTGTACACGGTGAACCTCGTGTCGGGCACGGCGAGTTTCACCGTCGCCGGCACCAGACTGGCGCCTGGCACGCACCCGCTGACGGTCACCTACAACGGCTCGGTCTCGCTGCTGACCAGCACCTCGACCTCGAAGTCGGTCGTGATCGGCAAGGCGGTCGGCCACGCGGTCAATACGCTGAACCCGAAGACGATCAGCCACACCAAGCGGGCGAAGCTGATCGTCAAGGTGACCGCGACCGGCGTCGTGCCCACCGGCACCGTCACGATCTACGACGGCACGAAGGTGATCGGTCACGCGACCCTGAGCAGGGGCACCGTCACCTTCCTGCTGCCGAGGCTCCGGCGTGGCCTGCACCGGATCCACGTCCGGTACGGCGGCTCCGCGTACGTCAGCGCTGCGACGGCAGCAACCGTGACCTTGAAATCCACGTAGGACCGACGGCCCCCTTGGCAGGAGGAGACCCATGACCGAAGTTCTCGACCGCACCGCGGTGGTGCCGTCCGTCGCCGGACCGGCATCGCTGGAGGCACGCCGGGTGTCGGCCTGGTTCGGGCAGCGCAAGGTGCTCGACCGGGTCTCGCTCGAGATGGCCCCTGGGCAGGTCACTGCGCTGATCGGCCCGTCGGGCTGCGGGAAGTCGACCTTCCTGCGGATCCTCAACCGGATGCACGAGCTGGTGCCGGCGGCCCGGCTCGCCGGTGCGGTGCACCTCGACGGAGTCGATATCTATGACCCCGAGCGGCGGCTGACCGATGCCCGGCACCAGATCGGGATGGTCTTCCAGAAGCCCAACCCGTTCCCGGCGATGTCGATCGCGGACAACGTCCTGGCGGGCCTGAAGATCACCGGGAGGACGATCGCGAAGTCGGATCGGGAGGCGTTGATCGAGGACAGCCTGACCCGGGCCGGTCTGTGGACCGAGGTGCGCGACCGGCTCAAGGCCCCCGGCGCGACGCTCTCGGGTGGACAGCAGCAACGACTGTGCATCGCGCGATCGCTGGCGGTCCGTCCGCGGGTCCTGCTGATGGACGAGCCGTGCTCGGCGCTCGACCCGACCTCGACCCGGGTCGTCGAGGAGACGATCAGCGAGATCTCGAGAGACGTGACGATCGTGATCGTGACCCACAACATGCAGCAGGCGGCACGGGTCTCGGACCAGTGCGCGTTCTTCCTGGCCGAGCACGGCACCCCTGGCGTGATCGTCGAGCAGGGCCCGACCGATGCGATGTTCGGCGAGCCCCAGGACCGGCGTACGGCTGACTACGTCAACGGCCGCTTCGGCTGACCCCACGATCACCTCACGGCCGGCGGGGGACCTGGTCAAGATCCCGCCGGCCGTGGGGGCTGTCCTACCTCACAACATCTTCTGGTAGATCCCGACGTCGATCATCCGGTCCTGCTTGTCGCCGACCTCGCGCATGGTCCCGGCCAGCTCGAAGCCGTGCTGTTCGTGGAGGCGGTTGCTACCCGGGTTCGGCTGGGCGATCAGCGCGACCGCGGTGTGGAAGCCGCGGGTGCGCAGCTGGCTGAGAAGCTCGGCGTACAGCAGGGTGCCGAAGCCCTCGCGGCGCGCGGCCCGGTGCAGGTAGACCGAGGTCTCCCGGGTCCGGTGGTACGCCGGCCGGTCGCGGAACGGCGAGGCGTACGCGAACCCGAGCACGCTGCCGTCCTGGACCGCGACGACGAACGGGTCGCCGCTGTCGAGCTTGTGCTGCCAGTCGGCCAGGGGCCGTTCCGTGGTCTCGAAGGTCGAGTAGGCGTGCAGCGACTCGTGCGTGTAGATCTCCGCGACCGCAGGCAGATCCGACGCGATCGCGTTCCGGATCGCCACGGTCCTGGGCTCGGCGCTCATGGACCGAATAATCCCATCGGAGGAGTTGAGCCGGTACGGCAGACTGCTGCCGTGGCCATCGAACCTGACACCAAGGACTGGACCTGGGTCCTCGAGCAGCCCTGCGGTGAGTGTGGTTTCGACCCGACCACGATCGCCGTCGCGGATCTCCCGGAGGCGATCCACCGCAACACCCGGGGCTGGTTCGGAGCCCTCGACGGTCCGGACGCGACCGTACGTCCCGACGAGACCACCTGGTCGAGGCTCGAGTACGCCTGCCACGTGCGCGACGTGCACCGGATCTTCCGCGAGCGCGTCCAGCTGATGCTGGCCGAGAACGACCCGCAGTTCGACAACTGGGACCAGGACGCCACCGCCGTCGAGGACCGGTACGGCGAGCAGGACCCGAGCATCGTGGTCGTCGAGCTGGTCGAGGCGGCTGCCGACATCGCCGGCACCTATGCCGGTGTGGCGGGCGAGCAGTGGAACCGGACCGGGCGTCGCAGCAACGGCTCTGGCTTCACGGTCGCCTCGATCGGGCGCTACCACCTGCACGACGTCGTGCATCACCTGCACGACATCGGCGTCGCAGGACCTTCGTGAGGAACCCTTCTTGAGACACACCGAGTTCTGGGAGCGGCTCGACCACGCCCTCGGGCCCGCGTACTCACGATCCTGGGCCCGCCTGTTCGTGATGGCGGACCTGGGCGGACGCACGGCCGACGAGGCGCTGGCCGCCGGCGTGTCGCCCAAGGAGGTCTGGCGCGCGGTCTGGGCGGCTCTGGAGCTGCCGGCCAGCGACCGATGACGGCCCGCGCCGCCTGAGCGCGCTTCGTACTGGTTTGCGGTAGTCGTCACGCGGGTAGTGGTGCGGGGACGGGGCGCCCTCTCCCTCCCCTCATACCAGGGCGCCCCGTCTTGGGGTCGTGCCCGCCCTCGTCGGGTCCGCGACACACCGGGCCGAGGTGCTGTGATCGAACACCTGTTCGTACTACGGTTGCGTCCACAGGCAGGGTCGACCAGCCGTTCTCCACCGGTCAGAAACGATCGGGAGCGAGTGTCGGTGGCCGCACCTAACGTCTGGCGGGACACGGAGCGCACGACAGTGGCAGGACCTCGAGACAGGACGAAGACGATGGCTGGACACGACAAGGACAAGGCGCTCGACGTAGCGCTCGCAAACATCGAGAAGCAGTACGGCAAGGGCTCGGTGATGCGACTGGGTGACGAGACCCGTGCGCCGCTCGAGGTGATCCCGACCGGTTCCATCGCGCTCGACATCGCGCTCGGCCTCGGCGGCCTGCCGCGTGGCCGCGTGGTCGAGATCTACGGCCCGGAGTCCTCCGGCAAGACCACGGTGGCCCTGCACGCGGTCGCCAACGCCCAGGCTGCCGGCGGCATCGTGGCCTTCATCGACGCCGAGCACGCGCTCGACCCCGACTACGCCGCAGCGCTCGGTGTCGACACCGACGCCCTGCTGGTCTCGCAGCCCGACTCCGGTGAGCAGGCGCTCGAGATCGCCGACATGCTGATCCGCTCGGGCGCGCTCGACCTGGTCGTCATCGACTCGGTGGCGGCGCTGGTGCCCCGCGCCGAGATCGAGGGCGAGATGGGTGACAGCCACGTCGGCCTGCAGGCTCGACTGATGAGCCAGGCGCTGCGCAAGATGACCGGTGCGCTGAGCAACTCCAACACGACGATGATCTTCATCAACCAGCTGCGCGAGAAGATCGGCGTGATGTTCGGGTCGCCGGAGACCACCACCGGCGGCAAGGCGCTGAAGTTCTACGCCTCGGTGCGCCTCGACGTCCGCCGGATCGAGACCCTCAAGGACGGCACCGACATGGTCGGCAACCGGACCCGGGTCAAGGTCGTGAAGAACAAGGTGGCCCCGCCGTTCAAGCAGGCCGAGTTCGACATCATGTACGGCAAGGGCATCTCCCGCGAGGGTGGCCTGATCGACGTCGGTGTCGACGCGGGCCTCGTCCGCAAGGCCGGCGCCTGGTACACCTACGAGGGCGACCAGCTCGGCCAGGGCAAGGAGAACGCCCGGGCCTTCCTGAAAGACAACCCGGACCTGGCCAACGAGCTGGAGAAGCGGATCCTCGAGAAGCTCGGCATCGGCCCGACGGTGGATGCCCCCGCCGCGGTCGAGAAGGTGATCGACCCCGACGGCATCGACTTCTGACCAGGACCGTGAAACCACCGCGCTGGCTTCGTTGTCGTCGGTCGACGGCCGCTTCGCTTACAGGCCGCCTTCTCTCCTCCGCCTTGCCATCACGGCGGTTTGACGATCCTGGCGATGCCATATGAGTCGAAACTTCGGGGAGGGCGGGCGTCGGCGGCGCCCGCCCTCTGCCGAACCTCCGTCGGACGACGCCGACCTGGGCCCCGAGGCCGACCCGGAGTCGGTGGGTCGCAAGATCCTGCTCGACCAGCTGGCCGGTCGGGCTCGCAGCCGGTCCGACCTCGCGGCCAAGCTCGCCCAGCGCGACGTACCGGACGAGATCGCGACCCGGCTCCTGGACCGGTTCGAAGAAGTCGGCCTCATCGACGACACCGCGTTCGCCGCTGAGTGGGTCGCCCAGCGCCAGGAGGGCAAGGGCCTCGCGAAACGCGCCCTGGCCCAGGAGCTGCGCCGCAAGGGCATCGACGACGAGGTCGCCCGCGACGCCCTCGATTCGGTGAACGAGGAGGACGAGGTCGCCGCCGCACGCGTCCTGGTCCAACGCAAGCTTCGTACGATGCGTGACCTCGACCAGCAGGTGGCGATCCGTCGCCTTGTCGGCATGCTCGCCCGCAAGGGCTACTCGAGCGGGGTGGCTTTCCGGGTCGTGCGCGAAGAGCTCGACGCGGACATCAACGATCCTGAGCACATGGGGTTGTAGGGAGTTCCGCCTTCGGCGGAGGTGGTTCCGCCTTCGGCGGGCTTCGGTGGTCCGGTGTGCGGGTCCGCCGTCCAGACCCCCTTGCGCCATCGGCTTACCGCGTCGCTGCGACTTCTGCGCGGTGCCCGATTTCTGCTTGCAGCGCCGCGCTGCGCTTGATGCTGGCCGCAGCGGCGGCCTGCCCGTCGGCCCCGCGTGTCGGCTCACCTTGGTGAGTGGGTTGGCGTGCGGCCCACCGCAGATCTCCCACCACCTACCGGCTGTGACCGTCCGGCGGGGTGGGACGGGGAGGGCCCGGAGCGGCCAGCATCAAGCGCAGCGCGGCGACACGAAACAGGGCCGGCGGCAGCGAACCAGACAGAGTGTCGACGCGGTAAGCCGATGGCGCGAGGCGCCCTCACCGGCACACCCCGCACAGGTGACCACAGCCCGCCGCTGCACCCCCGCCGAAGGCGGAACTACCCTCCCAACGCCGCCAACATCTTCTTGCCGACATCGCTGAGGGTCCCGTGAGCGTCCGCAACCCGACACCACTCACGCGTCATCGCCGCGAACTTCGCCGGGTTGTAGATGTCCTCCTCGCGGATGAGGTTGCCCTCGTCGTCGAAGGTCAGGATGGTGATGTTCGATTCCTCGTGCACCGAGCCGTCGCCCGGGTCGCGCATGATGTTGCGGACATCGAGGATGACCCGGTTGGTGGGCGGGTCGAACACGTACCAAGCCGGAGGGAAGCCGATCATCTCGTTGCCCGGGAAGTCCGTCATCGTCTTGACGATCCAGCTGCGGATCTCCTCGCGACCGTTGAAGTCGCCGTAGACGTGCTCGCAGTACGTGGCGTCCTCGGTGAACAGGTCGGCGAACGCGGACCAGTCGCGGGTCTCGCAGATCTCCTCGACCTTCGACAGGTAGCGATCGAAGGCGGACTGCAACGTGTTCTCGTTTTGGGTCACGGCGCCATCAAACCATTCACGGCAGACTGAGGGAATGCACATCGAGTTTCTGCGCTCGCAGTTGAGCGCGGGGGAGTCCTGGGCCGAGCGGGCCGACCGGTCCCTGACCGGGGTGGGGCCGGTGCTGGCGCTCGACCTCGCAGGCGACCCGTTGAAGTTCCGGGTCGACGCCGAGCACCGGCTCTCGGTGCGACCGATGACGCCCGGAGACTTCGGCGATGTGACCCGCTGGGTCAACGAACCGCACGTGGCCCGGTGGTGGGACGAGTACCGGACCCCGGAGAAGGTCGAGGGCTACTACGGGCCGGCGCTGCGCGGTGAGGACCCGACCCGGCTGTGGATCTTCGAGGTCAACGGTCGTTCGGTCGGGTTCTGCCAGGACTACCGGATCGCCGACCATCCCGAGTGGGCGCTGCTCTGCTCGCGACCGGACGCCGTCGGGTTCGACTACGCGATCGGGGAGCCTGCCTGGGTCGGACGCGGCATCGGGACCAGCCTGCTGTGGGTCTTCCTGCGCGACATCGTCTGGCCGGCGTACCCGGGGGTGCGGGAGTTCTTCGCGGCACCTGACCACCGCAACGCCGCGTCGCTCCGGTTGCTCACCAAGCTGGGCTTCACCCAGGGCGTCTGGTTCGACGAGCCGAACCCGGACGGCACGGCGGACACGTTGATCGGATGTTCCCTCGATGTGGCGCAGGTCATGGGTCTCGCAGGGTCGACGTCCGCGGTTACTCGGGAGTAACATCGGGCCATGCCCAACGTTGCTGATCTGTACAAGCTGTCCTCGCAGGTCCCGCTCGTCGGCGAGCGCCTGTTCTCGCTCGCGTTCGCCCAGAAGGCGCCCTACTTCGCGACGATCCACCCGCGCTTCACCCGGATCGAGCCGAACTACACCTCGCTGGTCATCCCCAAGCGTCGCTCCGTGCAGAACCACATCGGCACCGTGCACGCGATCGCGCTGTGCAACGGCCTCGAGGCCGCAATGGGTGCGCTGGCGGAGTCCACGATCCCGAGCAACAAGCGCTGGATCCCCAAGGGGATGGACATCAGCTACACGGCCAAGGCGACTTCTGACATCACCTGCATCGCCGAGACCGACCCGGAGCAGTGGACCGGCGACAACCCCGACCTGCACGTGCGGGTCAAGGGCGTTCGCGATGACGGAACCACCGTCATCGAAGGCGTCATCAAGCTCTGGGTGACCGAAAAACCGAACAAGCTGTAAGGACGAGACAGGCCCCGGTCGTCGAGCTTGCCGAGACGTCGTACGGACCGCGCTGCGTCGCGACGCACCGCAGACTTGAGATCACAGCTGGAAGTCGCCGTGCACGCTGGAGAAGTTCGACCCGATCCGTCCGACCCTGAGGACCGCCCCGTCCAGCTGGCTCGCGGTCACGTCGAACACCACCTGGAAACGCACGGTGCCACCACGTCCCGTTGTCGTGGGCCAGTGCGCGTACACCGCCGGCGGTGACGTTCCCGCCGCCGGGATCGCGGCGCCGTGGCGAGGGACGAGCTGCCAGTTGAGGTCGTTCAGCACATCGGCCGAGCGGTGCGAACCGGTGTAGGTCGCTTCGTAGGTGACGAGGGCGTACCGGTGCTGGGGTGGCGTCACGAACCCGCCGCTTGCCGCGATGATCGCGTGCGTCGCATCGTCTCGTACGGCGATGAGCTGCACCGTCCAGTCCGGGATCTTGACGATCTCGCCGAGCCGTACCGGGGCTCGCGACGTCGGCGTGCCTGACGGCCTCGATGGCGTCGGAGTCGGCGTGCTCGTGGGCACAGCAGTAGGGGTCGGGCTCGACGTGGTGGGTGATGGGTTGCTCGCGCTGGGGGTCGGTGCGAAGCCCGAGGGGGTCGACCCTCCGCAACCGGCTGTCAGGGCGAGCACAGTCGTCAGGGCGAGGGTGCCGGGCAGGCGCTCGATCAACGGGTCTCCTCGCGGCTGGGTGATCGCTCGCCATTATCGCCGCGACGGTCAATCCGGCGCCGGGATGAACCTCCCGTGGGACCGCCGTACCCTTGACCGGTCATGAGTGAACCGCGCACGTACCAGGTCCGCACCTACGGGTGCCAGATGAACGTCCACGACTCCGAACGCCTGACCGGCCTGCTCGAGAACGCCGGCTACGTGGCAGCGCCCGAGGACACCCAGGCCGACGTCGTCGTGTTCAACACCTGCGCCGTGCGGGAGAACGCGGACAACAAGCTGTACGGCAACCTCGGTCACCTGGCCTCGGTCAAGGAGAAGCACCCCGGGATGCAGATCGCGGTGGGCGGATGCCTGGCGCAGAAGGACCGCACCACGATCACGGACCGGGCTCCCTGGGTCGACGTCGTCTTCGGCACGCACAACATCGGCTCGCTGCCGGTCCTGCTCGAACGTGCGCGCGCCCTGGAGGAGGCCCAGGTCGAGATCCTCGAGTCGCTCGACGTCTTCCCCTCGACGCTGCCGACCAAGCGCGAGTCGGCCTACGCCGCCTGGGTGTCGATCTCGGTGGGCTGCAACAACACCTGCACGTTCTGCATCGTCCCGTCGCTGCGCGGGACCGAGAAGGATCGTCGGCCCGGCGAGATCCTGGCCGAGATCGAGGCACTCGTCGCCGAGGGCGTCACCG
Organism: Marmoricola sp.; assembly: GCA_025964775.1. Classification (GTDB taxonomy): domain Bacteria; phylum Actinomycetota; class Actinomycetes; order Propionibacteriales; family Nocardioidaceae; genus Marmoricola. The sequence goes on from JAOPYE010000040.1 coordinate 292,987, forward strand.
AGGTGACCCTGCTGGGCCAGAACGTGAACACGTACGGCGTCGAGTTCGGGGACAAGCTGGCGTTCGGCAAGCTGCTGCGTGCCTGCGGCCAGATCGAGGGCCTGGAGCGGGTCCGTTTCACCTCGCCGCACCCGGCCGCGTTCACCGACGACGTCATCGAGGCGATGGCCGAGACCCCGAACGTCATGCACCAGCTGCACATGCCGTTGCAGTCGGGCTCGGACAAGGTCCTGCGCGACATGCGTCGTTCGTACCGCCAGGAGCGCTACCTCGGCATCATCGAGCGGGTCCGCGCGGCGATGCCCGACGCGGCGATCACCACAGACATCATCGTCGGCTTCCCGGGCGAGACCGAGGAAGACTTCCAGGCCACCCTCGACGTGGTCCGCAAGGCCCGGTTCGCGAACGCGTTCACGTTCCAGTACTCCAAGCGCCCGGGCACACCGGCTGCCGACCTGCCGGACCAAATCCCACCTGAGGTCGTCACCGACCGCTACCAACGCCTGGCCGAGGTGGTCAACGAGATCGCGTGGGCCGAGAACCGGAAGCACGAGGACCAGGTCCTCGAGCTGATGGTGGCCGAAGGCGAAGGGCGCAAGGACGCGGAGACGCTCCGGCTCTCCGGTCGCGCGCGCGACAACCGGCTGGTGCACTTCACCCCCATCGCCCCCGACGGGTCAGCGCTCCGGGTGCGGCCCGGCGACATGGTCGAAGTCCGGATCACCCACGCGGCTCCCCATCACCTGGTCGCCGACGGTCCGGTGACCTCGGTACGCCGCACCCGTGCGGGTGACGCCTGGGAGAACCGGACTGCGACGAAGGCAGCTGGCGTCTCGCTGGGCCTGCCCACGGTCGGAGTACCCGCTCCGCTGGCTGACGCCCCTGCCTGCCGTTGACCTGAACCCTCAGGCAGACGGTTCGGCGCTCGGATTCTCGACGTTCGCCTCGGAGTCAGGCTTCTCGGGTTGCTGGATCTCGTCGGGGACCTGGTCGTTGGTCATCTGTGCCGACAACGGTACGTCGGGCGTGACCGGTGGGGTCACGGTGTCTTCTTCGACAGCGTCAGTGCCGCCGACCTCGTTGCCTGGATCGGGGTCAGCGTCGACCGAGGGGATGGGCACGATCGAGGGCACCGGTGTACGAGTCATACCGTGACTATGCCCCTGCCTGTCCGCGCCAACCCCAGTCCACGGTGTGCCCCGATCAGCGCCGGACCCGCCACACGCTCGGCGACTCGCCGTACAGGCGCTTGAAGGCGCGGCTGAACGCTTCCTCGGACTCGTAGCCGATCCGCCGCGCGATCGCCACCAGGCCGAGATCGGTCGAGGTGAGCAGGTCCTGCGCCAGGTGCATCCGCCAGCCGGTGAGGTAACGGATCGGGGGCATGCCGAGCTCGTTGCGGAACCGTTCGTCGAGCAGCGAGACCGACACGTTCCCGAGCCCGGCCAGCTCTGCGACAGTCCACTTGCGCTCCGGAGACGCGTGGATCAGCGACATCGCGTGCGCCACCACCGGGTCGTGCAGCGCTCGGACGAAGCCGCGTTCGGCCGACGGAGCACTGGCCAGGTGGATCTTGAGCACCTCGGTCAGGATCAGCTCGGGCAATGTCGTGGGTACCTGGAACGTCCCGGACTCGTCGCGGGCGACCTGTCCGGCTGCGTAGTCCATGCTGGCCCGCACCCAGCCGGCTGCCGGGTCGGGGGGCCGGACGACGAACACGGGTGGGAACGCACCCATCTCCGGGTCGAAGAGCGGCGCATCGCAAGCCATGAAGCCGCAGACTATGTTGGTCAGGTCGCCGCCGGCGCCGTGTTCGACGTACGGGACGTCGGACCACTCGGGCATCGTGATCAGCGGTCCGAGTTCGACGGTGTCAGCGTCCGCGCTGCCGCCCATGGTGTGGGCGTCGCCGTAGGGCAGGACGATGACGTCGCCGGCCTCGGCCCAGTGCCTTTCCCCGTCACCGACCGCGACCCAGCAACGGCCGTCGGAGACCAGGTGGAAGATCAACACCCGACGTGCGCCGGGGGCCAGCATCTCGGCCATGTCCTCGCCGGGCGCCGAGCGGAACGCCCATCCCTCCGTGTAGCGACCGTGCAGGAACAGGGCGCTCTGCAGGTGCAGGCCGCCCAGCGTGTCGATCAAGCCGTCTCTGGGGTTCTGGTCAGGTACGGCGGCGGCACGGTCATGGTCGGGAGGGGCGTTACCCACGAGGCTGATCCTGACAGACAACCCGCTACGTAGGAGTCACAATGCCTCTCTTCATGGATGTCCACGAAACGATGCCCGAAGGCGCCACCGCTGCTGATGTCGCGGGTGCGCACGCCGAAGACCTGAAGGTCCAGGACAAGTACGGCGTCAACTACAAGAGCTACTGGGTCGACGAAGCCGCCCGCAAGATCTTCTGCCTGGTGGAGGCGCCCGACGCCGAAGCCGCCAACACCGTGCACCGCGAGGCCCACGGACTGGTTGCCGACCACATCCACCTGGTGGTCGAAGGCGACTGACCGCATCAAGGACGGCGGTAGCGCTGCGGCGGTGCCGCCGTTCGTGCTGTCCGCACGCTTGGCAGACTGCACCCATGTCCACGCCGCCGATCGTCGCCGTCGTCGGCGCGACCGCCTCAGGCAAGTCCGACCTTGCACTGGACCTGGCCGAGCGGCTCGGCGGCGAGATCGTCAACACCGATGCGATGCAGGTCTACCGCGGCATGGACCTCGGTACGGCCAAGCAACCGGTCGCCGAACGCCGGGGGATCCGGCACCACCTGCTGGACCTGATGGACGTCACCGAACCCGCGACGGTCGCCGACTTCCAGGTGCTCGCGCGCGAGGTGATCACCGACTGCCGGTCGCGCGGCGTCGTCCCGGTGCTGGTCGGGGGGTCGGCGCTGTACACCCGCGCCATCCTGGATGTGTTCGAGTTCCCGGCGACCGATCCCGAGGTCCGCGCCGCCCTCGAGGCCGAGCTGGCGGACCTCGGGCCCGAAGCCCTGCACGCGCGGCTGGCGGCGATCGACCCGGACGCTGCCGGCGGGATCGGCCCCCAGAACGGTCGACGGATCGTCCGCGCCCTCGAGGTCATCACGCTCACCGGCAGCCCGTTCGGTGCGGGGCTCCCCGACGCCTCGTACGCCGACCCGGCCTCGCTCCAGATCGGGGTCGACATCGACCGCCCGACCCTCGATGACCGGATCGCGCTCCGGGTGCACCAGATGTGGGCCGACGGGCTCCTCGACGAGGTGCGCACGCTGATCGACCGGGGCCTGCGGCACGGCGTCACGGCGTCCCGCGCGATCGGGTACTCCCAAGCGCTCGCGTGCCTCGACGGCGAGCTCACCGAGGCCGAGGCCCAGGACAGGACGATCTCCGCGACCCGTCGCTTCGCGCGTCGCCAGGACGGCTGGTTCCGCAAGGACCCGCGGGTGAACTGGGTGGCCTACGACGATCCGGACCGGGTCGAGAAAGCGGTCGACCTGGCCCGACGGGTGTGAGGGTCGGCGTGCACAATCGGGGTATGGAATTCCGATACCTCGGCAACAGTGGCCTGAAGATCTCCGAAATCACCTACGGGAACTGGATCACCCACGGCTCCCAGGTTGAGAACGACGTCGCCACCCAGTGCGTGCGCGCCGCCCTCGACGCCGGCATCACGACGTTCGACACCGCAGATGTCTATGCGAACACGGCAGCGGAGACGGTCCTGGGCGATGCCCTCGCCGGCGAGCGCCGTGAATCGCTGGAGATCTTCACCAAGGTCTACTGGCCCACCGGGCCTGGCGGCCCCAACGACAGCGGCCTGTCGCGCAAGCACATCTCCGAGTCGATCAACGGCTCGTTGCGGCGCCTGCGCACCGACTACGTCGACCTGTACCAGGCGCACCGGTTCGACACCGAGACGCCGCTGGAGGAGACGATGCAGGCCTTCGCCGACGTCGTCCGGGCGGGCAAGGCTCTCTACATCGGCGTCAGCGAGTGGACCGCCGACCAGATCCGGGCCGGTTCGGTGCTTGCGTCCGACCTCGGCGTCCAGCTCATCTCGAGCCAGCCGCAGTACTCGATGCTGTGGCGCGTGATCGAGGGCGAGGTGGTGCCGACCTGCGAGGAACTCGGCATCTCCCAGATCGTCTGGTCCCCGATCGCCCAGGGCGTCCTGACCGGCACGTACCTGCCGGGTCAGCCGCCGCCGGCTGGTTCCCGAGCGACCGATGCGAACGGTGCGAACTTCATCAGTCGACTGATGAGGGACGACATCCTGGAAGCCGTTCAGCAGCTGCGCCCGGTGGCCCAGGAAGTCGACCTGACCCTGGCCCAGCTCGCCGTCGCGTGGGTACTCCAGAACCCGAACGTCGCCTCGGCGCTGGTCGGTGCCTCGCGTCCCGAACAGGTCGAGGAGAACGTCAAGGCCGCTGGGGTCGTGTTGCCGGCGTCGACGATGAAGCAGATCGACGACGTCTTCGGCGAGCTGGTCGTCCGCGACCCGGCGATCACCGCTCTCGGTGCTCCGGCCGGGCGCCCGACCTGATCCTGGGCTGATCCCGTGCTGACGCAGTACTACACCGCCTCGAGCCTCGACGGCTTCATCGCCGCCGAGCCCGAGGACGGCCTGGCCTGGTTGCTCAGTCGCGACATCGACAGCCAGGGTCCGCAGTCGTTCGACGAGTTCATCGGCGAGGTCGGCGCGATCGTGATGGGCGCGTCGACGTACGCGTGGATCCAGACGCATCATCCCGACGAGTGGTACTACGAGGTGCCGGCCTGGGTGATGACGCACCGGACCTTCGCGCCGCACCCGACCGCTGACATCCGGTTCACCTCGGCACCGGTCCCCGAGGTCCACGCCGCGATGGTGGAGGCCGCTGCGGGCAAGAACGTCTGGCTGGCCGGCGGGGGAGACCTCGTCGGCCAGTTCCACGACCACGGGCTGCTGGACGAGGTGTGGATCCAGTACGCCCCGGTGACGCTCGGCGCGGGCGCACCACTGCTGCCGCGTCGGATCGAGTTCGAGCAGATCGCCCTGGACCAGAACCGTGACTTCGCGTGCCGACGGCTGAGGGTCAAGCGCTGAGCGGAACTGGACTCAGGCTGGCTCGGGGAGGCGGCGCAGGATCTCGGCGAGTGCCTGGCTGTGTTCGTTGAGGATCCGGGTGTGCTCGGCCAGGATCTGAGTGTGTTCGGTCAGTGTCTGGGTGTGCTCAGACAAGGTGACCCTCATTGCCGTGGTCTCGTCCCTGATCAGGTCGTAGATGGCCACCAATTCATTCTCAAGCCGATCCACCCGGCGCGCAAATGATGGATCGGCGGCCATGTGTTTCAACGAACGCAGCCGGCGTGGGCGTGTGCCACCGACAGAGCGGCGCCTGTGGAAAGGGCGCGTGTTGGTCAGCCATAGAATGAGCCTGTGGATTACTCCTTCGTCAAGGGACACGGCACCGAGAACGACTTCGTGCTGATCCCCGATGCCAACGGCCGTCATGAGCTCACTGCCGAGCAGGTGGCGCGGTTGTGCGACCGCCGAGCCGGGATCGGGGCTGATGGCGTGATCCGGGTCGTCCGCACCGACGCGACCGAGGATCCTGCGGCCCTCGCCGCCCGCGGTGAGGCGCGCTGGTTCATGGACTACCGCAACAGCGACGGTTCGCTCTCGGAGATGTGCGGCAACGGCATCCGGGTACTGGGCCTCTACCTGGCCACGCACGCCGAGGTGGACACCCGTCAGCCGCTCCCGATCGCCACGCGAGCAGGCATCAAGGTGCTCACCTTCGACCGGGACCGGGTCACCGTGGACATGGGTACCCCCGAGCTCGTCGGTGAGGCCAAGGTGACGGTCGGCGATCGCGCGTGGGTCGCAGCCCGGATCTCGATGGGCAACCCGCACGCGGTCGTGTTCGTCGAGGACCTCGACGAAGCCGGTTCCCTGCTCACTCCTCCGGGACACGACCCGGTTGACTTCCCCGACGGCGTCAACGTCGAGTTCGTCGTACGGCGCGGCGAGCACCACCTGGCGATGCGCGTGCACGAACGCGGCTCCGGCGAGACCCGGTCGTGTGGCACCGGCGCCTGCGCCGTGATGGTCGCGGCATCACTGGCCGACGGCGCCGAGCGCGGGACGCCGTACGTCGTGGACCTGCCCGGGGGAACCCTGGAGATCGTCTGGACCGAGGACGACCGGATCCTGATGACCGGCCCAGCCGTCCTGGTCGCCGAAGGCGTCACCGACCTGTAGGTCGTCTCGCTGGTTGAGGAAGGCGCGCAGCGCCTGGCCCTCCGGTGGTTGACGAAGGCGCGCAGCGCCTGGCCCTCCGGTGGTTGAGGAGGCGCGCAGCGCCTGTCTCGAACCCTTGTCCACACGCAGGGAACCCACGGTCGCGTCTCGGCCCACCGGCCTGCAGCCTGTCCCGCAGGGCCTGGACTTACATCCTCGAATGCGCAGACGGTTCTTACTACGTGGGGAGCACCACCCATCTGGAGAGCCGTCTGTGGCAGCACGCGCAAGGCCCCGACGGAGCGGAATACACGCGAAAGCGGCGCCCAGTCACGCTGGTGTGGTCGGGCGAGTTCACATCGATTGCAGCCGCCTTCGCATTCGAGAAGCGCGTTCAGGGCTGGAGCCGAGCGAAGCGGAAGACCTTGATTGAAGGTCGCTATACGGATCTGCCCGGGTTGGCGAGTCGGTCGGACGCTGCGCTACGTGCGAGGTTTCGAGACGGGCGCTAGCGCGCCCTCCTCAACTACCGGAAAGGATCAGGCAGGTCGTCGTGCCGTGGGCGATGAGCTTGCCGCGGGCGTCGTACAGCCTGCCCTCGGCGGTGCTCTGGGTGCGGCCGCGGTGCATGACGGTGCCCGTGGCCCTGACCGGCCCGGTCCCGGGCTGCATCGCACGCAGGTAGTGCACGTTGAGCTGGGCCGTCGTGTAGGCCTGGCCGGGAGCGAGCGTGGTGTGCACCGCGCAGCCCATGCAGGAGTCGAGAAGGGTGGCCGCGATCCCGCCGTGCACGGACCCGATCGGATTCATCATGCGCTCATCAGGCGTCAACTCGAACGTCGCGCTGCCCTCCGCGACATCGACGACCGTCATCCCGAGCAGCGTCGCGATCGCGGGCGGAGGCAGTTCGCCGGTGACGATCAGCTGCATCTGCTCGAGGCCGGACAGCGTGTCGAGACCGGTCGTCATGCCACGTCCTCGACGAGCAGGGATCCGATCGGAGCCGGAACGAGGTCCACGGTGGGCTCCAGCGCGACGACCCTGGCCTTGCGGGGCAGTGCCATCGCGGCCAGCGAGGTCAGGACCCCGCAGATCACCAACATCCACCAGACCCGCTGGAAGTGGTCGAGCGCGTTCAGGGGAGTGACGGTGCCGAGCAGGGCGACGGTCAACGCCACCCCGAACGTTGCGCCAAACTGGCGGATCGCCTGGTTGACCGCGGACCCCGTTCCGAACGCGTCGGCCGGGAGGCCCTGGACGGCAGCACTGGTCAGGTGCGGGATCACCATCGAGACGCCGAGTCCGGTGAGCAGGGAGCCGGGCAGCAGGTCGCTCGCGTAGTGCGGGGTGGTGCCGAGCCGGCTCAGCATCCAGATCGCAGCGGACGCGTAGACGAGTCCGCCGGGCACCAGCAGGGTGCGCTGGCCGAGCTTGCCGGCGAGCCGGCCGAACTGGGGTGCCAGCACCATCACCACGATCGGACCGGGCATCATCGCGAGGCCGGCGCGCACGATGCTGTAGCCCCAGACCCCGACGAGGAACTGGATCGAGGCGAAGAAAGTCGCCGTGAAGCCGATCGTGAACGCGGCCGTGGCGATGTTCGCCCACCGGAAGGACCGGTCGCCGAAGAGGGTCAGGTCGAGCGCGGGGTGCGGGTGCTCCAGGGTCCGTACGACGAACCAGACCAGGACCAGCGACCCTGCCACGAACGCGCCGATCGTCCGGACGGAGAGCCAGTGCCACTGGTCGCTCTGCACGATGCCCAGCGCGACCAGCGTCAGTGCGCCGGCCAGGAGGAGCGTGCCGAGCGGATCGGGGAAGCGCGCCCGGGTGTGTTCCTTCGACTCGGGCAGCAGTCGCCAGCTGAACGCGAACGCGATCGCTCCGACCGGGAGGTTGACCAGGAACACCGCACGCCAGTCCCAGTGGTTGACGAGCAGCGCACCGACCGTCGGCCCGACGGCGGCCGCGAGCGCTGCGATCGCACCCCAGATCGCTACCGCGACCGGGACCTTGGCGGGCGGGAAGACCGAGAGCAGGATCGCCAGCGACGCCGGGATCAACGCAGCGGCGCCGAGCGCCTGGACCACCCGGAACACGACCAGCAGGCCCGCGCTGGGCGCGAGCGCGCAGAGTGCTGACGCGAGTGTGAACGAGACCAGCCCGATCATGAAGACCCGCTTGCGGCCGAACCGGTCGGCCATCCGGCCTGCCGGCACCAGCGCCGCCGCCAGCGCGATCGTGTACGCCGACAGGGTCCACGACATCGTGGCGAAGGAGACCGACGGGAAGCTGGCCCGGATGTCGTTGAAGGCGACGAAGAGGACCTGGGTGTCGAGGAAGACCATGAACGACGCGAGGCTCGCCACGGTCAGGACGGCCCACGGGCTGACGGTTCGGGTGCTGGGGGTCATGTGGAGGAACCTAAACGCAATGGTTTAGAAAATCAAGCACTTGATAAAGAATCACAACTCTTCTAGGCTGACCCCGTGTCCACGAAGACCTACGACCAGTACTGCGGGATCGCTGCGGCCCTCGACGTGATCGGGGACCGCTGGACGATCCTGATCCTCCGTGAGCTCTCCTTCGGCGAGCAGCGCTTCACCGATCTGCGCACCGGTCTTCCGGGGATCGCGACGAACCTGCTCTCCGAGCGCCTCCGGTCCCTGGAGGACGCGGGACTGGTCGAGCAGCGCGAGCTGCCCGCTCCCGCAGCCCGGATGGTCTACGCGCTGACGAGGACCGGTCGGCGGATCAACCCCGTGCTGCGGTCACTGGCCGAGTTCGGACTGCCCTTCCTCGACGAGCCGCTCGAGGGCCACGTCCGCCCGCGGATGGCGATCTTCGGCGGCCTCGCCTCCCTCCTGGATCCGGCAGCCGCGGTCGGCCTCGACCTGCGGATCCGGTTCGACCTCGACGATGAGCAGCACTGGCTCGAGGTGCGCGACGGGAGGCTGGTGCGCGCGGACCAGACCGCGACACCGGACCTGACCTTCACCGGCAGCGCAGCGGCACTGGTCGAGCTGTGCCGGGGTGCGAGCCCCGAGGCCCTCGGCGAACGACTTCTGATCGAGGGGAGCGCCGAGGCTCGCAAGGCGTTCGCGCGCTGCTTCCTGGCCAAGGCTTCCCGGATCATGGCCCTGCGCTGAGTCCGGGCGACGTCCGCCTCTAGGATCGCGGCCATGGACATCAGTGGAAAGAGTGCAATCGTCACCGGTGGCGCCTCCGGCATCGGAGCAGCCGCCGCCCGCCAGCTCGCCGCCAAGGGCGCGGTCGTCGTCATCGCGGACCTGAACGCCGAGGCCGGCGAGGCGCTGGCCAAGGAGATCGGCGGTGCGTTCGTCACCGTCGACGTCACCAACACCGAGCAGATCCAGACCGCGGTCAACACCGCCGTCGAGCTCGCCCCGCTGTGGGCCCTGGTGAACTCGGCCGGGATCGGCTGGGCCCAGCGCACCATCGGGCGCGACGGCAACCCCGACTCGGCGCACAACCTGGACGCCTTCAAGAAGGTCATCTCGATCAACCTGATCGGCACCTTCGACGCCGTCCGCCTCGCGGCCACCGCGATGAGCCTGAACGAGCCGAACGAGAGCGGCGAGCGCGGCGCGATCGTCAACATGGCCTCGGTCGCCGCCTTCGACGGCCAGATCGGCCAGGCGTCGTACTCGGCCTCCAAGGGTGGCGTCGTCGGCATGACCCTTCCGGTCGCGCGCGACCTGTCGGCCGCCGGCATCCGTCTCAACACGATCGCACCGGGCCTGATCGACACCCCGATCTACGGTGAGGGTCCGGAGTCGGAGGCGTTCAAGGCCAACCTCGGCCAGAACGTGCTCTTCCCGAAGCGCCTGGGCCAGGCCAGCGAGCTGGCCAGCATGGTCGTCGAGCTGGTCACCAACTCCTACATGAACGCCGAGACCGTCCGGGTCGACGGCGGCATCCGGATGCCCCCCAAGTAACCAATCGCGATAGTCCGGCACGTTCTGGCCCCTCGGATCGCCCAATCGGGGCCAGAACGTGCCGGACTATCGCGACCACGAGCGACCGAACGCCCGGCCGACCCTCGTTGCAGTGCGTAACTGCACCAAGGCCTGTCGGGCGTTCGTGGTCCCCGCCGTCTGCTTGTTCCCTACCCTCGTTGCGCGGGTTTCATGCATCCGCGGGGGCAACTCGTTCGCGCCGGGCGGCCTGCGTCCTTACTCTTGAGGACATATGACGAACGCACCTGAAGACTTCGACCTCGAAGCAGAGCTCGCCGAGACCGCCGGCTGGGATTCCGAGGTCGACCCCGAGGAGCGCCGCGACGAGCGCACCGACCAGACGACCGGCTCGATGGATCTGGCCGAGCGGCACGCCCTGCGGCGCGTCGTGGGCCTGTCCACCGAGCTCGAGGACATCTCCGAGGTCGAGTACCGCCAGCTGCGGCTCGAGCGCGTCGTCCTGGTCGGCGTGTGGACCGAGGGCACTGTGGAGGACGCTGAGAACTCCATGGCCGAGCTCGCAGCTCTCGCCGAGACGGCCGGCTCCCAAGTGCTCGAGAACGTCTACCAACGCCGTGACAAGCCCGACCCGGCCACCTACATCGGCCGCGGCAAGGTCGAGGGCGTCCGCGAGATCGTCCGGGCCACCGGCGCCGACACCGTGATCATGGACGGCGAGCTCGCGCCGAGCCAGCTGAGGAACCTCGAGGACAAGCTCAAGGTCAAGGTGGTCGACCGGACCGCGCTGATCCTCGACATCTTCGCCCAGCACGCGAAGTCCAAGGAGGGCCAGGCGCAGGTCGAGCTGGCCCAGCTGTCCTACATGAAGCAGCGCCTGCGCGGTTGGGGCAGCAGCCTGTCGCGCCAGGCCGGCGGCATCGGCGGACGTGGTCCCGGTGAGACCAAGATCGAGACCGACCGCCGGCGGATCAACGACAAGGTCGCCAAGCTGCGCCGTGAGCTCGCGCACATGAAGACCACCCGTCAGACCAAGCGCAACGAACGCCGGCGCAACTCGATCCCGAGCGTCGCGATCGCCGGGTACACCAACGCGGGCAAGTCCTCGCTGCTCAACCGGCTCACCGATGCGGGCGTTCTGGTCGAGGACTCGCTGTTCGCGACCCTGGACCCGACCACACGCCGTACGACGACCTCCGACGGCCGCATCTACACGATGAGCGACACCGTCGGCTTCGTGCGGCACCTGCCCCACGACCTGATCGAGGCGTTCCGCAGCACCCTGGAGGAGGTGGCCGAGGCCGACCTGGTGGTGCATGTCGTCGACGGCTCGCACCCCGACCCCGAAGGCCAGCTCTCGGCCGTCCGGGCGGTCTTCGCCGACATCGACGCGAGCTCGGTCAAGGAGCTCGTCGTGATCAACAAGGCCGACCTGGCCGACCCGATCACGCTGTCCCGGTTGCGCCAGCGCGAGCCGCACTCGGTGGTCTGCTCGGCCAAGACGGGCGAGGGCATCGAGGACGTGCTCGCGGCGATCGAGGGCGACCTGCCCCGGCCCGATGTGGACGTGCGGCTGCTGCTTCCCTACAGCCGCGGCGACCTGGTGAGCCGGATCCACGACCACGGCGAGGTCCTGACCATCGACCACACCGGCGACGGCACGCTGATCCGCGCCCGGGTCAGCGAAGCGTTCGCCGGCGAGCTGGAGCTCTACACCCTGACCGGTACGCCGGAAGCGTGACCGGCTGGCCGTGAATAGGGTCGCGGGCATGAAGCGACCGGTCACGCTGGTACTCGTCGTCCTGCTGGCCTGCACCGGTCTGCTCTCCGCATCCGCCTGGGCGGCCGCCGACCCCATGACGATCACGGCGTACGAGGCCGACTACACGGTGTCGGCGACCGGGGACCTGAGGGTCGCCGAGACGCTGACCGTGAACTTCTCGATGCCCCGGCACGGCATCTTCCGGACGTTCGATCCCTTCACCCCGGGGCCGGAAGCCGTCACCGTGACCCGTGACGGGAAGCCGGAGCAGTTCTCTGCCGAGCCGCTCGCCGACGGCAGCGCCAACGAGATCAAGATCGGCGACCCGAACGTGACGATCACCGGCACCCACGTCTACCGGATCGGCTACCGGTTGAGGTCGGCGGTCGATCCAGGACGATTCTTCTGGTCCGTCATCCCTGGAGAGTGGGACGCGATGATCGACCGGGCGCACATCGTGGTGCATCTGCCCTATCGTGCCTCCGCGCTGCTGTGCACCATCGGTGTGCCCGGGGTCCGGCCGTGTCACGCGACCGGTGCGGACACGCCTACGGTCCGGCTCACCACCGGACCCCTTGAGCCGAGGACTGGCGTGACCATCACGACAGTCGCGGCAGGACTCCTCGCCCCGGCCGCAGGGGGGATCACGTCGAGCAGCACCTGGTCGGCGCGCTTCCTGGTCCTTCTTCGTTCGCTGGGTGTGCGCTTCTGACCTCGGTAGTGTCATCGCATGAAGAAGATCGTCGGCTGGGTGGCAGGCTTGATCGTCCTGGTCGTCGTGATCCTCATCGGCGGTGTCGATTTCTCCAGCAGCACCATCACCACGGATACTGCGGAGATCACCGACTACCAGGCCGCGTTCGACGTGGCGGCCGACGGCGAGCTCAAGGTCGTGGAGACCCTGACCGTGAACTTCCCGGACTACAAGCACGGGATCTTCCGGTTCTTCGACACCCGGTTCCCCGGGCAGCCCAAGGACCGGGTGCTGCCGACGGACATCCAGGTCACGATGGACAACCAGGCCGAGCCCTTCTCCCTGCACACCGAGAACCGTGGTCGCTACCAGGTCGCGCAGATCGGGTCGGCCGACACCACGATCACCGGCACTCACGTCTACCAGATCAGCTACGACATCAAGGGCGCACTGATCAAGGGCACCACCACGACGACCCAGTTCTACTGGAACCTGATCCCCGGCGGCTGGCGCAACACCATCGACAAGTCCGAGCTGACGGTGCACCTGCCGGCCGCTGCGTCGGACCTGAAATGCGTCGTGGGAGTGGGATCGGGCAGCCCCTGCACCGCGGCCGGTCAGAGCTCCACCAACCTCAGGGTCGTCACCGGTCAGCTCGCCCCGAACACCCCGGTGACGATCAGCGCCGGCATGAACATCCCGACCCCGGCCGCGAACACGCTGCCGTGGAGCAGCAGCCTGGACCCGATCCTCGGGCGGCACCCGGCACTGCTGGTGATCATCTTCGTCCTCGCCGCCCTGCTCGCCCTGGGTGGCGCGCTCCTGAGCCGCTCGACCAAGGAAGAAGATCCCGCGTTCCCGCTGCTCTACGCCCCACCGGACGGGATCGGGCCCGCCCAGGCGTCGTACATCCTGACCGAGACCCTGCACAAGAAGGCGTTCATCGGCACGCTCATGTACGCCGCCGAGCAGGGTGCCATCGACCTCAAGCTGGAGGACCAGAGCTGGACGGTCACCGGCGCGGCCGACACGAGCACCTGGACCAAGATCGACGGGGTCACCCAGCAGACGCTGATGAGCCTCGGCATCAACGCACCCGGGGCGAGCTTCACGTCCTCGCCGACGTCGGTGTCGGCCGGACAGCAGCTGAAAGGCGCGCTGTCCGCCTTCGACTCGAACACGAAGGGATGGGCGAAGATCGACGGCTTCATGGTCGGCAGCGGCCTGGGTGCCGGCGGCATCGTGGTCTTCGCGCTGACCTGGATCCTGACGATCTACCTCGGTGCCTTCAACCCGCTGCACATGTCGATCATCGCCGTCGTTCCCGGACTGTTCGGGATCACCTCGATGGGCCTGGCCGCGACGGGTTCCGGCACCAAGCGCACCGCCACCGGTCGCGACCTGTGGTCGCGCGCGGGCGGGTTCCGGCGGATCCTGTCGACCGAGTCGGCCGAGAACCGTTTCGACTTCTCCGGGCGCAAGGAGCTGTACATCTCGTTCCTGCCGTGGGCGGTCGCGTTCGACTGCGCGGACACCTGGGCCAGGAAGTACAAGCTGGAGACCAGTGAGGAGCCGCCGACGCCGAACTACTTCCTCGGGTACAGCGCCCTGTACGCCGGGAGCGCGATCGGCAGCATGGTCGATTCCTTCGATTCCTCGATGTCCTCGGCGGTGTCGGCGTACGACGCCACCCAGAGCTCGTCGTCCGGCGGCGGGGGCGGGTTCGGCGGCGGAGGAGGCGGCGGAGGCGGCGGCGGAGGCTCGTGGTGACCCACGAGTAGTGACCGTCCTGTTCAATAGTCTCGAACCCCGAGAAAGGGAGTCCCATGATCGTCGCAATTGTCATCGTCGTCATCGTCGTGCTGCTGGTCCTGTTCGGCATCTCCGGCTTCAACAAGCTGCGCAAGGCCGACATCGGGGCGCAGGAGGCCCTGGGCGGGATCGACGTCCAGCTGACCCGGCGTGCCGACCTGATCCCGAACCTGGTCGAGACCGTCAAGGGGTACGCCGCGCACGAGTCCGGCGTCTTCGAGGCCGTCACCCAGGCCCGGGCCGGCCTGGCCGCTGCCGCCAAGGGTGACGACGTCCAGGCCAAGGCCGCCGCCGACCAGGCCCTGAGCCAGGCGCTCGTCCGGGTCAACGCGGTCGCCGAGGCGTACCCGGACCTGAAGGCCAACCAGCAGTTCCTCGACCTGCAGGCGCAGCTGAAGGACACCGAGGACAAGATCTCGTTCGCGCGGACCTACTACAACGACGCGGTCGCGACGCTCAACAAGATCGTCGTCACCGTGCCCACCATGTTCTTCGCGGGCATGGCCAGCGTGAAGACGCGCACGTTCTACGAGGCCCCGGCCGGTCAGGACGTCGCCCCGAGCGTCAACTTCGGTACGCCGACCTCGCCGCCGGCTGCTGCTGCCCCTGCCGCTCCGGCTGCTCCCGAGGCTCCGGCCGCACCGCCGACCGCCTGAGGTAACCCAGCCTCGACCTAACCGGCCCCGACCACGTCCGTCTCGCTGAGGCGCTGCGCGATCCAGATCGGTACGGCGGACAGCACGATCAGCGTGGCTGCGACGACGTTGACGACCGGTGTCTGGTTGGGACGGAAGAGGTTCTGGAAGATCCAGATCGGCAACGTCTGCTCGTGGCCGCCTGCCGTGAACGTGGTCACGATGATCTCGTCGAACGACAGCGCGAACGACAGCAGGCCTCCGGCGAGCAGCGCAGAGCGGAGCAGCGGGTAGGTGACCAGCCAGAAGGTCGTCGATGGTCGGGCGCCGAGGTCGGCCGAGGCTTCCTCCAGGCTCGAGGACATCCGGCGCAGCCGTGCCTGGACGTTGTTGAACACGGTGACGATGCAGAACGTCGCATGGGCGACCACGATCGTGAAGAAGCCGAGCGAGAGCCCGAAGATCGTGGTGAACGCGTTGTTGAGCGCCAGCCCGGTGACGATCCCGGGCAGCGCGATCGGCAGGATGATCAGCAGCGAGACCGCGTTGCGGCCGAAGAAGTGGGCCCGCTGCAGCGCCATCGCGGCCATCGTGCCGAGCACCAGGGCGATGGCGGTGGCGAGCAGGCCGACCTCGACGCTGACCAGCAGTGCGTGCCGGGCGCCCGTGGAGTGCCCGGCCGCGTTCCACCAGCGCAGGGTCAGGCCGCTCGGCGGCCAGGCGAAGGACTTGCTGACGTTGAAGGAGTTCAGCACCACCAGGGCCAGGGGCACGTACACGATCACCAGCACCAGCACGGTGCAGGCGGCGAGCCCGGCCTTGAGGCGTCCGCTGATCGTCATCGGCGGCTCCTCACAGGTTCTCCAGGGCGCCGGTACGGCGGACGATGCCGAGGTAGCCGAGCATGACGACCACCGGTACGACCGCATAGGCAGCAGCGAAGGGCAGGTTGTTGGCGACGCCGTAGTTGTCTGCGACCACGTTCCCGAGCATCTGCGTCGGCCCGCCGACGATCTTCACCGCGATGTAGTCGCCCATCGTCAGCGAGAACGTGAAGATCGACCCGGCCACCAGTGCCGGGAAGACCGACGGCAGCACCACCCGACGGAACGTGGCACGTGCCGGGGCGCCGAGGTCACTGCTGGCTTCGAGCAGTGAGTCCGGGAGTTTCTCCATGCCCGCGAAGACCGGAAGGATCATGTACGGCAGCCACAGGTAGGCGAGCGTGATCACCAGCCCCGTCAGGCCGTAGCCCGGTGAGATTCCCAGCCAGGACAGCGGGCCGGACGTCGAGAGCATGCCGCGCCACGCGTAGGCCTTGACCAGGTACGAGGCCCACAAGGGCATCAGCACCGCGATCACCAGCAGCCGTCTCAGCCGGGGGCTGGCGACCTTGGCCATGAAGAACGCGATCGGCAGCGCCAGCACCGCGTCGACGAGCGTGACGAGCACCGCGACGCCGAGGGTGCGCAGCGTGATCGTGCGGTAGACCGAGGCCTGGAGCAGCTCACGGAAGTTGTCGAGCGTGAACACCCGGACCAGGTCGCCGGTGAACTCGTTGGTCGTCCAGAACGCCGCGAGGAAGAGCGCGCCCAAGGCCCCGAGGTAGGCAACTCCGAGCCACAGCAGCGGGGGCAGCAGGAGCAGCCCCGTCCTGGGTCCGGGGGGCCTTGGGCGCGTCGACATCAGTGCTGGCTCAGCCCTTGATCGCGGTCCAGGCCTGCGTCCAGTCGGCGTACGTCGTGCACTTCACGTTCGTACGTCCGTCAAGACACGTCGAGACCGGCGTGGTCCAGTACCAGAGCTTCTTGGCGTAGGCCTCGTCGCCGGCGTGGAACGTCGTGCAGAACGACGAGTCCTTGTCGGTGGTCGCGATCACGTCGCACGCCTTCGCGTTGGCCGGGGCCTCGCCGAAGTAGTACGCCGAGGCCGCGTTGCCCGCCGGACCGCCGATGTAGTCCAGCCAGGCGTACGCGCAGTTCGGGTGCTTGGACTTGCTCGCGATCATCCAGGTGTCCGACCAGCCGGTCGAGCCCTCCCTCGGGACGAACGCCTTGATCGGCTTCTTGTCGGCCGCGATCAGGTTCACGATGAACTGCCACGACGTACCGATCACCGAGTCGCCGTTCTCGAACGCCTGCTGCTGCTTGAGGTAGTCCGACCAGTACTCCGAGACCTGGTGACGCTGGGTCTTCAGGATCGCCACCGCCGCGGCGAGTTGCGTGGCGTCCAGCGCGTAGGGGTTCTTGATACCGAGGCTAGGCTGGGTGTTCTTCAGGTACAACGCGGCGTCGGCGATGTAGATGGGGGAGTCGTACGGCGTGATCTTGCCGGCGTACGGAGAGGTCGGCGAGAAGACGCTCGCCCAGCTCGTCGGCGCGGGCTTGACCACGTTGGGGTTGTAGGTCAGCAGGTTCGCGCCCCAGCCCTGCGGCATCCCGTACATCTGGCCGTTGACCGAGTTGTACGGCTGGTTCTTCAGGAAGCTGCGGATGTCGCCGTAGTTCTTGAGCAACGAGGTGTTGACCGGTGCCACGTCACCCGCGGCGATCAGGCGCAGCGTGGCGTCACCGGACGCCGAGACCACGTCGTAGTCGCCGGTCTTGATCAGGTTGACGGCCTCGTCGGAGGTGCCGAAGTACTTCACCGTCGCCTGGCAGCCCGTCGCCTTCTCGAACGGTGTCACCCAGTCGGTCTTCGGGTCGTTCGTGCCGTCCTCGGCGTACCCGGGCCATGCCAGGATGCTGACCGCACCCTCGTTGTGCCCGAGCGACGTGGCCATCGGCACGGCGGGGGCCTTGAACCCGCTCACGGTGCCCGAGTTCCCGCACCCTGTCAGGACGAGTGCACCGACGGTGGCTGCGATGGCCAGTGTGGTAGCGCGTTTCATGCGGACTCCTCGGTTGGTGGTTGCAGTTCGATGACGTGCTCCGGGAGCCAGGCCAGCTGGATCCGGTCCCCGCGACGGCTCACACCGTCGTCGTTCAGGTTCTGTCGGAGCACGGTCAGGGTCGGGGACGCTCCTGACGCATCGGGCGGGGCGTCGAGGTCGACCACGTAGTGGTTGGCGGAGCCGAGGTAGACGACGTCGCGAATCGTGCCGGCGGCCGTGCTCGCGCCGTCCGGTACGTCGGTGAGGTGGATCTTCTCGGGCCTGATGCTGAACATGCCCTCGCGCCCGATCACGGTCCTGGCGGCCGCTCCGCTGAGCAGGTTGGAGGTGCCGACGAAGCCGGCCACGAAGGCGCTCGTCGGGCTCTCGTACAGCTCGCGCGGTGTCGCGACCTGCTGGATCCGGCCCTCGTTGAAGACCGCGATCCGGTCGCTCATGGTGAGCGCTTCCTCCTGGTCGTGGGTGACGAAGACGAAGGTGATCCCGACCTCGCGCTGGATCTCCTTGAGCTCGATCTGCATCTCCCGTCGCAGCTTGAGGTCCAGGGCTCCCAGCGGTTCGTCGAGCAGCAGGACCTTCGGACGGTTGACCAGCGCGCGGGCGAGCGCGACCCGCTGCCGCTGACCGCCGGAGAGCTGGCTGGGACGCCGATCGCCGTGGGCGTCGAGCCGGACCGTGGCCAGCGCCTCGGTGGCGCGGGACCGACGTTCGGCCTTGGCGACCTTCTTGACCCGCAGGCCGTACTCGACGTTCTCGAGCACGCTCATGTGCGGGAACAGGGCGTAGTCCTGGAAGACGGTGTTCACGTCGCGGCGGAACGGTGGCATCGCGGTGACGTCGGTGCCCGCGAGCTCGATCCGCCCGGTCGTCGGCTGCTCGAACCCGGCGATGATCCGCAGCACGGTGGTCTTGCCCGAGCCCGAGGGGCCGAGCATGGAGAAGAACTCGCCGTCGGCGATGTCCAGGCTGATGCCGTCCACGGCACGGACGGATCCGAAGGTCTTTGCCACGTTCGTCAACCGAATCGATGGCGAAACTGCATGGTCACGCATGAATCAGAAGGTAGTGAAGGTTGTGGCCACGCGCCAACGAACCGGGAAACGAATCGGTATCAGTTGCCCCGACAGGGCACTGGGGTTCCGTGCGCTCGTAGGTCGGAGCCAGCGCATAGGGTGCTCGGGTGCCTGATCCCGAGCCGAGTTCCGAGAAGCCGTCGGTGCGCGACGTGCTCGCGGCCGCGGTCGCGGCGGTCAACGGGTCCGAGCGGCCGGGGCAGATCCAGATGGCCGAGGCCGTCAGCGCCGCGATGGAGTCTGGCCAGCACCTGCTCGTCCAGGCGGGCACCGGCACCGGCAAGTCGCTGGGCTACCTGGTCCCGGCACTGCTGCACAAGAACCGCGTCGTCGTCGCGACGGCCACCCTGGCGCTCCAGCACCAGCTCGTCGAGCGTGACATCCCGGCCCTGGTCGAGGCCGCTGCCGGCGTGCTGCACGAAGAGGCGCGGTACGCGGTCCTGAAGGGTCGTTCGAACTACGCCTGCCTGCACCGCGTCCGTGAGGGCGTCCCCGATGACCAGGGCACCCTGGTGGACCTGCCCGAGGGCTCGATCGGTGCCGAGGTCGTCGCGATGCGCGAGTGGATCGAGGCCGAGGCCAAGGAGTCCGGTTCCGGTGAGCGCGACAACGCGCCGCGGCACACCGACCGGGTCTGGCGCCAGGTCAGCGTCAGCCACCGTGAGTGCGTCGGTGCCGCCAAGTGCCCGTACGGGGCAGAGTGCTTCGCCGAGCGGGCCAAGGACAAGGCCGCCAAGGCGCACGTGATCGTCACCAACCACTCGCTGCTCGCGATCGACGCGATCGAGGGCATCCCGATGATCCCCGAGTACGACGTCGTGGTGATCGACGAGGCGCACGAGCTGACCGCCCGGGTCACCCAGGCCGCCACCGACGAGCTCTCGCCGGGAGACGTCGAGCGGACCGCGCGACGGTCCCAGCGGCACGTCGAAGGTCAGGCGGACGACCTGGACGACGCGGCCGAGGCGCTGCGCCAAGCTCTCGACTCGGCCCCGGGCGGGCGGCTGGAGACCGTGCCGCAGGAGATCGCCGACGCGCTGGTCCTGGTGCGCGATGCCGCCCGGGCGCTGGTCAGTGCGTTCCCCAAGCAGACTCCGGGGACCGACGGCGACGTCGACGCGGGCGCGACCCAGGCCAAGGGCTGGGCGCAGGAGATCTTCGCGACCGCGGACCGGATGGCGGCCGGCTCGGAGTACGACGTGTTGTGGGTCAACGAGCGCGAGGTCCGTCGCGGCGGCAACCAGCTCTGCGTGGCGCCGCTGAACGTGGCCGGCCCGATGCGCGACAAGCTGCTGGCCGACAAGACGGCCGTCTTCACCTCGGCCACCCTCAAGCTCGGCGGTGACTTCAGCGTCGTTGCCGGCTCGGTCGGGCTGGACCGGGACGACGAGGGCGACACCTGGCAGGGGATCGACGTCGGCTCGCCCTTCGACTACGCCCAGCAGTCGATCCTGTACGTCGCCGGCCACCTGCCGCAGCCCGGGCGCGACGGTCTCCAGAAGGCCCAGCTCGACGAGATCGTCGACCTCGTCGATGCCGCGGACGGCCGCACCCTCGGGCTGTTCTCGAGCCGCCGTGCCGCCGAGGCCGCCGCCGACGAGGTCCGGGCCCGGCTGCCGCACCTGACCACGCTGTGCCAGGGCGACGCCCAGCTGCCCGAGCTCGCGCGCCAGTTCGTCACCGACCCGCATACCTGTCTCTTCGGGACGCTCAGCCTCTGGCAGGGCCTCGACGTCCCCGGTGACACCTGCCAGCTGGTGCTGATCGACCGGGTGCCGTTCCCGCGGCCCGACGACCCGCTGATGTCGGCGCGCGCCCAGGCCGCCGACAAGGCCGGCGGCAACGGCTTCATGGCCGTGTCGGCCACCCATGCTGCTCTGCTGCTCGCCCAGGGATCGGGGCGGCTGATCCGGACCACGACCGACCGCGGGGTGGTGGCGATCCTGGACCCTCGGGTGGTCACTGCCCGCTACGGCAGCTTCCTGCGCGCCAGCCTGCCGCCGATGTGGATGACCACGGATCCCGAGGTCGCTCGCAAGGCCCTGCGTCGCCTCAGCGGGCGCTGAGCCCGGCGAACTCGGTCGCGATCGCTGCCCCGAGGACCGCGTTGTTCTTCACCAGCGCGATGTTCGCCACCAGCGAGTCGCCGCCGGTGATCTCGACGATCCGCCCGAGCAGGTACGGCGTGGTGTCCTTGCCGGTGATCCCGAGCCGGTCGAGGTCGCCGAGGGCCTGGTCGATGATCGCGTCGATCCGCTCGTGACCGATCTCGTCGGACTCCGGGATCGGGTTCGCGACGCTGATCCCGCCGTTGATGCCGAGGTCGTCCTTCGCCTTCATCAGCGCGGCGATCTCGGATGCGGACTCGACCCGCAGCGGGACGGCGTACCCGCTGGTGCGGGTGTAGAACGCCGGGAAGTCGTCGGTGCGGTACCCGAGCACCGGCACACCGAGCGTCTCCAGCATCTCCAGGGTCAGGCCGATGTCGAGGATCGACTTCACGCCGGCCGAGATCACCGTGACGGCGGTGAGCGACAGCTCGGTGAGGTCGGCGCTGATATCGAACGTCGCACTCGCGCCGCGGTGCACCCCGCCGAGACCGCCGGTCGTGAAGACCCGGATCCCGGCCAGGGAGGCTAGCCGCATCGTCGCTGCCACCGTGGTCGCGCCGTGTTCGCAGCGTGCGATGACGTACGGGAGGTCGCGGATCGAGACCTTCCGGATGCTGCCTTCACCGGAGCCGAGGAGCTCGAGGCCGTCGTCGTCCAGCCCGATCCGGGGCACACCGTCCAGGACGGCGATCGTGGCCGGCACCACTCCGTGGTCACGCACGATCGCCTCGACCTCGCGCGCCATCGAAACGTTCTGCGGGTACGGCATCCCGTGGCTGATGATGGTGCTCTCCAGGGCGAGCACGGGTGCGCCCTCGTCGAGAGCGGTCCGCACCTCGTCGGTCATCATCAGGTCGATCACGACGGCCTCAGTTCCTCGAGCGTGGTGGCCACCAGGGCCTCGGTCAGGTCGGGCCGTACGGCGTACGGGCTGCCGACGGTCAGCCAGGCGGCCGCCGCGGCGAACCAGGCTGCCTCCTCGATGGAGGCGGCGGCGCGGAGCCGGTGCACGTACGCGGCGAGCATCGCGTCTCCGGCGCCGGTCACGTTGGTGATCGGCGCGGCCGGCAGGCGCACCTGCACGGGCTCGTGCCCGGCTCGGTGCAGCGTGCTGCCCTCGACGCCGGCGCGCAGCCACACCACCTCGATGCCCTCGGCGTGCGCCTTGGCGATCGCGTCCGGCGCATCCTCGAGGTCCGACCACGCCGCGAGCTCGGGTCGGTTCGGGGTGAAGGTGTGCAGACCGCGGACCGGGCCCAGACGCGCGGCCTTGGGCACCCCCACCGGGTCCAGTACGACGGGAACCCCGGCCGCCTGGGCCAGGCGCAGGCAATGGGCGACCGTGTCGGACCGCAGGTTGCCGTCGACCACCAGCCAGGAGGCGTCGGCCAGGTGATCCGCCCCGATCTCGTCAGGGGTGATCGAGTCGGTGGCCGCCATGTCCGCCACCCCGACCTCGAGATCGCCGGAGCGGTGCAGGATCGCGGTGTAGGTCCCGGTCGGGACGCCGGGCTTGCGGCGGATCCCGCTGGTCCCGACGCCGACACCGGCCAGTCCGTCGAGCAGCAGGTCTCCGGCCTGGTCATGGCCGAGCGTGCCGATCAGCCGGACCGGCGACCCCAGGCGAGCGAGGTTCTCGGCGACGTTGCGCCCGACTCCACCGGGTGCCGTGACGGTGCTGCCGGGGTTGCTGCTCCCGCGAACCGTCTCACCGGTGATCCGGGCAAGCGTGTCCAGGTTGATGCCTCCGATGACGACCACGGGCCCGCTCACCCGGCGCAGGATAGCCGTTCACCGGCCAGGTAAGGGGGCCGGTGACGCGCGAGCCCTCCCCGCTGGTGGCAGACCACCGACGGAGAGGGCTCGCGGATCGATCAGTGGGCAGCGCTCGCGTTCAGCCAGGTTGCGCCCGTGGGTGATCCGACGCCGGTGACGTCGTCGTACCCGGGAGCGACATGGATGGTCAGACCGGTGTCCGCGTCGAAGTACCTCGCCGTGTAGCTGTACCCGTTGCTGCCGTCGACGCCGTTGACGAAGTCGACCCGGACCGCTCCGGGGTACGTGGCCAGGTCCGTCTTGGTGATGTCGTTGGCCCCGACCTGGTACAGCACCGGGTTGGCGAGACCGAACTCGTGCCCTGCCTTCTGCAGCGCCAGCGCGAACATGCCGGCGTACAGGGGCGAGGAGAGGCTGGTGCCACCGATCCGGTACTCGGAGTAGGCCGCGTGGCCGTCCGGGAACAGCTGGGTCTGGCCGACGGCCATACCGGTGGTCGGGTCACCGACGGCAGCCACATCGGGGACGACCCGCATCGGGGCGCCGCCGTAGGTCTGCGACATGCTCGCGGGCACGACCCCGGCCTGGTACGACGGCTGCGCGAACAGCCGGCTCGTGCCACCACCGGATCCGTAGACGTAGAACGGAGCTGCCCACGCACCGGCCGACAGCAGCGACTTGTTGGTCTCCCAGCCGAGCTCGAAGAGCCGGGTGTTGGTCGAGGTGATACCGAGCGAGGTGCCACCGACCGCGGTCACCCACGGGCTCGAGGCCGGCCAGTCGGGCGTCGGCGTGGCACCCGCAACGGCTCCGGTCTCGTCGCCGCTGTCACCGCTGGAGAAGAACAGCGAGATGCCGGTGGCAGCAGCCTGGATGAAGATGTCGTTGGTCGGCTTGATGTTGCCCGGCGGAAGCGCCTCGGAGGAGAACCCGTAGGAGTTCGAGACGATGTCAGCAGCGTGCTTGGAGACGATCCAGTTCAGCGCCGAATCCATGTCGGCACCGTTGTTGGGAGATCCGACGTACAGGATCTTCGCGCCGGGAGCCATGGTGTGAACGGCTTCGACGTCGAGGGATTCCTCACCGCTCCAGCCGGCCGGGTCCTTCTTCGAGGTGGCCGGGTGGCTCAGGATCCCAGGCGCAACCTGCTCGCTGTAGAGCCCGTTCAGGGTCGGCAGGCCGTGGTTCGCGGAGTAGGTGTTGGCGTCCGAGAGCATCGTCGGGGACGCGAACGCGTCGATGATGCCGACGGTGACGCCGGCGCCGTTGTTGCCGTTGCTGATCGCGCCGCTCATGCCGTAGGCGCCCTGCAGCTGCGCGCCGGCGTACCCGCACGGAGCGAAGGCCGACGGAGTCGCCGGGAGCGTGGTGCCATCAGGAGTCGGTGCGGTGGCAACGGTCTTCTCGCCCCAGTACGTCGAGCACGGAGTTCCGTTCTTGAACACCGGCGGCGGGCCAGCAGCGGAGTTGTGGTGCACCAGCGAGCCGGACTCGTCGAGTCCGATGACGCCCTCGACGCCGGTCAGCGAGTCCGGTACGACCAGCGGCGTCGAGTTGCTCCGCAGCACCTGGCCTTCGACGGCGTAGTTGGCGAACGAGGTGGAGAACGCCGTCGCTGCCTGCGCAACGGTGCCTGCTGCCTCGACGTACTTGTTGTTGGCCGGGACAGTGCCGATGGTGAAGCCCTGGCCCTTCAGCCAGCTCTTCACGCTGTCGACGGTTGCCGAACTCGGCCCGTACGCGGCGGTGAACTGAGCCGCCGTGAGGAACTTGTGGTACGACGCGGATCCCGGCGTCGTCGCGGCGCGGGCGTAGTCCTCCGCCGCAGTGCCGCCACGCCAGTCGAGGTAGACGCGGAAGTCCACCGTGTCGCTACCGCTCGTCGTCCCCTTCTTGGCGGACGCCTTGGCCCAGCTCGGGACGCTCCCGGCGAGCGCATGGTGTGAAGCTGCTTGGGCCGGGACAGTCAGCCCGGCGAACGTGAGGACGAGTGCTACTGCTGCGAGGCCCGAGAGGGACGTACGGAGCTTGCGCGACACGGATTCTCCTTCGAATGCTCAAGGGCAGACTGGTGCAGCCGCCCGTGGAGCCACTCCAGCCCGGATTCTTCTCGTCGTCAATGGGGACGCACCAGTGAATGTTGCGAATTCGTGCAGCTACACCGAAGTCCTTGCTGAACTCAGCGGGCGGTGACGATCCTCGAGTAGCCGGAAATTGGTGAACCACCACCGACACATCCGGCGATCACCCGGAACCTGCTCTGATGTTGGACAGCGAATTGGAAAACTGGTGAGTTTCGGTAGTTCACCCGGTCGCCGTGGCGGCGCCGTACTTCTCCCGGGTCGCCAGCGCCCAGGCGCTCGCCGGTCGCAGCGCCGCGGCGGCGCCGAGGATCAACCCGGCCATCACGTACCAGCCCGGGCGGCCCCACTGGATGCACAGCACGGTGATCAGCGTCGGCGCGACCACGTTGGCCAGCCCGAAGCCGAGACCGGCGAAGCCCTGGTACTGGCCCTGGCGCTCCTCCGGGGCCAGCCCCATCGACACACCCCACTGCCCGCCGCTGGAGATCATCTCGCCGACGACGTGGACCAGGGCGCCTCCGATCAGCAGTCCGACGGCCGCGATCCGTCCGGGCCCATCGCTGAGGCTGATGATCACGAAGCCGGCGGCGATCCACAGCCCACCGCGCACCATCGCGTTTGCCGAGCTGGTGACGTCCTCGGCGCCCAGGCTCAGCCGCACCTGGAACAGCGCGACGATCAGCGTGTTGATGACCAGCAGCACCGCGACCATCGACGTCGGTGCGTGCGTGTGCACGCTGATCCACAGCGGGATGCCGACCTCCATCACGATGAAGTGCATCGCCACGATCCCGGACAGCAGCGTGACCACGACGTACGGCGCGTCGCGCAGGACCGCGAGGCGGGGTTCGCCGGCGCCGCGCGGGGGAGCAGGCGGCAGGTTCGGGAGTCGTGCGTAGAGCACCCCAGTCACGATCGAAGATATCGCGTCGAGGGCGAGCACGCTCAGGTAGGCCCACGGCTGGTTGATCCACAGGGCGATGCCGCCGAGCAGCGCGCCGAGCGACATCGCGACGTTGGTGACGGCGCGCAGGTACGCCTTGAAGCGCACGCCCTGGCCGCCGGTCGCGACCCGGGCCGTGTAGCCGTTGCGGACCGCATTGCCCACGGCGTCGGCTGCACTGACCAGGGCCATCACGACGATCAGGGCCCAGAGCTGCCGGGTCACGAGCAGCCCGAGGGTGCAGACGCCGGAGAGGATCGTGAAGGCGCGCAGCACCTCCTTCGGCCCGCGGACATCGCCGAGGTGGCCGCCGGGCACCTGGACCAACATGCCGACCAGCGCACCGATCGAGAGCGCGAGCCCCACCTGCGCGGGAGCGAAGCCGACCTCGCGGGTGAAGTAGAGCGCGAAGGTTGTGACCAGAGCTCCGCTGCCGGCCCGGTTGACGATGGTCCCCAACGCCAGCGCGCGCAGCGTGGGATCGTTCGGAATCCCGCGCCGGGTGAGTGGGGCAAGGTCCGAGGCCATCGGTCGAACCTACTGACTGGCGACCGGACCGGGCCAGTCGATTACCGCGACGTGACGAGCCTGGAGTAGCCCGAGTACGGCGAGACGCCGATGCGGTTGTAGGCGACCACCCGGAACTTGTAACGCCCGCCCGGGAGTGTCCAGGAGAACAACCGGCCCGAGGACGACAGTGCCTTCGACGTGATCGTGCGGATCACCCTGCCCGCCGAGTTCACCTGGTAGGCGACGACCCGGTAGCTGGTGATCGCCGCGCCCCCAGTGGTGGTCGGGGCGTACCAGCGTGCCGTTGCCGTCTTCAGGCCGCCGCGCGCGCCCGAGGATGCGATGCCGATCCTGGGAGCGCCGGGCTTGATCGCGACCGCGACGCTCTTCGGGTCCGAGGGTGAGATGCCGGAGGTGTCGGCGGCGGCGTACTGGCCGGTGACGACGTAGGTCTGGGTGCCGATCGGCACGTTGCTGTACGTCATGGCCAGCGGACTGGGCGCCAGGTTGGTGCTGGTCGTGTTGCCCGGGCCGGTACCCGCGATGTGCCAGCCGGTGAGGGTGGCATGACCCGGGTTCGCGGGCGCGGTCCAGTGCAGCGAGACGGTGCGCCCGGACGCGGTGACGGTCAGGACCGGCTTGGTCGTGGGTGCCCAGGTGTCGACCTCGAGGCTGGTGCTCGCGGTCGGGCCGGTCCCGGCGCTGTTGATCGCGGCGACCGTGACGTTGTAGGTCGTCCCCGGGACCAGGTTCGTGGGGTGGTAGGTCAGCACGTTGCCGAGCGTGACCGGGTTGCCCGGCAGGCCGGAGACCGTGTAGCCGGTGATCGTGCCGCCGCCGTCCGAGGTCGGCGCCGTCCAGTTCACGGCGCCGGTGGTGGTCCCCGGGTTCGGCGTCGCGCTGGCGGTGGCAGGTGCGCTCGGCAGCGCAGCCGGGCAGCCGGTGATCGTCAGGTGGTACTGGCCGATGCTGGCGTAGTTCGTGTACCCGTTGGCAGCCGAGCCGACCCCGGAGACGCGGACCCGGTACGTCGTACCGGCGCTGGGGGAGGGCAGGGTTGCGCTCGCGTCCATCCCCGTCGGGGTGTCGGCGTTCAGGGTGTTGTCGAAGAACTCGCCCGACGTCGGGTCGTCGCTGGCCAGGACGTTGTTGCTGGTGTCGAGGATGTCGACCTTCAGGTCCACCGACTGGCCGGCGCCGATGCCGGTCGCCGTGGCGGTCAGGTCGGTGGTGCAGGTCCGCGCGATCGAGAACAGGTCGTCGTCGGCGGCGTTGCTGATGATCCCGTTCAGCCCGTACGACGACTCGCTGCCCAGAGCGTCCGGTGCGAAGCCGGTGTTGGGGTAGTCGTCGGGAAGCAGCAGGCTGCCGTCCGCGCCGCTGTTGCCGTTGGCGCCGATGATCGCGAGGTCGTCCTCCTGGTTGTTCGCGTCGGGGTACTCGCCCTTGCTGAACTGCGCGATCGCGTTCTGGTTGGTGATCCCCATGATCGGGACCCAGTTGTTCTGGCCGTCGTAGTAGCTGCCGGCGCCCTGGTTGTTGGTGCCGTCGTGGCTGAGGCCGAAGGTGTGGCCGACCTCGTGGGCGGCGTCATGCGCGGCCAGCTGGGCCGAGCCGTAGTCCATCGAGGAGAAGACCCAGACGGGGTCGTACGGGGCGTTGCCCGTCACATCGAAGGTGCCGACGTAGGCGACTCCCGCGCACTGGCCGCTGCAGATGTCGTTGACCGGCGTGGGGTCATCGGTGATGACGACGTGGTCGCCGTAGTTCGCGTCAGCCGACGTGCTCCTGCTGTAACCGGCGGTGCCTGGGTCGATGGTGGTGACGTCGACGTCGTACGGCGAGTATTTCTCCGAGACGATCTTCCAGACCGTCTGGATGTAGCTGACCTCGGCGGGCGTGTACGTCGACGGGTCGCTGTCGAGGCTGAAACCGGTGATGACGGTGCCCGCTGGCACCTTTCCTGCTCCCGTCCCTGCCCAGGCGCTGCCGGCCGACACGGTGGTCCCGTTGAAGTCCAAGAAGATCTTGTGGGTCGAGCTCGGCCGGCTGGACAGGGCCGGTACGACCGACACGTTCGAGAAGGCGGTGCTCGACCGAGCGCGCTGCGGCCCGGTGCTCTTGACCGGAGCGGTCGGAGCCGGCTCGACGTAGAACATGTGCCCGGTGTGATCCAGGTGGGCAGTCTTGTCGTGGGCCAGGATGTCGCCCAGCTTCGCGGCGCTCATGTGGTTGATCGCCGCAAGGTGACTGAGGTTCCCCGGCGTGGATCCGTCAGCGTGCGCCCCCGGCACGCCCTGGACGGTGGCGAGCGCAACCGCACTCGTGAGCAGGACGGTCGTCCCCAGTCGAAACCGCATGCCTGAAGTCTGACCCAGAAAGCGACGTTATGTCCCAATTGTGACAACATTCGCGTGCTGGGCCCGTGAATTCCGTGTGGGGTGGTGACTACACCTTTCGCAGCACGGCGGTCACGATGCCCAGGATCGAGGCGTGCGTGCCGTCGATCGGGTCGTACGCCTCGTTGTGCGGCATCAGCCAGACCTTGCCGTCCTTGCGCAGGAAGGTCTTGACTGTCGCTTCGCCATCGAGCAGAGCCGCGACGATGTCGCCGTTCTCGGCCGTCTGCTCCTGGCGGACCACCACGTAATCGCCGTCGCAGATGGCGGCGTCGATCATCGACTCACCGGCGACCTGGAGCATGAAGAGCGTGCCCGGGCCGACCAGCGACTTGGGCAGGGGCATGACCTCTTCGACACGCTCGTCGGCCAGGATCGGGCCACCGGCAGCGATGCGCCCGACGAGCGGGATGTTGACCGCGTCGGGGATCGCGTCGCCGATGCCGGTGACATCGAAGCCTGTGTCGTCGCCGCTGGAGATCGACCGGCGAGCGGCCATCAGCTCGGGCAGGAAGACCTCGAGGGCGCGCGGGCGGTTCGGGTCGCGCTTGATGAAGCCCTTCGACTCGAGCACGCGCAGCTGGTGCGCCACGCTCGAGGAGCTCGCCAGGCCGACGTGCTCGCCGATCTCACGGATGCTCGGCGGGTAGCCGCGCAGCTCGATCTCGTCGCGCAGCACGTGCAGGATCCGCTGCTGCCGGGGGGTGAGTCCGGTCGCGTCCGGGGGAGCGTCGGGGAGCTCGCGGATGGTCGCGTCCTTGCTGCTTCTCGGGCTGGTGCCGTCAGTCGCCATGGGTCGACGTTAGACCCAAACAGGGTCCGAGTTCAAACACCTGTTCGAACAGCGTGTCGCCGGACCGCGCCACACCCACTCGAACATATGTTCTTGCATTCTTCGAACACATGATCTAACTTCGTACATGTGTTCGATCGAACGTCTGATCGACTGGCCGACCGAAACTGTCGGTGGTCGCGACTAGACAGAGATCAAACACAGAGGGGTCACAGACCACTCCGGTGCCGAATCAACACAGACGCAGGGACCGGCTTCCCCAGGAGGTAGACCAATGAGCACACTCAGCATTTCCCCCGCCTTCGTGTCAGGCACCGCGCAGCTGCCGCGCCTGGCCCGCAACTCGACCGTCAAGCTCACGCAGCGTGGCCGCATCGTCGTCCTTCTTGCGTTCCTCGCAGCGGCCCTGGTCGTGATGATGACGCTGAGCGGTTGGGCCACCGCGACCCGTGACGCCGGCGCTCCGCAGCACGTCCGGACCATCCAGGTGCAGCCGGGCGACACGCTGTACGGCATCGCCGGCGGTCTGGCTCAGCCGGGCAAGATCCGCGACATGGTCCACCAGATCGAGGAGCTCAACTCGCTCCCCGGCGCAGGCCTGGTCGTCGGCCAGAAGCTGGCCATCCCGACGCGGTGACCGCTGGACGATGCACAACAGACGTCCGTTGACTCCCTCGACCCGGGTCATCGGCAGTGTGGGAAGAGATAAAGGCGGGGCCAGCGCTGGCCCCGCCTTTGTTCTTCGTCCGCTGGTGGTCGCAGTCTTCACCCGGTGGTTGAGCTTGTCGAAACCTCGCTAGCCGGTCCCAGTCCCAGCCCGCGCAGCGCCCTCGCTCAACAGGAACTGCGCGGCCGTGTACGTCGCCATGACGACCGACTCCACACGAGCCGGAGCGTTCTTGAGCAGGAACTTCCGGGTGCCGAGGATCGAGTCCGAGAGCATGAAAAGCCCGGCGCCGGCGATGGTCGCGCGACGAGCACCCTTCGGTAGCGCCGGGTCGAGCTGGGTCGCCGATGCGACGGTCCCGGCCAGCATCGCGGAGTACCCGGCGATCGTCGGCCCGAGCAACTTGTCATGACGAGCCGCCCCGAAGATCATCCCGGGAGCTGTGGTCACCCAGAGCACCGCGACAGCTTTCGGGCCCGGGCGCCGGCTCTTGCTGCGATGGGCCAGGAACCCCGACATGTACGCCGCGTGCCCGACCGCGAACGAGCTGCTGCCCGCCACGAAGCCCGTCGAACTGTGGCCCATCAACGCCAGGTCCCCGCCCCAGCCACCAGCCTGCGCCACCAGTGTGCTGGTGCGCAAGGGAGAGGTCGCAGCCTTCGGGTTGGTGATCAACGAGGTCATCAGCGTCGGCATCAGCAACGGCTTGGTCAGCACGCGAGCCTCGTGATGACGCGGATTCGCGGAGCCGGCAAGCCAGGTGTCGGCGATCGCCAGCCCGACGTACGCGAGCTTGAACTTGAGCGAGGTGGAGAGCACCCGCCGAATCTAGTCCCGAACGCATTAACCTCCGCACATGGCCGGATACTCAGGGACGCCGCTGACCAAGAAGCTCGGGGTCAAGGACGGCCAGACGGTCTACCTCGACAACCCTCCCGACGGCTTCGAGCTCGACGCGGCCACGACCTCGCGGCTGCCCAAGCTCAGTGCGATCTCGCTGACGTTCCACACCTCCGCGAAGACCCTGGAGGCCAGGCTTCCGACCCTGATCGAGCACACCGAGCAGGCCGGGATGATCTGGGCGTGCTGGCCCAAGAAGGCCGCCCGCAAGCTCGGCTACGAGACCGACCTGGACGACAACGTGGTGCGCGGGATCGGGTTGGATGCCGGCGTGGTCGACGTGAAGGTCTGCGCGATCGACGAGGTCTGGTCCGGCATCAAGTTCGTACGCCGCCTGGTGGATCGGGTCTGAGGGATTTCGACAGGCTCAATCGACGGGGCTCAGACTCGGCCCCGGTGGTTGAGCTTGTCGAAACCTAGCGAGCCCGGTGGCCGCCGGGCCGTCCGGTCGGAGGGCCGGGCGGGTCGCCGCGCAACAGCTGGAAGATCTTGTTCCCCAGGATCATCGTGGTGAACAGGCAGGCGGCGGCGCCGACGGTGGCGAGGACCAGGAACACCCAGGCCAGACCCTCGCCGGCGCGTCCCCGGGAGCCGAAATCGATGGCCTGCCAGACCAGCAGGCCCCACGCGAGGACGGTCACAGCGAGGGCGGCCACCAGCCGGAGCATGCGATTGGCATCCAACGGGGCCGGATTTCCCCGCCTTGCTCCGCCCGAGTTGGTGACCACAACGGCCATTGTGTCCGACCCCGCCGGAAGTGTCGGTGGCCGCTGGAAGACTGAGGCGACACGCCGGTTCCTGAGAGATTCCAGCGCCCTGACCTGCGGCTTTGTGTTCGAGGTGATTCGTTGTGGAGATTTTGCAGCCCCGCTGTTGCGTAGGTCACGCGCCGGGCGTACGGTAACCCCTACATGTAGTAGTTACACCGGTGTGGTTTTCCACATCTAGTTCCACAGATTCCGCCGGTTACTCACAGGCAAAGCCGGTTTTACCCGCGGAATCCACAGCCGAATCCACATGTTCTATGTATGAGACCCCGTGAGGAGGCCCCGATGCACTGTCCCTTCTGCCGCAGCACCGACACCCGGGTCCTCGACTCACGGGTGGCCGAGGACGGGTCCGCGATCCGCCGCCGGCGTACCTGCCCGACGTGCGAGAAGCGGTTCACCACCGTCGAGCAGATGCAGCTCACGGTCCTCAAGCGCAGCGGCACCAGCGAGCCGTTCCAGCGCGACAAGGCCGTGGCGGGAGCCCGCAAGGCGCTCAAGGGCCGCCCGGTGACCGAGGACGACCTGGCCCGCCTGGGCCAGACCGTCGAGGACACCCTGCGTGCCGGCGGCTGGGCCGAGGTCCCGGCCCACGAGATCGGCCTGGCGATCCTGCAGCCGCTGCGCGAGCTCGACGAGGTCGCCTACCTGCGGTTCGCCAGCGTCTACCGCGGCTTCGAGTCCGCCGACGACTTCGAGACGGAGATCGCGATGCTTCGCGCCGAGCGCGACCCGGTCGAACCGTCACCTCAGCCCACGGGCTGACCACAGTCAGCCCGGTGCATGGTGGGGAAGCCGTGCGCCGGGCCACCAACAGAGCACAACCAGCACAACCAGTAACGCCAGCACCAGCAACCAGTCGATGAACGAAAGAACAGGGGAACGACGTATGACCGAGACGGTGAGCGGGGCAAAGGCCTCGACGCGACGTACGACCAAGGGCCTGAAGATCGAGCGGGTCTTCAGCACCGAGGGCGTGCACCCCTACGACGAGCTGAACTGGGAGCGTCGCGACGTCGTCCAGACCAACTGGAAGACCGGCGAGGCCGTCTTCGAGCAGCGCGGCGTGGAGTTCCCCGACTTCTGGAGCGTCAACGCGTCCACCATCGTCACGACCAAGTACTTCCGCGGCGCGCTAGGCACCGACGTACGGGAGTGGAGCCTCAAGCAGCTCATCGACCGCGTCGTCCTGACCTACCGGAAAGCCGGCGAGGAGAACGGCTACTTCGGAGGAGTCAAGGACGCCGAGCTGTTCGAGCACGAGCTGACCTGGCTGCTGGTCCACCAGTACTTCAGCTTCAACTCCCCGGTCTGGTTCAACGTCGGCACCGCCTCTCCCCAGCAGGTGTCCGCGTGCTTCATCCTCTCGGTCGACGACTCGATGGACTCGATCCTGAACTGGTACAAGGAAGAGGGCTTCATCTTCAAGGGCGGCTCCGGCGCCGGCCTGAACCTCTCCCGGATCCGTTCGTCGAAGGAGCTGCTGTCCTCGGGCGGTACCGCGAGCGGCCCGGTCTCCTTCATGCGCGGTGCTGACGCGTCCGCCGGCACCATCAAGTCCGGTGGCGCCACGCGTCGCGCGGCCAAGATGGTCGTCCTGGACGTCGATCACCCGGACATCGAAGAGTTCGTGATGACCAAGGCGAAGGAAGAGGACAAGATCCGCGCCCTGCGTGACGCCGGGTTCGACATGGACCTCGGCGGCGTCGACATCACCTCGGTCCAGTACCAGAACGCGAACAACTCGGTGCGCGTCACCGACGAGTTCATGCGCGCGGTCGAGGACGGCAGCGGGTTCGGACTGCGTTCGCGCAGCACCGGCGAGATCATCGAGACCGTCGATGCCCGCGAGCTGTTCACCAAGATCAGCCAGGCCGCGTGGGCCTGCGCCGACCCGGGCCTGCAGTACGACGACACGATCAACGACTGGCACACCAACCCGGAGACGGGCCGGATCACCGCGTCCAACCCGTGCTCGGAGTACATGAGCCTGGACAACTCCAGCTGCAACCTGGCGAGCCTGAACCTGTTGAAGTTCCTCAAGGACGACGACACCTTCGACGCGCCGCTGTTCGCCAAGGCCGTCGAGCTGATCATCACCGCGATGGACATCTCGATCTGCTTCGCGGACTTCCCGACCGAGCCGATCGGCAAGACCACCCGGGACTACCGCCAGCTGGGTATCGGGTACGCCAACCTGGGCGCGCTGCTGATGGCGATGGGCCTGGGCTACGACTCCGACGGTGGCCGCGCGATGGCCGGGACGATCACCTCGCTGATGACCGGTGTCTCCTACAAGCGTTCGGCCGAGCTGGCCGGTGTCGTCGGCCCGTACGCCGGCTACGCCCGCAACGCCGAGGCCCACAAGCGGGTCATGCGCAAGCACCAGGCCGCCAACGACGTGGTCCGCACGCTGGGGGTCTCGGACTCCGCGGTGCACAAGCTGGCCACCAAGGCGTGGGCCGACGTGCTCAAGCTCGGTGACAAGAACGGCTTCCGCAACGCACAGGCCTCGGTGCTCGCACCGACCGGCACGATCGGCTTCATGATGGACTGCGACACGACCGGCATCGAGCCGGACTTCTCGCTGGTCAAGTTCAAGAAGCTCGTCGGTGGCGGCTCGATGCAGATCGTCAACCAGACCATTCCGCGGGCCCTGCGCAAGCTGGGGTACTCCGACGAGCTGGTCGAGGCGATCGTGGGCTTCATTTCAGAGAACGGTCACGTCATCGACGCTCCGGGCCTGAAGCTCGAGCACTACGACATCTTCGACACCGCGATGGGTGCCCGGGCGCTGAAGCCGATGGGCCACGTGCGGATGATGTCGGCCTGCCAGCCGTTCCTCTCCGGAGCGATCTCCAAGACGGTCAACCTGCCCGAGAGCGCCACGGTCGAGGAGATCGAGGACATCTACCTGCAGTCGTGGAAGCTGGGCCTGAAGGCGACGGCTGTCTACCGCGACAACTGCAAGGTCGGTCAGCCGTTGTCCGACGGCAAGTCGGACCAGGCCAAGAAGGACCAGGGACTCTCCTCGTCGGTTGAGCCTGTCGAAACCAAGGTCATCGAGATCCACAAGCCCTTCCGCAAGCGTCTCCCCAAGAGCCGCGTCAGCCGTACGACGAGCTTCACCGTCGGTGGCGCCGAGGGGTACATGACCTCCGGTGCCCACGACGACGGCGAGCTCGGCGAGGTCTTCCTCAAGCTCGGCAAGCAGGGCTCGACCCTGGCCGGCGTGATGGACGCCTTCTCGATCGCCGTGAGCATCGGACTCCAGTACGGCGTCCCGCTGGAGACCTACGTCTCCAAGTTCACCAACCTGCGCTTCGAGCCGTCCGGCATGACCGACGACCCGGACGTCCGGATGGCCCAGTCCCTGATGGACTACGTCTTCCGCAGGCTCGCCCTGGACTACCTGTCCTTCGAGGAGCGCTCCGAGCTCGGCATCTACTCAGCCGAGGAGCGTCAGCGCCAGCTCGAGACAGGCTCTTACGAGCCCGTCGAGGAGACCGGCAACGCCAACGAGCTGATGGCCTCCCCGGTGGTTGAGCCTGTCGAAACCTCAGAGATCCCGACCCTGGCGGCAAGGGCAAAGACAGACGCAGCCCCCGCCCCGGTGGTTGAGGAGGTTGCGCAGCAACCGTCTCGAAACCAGGAGTCAGTGGTTGAGGAGGTTGCGCAGCAACCGTCTCGAAACGCCTCCGCCCCCGCCGGCGTCCACACCAGCGCCGAGCTCCTCGAGAAGATCACCGGCACCGCGATCGACTCCCCGCTGTGCATGACCTGCGGGACGAAGATGCGGCCGGCTGGGAGCTGCTATGTGTGCGAGGGGTGTGGGAGTACGTCGGGTTGCAGCTGAGGTTCTACGTAGTACGTCGACGGGGTCGTCTCCTGATGGGAGGCGGCCCCGTCGCTTGTGTGGGCCAGCAGTGCTGAGTGACAGGCAATCGCGGATAGACGCGGGTATGACAGCGCCGCAATCCGGGTTGGCTCAGCAATCCTTCCCAGGCGAGCAGACGCCCCTGTAGGTTCAAATAGTCTGGTCGGCTCGGCTGGCCACGAGAGGGAACCATGGATGACGATGCTTGGGAGCCCGCACGCCTGATCCCTGTGTCGGGAATCAACGGGGCGGATGAACAGGAACGTCGAGGAGTCTCAGCCCTGCTGGCCGTACTTGAATCTGTGCGCGAGTTCGGCCGTGCGATCACGGTGCCGTTGGGTGCTCCGGCTGGGGCGATCTCAACGTTCGTTGAAGTCCCGTTCACTCTCGCGGAGCGCAAGGTGCGTCCCGACGGGCTCATCCGGGTGACTAGAGGTAAACAGACGTGGACCGCGCTTGTCGAGGCAAAGACCGGCCGTAACGACCTCCAGGCCGCGCAGCTTGAGGACTATCTGGACGTCGCCAGAGAGCACCAGTTCGACGCTGTGCTCACGATCTCGAATGAGTTGGTCGTCGCCCCCGGCGAACACCCCACAGCGGTCGACAAGAAGAAGTTGAAGAAGGTCGCGCTGGATCATCTGTCGTGGAGCCAGATTCACACGGAAGCCGTGATCGAGCGACTCAATCGGTCGGTCGCTGACCCTGATCAAGCCTGGATTCTGGCCGAACTGATTCGTTATCTCGAGCACGACAGATCTGGCGCGGTCGACTTCGACGACATGGGTTCGTCGTGGGTGACCGTTCGCAACAGCGTTGCCAACCGAACCTTGCGAGCAGGAGACAAAGGCGCCTCAGAAGTCGTCGCTCGCTATGGCCAGTTGATCTCGTTCGCCGGGATGAGGTTGTCGCGGAAGTTGGGGGTTGATGTTCGACCAGCACTGTCACGCGCTGAACTGAAGGACCTCGGCGCCTACACCCAAGTTGGCGTGAAACGCCTGGTCGACACCGGGATGCTGACCGGAGCATTGCGTGTTCCGAACGCCGCGGCGCCGATCGAAATCACCGCGGATCTGCGCTCAGGGCTGATCACGTGTTCGGTAGTTATTGCTGCACCTGGCCAAGGGCGTAACACGACGCGCGTGACGTGGCTGACTCGTCAGCTCACAAAGGCACCTGATGCGCTCCAGATCGAAGCGCTCGCTGCTTGGGCGCGCGTCTCGGGTCCGTGCCAGCCGATTACTGCGGTGCGTAAGTCGCCAGAGGTGATCATCGAAGACCCGAAGAAGGAACTTCGCTCCTTCACCGTTCGACTGACTGTCCAGGCAGGTACGAAGCGCGGCCAAGGTCGTGGATCATTTGTCGGCTCGGTCCTGAGCCTGGTCGACAGCTTCTATGAAGACGTCGTGCAACACCTAAAGCCATGGACGCCGCCGGCGCCCTCAGTTAAGACCAGAGCAAGCAGCGACGACACCACACACGACGACGATGGAATCACCGGCGAACTTCCCCTGAGGTCTGTTCCACGTGCCGACCTCAGTGCAGCGAGGGCTGCATCAGTCGGGTCAGGCGATGGCCCCGACGATGAGGACCAGCAGACGCTCGTCGAAGCGGATTCGTCGACTGTCCTCGAACCCGACGAATCACCAGAGGACACCACAGCGTTACCTGTCTTGTAGAGGCGGGCGAGGTTCGCTTCGTCGTATTGCTCGGCGGATGCGGAGTCAGGCGAACCTATTGCCTACCTCCAAGTAGTCGATCGACGTGCGACCTCGTAGATCGCGTCGACCTCACGGACAGTGAGCTGCTGCGGACGCTTGACGAGGTGCTGGCTAATGCGCCGTCGCTGGACGACGACAACCGCCCCGTCCTCGGGCTGCTTCTTGACGGTGAAGCCCTTGTGGGCGCCCATCACAGCGATGACAGCGATGGCCGCGACCGGAAACCCGGCGCGTTCTGTAAGTAGGCGTGATGCCCGACGAGCCTCGTGTCGGCTGTTGCGGACGTACGGCATCCGCTGACCGTTGACCATCAACGTGTCACCGCCGACCCACACGCCTGCGGCACGACCTTGCGTTGACGATGGGCGGTTGGCCTTTCCATGTCCCTGAACGTCTCGTGTACGAAGTTCTCCCAGGTGACCTGCATCTGGTACTGACGAACAGGGAGTCGTCAGGAAGTCATCGTCATCTGAGTGCTTCAAACTGGGCGATGTGATGCGCGCCCTTGTGCCGGAGCGTCGGGAAGGCCGGCCGGTTCACAGACCGCATTGCACGCCGGATCGACTCCAAGTGGGTCTCCTCGCCGTCCGACGGCAAGCCATGCAGAAGCTAACTGGCTGCGAGGAATTGAGCGAACCGAAGGTCAAGTCGGTCTGGATCGGGTCGGTCCCGCATCGCTGCTGGCACGACCAACTGCCGGCCGTGCATTTCTTGCAGGCCGTGGAGCAACATGGGGCCGTCAACCTCCAGAAGCAGCTCTTCGTTGACGACGACTCCATAATCCGGAGCAATGCCGATCAGGTTCTGGTCGTAGGCTGCATGATGGATTTTGCATAGGCTCAATCCATTGGAGACCACTGCATCACCGTCGGCTTCCCCATCTCCGATGATGTGTGCAGCATCGAGAAGCGCAGCCTTTTTGAGCACGCAAATGCTGCACTGGGTTTGATAAGCGAGCATCACCCTCGCGCGAAACGCCGGTTGATGCACCCGCTGCCGGACAACTCGTTCGGCATAGCGCTTTTCGAGCTCCGTCAGCGCGCCGGTCGGCGGTAGGACGCGCAGGTCAGGATCGACCGACAAGGTGAACTCACGGGCAGCCGGATCGTCTGCAACGACGTACACCGGGTAAATCGGGACGTACGCACCAGCGGCGACCTTGTTGAACCTCAGCAGCGGGAACTGAAGGTCCATCGCTCGCCTGAGCTTGATGTTCTTGCCGCCGATCGGCCCGGATTGATAGCTGTAGCGGAGTAGGCCGCCGTCGAGCTCACGATCAGCGTACGGTCCGTCTGGAGAGGTCAGAATCGACAGCGTCGCCTCGAGGTTGTTCGGATTCCAAATCCCGCCGCCGCCCGGGTCGACAACCCTCACGGTCGAACCGTCGGGCATTGCAAGGGCGTCCAGATCTTGTCGGTCAAGGAAGCCGCCACGTTGATCGGCACGTGCCATCACCAGGTGCGCAATCACGTCACGCAGCTTCATTTCTTCCTCTGGGCTCGGCACAAGCCGAGGCTAGACGCAAATGGTGGCTATGGCAGTCGATCGGTGATCGACCCGTTGTCAGCACAAACCTTCTTCACCGAGCCAAACACAGGTTAGACAGAGGTGCGCCGAGTTTGCGGACGGAAATCCGGCTGAGCGCTCAGCCCGGCAACCCAGCCAAACAAACAAACCTCTTCGCGTTCGCCGGGTCCAGAGCGTTCGCCACCATGTTCCACACATTCGTGTCGTACGCCTCGTTGATATGCCCGACCGGGTCGAGCGGGCACAAGTCCTGGACGTACTCGTTGGTCACGCCGGGCTCGTTGACGAACGCCGTACCGGTCGGGGTGACCAGCTCGTCGTACCTCGACGTGATCAC
The DNA here is from genome assembly GCA_025964775.1 of Marmoricola sp. GTDB lineage: Bacteria > Actinomycetota > Actinomycetes > Propionibacteriales > Nocardioidaceae > Marmoricola. Next base: position 332,407 of record JAOPYE010000040.1, read on the forward strand.
CGTGTACTTCACACCGGGCTGGGCGATCGGACCGTTGTTGAGCGTCTGTACGGCCGCTCCGTTGGTGATCAGGTTGTCGCAGGCCGGGCAGCCGTAGGTCTGCAGGGCCGAGGACACCTGGGAGCGGATGCCGAAGGCGTACGCGAGGTTCACCAGGCCGGCGAAGGTGGTGCCGTGGGTCGGGGGAGCGATCGCGACGACCGTGCCGATCTTGTCGGCGATGCCCTGGGTCTTGGTGACGTACAGGGACTGGAAGCCGCCCTCGGAGTGGCCGACGATGTCGGCCTTCGCGGCACCGGTCTCGGCCAGCACCCGCAGGATCTGGTCCTTGATCTGCGCTGCCGAGTCGGCGATCGGTTGCAGGCCACCGACGAACGGGAAGCCGGGAAACGCGCCGTAGGTCTCGCTGAAGGTGCAGTAGCCCTGGCTGGCCAGGAAGTACTGCAGCACGTTGGTGTCCTCGTAGTACGTCGCGCCGAGCCCGTGCAGGATCACCACCGGGTCGGGATGCGCCGCCGAGGGAACGCAGGTCGGATCGTTCGTGCCACCGGTGCTCGCAGCGTGAGCTGCCGGCGCCAGCAGGGCGGCGAGGGGGAGCAGCGTGCTCAGGACAATGAAGCGGGTGAGTCGACGCATCGGGGTGGTCCTTCCGGATCCGGCGGGTGAGAGCGCTAGGGTGAGGTTCGATACCGTAAGGTATTGGATACCCAGAAGTATTGACCTTGAACCGACGATGTCAAGACCTGAGGTCTGAGGAGATTCGATGGCCCGCACCCGACCGCTCCGTTCCGAGACCCGGCAAGCCGTCCTCGACGCTGCCTTCGAGGTCTTCGGCCAGCGGGGGATCGCCGCCAGCTCGCTCACCGAGGTGGCCGCCGCGGCCGGCCTGACCAAGGGTGCGGTCTACTCCAACTTCGACTCCAAGGATGAGCTCGTCCTGGCCCTGATGGAGGAGCACGCCGGCCACCGGATCGAGGCCAGCCTGGACGCTATCGAAGGCGCCGGCGCCGCCGAGGTCTTCCCGCAGGTCGCCGCCGTCCTGGTCCACGAGATGCGGGTGGACGCGGTCTGGCACCGCCTGCTCGCCGAGTACTTCGCGATGGCCCACCACGACCCGGCCAAGCGCGAGGCCCTGCAGCGCCGTCGCCGTGAGGTCCGCGAGACCATCACCCGGGCAGTCGAGCGGGTCGCGGCCGAGCTCGACCTCGAGCTGCCGCTGCCGGCTGCCGACCTGGCCGTCGTGCTGCTCGCCCTGAGCAACGGGCTCGGGGTCGAGACCGACATCGACCCTGACGGCGTACCGGACGACCTGTTGGCCCGGGTGCTCACCCTGATCGTCGGGGATGTCGTGGCGAAGGTGCAGGAAGCTGCTCAGGCGCACGAGGAGCTCGTGCGCGACCAGCCCTGACCGCTCAGCTCGAGCGCACCAGCAGCGGCAACAGCTCGCGCACCTCGTCGGCCAGCGCTTCGATCATCGGCTCGCCGCCGTCGGCGTAGATGAGCAGGGTCTGCTGGAAGAGGCCGTCGAGCATCCCGTAGACCGCGGAGGAGTTCGCGGCGATCAGCGGCTTGCCGACGAGCTCGGCGTACCGGTCGACAACGCGCCAGACCATCTCCTCCAGGGTCCGGTCGATCATCGTCACGACCTCGCGCAGCCTCGGCTCGAACATGCTCTGCGAGCGCAGGTCGTACCAGAGGCGGTGCATCGGAGCGTCCTCGCGGATGGTCTCGCCGAGCTTCGCGGCGAAGCCTTCGATCAGCTCCTGAGGCGTCGTGGCGCCCTCGACCACGCCGTCGTACCGGTGCACGCATTTCGCCTTGTAGTACTTCACGCAGTAGACGACCAGGTCGATCTTGTCGTCGAAGTAGGAGTGGACGTCGGCGTCGGAAAACTCCGCGTTGTCCGCGATCTCATGAAGGCTGGCGCGCGCGTAGCCGAGTTTCCCCAGGGTGGCCAGCGCGGATTCGGCGAGCTGCTCGAGACGGGCGTCGTGGTTCGTTGAGACAACCTCCACGGCTCACCCTCTCTCATCACCGCCGAGCGGAATTCATCGTACTGCCGCGGCGGCTCGGGAGGGTTTTCCACAAAATCTCGTTTGCCCGTTGCATCGAACATATGTTCGAACAAGAATGGATCCATGACCTCATCCACCGCAGTGCTGACCGCCGATCTGACGGCCGAGTTGCACGCGTGCCTGGACAAGTTCGCGCTGGTGGATGCCGATGAACTCGACGCCGACGGGCAAGCCGACATGCTGCTGTCGATGACCAGGGCCGAATCCCGGATTGCTGCCGCCAAGCTGACGGTGCTGGCTGCTGCTGAGAGGTCCCGTACGGCGCTGCGCTCCGGGGCTGCGTCGACGGGTCAGTGGGCCGCGAAGGTGATCAACACGGATCAAGCTGCTGCGCATCGTCAGGTCGGGTTGGCCCAGGGACTCGATCGACGGATCGCGACGCAGCAAGCCCTCTCGGCCGGGGACATCTCCCCGGAGCACGCAGCCGTGATCGTCCAGGCCGACCGGCAGCTGCCGACCCAGATCAAGGCGGAGCAGCGTGACGTCGTCGAGCGGACCCTGATCGGCAAGGCCCAGACGCTCTCGCCGGGAGCCTTGCGCAAGGCCGCGCGGCGAGCGCTGGCCGCGGTCGAGGACGACACCGTGGTCGTGGACGCGCACGAGAACGAGATCGTCGCGGACCTCGAGGCGCGTGCCCGAGCCAAGACCCGGTTGACCATGTACGACAACGCGGACGGGACCGTGACCGGGCACTTCACCATCCCGGTCCTGCAGGGTCACCTGCTGCGCAAGGTCCTCGAGACGATCACCGCACCACGCCGTAGCCGACTCGGCGCAACGCATGCCCAGGCCGGCGACCAGGAAGCACGGACGGACTGGGACCGCGCGCGGGGTGAAGCGTTCTGCGAGCTGCTGGAGCACGTCCCCACCGACCACCTGCACCCGAAGACCGCCGCCACGCTGGTCGTGAGCGTCGAGCTGGACACGTTGCGCGACGCGCTCAAGGTCGCCCACCTCGACACCGACGAGTCCTTGTCGGCCGGAGAAGTACGGCGGCTGGCCTGCACCTCGTCGCTACTGCCGGCGGTTCTCGGTGGAGCGTCACTGCCCCTCGACCTCGGCCGGTCAGCCCGTCTCTTCAGTGAGCCCCAGCGCACGGCAGTGGGAGTCAGGCACAAGACCTGTGCGGCCGATGGGTGCGAGCGGCCCTTCGCCTGGTGCGAGCTTCATCATCTGGTCGCCTGGGCGCTCGGCGGCAAGACCGATCTGGACCAGGCGGTCCCGTTATGTCACTTCCACCACCAACGGATCCACGACGGCAACTACCAGCATGTTCGGGCGCGAGACGGGTCGATCACTTTCCATCAACGCCGGTGAGTCCACGGTCAGGTTGGTGTCAGGTGAATGGGACGATGTTGGTCCCTCGCCATTCAGTTGGCGGGGTGACGAATGAGGGGGTCAGGTGCGGGCGGGCAGCAACGGAAGGTCGTGGGCTGTCTGGGCGATCGCTCTTGCTGCTGTCCTGCTGCGGCTCCCGTATCTGGTTGAGCCTGAAAGCATCGACGAGGGCGGCTACCTGGCGGTCGCACGCCAGTGGCACGGCGCTGGCCCGTCGCTCTACAGCCACCTCTGGGTCGACCGTCCGCCGCTGCTGATCGCCATCTTCCAGCTCGGAGCCGCCCTGGGTGGCCTCACGGCGCTGCGACTCATCGCCGCGGTCGGAGTCGGTATCGCCGTACTCGGTGCGGCGTCGGCATCTCGCCGGATCGCTGGTCCCACCGCCGCCATCGGTACGGCGGCCGCGGCGGCTGCGCTCTTCAACTCACCGCGGTTCGCGGCCATGCAGGTCAACGGCGAGCTGCTCGCGGCACCGTTCGTGGCATGGGGGATCGCGCTGTGCGTGAAGGCGATCCTGGAGCCTGACTCGAAACGAGCCGCGCGCGCTGCTTTCGGTGCTGGGCTGCTGGCGGTTGCTGCCGTGCTGGTGAAACAGAACATGCTGGATGTGGTCGTGTTCGGGGTGGTGGCTGGGGTCGCTGCGTGGGTGCAGGCGTCTCGGGTTTCGACAAGCTCAACCGACGAGCCGAGCGCGACTGCCCGGTTCGGGCGGCTGGCTGCGGCCGCCGCTGCCGGCTCGGTCGCGATGCTGATCCTGGTCGGTGCCTGGACGGTGGCGCACGGAACGTCGCTGAGCGGGGTCTTGGATGCGATGTACGCGTTCCGGGTCCGGTCGGCGCACCTGCTTTCGATCACGCCCGATCCGAGATTGCACGTCCGCCAGCGGTACCTGTTCAAGGTCGGGCTGGGCAGCTTGATGTATCTCAGCGTCGCGGCTCTCGGTTGGTCTGTCCTGCGCAAGTCGGTCAGTGGGCCGATGGTCTGGGGCCTCGCGGCGACGCTCGCGTGGGGGACCTTCTCGGTCCTGCGGGGTGGGGGATTCTGGAACCACTACTTGATCGAGCTGGTAGTGCCGGTGGCGATCGCAGCCGGACTCGCCTTCGGGAAGACCCTGCCGTTCAGTTGGCGTGCCCACTGGCTCCCGGCCGTTACCGCGGCCCTCGTGATCGTCGCCGCGCTGACCAACTGGGCCGGCGGACTGAACAAGGTCGACAGCTCGAAAGGCACCGTGGTCGGTACGGCGATCGCCGCTGCCTCGCGGCCCGGAGACACCCTGGTCAGCGCCTTCGGCCTGGCCCAGACCAACGAGGACGCCGGGCTGCCGTCGCCGTACCCGTACCTGTGGACCCTGCCTGCCCGCGTCCAGGACCCTCACCTCGCCCAGCTCATCGCGCTGATGGCAGGCCCCTCGCGCCCCACCTGGTACGTCCAGTGGAGCCGACCGCCCTTCCCGGGCGGCGTCCTGAAGCAGGTGGAGGCGCTCATCGCGAGCGAGTACCACCCTGCCGGTGTGGTGTGCAGGAAGACGATCTACGTTCGTGATGACGTCGTGAGGCCGATGCCGCGAGCCAGTTCGCGGTGCTCGGCCAAAGCAGCGGTGGCCGCCCCTGGCTACAGTCAGCAAGAAGGAGCAAGACCCTGATACGGAACTCAAGCCGGATCTCGTTGCTGGTGGCAGCCCTGCTGCTGGCATCCGCGTGCAGCAGCCAGTCGCCGAAGGCACCGGTCGCAGATCCGACGACGGCGCAAACCACGCCCGCCCATGCGGCCGCACCGGCAGTCCCGTGGCAGTTCCAGAACCCCCTGCCCGGGATGCCGCCGGTGATCGGCGACAACATCTACTCCCAGGCGGGGGCGGGCATGATGCGCGCCGACGTCGCAGGCGATCCTGCTTACCTCTACGTCCCCGACTCCACCGGCAGCACCGTCACGGTGATCGACCAGCGCACCCGCCAGATCGTGCGGGTCCTGCACGCCGGCATGCTCAGCCAGCACGTGGTTCCGGCCTACGACCTCTCGAAGTTCTACGTCACCTCGAGCGTCTCCAACGAGCTGGTCGCGATCAGCCCGCACACCGGTCGGATCACCCGCGCCAAGAGCGTGCCGCGTCCGTACAACCTGTACTTCACCCCGGACGGCAGGGCCGCCATCGTGATGGTCGAGCAGTACAACATCATCCGGTTCTCCAACCCGCGCACGTTCACCTCGATCGCCGACGTCAGCTCGCCGGGCTGTCGCGGGCCGAACCACGCGGACTTCTCGGCGAACGGCCAGTTCTTCGTCGTCACGTGCGAGTTCTCCGGTGAGCTGCTCAAGATCGCCACCAGGAGCCACCGCGTCCTGGGCCACCTGAAGCTGGCCCGGCCCATGCACGGGATGGCCGGGATGGGGGCGAGCATGCCGCAGGACATCCGGCTCTCCCCGGACGGCACCACCTTCTACGTCGCCGACATGGGCACGGACCAGCTGCGCCTGATCTCGGCGAAGACGTTCCGCCAGATCAAGGCCATCCCGATGCCGAGCCACCCGCACGGGATCTACCCGAGCCGCGACGGGCGTTACTTCTACGTCTCGGACCGCGGTGCCGGTGAGGTCAGCGTCGTCGACCCGGCCAAGCGCCGGATCGTCGCCACCTGGAAGATCCCCGGCGGCGGCAGCCCGGACATGGGCGGGGTGTCGGCCGACGGCACGATGCTGTGGCTCTCGGGCCGCTACAACGGCGTCGTCTACGGCTTCAACACCCGCACCGGCAAGCTCGTCGCGAAGATCTACGTCGGCGGCAGTCCGCACGGGCTGCTGGTCTGGCCGCAACCGGGCCGGTACTCGCTGGGCCACACGGGGAACATGCGTTGATCCGCGGGTTGCTTGCTTCGTTCTTCCTGGTGGCGCTGGTCGGCTGCGGGGCGTCGACGCCGGCGGCGGTGCCGCCGAGTAAGACCCAAGCACCGGCGCCGACAGCGACGCCCGCGCCGGTGACACATGTCCGCGCCACGTTTGCCACCTGGCGACTTCCGTACGCGATTGCCCGCGAGGCTGCGATCGCCGACCCGGGCCATCCCGGCCAGGTCGTGCTCGCCGGTGGGATGTTCCCCGGAGACACCTCGTCGGCGCGCGCCGTACTCATCGACCTGACCACCGGCCGCAGCCAGCCGTTGCCCTCACTGGGCACACAGGTCCACGACGTCGCCGGCGGCCTGTACGCCGGCAACCCCGCGGTCTTCGGCGGCGGCAACGCCTCCGAGCAGTCCGTCGTCCAGGCACTGACCGGAGGCCGCTGGAAGCCGGTCACCCACCTGCCCACCACCCGCTCGGACCTGTCGGTCGTCAGCGTCGCCGGCACCACGCTGGTCATCGGCGGGTACGACGGCACCAACGTGCCGCGCGACATCCTCGCGGTCGAGCCCCACGGCCTGCGGACAGTCGGTCAGCTCAAGACCGGAGTCCGGTACGCCGCTACCGCGGTCGTCGGCTCCAGCGTCTTCGTCTTCGGCGGCGAGGTGAACGGCCGTGAGCTCAACACCGTGCAGGTCTACAACGCGGCGAAGGGGAGGTCGGCTGTCGAGGGCCGGCTGCCCCGACCGCTTGGCCACGCGGTCGCGGTGAGGGTCGGCAGCCGGGTGCTGCTGCTCGGGGGAAGGACCGACCCGAACACCCAGACGGCGGCGATGTGGTGGTTCGACCCGTCGACGGGCCGGTTCTCGCGGGCGGGCTCGTTGCCGGCGGCGCTGAGCGACTCGGCCGTGGTGGCGATCGGCGGCCAGGTCTGGCTCCTGGGCGGGGAGGACCCGTCGGTGACCGACCGGGTCGTGGCGATCCGGGTTTCTTGAGCCTCCGACATGCCATCCTCTGCGACATGACCGAACGCAAGATCCCGCGCGACCGCACCGACGACTACGCACCGGGTGCGATCAAGGCCCGCCAGGAGTTCATCCGCGAGCACACCTCGAGCCCGGTGGAGCACGTCGCCAGCTACTCGCTGGACCCGCAGACCCTGCCCGGCAACATCGAGGGCTTCTTCGGGGTGGCCCAGGTGCCGATCGGGCTGGCTGGGCCACTGCTGGTCAACGGCGAGCACGCGACCGGTGAGTTCTTCGTGCCGCTGGCGACGACCGAGGGGACCCTGGTCGCGTCGTACAGCCGGGGGATGAAGCTGACCCGCGAGGCCGGCGGGATCACCACGACCGTGATCGACGACCGGATGCAGCGCGCTCCGGTGTTCAGCTTCACCAGTGCTCGCGAGGCCCGGGATTTCCAGGTGTGGCTCGACGCGCACTTCGAGGAGATCGCGGCCGCTGCCAAGACGACCACCACCTCGGGCACCCTGATCGACATCCAGAAGTTCCCGGTCTCCAAGCTGCTCTACACCCGGTTCAACTACACGACCGGTGATGCTGCCGGACAGAACATGACGGGCAAGGCGACGTTCGCGGCCTGTGCCTGGATCAAGCAGCACTACCCGGGCGAGGTGCACTTCCTGCTCGAGGGACAGTTCGCGACCGACAAGAAGACCTCGGTCGTCAACATGCTGCACACCCGCGGCAAGCGGGTCGTCGCTGAGATCACGCTGCCGGCCGCACTGGTCGAGGAGCAGATGCACGTCTCGACCGACAAGCTCTTCAACGCCCGCATGAAGGGCCAGCTCGGCTCGATCATGTCCGTGACGAACAACAACGGCAACCACTCGGCCAACGGCATCACCGCGATGTTCATCGCCACCGGCCAGGACGTCGCGAACGTGGCCGAGAGCTCTGCGTTGTACGGGTACTCCGAGCTGCTCCCCAACGGGGACTTCTACGCCTCGGTCACCCTGCCGGCGCTCATCATCGCCACGTACGGCGGCGGGACGGGCCTGGCGACCCAGCGCGAGTGCCTGGAGATGCTCGGCTGCTACGGAAGCGGCGGGGTCTACAAACTGGCCGAGATCATCGCCGCGACGGTGCTGGCGGGGGAGTTGTCGCTGGGCTCGGCCGTCGTGGCCGAGGAGTGGGTCCAGGCGCACGACGACCTGGGTCGCAACCGGCCGTAGTGCCCCTCTAACGTTTGCCCGAAATATCCCGTAATGTACGTTCTAGGGGATTTTCGGGAGGGGGCGCAGTGTCAGTTCGCGCCGAATCCGCGGAGCGGGCCGGACGGTCGCGTGCGCGGAGAGCCAGGCGAGCCGAGGCGGATCAGCATCCAGCCGACGCCGGGCTCGATCTGCTGCGCGTTGTCGGCTGGCTGGTGCTGCACGACGTAGCCCTGCCGGGCGGCGAGGCGCTGATGGACCACGTGATCGCCGGGCCCTCCGGGGTCTGCGTCATCAACACCCTGGCTCTGGTGGGTCCGGTGGCGCTGACCGAGGACTCGCTCGCGTGTGCCGGCGAGTCCCGGCTCGACGACGTTCACGAGGTGGAGGCTGCGGCCGCTGCTGTCCGTGACCTGCTTGATGGAGCGCCCGTCGTCCCGGTGCTCTGCTTCCAGCGCGCCGATGCCATCACCGGAGTCGTGGACGGTGTGGCCGTCTGCTCGACGGCCAACATCCTCGAGCTGGTCAACGACCTGCCGGACGTCCTGAGCGACCGCGGGTTTGCCGAGGTGCGGCACATCCTGACCGAGACCCTCGAGCAGTCGGATGGGCGCGAGGTCGTGGTGGAGCCCCCGGTGACCTCGGCGCCACGACGCGGCCGCCTCGTCCGGCGTACGAAGCCGGCTCCTGTTACGGCCGTTGAGGTGGTTGAGACGGTTGAGACGGAACCGGTCGAGCCAGCAGTGGTGGAGACGGTGGAGGTCGCTGAGGAGCCGGTGATCGCCGAGCTCACCGTGGCTGACGTCGAAGACCCGACGCCTGAGGACCAGGTACCGGTTGCCGAGCCTGCACCCACGAAGGTGAAGAGATCGGCGCCCCGGCTGGCTCGCCCCGGCCGCCAGCGCGGCCGGCGCATCAAGGACCCGGACTCCCCCGAGGAGCCGACCAGGGCGATGGAGACGCGGTTGACCGCGATCCGCACCGTACCCATCGACCGGCGCGCGAGGAAGACCTCGCTGATGCCGGCGATCGTCGGTGCCCTGGTCATCGCCGGCGTCCTGATCGGAGTACCTCGTGTCCCGCACCTGGTCAGCTGGGGCCGGAGCTTCTTCGCCTCACCGCCGCCGACTGCGCTCGGCCAGCCGATCGCCATCGACGCATCGCTCTCGCACCCGGCACTCACCGTGACCGCAGGCATCCCGACGACCGTGACCACGGTCCGGGGTCAGTCAGCCGGCAAGGGCCACCAGTTCGTCGCGATCCCGCTGACCACCCTGAACCGGGGTACGGCGACCTGGAGCCTGCCGGTGGACACCGATCTGACGATCGTCGATGACCTCGGCGTCAGCCACGCGCCCGACCCGACGGTCAGGAAGCTCAGGAACGGTTCACTGCTGGCCCGGCAGGTCGTCGTCCCTGCCGGCAAGGCTGTCGCGGGCCTGGTCGTCTTCAACGTCGAGAACGGCCGGACCGTCCGCGAGGTGCTGCTGTCGTTCGGCGCCGACGCGCCGGACGTGTGGTCCGTGCCGACCCCCTGAATGTTGCTGGCGAGGCGAAACAGCATCGGCGTGACAGTTCGCGGCTGGCGTTGCGCGCGGTGAGGCATCACGCGGCACGTGGGGGCGGGAAACTTCTGTGGACGGGATCTGCGAGGCGACACGGGTGCCACCCAACATCGCCCGATGAGCCTTCGCAGACCGCCTCGCCACGCTGATCCCCTTCGCACGGCCGCCGATCTGGCTCCCGTCTGGCGGGAACTGATCATCGCCCCGACCTTCATCGATCGCAGCCTGTGGTTGCTGTTCATCGACTACGAGAAACGGCCCACCGGTCCGCTGATGACGATCGAGGACCTCCCCGACGGCCCGTACGACGTCCCGCTGACCGACCTGGTCGGCATCTGTCGCGACATCCTCGACGGACCCGGGGGAGGGGGCTCGGTCGCCATGCTGATCACCCGCTCCGGCGTCGGGCCGTGGCACATCGGCGATCGCGCGTGGGCCCGGTTCCTGGTCAACGCCGCCCACGACATCGGTGGGATCGTCTGGCCGGTCTACCGGGCGCACTCCGACGTGCTGGAGGTCGTGGAGCTGACCGTGCCCGTGCGCGATCAGCAACGGGCTTGACGCAGGGCGCCGGTCCATCTCGCTTCCTGAACGGCCCGGCTCGCGGCAGGATCGAGCCATGGCGGACAACCTGCTCTCCTACAAGTCCGAAGGCTCGATCCTGTCGATCCGCTCGAAGGGGTCGGTGCTCTCGATCGGGTCGGTCGGATCGTTCGCCTCGGTCGCGTCGATCGGGTCCTTCGGCTCGGCGTTCTCGATCGGGTCGTTCCTGAGCTTCGCGTCGGTGCTGAGCGGGAGGTCGGCTCGATCGGTGATGTCGTGGCGCGGGGTCAGGGACGTGTTGAGCACGCCGAGCGAGTGAGGTTTCGAGACAGGCGCTGCGCGCCTTCCTCAACCACCGGTGGGCAGGAAGTGGCCGACCAGGGCCGGCGTGGTGGCCCGGGGCTTCACCATGTGGGTCTGGCCGGCCAGCGTGACCAGCCGGGCGTCGGGAATCTGGTCGGCGATCGCGGCCTGGGCGTTGCGCATGTACTCGGGGCTCTTGCCGCCGGCGATGACCAGGGTCGGCACCGTGACTGAGGCGTAGTGGCCGGCCGGGAGCGGCTTTCCCTGCTCGAACGGGAGCACGATCGTGAGGTCGTTCGGCAGCGTGTGCGCGACCGCCTTGAGGCCCTTCCAGACCGGGAGCAGCTGCATCATCACGATCCCGAACGCCGGGACGCCGACGGTGCGCATGAACAGCTTGACGGCCTCGCCCGGTTCACCGGCATCGACCATCGCCTGGACCCGGTCGGCGAGCTGCGGGTCGTTCGCCACGTGGGTGTCGTCGACGATGAACGGGGCCTCGTACACCGCCAGGGAGGTCATCGGCACGCCCTGGCGGGCAGCCTCCAGGGCGAGCGCGGCACCCGAGGAGCACCCGAAGACACGGGCATCGCTGCCCGCGACGTCGAGCACCGCGATCAGGTCCTCGACCTCACGCTGCACCTCGTACGCCGTCACGCCCGGACCGCTCTCGCCGCGACCACGACGGTCGTAGGCATGGACCTTGAAGTGGTCGCCGAGTGAGTCGCGGACGCTCTTCGCGGTGCCCATGCCGCGGTGGCACAGTGCGCCCTCGACGATGACCAGCGCTGGCCCGCTGCCGTTGACGTCGTACGCGATCTCGGTGCCGTCCGCCGACGTGGCGTAGCGGGTTCCGCTGGTGGTCGTGGTGGTCATCGGTTCCTCCTGGTCAGGTGTGCTCGCACCCGTACGTCGATCGACTCACTCGACCTTCGACATCGCCGCTCTAATTTTCCAACTGCGCGCTTTCTTCGGCACGCGCGAGCAGGAGCTCCTGCTCGCTGGTGTTCCTCGTCAGGGCGGCAGCCTCCCGGAAGGAGGCGGCCGCCTCACGATGCAGCCCGGCGCGGGCCAGCAGGTCGCCGCGCACGCTCGGCACCAGGTGCGAGCCGGCGAGCGCATCGGGCGGGAGCTCCTCGAGCACGGCCAGTCCGGCGCCCGGATCGAAGGCGCGACCGTGCGCGACGGCCCGGTTGACCTCGACGACCGGTCCCGGCGCGGCCTGGGCCAGGACGTCGTACAGGGTGGCGATCCGACGCCAGTCGGTCTCCTCGGGTGTGGCCGCGCGGGCGTGCTGCGACGCGATCGCGGCCTGCAGGTAGTAACGACCGACCGGCTTGCCGCGTACCGCCAGCAGCTCGGCCTTCTCCAGCGCGGCCAGGCCACGGCGGATCAGCAGCTGGTCCCAGCTGGTGCGGTCCTGGTCCTCGAGCAGCACCGGCTTGCCGTCGGCATCGACGCGGGCGTGGTCACGCGACGCCTGGAGCTCGAGCAGGGCCTGCAGCCCGTGCGCCTCGGGCTCCTCCGGCACCATGTCGGCCAGCATCCGGGCCAGCCTGATCGCCTCGGTCGTCAGCTCCGGGCGGAGCCACTCGTCGCCGGCGGTCGCGGTGTAGCCCTCGTTGAAGACCAGGTAGATCACCGCCATCACGTCGTCGAGGCGACGGATGCGGTCCTCGCCGGTGGGCAGCTCGAACTCGGCCTTCGCCTCGGTCAGGGTCTTCTTGGCCCGCGAGATCCGCTGGCCCATCGTCGACTCGGTGGTCAGGAAGCCGCGGGCGATCTCGGCGGTGGTCAGGCCACCGACCAGCCGCAAGGTCAGTGCTGCGCGGGACTCGGGGGTGAGCGCCGGATGGCAGGACAGGAAGATCAGCCGCAGGACGTCGTCCTCGATGTAGTCCACCTGGGCGTCGAGATCCGGCATGCCGTCCTCCTCCCTCACGTGACCGAGCTCGTCGGTCTTGCGGCGCAGTACGTCGGCCCGCCGGAAGTGGTCGATCCCGCGCCGCTTGGCGGTGGTCATCAGCCACGCGGCCGGGCTGTTCGGGATGCCGTTCTCGGGCCACTGCTCGAGCGCCGCCACCAGGGCGTCCTGGGCGAGGTCCTCGGCCAGCCCGACGTCACGTGTCATCCGGGTCAGGGCGGCGATCAGCCGCGCGGACTCGGCGCGCCAGGCTGCGGTGATCGCCTCGGCGGTGGATTCGGCCATGCGGCCAGCCTAGGGCTGGCCGCACGACGTCGTGGATCAGGCCTCGGCGACCGGCGGCGGACCGTCGGAGACCTGGCGCAACGTGCAGACGAGCTCGCAGTCCGGCCAGTGCTTCGTGTGCAGGTCGGCGAACTCCTGCTGCCCCGCGATCGCCTCCTCGAGGGTGTCGTACGCGAGGAGGGCCCAACCGCCGACGACCTCCTTGGCTTCGGCGTACGGTCCGTCCACGCGGGTGGTCTCGCCGTGCTTGACGACGAAGTTCACAGCGTCCTCGGTGCCGAAGAGTCCACCACCGTCGAGGAAGTGGCCTGCCGTGGCCTGCTCGCCGATGTAGGTGTCCATCGCGTCCATCAGGGCCTGCGGTGGCATGCCCTGCTGGCCTTCGACCATCCTGACGAATCCCATGAAACGCGGCATCTCATTGCCTCTCTCGTAAGTGGGTTGCTCGTGCTCTTGCTCGTACGTCGAACAGGTCATGCAGTTTTCGACATCGTGTGCGGAAAACGTTCAGACTTGGTACAGGTACCGGCTCGTCGGGACCAGGTCGAGCCCCTTGTCGGCCCCGAACCGGGCGACGCTGGTCATCAGCCTGGTGATCCTCCGGTTCAGCTCGCCATCGTCCCCGCCACTGCCGTAGAAGGCATGCATGTCGGTCATCCCGGCCATCAGGAACAGCTCCTCGACGATGGCCGAGATCTCGGGGGCACCGGGGGTCAGGGGCTCCTCGACGATGTTCTGGATGTAGCCGAAGGTGGCTTGGGTCTCCGAGGCGATCGGGGTGTGCCCGCCGATCCAGATCTCCAGGTACTCCTCCTTGCTCATGCCGTCGGGTCGCCGCAGGACCGCGATGTTCGCCAGGGCGTCGACGCGCTCGCCGGCAGCCACCACGGGCGGCTCGACCGGTCGTCGCTCGGTGACCCGCCAGACGTGGGTGCCCTCGCCGAGGCCGGCCAGGACTGCGAGGGTCTGCTCCACCTCGGTCGTCCAGACCGTCACGAACGCGGTGATCGCCCGCCCGTTGCCGTCGCCGGGCCCGAAGCGCATCGCGGGTGCCACGTCGGCGTCGTCGACGTTGACCTGCAGCCCGGTCACCCCGGCCTCGGCGAGCCGTCCGCGAAGGGCCGGGTCATGCAGCGCCGGACCGATGTCGGGTGCGGTGAGGATTGCGATGAGCTTGGTCACCCGGGCAGGCTAACGTCAGGAGATCTCGGTCCGCCCCATCGAGGAGGCACCACATGCCCAGATATCTCGTCGAGCGCACCTTCCCCGAAGGGTTGGCCATCCCGTCCACCGAGGACGGCGCGATGCTCTGCGGCACGGTCGTCGGCAACAACGCTGCTCAGGGCGTGACCTGGATCCATTCCTACGTCACGCCGGACAACGGCAAGACGTACTGCATCTACGACGCCCCCTCGCCCGAGGCGATCCACGCGGTGGCCGTGGTCAACGGCCTGCCGGTGGACTCGATCACCGAGGTGCGGGTGCTCGACCCGTACTTCTACGCGCACGCCTGAGACCGTCGGTGGTTGAGGAGGTTGCGCAGCAACCGTCTCGAAACCTCAGCCCAGTGCGCCCGGATCGTCGGGTACGTCGACGGAGTGCTCGACGAGCTGGTCCAGCCTGACCAGCTCCAGCGCGCGTTCGCTGGTCGCACCGAGCACCACGGGCGCGGCCACGCCGTCCTCGTAGGCCTGCAACCAGCGCGCGGTCACGACGCACCAGCGATCGCCGGGAACCAGCCCGGCGAAGTCCCACTCAGGCCGGGGAGTCGAGAGGTCGTTGCCGACCGCCCGCTGGTGCTCGAGGAATTCGCTGGTCATCACGGCGCAGACGGCGTGCAGCCCGAGGTCCTGGGGCCCGCACGTACAGGTGCCGTCCCGGTGGAATCCCGTGACCGGATCAGTGCCGCAGGACTGCAGCTCGGTGCCCAGCACGTTCCGTTCGTTCATCTTCTGAGCGTGCCAGAGTTTGCACAGCGTTCTGGTGTCGTTGACCACTTCGCACCGCGCGGCCACCACGTCAGGCGCACAATGGTGGCGTGAGCCGATACCGAATCCCCGTTCTCGCTGCTGCCGTGGGCGCTTCTGCTGCCCTCGTCTCCCCGTTGACGAACGCCACGCGTGGCCTGCGCCGCTCGATGGGGGCGAACCCGTCGGCCCTAGACAATTCGAAGATCAGTGATTCCCCGCAGTGGCGCGACGGATCCTTCCAGAACCGACTCCCCTCCGAGATCGTCGACACCGGCAACCAGGGCTCGATGGCCCTGGACTTCGCGAAGAAGGGCGACATCGGTCGCCCCGCGCTCCCGGTCCCCCTGGTCATCCCGGACCTCCCGGCCGAGGCCTCCGACTTCGCCGCCACCTGGCTGGGGCACGCCACCGTGCTGCTCGAGGTCGCCGGCCGCTGGGTGCTGACCGACCCGGTCTGGAGCGACCGGGTCTCCCCGTCGCCCACGGTGGGTCCCAAGCGCAGCCACCCGGTCCCGATCGACCTGGCTGACCTGCCCCGTCTGGACGCGGTCCTGATCTCGCACGACCACTACGACCACCTCGACATGGCCACGATCGACTGGCTGACCGAGAACCAGACGATGCCGATCGTCGTGCCGCTGGGCATCGGCTCGCACCTGCGCAGCTGGGGCGTCGCTGAGGACCGCATCGTGGAGCTGGACTGGGACCAGTCGGTCGACTTCGGCGACCTCACGCTGACCTGCACCGAGGCCCGGCACTTCTCGGGCCGCGGCTTCACCCGCAACAAGACCCTGTGGTCCTCGTGGGTGGTCGCTGCCGGCCGTGGCGCCGAGCGTCGTCGGGTGTTCTTCGGTGGCGACACCGGCTACACCCCCGCGTTCGTCGGTCTCGGTGAGAAGTACGGCCCGTTCGACCTGACCGTGCTCCCGATCGGCGCGTACGACAACCGCTGGTCCGACATCCACATGAACCCGGCCGAGGCCGTGCAGACGCACCTCGACGTCAACGGCGCGCTGTTCCTGCCGATCCACTGGGCCACCTTCGACCTCGCGTTCCACACGTGGTCCGGGCCGGTCGAGTGGCTGGTCGAGGAGGCCGAGGAGCGTGGCATCGACGTCGCGCTGCCCCGTCCGGGCGAGCGGTTCACCGCTGCCGACGTACCGACGGCCGTGTGGTGGCGCGAGTCGGCCCGGGCGAATCGGGCAAGTTGAGCCGCTGAGACCTGTGGGCGGGTCTACATTGCCCGCATGACAGATCAGACACCGCCGCCTCCGTCCGCCCCGGATCCGTACGCCGCCGCGTCACCGCCTCCGCCGCCGGCGTACGCGGCACCGCCTGCGTACGTGCCGCCGCCTGCCCCCGCCTACGGAGCTCCGGCACCCGTGGGTCCGGGCCCGACAGGCAAGGTCCGCAGCACCGGCCTGTGCATCCTGCTGGCGATCGTGACCCTAGGGATCTACACCTGGGTCTGGTACTTCAAGGTGCACAGCGAGATGAAGCGCCACACCGGATCAGGTATCGGCGGCGGGGTCGCCCTGTTGTTCCTGGTGGGAGGTCTCATCATCGGCATCACCGGCTTGGTGCTTCCGTTCCTGACCTCGGGCGAGGTCGGAAGCATGCAGGAGCGGGCCGGTCGTCAGAAGACGGTCTCTGGTGTGACGGGCCTCTGGTACTTCCCGGGGATCTTCATCATCATCGGCCCGATCATCTGGTTCGTGAAGACCAACGGTGCGCTCAACGAGTACTGGCGCTCGCAGGGCGCCACTGCCTGATCGCCTGATCCTCAGCGACGGCCACCGACCGATCTGCGGTCGGTGGCCGTCGGTGCCTGGCCGTAGGGTTACCCGGACATGAGCATGCAGTTCCCGATCCCCGGTCTCCCGTCCGTCGAGGCCGCCGAGCCCGCGAAGAAGGGCCGTCGTCCGAGCCGGGACGAGCTGCTGTCCGGGCTCAACGAGCCGCAGCGCGCCGCGGTCGTGCACGAGGGTGCGCCGCTGCTCGTCGTCGCGGGTGCCGGCTCCGGCAAGACCCGGGTGCTGACCCGGCGGATCGCCTGGCTGATCTCCGAGCGCAACGCCCACCCCGGGTCGGTGCTGGCGATCACCTTCACCAACAAGGCTGCGGCCGAGATGCGCGAGCGGGTCGAGGAGCTGGTCGGCGGCCGGGCGCGGATCATGTGGGTCAGCACGTTCCACTCGGCATGCGTGCGGATCCTGCGCAAGGAGATCACTCAGTTCAACAAGATGGGGATCGGCTTCAAGTCGAACTTCACGATCTACGACGCCGCGGACTCCAAGCGGCTGATGACCCTGGTCTGCCGCGACCTGGACCTGGACGTCAAGCGGTACCAGCCGCGCGCGATCCTGAACTGGATCTCGAACGCCAAGAACGAGCTCCAGGACGCCGAGGACGCCACGAAGGACGCACGCAACGGCCAGGAGGAGACCTACGCCGAGGCGTACCGGATCTACCAGGAGCGGCTGCGGCAGGCCAACGCGCTCGACTTCGACGACCTGCTGATGATGACCGTGCACCTCTTCCGGGCCTTCCCCGACGTGCGGGAGAACTGGCGCCGACGTTTCCGGCACGTGCTCGTCGACGAGTACCAGGACACCAACCACGCCCAGTACGCCCTGATCCACGAGCTCTGCGGCAACAGCATGGAGGAGGCTGAAGGCGTCCCGGGGGCCGAGTTGATGGTGGTCGGTGACGCGGACCAGTCGATCTACGCGTTCCGCGGCGCCAACATCCGCAACATCATGGACTTCGAGGAGGACTTCCCGAACGCCGAGACGATCCTGCTGGAGCAGAACTACCGCTCGACCCAGACGATCCTCACGGCCGCGAACTCGGTGATCGGCCACAACGAGGGACGAAAGCCGAAGAAGCTGTGGAGCGACGCCGGTGACGGCGCCAAGATCATCGGGTACGTCGGCGACGACGAGCGCGACGAGGCGCGGTTCGTCGCCGAGGAGATCGACAAGCTCTCCGACTCCGGCCTCGCCCGCGCCGGTGACGTGGCGGTGTTCTACCGGACCAACGCGCAGTCGCGGGTCTTCGAGGAAGTCTTCATCCGGGTCGGGATGCCCTACAAGGTCGTCGGGGGAGTGCGCTTCTACGAGCGCCGTGAGGTTCGCGATGCGCTTGCCTACCTGCGCACCCTGGCCAACCCGTCGGACATGGTCTCGCTGCGCCGGATCCTGAACACCCCCAAGCGCGGGATCGGCGACCGCGCTGAGGCCTGCGTCGACGCGTTCGCGACCCGGGAACGGATCACGTTCTGGGAAGCGCTGCGCCGGGCCGCCGAGGCGCCGGGCATCGCCAGTCGGTCGCTGAACGCGATCAACGCGTTCGTCGAGATCATCGAGCAGCTCCAGTCGATGGTCGAGGCCGGCGAGCGCATCGACGTGATCCTGGAAGCGACCCTGACCCGCAGCGGCTACCTCAAGGAGCTGGAGGAGTCCGACGACCCGCAGGACGAGACCCGCGTGGAGAACCTCGCCGAGCTCGTGGCGGTCGCGCGCGAGTTCGCGGACGACCCGTTGCTCGGCCCGAGCGCGGACCCGGCCGACGCTCTGTCTGATCAAGGGCAGGTCGACGCCCCGGCTCCCGGCCTGACCGACTTCCTCGAGCGGGTCGCGCTGGTCGCCGACTCCGACCAGATCCCCGACGCCCCTGACGGCGAAGACTCTCCAGGTGTCGTCACGATGATGACGCTGCACACCGCCAAGGGGCTGGAGTTCCCGGTTGTCTTCCTCACCGGCCTCGAGGACGGCGTCTTCCCGCACCTGCGCTCGCTGGGCGACAAGCCCGAGCTCGAGGAGGAGCGCCGGCTGGCGTACGTCGGGGTGACCCGTGCCCGCGAACGCCTCTACGTCTCACGTGCCGTCGTCCGCTCGGCGTGGGGAGCACCGGCGCACAACCCGGCGTCGCGTTTCCTCGACGAGCTCCCGGTCGACCTGATCGACTGGAAGCGCACCGCGGCCGAGCAGACCAGCTGGGTGCGTCAGGACTATGGGTCGTCCGGATCAGGCGCCCGCGTCGGGACCGACAGCCTCACCGGCCGCGGGCGTCAGCAGATGGCCTCGCGGTTCTCCAGCGCGACGGCGAGCGCGGACGCGTCGAAGAAGGCGATGGCCGGACGCGACGTACCGAACCTGGACCCGGGCGACCGGGTCCAGCACGACACCTTCGGCCTGGGCACGGTGATCAGCGTCGAGGGAGCCGCCGACAAGGCCGTGGCGAGCATCGACTTCGGCAGTGAGGGCGTCAAGCGGCTGCTGCTGCGCTACGCGCCGGTGGAGAAGCTCTGAAGGTCCGCGGGGGTGACCCGACAGGCGCCGCCGCCGTCCAGACCCCCTTGCGCCATCGGCTTACCGCGTCGCTGCGACTTCGGTGCGGTGCCCGACCTGGTCTCGCAGCGCCGCGCTGCGCTTGATGCTGGCCGCAGCGGCGGCCTGCCCGTCGGCGGCGCCTGACGGGTCACGGGAGCCCGTCGCGGACGAGTTACGGCGTGACGCCGTGGAGGAGGAACTCCGGGTACGGGTCCACCGGGGCGCCGCCACCGGGGCGGACCTCGATGTGCACGTGCGGGCCGGTCGTGTTGCCGGTGCTGCCGATCCGGCCGATCTGCGCGCTCTGGATGACGTGCTGTCCGACGGTGACGTCGATCTCGGACTGGTGGGCGTACCAGATCTGGGTGCCGTCAGGGAGCGTCTCGACGGTCTTGTTGCCGTACGAGCCGTCGTACCCGGTGAAGGTGATCACGCCGTCAGCGATGGCGAAGATCGGCGTACCCGTCGGGGCTGCGAAGTCCAGTCCGGTGTGCAGGTGCGACCACAGGCCGCTGGACTGACCGAAGCGGGCCGTCAGCACGTAGCCGACCGTCGGCAGCACCCAGAGGTTCTTCGCGATCTCGTCGGCACGCTTCTGGGCATCGGCGGCGAGCGACTGCAAGGTGGAGTTCCGCTCGGCCGACTGCTCGTCGACAGTGGCCTGGAGGCTCCTGGCGGTCGCGACCTTGAGTGCCTGGCGCTCGGAGTCGCGGCTGATCGCCAGCGAGCGGGCGTCGTTGCCGGTGAAGGTGAAGGCGTCGGTACCGCTGAAATTGTCCGACCCTGCCGAGAGCTGCAGGCCGGTGCCGTTGAGGTTGCCCGGACCCATCCCGATCGCTCCGCCGGCGGCGGCGATGATCGCGACCGCACCGATGAGGCTCGGGACCGCGGGGATCTTGCGGAAGACGTTGGTCTGGGTCTTGTGGCGGGTCGCCTTCCGGCGTCCGCCGGCGGAGCGGGTGCCGCCGACCGGGGTCGCGTCACCTGCAGCCCGGTGTGGACTGCGGTGTTCTGCCCGGTGGTTGCCCAAAGCTGTCCTTACGTCGTGCCCAGAACCGTTCCCCCGGAACATGCCCTGTGGTGTGAGTCGTGCGTATTGACCGCCAAACCATAACGGAACGATCACGGCCGGGTGAAATCCGGAACTAGACCATTCTTCGAGACACAACGAGACACCGTGCCGATTGGTCACCCTAGCGGTCGGGATAGCCTCGGACCATGTTGCGCATCGTTGTCGCCAAGCCCGGTCTGGACGGACATG
This sequence comes from Marmoricola sp., assembly GCA_025964775.1. Lineage (GTDB taxonomy): Bacteria > Actinomycetota > Actinomycetes > Propionibacteriales > Nocardioidaceae > Marmoricola. The sequence goes on from JAOPYE010000040.1 coordinate 353,010, forward strand.
ACCGCGGCGCGAAAGTGGTTGCCCGGGCCCTGCGCGACGCCGGCCACGAGGTCATCTACACCGGGCTGCACCAGACCCCGGAGCAGATCGTGGAGACAGCGATCCAGGAGGACGCCGACCTGATCGGGCTCTCGGTCCTCTCCGGTGCCCATATGACCCAATTCCGCCGCCTGGTCGAGCTCCTGGCCGAGCGGGACTCCAGTGACATCGTGGTTTTCGGCGGGGGCATCGTCCCCGACGAGGACCTCCCGGTGCTCGCCGAGCTGGGGGTGGCCAAGATCTTCACCCCGGGGGCCACGACCACCGAGATCACCGACTGGGTCAGCGAGCAGTTTCCCGACGGCTGATCCCGGGCGCGAGGCCTGGGTCACACCCCTTGTCCACGCACGGACCCTGAATCGCGACCCCGGAGTCAACGGGTTTATGGTCGGCGGTGCGTCTTGATCATGCTGAATCCCCCAGGGATCAGAGATCGGCCGCCCAACCAAGCATCTAGAGACAGGTGAACCCCCGTGGACCTGATGGAGTACCAGGCGAAGGAACTCTTCGCCAAGCACGGCGTGGCCACGACCCTCGGGGTCGTCGTCGAGACCGCCGAAGACGCCAGGGCGGCTGCTGAGCAGCTCGGCGGAGTCACCGTCGTCAAGGCCCAGGTCAAGGCCGGCGGTCGCGGCAAGGCCGGCGGCGTCAAGCTCGCGAAGACGCCCGACGAGGCGTTCGAGCACGCGTCGGCCATCCTCGGCATGGAGATCAAGGGCCTCACGGTCAACCGCGTCCTGATCACCCCGGCCACGCCGCCGGTGGAGGAGTACTACTTCTCCTTCCTGCTGGACCGCTCGAACCGCTCCTACCTCTGCATCGCGAGCGTCGAGGGTGGTGTCGAGATCGAGGAGGTCGCGAAGACCAACCCCGAGGCTGTCCGGCAGATCCCGATCAACGCGCTCGTCGGCGTCGACGCCGCCAAGGCCGCCGAGATCGTCGACGACGCCAAGTTCCCGGCTGCGCTGCGCGACCAGGCCATCGAGATGGTCCAGAAGCTGTGGGAGGTCTTCGTCGAGGAGGACGCCACCCTCGTCGAGGTGAACCCGCTGGCTCGCCTGGAGGGCGACCGGCTCGAGGCGCTGGACGGCAAGGTCTCCCTGGACGACAACGCCTCCGAGGTTCGCCACGAGGACCACGAGGAGTTCGTGATCCGCGACGAGGCCGACCCGCTCGAGGCGAAGGCCAAGGACCTGGGCCTGAACTACGTCAAGCTCGACGGCGAGATCGGCATCATCGGAAACGGTGCCGGCCTGGTCATGTCGACCCTCGACGTCGTCGCGTACGCCGGCGAGAACCACGGCGGCGTGAAGCCGGCCAACTTCCTGGACATCGGCGGCGGCGCCAACGCCCAGGTGATGGCCAACGGCCTGGACGTGATCCTCAACGACCCGCAGGTCAAGGCGGTGTTCGTGAACGTGTTCGGTGGCATCACCGCGTGTGACGAGGTCGCCAACGGCATCGTCGGCGCGCTGGAGATCCTCGGGGACGGCGCGAGCAAGCCCCTGGTGGTCCGGCTCGACGGCAACAACGTCGAGGAGGGTCGTCGCATCCTCAACGAGGCGAACCACCCGCTGGTGACCCTCGTCGCGACCATGGACGGTGCGGCCGACAAGGTCGCCGAGCTGGCGAACGCTTGATAGGGGACTGAACACACATGGCGATCTACCTGAACTCAGACAGCAAGATCATCGTCCAGGGCATGACCGGCGGGATGGGTGCCAAGCACACCACCCTGATGGTTGAGTCCGGCGCTGACATCGTGGGCGGCGTCAACGCCCGCAAGGCCGGTACGACGGTCAACCTCGGTGGCAAGGACCTCCCGGTCTTCGCCGACGTCGCGCAGGCGATGAAGGAGACCGGCGCCAACGTGTCGGTCGCGTTCGTCCCGCCGGCCTTCACCAAGGACGCGTGCATCGAGGCGATCGACGCCGAGATCCCGCTGCTCGTGGTCATCACCGAGGGTGTCCCGGTCCAGGACTCGGCCGAGGTCTGGGCCTACCTGGATGGCAAGTCCACCCGGATGATCGGGCCGAACTGTCCCGGCATCATCAGCCCCGGACTGTCGCTCGCCGGCATCACCCCGCACACCATCGCGGGCGCCGGTCCGATCGGCCTGGTCTCCAAGTCGGGCACGCTGACCTACCAGATGATGCACGAGCTGCGTGACTTCGGCTTCACCACCGCCATCGGCATCGGTGGCGACCCGGTCATCGGCACCACGCACATCGACGCGCTCGAGGCGTTCGAGAACGACCCCGACACCAAGGCGATCGTGATGATCGGCGAGATCGGTGGCGACGCCGAGGAGCGCGCGGCGGCGTACATCAAGGACCACGTGACCAAGCCGGTCGTCGGCTACGTCGCCGGCTTCACGGCACCCGAGGGCAAGACCATGGGCCACGCCGGCGCCATCGTGTCGGGCTCCTCGGGCACCGCGCAGGCGAAGAAGGAAGCCCTCGAGGCTGCCGGGGTGCGGGTCGGCAAGACGCCGTCCGAGACCGCGGAGCTGATGCGGGCCATCCTCAAGGAACTGTGAGTCCCTGACTCGGTAGAAGGCCCCCGGTTCGCCGGGGGCCTTCGCAATTCCCGGTCCGGTCGGTGAGTGCCGCAGCCTAGAATCTGCCGTTGCCGAGGTTCCGTGCGGAGGGCGACGAGTACCCGGAGACCTTACCCTCGGTGATCTCCACCCGCCGCTGGATGTCGTCGGCGCTGCGCACCACGCCGTTGCTCCCGCGGCGCCGGTGGTCGAGCCACCACGCCCAGGCGAGTACGACGGCGAGCACGCCGCCGGTGACAAGCCAGAACATCATGCTTCGAGCATGCCCTTATGTCGTCGCGTTCACAAGGCCGTCGGCAGCGAGTCGGCGCTGGCGCTCAACGGTGGCGGCGTAGAAGGCCCAGCCGAACGTGAACGAGGCGAACAGGGTCGCCACGAAGTACAGCCACGGCCGGTTGATGCCCCGTCGGCGGCCGTCGACGATTGTGACCAGAGGCAGGAGTAGCACGTTCGCGATCGAGAAGTCGATGCCGGCCGAGCCCGCCGCCGGGTTGGCGAACATCAGCTTCAGGTACTGCTGCCAGCTGCCGTTGCCGACGAACGGGTTGGTGAAGAAGCCGTGCGTGTTCTGGACGACGAACGCGATGTTGAACGACCAGCCGGCGAGGATCGAGGTGACCCCGACGACGTACAGGCCGATCTCCAGGGTGGACAGCGCCGGGCCAGAAGGCGGGCGTCGGAAGATCGCCGGGTTGAGCCGGACGATGAACCAGATCGTGCCGAGGCCGAGCAGTGCATGCACGATGAGCGAGAACATGGGGCCACCGTCGTCGTGCTTCCATGTTTTGTCAATGGTGACAGAACCGCTACCGTCGAGCCATGGCCCGCAACCCGCAGACCGTCCGCAGCGAGCGCACCCGTGTCGCGCTGCGCCGTGCCGCGACGGACCTCTTTGCGGCGCAGGGCGTCGAGGCCACGTCGGCCGAGCAGATCGCGGAGGCCGCCGGCGTCACACTGCGCACGTTCTACCGGCACTTCCCGTCCAAGCACGACCTCCTGTTCGCCGACTACGACACCGGCCTGCAGTGGTTCCGCAAGGCACTGGTCGCCCGTCCGGTCGACGAACCCGTGGTCGAGTCCGTCCGGGCCGCCATCTTCGCCTTCCCGTACGACGTCCAGGCGCTGAACCAGGTGGCGGCGTTCCGGGCCACCGAACTCGATCCGGACCGGATCGTCGGCCACCTCCGCCAGGTAGAGGCGGATCTCGCCGACGCGATCGTCGAGCACCTCGAGCGCCGCACCGAGGCGTCCCACCGGCTCGACGTGGTCGTCACGGCGCGGGTGCTCGCCGCAGCGGTGTTCGGTGCGATGGAGGTTTGGATGCAGCGCGAGGAGCGCTCCATGGCCGATCTGGCAGAGCTCAGCCACGCGACGCTGACGGCCCTGGAACGCGGCCTCGATGATCGAGGCATGTTTCGTCACTATTGACGAAACCTCGATTCGAGTGCCAGCCTCTGGGCATGCCTGACTACGACGCCATCGTCATCGGAGCCGGTCACAACGGCCTCACCGCAGCGCTGCTGCTCCAGCGCGCAGGCTTGCGCACAGTCCTGCTGGAGGCCAAGCGGTACGCCGGCGGGATGTCCTCGACCGTCGAGCTCTTCGACGGCTACCGGTTCGAGATCGCCGGTTCGGTACAGCTGCCGACCTCGGCCGTGGTCAGCAAGGAGCTCGGCCTCGACACGCTGCCGCAGGTCGACCTCGAGGTGATGTCGGTGTCGATCATCGACGACGGTGTCGCGCCGCTGATCTACTACACCGACCTCGAGGCCGCGGCGAACCACATGATGGAGGTCCACGGCGTCGAAGTGCTGATGGGCATGGCCGAGATGGCCGGCTGGAGCGCCGCGCCGACGCGCGCGCTGGGCCGCTTCGAGGAAGGCACCCTGCCGAAGACGATCGATGAGATGTACGCGTGCGCGACCACCGACGCCGAGCGCGCCAGCATCACCGAGATGCTCTTCGGCAGCGCCAGCGACGTCCTCGATCGCTACCTGCCGGACAAGAAGAAGCACGCCGCCCTGCGCGGGATGCTCGCCTTCCTGGCCGTGAACTCGACCTACCGCGGTCCGGAGAGCCCCGGAAGCGCGGCCGGGCTGGCCTTCGGGATGGCCGTCCCCGATGAGAACACGGTGCTGACCAAGAAGCTCCGCGGCGGGATCGGCGTCCTGACCCAGCACCTCGAGCAGCAGTACGCGGAAGCGGGCGGCGAGCTGCGCCTGGATTCCACGGTCGCCGAGATCACCGTCGTGGACGCCCAGGTCACCGGGGTGGTCCTCGACGGTGGCGACCGGCTGGCGGCCACCACGGTCGTCTCAGCCGTCGCACCCGACCTGACGCTCAATTCGCTGGTGACGGCCGGAGCGGTGGCTGACCACCTGCGCACCCGGCTGTCCCGGATCGACCATCGCGGGTCCTACGTGCAGATGCACTTCGCGCTGGACGGGGTCCCGGAGTTCGTGGCGCCGTACGAGTTCCTCAACGACCCGAAGATGCAGAGCGCGATCGGCTTCTTCGCCACGCCCGAGGAGCTCCAGCGGCAGTTCGAGGACTCGCGTCGCGGCATCGTTCCGGCCGAGCCGGCGATCGCGTTCCAGATCCCGTCGGCCTCCGACCCCGACCTCGCCCCGCCCGGCAAGGCAGCCGCCTCCGCCTTCGCGCTGTGGTTCCCGGTGGAGGAGGACCCGAGCCAGTACGCACGCCTGAAGGCCGAGATGGGCCAGCGGGTGATCGACCGGATCACCCGGTTCGCCCCGAACTTCGAGAGCCTGATCCTCAAGCACACGACGTTCACGCCGAAGCACATGGGCACGATGTTCGGCGCCCCCGGCGGTGACTACTGCCACGGCCTGATCCACCCCGACCTGCTCGGCCCTTACCGTCCCGGCCCGCTCGGGTACCTCGACCAGCCGCACGGGATCGCCGGGCTCTACCTCGGCAGCGCGGGCTGCTACGGCGGCCCCGGCATCACCTTCATCCCGGGCTACAACGCAGCCCAGGCGGTTCTGAAGGATCGCCACGTCGATTGAGGAGGTTGCGCAGCAACCGTCTCGAAATCAGGTGACCGCGTTGCGCTCGGCGTACTGGGGCGCCAGGTGCTCCCCGCCCGCCAGTACGCCGACCAGGTGCTCGACCGCGTCGTACACGTCGGTGTGCCCGACGTACAGCGGGGTGAACCCGAACCGAGCGATCCCGGGCTTCGTACCGTCGTCGCGGTAGTCGCCGATCACGCCGCGGCTGATCAGCGCCTGGACGATCCCGTAGGCGTCCGGGTGTCGCAGTGAGACCTGGCTGCCGCGCCGGGCGTGCTCGATCGGGGTGACGACTTCGAGGTCACCCAATCGCTCGCCGATCAGGGCGATGAACAGGTCGGTCAGCGACAGCGACGAGGCACGGATCTCCGCGATGCTCACGCCGTCGAAGGCTTCGAGCGCGGTCTCCAGCGACGACAGTGCCAGGACGGGATGCGTGCCGGATGCCCAGCCGCCGATGCCGGGAGCACGGGCGAAGTCGCGGCTCATCGCGAACGGCGCGGCGTGCCCCATCCACCCGGTGATCGGCTGGCGGGCGGCGTCCTGGTGTTGCGGCGCCACCCACAGGAACGCGGGCGAGCCGGGACCGCCGTTGAGGTACTTGTAGGTGCAGCCGACGGCGAAGTCGGCGTCGGCCGCGGTCAGGTCGACGGGCACCGCGCCGACCGAGTGGCACAGGTCCCACTGCACCAGGGCACCGTGCCCGTGGGCGGCAGCGGTGATGCCGGCCATGTCGTACATCGAGCCGGTGCGGAAGTCGACGTGGGTCAGGCTCAGCAGTGCGACGTCGTCGTCGATCGACGCCAGTGGATCGGCCGGATCGCACCAGCGCAGCTCCAGGCCGAGCAGGTCGGCCACGCCGGCAGCCACGTAGCCGTCAGTCGGAAAGGTCGACGGCTCGACCACGATCACGCGGCGCCCGGGCCGGAGCCGGACTGCGGCGACCATGGTCTTGAACAACGACACGCTGGTCGAGTCGCCCAGATGCAGATCTGCGGGCCGAACCCCCACCAGGGGTGCGATCCGGGTCGCGATCCGCCCGATCAGCTCCATCCACTTCGCGTCGTTCCACGACCTGATCAGCCCGCTGCCCCACTCGCGCTCCACCACGTCGGCCAAGCGGGCGGGTACCCCGCTCGGCAGCGCGCCGAGCGAGTTGCCGTCCAGGTAGATCACGCCGTCCGGCAGCCGGAAGCGCTGGCGGGTGTGGGCCAGCCCGGCGGCCTCGTCGAGCCGTACCGCGTCGTCGCGGGTGATGGTCATCAGTGCACCTCGAAGAGCCGGTCACGCGCACGCGTCACGAGCGCCAGGAACGCCGGCTGGCTGATGTCGTACGGCTGCACCGGGGTCAGGTTGATCTGGGCGACGTACCGGCCGACCCGGGCGATGCCCATCCAGTACATGACCTTGTCCTGCTGCTTGTTGACCTGGCTCTGGATCCGCCACAGCGCATAGCTCGTGGCGGTGGACGCACCGAGCTTGAGCGTCTGCTGGGTCACGGTGCTGCCCAGCTCCTTCTTCGGGCACGTCTTCAGGCGCGCGACGACCAGGTCGGAGAAGGCGATCGCTGCCTGGGTCGAGCTGAACCGCCCGATCGTCTCGGTGAGCCCGAAGCGGGCGGGCAGGTGGGCCTGCGGGATCAGGAAGGTGCGCGTGACCGGCCTGGTCGCGCCGCTTCCTGCGAAGTTTGCGTTGTCGCACGGGGTGGCGGCCGCGTTGAACGTCGACGCGTCCACCGGGTCGGTCCCGACCCAGGGGTAGGCGACGGTGGCGATCGTCGGCAGGTCGGCGATCGCGAGCATGCCGACGGTCTCGCCGGACTTCGGCGGCAACGTCGCCACCGTGCTGACCGTAGTGATGCAGCCGCCGGCGACCTTCGAGTAGCACAGGTCGGCGACCGAACTCGCCAGCACTGCTGAGACCAGGTGCGCGTCGACCGGGGTGTCGCTCTGCGACTCGACCACCGTCGAGGTGGTCAGGGCGCCGGTACGGGCGAGGCCGACGGTGAACGACCGGTCCTGCTTGTCGGGGATGCGCAGTCGCAGGATCTGGGCCTGCTCGCCCACGCCGCTGACCGCGTAGGCATCGATGAGCTGGACCCGGGCCGTCGCACAGCCGGCGAACCAGCCGAGGGTCGTGGCATAGGCAGCTCTCGCGGCACCGGGGGAGTTCGAGATCTCCACCGTCTGCACCAGCGTCTTCGGGTCCTTCCCGGCGGCCGAGAACTTCCGGACCCAGGTCCCCAGACCGTCGGGGTCGGCGAACCGGCTTGCCTGGCAGTCGGTGTTGATGCCGGTGCCGGTGGTGTTGTCGCTGGTCCCGGTCTCCAGCCACGGCTGTGCGGGCGACAGCGTGGAGAGCTGCGGTGCGGTGAGCAGCATCCGGGTGCTGACCAGCTTGCCGGCGCGCGGTGGCGGGGCAGCCGGTGCATCGACGGCGACGAACGCGCCGGCGAGAACGGTGATGGCCACGATCAGGACGGACCCGATGAGCATGTGGTTGCGGCGTCGGCGGATGCCGTTGCGCCGGACGATCATCGGGCGTGGCAGCTTCACCGAGTCCGCGGCACTGCCCAGCTCCTCGAACTGGGCCGGGACGTCGGCGGGCGCGATCCCCAGGGACGCGGCGAACGCCTCGGTCCCGACCGACAGGTGCTCCGCGACGAAGACCGGCGGCAGGCCGATCTCGCGGGCGACCTCGTCGGCGGGCAGGGTGGTCAGGTGCGTCAGGACCAGGGCCCGGCGCTGGACGTCGGGCAAGGCGTGCAGGGCTTCGAGCACCGCGGCCTGGGCACTGGTCACGTGCCGCTCGCGGTGCCACGGTCGCACGGTGTGGCGGCGCTGGGCGGCAGCCCAGGCGCGAGGACGCACCCAGCCCTCGGGATCGGAGGTGGTGCCGACCTTCGCCCAGTGGTGCCGGGCAGCCACGTAGGCATCGCGGACCGCGCTGCGAGAAGCCGCCAGGTCGCCCGTGACCGCGAAGGTCTGCAGGACGAGTCCGCGACGGGTCGCGACGTAGAACTCGTCGAATTCCTCGGCTGTAGGCATGACAGGTCGAGGCTACGCGAACGAGCGGAGCCGAATCGAGCTCGCTCGTTTTCCGGCGTAGCGAGGAGCGTTTGAGGAGCGCAGCGACGATGCACGCGAACGAGTGTTGAGGCACGAAGTGCGGATCACCCGCGTGGCACCCGCCACTGGCAGCGGGCCATGGGCGAGGATGGTCGGAACATGAGCGACCTGATCAGCCGAACCCGGCGTGACGCGTCTCGCCCGGGCGAGCCGGGACGCCCGCTGAGCGCCTCCGCAGCGCTCGGCGGAGTCATGGCCGCCGCGGTCTCGCTGGTCCTGTGCATGGCGCTCGCACTGACCGCCTGGTTCCTCGCCGACGCGGGGGCCCACGGCACCACCACCGACGCCCTGCGCGTCGGCGCCGGCGCCTGGCTCGTGGGTCACGGCTCCCACGTGACGCTGGCCGGTCTGCCCCTGGGGATGATCCCGCTCGGGCTGACCATGGGCCTGGTGCTGACGGCGTTCCGCAGCGGACGCTGGGCCGCGCGCAACGCCGTACCGGTGACCGACGACCGGGTGCTTGCCGGTGCCGTGGCCACCTTCACCGGCTCGTACGTCGTCCTGGCCGTCGTCATCTGCCTCGGCGCCGGTACGTCCGGCGCCTCACCCAGCCTGAGCCGCACCGTCCTCGGCGCGATCCTGGTCGCCGGCCTGGGTGGCGGGGCCGGTCTTGCGGTCGGGACAGGTCGCTTCGACGCACGCGTCGACTCGGTGCCTACCTGGGTGCGTGAGCTCGTCGTGGGTGCGTTCGTGGGTGCCTTCGCGCTGCTCGCCGCGGGCGCGCTGCTGGTGATGGGCTCGCTGCTCTTCTCGTTCAACGAGGCCGCCACGATCCTCTCCGACCTGCACCTCGGGACCGGCGACGCCCTGACCTACACGTTCGTGATGGCGCTGCTGTCGCCGAACGCCGCGCTGCTCGGCAGCTCCTACCTGCTAGGCCCCGGGTTCGCGATCGGAGCCGGTACGACGGTCTCGCCGACGGCGATGTCCCTCGGTGCGATCCCGGCGTTCCCGCTCCTCGCCGCCCTCCCGCACGAAGGCCCCACTCCTGGCTGGCTGGCCATCTTCATGGGTGTGCCGGCACTGTGCGCAGCCGTCGGCGTGGCCAAGGCTCACCGGTCGAGCGCCCCGCTGCCCTTCGACCTGGCCGCGCTGCGCGGCGCCGGCGCCGGTTTCGGAGCGGGTGTCCTCATCACGATCGCGATCTCGCTGGCCGGTGGGCCGATGGGTACCGGCCGGATGGCCGACATCGGTGCGCACACCGCGGAGATCCTGGTCTTCGCCACCGGAACCATGAGCTTGGGCGGACTGCTCGGCGGGGTGTTCGAGACCTGGTGGCTGCGCCGAGGCGCTCGCACCTGACCGGTAGCCTTTCGCCGTGCCCGCTTCCCGCCCGACACGTCTGGTCGTCCTCGTCTCCGGCGCGGGCACCAACCTCCAGGCAGTGATCGACGCGTGCGCGGATCCGGCGTACGGGGCGACGGTGGTGGCGGTCGGCGCGGACCGCGACGGCATCGAGGGGCTGGCGCGCGCCGAGCGCGCCGGCATCCCGACCTTCGTCCGCAGGGTCGGCGACTTCACCTCGCGAGGCCACTGGGACCTGACGCTGACCGACACCGTGGGGGCCTTCGAGCCCGACCTGATCGTGCTGGCCGGCTTCATGAAGCTGGTCGGTACGCCGTTCCTCGAGCGGTTCACCGCCAAGGTGGTCAACACGCACCCTGCCCTGTGTCCGTCGTTCCCGGGAACCTCCGGTCCAGCCGACGCCCTGGCCTACGGCGTCAAGGTCACCGGCGCGACGCTGTTCGTGGTCGACGAGGGGGTCGACACCGGCCCGATCATCGCCCAGACGGTGGTCGAGGTGGCCGACGACGACGACGTCGAGAGCCTGCACGAACGCATCAAGACAGCCGAGCGCGCCATGCTCGTCGACAGCGTCGGCAGGATCGCCCGGGAGGGCATGACCGTGTTCGGGAGGCAGGTTCGCTTCGGATAAGATCGAGGCACACGACTGGCGAAGGTGGGCAACCACCGGGGAGTGCCCCGCGTTCCTGGGGGAGAGTCGGGTGCATCGAACGCCTGGGTGCCCCGCAACACCCACGACGCTGAGGAGTGCCCTATGAGCCAGTCCGACCAGATCCCCCTGGATCGAATTGAAATCCGCCGGGCCCTGATCTCGGTCTACGACAAGACCGGTCTCGAGGACTTGGTGCGCGGGCTGGCCGCCGCTGGTGTCGAGCTCGTCTCCACCGGCGGTTCGGCTGCCCTGATCGACGCCCTGGGCCTTCCGGTCACCAAGGTCGAGGAGCTCACAGGCTTCCCGGAGTGCCTGGACGGCCGGGTCAAGACGCTGCACCCGCGCGTGCACGCCGGCATCCTGGCAGACCGCCGTCTCGAGTCGCACGTCGCCCAGCTGGCCGAGCTCGGTGTCGAGCCGTTCGAGCTGGTCGTGTCCAACCTGTACCCGTTCACCGCGACGGTCGCCTCGGGTGCCTCGCCGGACGAGTGCGTCGAGCAGATCGACATCGGCGGTCCGTCGATGGTCCGCGCTGCCGCCAAGAACCACCCGTCGGTCGCGATCGTCACCTCACCCGACCGGTACGCCGACACCCTGGCAGCCCTCGCGGCCGGTGGCTTCACCCTCGAGCAGCGCAAGGCCCTGGCCGCCGAGGCCTTCGTGCACACGGCCACCTACGACGTGCACGTCGCGTCCTGGATGGGCAGCGTGCTCACCGACTCGAGCGAGGGCACCGGGTTCCCCGCCTGGATCGGCGGCACCTACGAGAAGGCCGGTGTGCTCCGGTACGGCGAGAACCCGCACCAGCCGGCTGCCCTGTACCTCAATGGCTTCGGGCCGACGGGCATCGCCCAGGCCGAGCAGCTGCACGGCAAGGAGATGTCGTACAACAACTACACCGACACCGACGCCGCCCGCCGCGCCGCCAACGACTTCACCGAGCCCGCCGTGGCGATCATCAAGCACGCCAACCCGTGCGGGATCGCGATCGGCGCGGACGTCGCCGAGGCCCACCGCCGGGCCCAGGAGTGCGACCCGGTCTCCGCGTTCGGCGGCGTGATCGCCTCGAACCGGCCGGTCTCGGTCGAGATGGCGAACCAGGTCGCCGAGGTCTTCACCGAGGTGATCGTCGCGCCGGGCTACGAGGACGGCGCGGTGGAGATCCTCGCCCGAAAGAAGAACATCCGGATCCTCCTCGCCCCGACCGATCCCGGCTCTCCCGTGGAGACCCGTCCGATCTCCGGGGGGCTGCTGATGCAGACCGTCGACCACGTCGACGCCGAGGGCGACGACCCGACGACCTGGACGCTGGCGACCGGCGACGCCGCCGACGAGCAGACGCTCGCCGACCTGGCGTTCGCCTGGAAGGCGTGCCGCGCTGCCAAGTCCAACGCGATCCTGCTGGCGAAGAACGGCGGCGCCGTCGGGATCGGCATGGGACAGGTCAACCGGGTGGACTCGTGCAAGCTCGCGGTCGAGCGCGCCAACACCCTCGCCGAAGGCCCGGACGGTGCTCTTGAACGAGCTCGTGGTGCCGTCGCGGCCTCGGACGCGTTCTTCCCGTTCGAGGACGGCCCGCAGATCCTGATCGAGGCCGGCGTGGCCGCGATCGTGCAGCCCGGCGGCTCCGTCCGCGACGAGCTGACCATCGAGCTCTGCAAGCAGTACGGCGTGACGATGTACTTCACGGGTACGCGGCACTTCTTCCACTGACAGATCACAGGTTTCCACGACAGGATGACGACGTGACCGCACAGAAACTCGACGGCTCGGCCACCGCCGCTGCGATCAAGGGCGAGCTGAAGTCCCGGATCGCGGCGCTGCGCGAGGTCGGCATCGTGCCGGGACTCGGCACCGTGCTGGTCGGCGACGACCCGGGTTCGCGCTGGTACGTCAACGGCAAGCACAAGGACTGCGCCGAGGTCGGCATCGAGAGCATCCGGGTGGACCTGCCCTCCACGGCCAGCCAGGAGGAGATCGAGGCCGCCGTCACCGAGCTCAACGACAACCCCGCGTGCACCGGCTACATCGTGCAGCTGCCGTTGCCGAAGGGTCGTGACGAGAACAGGGTGCTCGGCCTGATCGACCCGGCCAAGGACGCCGACGGGCTGCACCCGACGAACCTGGGCTGGCTGGTCCTGGGCAAGGAAGCCCCGCTGCCCTGCACGCCGTACGGGATCGTGGAGCTGCTGCGCCGCCACGGCGTCGAGATCGCCGGTGCCGAGGTCGTCGTGGTGGGCCGCGGGATCACCGTCGGCCGACCGATGGGCCTGCTGCTGACCCGGCGTTCCGAGAACGCCACCGTGACGCTGTGCCACACCGGCACGGTCGACCTGGCCGCACACGTGCGCCGGGCCGACATCGTGATCGCCGCAGCCGGGGTCCCCGGGATCATCACCGCGGACATGGTCAAGCCGGGCGCTGCTGTCCTCGATGTCGGGGTCTCCCGGGTCGACGGCAAGATCGCCGGTGACGTGGCTGACGACGTCTGGCAGGTCGCCGGCTGGATCTCGCCGAACCCCGGGGGAGTGGGCCCGATGACGCGCGCGATGCTGCTCGCCAACGTGGTTTCCATCGCCGAGCAGCAGAGCGTGGAAGGCTCCGTCGCCCGGTGACGTCCTCCGAGCCGGCCCCCCAGACGCCCAGGCGGCGTCCCTCCACCTTTGGCGGCGTGATCTACCTGGTCACCGTGGGCGTCACCATCGTCGGGCTGTGCCTGGTCGCGTTCGGGCCGTGGCGCCGCGGGATCGCCCTGGTCGGTGTCGGTTTCCTGTTCGCCTCCGGCATGCGGCTGGTGATCCACGAGGACGAGGCGGGCATGCTGCGGGTCCGCGGCCGCTGGTTCGACGTCGCGGCACTGGCCGGAGCGGGAGTCGCGCTGATCGTGCTCGCCACCAACATTCCCGACCAGCCGGGTCTGTGACCGTGCGCGCGCCGCTGCGCGTCGGCCTGGCCGGCAACGGTTTCTGGGCGCGCGAGGTGCATGCGAAGGGTCTGGCTGCGCACCCGGGGATCGAGTTCGTCGGCGTCTACGGTCGCGACCTCGCCAACGCGGCTCATGCCGCGGACCCGCACGGAGTCACGCCGTACGACGACTTCGACGCCTTCCTCGACCAGGTCGACGTGGTCGCCTTCGCGCTGCCGCCGTACGTCCAGGCCGAGCTGGCCCTGCGAGCCGCCGAGGCCGGGAAGCACCTGCTGATGGAGAAGCCGATCGCGCTCGACCTCGGTGCCGCCGACCGGCTGGTGGCAGCCGTCGAGGAGCGTGGCCTGTCCTCGGTCGTGTTCTTCACCCAGCGTTACGTGACTGTCTGGGAGGACTTCCTGCTCGACGCGATCGCGGCCAAGCCGCTCGGCGGGCGGGCCGACTGGCTCTCGCGCCAGGACGCCAGCAGCCCGTACGCGAACTCGGTCTGGCGACGCCAGTACGGCGCCCTGTGGGACGTCGGACCGCACATGCTCTCGCAGCTCGTGCCGGCGCTAGGACCGGTCGTCGACATCGCCGGAAGTCGCGGAGTGCGGGACCTGGTGCACCTGGTGCTGACCCACGAGAGCGGCGCGACCAGCAGGATGTCGCTGAGCCTGACGATGCCGGCCGGCACCGTGCGGGTCGGGGTCGAGTTCTGGGCCGAAGGCGGCTGGCTGGTCCAGCCCGAGGACCAGCGTGACCTCGGCGCGGCGTACGCCAGGATGGTGTCGGAACTCGTCGCGAACATCGATGCCGGCGAGACCCGGCACCGGTGCGATGTCCGGTTCGGGCGTGACGTGGTCGAGATCCTGACTAGGTGCGAGGCCGTTTTAGACACCCGTTGAACGGGCCCTTTTTCTCCGTTGAGCGGGCCCGATTGTCTGTGGGCGCGGTCACTGACCTGCCCACTCAACAGACAAATAGGGCCCGTTCAACGGGTCAGATCAGGCCGAGCTCGGTGACAGCAGCGCGCTCGTCGGCGAGCTCAGCGGTGGACGCGTCGATGCGGCCGCGGGAGAAGTCATCGATCTCCAGGCCCTGGACGATCTCCCAGTTGCCGTCCTTGGTCGTGACGGGGAACGAGGAGATCAGGCCCTCCGGGACGCCGTACGAGCCGTCGGAGCGGACGGCCATCGAGACCCAGTCGTCCTCGGCCGAGCCGAGCAGCCAGTCCCGGGCGGCGTCGACGGTCGCCGAGGCGGCCGAGGCAGCCGAGGACGAGCCGCGGGCGTCGATGATCGCGGCGCCGCGCTTGGCCACCGTCGGGATGAAGTAATCCTCCACCCACGCCTGGTCGTTGATGACCTCGGCGGCGTTCTTGCCACCGATCTCGGCGTGGAAGACGTCGTGGTACTGGGTGGCCGAGTGGTTGCCCCAGATGGTGACCTTCTTGATGTCGGTCACCGATGCACCGGTCTTGGCGGCCAGCTGCGAGATCGCCCGGTTGTGGTCCAGCCGCGTCAGTGCCGAGAAGCGCTCGGCGGGGATGTCGGGGGCGTTGGTCATCGCGATCAGCGCGTTCGTGTTCGCCGGGTTGCCGGTCACGCCGATGCGGACGTCGGACGCGGCGACCTTGTTCAGCGCCTTGCCCTGGGCGGTGAAGATCGCACCGTTGGCCGAGAGCAGGTCACCGCGCTCCATGCCGGGACCGCGTGGGCGCGCGCCGACGAGCAGCGCGAGGTTGACGCCGTCGAAGATCTCCTCGGCGTCGGCGCCGATCTGGACGCCGGCCAGGGTCGGGAAAGCGCAGTCGTCGAGCTCCATGACCACGCCCTCGAGGGCCTTGAGGGCAGGCTCGATCTCCAGCAGGCGGAGCTCGATCGGGCGGTCGGCCCCGAGTAGCGAACCGCTCGCGAGGCGGAAGAGCAGGCTGTAGCCGATCTGGCCGGCAGCACCGGTCACGGCCACCTTGAGGGGTGCGGTCACGTCAACTCCAGGAGTGAGGGTCGGATACGACAAACCGACGCTAGCAGCGGGCTGCCAGCGTCGGTTCGGTCGGGTCGTGCTTGAGACGGTAGAGCGTGAGACTCAGAGGTCGAACCTGTCGGCCTCCATGACCTTCACCCAGGCTGCCACGAAGTCAGCCACGAACTTCTCGGCGGAGTCGTCGCCGGCGTAGACCTCGGCCAGCGCGCGCAGCACCGAGTTCGACCCGAAGATCAGGTCGACGGCAGTTGCCGTGCGGCCGTCGGTGTTCTCGTAGACGTGCTCGGCCGACGACGTCTTCCAGCCACCTACGGTGTCGAGCAGGCTGACGAAGAAGTCGTTCGAGAGCGTGCCGGGCCGATCGGTGAAGACGCCGTGCGATCCCTGGCTGACACCGAGCGCACGCAGGCCGCCGACCAGGACGGTCAGCTCCGGGGCGGTCAGGCCGAGCAGGTAGGAACGCTCGACCAGCAGCTTCTCCGGCTGGAGCTTCTCGCCGGCGCGCAGGTAGTTGCGGAACCCGTCCGCGCGCGGCTCGAGGACGGCGAACGTGTCGACGTCGGTGTCGTCACCGGTGGCGTCCGTCCGTCCGCCGTGGAACGGCACGGTCACCGGGATGCCGGCGTCGCTGGCGGCCTTCTCGACCGCCGCCGAGCCGGCGAGCACGATCAGGTCGGCCAGGGAGACAGTTCCGCCGCCGGCGTTGAACGACGCCTGGATCTCCTCGAGTTTGGCGAGCACCGGAGCGGTCCCGGCGTTCACGGCCCAGTCCTTCTGGGGAGCCAGACGCAGCCGGGCGCCGTTCGCGCCACCGCGCTTGTCGGTACGACGGAACGTCGACGCCGAGGCCCAGGCCGTCGTGACCAGGTCGGTGGCCGACAGGCCCGAGTCGAGCACGCTGCTCTTCAACGTCGCGATGTCCTCAATGCTCAACTGCGAGGTCGCCGCCGGGACCGGGTCCTGCCACAGCTGGGGCTCCGCGACCCACGGGCCGAGGTACCGCGAGAGCGGGCCCATGTCGCGGTGCAGGAGCTTGTACCAGGCCTTGGCGAACGCGAGCGCGAACTCCTCGGGGTTCTCCAGGAAGCGACGCGAGATCTGCTCGTAGGCCGGGTCCATCCGCAGGGCGAGGTCGCTGGTGAGCATCATCGGCAACTTGGGTGCGCCACCGTGTGCGTCGGGGATGATCGCCTCGGCGTCCTTGGCGACCCACTGGTGGGCGCCGGCCGGGCTCGCGGACAGCTCCCACTCGTAGCCGAACAGGATCTCGAAGAAGCGGTTGCTCCACCGGGTCGGCTGGTCGGTCCAGGTGACCTCGAGGCCGCTGGTGATCGCGTCACCACCCTTGCCGCTGGCGTACGAGCTCTTCCATCCGAAGCCCTGCTGCTCGATCGGTGCACCTTCCGGCTCGACCCCGACGAGGTCGGCATCACCGGCGCCGTGCGTCTTGCCGAAGGTGTGGCCACCGGCGATCAGGGCGACGGTCTCCTCGTCGTTCATCGCCATCCGGGCGAAGGTCTCGCGGATGTCGCGGGCCGAGGCCAGCGGGTCGGGCACGCCGTTCGGGCCCTCCGGGTTCACGTAGATCAGGCCCATCTGGACCGCGCCGAGCGGGCCCTGGAGCTCGCGGTCGCCGGCATACCGCTCGTCGCCCAGCCATTCGGACTCGCCGCCGAAGTCGACCTCCTCGGGCTCCCAGACGTCCTCGCGGCCGAAGCCGAAGCCGAAGGTCTTGAACCCCATCGACTCCAGGGCGACGTTGCCGGCGAGCACGAGCAGGTCGGCCCAGGAGACCGCCTGGCCGTACTTCTTCTTGACCGGCCACAGCAGCCGGCGGGCCTTGTCGAGGTTGCCGTTGTCGGGCCACGAGTTCAGCGGGGCGAACCGCTGGTTGCCGTCCCCGGCGCCACCGCGGCCGTCGGCGATCCGGTAGGTGCCGGCCGCGTGCCAGCTGAGCCGGATCATCAGACCGCCGTAGTGACCGAAGTCGGCGGGCCACCAGTCCTGTGAGGTGGTGAGCACGCCGGTGATGTCGGCCTTGAGTGCGTCCACGTCGACGCCGGCGAACGCACGCGCGTAGTCGAAGTCACCGGCCAGCGGGTTGCCGGCGGCGGAGTGCGGGTGCAGCACGGTGAGGTCGAGAGCGTTCGGCCACCAGTCCTGGTTGGTCCGGGGAGTGGCACTGGTGGCGGTGGGTGCGTCGAGCGCGGGGTTTTCGCTGTCAGACATGGTGAAACCTTCCGAGAGGTAGGGGACTAACCGGATTGCGCGGAGCAGGCGGGGCAGGTGCCCCAGTAGATGACCTCGGCCTCGTCGATCGTGAAGCCGTGGCTGTTCGAGGCGCTGAGGCAGGGCGCGTGCCCGACGGCGCAGTCCACGTCCGCGACGGCACCGCAGCCCCGGCAGACGACGTGGTGGTGGTTGTCGCCGATCCGGGACTCGTAGCGCGCGGTCGAGCCGGCCGGCTGGATCTTCCGGATCAGGCGTGCCGTCGTCAGCGTGTGCAGCGAGTCGTAGACGGCCTGGTGGGACACCTCGGGGAGGGCCCGGCGCACGGCGTCGATCAGGGCGTCCGTACTGGCGTGCGGATGGTCGTGGACTGCCGCCAGGACGGCTATCCGCGGCTGGGTCACCCGGAGCTCCGAGCTGCGGAGCAGCTCGCTGAACTCAGGAGACGACGTCACGTGGGGAGTCTTGCCTCTTTTCTTGAACGAGTCAAGAAAAGGCTGATGCCGCATCCAGACAGATCAGGCGTCCGTCGGGTTCAGCGCCTTGAAGGTGAGGCCGGCGGCGACACCGCCGATGACCTGGGCGCCCCAGTAGACCCAGATGTTGCCCCACGGCGAGAGGTGCGACAGGGTCACGCCCAGCGCCACGGCCGGGTTGAACGCGGCACCGGAGATCGCGCCGACCGCGACCACGCCGGCGGCGACCGTGAAGCCGATCGCCAGACCGTAGAACGAGTTGTCCGGGTGGTCCTTCGAAGTGGCCACGTTGAGCACGACGTACGCCAGCGCGAAGGTGAAGAGGATCTCGACGACGAGGGCCATCCACAGGGGCTTGCCGCTCCAGGCGCTGCCGGCGTGGTTGGTGAACATCCACAGACCCAGCAGCGCCGCCAGGGTGCCGCCGATCAGCTGGGCCACGATGTACGGCACGAGGTCGGAGGAGTCGAGGCGGCCGCGCACGAACGCCGCGATCGAGACGGCCGGGTTGTAGTGGCCCCCGGAGATGTGGCCGCCGGCGAAGATCATCACCATCAGGACCGCACCGATGCCGAGCGGCGCGAGCTGACTGTGGGTGCTCACGGACGAGATGACCGTGAACACGAGGAAGAACGCACCGATGAACTCGGTGACGTATTTGCGCACGGGCTCGGACATGACTATTCCCTTTCGTCGGCGGAGCGGGGCCCCCCGCAACAGCGCCCAGGACCGCCCCGAGGCGCACCATGGCCACCAACGATCTTCCCGCGTCCAGCAGGGGCGACCCGACATTGAGCGCGGCGAGTCGGCCAAGTAGCGTTCGGCGGGTGACCGACTCGATCATCTACACCCACACCGACGAGGCGCCCCTGCTGGCGACGTACTCGTTCCTCCCCTTCATCGCCGCGTACGCCGGCACCGCCGGGGTGGCCGTCGAGACGCGGGACATCTCCGTGGCCGCTCGGATCCTCGCCCAGTTCGGGCTCGCCGACGATGCCCTGGCCGAGCTCGGCGCACTGGCGAAGACGCCACAAGCGAACATCATCAAGCTGCCCAACATCTCCGCGTCGATCCCGCAGCTGCAGGCTGCGATCACCGAGCTGCAGAGCCAGGGTTTTGCGATCCCGGACTACCCCGAGAACCCGCAGACCGATGAGGAGCTCGAGGTTCGCGCGAAGTACGACAAGGTCAAGGGCAGTGCCGTGAACCCGGTGCTGCGCGAAGGCAACTCGGACCGCCGTGCGCCCGCCAGCGTGAAGAACTACGCGAGGACGCACCCGCACTCGATGGGCGCCTGGAGCACCGGGTCGCAGACCAACGTCGCGACGATGGGCCAGCACGACTTCCGGTCCAACGAGAAGTCCGTCGTGCTGCCCGCCGACGACGTCCTGCGGATCGAGTTCGAGGCTGCGGACGGGACCGTCCAGGTCCTCAAGGAGTCGCTTCCCGTGCTCGCCGCAGAGGTCGTCGACGCCACCGTCATGGAGGTCGCGCACCTGCGTGCCTTCCTGCGCAACGCGATCGCCCGGGCCAAGGCCGAGGGTGTGCTGTTCTCGGTGCACCTCAAGGCCACGATGATGAAGGTCTCGGACCCGATCATCTTCGGCCACGCTGTCGAGGCCTTCTTCCCGGCGGTCTTCGCCGAGTACGGCGACGTCCTCGCCGCTGCGGGCATCTCGTCGCGCGACGGGCTGAACAGCCTGCTCGAGAAGATCAAGGGACTGCCCGAGCAGGCGGCGATCGGGGCCGCCATCGCGCAGGCGTACGTCGACGGTCCGGCCATCGCGATGGTCGACTCCGACAAGGGCATCACCAACCTGCACGTGCCCTCCGACGTGATCGTCGACGCGAGCATGCCCGCCATGATCCGGACTTCCGGGCACATGTGGGGTGCCGACGGCCAGGAGGCCGACACGCTTGCCGTGATCCCGGACTCGTCCTACGCCGGCGTCTACCAGACCGTGATCGACGACTGCCGCAAGCACGGAGCCTTCGACCCGTCGACGATGGGCTCGGTGCCCAACGTCGGGCTGATGGCCCAGGCCGCCGAGGAGTACGGCTCGCACGACAAGACCTTCGAGCTGCCGGGGGCAGGCACCGTGCGGGTCCTCAACGCCGCCGGTGACGTGCTGCTCTCCCACGACGTCGAGGCCGGCGACATCTGGCGCGCCTGCCAGACCAAGGACGCCGCGATCCGCGACTGGGTCAAGCTCGCCGTGACCCGGGCCCGGGCCTCCGGTTCGCCGGCGATCTTCTGGCTCGACGAGAGCCGGGCGCACGACGCGGCGGTGATCGCCAAGGTGAACGCGTACCTGCCGGACCACGACACCACCGGCCTGGACATCAAGATCCTCACCCCCGAGCTGGCGACCGCGTTCTCGATCGAGCGGATCCGTCGCGGCGAGGACACCATCTCGGTGACCGGCAACGTGCTGCGCGACTACAACACCGACCTCTTCCCGATCCTCGAGCTCGGGACGTCGGCCAAGATGCTCTCGGTGGTCCCGCTGATGAACGGCGGCGGCCTGTTCGAGACGGGGGCCGGCGGTTCTGCCCCCAAGCACGTGCAGCAGCTGGTGAAGGAGAACTACCTGCGCTGGGACAGCCTGGGTGAGTTCTTCGCGCTCGCCGCGAGCCTCGAGCACCTGGCGACCACGACCGGGAACGCCCGCGCCCAGATCCTCGCCGACACCCTGGACCGCGCCACCGGCACCTTCCTGGCCGAGGACCGCTCACCGGGTCGTCGCCTCGGCACCATCGACAACCGTGGCAGCCACTTCTACCTCGGCCTGTACTGGGCCCAGGAGCTCGCGAAGCAGACCGAGGACGCCGAGCTGGCGGCAGCGTTCGACGCCTTCGCGACACGGCTGGCCGAGAACGAGAAGACCATCGTCGATGAGCTCCTCGCAGTCCAGGGCTCTCCGGCCGACATCGGCGGCTACTACCGTCCCGACGATGCCAAGGCGGAGGCAGTGATGCGCCCGTCGGTCACCCTGAACGAGGCCCTCGCCTCACTCTGAGGGTTGCCACGCTGGTTGAGGAGGGCCGTCAGGCCCGTCTCGAAACCACGGTCACCGGGTTTCGAGACGGGCGCTGAGCGCCTTCCTCAACCACCGGAGCGGAGCAGGTCACCCGGCACCAGGTCGTAGATCATCGCGTCGTGGCGCCCGTCGCGGCAGATCGTCCCGCCGCGTTCGGTGCCGACCTCGCGGAAACCGTTGGCCTCGGCCACCCGCCGCGAGGCGGCGTTGTCGATCGCGGAGACCAACCGCACCTTGTCGAGCCCGAGGCCGCCGTCCTCGGCGTCGATGAAGCAGTGGCGTACGACGAGACGGACGGCCTCGCTCATCACGCCGCGGCCACGCGCGTCCGGGTGCGCCCAGTAGCCGATCTCGGGGCCGGTGTGGCTACCGATGTCCATCACCGAGACGACGCCGAGGAGGTCGTCGCTGTCCGGGTCGGCGATCACCCAGTGCACGCCGGTCGCGCGTGCCATCGAGTCGCTGCGGGTCCGGAGGAAGGTCTGCGCGTCGGCGAACGTGTAGGGGTGCGGCAGCAGGCCCAGCCAGTACACGCTGCGCTCGTCGGTGCAGGCCTCCTGGACCCGCGGTGCGTCGCTGTCCTGGTGCCGGCGCAGCACCAGCCCGGTCCCGACGATCCGCGGGACGTCGTACCACGCGTTGCGCGGTTGCCGTACGTCGTCGCGCAGCAGGGATCCGACCCAGGCGTCGGCCAGCCCGTCGCGGTGGTCCATCCAGCGCCGTACGGTGCCGTCGCACGGGAAGCCGAGCCGCCAGGCAAGCTTGCGCGAGGCCCAGTTGCCCTCCTCGGCCCACCAGATCACGCAGTCGAGGTGGAGCTCGGTGAAGCCCCACTCGAGCAGCAGCCGCAGCGCGCGCTCGAGGATCCCGTGCCCGCGCGCCCACGGGTGTGCGCCGTAGGCGATCTCCGCGCGGCCGCTGCCCTCGTTGCGCAGACTGACCGTGCCGGCGTACCGGGCGACGCCGTCGGGGTCGCGCGCCTCGACGGCGAAGCCCCACTCCTGGTCGGTCGCCCAACCACCGGGCATCGCGTGCCGGACGAAACGCTGGGCGTCCTCGAGGGTGTACGGGTCCGGGACCCGCGTCCAGCGTCGGCTCAGCGGGTCGATCGACTGGTCCAGGCACCCCGGGATGTCGTCGTCGCGGTGGGCGCGGAGGGTGACGACCCCGTCACTGAGCGTGGGAACGACCTGCATGTGCCGAACCCTGCCAACCGCCAGCACCCGGAGCAACCGGGTTGCCGGATCAACTGGAACAATGGCCCCCATGTCTTCGGCACCCACCGCGCTCCCGCGGGTCCTCTCCGGCATCCAGCCGACGGCGGACTCGTTCCACTTCGGCAACTACCTGGGTGCGCTGCGGCAGTGGGTCTCGTTCCAGGATGACTTCGAGCCGTTCTTCTTCATCGCCGACCTGCACGCGATCAGCGTCTCCCACGACCCCAAGAAGCTCGCCGACCGGACCCTGGTCTCGGCAGCGCAGCTGATCGCGATGGGGATCGACCCCGAGCGATCGGCGATCTTCGCCCAGTCCCACCTGCCCGAGCACGCCGAGCTTGCCTGGATCCTGAACTCGCTGACCAGCTTCGGCGAGGCCCGGCGGATGACCCAGTTCAAGGACAAGTCCGCGAAGGACGGCGAGGGCTCCGCCTCGATCGGCCTGTTGACCTATCCGATCCTGCAGGCTGCCGACATCCTGCTCTACCGGCCGCAGTACGTCCCGGTCGGGGAGGACCAGCGCCAGCACCTGGAGCTGACCCGCGATCTCGCGCAGCGCTTCAACCACCGCTACAAGAAGACGTTCCGCCTCCCCGAGCCCTACATCCTCAAGTCGACCGCGAAGATCCTGGACCTGCAGCAGCCGTCCAACAAGATGTCGAAGTCCGGGTCGTCACCCAACGGCATCATCGACCTGCTCGACGATCCTGCGGTCTCCGCGAAGAAGATCCGAACGGCGGTCACCGACTCGGACTCGGTCGTCCGCTTCGACGAGGCCGAGAAGCCCGGTGTCTCCAACCTGCTGACCATCTACTCGGCCCTGACCGGGCGCACGATCGAGGAGCTGGTCGCCTCCTACGACGGCCGTGGGTACGGCGACTTCAAGGCCGATCTCGCCGAGGTCGTGGTCGACTTCGTGACGCCGTTCCGCGACCGGACCCGCGAGCTGCTCGACGACCGGGCGGAGCTGGACGCCGTCCTGAAGGGCGGCGCCGAACGTGCCCGCGAGGTCGCCTCGCGCACCTTGGCGGATGTCTACGAGCGCGTCGGATTCCTCCGGGCCCAGGCCTGAGCCGTGCCCACCATCGGTGTCTCCATCGCAGTTCCGGATCCTGCCGGGGAGTGGCTCCAGGACTTCCGCGTCGACCTCGGTGACGACACTGCCCGCCTGATCCCGACGCACATCACCCTGGTGCCCCCGACCGAGGTCGGGGCTGACGCCCTGGACGCGATCACCGATCACTTGGCTGCGGCCGCAGCCTCCCAGGAGCCGTTCGAGGTGCGCCTGCACGGGACCGGGACCTTCCGGCCCACCTCGCCGGTCGTCTTCATCGGCGTGATCGCCGGGATCGCCGGCTGCATGGAGCTGGCCGCGGCGACCCGGAGCGGCCCGCTCGGGGTGGACGTGGAGTTCCCGTACCACCCGCACGTCACGGTCGCGCACCACCTCGCTGAGGAGGCGCTGGACCGGGCGTTCACCGAGCTGGCCGGTTACGAGACCACGTTCGACGTCACCGAGTTCTGGCTCTACGTCCACAACGAGGACCACGGCTGGCGGCCGACCAGGTCGTTCTCGCTGGGTGCTGGACCTGCCGCCTCCTGACGGAAGGGTCCCAGCTGGGGGGCGGGCACGAGGGAGGAGCCCACCCCCCAACCTCTACTGGCTGGGAGTGAACAGCCGAACTGTGTAGGTGTGCGACAGGTTCCTGCGGATCCCGGCACGCCTGATGTGGGTGACGACGACCTTGTACGCGTGCGTCAGCGAGATCCCGGCCGGCATCTGCCAGACCAGCGTCGGCTGGGCGTACCCGTTCTCGACGGCGAACTTGTGCACCGGGATCAGACGGGTTCCGTCGTACACGGCGATCCGGGCCCGCGCGAAGCTGACCCTGTTCAGGCCTGCGCTCAGCGACCAGCGGCCGTGGGGCTCCATCGCGTTCGGGAAGTAGCCCGGCGTCGGCCAGGACACGTACCGCGGGTTGGGCCGGCTCGCGCTGGTGGGTCCGACGACCGTCAGGGCGTTCGCCTTGTCGGTGCTGCCGCTGCCCATGACCGTGGAGAACGGGTTGAGGATCCACCGGCGGTGACCTACGGCAACGTTGCTGCTGCCGTCATCGGTCATGTACAGGTCGATGATCTGACCGGCACCCAGGCTCGGGTAGGCCAGGGCCAGGTTCGAGCGGCTGGCTGCCGCTGCGCCGGCGGCGCTCCAGCAGCGCCAGGAGCTACTCGGGTGGTGGTCGAGCGTGTTGTTCGCGTCCATCATCAGCGCGGCCTTCTGCGCCGACCAGTTGAGCGCCGCGGAGAAGGTCACCGGGGCCAGACCGGCCAGCGACCGCACGTAGTTCAGCGAGGTCAGCGTGGCGTTGTCCGACAGCAGGGGGGTCAGCCCGGGCAGGCAGCCGAGCAGGCTGCCGCCGAGCCAGCCGATGGGCAGCCAGAGCTTGGGCGCGTACTGGGACCAGTACGCCGCGTTGACCGCGGACCTGCTCGTCGTGTTGACGGACCCGGCCCAGCGGGCCGTCGTCGTGGTCCCGGCGGGGCGTTGCTCGCGGGCGTCCGCGGGGTTCGCCATGACGACGAGCCCCAGGACTGCAGTGGTGATCACGGCCATGCGCAGCACAGCCACGATCCGTCGTGTGTAGTTCTCCCTCATGAGGAGAACCTTATGCCCTAAATGTCCGTTTTGGGTAGTTTGGTATGAAAGCAGACGATATTAGGGACCTTAGACCTAGTGGCCGTGCTTGATCGCCGTTCGCAGATCCCGGTTGAGCTGGGAGATCACGTCGAGCGGGATCTCCTTCGGGCACGCTGCCGTGCACTCGCCGATGTTGGTGCAGCCGCCGAAGCCCTCGTGGTCGTGCTGGGCGACCATGTTGACCACGCGGGAGTCGCGCTCGGCCTGGCCCTGCGGCAGCTCGCCGAGGTGGGTGATCTTCGCGCCCATGAACAGTGACGCCGAGCCGTTCGGGCACGCCGCCACGCAGGCGCCGCAGCCGATGCAGGTGGCCACGTCGAACGCACGGTCGGCGGCCTCCTTCGGGACCTGCACCGAGTGGGCCTCCGGCGCCGAGCCGGTGTTGACCGAGATGTAGCCGCCCTGCTGGATGATCCGGTCGAACGCCCCGCGGTCCACGACGAGGTCCTTGACGACCGGGAAGGCGGTCGAGCGCCACGGCTCGATGGTGATGGTGTCGCCGTCGGAGAACGAGCGCATGTGGAGCTGGCAGGTGGTGGTGGTCACCGGGCCGTGTGCCTCGCCGTTGATCATCAACCCGCACATGCCGCAGATGCCCTCGCGACAGTCGGAGTCGAAGGCGATCGGCTCCTCGCCCTTCGCGTTGAGCTGCTCGTTGAGGACGTCGAGCATCTCCAGGAACGACATGTCCCCGGACACGTCGTCGACGTCATAGGTGTGCATGGAGCCTGCGGTCGCCGCATCGGGCTGGCGCCAGATCTTCAGGGTCAGTTTCACTTGTAGCTCCGCTGCTTCATCTCGATGGCCGTGTAGACCAGGTCTTCCTTGTGCAGGATCGGCTTCTCGCCTTCGCCACCGAACTCCCAGGCCGCGGCGTACGCGTACTGGTCGTCGTGGCGCAGCGCCTCGCCGTCGTCGGTCTGCGACTCGGCGCGGAAGTGGCCTCCGCAGGACTCGCGACGGTTCAGCGCGTCGATGCACATCAGCTCGCCGAGCTCGAAGAAGTCGGCAACCCGGCCGGCCTTCTCCAGGCTCTGGTTGAGGCTGTCGGCGGAGCCGAGCACCTTGAGGTTGCGGTTGAACTCGTCCTTGAGCGACCGGATCTCTTCGATCGCCTTCTTCAGGCCGTCCTCGGTCCGCTCCATCCCGCAGTACTCCCACATGATGTGGCCGAGCTCGCGGTGGTAGGAGTCGACGCTGCGGGTCCCGCCGACGGTGAGGAAGTGCTCGATCCGCTTCTCCACCGACTCGCGCGCGGCCACGACGGCGGGATGTGTCTCCTCGACCTTCTCGAACGGTCCGTCGGCGAGGTAGTCGCGGATGGTGTGCGGGAGGACGAAGTACCCGTCGGCCAGGCCCTGCATCAGGGCGGAGGCCCCGAGGCGGTTGGCGCCGTGGTCGGAGAAGTTCGCCTCGCCGGTCACGAAGAGGCCGGGGATGCTGGACTGCAGGTCGTAGTCCACCCACAGGCCACCCATCACGTAGTGCACGGCGGGGTAGATGCGCATCGGCACCTCGTACGGGTTCTCGCCGGTGATCCGGGCGTACATGTCGAAGAGGTTGCCGTACTTCTCCTCGACGGCCTCCTGGCCCAGCCGCCCGATAGCGTCGGCGAAGTCGAGGTAGACGCCACGACGGACGCCGTCGACCTCGGGGCCCACGCCGCGACCGTCGTCGCACTGGTACTTCGCGGCGCGCGAGGCGATGTCGCGGGGGACCAGGTTGCCGAAGCTGGGGTAGATCCGCTCCAGGTAGTAGTCCCGGTCGGCCTCCGGGATCTCGCGCGGGTCCTTCGCGCAGTCGGCCTTGTTCTTCGGGACCCAGATCCGGCCGTCGTTGCGCAGCGACTCGCTCATCAGCGTCAGCTTGGACTGGTGCGCCCCGGAGACCGGGATGCAGGTCGGGTGGATCTGGGTGTAGCACGGGTTGGCCATGTAGGCGCCCTTGCGGTGTGCCCGCCAGGCCGCCGTCACGTTGCAGCCCATCGCGTTGGTCGAGAGGTAGAAGACGTTGCCGTAGCCGCCGCTGGCCAGCACGACGACGTCGGCCAGGTGGGTCTGGATCTCGCCGGTGACCATGTCCCGGGCGATGATGCCCCGGGCCCTGCTCTGTCCGGCACCGTCGTCGACGACGATCACCTCGAGCATCTCGTGACGCGTGAACGTCTCCACCGTGCCGGCGTGCACCTGGCGCTCGAGGGCCTGGTAGGCGCCGATCAGCAGCTGCTGCCCGGTCTGGCCGCGCGCGTAGAACGTCCGGGAGACCTGGACGCCACCGAAGGAGCGGTTGTCGAGCAGGCCGCCGTACTCGCGGGCGAACGGGACGCCCTGGGCGACGCACTGGTCGATGATGTTGGTGCTGACCTCGGCCAGCCGGTAGACGTTGGACTCGCGCGAGCGGTAGTCGCCGCCCTTGACGGTGTCGTAGAAGAGACGGTGGACCGAGTCGCCGTCCTCCTTGTAGTTCTTGGCCGCGTTGATGCCACCCTGGGCCGCGATCGAGTGCGCGCGACGGGGGGAGTCCTGGTAGCAGAAGGACTTCACGACGTACCCGGCCTCGCCGAGCGTGGCGGCCGCCGAGGCACCGGCGAGCCCGGTGCCGACGATGATCACCGAGAGCTTGCGCCGGTTGGCGGGGTTGACCAGTCGGGCCTCGAACTTGCGGGTGCTCCAGCGCTGGTCGATCGGGCCGTCCGGGGCCTTGGTGTCGCTGATCGGCGCGCCCGGGGTGTAGTAGTCGACCGCGTCGTCGGTGTCCACCTCGAGGGGGACGTCGATCGAGGGGTGCGAGGTCAGCGTGGTGTCCGGCATGTCAGTCATGTGCGAAGGCCTTCTACTTGGTGATGACGCCGGCGAGGACGAAGATCGGCACGAGCGAGAAGCCGCCGGCGATCACGACGGCCAGCACGAACGCGCTGCGCTTGGCCAGCGTGCGGCTGCGCTCGCTCCCGGTCAGCCCGAGGGTCTGGGTGGCGCTCCAGATGCCGTGGTGCAGGTGCGCCCCGAGCATCGCCATCGCGACCAGGTAGATCAGCGTCAACCACCAGGTGTTGAACGAGTCGACGACCAGGTTGTACGGGTCGTTGGTCGCACCCCCGGCGACGTTGATCTTGCCCACCGTGAACTCGAGCAGGTGCCAGACGATGAAGACGAGCAGCGTCACGCCGCCCCAGCGCATCAGCCTGCTCGCGAAGATCGCGCCGGTGTGCTTCTTGACCTGGTACTGGATCGTGCGAGCCCGCTTGGCGCGCCGCCACAGGGTCGCGGCGCAGTAGACGTGCACCACCAGCGAGATGACCAGCACCGCGCGGATGATCCAGAGGAGCCCGCCGTACGGCAGGTCCGGCGTGCCGAAGGTGCGCAGGCCCTCGGCGTACGCGTCGTAGGCGTCGTGGCCCCAGAAGGCACGGAGGTTGCCGTACATGTGCACGAGGACGAAGCCGATGAAGATCGTGCCGCTGGCCGCCATCAGGATCTTGAGGAAGATGGTGCTCTGCGTCGCACGGGCGCCCTTGACCAGGGTCGTACCCGAATTCTGAATTGCCACGGAAAGCACCGTACCGCCAGCGCGCGGGGGTCGAATGCCGCTGCTCACGTGATCAATACCACCCCGGCAGAATCGGGGAGTCCCTGCTGAATTCGCCCCCGCGAGCCCCCCTTCCCACCGACGGTGCGGACAGGTCATAGTCTGTTCCGGCGTGACCGGCACCACAGGGCCCGATCACTGCTGACGAGACCATGGAGGTGGGGATGGCGTCGACCAAGGCGGCTCCCGAGGCATCAGGAGTGCACGGCCCGACAAGGGCTGCGATCGGCGTCAGGACACTGCGCGAGGACCGGTGGTGGCTCGCGCCGCTGACCACCTTCGTCGTGTTCTCGGCCTTCATCGTCTATGCGACCTGGCGTGCGTTCGCGAACTCCCACTACTACGTGGGTGACTACCTCTCGCCGTTCTACTCGCCGTGCCTGACCAACAAGTGCGGTGCCGCGGCCGACTTCGGTACGCCGTTCGGCGGGTTCCCGCTCTCGGCTGCGCTGATCATCCTGATCTTCCCGCTGGGGTTCCGGATGAGCTGCTACTACTACCGCAAGTCCTACTACCGGGCGTTCTGGCTCTCCCCGCCGGCGTGTGCCGTCGCCGAGCCGCACACCACCTACACCGGTGAGACCCGGCTCCCGCTGATCCTCAACAACATCCACCGCTACTTCTGGTACGCCGCGATCGTCGTCGGCGCGATCCTGACCTACGACGCGGTGCTCTCCTTCCAGAAGTTCGGAGTCGACGGACACCGCAGCGGCCACGTCGGCCTCGGCTCGCTGATCATGGTCGTCAACGTCGCCTTCATCTGGCTCTACACGCTGTCGTGCCACTCGTGCCGGCACACCGTCGGCGGCCGGCTCCGGCACTTCTCCAAGCACCCGGTCCGGTACAAGCTGTGGACCTGGGTCAGCAAGCTCAACGTGCACCACGCGAAGTTCGCCTGGTACTCGCTGTTCTCGGTCGCGTTCGCCGACCTCTACATCTACCTGCTCTCGAACGGCACGATCAGCGAAGCGAGGTTCTTCTGATGACGGCGACCGACTCCGCAGGCATGGAGGACCGTCACCCGATGACCGGCAACGCCATGGACGGCAACGCCGAGGGCGGCATGGAGCGGCACACCTACGACGTCGTGGTGATCGGTGCCGGCGGCGCCGGCCTGCGGGCGGCGATCGCCGCCCACGAGTCGGGCGCGAGGACCGCGATCGTCTGCAAGTCGCTGCTCGGCAAGGCGCACACCGTGATGGCCGAGGGCGGCATCGCCGCCTCGATGGGCAACGTCTACCCGGACGACAACTGGGAAGTGCACTTCCGCGACACCATGCGCGGCGGCAAGATGCTGAACAACTGGCGGATGGCCCAGCTGCACGCCCAGGAAGCCCCGGAGCGGGTCATGGAGCTCGAGGACTGGGGGGCGCTCTTCGACCGCACCGAGGACGGGCTGATCAGCCAGCGCGACTTCGGCGGCCACAAGTACGCGCGGCTGGCCCACGTCGGTGACCGCACGGGTCTGGAGATGATCCGGACGCTGCAGCAGCGCGCCGTCGCCCTGGGCATCGACGTGTTCATGGAGTGCACGATCACCGACGTCTTCAAGGACCCTTCGACAGGCTCAGGACAAGTGGGAGGAGCAATTGCCGGCGCCTTCGGGTACTGGCGAGAGAGCGGCCGGTTCATCGTCTTCGACGCACCGAGCGTCATCCTCGCGACCGGGGGCATCGGCAAGTCCTTCAAGGTCACGTCGAACTCGTGGGAGTACACCGGGGACGGCCACGCGCTCGCGATGCGGGCCGGTGCCTCGCTGATCAACATGGAGTTCGTCCAGTTCCACCCCACCGGGATGGTCTGGCCGCCCTCGGTCAAGGGCCTGCTGGTCACCGAGTCGGTCCGCGGTGACGGCGGGATCCTGAAGAACTCCGACGGCGAGCGCTTCATGTTCAACTACATCCCGGAGTTCTTCCGCGCCGAGACCGCAGACACGGTCGAGGAGGCCGACGCCTGGTACGAGGACAAGAAGAACAACCGCCGGCCCCCCGAGCTGCTGCCGCGCGACGAGGTCGCCCGGGCGATCAACTCCGAGATCAAGGCCGGTCGCGGCACCCCGCACGGCGGTGTGTACCTCGACATCGCCTCGCGGCGCACGCCGGAGTTCATCCGCAAGCGGCTGCCCTCGATGTACCACCAGTTCAAGGAGCTGGCCGACGTCGACATCACCTCCGAACCGATGGAGATCGGCCCGACCTGCCACTACGTGATGGGCGGCGTCGAGGTCGACGCGGACACCCAGGAGAGCGCGGTGGTCGGCCTGTACGCCGTCGGCGAGTGCTCAGGCGGCATGCACGGGTCGAACCGCCTCGGCGGCAACTCGCTGGGCGACCTGCTGGTCTTCGGCAAGCGGGCCGGTGAGGCCGCGACGGCGTACGCCGCTTCGCTGGGTGCTGCCCGGCCGCAGGTCGACGACGCCGACGTCAAGGCGGCGCAGGCCAGTGCGCTGGCGCCGTTCGAGGTCGAGGGCGGCGAGAACCCGTACACGATCCAGTCCGACCTGCAGCAGTCGATGAACGACCTGGTCGGCATCATCCGCACCCGGGCCGAGCTCGAGCAGTCGCTGCACGAGATCGAGGTCTTCAAGACGCGGGCCGCCACGATGGTCGTCGAGGGCCACCGGCAGTACAACCCCGGCTGGCACCTTGCCCTGGACCTGCGCAACATGCTGATCGTCAGCGAGTGCATCGCGAAGGCGGCACTCGCACGCGAGGAGTCCCGGGGTGGACACACCCGCGACGACTTCCCGGGCCCGAATGCCGAGTGGGGGACCAAGAACCTGGTCGTCAACCTCAACGCAGCCGGCACCGGTGTCGACCTGCACGAGAAGCCGTTGCCGGTGATGCCGGACGAGCTCAAGAAGTACTTCGAGACCCCGGCTGCACCTGCCCCCACGAAGGAGGCCTGAGATGGCGTACCAGCTGAAGCTGCGGATCTGGCGCGGCGACAAGTCCGGTGGCGAGATCAAGGACTACCCGGTGGAGGTCTCCGAGGGTGAGGTCGTGCTGGATGCGATCCACCGCGTCCAGGGGACCCAGGCCGGCGACTTGGCGGTGCGCTGGAACTGCAAGGCCGGCAAGTGCGGGTCGTGCAGCGCCGAGATCAACGGCAAGCCGCGGCTGATGTGCATGTGCCGGCTCTCGGACTTCGCCGAGGACGAGACGATCACGGTCACGCCGATGCGGTCGTTCCCGGTCATCCGCGACCTGGTCACCGACGTCTCGTTCAACTACGAGAAGGCCAAGGAACTGCCGAGCTTCTCGCCGCCGCCTCGCGATGCCGACAACAAGCGCCGGATGGCGCAGATCGACGTCGAGCGGGGTCAGGAGTTCCGCAAGTGCATCGAGTGCTTCCTGTGCCAGAACACCTGTCACGTCGTACGCGACCACGAGGAGAACAAGCCGGCCTTCGCGGGTCCGCGCTTCTTCCTGCGGTACGCCGAGCTCGACATGCACCCGCTGGACACCAACGACCGTCGCAACCTCGCCCAGGAGCAGGCCGGCCTGGGCATGTGCAACATCACCAAGTGCTGCACCGAGGTGTGTCCCGAGGGCATCAAGATCACCGACAACGCGATCATCCCGATGAAGGAACGCGTGGCCGACGTGAAGTTCGACCCGCTGGTCTGGCTGGGCGCGAAGATCGGCCTGCGCAACAAGGACAACGACGGCCGTACCGAGCTCTGAGACGCGCCGCCATGGAGACCTCGGCATTCCGGCGGATCGCCTCCACACTGACCATCGGGTCCTTCTCGGTGGCGGCACTGATGGGTATCGCCGCGCTCCTGGGCGCAGGTAGTTTCGGCACGCGCGAGGGGCAGGTCCTGCTCACGACGCTCATCGTGGGTGCCGCGAGCATCTGCGTGCTCTGCTACCTCGGCACGGCCGGGACCAGGTGGGCGGGGTTCGGGGGAACCGGAGCAGTCGCGGCCCTGGTCCCCACCGTCACGGCCCTGATCCTGGTGTGGGGTGAGAGCAGCGCCGACGGCTTGTTCAGGACGTTCGGTATCGGTCTGGTCGTCGCCCTGACACTCGCCCAGGTCTGCCTCCTGCTTGCCCTGGCTGCCGATCGGCCGACGCTGGGGGTCGCGCTGTGGTCCACCGTTGCTGCTGCAGCGGTGCTCGCCTTCCTCGTCGTCACGATGATCCTGGGCCCGAGCTCGGACGGCGGCCTCTGGCGTGCGGTCGGTGTCGTGGGGATCCTCGACGTGCTCGGCACGCTGATCACGATCGCGATGGCAAAGTTCGGCGACCCAGCTCGGGCCTCCTCCGTGTCGTCGCGCGACGGGACCCTGCGGGTGACGCTGTCGGCTGACCAGGCGAGGGACATCAACAACCTGGTCCGCCGGACCGGACGCAGCGCGGACCACATCGTCGGGGAAGCGGTCGATCGGTTCCTGCACGGCTGAGCCGGCAGCGGCGCTCAGACCGCCGGGCGCAGGGGCTCGTAGATCCCGACGAGCTCAGCGACCGCATCGGCCCAGGTGCGGCCGCTGATCGAACCGCGGGCGCGGGCGGCGATCTCGGCGCGGCCGGGCGCGTCGCCGGCGAGCTTCGTGATCGCTGCTGTCAGCGCACCGGCTCCGAACGAGGTCGGGACCAGCACGCCGTTGACACCGTCCTCGATCACCTCCTTGGCGGCACCGGTGGCGAAGGCGACGACCGGGACTCCGCTGGCGAGCGCCTTGCGTACGGCGCACAGGCTCGCGTCGCCCTTGCGCGGCTGCACCAGGACGTCGAGCGAGGCGATCGCGCGGGCCAGCTCGAGACCGGTCGCGTCCCCGACGATCTTGGCGCCGGCCTGCTTCAGGGTCGGGGTCCCTGAGCCGCAGCCGAGGACGACGAGGCGGACACCCTCGAGGGCGGCCACCTTCGCCAGCCGGCGTACGGCCTTGGAGGTCGGCGGCCCGACGTGCCCGACGTACCCGACGATGGTCAGCGGTCCGCCGGCCTTGCCGACCCGGGCCCACTTGTCGTGCAGCTCGGCCGATCGCAGTCCCGGGTGGTGCTCGTCGGTGCGCACCCCCGGCTGCCAGACCTGGGCGTGGATGCCGGCAGTGCCGAGCACCTTCGCACTCGACTGGCTGCTGGCCAGCACCGTCCCCACGCGCGGGTGCAGGGGAGTGGGATCGAGCACGACCATCGGTACGCCGGCCGGCTCGAGGGCGCGCAGGGCGGCAGCTCCCATGGCGCGCGGCGAGATGAACTGGATCACGTCCGGGGCGAACTCGTGCGCGGCCGTCCGGATCGCCGCCAACGGGAACAACGTGCGGGTCCGCTCGACCTGGGCGTTGCGGTAGGTGCTGCTCCCGACCGAGGTGGTGAGGACCCGGAGTTCGTGACCCGCGGCAAGCAGGGCGTCGCAGATGTGCCGCGCGGACTCGGCCACCGGATCGGCCGCCGGGGCGAACGTCTCGGTCACCAGGAGGATCCTCATGCTTCGATGGTGACCCTCGTAACGTCGTGAATCGTGAACGCTGGGTGAGAGTCGTGTGAACGCCGATCGGGATCGACTGAGACATCTCACACACGCGCATCGCGTGGTCGGCCCCTGCGCAGGGCATTTATCCTGCGAAGCATGACCTCACCGCCTGTCGCTGTGCCCGAGGAGGCGTCTGCCGTGGCTCTCGCCTCCGGCCCGGAGCACACCCGCGCCGACTGGGAGAAGAGCGCCGCTGCGGTTCTCCGCAAGTCCGGCCGCCTGACCGAGGACGACGCCGACTCCGAGGTCTGGACGAAGCTGACCCGGCGCACCCTGGACGACATCGAGATCACGCCCCTGGGCACGCCCGCCCTGATCGAGGACCTGAGCACGACCGGACGGCCGGATCGGGTCGGCGACTGGGATGTCCGTGCCTGGTTCGCCGACCCGGACGCCCCGGCCACGGCAGCCGACGTCCTGACCGACCTCGAGTGCGGCGTGACCTCGGTCTGGCTCCAGCTCGGCGACGGCGGCGTCGCGGTGTCCGAGCTCGGTGCGGTCCTGAAGAACGTGCTGCTCGACGTCGCTCCGGTGGTGCTGGAGGCTCCACGCGACCCGCTCGGAGCCGCTCGGGCCTTCGCAACCCTGGCCGACGGCACCACTCTGACTCCGGGCACGAACCTGGGTGTCGACCCGATCGGCGCGGGTCTGCGGACCGGCAGCAGCGGGGCCGACCTGAGCCAGGTCGCCCAGGCAGCCACGATCGCGCTCGAGATCGGTGCGCTGGCCGCAGTCGTCGACGCCACCGCGGTGCACGACCTCGGCGCCTCCGACGCCCAGGAGCTCGGCTACTCGCTGGCCGTGGGCGCGACCTACCTGCGCACGCTTGCGGCCGCCGGCCACGACGTCGCGCGGGCTGCGGCGCTGCTCGAGTTCCGGTACGCCGCCACCGACGAGCAGTTCCCGACCATTGCCAAGTTCCGGGCCGCCCGCCGCCTGTGGGCTCGCGTCCTCGAGCTGAGCGGCGTCGCTGCCGACGGCCGTGGCCAGCGCCAGCACGCGGTGACGTCCCGGCCGATGATGAGCAAGTACGACCCCTGGGTGAACATGCTGCGCACGACCGTCGCCTCGTTCTCCGCGGGTGTCGGTGGCGCCGATGCGGTCACGGTGCTGCCCTTCGACGTCTCCCTCGGCCTTCCGGACGCGTTCAGCCGACGGATCGCCCGCAACACCTCCTCGTTGCTGATCTCGGAGGCCCACGTGGCCAAGGTCACCGACCCGGCCGGTGGATCGTTCGCCGTCGAGAAGCTGACCGACGACCTCGCCGCTGCCGGCTGGGCCGAGTTCGGCCGGATCGAGGAGGCCGGCGGGATCGTCGCCGCGCTCACCGACAGCTCGTTCGGCGACCGGATCGCTGCGGTCGTGCAGGCCCGCGACCTCGAGGTTGCCCGGCGCAAACGTCCGATCACTGGGCTCACCGAGTTCCCCAACCTCGACGAGGTCCTGCCCGGGCGCAAGGCCTACCCGGCCGGCGCACCCGTGGTACGGCGCTACGGGCATGCCTTCGAGGCGCTCCGCGACGCCCCGTCCGGGACGGTGTTCCTGGCAACCATGGGGACCGTGGCAGCACACACCGCTCGTGCGACGTTCGCCAGCAACCTGTTCGCTGCCGGCGGCATCGGATGCGTCAACCCGGGTCGCAACGACGACGCCGAGGCCGTGCTCGCGGCGTACCGGGGTCCGGACGGCGGCCAGGCGGTGGTCTGCCTGACCGGAGCCGACAAGGCGTACGCAGCGTGGGGTGCCGAGCTGGTCGCCGGGCTCCGTGCCGCCGGGGCGCAGTGGGTGATCCTCGCGGGCAAGCCTATCGACGGCATCGAGGTCGACGACACCTGCGCGATGGGCGTGGATGCGCTGGCGTTCCTCAACCGGACCAGGGAGAAGGTCTGATGAGCGTTCCGGAGAGCTTCGCGGGCCTGGAGCTGGCTCCCTCGGTGGTTGAGGAGGTTGCGCAGCAACCGTCTCGAAACCAGTTTGCCGAGGCGTGGGAAGCGCCCGAGGGAATCTCGGTGCTGCCGGTCTACGGGCCCGAGCACCTCGAGGGCCTCGACGCGCTCGACACCTACCCGGGGCTGAGCCCGTTCCTGCGCGGCCCGTACCCGACGATGTACACGACCCAGCCCTGGACCGTGCGCCAGTACGCCGGCTTCTCCACCGCCGAGGAGTCCAACGCGTTCTACCGCCGCAACCTCGCAGCGGGCCAGAAGGGCCTCTCGGTCGCGTTCGACCTGGCCACCCACCGCGGTTACGACTCCGACCACCCGCGGGTGCGCGGGGACGTCGGCATGGCCGGCGTGGCGATCGACTCGATCTACGACACCCGCGTGCTCTTCGAGGGCATCCCGCTCGACGAGATGTCGGTGTCGATGACCATGAACGGCGCGGTCCTGCCGGTCCTCGCCCTCTACATCGCCGCGGCCGAGGAGCAGGGGGTGAAGCCGGAGCAGCTCACGGGGACCATCCAGAACGACATCCTCAAGGAGTTCATGGTCCGCAACACCTACATCTACCCGCCTGCGCCGAGCATGCGGATCATCTCCGACATCTTCGCCTACACCGCGCAGAAGATGCCGCGCTTCAACTCGATCTCGATCTCCGGGTACCACATCCAGGAGGCCGGGGCGACGAACGACCTCGAGCTGGCCTACACGCTGGCCGACGGTGTCGAGTACATCCGCGCCGGACTCGATGCCGGCATCGACATCGATGCGTTCGCCCCGCGTCTGAGCTTCTTCTGGGCGATCGGGATGAACTTCTACATGGAGATCGCCAAGATGCGCGCCGCCCGCGCGCTCTGGGCCCGACTGGTCGCCGACTTCAACCCGACGAACCCGAAGTCGCTCTCCCTGCGCACGCACAGCCAGACCTCGGGGTGGTCGCTGACCGCGCAGGACGTGTTCAACAACGTGCAGCGCACCTGCATCGAGGCGATGGCGGCCACGCAGGGTCACACCCAGTCGTTGCACACTAACGCGCTGGACGAGGCGATCGCGTTGCCGACCGACTTCTCCGCCAGGATCGCCCGCAACACCCAGCTCCTGCTGCAGCAGGAGTCCGGCACCACCGGGACGATCGATCCGTGGGCCGGTTCGTACTACGTCGAGAAGCTGACCCACGACCTCGCCAACCGGGCCTGGGCGCACATCGGTGAGGCCGAGGCTGCCGGCGGCATGGCGAAGGCGATCGAGCAGGGCATCCCGAAGCTGCGCATCGAGGAAGCCGCTGCCCGGACCCAGGCGCGCCTGGACTCCGGCGCCCAGAAGCTGATCGGCGTCAACACCTACCGCCTCGCCGACGAGGACAAGCTCGACGTCCTCTCGATCGACAACAACGAGGTCTACAAGCAGCAGGTCGCCAAGCTCGAGCGGCTGCGTGCGGAGCGCAACGCCGATGACGTCCAGCGCACCCTCGACGCGCTGACCGCCTCGGCCGAGCGCGGTGCCGCGAAGGGTTCCCTGGACGGCAACCTTCTCGCCCTGGCCGTCGACGCCGCTCGGGCGAAGGCAACCGTCGGGGAGATCTCGGACGCCCTGGAGAAGGTGTACGGGCGTCACCAGGCCGTGATCCGTACGATCTCGGGGGTGTACAAGAGAGAGTCCGGTTCGAACGAGGCCGTGCAGGCCGTGATCGCCGCTGCGGACAAGTTCGCCGAGGACGAGGGCCGTCGACCGCGCATCCTGGTGGCCAAGATGGGTCAGGACGGCCACGACCGCGGTCAGAAGGTCATCGTCACCGCGTTCGCCGATCTCGGTTTCGACGTCGACGTGGGTCCCCTGTTCGCAACCCCCGAAGAGGTCGCTCAGCAAGCGGTCGACGCCGATGTGCACCTCGTCGGCGTGAACTCGCTGGCAGCCGGACACCTCACCCTGGTCCCGGCGCTGAAGAAGGCGCTGGCCGACCTCGGACGCGACGACATCATGGTCGTGGTCGGTGGCGTCATCCCGCCCGACGACGTACCGAGGCTGCTGGAGATGGGCGCGGCTGCCGTGTTCCCGCCGGGAACGGTGATCGCAGATTCCGCGCTCGAGCTGCTCGCCAAGCTCACCGAACGGCTCGGTCACTGACTTGGACCCGAAGTCCGGGACCGACGTCGCTGGACTCGTCACGGGGATCCGCGAAGGAAACCGTACGGCGGTCAGCCGCGCCATCACGCTGGTGGAGAGCTCGCGTGCCGACCACAGGGTTGCCGCCCGCGAGCTGCTGACGGAGCTCTCCGGAGGCACCCCGACCAGCACGGTACGCGTCGGCATCTCCGGCGTGCCGGGGGTCGGGAAGTCGACGTTCATCGAGGCGCTGGGCACCTACCTGACCTCGACCGGCCTCAGGGTCGGCGTGCTCGCGGTCGACCCGTCGAGCGTGCGCACAGGGGGATCGGTGCTCGGCGACAAGACCCGGATGGCCACCCTCGCAGCCGACCCGAACGCGTACATCCGCCCGAGCCCGTCGGCGGGCACGCTCGGCGGTGTCGCCCGGACGACGACCCAGGCGATGCTGGTCCTCGAAGCAGCCGGGTACGACGTCGTGCTCGTCGAGACCGTCGGCGTCGGTCAGTCCGAGATCACGGTGGCG
>JAOPYE010000044.1 GCA_025964775.1 Marmoricola sp.
CGGCCGCCTCCTCCAGGTTCAGGGCTGCGTAGACCTCATCCCTGACCTGCGCGGCAGGGACCGGCGCGATGAACGGCACCCGGGCGGCCAGCAGCGCGGCGACGTCCGGGTAGGACACCGGCTTGGAGTCGGCGACCAGCAGAATTTCTGCTCCCCGGCCATCGCCTGGAGGTCCTTCATCGCCCCGACGACCTGGCTGACCTCGGCCGCGCCCCCGCCGAAGACGCGGGCGTGGACGGGGATCGCGCCGTCGGCGGACATCGCCAGGCCGGACTGGACCTGCTTCAGGTCCACTCGCCGGTCCTTGGGATGCCCGTGCTTGACGACCGGGTACTGCTCGTCCTGGCCGGCGTCACCGCCCACCCCACCGCGGCCCGGGCCATCCAGCTCGCCCGGAACCTCCTGGCCGACCTCGGCGAAAGGGTCTGCGGCTTCCGCCACCTGATACGCGACCGCGACAGCCGCTGCACCCAGGCATTCGACGCCGTCTTCACCGCCGACGACATCGAGATCGTGAAGAGTGCGCCGCAGACGCCGCAGACGCCGCGGATGACACGACGTCCTCGACGGACTCATCCACGAGTACCGCGACACCGCCCAACGAAGATCACGACAGACGCGCGAACACCCATGTCAGCGCATGTGCCGGACTTTTGGCACCCCACAGTCCCCAAATCCCGGCAGACCTGGCACCGCGACGGCGCTGCCATCTGTGTATCACGTAAGGGTTGATGTCACGCCGTTTGCTGAGGCCATAAACTGGCGCCGCCCATCTCCCTCGAGAGGGCTCGTGATCCGGTAACCAGTTCGTTGGCGGCGAGCGTCGATGACTCCGGGAGCATCTCGTTGGTGCCAATCACCGCAAGCGTTGCGCAGCAACCGAATTCGTTGAAGACCGGCGTGGCGATAGCCGCGATGCCCCGGCGTGAGGTGGTGAAGCAGTACCCACTTTTCCGGAGCTCTTGCGCTGAGGATTCGACACGTTCCTGTTCATGCTCAGGCAGCATCGCAAGCAAACGGGTCGCGTGCACCCGGTCGGTCAGGAAGGCCAGGAAGGTGATCCCTTGCGCGCTCGCCAACGACAACTGGGTGCCGACCCGGACAGTGACAATCGCACCCCTGGGGCGGCCCTCCTCGACTCTGCTCACCACCGGCCCGGTGGGTGTCCACAAACTCAGGACCGTCGTAGCGTCCGTAGCCTCTGCGACATTCCGCATGTGCGGCGCGGAGAGATCCATCACCTGCCGCATTCCGAGTGCGAAAGCACCCAGTAGAAGCAGAGATCCACCGGGTATGAAACTGTTGGGCTGAGTTCCCCGTTCAAGCAGTCCCGCAGATAGCAGTGAGGTGCAGTACCGGTAGGCCGTGGTGCGATTGAGTCCAATTCGCTTGCTCACGTCCGCGACCGTGATTTCTGGGGAGTCGTCGCCGAACAATCCAAGCACTTCTGCTGCCCGGATGACGGCTCGGATGTCGCCACCTGAACTGGTCTCTTCGGTCGAGTCTCCCGTTGACATTCGGTCGGTCTCCTAATTCCTACCAGTCGAAAGCGTCGCGGCGCGGATGTCGAAATTCGGCAGCCCGCACGCGTGACGTGCTCATCCTAGCCTGCCGTCACCGTGATCAACGGCGCAGTCCAGGCAACCCGTTGGCAACGAGGTCGAGCAATGGATCGACGCGTGGCGGCCGTTGTCCTGCGCTTGCGAACGGCACCCGATCACGAATCAGGCGCAGCAGCTCCCCGGTCACCCTGCCGAGTGGTGTTCGTCCGCGAAGCTCAACCGCCTGAGCGGCGGTGAGCATCTCCAGCGCCACGATCGAGATGCCCAGCCGGACAATTTCCGACGCCCGGCGGGCACCGAGGGCGGCCATGCTCGCACGGTCCATGTTCCCATTCGAATGACTTGAGCTCGCGAGCTCACCGACCACTGGCTGGGTCAACAGCCGAGCCTCCGAGGCGATCGACTTGTGAAAGAGGGCGATGCCGTTGAATCCGGTCGCACCGACCCCGTCGTCCTCGATGAGTCCGCTCGGCAGACCGGACCAGAAAGAGTCCGCGGTCTTCGCGAGCCGCTCGGTGGAACTTGTCACCACGGGCGCGAACGCCAAGCGCGCGATGTCCAGGGCCATCGTGAGCGAAACCATGTCGAAATTCGCCACCGAAACCAGCCGCTGATCGTCGATCGAGACGATCGGATTACATTGTGCGGCATTCAGCTCTGTTCGCAACTGTGACTCGGCGAATGTCAAATTGTCACCTGCGGTTCCCTGAATCAATGGAATTGATCGGAAGGACAAGGGATCCTGGATGTGCCGTGGCCCACCGTTCTCCCAGAGATAGCTGCCCGACAGGTACGTGCGAATACGGCCG
The DNA here is from genome assembly GCA_025964775.1 of Marmoricola sp. Classification (GTDB taxonomy): domain Bacteria; phylum Actinomycetota; class Actinomycetes; order Propionibacteriales; family Nocardioidaceae; genus Marmoricola. Next base: position 2,372 of record JAOPYE010000044.1, read on the forward strand.
CCGTATTCCATGAGTCCAGGGAACGGCCTGGACGCGAGGGCTGGCAGGGTGACAATCGACGGGTTGGCGGCATAGGCCTCCATGCTGAGCGCGCCGGCGACCGCGAAGACGTCCAGCAGTTGACGTAGATCGACCATCGCCAGGGTCGCCAACGCCGTCGAGAACGCGCTCGAGTTCAGCAATGCGAGTCCCTCGCCCGGTGCCAGTTCGACGCTCTCGAACAAGCCGAGAGCGAGGTCGGACATTGCTGACATGTCGCTTTGCCCCATCGAACCCAGGATGTGCATCGGCACGAGGCGATTGTTGTTGAGCGCGTCGACGAGGACTCGCGCCAGTTCGGGACGAACGCCGGGGTATCCGTTGGCGAGGTGATTGAGCAGGATTGCCATCGTTGCGCGCACCACCTCGTCGTCGGCGAGGGGACCGTGGCCGACGTTGTGGGTCAGCAGGATCCTGCGGTTGAACTCCGCCAGGTGCTCGGCAGCGAGGTCGACGCCCGTCTTGGTGCCGACGCTCGTGGTCAGTCCGTAGATGCGCTCGCCACGGGCAAGCGCATCGGTGACGACCCGGCGAGCAGAGACCATCCGGGCCTCCACCGAGGCGTCGAGTGCTACCGCGGCATGTGCCCGTGCGACGGCAACCACCTGTTCCGGGGTGAGCGCCGTCCCGGTGATCGTGACTGTGTGTGACATCGAACCTCTGCAGGTCTGAAGGTTGCCGAACTTCGGGATCGCTATCTGATCGTCAGACGATTTCAATGTTCGTCTAGTGGTCGGATGTAGTCAAGCGGTGGGGTCGAGGGCGGTCGCCACTCCTGCCCTCGACGGGGGCGTATCTCTGCACGTCAGAGGTCTCTACTGGATACACCGGCGCGGCCTGTCCGGGCCGAGCTGCTGTCCACCGGGGAAGCTGTGTATGTTCACTACGCCTATTGACAGTCCGCCATATGAACGTCACGATGCTGACAGTGAGTCCGCCGTCGTATATGCACACAGTTCGGACAGGAGCCAGGTCGGTGCGTCACTCAATCACGGAGGTCCTGGATGGTGCAGTCGATCTCCATTGCCACCCCGGACCGAACCCGTTTCCCCGCGAGTTCGACCACGTGGATGCCGCAAGGGACGCCGAGCGGCTGAACATGCGCGGCATCCTGGTCAAATCCCACCATCACAACACGGTCATGGACCTGCTGTCGATGCGGCGTGAGCTCGACAAGGTCAAGACACCGGTATTCGGTGGGATCGCACTCAACGTGCAGGTCGGTGGCATCAACCCGTACGCGGTGGCGATGTGTCTGCGCATGGGAGGCCGAGCGGTCTGGTTTCCGACCTTCTCCAGCCGTCGGCACTGTGAGCACGACCACCATGGGTTCCCTGAGGCAACGATCGAGATTCCTAATCGGATCGTCGACATCAGAGACGCGGACGGCCGCATCGTCGATGAGGTCTACGAGGTTGTCGACCTCATCGCCGACAGTGATGCCCTGCTCTCGGCCGGTCACCTGTCGATCCAGGATGCGAGAGCGGTGTTCGAGATTGCCCGTGCCCGCGGTGTCCGGCGGATGATTCTGAGCCACCCGAACTTTGTGATCGACGCCGACTCGGCCGCCTGCCGCGAGTTGACCGCGATGGGCGTGTTCATCGAACACGAGGTCGGCATGTACGACCCACAGGGCTTCCGGAAATGGGACCCCGCGACTCTCGTGGACTGGATTCGAACCGTCGGTCCGGAAAACACGGTTCTGGCTTCCGATCTAGGGCAGAAGGGCCGGCCGATGCCGGTGGATGCCTTCACGCGGGTCGGTCAGGAACTACTCGAGCGGGGCCTCACTCCGGATGAGCTCCGGCAGGTGGTCAACGGCAACCCGGGGTTCCTGCTCGGGCTGGAGGCCGAACGTCCCCAGTTGGTCAATGGTTGAGAACTTTCGATTGAGGCAGCGATGAATCTGAATGCTTCACCCGGATCGGTTATAGACCCGAACCCAGCGGTCGGCGCGCCGCAACTGTTCGACTTCTCAACCCTGTCCCCGGACACCGTCAGCGACCTGGGCAGTCGAACGTGGTTGGTGCGGGCGCACAACATTGTCTTTGCCTTGACCGACCTCGAGGCCGGCGACCACCTCACTCGAGATGATGCCGACGAGCACATGCTCGTGGCTCTCACGGAGGGCCAGCGACTCGACATACGTGCACGGGGCGGCGTCGCCGGCGTTGCCGGGCGGTCGATCGCGGTAATCCCGCCAGGGACCAGCGAGATCACCGCCCGGTCGAGCGGCCGGATCATCCGGCTGTTCGCGCTGTCGGCGAGTGATCTCAAGGATCGCTGCCCCAACAATGACTACTACACGACCGGCGCCAGCCGAGCCGCCACCGCCAAGCCGTGGCCCGAGCCACGTTCGACGCGCGTGCACGTCTATTCGCGGTTGGATGATATTCCAGCTCGCCCGGAGCGCTTGGGGCGCATCTTCCGGAATCGCCACGCCATGGTCAATTTTCTGTATCCGCGGGTCGGTCCACGCGATCCGGCGACATTGTCGCCACATCAGCACGATGATTTCGAGCAACTCAGCTACGCGGACTCCGGCGAGTATGTGCATCACCTGCGGGAAGCTTGGGGGAAGGACCGTCGTGCCTGGCACGAGGACCAGCATGTCCGAGTCGGTGGTCCGTCGCTGCTGATCATCCCTCCCGCAGTGATTCATACGTCCGAAGCGATCGGTGCCGGGACCAACCAACTCATTGACATCTTCGCCGGGCCCCGCGCCGACTTCTCTGCCCGGGACGGGTGGGTGCTCAACGCGGACGACTACCCCGCACCCGCTGAGTTGAGCTCATGATAGCGACGGCACTACAACCACGCGATGCCAGAAGCGGCCCCGCGATCGGCATCTGGGTCAAACTCGCGACGGCAGAGTCGACCGAAATCATCGCCGCGGCGGGATTCGACTTCTGCGTGGTCGATATGGAGCACACGCTACTCTCGACGGAATCGGTCTACCAGCACATCGTTGTCGGCTCCGCGTCGGGAATCCAGGTCCTCGTGCGGGTTCCGGAAGTCGCCGGTGCCGTGATCCAGCGTGTGCTCGACGCCGGCGCCGCCGGTGTGGTGGTACCGCATGTCGATACCGCCGCCGATGCCGAGTCGGCCAGTTCGGCGTGTCGATTCGCCCCTGCCGGACATCGTGGATCGGGTGGGACTTCGCGGCGCGGTGGTTGGGGCGCACGACCACGCGATCACTACCTCGAGGACATCGGGCTGTGCGTGCCCCAGATCGAAAGCTCTCGCGCGGTGGGCAATGTGGAATCAATCGTGACCACGCCTGGTGTCAGCGCGGTCATGCTCGGGCCCGCGGACCTCGGGCTGGACCGGCGACGAGACGGCAACCTGCCATCCGTTCAGCAACAAGCCGGTCGCGTGCGTACCGTGGCCCGGCAAAACGGAATTCCGGTAGGCGTGGCGTGTACGGCGAAGAGTCTGCCCGACGCCGTATCACAGGGCTACGACTTCATCGTGTGCGGGAACGATTCGACGTTGTTGTCGAATTCCGCTCGAGAGACCATTTCCGCATTGCGGGTACTGCTGGCCGTTCGCGATGAATCCCGCCCAGGGAAACCGGGAAAAGTGGGGAGGAACCCGTGATCATCGACCCGCATACTCTCGATGCGGAGGCCGCCTACCGACTTCTCACGGGCATCGTGGTGCCCCGGCCGATCGCCTGGGTGACCACGCGGTCCGCGGACGGGATCGTCAATTTGGCGCCATTCAGCGCCTTTACCATGGTCTCGAACTCTCCGCCCATCGTGGGTATCAATATCGGGGCTCGCGCCGGCTCGCGCAAAGACACTGCCCGAAATATTCATGAAACATCTCAGTTCGTCATCAATATTCCAACGTGGGACATGCGGTCAACGGTGCACGACAGCTCACGTGAGTTCGCCCCGCACATCAATGAGGCCGACGAACTCGGTCTCGAGCTGATCGACAGTGATCTCATCAGCCCGCCGCGCCTGGCCGCCACCCCGATCAGCCTGGAATGCGAGCTGGACCGCATTGTCGAGTTCGGTGATTCCGGTTCGGAGTTCATCACGGGACGGATTGTCCGGTTTCACATCCGGGACAACCTCTACGAGAACGGCAAGATCGATACGGGTCTGTTGGATCCTGCCGCTCGTATCGCCGGACCGTCGTACTCGCGCATCAAAGTCGTCGACACATTGGCGCCTATCGCGTTGTCGCCCAAGATCACGAAATCCAAAAACGGTGGTGTATCCATATGAATCGACTGGAAGACCCGTCTGCGACGCTGCTGATCGACGGTGAGTGGCTCGCCGGTGACAGCACGTTCGAGGTCGTCAACCCGGCCACTCTCGAGGTCATCGGCCGGGTGGCCGATGCTGGTCCGGGGCAGGCGCGGACCGCGCTGGACGCGGCCGCCCGGGCCGCCGGGACCTGGCGGTCGGTGGACGCGGAGACCCGCTCCGGCCGGCTGCGTGCGGCAGCCGACGCGATCCGCGCCGAGGTGGAAAGCCTTGCGACGCTGCTCACGGCGGAGAACGGCAAGCCGCTGGCCGAGGCGCGTGGTGAGGTCCTCAGCTGCGCGCGCATGCTGGAATGGGCGGCCGAAGAAGGACGCCGGGCCAACGGGCGAGTGACTCCGCCCGGTCCGAACGGGCCGGGGCTGGTGGTGCGCGCCCCAGTGGGGCCCGTCCTGGCCATCACACCGTGGAACTTCCCGGCGACCATGGTGGTACGCAAGGTCGGCCTGGCGCTCGCCGCGGGCTCGCCCGTCATCGTCAAACCTGCCGAGCAGACGCCGATGATCGCCGCGGCGATCATCCGGCTGATCAATTACACCGGACTACCGGCGGGCGTGCTGCAACTGCTCACCACCTCCCGGCCCGCCGAGGTCGCCGGCGCCCTGCTGGCCGACGCCCGGCTGCGCAAGGTCAGCTTCACCGGCTCGACCGAGGTCGGGCTCGGCCTGGTGCGCGCCACCGGGAGCCAGCTGCGGCGGATGTCGCTGGAGCTGGGCGGCCATGCCCCGGCGGTCGTGTTCGCCGATGCCGATCTGGAGACGGCCGCCGCTGGCGTGGTGCAGGCGAAGTTCACCAACGCCGGACAGAGCTGCGTTGCCATCAACCGGCTCTATGTGCACCGTGGCGTGCACGACGAGTTCGTCGCCCAGCTGGTCCGGAAGGTGGCCGGGCTCAAGGTCGGGCACGGCACCGAACCGGGCGTCACCATCGGGCCGCTGATCGACTCCGACGCCCTGGCCAAAGTCGAGAAGCACGTCGAGGACGCGATCAGTCGCGGCGCGTCCGTCGTCACCGGCGGCCGGCGGGCGACACCGGATCGGCCGGACCTGAAGGGCGCCTTCTTCCAGCCGACGATTCTCACCGGCGTCGACGACAGCATGCTGATCAGCGCCGAGGAGACCTTCGGTCCGGTCCTGCCGGTCTTCGCGGTCGACGACGACGAGGAGGCCCTCGCGCGGGCGAACGCCACCGAATACGGACTGGCGGCCTATGTGTTCGGCACCGACTTCACGCGGCTGTGGCAGGCGCTGGACCGGCTGAACTTCGGGGTCATCGGGGTGAACGAGCCCATGCCGCTGCGGCCTGAACTGCCCTTCGGCGGCATGAAGAACAGCGGGCAGGAACGCGAAGGCGGCAGTGAGGGGATCGAGGCCTACCTCGAGACGAAGGCCGTGGCGATCCGCCTCTGAAACCTGTTCTGGTCCATGGGATCGAAGGCGCGGGGCTGGCAGCTGTTCAGCAAGAGTGGACGCGCATAGTTCGAGCGGGCGATCGAGGCGCGAAAGATTATTAATCCGACATATCAATTCACCTATAAGAGTGTGACGGCTTCGACGCTGATGAGCTGCGAAGTGATCCCTGCAGCTCGCAGGCGTCTGACGGGCAGTCACCCCCGCTGAACAGCCACCGGGGCTGCGGGTGACTGACGACCCCTTTGTTGAACGCACAATCCGAAGACCTTTGGAGGCGACGGTGCGTCAGAAAAAAATAATGGTGGCCGTTCTCGGCGTGGTCCTGTTCGCGGCCACTGCCTGCGTCGGCTCGCCCGGCGCGAGCGGCAATGCGTTCACTTTCGTCTCCTACGGCGCGGGCACGTACCAGAACGGCCAGGTATCGGCCTGGGTCGACCCCTACCAACAGGAGAAGGGCGTCAAGATCACGGTCGACTCGCCCACGGACAACGCCAAGATGAAGGTGATGACCGAGTCGGGCAAGGTGGCCTGGGACGCGGTGGACACCGACCCGTTCTACGCCCGCCAGTACTGCGGGAAATACCTCGAGAAGATCGACGTCGGCGCGTTGGCGAGCAGTTTCCCGGCCGGGACGCTGACCGCCTGCGGGGTTCCGGACGCGCTCTTCGGGGTGGAACTGATGTACAACACCAAGACGTATCCGAAGAACCCGCCGACCAGCCTGGCCGATTTCTTCGACCCGGTGAAGTTCCCGGGAAAGCGGATCATCAATGGAAACGACCCGACGAGCGGGATAGTGGAAGCCGCGTTGCTCGGTGACGGTGTCGCGCCGGCCGCGTTGTACCCGCTCGACGTCAACCGCGCACTGAAGGTGTACGACCGGATCAAGCCGGACCTCACCTTCGCCACGACCTACGGCCAGGAGCAGCAGGCCATGGTCGGCAACCAGGCGGACATGGCGCTCCTGGTCAGCTCCCGGGCGTACTCCGTGCTGAAGTCGGGCGGGACGTTCTGGAAACCGGTGTGGGACAAGGTGCCGGTGAGCTGGAGTGACCTGGTCATCCCCAAGGGCAGCCCACACAAGGACCTCGCCCAGCAGTTCATTCAGTACGCATCCCAGCCCGCGCAGGCGGCCAGGTTCGCCAGTGCGGCCGGTGTCGGCCCGGCGAACACCACGGCCAAGGCCACATTGGACGGTCTCGCCCAGCAGGTGGACCCGTTCAGCGCTGCCCACAAGCCCGATGAGGTGCTCATGAACGCCGACTGGTGGGCGCGGAATGAGAACAACGCCACCACGGCGTGGACCAAGTGGATGACGGGTTGAGCGGCGTGAGGACGGCTTCGGTTCCGGTGGCGGCGGGCACGGCCGGTGCCCGCCGCGCCACCGGGCGTGCACTGGTCGGCTGGTTCGCCCTGCCGGCGACCGCTGTCCTGCTGGTGTTCTTCTGCTATCCGCTGATCACCATCGTGTGGCGGAGCTTCAGCGATCCCACGCTCGGCTTCGGGAACTACCTGTCGCTGCTGCACGACGGCACCTCGGTGCGGGTGCTGTGGCGCACCCTCTACACCGCCATGCTGGTCGCGGTGTGCACGCTGGTGATCGCCTATCCCTATGCCTATGCGATGACCAGGATGGGACCGCGCGGCCGTGGCATCATGACCCTGCTGGTGCTGCTGCCGTTCTGGACCAGCCTGATGGCCCGCAACTTCGCCTGGTACCTGCTCGAACAGCGGGGCGGGGTGGTCGAGAAGCTGCTTGCCGCGATCGGCATCAACGGCGTGGAGCTGCTCGGCTCGGTCGCCGGGGTCGCGGTGGCGATGGTGCAGGTGATGCTGCCCTACATGGTGCTGCCGCTGTACTCCTCAATGAACTCCATCGACCGGCGGCTGCTGGACGCGGCGACCAGCCTCGGGGCCCCATGGCCCCGGGCATTCCGCAAGGTTTATCTGCCGTTGTCGCTCCCGGGCGTGCTGTCCGGCTTTTCCCTGGTATTCATCATGAGCCTCGGTTTCTACATCACCCCGAGCCTGCTCGGCTCGCCACAGCAGGCATTGGTGTCGCAGGTGATCGGCATCCGGGTGAACAACCTGCTGGACTTCGGCGGGGCCGGCGCGCTCGGCGCCGTGCTGCTGGTGGTGACGCTACTCGTGCTGGCGCTGGTCAACCGGTTGGCCCGGCCGGCTGCGGCCCTGAGCCAGGCGGTGGACCGTGCCTAAGGCCACGGGCGCAGGCGAAAACGGCCTGGGGTGGGGCCTGCGAGCCTGGGTCGCCGTCGTCGTGCTGCTGCTGCTCGCGCCGACCCTCGTCGTGATCCCGATGAGCTTCTCGGCCAGTGCCACCTTCGCCTTCCCGCCCCGCAACTGGTCCTTGCGCTGGTACGAACAGTTCTTCACCTCGGACGCGTGGATGTCGTCCTTGGTCACCTCGCTCGAGGTCGGGCTGCTGGTCGCCGCGCTGGCCACCGTGCTCGGCGTCGCCGCCGCGTTCGCATTGGACCGCGGCAGGTTCGTCGGCCGCGGCGCGATCCGCACCCTCGCCATGGCGCCGATGATCATGCCGGGGATCGTGGTGGCCGTCGCCATCTACGCGGTGTTCCTGCGCTGGCACCTCACCGGCACGGTGACCGGCTTCGTGCTGGCGCACACCACCTTGGCGATCCCGTTCGTGATCACCTCGGTGACGACCAGCCTCGCCGGGTACGACCGCACCGTGGAGACCGCCGCGGCCAGCCTCGGCGCCAACCCGGCGACCACCTTCCGCCGGATCACCCTGCCGCTGGTGCTACCCGGCGTGGCGTCCGGTTTCGCGTTCGCTTTCGTCACCTCGCTGGACGAGGTGGTGATCGCGCTGTTCCTGCAGACGCCGAACGTGCGCACCTTGCCGGTGCAGATGTACGACAGCATCACCCTGCAGATCGATCCGACGATCGCCGCCGCATCCAGCCTGATGGTCGTGGCCACCACCCTCGTGCTGCTCATCCCCCAACTCCTTCGACGTCGCCGGAGCACATCATGAGCCGACCGACCACCGTCACCGACGGCCACGGCATCCGCATCGACGGAGTCTCCAAGATCTATCCGGGAACGTCCCGCCCGGCCGCCGACGACATCTCGCTCGACATCGCCCCGGGCGAATTCATGACGTTTCTGGGGCCATCGGGCTCAGGCAAGACCACGATGCTGTCGATGATCTCCGGGTTCACGTCGCTGAGCTCGGGCACGATCAGTATCGACGGCCAGGACATCAGCCGGCTCAAGCCGCACAAACGCGATCTCGGTGTGGTGTTCCAGCAGTACGCGCTGTTCCCGCACCTGACGGTGGCCAAGAACGTGGCGTTCCCATTGGAACAGCGCAAGGTGGGCAAGGCGGAGATCGCCCGGCGGGTCCGGGAAACCCTTGAGCTGGTGGGGCTCGAGGCGTTCGCCGACCGGCTCCCCAAGCAGCTTTCCGGTGGGCAGCAACAGCGGGTCGCACTGGCCCGCGCGGTGGTGTACTCGCCGCGGGCGCTGCTCATGGACGAACCCCTGGGAGCGCTGGACAAGAAACTGCGCGATCAGCTGCAGCGGGAGATCGCGCGGATGCACCGCGAACTCGGCATGACGTTCGTGTTCGTCACCCATGACCAGCAGGAGGCA
>JAOPYE010000004.1 GCA_025964775.1 Marmoricola sp.
CAGATCTACACGCACGTCACCACGGAACGGCTCCGGAGCGCGTACCGGCTGGCGCATCCGCGGGCGTGACTGACAGAGGTTCCAGCGGCAGCAGCCGGACGTGCCCGCTGCCACCGAGCAGCTCGAGCGGGTCGCGGTACTGGCCGTCCACGATCAGCCCCCAGTGCAGGCAGCTGCGCGGGAAGCAGTGGCTCAGGGCCACCTCGAGGGTCCCGATGACCTGACCACGCGCGACGACGTCACCTGCGTGGACAGCGGCGTGCACCGGCTCGTAGGTCGTGCGGCGCGAGCCGTGGTCGATCACGACGACGCCCCTGCCCGCGAGGTTCCCCGCGAACGTGATCGTCCCGGCCAGCGGCGCGAGCACGGGCTCGCCCGGTCGGCCGAGCAGATCGACGCCTCGGTGCCCGGCCGAGAAGGCCGAGCCCGGTGGGTCGAACCGGGCCACGACCTGCGGCCGGGGATCCAGCGGCCAGCGGACCGGCTCGACCGCGGGGTGAAGCAGGCCGGACCCGAGGGAGAGGACCAGCGCGAAGGTGCTGAGCAGGACGTTCATCCGCCGACGATGCGCCCGTTCGGGTGGCGTCGCCCCGAACGGGCGGACTGCTTGTGCACAACCCGCCCCGCCGGGGCGGCGGGGATGCCGCCAGCGGCCCGGCACGTTTCGACAACGGACCGTGCACGCGTCTAGAATCGCTCCAACAACCCGTACGGGTTGATTTCGCACGCTCGCACACCGTGCCGACCTCCCTGGAGGGCGGAACCACGCGGGTGAGGTCCTTCAGTCCCGACCGGCTCCGGTCGATCGGGTCAGGCCCCCACGCAGGCGTCAGGGCAGGCCCCAACCAAAACGATCGGTGCCTGCAACGAACTGAAAACCGGTTCGCGCGCGTCAGCATGCGCACGGACCACTACAGGAAGCAGTACACCTCACATGGCCGTCGTCACCATGCGCCAGCTCCTCGAGAGCGGCGTCCACTTCGGGCACCAGACCCGTCGCTGGAACCCCAAGATGAAGCGCATCATCATGACCGAGCGCAATTGCATCTACATCATCGACCTGCAGCAGTCGCTGTCGTACATCGACACCAGCTACGCGTTCATCAAGGACACCGTGGCCAAGGGCGGCACGATCATGTTCATCGGGACCAAGAAGCAGGCCCAGGAATCGATCGACGAGCAGGCCACCCGCGTCGGCATGCCCTACGTCAACCAACGTTGGCTCGGCGGCATGCTCACCAACTTCCAGACCATGAGCCAGCGGATCAACCGCCTCAAGGAGCTCGACGACGTCGACTTCGACACCGTCGCCGGCTCGGGTCGCACCAAGAAGGAGCTCCTGCAGATGAAGCGGGAGCACATCAAGCTCGACAAGACCCTGGGCGGCATCCGCGAGATGGGCCGGACCCCCTCCGCCGTGTGGATCGTCGACACCAACAAGGAGCACCTCGCGGTCGAAGAGGCACGCAAGCTCAAGATCCCGATCATCGCGATCCTCGACTCCAACTGCGACCCCGACGTCGTCGACTACCCGATCCCGGGCAACGACGACGCGATCCGCGCGGTCGGCCTGTTGACCCGCGTGGTCGCGGACGCCGTTGCCGACGGTCTCATCGCCCGCTCGGGTCTCAAGACCGAGGGTGACGAGAAGGCCATCGGCGCCGACGAGCCGCTCGCCGACTGGGAGCGCGACCTGCTCGAGGGCGACAAGCCCGCCGAGGCCCCTGCAGCCGAGGTTGCGGCCGAGGAAGCCCCGGTTGCCGAAGCCGCTCCGGTCGAGGAGACCCCGGCCGTTGTCGAGGCCCCCGTCGCTGAGGCCGCTGTCGAGGCCCCCGTCGCCGAGGCCGTTGTCGAGGCCGACGTCGCCGAGGCCGCTGTCGAGGCCCCGGCCGCCGAAGCCGCCGAGCAGACCGCACCGGAAGCGACCGACGAGACCACCGAGACCAAGGAGGTCTGAGGCGTGTCGATCTCGGCTGCTGACGTCAAGAAGCTCCGCGAGCTGACCGGCGCGGGGATGATGGACTGCAAGAAGGCGCTGGAGGAAGCTGCCGGCGACTTCGACAAGGCCTCGGAGCTGCTCCGCATCAAGCTCGGCAAGAAGGCTGCCGAGCGCGGTGCCGAGCGGGAGGCGACGGCCGGACTGGTCGCCAACTCCGGCGGAGCGCTGGTCGAGCTGAAGAGCGAGACCGACTTCGTCGCCAAGAACGACGCGTTCATCGCTGCCGCCCAGAAGATCGCCGACGCGGCGGCTGCCGCCCAGGCAGTCGACGCCGAGGCCCTCAAGGCGGTCGCGCTCGACGGCAAGACCGTCGGGGAGATCGTCGAGGACCTCGCGGTCACCATCGGCGAGAAGATCGAGCTCGGCCAGGTGGCGTACTTCGGCGGTCAGTCCGTCGTCTACCTGCACAAGCGTTCGGCCGACCTGCCGCCGGCTGTCGGCGTCCTCGTCGAGTACGACGGTGACGGCGCGGACGCCGCACGCGGTGCCGCGATGCAGATCGCGGCGATGAAGCCGACCTACGTCTCCCGCGACCAGGTCCCCGTCGAGGTCGTCGAGAAGGAGCGCGAGATCGGTGCCGCCATCGCTCGCGAGGAAGGCAAGCCCGAAGGTGCGATCGAGAAGATCGCCGAGGGTCGCCTGAACGGCTTCTTCAAGGACGTCGCCCTGCTCGACCAGCCGTCGGTCACCGATTCGAAGAAGTCGGTCAAGGCCGTCCTCGACGAGGCCGGCATCACGGTGAAGCGGTTCGCCCGGTTCGAAGTGGGAGCCTGATCCGTTAGGTTCTTCGAGACATCAACGAGGAGGCCGGTCCGATGAGCAAGACAACGATCATCGGGTCGGCCTTTTCGCATGCTTCTAGGGAGATGCGATGACGTACAAGCGGGTCCTGCTCAAGCTGTCCGGTGAGGTCTTCGGCGGCGGCAAGGTCGGTGTCGACCCGGACGTCGTCGCCGCGATCGCGCGCGAGATCGCTGCTGTCCAGCGCGCGGGCTTCGAGGTCGCCGTGGTGACCGGCGGTGGCAACTTCTTCCGCGGCGCCGAGCTCCAGCAGCGCGGCATGGACCGTGCGCGAGCCGACTACATGGGCATGCTCGGCATCGTCATGAACTGTCTGGCCCTCCAGGACTTCCTGGAGAAGGAGGGCATCGAGACCCGGGTGCAGACCGCCATCACGATGGGCCAGGTCGCCGAGCCGTACATCCCGCGGCGCGCCATCCGGCACCTCGAGAAGGGCCGGGTCGTGATCTTCGGCGCCGGCGACGGCATGCCGTACTTCTCCACCGACACCGTCGCCGCCCAGCGTGCGCTGGAGACCAAGTGCGAGGTCGTGCTGATGGGCAAGAACGGGGTCGACGGGGTCTACACCGCCGACCCTCGCAAGGACCCGACTGCGATCAAGTACGACGAGGTCACCTACCAGGAAGTCCTGCAGAAGGGCCTCAAGGTGGCCGATGCGACCGCGTTCGCCATGTGCATGGAGAACGACCTGCCGATGATCGTGTTCGGCATGGAGCCCGAAGGCAACATCCTCAGGGTGGTCCAGGGTGAGAAGATCGGCACGCTGGTGAGCAGCGGAGAGAACGGCCCGTACGCGGGCAGCGAGAAGGAGCAGCAGTGATCAACGAAACGCTCAGCGAGGCCGACCAGAAGATGGGCAAGTCGGTGGCGGCCACCCGGGAGGAGTTCGCCGCGATCCGCGCCGGACGTGCCGCCCCGAGCATGTTCGCCAAGCTGACCGCCGAGTACTACGGCACTCCGACCCCGATCCAGCAGCTCGCCTCGTTCACGGCCCCCGAAGCCCGGATCATCATCGTCGCGCCGTTCGACGTGACCGCGATGCCGGCCATCGAGAAGGCGATCCGCGAGTCCGACCTCGGGGTGAACCCGTCGAACGACGGCAAGACGATCCGCTGCGTGTTCCCCGAGCTCACCGAGGAGCGGCGCAAGGAGTACATCAAGATCGCGCGGGTCAAGGCCGAGGAAGGCAAGGTCAGTGTCCGCAACATCCGTCGCAACGCCAAGCAGGATCTCGAGAAGCTCGAGAAGGACGGCGAGGCCGGTAAGGACGACGTCTCCGGTGCCGAGAAGCGCCTCGACGGGCTGACCAAGAAGCACACCGACGAGATCGACGAGCTGCTCAAGAACAAGGAAGCCGAGCTGCTCGAAGTCTGAGCGACGACGCCGACCTCACCATGACGACGACAGCCGCGGGGACACCCGCGCCCGAGCAGGACCACGGGCGCGCCGGTCGTGACCTGCGCGCAGCGATCATCTCGGCTGTCGCACTGCTGGCATTGATCGCCGGTTCGCTGTTCTTCTGGAAGACCGCGTTCATGCTGGTCGTGGCCACCGCCGTCGTGGTCGCGGTCTGGGAGCTGCACCGTGGCCTGGAGGCCAAGGGAATCGACATCCCCGAGCAGCCGCTGATGGTCGGCGGCGCCGGCATGGTCGCCGTGGCGTACTTCTGGGGCGCACCCGCGCTGGTCACCGCGACCGCGGTCAGCGCGCTGGTGATCATGCTGTGGCTGCTGCGACGCGGCGTGGACGGTTTCGTCCAGAACGCGACCGCGGCGGTGTTCACCCTGATCTACGTGCCGTTCCTCGGTTCGTTCGTCACCCTGCTGCTGGCCGAGGGCGGTGACTGGAGGACGACGACCCACTTCGACGACGGGGTCAAGGGCATCTGCGCCTTCATCGGGCTGACGATCGCCTCGGACATCGGCGGCTACATCGCCGGTGTCCTGTTCGGCAAGCACCCGATGGCCCCGGTGATCTCGCCCAAGAAGTCGTGGGAGGGCTTCGCGGGCTCCACGATCGCCTGCATCGGCGCCGGCGTCGGCTTCATGTCCTGGCTCCACGGCGACTGGTGGGTCGGCGTCCTGCTCGGAGTCATCGCTGTCGTGATGGCCACGCTGGGCGACCTGGTCGAGTCGGTGATGAAGCGCGACCTCGGCATCAAGGACATGAGCCGAATCATCCCGGGTCACGGCGGCCTGATGGACCGGCTCGACTCCCTGCTCGCGACGATCGCCCCGATCTGGCTCGTGCTGCACTACCTCGTCTTCACCTGAGCGGAACCGACGGGCGGCTGCGAGCGTCTGACGACCATGTGGCTCTTGCGTGCCGTCTGGGTGACGGTCTTGTTCCTGATCCTGACCGCGTGCGGATCGGCCGGACACCAGGGTCAGGGCGTTGGGGTGGACCCCGCCATGTCCGTGCTTGCGTCGTCGTACGTCGTCACAGGCGTCATCCAGGGCGGTGCGGCCCACTCACTGGTGAACGGGTCCGAGCTCCGATTGCAGTTCGCGAACGATCGCCTGACCATCACGGCGGGGTGCAACACGATGAGTGGCGCGTACCGCCGTGACGGCAACCGGATCACCGTCGGCGCGCTCGCGAGCACCGAGATGGGCTGCGCGCCCGCGTTGATGACGCAGGACGCCTGGGTCGCTGGTCTCTTTGCTCACCCGGTCCAGCTCGCCGTCGGCAAGGACGCCACCCAGACGAGTGGCGATGTCGTCCTCGCCCTCGCTGACGTTCGTACGGTCTCGCCCGCTCGTCCCCTGGTCGGGACCAGGTGGCTCCTCAAGGAGGTGTACGCCGGGGCGACAGCCAGCTCGGTTCCGCACGGTGACGTGGCCTGGGTCCGGTTCGGCACTGATGGCACCGTGCGGGTGAACGACGGCCTCAACGACGGCAGCGGACCGGTGCGGGTCATCGGCGACCGGCTCGTCTTCGGAGATCTGCTGTGGTCCGCGGTCGGTTGTGCCCGGACGTGTGCGGTGGGCAATTTCGGTGCCGTGTTCGCCGGAACCTCGACGTTCGCGATCACCGGTGACAGCCTCGTCCTCACCCACGGGACCGACGGACTCGGCTTCCGTGCCGTCGAGAAGCTCCCGCCGCAGAGCTGATTCGGCTTCCCGCCCGACCGGTGGGAGAATCAACCGGTCATGACAGAGCCCATCAAGACCCTCCCGCTGGTGTTCGAGGAGCCGCGAGGTCGCGGCAAGCCTCCCCAGCACCTCGCCGACCTGACGGCGGCCGAGCGCAAGGCGCGGCTGGAGGAGCTGGGACTTCCCGGGTTCCGGGCCAGGCAGCTGTCCACCCACTACTTCGAGCGCCTGGTCGACGACCCCGCGCAGATGACCGACCTCCCGGCCGCGACCCGGGACGAGCTCGTCGCCGGGCTGCTGCCTGACCTGATGACCGCGCTGAAGGTCCAGGAGGCGGACAAGGGCGCCACCCGCAAGACCTTGTGGAAGCTGTTCGACGGCTCGCTGGTCGAGTCGGTGCTGATGCGGTACCCCGGCCGCGTCACGATGTGCGTGTCGAGCCAGGCCGGTTGCGGCATGGCGTGCCCGTTCTGCGCTACCGGACAGGGCGGGCTGCAGCGCAACATGTCGACCGCCGAGATCGTCGAGCAGGTGGTCTCGGGTGCCCGGGCCCTGGCTCGCGGCGAGGTCGTCGGCGGCCCCGGTCGGGTCTCGAACGTCGTGTTCATGGGCATGGGCGAACCGATGGCCAACTACAACGCCGTGATGGGCGCCGTACGGCGTCTGACCGATCCGGCGCCCGACGGGCTGGGAATGTCGGCGCGAGGCATCACGGTGAGCACCGTCGGCCTGGTCCCGCGGATGAAGCAGCTGGCCGACGAGGGCATCCCGGTGACGCTGGCGCTGAGCCTGCACGCGCCCGACGACGAGCTGCGCAACGAGCTGGTCCCGATCAACACGCGGTTCTCGGTCGCCGAGACCGTGGAGGCGGCCTGGGACTACGCCAGGAAGACCAGGCGCAGGGTGTCGATCGAGTACGCGATGATGCGCGGCATCAACGACCAGGCCTGGCGAGCGGACCTGCTGGCCGACGTCCTGAACGGGTACGGGGACTGGGGCTGGGTGCACGTGAACCTGATCCCGCTCAACCCGACGCCAGGATCGAAATGGACGGCCTCCGACCCGGCCGACGAACGTGAGTTCGTACGTCGCCTCGAGGCCAAGGGCATCTCGACGACGGTCAGGGACACCCGCGGACGCGAGATCGACGGGGCGTGCGGGCAACTCGCCGCTGTCGAGAGCTGATCGGCCGCCCGGGCGTCGGCAGTGGACACCCCGCGGTCGATCCGCGAGGATTGCAAGGCCAACCGGCCGCGTCTGCGACCGGTACCCCGCCCGATGATCGGGCCCGGCGACTGAGCCGGGCGCCTCGATGAGGAGTACGACGATGGCCGACGCGCCGCTGCCCGACCTGAAGAAGATCAACCGGCTCGAGGCGCTCGACGACGCGGACCTCGCGACCGTGGTGGCTGCGGGGCGGCACGTGCACCTGCCGGCGGACTGGTCGTTGATCTCGGAGCAGACCCCGGCGGACAAGGCGTACCTGATCCTGGACGGCGAGGTCTCGGTGCGGAAGGCCGGAGCCGAGATCGCGCGGCTGGGCCCGGGCGACGTGATCGGCGAGATCGGGATCGTCAACCACAAGCTGCGCACTGCCAGCGTCGTGAGCCTGAGCCCGCTCGAGGTCATCCACTTCACCCGTGACGCGCTGGAGAAGCTGCTGACCGACGTCCCTGCCTTCGGCGACGCTCTCCGGGGCACCACTGCCGACCGACTGGACGGGAACAGTGCCGGAACCGCTTGATCCGCAGCAGATCTTCGACCTGCTCGAGGAGCGCCTCCTCGGCAGCAAGCCGACCCTGACCGGGGCCGAGATCGCCGCCGAGCTCGGGATCGATCGGGAGATCGCGAAACAGCGCTGGCGCTCGCTCGGGTTCACCGAGGTCGGCGACGACGTGGTCGCGTTCACCCAGGCGGACCTCGATGCGATGCGACTGACCCAGCGGATGCACGAGCTCGGCATCATCAAGCCCGAGGACGAGGCAGCCCTGATCCGGACGCTCGGTCGCAGTTTCGCGCGCCTGGCCGAATGGCAGATCAGCCTGTTGAGCCGCTCCATCGACCCCGAGGGCCTCGACCTGGACGGTCTGGGTGCGGTGATCGACGAGGTCACGCCGGTGATCGAGCAGGTGCAGAACTACGTGTGGCGCCGGCACACGCTCAGCGCGGCCTCCCGCCTGCTGCTCGCGCCGCCCGTCGAGGACGAGGACGGCACCGGGGGAGTCTGTACGGCGATCGGCTTCGCGGACATCGTCGGTTACACCCGGCAGACGCGGTCGCTGAGCCAGGAGGACCTCGCCCGGCTGGTCGACGCCTTCGAGGCCCGTGCGCTGGCGATCATCACCGGGCACAACGGCCGGATCATCAAGACGATCGGCGACGAGGTGCTGTTCGCGGCCGACCTGCCCGCTGAAGCCGCCCACATCGCGCTGGAGCTCGTCGAGGAGCACCTGGTTGACGACGACTTCCCGCAGCTGCGCGTCGGCGCTGCCTGGGGACCTGTTCTCAACCGTCTCGGCGACGTGTTCGGGCCGACGGTCAACATCGCGTCGCGACTGACCTCGATCGTGCGGCCGGGCCGGGTGCTGGTCGACAAGGACCTGGCGGAGGCGATCGAGGGCAACGAGGACTTCAAGCTGCGCCGGATGCGCCGGGTGTCGGTCAAGGGCTACCGCCGGCTCGAGCCGTGGGCCCTGCGCCGTCCGCTGGACGAGGGCGACCTACCCCCCGTCGCCGCGGCCCTGCACGAGAAGGGGCAGGACCTCCTCCGTGCTGTCGACGACATACAGGCGCGTGCCGAACGGACGGTCGTGCCCGAGGGTTCGCAGTAGGTCCTCCACCGGAATCGTTCGCGTCCAGTGCTCACGACCGACCAGGACCATCGGGGTCACCCCTGAGGAGTCTGCGTAGTAGTTGGTGCAGGCCGACTGGAAAATCTCCTGGACGGTGCCGGCAGCTCCCGGCAGGAAGACCAGCCCGCCGCGGCACACCTTGAGCAGCATGTCCTCGCGCACGGCGTTGTTGAAGTACTTGGCTATCACCGATGCCAGGGCGTTCGGCGGTTCGTGCCCGTAGTACCAGGTCGGGATTCCCAGCGAACCGGTCCCGTGCGGCCAGCGCTCCCGGACGTCGAGCGCGGCCCGGGCCCACGCAGCGACGTCGCCGCTGAAATCGGGTACGGCGGCGAGCAGGTCGATGGACTCGGCCAGCGCATCAGCCGGTGCGCCGGTCAGCCAGGCACCGAGGTTGGCTGCCTCCATCGCTCCCGGGCCGCCCCCGGTCGCCACCGTGAACGTGCCGCCCAGCGCCTGGCCGAGCCGGGCGGCCGTGGCGTACTCGGCGCTGTCGCGCGGTACGGCGTGCCCGCCCATGACTCCCACGAGCGTGCGGTGATCGACGTATTCCTCGAGCGCGTCGTCGATCGCGTGGTCGTGCAGCGCGGCAGCCAGCGTGCGGTCCAGCGAGCGTTCGCCGAGCGACCACGCGTACGCCATCGCGTCGGGAGTGCCCTCGTAGCCGCCGGCGAGTCCGGCGTACAGGTCGTCGGGGGAGTACAGCGTCGGGCGGTAAGGGTCGAAGGGCACGGCCGGCACGGTCGGGAAGACCAGGCCGCCCCGACGTCGCACGTCGTCCTCGCTGCCCGGCGCGAAACGGCACCCGAGGAACACCGCACCGGCGACCTCGACAGCGGCCAGCGCATCGGCACGATCGGTCAGGTCGAGCGACTGCAGGTGCCATCCACGCAGCGTCGCCGCGTGCCGGGCGACGATCTCGTCGAACTCGGTGAGGGTCTCGATCTCCTGCGTCTGCACGAGGAGAACCTAACCCTCGGCAGGGTCGGCGTGGAGCGGCGACCGGGCTCGTCCTGTGTTTCCGGCACACCACCTGTCTAGACGCGCTGACCGGTTGAAGTGCCGAATCCCCTTGTTTCTAGGGGTTTTCTGCGACCTGGGTCACAGTCGCGAAGCCTCAGAAGGCAGGTCGTGTCGGTGGCGTAACGTCGGTGTTAATAGGTCCCGTTACGGCATTTCGCGACTGCGCGGCGACCTTAGTCTTCACGTGGCGATGAAGCCGCTGACCGGATCTTTCGCACCAGTCCGGTCAGCCGTGAGTGAGTCAAGCGGACTCCTGCAGGTGATCCATCCGCTCGGAAGCTGCCGAACCTCGGAGGACCACCGGCCCATGACTCTGACAACCGTTCGACCGTCTCCCGGCAACGTGGCCGACGGAGAACCCAAGCGCCACAAGGCGGCCGACGTCGCACCCCGCAGGTTCCGTCCTGACATCCAGGGCCTCCGCGCCGTCGCCGTACTACTGGTCGTGCTGTACCACGCAGGGGTGCCGGGGTTGCGCGGCGGCTTCGTCGGCGTCGACGTCTTCTTCGTCATCTCCGGCTTCCTGATCACCGGGCAGCTCGCCAAGGAGCTGGAACGAACGGGCCGCATCTCCCTGCTCGCGTTCTACGCCCGCCGGGCACGGCGCCTGTTGCCGCCCGCGGCGCTCGTCGTCGTCGCCTCGTTGATCTTCGCCCACTTCTTCATGCCGTTCAGTCAGCTCGTGTCGCTGACCAGGGACGCGCTCTACACCGCGATCTACGGGATCAACTACCACCTGGCGATCGAGGGGGTGAACTACCAGAACGCATCGGCTCCACCCTCGGCGTTCCAGCACTTCTGGTCACTGGCCGTCGAGGAGCAGTTCTACCTGGTCTGGCCGCTCCTGATGATCATCTGTGCGGTCGTGGGACGTAACCGCCTGCGACGGGTCCTGCTCATCTTCGCGATCGTGGCTGTCTGCGCGGTGACCCTCAAGCTGTCCATCGTGACCACCCCGAAGGACAGCCCGATGGCCTACTTCGGCATCCAGACGCGGGCCTGGGAGCTCGGGATCGGCGCCCTGATCGCCCTGATGTCGCCCGCGATCGCCGGCCTTCCCGACCGGGCCGCGCGGCTCCTCGGCGCCTCGGGCCTGGTCGCCGTGATCGCGTCGGCCTTCGTGTACTCCGACCAGACGCCGTACCCGGGATCTGCGGCCCTCGTCCCCGTGCTCGGCACGGCCGCGATCATCGCCGCCGGTACCCGCGCCGTCGATCGGTCCGTGGAGTCCCGGCTGCTCTCGGGCGGAGCGATGCAGTACATCGGCCGCGCGTCCTACACCTGGTACCTCTGGCACTGGCCGATGTTGATCCTGATCCCGCTGTGGTGGGGTCGCGACCTGGTCCTGTGGGAACGACTCGAGGTCGTCTTCCTGGCGTTCTGGTTCGCCGTGCTGACGTACTTCCTGGAGAACGCCAGCGCGCGCAGCATGTGGCGGGCCGGGAGGTGGGTCATGACAGGCCTCGGCCTCTCGGCAGCCATGGCGGTGACCGCGTCCGTGGTGGCCCTGCTGATCCCGAACCTCGAGGGTGCCGGTGCGGCGCAGGCTGCCATCACTCTAAGCTCCGCCGATCAGGCAGTGGTGACACGGGCCCTGACCGAGAGTCTGCCCATCACCAAGGTTCCTTCCAACCTGACGCCGACGATCAAGAACGCCGCGTACGACAGTCCGTCGGGTCGCGGCTTCGGCTGTATCGCCGACCTCCAATCCGTCACGTCGCCGATGTGCGTGCTGGGGGACAAGCACGGACAACGAACGGCCGTACTGGTCGGCGATTCGCACGCTGACCAGTGGGTCGGTGCGTTGAGCCCGTGGGCCAAGCAGTACCACTGGAAGCTCATCGAGATGACCAAGTCGG
This sequence comes from Marmoricola sp., assembly GCA_025964775.1. Taxonomy (GTDB): domain Bacteria; phylum Actinomycetota; class Actinomycetes; order Propionibacteriales; family Nocardioidaceae; genus Marmoricola. The sequence continues at coordinate 11,630 of JAOPYE010000004.1, forward strand.
CGTGCCCAGTTGCCCGGTTGCCCGTCTGGGAGTTCGACCTCAAGCGGATCTACACCGAGTGCACGACCTACCAGAAATGGCGGGACCAGCAGATCAAGAGGATCGCCCCGGACCTGATCATCGCCAGCTCGGCCGACGCCCTGGGCATCTCCGTTGACCATCCGCCCAACGTGTGGTCCGACGTGACCGTCAACGAGCTCAAGGACTTGGCCGGTGGACATTCGCGGGTCGTCTACATCGGTGATTCGCCCTACCTGAGCCCGGACGGACTGGGGTGCATCGAGAAGAACCTGAATGAAGCGCGCACCTGCGTCTACCACCGCTCGCTGGCGTCACAGCCGGCCTGGAACGAGGCCTACCTGCTCCTCGGGAAGAAGACGGTCGGCGCCGGGTTCGCCTACATCGACACCCGGAAGTTCTTCTGCATCAACAACGAGTGCCCGCTCATCGTCAAGAACATGCTGACCCACCGCGACCAGGGCCACGTGACCGACACCTACGCAACCTGGCTGGCTCCGATGTTCGCCCCGATCTTCAAGGACGGAAAATCATGACCACGATCAATGACGGACCCGTGACTCCGCAGGTGGACGCACGGGTCGCCTCGGAACGGGTCGCCGCCGGCCTGATCCCCGAACAACGCGACTTCCGGCGGCCGGTGGCGCCCCCGAACCTCGGCGCCCAGCGGCTGACGACCGTTCCGGGACGGGCGCCGGACAAGCTCGGGCTGCCGCAGCCGCCCAGCGATGCCGAGAAGTACCTCTACTACGGCAAGCAGCACCTGTGGTTCATCTGGCTGCGGACCCTGGCGACCGTGAGTGGCGTGATCAGTCTGACGTTGTTCTCGGTCAGCCAGTCGGCACTGTGGCTGTTCTGGATCCCGATGACCGTGTTCGTGATGTACATGGTGCTCACCCACTACGCGACCACGCGCCAGCGCCGTGTCACGTTGTCGCAGCACCGCCGGATCGTCGGCCTGTGGAACCCGATGCACCTTCCTTCGATCGACGTCTTCCTGCCGAGTGCCGGCGAGGACATCGCCGTGCTCAACAACACCTACCGCTACGTGGCGCAGATGCAGTACGCCGGCGAGGCGCAGGTCTACGTGCTCGACGACGCCGATCGGCCCGAGGTCGCCGAGCTCGCCCGCACCTACCACTTCAACTACCTGGTACGACCCGATCGTCCGCACATGAAGAAGGCCGGAAACCTCAAGCACGGGTTCGGGAACTCGCGCGGCGACCTGATCGTCATCTTCGATGCCGACTTCGCGCCGCGACCTGACTTCCTGATCGAGCTCGTTCCCTACTTCGAGGACCCGAAGGTCGGCATCGTGCAGTCTCCGCAGTACTTCGACTCGGGCAAGGGCATGCACTGGTTGCAGCAGGCGGCAGGCTCGGTCCAGGAGAGTTTCTACCGGTGGGCGCAAGTGTCACGTGACACCCTCGGTGCACCGATCTGTGTCGGCACCTGCGCGATCTACCGTCGTGCCGGGTTGGAGAACTCCGGCGGCTTCGCGCAGATCGGTCACAGCGAGGACGTCCACACCGGCGTCAACCTGATGAAGGCGGGCTACCGCACGACCTACGTCCCGGTCGTGCTGGCCAAGGGACTGTGTCCGGACAAGCTGTCGAGCTTCATCTCCCAGCAGTACCGCTGGTGTGCTGGGTCGATGTCCCTGCTGCGGGACAAGAAGTTCCACGACTCGCCGCTGACGTATCGCCAGCGGATGTGCTTCTTCACCGGGTTCGGCTACTACATCACCACGGCCGTCGGTGTGTTCTGCCTTCCGCTTCCGACGCTGATCATGCTCTGGTTCATGCCGGAGAGGGTGCAGCTGGCGAACTTCTTCTGGATGGTGCCTGCCTTCGCGATGTACCCACTGATCCGGGTGATGCACAAGAGCGGTTGGCGGGCGTCGACCCTGCGGGTCTACACGATCGCCTCGTTCAGCCACGCCGCGGCGATCCTGCACACGCTCCGCGGCCGGACTGCCGAATGGGTGCCGACCGGCGAGACGCGGCGGACATCGATGACCTCGAACGTGATCGTCACGATGGTGTCGTGGCTGGCGGTCACGAACATCGCGACGTTGATCGGCGTGCTCCGCTTCCTCGGTGTGTGGGGTGGCAGCGTGATCGACGTCGGCCCGATCGTGATGGTCGCGATCCTGAACGCATCCGTCTGGATCCCGATCCTGGGCCTTGCCTGGAAGGAGCGGTCGGTCAGCCGCGAAGCCACGACGTCAACGGACCTGGTAGCGCCCTGATCCGTTCCGAGCCGGACTCACCCCCGAGCAGTCCCTAGTGATACACCCGGACGTAGTCGATGACGTAGCGCTGCGGTGAGGTCACGCTGGCCGGGACGGGACCGGCGTACGTGCCGCCCATCGCCAGGTTGAGGAGCAGGTAGAAGGGCTTGTCGAACGGCCACGTGCCGTGTTGCAGTACCTGCGCCCGGGTGATCACGCCGATGACGACACTGTCGCGGTAGAAGGTCAGGGAGTTTGACGTCCAGTCCACGGCGTAGACGTGGAACCGGCTCGACAGGGTCACCGACGACGGCGAGATCCGAGAGGTGTACCAGTGTGCGCCCAGATAGCTCGAGATGTGCGCGGCGCTGGTCGTCACCGTCGGGCGGTTACCGGCGTACTCCATCACGTCGATCTCGCCACAACGGGGCCAACCGACCTGCGGCTGGTCGGCCCCGAGCGCCCAGAACGCCGGCCAGGCCCCGGCGCCCGGGGGCAGCATCGCGCGGATCTCGAGCCGGCCGTGGGTTACCGTGAACGATTTCTGGGTGGTGATCCGCGCCGAGGTGAAGGCGTTGACATGCCCGTCGGCGCACACGTGCCCAGGGGTGCGCAGGGCAGAGATCACGAGTTGTCCGTTGCCATTCGTCGCGGCGTTCGCGCGTGAGCTGGTGTAGCACTCGAGCTCGTTGTTGCCCCAGCCGCCACCGCCGATCGCGAATGTCCAGCCGGCCGCGTTCTGGAACGCTCCGGCCGGGCCGTTGAACTCGTCCGCCCAGACCAACGACAGGGCAGTCATAGCGACTGGCGTGGTCGCTGGGGTCGCGACGGACGGCGAACTGCCCCAGCTGAGGACAGCGCCGAGCGCCAGCAGTGCTGCGACGGTACGTGGTGACATGGCCGTCCAGGGTCGGAGTGGTGGGCGTCGTCGATTGTCCAGGTCCAGTAAGCACGGTCAATGTGGCGCCCATGTTTCAGATCGATGTCGAGTGCCTCGTCGATGTGCCGCGTAGGCAGGGTCGGCCCGCCATGCGACGTTCACCGACACGAGGGACAACGCGCCCCCGAGGTTAGAAACCGTTCCTAGCGTTGATGACATGAGCGCATCGCCTCGCACTCTTGCCCGCAGGTCGATCTTTCACTCCACCAACGGATTCGGGCCCTCCGATCAGGGCCTGCGGATCCTCATCGTCACCGAGTCGTTCCTGCCGCAGGTCAACGGCGTGACGAATTCCGTGCGTCGAGTCCTCGACCACCTGGCGACGACGCCGCACCACGCCATGGTCGTGGCGCCGTCCGGTCCCGACGAGTACGCCGGCGCACCCGTACGGCGCGTCACGTCGGTCGGGATGCCGTCCTACCCGGACTTCCCGGTCGGCCTCGCCTCACAGGCCACGCTGCGCCGCATCTTCAACGAGTTCCAGCCCGACGTGGTGCACCTGGCTTCGCCGGCACTGCTCGGACGCGCGGCCGGACTGATGGCACGCAGCCTCGGGATCCCGGTCGTCGCGGTCTACCAGACCGACCTGATCGGGTTCGCGGCCCGGTACCGGATCCCGGGTGCCACGGCGTTGATGCGCAAGCTCACGACCAGCATCCACGGCCCGGCCGACCTCAATCTCGTGCCGTCCTCGGCCAGCCGCGAACAGCTCGAGGCCCTGGGCATCGTCAACGTCGCGATGTGGGCTCGAGGAGTCGACACCGTCCAGTTCAACCCGGGCCGTCGTACCGGCGAGCTGCGTGCCGAGATCGGTGCGGCTCCCGACGACGTCATCGTCGGGTACGTCGGACGCCTGGCCGCGGAGAAGGAGCTCGACCTGCTCCGCTCCGTCCAGCACCTGCCGAACCACCGACTGGTGATGGTCGGTGGCGGCCCGGAGGAAGGACGTCTGCGGACGCTGCTGCCGGATGCGCACTTCCTCGGTGTGCGGCACGGCGTGGACCTGGGTCGCATCGTCGCGTCGTACGACGTGTTCGTGCACACCGGCAGCACCGAGACGTTCTGCCAGTCCGCCCAGGAGGCCCTCGCCTCGGGAGTACCCGTGGTGGCACCGGACGCAGGTGGTCCACGTGACCTGGTCCGCTCCGGGGAGAACGGCCTGCTGTTCACTCCCGGCGACGGCACCGACCTCTACGGCTGCCTGGAGGCGCTGGTCGGCAATGCCGCCCGTCGGGCGCGGATGAGCTCGGCGGCCTACCTCGGCACCCGGGACCGGACCTGGGAGTCGGTCAACGAAGGACTGGTCGAGCACTACCTGCGTCTGGTCCGCCCGGACCAGGTACGCCTTGCTGGTTGATCATGGAGCGTGTCGAGATCTGGTGCGGTGGGCACAGTGATCACCAGTCATGGGTGCAGCAGCGCCGCAAGCTCCTCGACGCCATCGACCAGTCGGGTGCCAGGACGGGCCCACGATGCGTTGGCGTCCACGGCGTACACGGGTATGCCGACCGGCAGCACCTCGCTGGCCACGAGCTGATCCGCCAGTGCCGCCGAGCCCGCACGGTCGAACCCGCACGGCGCGACGACCACCACCTCGGGTAGGGCCGCGTGCACCTGGTCCCAGCTGACCCTGACCGACTTCTGGCCCGGGGTGCCCAGGACCGGGTCGCCGCCGGCGAGCCGGATCATCTCCGGGATCCAGTGCCCGGGCGCGAACGGGGGGTCGGTCCACTCCAGGAACATCACCCTCGTCGGCTTACGGTGTGCGACCCGGGCTGCGACCGCAGCCAGACGCTCGCGCTGAGTGGCCACGAGCTCACGCGCCGCCATCTCGTGCCCGGTCGCCGTGCCGAGGGTCACGATCGAGGAGAAGACGTCCTCCAGCGTGTGCGGATCGATGGTCAGCACCTCCGCCGTGCAACCCAGGTGCGCCAGCGCGTCGTCGACCACCGAGACGTCGACCGCGCACACCGCACACAGGTCCTGGGTGACCACCAGGTCGGCGTCGAGCCCGGCGAGCGCCCCCTCGTCGAGGTGGTAGAGGTCGTCGCCCCGCGCCATCGCGGTGACCACGAAGGCGTCGATCTCGGCCGGGGTGAGGTCCTCAGGCATCGCGGAGGTCGACACGATCGTGCGAGTCCGGGCCTCGACGGGGAAGTCGCACTCGAACGTGACCCCGACGACATCGTCCCCGGCACCGATCGCGAAGAGGATCTCGGTGGTGGAGGGGAGCAGACTCACGATGCGCACGGGACGAACTCTAAGGTGGAGCCATGACCAGCCCGACCGAGCAGTCCGTTCTCACCGCCGTACCCAAGCAGCTCCTGATCGGTGGCCAATGGCGTGACGCGACCGGGGGCGGGACGTTCGCGGTCGAGGACCCTGCCACCGGGCAGACCCTGTGCGAGGTCGCCGACGCGACCCCGGCCGATGGGCTCGCGGCTCTCGACGCCGCCGTGGCCGCCCAGGCCGGCTGGGCAGCGACTCCGCCGAACGAGCGCTCCGAGATCCTGCACCGGGCGTTCCTCGCCCTGGGTGACAGGTCTGAGGAGCTTGCCCTGCTGATGACCCTGGAGATGGGCAAGTCGATCGCGGAGTCCAAGGGCGAGCTCGCCTACGCCGCGGAGTTCTTCCGCTGGTTCTCCGGTGAGGCGCTGAGGCTGGACGGTTACTACAAGACCACCGGCAACGGGGCCAGTCGGGTGCTGGTCATGCGGCAGCCTGTCGGTCCCTGCTACTTCATCACGCCGTGGAACTTCCCGAACGCGATGGGCACCCGCAAGATCGGCCCCGCGATCGCCGCGGGCTGCACGATGGTCGTGAAGCCCGCCCAGCAGACGCCGCTCTCGATGCTGGCGCTGGCGAAGGTCCTCGAGGAGTGCGGCCTGCCGCCGGGCGTGCTCAACGTGATCACCGCGACAGCGTCGGGGGCGGTCTCCGAGCCGCTCATCCGCGACCCCCGGCTCCGCAAGCTCAGCTTCACCGGCTCCACGGGTGTCGGCAAGAAGCTCATCGCCCAGGCCGCCGACCAGGTCCTGCGCGTCTCGATGGAGCTCGGTGGCAACGCGCCGTTCCTGGTCTTCGCCGACTCCGATCTCGATGCGGCCGTCGACGGCGCGATGCTGGCCAAGATGCGCAACATGGGCGAGGCCTGTACGTCGGCCAACCGCTTCCACGTGCACGAGTCGGTCGCGCACGAGTTCGGCGAGAAGCTGGCGGCCCGGATGGGTGGGATGACGCTGGGACGCGGCACCGAGGCCGGTGTCGAGGTCGGGCCGATCATTGACGCGGTCCAGCGCGACAAGGTCGCCGAGCTGGTCGACGACGCGGTCAGCAAGGGCGCGATGTGTCTGACCGGCGGCAAGAAGGGCGACGGCGCCGGTTACTTCTACGAGCCCACGGTGCTCATCGACGTGTCCGACGACGCCCGGGTGCTGAGCGAGGAGATCTTCGGGCCGGTCGCTCCGATCGCCACGTTCAACACCGACGCCGAGGCGATCGCCGCGGCCAACAACACCGAGTACGGTCTGGTCGCCTACGTCTTCACCAAGGACCTCTCGCGCGCCTTCAGGATCTGCGAGGCCCTGGAGACCGGGATGATCGGCCTGAACCAGGGCATCGTCTCGAACGCGGGCGCCCCCTTCGGCGGGGTCAAGCAGTCCGGCACCGGCCGCGAAGGCGGCAACGAGGGCATCGCGGAGTACCTGGACACCAAGTACGTCGCGATCAACGTGTGAGCAGTTGGCCCGTCACTGCGACCAATCGGAGTTGCTCCTCAGGTTGGCGTTTCTCTGACGTCGGCGACGTGATCCCGCGAACGCGACCGACGCAACCAACGCAAGCCGAACCATCAAGACCCCGGTGATGACCGATCCGTGTTCCAGACGAGCCGGAAGCAAGGCGAGTACGACAACGGCGGCGGTCATGACCATGAATGACGTCACGGTCGCCTGTCCCCGCCACCCGACCCGACCGAGTAGTCCGCGCGACCATAAGTGGCTGCCCCTGGGCAGATTTCGAGTCACGCTGTACGAGGCGGCCGCGTAGACAATGAACAACCCGGTGACTGTGGCGATGCGAGCCGGGCGGTCGAGGTTGTTCGCTCCCATCACCACCACCACGACGAGGGCGATCAGCAGCGCGAAGTACAGCCTCCGAATCAGGCGGAGCAGAATGACGTCGAAGTTGCCGTGAAGGACCTTGTGCTGCGGATCCAGGGAGAGTGCACTGCTCATCAACCTTGAAGCTTCGCCAAGTCGTCCCTGATCGATTCCCATGGCGGCCAGGTTGTTGATGGCAAGGGCGTTCTCCGGATTGAGGCGGATCGCTTCGCGGTACTCCTGTGCGGCTTCAACAGGCCTGCCCATCGTTTTGAGGAGAAGTCCAGCCAGATTGTGCGGGTCCGATTCGTGGGGCGCGAGACGGCTTGCCTCCCGAGAAGCCTTCAGGCCATCCGGGATGCGGGATTTCGGTCCCAGGCGGTACGCCATCCCCAAGACGCAATGAGCCTGCCAGTTGTTCGGTGCGAGGCGCACCGCTTCCTGGGCGGCCGTGACCGCTCCCTTGTAGTTCCCCCAATCGATCAGCACGATCGCGAGCAGTCGGTGGCCTTGTTCGTCGTCCGGATCGGCCGCAACCGCTTGCCGGGAAATCGGGAGTGCCAAGGCGTGGCGCTTCTGCGCAATCAGCGCACGCACGAGGAGTCGAAGAATGACCGCAGACTCGGGTTCTGCGACCAGGGCATGACGCAGCACCGTCTCGGCTTCTCTGCCACGGCCGAGGTCGAGGAGTCGCTCGGCACGCACGATCTCGCGGTCGATGTCAGGTCCGCCAGTTCGCCCGGTCGGGAGGGCTGTGGTCGCGTGGGCCGCGATCGCGAAGCGCCAGCGCTGCGATGAGCAGGACAACGAACGCGAAGAATCCAGCTGTGCCGATGCCAAGTGCAACCGTCGCCGGGCTGATCGCTGTCGCGATGTCGACCGCCAGTACCAGGATGAACCGCGCTATGAGGACACGCTGACCTTGAGTCGCGCGGCCGAAGAGCCCGCGCGCCCAGAGATGCGCACCGCGCGGGAGGTTGCGTGTCACTTGGGCTGAAGCTGCTGCGCACAGAGCCACGAGTGCGAGTCCGACGCCGATGCGAGCGGGGTACGGCGCCTTGCTCGTCGCCAACTGCATCTGAACGAGGAAGACGACGTAGAGCGCGACATAGAGCCGGCGCATCAGCTTGAGGAGAACGACGTCGTAGTTCAGTCGGAGAATGGCTTCCTGCGGTGAAGCGGACAGGCCCGAACGGAGTGTGGCGCTGGCTTTGGACAGGCTGCCGTTGTTCATCTGGATCGCCGCCAGGTTGTTCAGCGCCATCGCGTCGTTCGGGTTGAGTCGGATGGCCTCGAGGTAGGCGGCGGTCGCTGAGTCGGTCAGGTCGAGGTTGGCGTAACACATCCCGACCAGGGTGTGGGTGGTCGACACATGGGGCGCGAGCTCGAGCGCCTGCAGGGCAGAGCTCAGGGCGTCCTTCTTTCGGGTCCAGCCGCCTCGGCGCAGCACCGACCCCAATGTGTAGTGCGTCTGCCACGTGTTTGGTGCCAACCGCACGGCCTCGCGCGCTGCGCGCTCCGCCTCGCCTCCGAACCCCGCCTCGGCCGCCGTAATCGCGAGAAGTCGATGGCCGTGCTCGGAATCCGGATCGGCTGCGACGGCGCGCCTCGCCGCAGTGTGGCACTCGCCTGTTCGGCTGGAACCGAGCAGGGCCTGCGCCAGGAGGCGGAGTGCCCGTGCGTTCTCCGGATCGTCGATGAGCTCTGCCCGCACCAGCGCCTCGGCATCAGTCTTCCGCCCTAGCTCGATCAGGTTTTCGGCTCGGGCGAGCGCGTCCGGCGACGCAGTCATCACAGTGTTCCGCGCTTGCGCAGGTACTTGGCCAGCTCGTCGTACTCACCGCTCTGGTTGGCGAAGAGGGCAACGTTGCGCGCCGTTTCCATCCACGGACCGATGCTTGGCCGCACGTCCGCCAGCGCAGCCTCGAGATCCCCCATGCCGATCATCCGCACATCACCAGAGGCCGCCGAGTCGATCAGGGCCAGCTCGCTCGCCGTGTCGCAGAGGTGGGCGAGGTCGGCGCCGGAGAAACCCTCGGTCCGCTTCGCGAGTTTGCGGACGTCGATCCGCTCAACGGGCCGCTCGCGCAAGTGGTACTTCAGGATCGCCTCGCGCGCCGACGCGTCAGGCGGCAGGACGAGCAGCGTTCGGTCGAGTCGGCCGGGGCGTCGTAGCGCCGGATCGACGTCCCACGGGTGATTCGTGGCAGCGAGAACGTATACGCCTTCGTTCTGCGAACCAATACCGTCGAGTTCGGTGAGCAGTTGGTTCACGGTCGTACGCATCCCGCTGTTGCGCGTCATGGTGCGCTTCTGGCCGATGGCGTCAAGCTCGTCGAGGAACAGCACGCATGGCGCAGAGGCTCGGGCGACTTCGAAGAGCTCTTTCACGTTCTTCTCGCTGTTGCCGATGTACATGTCGAGAACGTCGGCCAACGAGACGCTCAGGAAGCGGGCATCGAGTTCGCCGGCCACGGCTCGAGCCAGGAAGGTCTTGCCGCATCCCGGAGGTCCGTACAGGAGAAGTCCGCCGCGCAAGGACTTCTTGTAGAGCTTGCGCAACTCAGGGTTGCGTAGCGGGGCCAGGAAGCTCGCGTTCAGGCGTTTCTTCACGTCTTCCATGCCGCCGACGTCGTCGAGCCGGATTCCGGTGGACTCGATCTCGTACGGCGACGGCATCGGGCCGGCGTCGCTCCCGTCGACGAACATCGGAGGTACGGCGTCGCCGATGTCGTCCTCTGCCTGATGCCAGTCGAAGTCTGCAGATTCTGTGGGCGACGGGGCTGCCGGGACCGCGCCTGGGCCCGTCGTCATCGCCCGGGCCATCAACTCACGGGCCTCGGCGGACTCAGGTGCCGCCCCCAGGGCAGCGGCGGCGTGTCGAATGGCGTCGTCACCGCGACCGGCCTCGATCAGCAGACCGGCCAGGTGCAAACGAAGGGTCACGTCATCGGGCCGGGCGGCGACGGCTGCCTCCAGACTCGCCAGTACTGCGTCCTCCATCGAACCCTCCCGAAGTCTGTGGTCTGGGCAGCCTAGAGCGTGTGCCTGCCGTTCGCCCGCGAGTTGATGTAGGCGAGGATGGACCGCGTGAGAAGACGTGACGTGGTCATCCTCGGGTCCACCGGATCGATCGGGACCCAGGCACTCGAGGTCGTCCGGGCCAACCCCGATCGCTTCCGGGTGGTCGGCCTGAGTGCGGGCGGCTCGCACCCCGACCTGTACGACGCCCAGGTCGCCGAGTTCTCCCCGACGTTCGCTGGACTGGGCGAGCAGGCTTCGATCGAGGCCGCGTCGATGACCGCCGATGTGGTCCTCAACGGGATCACCGGTGCCGTCGGCCTGCGCCCGACGCTGGCAGCCCTGGAGGCCGGTACCACCTTGGCGCTGGCCAACAAGGAGTCGTTGATCATGGGCGGCTCGGTGGTGACCTCGCGCGCGAAGCCCGGTCAGATCGTGCCGGTCGACAGCGAGCACAGCGCGCTCGCGCAGTGCCTGCGGTCCGGAGCGACCTCCGAGGTCCGCAAGCTCGTGCTGACAGCCAGCGGGGGACCGTTCCGTGGCCGCACGCGCGCCGAGCTCGAAGCGGTCACTGTGGGGGAGGCGCTGGCGCACCCGACCTGGGACATGGGCCCGGTGGTGACCATCAACTCCGCGACCCTGGTCAACAAGGGCCTGGAGGTGATCGAGGCGCACCTTCTCTTCGACGTCGCGTTCGACGCGATCGAGGTCGTGGTGCACCCGACCTCGGTGGTGCACTCGATGGTCGAGTTCACCGACGGGTCCACGATCGCCCAGGCCTCGCCGCCGACGATGCTGATCCCGATCGCCCTGGGGATGGCCTGGCCCGACCGGCTCGACGAGGTCGCGCCCGCCGTCGACTGGACGTCCGCGCAGACCTGGGAGTTCTCACCCCTCGATGACGACGCGTTCCCAGCGGTGGCCCTGGCGCGCGCCGCAGGCGTCGCGGGCGGGACGGCTCCGGCGGTGTACAACGCGGCCAACGAGGTGTGCGTGGCTGCGTTCCGGGCAGGACGGCTGCCCTTCCTCGGGATCGTCGACTCGATCGCCGCCATCCTGAACGACCACGGCCTCAGGCGTCACGACGTAGGCTCAGGTGCAGTTGACCTCACCCTCGACGACGTGCTCGCGGCCGATGCCTGGGCTCGTGACGAGGCCACCCGCCTGCTGGAGAAACGCCCATGACCGTCCTGCTCTACATCGCCGGAGTCCTGGCGATGGTCCTCGGGTTGGCCGTCTCGATCGGCCTGCACGAGTGCGGGCACATGATCCCGGCCAAGCGCTTCGGGGTCCGGGTGCCGCAGTTCTTCGTGGGCTTCGGCAAGACGCTGTGGTCGACGACCCGCAACGGCACCGAGTACGGCGTGAAGGCCTTCCCGCTCGGCGGTTTCGTCAAGCTCATCGGGATGCTCCCGCCGCACGAGGATGACGCGGCTCCTGCGCGCCAGCCGGGCACGTTCGCCAAGCTGATCTCGGACGCACGCGCGGCAGAGGCCGAGCTGCTGCTCCCGGGCGACGAGGACCGGATGTTCTACCGGCTGCCGTGGTGGAAGAAGGTCATCGTGATGTCGGGCGGCCCGACGGTGAACCTAGTCATCGCGTTCTTCCTCTTCGGCGGGGTCTTCGCCTTCCACGGCGTCCTCGAAACCACGACGACCGTCGGTACGGTCGAGAAGTGCGTGATCGCCGTTCCCGCTGGCCAGGCCGGACGCACCACCTGCCGGCCGACCGACCCGATTACCCCGAGCCGGCAGGCCGGCATCAAGGTCGGGGACAAGATCGTGTCCTTCGCCGGCACGGCGATCACCTCCTACGACCAGCTGCAGACCCTGATCCGCGCAACCCCGGACAAGACCGTCCCGATCACGGTGATCCGTGGCGGCAAGCGCGTGGCCTTGACCGCGACCACCAGGGTCAACGCGTTGCCGGCGCTCAACGGCAGCACCCGTACGGTCGATGCCGGCTACCTGGGCATCACCCCGACGCAGGAGTATGCCAAGAAGGGCGCGATCTACACCGTCCAGCAGCTGGCGAGCTACACCGGCCAGACCTTCAAGGCGCTGGGCAACCTGCCGGCGCGACTCTGGGGCGTGGGGAAGACCGTTCTCGGCATGCAGAAGCGGGACCCCAACGGCCCCATGAGCGTCGTCGGTGTCAGCCGGTACGCCGGACAGGTCGCGTCGAACAAGGCCGTCAGCAACGGCGACAAGATCGCCTTCGTCGTCGTACTGCTCGGGGGCGTGAACCTCTTCGTCGGCATGTTCAACTTCGTACCGCTGCTGCCGCTCGACGGTGGTCACATCGCCGGTGCGCTCTACGAAGCCGTACGCCGTCGGTTGGCCAAGCTCCGCGGCCGCCCGGACCCGGGACACTTCGACGTCGCGAAGCTGCTGCCGATCGCCTACGTGACCGCGAGCCTGTTGCTGGTGATGACAGTCCTGCTCGTATATGCCGACATCGTCAAGCCCGTAGCCTGAGCGCCGCCTGCCCCTGATGGTCGGGCCGGTAGCCTTGGGGCATGACTTCGGTTTCGCTCGGCATGCCCGCGGCCCCGCCGCCCGTCCTGGCACCGCGGCGTCAGACCCGCCAGATCAAGGTGGGCAAGGTCGGCGTCGGCAGCGAGTCGCCGGTCTCGGTCCAGTCGATGACCACGACGCTCACCTCGGACGTGAACGCGACCCTGCAGCAGATCGCGGAGCTGACCGCGACGGGCTGCGACATCGTCCGGGTCGCGTGCCCGTCGCAGGATGACGCGGACGCACTCCCGGAGATCGCCCAGCACTCGCAGATCCCGGTGATCGCCGACATCCACTTCCAGCCGAAGTACGTGTTCGCGGCGATCGAGGCCGGCTGTGCCGCCGTACGGGTGAACCCGGGCAACATCAAGAAGTTCGACGACCAGATCAAGGAGATCGCGCGAGCCGCGAACGACCACGGCACCTCGATCCGGATCGGCGTCAACGCCGGATCGCTCGACCCCCGGTTGCTGGCCAAGTACGGCAAGGCGACCCCGGAGGCGCTGGTCGAGTCCGCGAAGTGGGAGGCGTCCCTCTTCGAGGAGCACGATTTCCACGACTTCAAGATCTCGGTCAAGCACAACGACCCGGTCGTCATGGTCCGGGCCTACGAGCTGCTCGCCGAAGCCGGGGACTGGCCGCTGCACCTCGGGGTCACCGAGGCCGGCCCGGCGTTCCAGGGCACCATCAAGTCCGCCACCGCCTTCGGCGCACTGCTGTCCCAGGGCATCGGTGACACGATCCGGGTCTCGCTCTCCGCGCCGCCGGTCGAAGAGGTCAAGGTCGGCATCCAGATCCTCCAGTCGCTCAACCTGCGCCCCCGCAAGCTCGAGATCGTCTCGTGCCCGTCGTGCGGTCGCGCCCAGGTCGACGTCTACACGCTGGCCGAGCGCGTGACCGCGGGCCTGGAGGGCCTGGAGGTTCCGCTGCGTGTCGCCGTGATGGGCTGCGTCGTCAATGGCCCCGGTGAGGCTCGGGAGGCCGATCTCGGTGTTGCGTCCGGCAACGGCAAGGGCCAGATCTTCGTGCGTGGCGAGGTCATCAAGACCGTGCCGGAGTCGATGATCGTGGAGACGCTGATCGAAGAGGCGATGCGCATGGCCGAGGAGATGGAACCCGTCGAGGGATCAGGCGCCGAGGTCACGGTCTCCTGATCGACGCTCGGTGAGCGTCATTCAGTCGGCGTACCGGTCGGCTGGGTAGGCGCAGCGCCCTGCTGGGCGCGCTCGGCGGTGAGGATCACCTGCAGTGCCTGTTCGCACGCCGTCCAGTCGACGCTGGACCGCGCGAGCGAGTCGAGGTCGGCCATGGCCGACCTGACCGTGGCGTCGTCGGTGATCTCGACGGAGGCGAACTGCTCCCACGCCGGCGCCAGATCCGCATTGGCCTGCGCGGCGTGCTCGCCCAACGTCGCCGCTGCCGTGGTCACGGCCTGCTTGGAAGGCGGCGGGACGTTCTTGCCCCGGGTGCTGCGGACCGGAGCAGGCAGCGGGTCGTGCAGGTACAGGTCGACCGCCGGGGCGACCGCCTCGGCCTGGTAGGCCATGTCGTAGGGCCGCAATGGGGTGCTGAAGTCGCGCAGCGCCGTGATCGCCCGGACCTGGGTCGCGACGGTCGCCCGGCAGCCCTTGGCGCTCGCGGTGCCCTGGTAGTAGGCGACTGTCGCGATCACCGTGGTCCACCGGGTCGCCAGGGCCGACGGATTCGTGTCGCCGTCGAGGCCGGCGACGCTCTGGGCCACGTCGCGCCACTGCGCACGGCACTGCCGTAGGGCCTGCGATTCGGTCGACGCGGGCGCACGATTCGCACCGCAGCCGCTCACGGTGAGCGCCAGGGCCAGGGCAGGGACCGCCGCGGCCCGCAGGCTCGGGCGGCGGGTCTGACGAGGCATGGGGTCACGTTATCGGCCGCGCCGGGGAATCGGGCGATGGCGCGAGGCCGCATGGCGGACCTAGGCTCGGCCCGTGCTCACTTCCCAGGGCCCGGACCAGGGTCCCCGCGCCGTTCGAGCCCAGGGGCGTGCCTCGGGCGTCCGGGTCCTCGGGCCTGCCGACCTTCCGGCAGCCCTCGAAGTCTTGGCCAACGACCCGATCACGAATGTCTTCGCCGAGTACCGCAGCCGGATCACCCAGCTCGACCAGCGCTGGCTGGGCGGCCAGATGTGGGGCTACGTCGAGGACGACGAACTCGTCTCGCTGTGCCACGTCGGGGCGAACCTGGTCCCGGTGCAGGCGACCCCGTCGGCATGCGCAGCGTTCGCACGCCGGGCGCTGGGGCAGCGCCGGATGAGCTCGACCATCGTCGGTGAGCGCGCCGCGGTGGAGGGCCTGTGGGCCCGGCTCGGCGATTCCTGGGGGCCTGCCCGCGACGAGCGATGGGACCAGCCACACCTCGCCCTCGCCCACGACCCGGCGATCGAGCCCGACCCGCTGGTCAGGCGCACGTCGGTCGAGGAGGTCGAGATGCTCTACCCGGCCTGCGTGGCGATGTACACCGAGGAGGTCGGCGTCTCGCCGGAGTCCGACGGCGGACGCACCATGTACCGGGCGAGGGTGGCCCAGCTGGTCAGTCGCGGCTGGTCGTTCTCCCGGATCGAGGACGGCGAGGTGGTCTTCAAGGCCGAGGTCGCCTGTGCCACCCCGCAGGCCTGCCAGATCCAGGGTGTGTACGTGAACCCGGCGCGGCGTGGCGAGGGGCACTGCTCACGCGGAATGGCTGCTGTCGTGGCGTTCGCCCGCAGCGAGATCGCGCCTACGGTCGCGCTCTACGTGAACGCGCACAACCTCGCCGCCCGGGCGGCGTACGAGAAGGTCGGGTTCGCCCAGACCGCCACCTTCTCGACCCTGATGTTCTGAGCACAGTTCACCGGATCGTTACCTCGCTTTCGTCTGTTCTTCCGCTGGCGCCGATGGAGTGCGAGACGTGGGTGGCCCCACGCCCCCATCTCACGACGAGGAGCAGATGTGAAGACTTATTCGCGCAGGCTGGCGGTCGCCGCCACGATTGCATCAGCCGGGTTGTTCGCCGCGCTCGGGACGACGACGGCGGCCCTGGGTGCGGGACACGGGCCTGACGAGGGAACAGCCACGCCGATCCAGCACCTCGTGGTGATCTTCCAGGAGAACGTGTCCTTCGACCACTACTTCGGCACCTACCCGACCGCCGCGAACACGGGCGGCCAGACGTTCCACGCAGCTGCGGGCACCCCGTCGGTGAACGGCCTGTCAGGGTCGCTGCTGACGTCGAACCCCAATGGCGTCAACCCGCGCCGCTACAACCCGACCAGCGCGTCCGACCTGCTCACCTGCGACCAGGACCACAACTACAACGATGAGCAGCGTGCCTTCGACGGCGGCCTGATGGACAAGTTCCCGCAGACGGTGGGAAACCACTCCGGTAACGGACCGACCGGCAGCCCCTGCTCCGCCGGTGACGTCATGAACTACTACGACGGCAACACCGCCACGGCCCTGTGGAACTACGCGCAGCGATACGCCATGAGCGACAACTCGTACGCCACGACGTTCGGGCCGTCCTCGCCAGGTGCGATCAACCTCACCTCGGGCGACACCGGCGGGGTCGACATGACGCACACGGCGAACAACCCGTCGCAAGCCACGACGGCGTCTCCGAACGCGGACCTCACCGCCGACGGCCTGGGCGGTTTCTCGCTGACCAGTGACGCCCAGCCGTACTGGGACGACTGCTCGACCCGTGACGCGGTGGCGATGAGCGGGACCAACGTCGGCGATCTGCTCAACGCCTCCGGAAAGTCCTGGGGTTGGTTCGAGGGTGGCTTCCGGCCGACCACTTCGTTCACAGATGCTGCCTCGGCGACCGGTCACGCCGGCCAGGCGACCTCGACCTTCCTGCCCGACGAGTTCAAGACGGCCGGGTTCAACGCCTCGGTGCCGCACTCCTCGAACCAGGGCATCTGCGACGCGGTACACCCCGTGGGCGCAGGGCTGCAGAGCCCCGTGACCCCGGGCACCGGTCAGTACGGCTACAAGGACGACTACATCCCGCACCACGAGCCGTTCCAGTACTACGCGTCGACTGCCAACCCGCACCACCTGACGCTGCCGACTGACAGCGCCGGTCAGGTGCCGACCAGTGCCCTGCGCACCATCGGCACCGACACCCAGCACTACGCCGCCGGGAAGCCGCAGTTCGACACGCCGAACCACCAGTACGACACGAGCGACTTCGACCAGCTGGTCGCGGCCATTCACAGCGGAGACCTGCCGCCGTCCGCCCTGCCTGCGGTCAGCTTCCTCAAGGCCGGTGGGTACCAGGACGGCCACGCGGCGTACTCCGACCCGATCGACGAGCAGCGCTTCATCGTCAACGAGATCAACGCGCTGCAGCGCACGCCGGACTGGAAGAGCACGGCCGTCGTGATCGCCTACGACGACTCCGACGGATGGTACGACCACGCCTACAGCGGCGTGACCAACCCGTCCACCACTGTCGCCGACGCGCTCACCGGGACAGGGATGTGTGGCAGCGGCACTCCGCTCGCCGGGGAGCATGGACGCTGCGGGTACGGTCCGCGCATGCCGTTCCTGGTGATCTCGCCGTGGGCCAAGCAGAACGCCGTCGACCACACCCTGACCGACCAGTCCTCCATCCTTCGGTTCGTCGAGGAGAACTGGGGCCTGGGGCAGATCCCGGGCAGCACGGATGCTGTGGCCGGATCTCTGGACGGCTTGTTCAACTTCGGGAGCAAGATCGGTCGCGGTTACGCGTACGGCAATGCGGCCAACGGTGCGCCGGACCTGCTCGACCCGAGCACCGGTCAGCCGCTGGCGAACTGAGGACCGACAGGAACTGTGCCTCGACCGGGGGCGGTGCGGCAACGATCGCCCGCCCCCGGTTCGCCTCGCCACGGTAAGTTCGCGTCATGACTGCACCCCTGCGCCGCGACGGCAAGATCCTGATCGGCTCGTTCGTCGTTTCCGGCATCGTCCACCTGGTCAAGCCGGACGTCTACGAACCCCTGATGCCGTCCTGGGTGCCGATGCACCGCGAGGTCATCGTCTACTCCGGCGTGGCCGAGATCGCCCTCGCTGCGGGCATGGCGCTTCCGCCCACCCGCAAGCTCGCCGGACTCGCCAGTGCCGGCCTGCTGGCTGCGGTCTTCGTCGGCAACGTGAAGATGGCCCAGGACGCGGCGAAGAGCAACAACCTCCCGTTCAAGGTCGGTGCGTTCGCCCGGTTGCCGATGCAGATCCCGATGGTGCGCGCGGCGCTGCGCGCCGGTCGCGCCTGACGCCGCGGCGTAACCGCATCGCAAGGTCGGGATCACCGCGGATAGCCTGCTCCCCATGATCCTGAGGATGTCGTCCCTGTTCGTCCGGACCCTGCGTGATGATCCGGCGGACGCCGAGGTGCCGAGCCACCGGCTGCTGGTGCGCGCGGGCTACATCCGCCGGGCTGCGCCCGGGATCTACACCTGGCTGCCGCTGGGCCTGCGGGTCCTGCGCAAGGTCGAGGGCATCATCCGCCAGGAGATGGACGCGATCGGCGCCCAGGAGCTCCAGTTCCCGGCGCTGCTGCCGCGCGAGCCGTACGAGGCCACCGGCCGCTGGACCGAGTACGGCGACGGCATCTTCCGGCTCAAGGACCGCAAGGGCGGCGACTACCTCCTCGGGCCGACCCACGAAGAGATGTTCACGCTGGTCGTCAAGGACCTGTTCTCCTCCTACAAGGACCTCCCGGTCTGGCTCTACCAGATCCAGACCAAGTACCGCGACGAGGCGCGTCCGCGAGCGGGCCTGCTGCGCGGGCGGGAGTTCATCATGAAGGACTCCTACTCCTTCGACACGACCGACGAGGGCCTCGACGCGTCGTACGCGGCACACCGCGCGGCGTACGTGAAGACGTTCGACAGGCTGGGTTTCGACTACGTCATCGTCAAGGCGACGGCCGGTGCGATGGGCGGGTCGAAGTCCGAGGAGTTCCTGGCCCGGGCCGAGGTCGGCGAGGACACCTACGTCAGGTGCACCCGGTGTGACTACGCGGCCAACGTCGAGGCCGTCCAGGTCCCGGCCCCGGCTCCGATCCCGTACGACGACCTCCCGGCGGCGCATGCGGAGGCGACGCCGGGGACTCCGACCATCGAGTCCCTCGTGGCCCACCTCAACGAGGCGTTCCCGCGCAGCGATCGACCCTGGGCGGCGGGGGACACCCTGAAGAACGTCCTCGTCCTGCTCAAGCACCCCGACGGAACTCGCGAACCCCTCGCGATCGGGCTTCCCGGTGACCGGGAGGTCGACCAGAAGCGCCTGGAGGGTCAGCTCGAACCGATCGAGGTCGAGCCGATGGACGACGCCGAGCTGAAGAAGCACGCGTCGCTGGTCCGGGGCTACATCGGCCCCGCGGTGCTGGGGGAGAAGTCCGCGTCGGGCATCCGCTACCTGGTCGACCCGCGCGTCTCCGAGGGCAGCGCCTGGGTCACCGGGGCCAACGTCGAGGGCCAGCACGTCATCGACCTCGTCGTCGGTCGGGACTTCACGCCCGACGGGACGATCGAAGCAGCCGAGGTCCGTGACGGAGACGCCTGCCCGCAGTGTGCGGTCGAGGGGCGCCCCGACGGCGTGCTGGAGTCCGCTCGTGGCATCGAGATGGGCCACATCTTCCAGCTCGGCCGCAAGTACGCCGACGCGCTGGACCTCAAGGTCCTCGACGAGAACGGCAAGCTCGTCACCGTCACGATGGGCTCCTACGGGATCGGTGTCTCGCGCGCGGTGGCGGCGATCGCCGAGGGCAACAACGACGAGCTCGGACTGGCCTGGCCGCGCCAGATCGCCCCAGCCGACGTGCACATCGTGGCGGCCGGCAAGGACGAGGCGGTCTTCGAGGCCGCTGGTGCCCTCGCCGACGCCCTGGCCGCTGCCGGCGTCGACGTGCTCTACGACGACCGCGCCGGCAAGGTCAGTCCCGGGGTGAAGTTCAAGGACGCAGAGCTGATCGGCGTACCGACGATCGTCACGGTCGGGCGTGGCCTGGCGGAGGGAACCGTGGAGGTGCGTGACCGCCGAAGCGGCGAACGGGCCGAGATCGCCGTGGGCGACGCCGCCGCGCACCTGACCGCGCTGGTTCGGGCCTGACCCGCGGGCGCAGCCTGCGCCCTTCGTGCACAGTCCACGGGCGCAGCCTGCGCCCTTCGTGCACAGTCCACGGGCTGTGCTCCTGCTCCACAACGTCGCTGCGAACCCGCGCGGGCCTGAGCCCTGGGATCAACGCTTCCTGCAGCACGAGACCGTGCGTTCCCGCACTGCAGGAGGAGATCCATGTTCATCACCCTTGCCCGGCTGGTGGCCGGCCTGGTCGCAGCCCTGTCCATCGGTGCGCCCGGCGCCGCGAGCCACCCGCCGGTCACCAAGCATCCGTGTTTCGAGCCGGTCGACGTCGGCGCGGCGGCCCGGGGAGCCACCAACCCGCGATCCGGTGACCACCGCACGATCACACCCGCGATGCAGCGGCGCATCGACGTGCGGACGGCCGGAATCCTGGCAGGGCGACGGGTGAGCACGGCGGCGGTCACCATCCCGGTCTACGTGCACGTGATGACGTCGAAGGCCGGCGCCGGCGACGTGAGCAACACCCGGATCGCCCGCCAGATCACCGTGCTCAACCAGACCTATTCGGGCCACGACGCCGACCACGCGGGCGGGGTCGACACCGGTTTCCGGTTCCGGCTCGCCGGGACCGATCGGCACGCGAACACCACGTGGCACTCCGACGGGGACAGCGAGGCCTACCGGGCCCAGACCCGCAAGGGCGGACGCAACGCCCTGAACATCTGGCTCGTGGACTTCGGCTACCTCGGGATCGCGACATTCCCGTGGGACGCCGCCGGCGCGATCGGCATCGACGGGATCCGGGTCCAGTTCAGCTCGCTGCCCGGCGGCAGCGCCACGCACTACAGCGAGGGCAAGACCGTGACGCACGAGACCGGCCACTGGCTCGGGCTGTACCACACGTTCCAGGACGGATGCGGGTCTCCCGGCGACGAGGTTGCCGACACCCCTGCGCAGTCGTCCCCGAGCACCGGGTGTCCGACCGGCCGCGATTCTTGCAGCGCCCCCGGGCTCGATCCGATCCACAACTACATGGACTACAGCTACGACGCCTGTTACCAGTCCTTCTCGCCGCAGCAGGCGGCCCGGATGAAGAAGATGTGGACGGCGTACCGTGCCTGATCGCAGTCGATGTAACGCTTCCGGGCACCTCTGCGCTGTGTCGTGGTGAGAGCCGTTGTGGCTCGACGACCACGTACCCAGTCCAGGAGGGTTTGAATGTTCTCGTCCCTGCTTCGTCGTACAGCTCTCGTCGCGGTCGCCGCGACCGCTGCGGCAGGCCTGGTGTCGGGGCCCGCGCTCAGTGCCGGCCCGCACACCACGTCCCTGTCCATCCGTACTGCGCGTCCCGCCGTAGCCCCCGGCGGCACGGACACGATCCTCGGCAGTCTCCTCGTCGGCGGGGGTCAGCCCCTGGCCGGCAAGACCGTGACGCTGGAAGCACAGCTGGCCGGCGACCCGACCTTCCTCCCCGTGGGCACGGTCATCTCGGGTGCCCACGGTGGGGTGGCCCTGAAGGTCACGCCGGCCGAGACCACGAGGTACCAGTGGGTCTTCGCCGGTGACGCAGCCGATCGTGGGTCGCACAGCGGTGTGGCCACGGTCAGGGTCCAGGTGCCGTTGCACGCGCCGACCCGGCTGGCCACCTCGCTCTCGATCCGGGTCGCTACCCCCGTGGTCGGCCTGACCGGCAAGGACACGGTCAGCGGTCGCTTGATCTCGCACCGGGTCGGGCTCCGGGGCAAGCTCGTGCTGCTGCTCGCCCGTGCCGACGGCACGACGTCGTGGACCTTCGGTGGCGCGAAGCGCACCGGCCCGCACGGCGGAGTCGCGTTCGTCGTCAGGCCGAAGGTGGGTAGCCACTACGAGCTGGTCTTCGAGGGCACCAGGAACTTCCGCAAGGCCCGCAGTGCCGTGGTGCATGTGGCGATCCGGCCGACGGCGATCTCGATCATGACGTCAGCGGTCACCATCGCGCCCGGCGGCTCGGCGACGGTCAGCGGCGTGCTGACCGATCACGGGGCGCCGTTCGCGGGCCAGAGCGTCCAGCTGTGGGGCCGCCCGGCAGGGACGAGCCAGGGGTTCGCGGCACTGGCCGCCGGCACCACTGCGGCTGACGGCAGCGTGAGCTTCACGGTGTCGCCGACACGGACGATGAACTACTTCCTTCGTTTCCCGCGTACCGCGACCGCTCCGGCAGTGCAGAGCACGACTCGTACGATTGCCGTGTCCTGACCGCAGCACGTCGATGCCCACGGCATCGATCGAGCGAAAGGATTCCGGCTGACCGGGTCCGAAAGTCCAGAGCAGGCTCGTCGGCCCGATCCCGACCGGGTTGGGGCCGACGAGGCTCTTGACGTCGCCCTGGCACAGGCGCGCAACGGTGAGGAGGCCGGCTTCGTGGAACTCTGGCGCACCCTGCACCCGCCGCTGCTGCGATACCTGACCGTGCGCCGCAACGACTCGCCTGAGGACCTCGCCTCCGAGACCTGGCTCCAGGTCATCCGTGACCTGTCGTCCTTCCAGGGCGATTCTCGCGATTTTCGTGCGTTCCTGTTCACGGTGGCGCGCAACCGGGCCATCGACCAGGGCCGGGCTCGCGCAGCCAGGCCGCTGGTTCTCGTCGCGGACCCGATCGAGGGGCAGGCGGCCCCGAGTGCCGAGACGGCGGCGCTGGAACAGGTCTCGACGCGTTCGGCGTTGGACCTCGTGGCCACGCTGCCGGCCGACCAGGCCGAGATGGTGATGCTGAGGGTGGTCGCAGGCCTCGACGTGGCTACGGTGGCGGCCATCGTCGGCAAGAAACCCGGCACGGTGCGCGTGAGCATCCATCGTGCCCTGCGCACGCTGGCGCGGGACCCGCAGGTGCGTTCGGACCGGGTGCAGGAGGAGGTGGTGTAGATGACAGGACCCGACGAGGAGAGCTGGGAGAACGACCCGCTCGTCCGTGCCCTGCGTGCGCCCGGAACCTCCCAGGAGCTCGCCGGCGAGAGCGAGTTCGTGGCGGCCTTCCGCGCTGAACGACGCCCGGGGGCAACGGTTCGTCGCCTGGGCAGGCGCCTCGGCATCAGCGCTACGACCGCGGTCACGACGATCGTGCTGACGGCCGGGGTCGCGGCGGCCTACAACCAGGCGCTGCCGGATCCTGTCCAGAGCTTCGCCCACAGTGTCCTCGGGCGGGTCGGTGTCCCGGCTCCTGAGCACCCGCGCCCGCACGCGAAGGCGCACGCACGGGTGGTGCGTGACGACAATCCGGCGAGCACCCACGTGCAGCCGGCGCCGCCACCCGGCGCCTCGACGACGAACACGCTGCCACCGCCGGCTGGACCCACCACCACCCCGGGGTCGACAAGCCCGCCGGCGACCGGGAGCTCGACGAGTCCTTCGCCGGCACCGGTGCCGACCGGCCAGCCCCGACGGGTGCCGGCAGCGGTCTCCATCGACGTCGCTGCTGCCCGGGTTGCTGCGGGCACTCCGGTCACCGTCTCCGGTGTCGTGAGTGCGAGTGACGGACACACGCTGCGCGGCCGCCGGGTACGCCTCGTCGCCCGTTCCGGCACGTCGGGTTGGGTCCTGGTTGCGTCGGGACGGACAGGAGTCGGCGGCCGCATCGTCCTGCGGTCGGCCGCGTTGAACCAGAACACCGGGCTACGGCTGGTGACCGTGAACCGGGTCCGCAGCGCGATCGTCCGGGTGGTGGTCGTGCCGGTCATCACGGCGACCGTGGGCACGGCGTCCGGTACGTCGACCGTGACCATCGTCGTCCGCGGCGGGCAGCCCGGTGACACGGTGGCCGTCTACCGGCGTCGCAACGGCGTCGAGGTCCGGATCGGCACTGTCTACCTGGACTCAGGAGGATCTGCGGTGTTCTCGTTCCCGACGCCGAAGCGCTTGGTCCGGATCGTCCTGCGGCTGCCAGCCACGCACGCCCACGCTGCGGCGCAGACGGGCGTGACCGTGGGAGGCTGATGCTCGTGACGGGTCACGACATCGAGGCTGTTCTCTTCGACTGGGGCGGCACCCTCACCGCCTGGCACGACATCGACTTCCATGCCGAATCACTGGCTCTGGCGCAGGCGGTCGCCGGCACTGCGGACGGTGACGTGCTCGCGCATGCGGCACTCCTGCACGAGGCCGGCAGGACCGTCTGGGGGTGGAGCCGGGACCACCAGCGCAGTGCGACGGTCGCCGACCTTTTCGCCGTCGCAGGTCTTCCTCACGACGACGAGCTTCTGCGGCACTACTACGAGTTCTGGGAACCGCACACCCTGACCGATTCGCAGGTCGCCGGTCTGTGGCAGACCCTGAAGGACCGGGGGATCAAGATCGGTGTCCTGTCCAACACGATCTGGCCCCGGGAGTGGCACGAGGGCTGGTTCCGGCGCGACGGGGTCCTGGACCTCATCGACGGCGACGTGTACACCAGCGAGATCCCGTGGACCAAGCCTGCCCCCGAAGCGTTCCGCGCGGCGATGGGTGCGGTCGGGGTCAGCGACCCGGCCCGGTGCGTGTACGTCGGGGACCGGCTCTTCGACGACGTCTGGGGCGCACACAACGCCGGTCTCCGCGCGATCCACATCCCGCACAGCGTGATCCCGGCCGACCAGATCGGGCACACCGAGGGGAAACCGGACGCAGTCGCGCACGACTTAGGGGACATCGCGGCAATTGTTGCCGGGTTGTGCAGTGCATGAACCGGAAGCGCCGTGATTGTTCCGTTCGGGTCCCCGGCTCGGCAGGATCGACTCAGTGGCTACCGGGGAACATCTCGGGGGTTCCTCGGAACTCCACCTGACGGACAGCCACCTCGTTGAGAGCGACAAGGGCCCATCGGCGCTGAGCGCCGGCGGTGTTCTCGACGAGTTGGCCGTAGGTCTTGGCGATGCGGCGCTCCAGTTGGAGCGCCGCATCGTTCAATTCTGCGGCCGTCGTCATCTGCGCCGGCAGGTCGTAGGTCACGTCGGACGCCACCGGTACGGCGCCGAGGTCGTGGATGAACACGGTCAGTTCGTCGCGGCGGCGGCGGTGCTCGCGATAGGCGTCGACCAGGACGGCGTACAGGGCGTGCTGTCGCGATGATGACGCCTGCGCACCCAGGACGCCGGTGAGGTAGACCGCGGCGTGCTCGCCGGCGAGGGCAGCCTGCAGTGCGTCGATCGTCTTCATGCCGGCATCACCGCCAGCTGCTGCGAGATCGCCGCCGACATGCTGCCGAACAGCCGGGCGTACCGGCCGCTCTCCGCGGCGACCGCAACCTCGATGAGCCGGTCGTGGAGCGCCCGCTCGGTGTCCAGGACCAGTCGCAGCGCGGCCGCCTGGTTCCTGGCGGTGACCGGCGCCGCGCTCGTGGTGGCCCGATCGACGTAACCAGGGACTGCCTGGCGCAAGTTCGTCAGATGAACCTCGTGCATCGCCACCAGCGGATGCAGCCGGTGCACGAGTGCCGGGTACGTCGAGGCGATCCGGCCGATCACCCGCTCGGCGCCGGCCATCGCGGATCCGAGCTCGACGGCGGCGGTCACGTCGTGCGGCGGGCCACTGCGTCGGGGCACGGGCTGCGCGGTTGCCGCCGAGGGCGCGGAGGAGGCCGAGCATCCGGTCACTGCGAGCACGCCGAGCCCGAGGCCACCGAGCACCAGGGCTCGCCTGGTCGGTGCGGCCGTTCCCACTCTCGGACTCATCACGGCGCATCGTAACCAGCACCGTGCGTCGGTGCGTCGGCGGCGTTGGCCGGATGCCCTAGGCTGACCGCACCACAACAACACAGCAGGAGGTCGAGATGGGAACGCCGGACATCACCGACCGTCTGGCTGCTGTGCTCGGTGCTCCGGTCGAGGCCCTGGGCCTGGACCTGGAGGCAGTGGACCTGTCCAAGGCAGGCAAGCGATCGGTCCTGCGGGTCGCTGTCGACAAGGACGGCGGCGTCGACATGGACGACATCGCGGAAGCCACCAAGGCGGTCTCGGCGGTCCTCGACGACTCCGACCTGATGGGCAGCGGAGCGTTCACCCTGGAGGTCTCCTCGCCGGGCGTTGATCGGCCCCTGACGCATCCGCGGCACTGGCGCCGGAACCAGACCCGACTGGTCAAGGTCGACCTGGTCGACGGCGAAGCGGTCACGGGCCGCATCGTTGCAGCCGACGATTCCGGCGCCACCCTCGATGTCGAGGGCACCGAGCAGGTGGTCTCCTACGAGGCGATCGCCAAGGCGAAGATCCAGATCGAGTTCAAGCGGGAAGGCTGAGACGTGGACATCGACATGAGCATCTTGCGCATGCTCGAGCGCGAGAAGGAGATCTCCTTCGAGGTACTGGTCGAAGCGATCGAGCAGGCGCTGCTGACGGCCTACCACAAGACGCCAGGGGCGCTCGAGCACGCGCGCGTGCAGCTCGACCGCAAGAGCGGACACGTGGTGGTCTTCGTCCGCGAGACCGATGACGCCGGGGAGACGGTCGGCGAGGAGTTCGACGACACCCCCGAGGACTTCGGCCGGATCGCCGCAACGACGGCGAAGCAGATCATGTTGCAGCGCCTGCGCGACGCCGAGGACGAGATCCGGTTCGGGGAGTTCTCCGGCAAGGAGGGCGACATCGTCTCCGGCCTGATCCAGCAGGGTCGTGACCCCCAGGACGTCATGGTCGACCTGGGCAAGCTGGAGGCGCTGCTCCCGGCCGGTGAGCAGGTGCCGGGGGAGGACTACTCCCACGGAACCCGGATCAAGTGCCTGGTCGTGAGCGTCCGCAAGGGCATGCGGGGTCCGCAGGTGATGCTCTCGCGCACCCACCCGAACCTGGTCAAGAAGCTGTTCGCGCTCGAGGTCCCCGAGATCGCCGACGGCACCGTCGAGATCGTCGCCATCGCGCGCGAGGCCGGTCACCGCACCAAGATCGCGGTGAAGACCGAGGTCGCCGGCGTGAATGCCAAGGGCTCGTGCATCGGTCCGATGGGCCAGCGCGTCCGGGCAGTGATGAACGAGCTCCACGGCGAGAAGATCGACATCATCGACTGGTCCGACGACCCGGCCGACATGGTGGCCAACGCGCTGAGCCCGGCGCGGGTCTCCAGCGTGAAGGTCGT
This sequence comes from Marmoricola sp., assembly GCA_025964775.1. GTDB lineage: Bacteria > Actinomycetota > Actinomycetes > Propionibacteriales > Nocardioidaceae > Marmoricola. Next base: position 38,620 of record JAOPYE010000004.1, read on the forward strand.
CGACGAGTCGGCCCGTTCGGCACGCGTGGTCGTTCCCGACTTCCAGCTCTCGCTCGCGATCGGCAAGGAGGGTCAGAACGCCCGCCTCGCGGCTCGCCTGACAGGCTGGAGGATCGACATCCGTTCCGACGAGGCTCCCGAGGAGTGATCCCGCGCGGGGTCCGGCGGCGCTGCGGTTCGGCGTTGTCGACCCCGACCGGCTAGACTCCTCGCTGGTGACCCCACGCGACCCCGATCTGGCTCCCGGCCCTGTCCGGACGTGCATCGGATGTCGCAGGCGGGCCACCAAGCGTGAGTTGCTGCGAGTCGTCGCAGGAGACGGGACGGTGGTCCCTGACCCGGACGGTTCGGCGCCGGGACGCGGTGCGCACCTGCACCCGACCCTTGCGTGTTTCGAGCTCGCCGAGCGAAAGCGTGCCTTCACCCGGGCCCTGCGACATGATGTCGCGAAATCCGGGGGGCAGCTCGACCTGGCTGGCTTGAAGGAGCACCTGACGCACTCCGACCCAGCAGCACCGAGATGAAACTGGAGCATCAGCTCATGAGCCTGCGATGAGAACTTCGCGATGAGCGTGCACATCAACTAGCGGTCCGCAGCCCCCGGTTTCCACCCGGGCTCGGACCAGGAGGAACAAGCGTGGCCAAGGTCCGAGTCCATGAACTCGCAAAAGATTACGGCGTCACCAGCAAGGATGTGCTGGCGATGCTCGGCGAACTCGGTGAGTTCGTCAAAGCCGCTTCGTCGACGGTGGAGCCTCCCGTCGTCAAGCGCTTCCAGGACAAGTACGGCGCTGAGTTGACCGCGAAGGCGGAAGCAGTGGCGGCCAAGAAGGCTGCCAAGAAGGTCGGTGCCAAGAAAGCAAGCGCCGACGAAGCGCCGGTCGACGTAGCGCCGGACGCCGCAGTTACCGTTGCCGAAGTGCCCGCCGCGGCTGCGGCTGCGAAGGCGGCTGCTCCGCGGCCGGGTCCGCGTGCTGCGGCCGTCGAGGAGGTCGTCGAGCCCGTCGTGGACGAGGCGCCGGCGCCGGTCGAGGCACCGGTCGTCGAGCCCCCCGCTGACGAGCCGCCGGCTGCCGGCCCGCGTCCGGGTGCTCGTCCGGGCGCGCCGCGTCCGGGCAACAACCCGTTCTCCTCGACCCAGGGCATGGGCCGACGTCCGGCTGCGGTCCCGCCGCGCGACGGCGCCGCTCCCGGTGCTCCTGAGCAGGGTGCTCCGGCTGGTCGTCCCGGCATGCCGCGCCCGAACCCGGCGATGATGCCGAAGTCTCCGGCCGCCTTCGGTGGGGGCCCCGGCGGCGCACGTCCGCGTCCGGGCGGTCCTGGTGCCGGTGGCCCCGGTGGCCCCGGTGGCCGTGGTCCCGGCGGTCCGGGTGCTGGTCGAGGCCCCGGCGGTCCGGGTGCCGGTCGTCCCGGTGCAGGTGCCGGTGCCGGTGCTCCCGGTCGCGGCGGCTTCGGTGGCGGCCCTGGCGGTGCGCCCGGCGGTGGCGGTCCCGGTGGTGGCCCTGGTGGTCGTCCCGGTGGCGGCGGTCGTCCTGGCCAGCGTGGCAGCACCCAGGGCGCCTTCGGTCGCCCGGGTGGCCCGTCGCGCCGTGGCCGCAAGTCGAAGCGTGCCCGTCGCCAGGAATTCGAGCAGATGGAAGCCCCGACGATCGGCGGCATCCGCGTCCGCAAGGGCAACGGCGAGACCGTTCGCCTGGCCCGCGGTGCCTCGCTGACCGACTTCGCCGAGAAGGTAGGTGTCGATCCGGCTTCGCTGGTCCAGATGCTCTTCTCGCTCGGCGAGATGGTCACCGCGACCGAGTCGGTCAACGACGCGACTCTCGAACTCCTCGGTGAGGAGCTCAACTACATCGTCGAGGTCGTCTCGCCCGAGGACGAGGACCGGGAGCTGCTCGAGTCCTTCGACCTGGAGTTCGGTGCCGACGAGGGCAGCGAGGACGACCTGGTCATCCGGCCGCCGGTCGTGACCGTGATGGGTCACGTCGACCACGGAAAGACCAAGCTCCTCGACGCCCTGCGCGACGCGAACGTCGTCGACAAGGAGGCCGGTGGCATCACCCAGCACATCGGCGCCTACCAGGTCTCGGCGGAGGTCGACGGCAACGAACGCCGGATCACCTTCATCGACACCCCGGGTCACGAGGCGTTCACCGCAATGCGTGCCCGTGGTGCCCAGGCGACCGACATCGCCGTCCTGGTGGTCGCGGCCGACGACGGCGTCATGCCGCAGACGGTCGAGGCGCTCAACCACGCCAAGGCTGCCGGCGTACCGATCGTGGTCGCGGTCAACAAGATCGACAAGGAAGACGCCGACCCGACCAAGGTCCGTGGCCAGCTGACCGAGTACGGCCTGGTGCCCGAGGAGTACGGCGGCGACGCCATGTTCGTCGACGTCTCGGCCAAGTCGCAGCTCAACCTCGACAAGCTGCTCGAGGCGATCGTCCTGACCGCCGATGCCTCGCTCGACCTGCGGGCCAACCCGCACCAGGACGCGCAGGGCCTCGTCGTCGAAGCGCACCTCGACCGCGGTCGCGGTCCGGTCGCGACGATCCTGGTCCAGCGCGGAACGCTGCGCGTGGGTGACTCGATCGTGGCCGGCCCGGCGTTCGGCCGGGTTCGCGCCATGCTCGACGAGCACGGCGAGAACATCGAGTACGCCGACCCGTCCCGTCCCGCGATGGTGCTCGGCCTCTCCGGTGTCCCCGGAGCCGGGCAGAACTTCATCGTGGTCGAGGACGACCGGATGGCTCGCCAGATCGCCGAGAAGCGCGAAGCCCGCGAGCGGGCGGCCATGCAGGCCAAGCGCCGCGTGCGTCGTACGCTCGAGGACTTCATGGCCTCGATGGAGAAGGGTGCGGAGAGCCAGGAGCTCAACCTCATCCTCAAGGGCGACGTGTCCGGTTCGGTCGAGGCTCTCGAGGACGCGCTCGCCAAGATCGACGTCGGCGACGAGGTCAGCCTGCGGGTCATCGACCGCGGCGTCGGTGCGATCACCGAGACCAACGTCGACCTGGCCGCGGCCTCCGACGCGATCATCATCGGCTTCAACGTCCGCCCGCAGGGCAAGGCGACCGAGATGGCCGACAAGGAAGGCGTGGAGATCCGGTACTACTCGGTCATCTACCAGGCCATCGAGGAGATCGAGGCAGCGCTCAAGGGCATGCTCAAGCCGGAGTTCGAGGAGTCGGTGCTGGGTCAGGCCGAGATCCGCGCGATCTTCCGCTCGTCCAAGATCGGCAACATCGCCGGCTGCATGGTCACCAGCGGTGTGATCCGTCGCAACGCGAAGGTCCGCCTGATCCGCGACGGTGCCGTGATCGTGGAGAGCGCCGACCTCGGCTCGCTCAAGCGCGAGAAGGACGACGCCTCCGAGGTCCGCGAGGGCTTCGAGTGCGGTCTGGTCATCAAGGGCTACAACGATGTCAAGGAAGGCGACATCGTGGAGGCCTACGAGATGAAGGAGATCCCGCGCAGCTGATCGCTCGTTGCCGACCCGCCGCCTGCTGGCAGGCGGGTCGGCAACGGATCGGTCCAGCTCACGGGACAGGAAGAGACTCACCATGGCAAGCCCACGCGTTCGCAAGGTCGCCGACCGCATCAAGGTCATCGTCGCCGAGATGCTCGAGCGCCGGATCAAGGACCCGCGGCTCGGGTTCGTCACGGTCACCGATGTCCGGGTCACCGGCGACACCCAGCAGGCCTCGGTCTTCTACACCGTCTTCGGCGAGAGCGATGACCTCGTCGGGACGGCGGCCGCGCTCGAATCTGCCAAGGGCCTGATCCGGTCCGAGGTCGCCAAGCAGCTCGGGATGCGGCACTCGCCGTCGATCGAGTTCATCCACGACGCTCTGCCGGAGTCGGCTCGGGCGATCGACGACCTTCTCAGCCGGGCTCGTGCCTCCGACGAGGTCGTGGCCCAGGCCCGCAGCGGAGCCGAGTACGCCGGCGAACCCGATCCGTACAAGAAACCGAGGGACGCGGGCGCAGAAGACGGCGCAGAAGACGGCGCCGACCTCGACGACGACGACGAGTGACCGCCTCGACAACCTCGGGCCTGGTCATCGTCGACAAGCCCGCCGGGATGACCTCGCACGACGTGGTCGCCAGGGTCCGTCGACTGGCCGGCACCCGCAAGGTGGGCCATGCCGGCACCCTGGACCCGATGGCCACCGGAGTCCTCGTCGTGGGCATCAACCGCGCGACCAGGCTGCTCGGGCACCTGCTGCTGACCGACAAGACCTACGACGCCACCATCGTGCTGGGTGCGAGCACGACCACCGACGACGCCGAGGGCGAGGAACTGCAGGCGACGGCCACCGATGAGGTCTCCGAGGAGGCCGTCCGTGCCGGCCTGGAGGCGATGGTCGGCGAGATCGATCAGGTGCCCTCGGCGGTCTCGGCGATCAAGGTCGACGGCAAGCGGGCCTACGAACGGGTGCGCGCCGGTGAGCACGTCGAGCTGGCCCCGCGTCGGGTCAGGATCGCGTCGATCGACGTCACCCGCGTGGCTCGCGCCGGTGCCCGGCTCGAGGTCGACGTCAGCGTCGCCTGCTCCAGCGGCACCTACATCCGCGCGATCGCGCGTGACCTCGGCGAGGCGCTCGGCGTCGGAGGCCACCTGAGCTCGCTGCGGCGTACGGCGGTCGGGTCCTTCAGGATCGACGGCGCCCGGACGCTGGACGAGCTGGCGGGCGAGTTCGCCGTCATCGACATCGCTGCGGCTGCCCGTGCGACGTTCCCGGCGTACGAGCTGGAGGAGGTGGAGGCGGCGCTCGTCCGGGTCGGTCGCAAGCTTCCGCTGGAACTGCCGGCCGAAGGACCCGTGGCCGTCTTCGCCCCCGACGGCGAGTTCCTGGCCCTCTACGAGCGCGGCGGCGAGCTGGCCCGCGCGGTGGCGGTGTTCGTGTGACGACCCCGATCTTCCACGTGGCCCTGGCTGCGGACTGGGCAGCAGCGCAGGCGAGCGGCGAGTACGCCATCTCAACTCGGGGTCGCACCCTGGCCGAGGAGGGCTTCATCCACGCCTCTCGCTCGGACCAGTGGGAGGCGATCCGCGCCCGCTTCTACGCCGGTGTCACCGAGCAGGTCCTCGTGCTGGAGATCGATCCCGACAGGCTCACCAGCCCGGTGGTCGTCGAGTACGTCGCCGAGGCGGGCCAGGAGTTTCCGCACATCTACGGACCGATCAACCTCGACGCGGTCGTCCGGGTCGAACCCCTCGACCAGTAGCCTCGCCTCATGATCCTCGCTGCGCTCGTCAATGAGCTCTCGGCCACTCGGTCTCGAGCAAGCTCGGACCCTCGGTAGCCTCGGCTCATGCGTGTCTGGCATTCCCTGGAGCAGGTTCCGGCTGATCTCGGCCGGACGGTTGTCGTCATCGGCAACTTCGACGGCGTGCACCTCGGCCACCAGCACGTCATCGGCCGGGCGCGCGAACTCGCCGACGAAGCCGGGATCCAGCTTGTCGCCGTGACCTTCGACCCGCACCCGATGGCGGTGCTGCGCCCTGACCACGCTCCACTGACCCTGACCGACGTCGCAGCAAGGTGCGAGCTGCTCGCTGCTGCGGGTGCCGACGACGTGTTCGTGATCCCCTTCTCCCGCGAGATCGCTGCGTGGACCCCGGACGAGTTCATCGAGAGGGTGCTCGTCGACGGCCTGCACGCGTGCGCCGTCGTCGTGGGCGCGAACTTCCGGTTCGGCAACCGTGCGGCCGGTGACGTGGCGACCCTGATCGCCGCGGGCCGCGGCGCGGATTTCGTGGTCGAGGGAATCGCTCTCGACGGCGGCCCGCAGGTGTGGTCCTCGACGTACGTGCGCACCTGCTTGCTCGCCGGCGACGTCGAGGGTGCAGCCGAAGCGCTCGGCCGCCCGTACGCCGTGACCGGTGAGGTCGTCAAGGGCGATCAGCGCGGCCGCGAGCTCGGCTTCCCGACCGCGAACGTCCCGACGCGCGGCATCGCAGCCCCTGCCGACGGCGTGTACGCCGGCTGGCTGCGTCGCCTCCCGTCGACAGGCTCAGGACGAGGGACAGAACCGGACTCGACCCCGCTGCCGGCGGCGATCTCGGTGGGCACGAACCCGACCTTCGACGGAGAGCGCGAGCGCCGGGTCGAGGCCTACGTCCTGGACCGCACCGACCTCGACCTGTACGGCGCACGGGTCGAGATCTCGTTCGTCGCCCGGATCCGGGGCATGGTCGCGTTCGAGGGCATCGAGGCGCTGGTCGAGACGATGAAGGGCGATGTCGTCCGGACCCGAGAGATCCTCGGTACGTGATCGCAGCCCTGGTCGCTGGCCTGCGGGCCGTGGTGGCAGCGTTCAGCTTCCTCACGGTGCTGCCGTTCGGGCGCCTCGTGGCCCTCGACGGTCGCGACGTCGCCCGCGGATCGGTGCTGTTCGGAGTGGTCGGCGGTGCCATCGGTGCGATGACCGGAGGCGTGGCATTCGGGCTCGCCGATCGACTCTCACCGTTGCTCGGCGCGGTCCTGGCGGTCGCCCTCGGCACCATCGTCACCGGGGCACTGCACCTGGACGGCCTGGCCGACTGTGCCGACGGCTTCGGCGGCCGCACCCCGGCGGACCGGCTGCGGATCATGCGCGATCACACCATCGGCACCTACGGGGCAAGTGCCTTGCTGCTCGACCTGGTCGTCCGGATCTGCGCACTAGCCACGATCGCGCGCACCAAGGAAGCAATCCTGTTCTCGATCGCAGCCGGTGCTCTTTCGCGCGTCGGCGGCCCGCTCCTCGCTGTCTGGTTGCCGTACGCGCAGGCCAGGCCGGGCGCCGGTGAGGCCCTGAACTCGCACCCCAGCCAGCCGCGAGCAGCCGTCGCCCTGGTCGTGGCTGCCCTGATCGCGTTCGTGGCGATCCCGGCGACCGGCAGCTATGCCGCGATCGTCGCCACCACGGGCATCGTGATCGCGCACGTCGGATGGACTGCCAGGTCCCGGCTCGGAGGGGTCACCGGAGACGTGATGGGGGCAACCTCGGAACTCGTCGAGCTCGCCGTCCTGGTCGTCCTCGTCTGGATGCGCTGAGCCGATAGTCCGGCACGTTCTCGCCCCCGCCAGACCCTGAGAAGGGCCAAAACGTGCCGGACTATCCGACTTCTGCCGGCACCAGGGCCACGACGGTCACCGGTACGCCGCTCAGCGCAGCGTTCCCGCTGACGTCGAGGCGCTCGGGATCGGTGAGGTCGTTGATCGAGACCCCGGCGACTCCGGCGGCGTTTCCGAGCCGGATGCCCTCGACCTGGTGGCCGTAGCCGTGCGGCAACGAGACGACGCCGCGCATCATGTCCTCGGCGGCGGCGACCTCCACATCCACCGATCCGACGCGCGAGGTCACCCGGACCACGTCGCCGTCGTTGATCCCGCGGCTGCTCAGATCGGCGGGGTTCATCAGCAGCTGGTGGCGTGGCTTGCCGCGGGTGAGCCGTTCTGAGTTGTGCATCCAGGAGTTGCAGTCCTGCTTGTGCCGCCGGCCGATCAGGACGAGTTCGCCCTCGGCGGGCACCGGCAGGCCGGCCCGGAGCCGGTCGAGGTCGGCGACCAGCGGGGCAGGGGCCAGGTCGATCCGCTTGTCCTTGGTGTGCAGGCGGCCGGGCATCGTCGGGCGCAGCGGTCCCAGGTCGACGCCGGCGGGGTTCTTGCGCAGTTCGCGCATCGAGGTCTTGCGTCCGAGCGCGAGCAGCAGCGTGATCATCGTCGTCGGGCTGAGCGAGAGTCGCACTCGCTCGGAGAGTCGCTGGACCAGCGACGTGTTCCGGTGGATCCGCGCCGTCGTGCGCAGGGCGATCTCGCGGAAGATCTCCCAGTCGTGCATCGCGTCCTTCTCCTTCGCGAAGACGGCTGGCGTGAAGCGCGCAGTGTTCCGGACGGCCAGCGTGTGGAAGACCAGGTCGTAGTGGTCGCGCTCCAGCGCCGTGGTCGGCGGCAGGATCACGTCGGCGTGCCGGGTCGTCTCGTTGAGGTAGATGTCGACGCTGGCCATGAAGTCCAGTCCGGCGAACGCCTCGCTGAGCCGACGGCCGTCGGGGGTCGAGAGGACAGGATTGCCCGCCAGCGTCAGGACCGCCTTGATCTGTCCGGCGCCGGGGGTCTCGATCTCCTCGCGGAAGCAGGAGACCGGCAGCTCGCCCCCGAACTCCGGCATGTCGCGGACGCGGCTGCGCCACACGCCGAAGTGTCCCGCCGAGAGCAGTCCGTTCTTGGCGGCGTCGATCGCCGGCTCGGGGAACATCACCCCGCCGATCCGGTCGAAGTTGCCGGTCAGGATGTTGAGCAGGTTGATCGCCCACTGGCAGATCGAGCCGAATCCCTGCGTCGAGAGTCCGATCCGGCCGTAGGCGGCCGCCCCTGGCGCAGCGGCGAACTCGCGGGTGATGCGACGGATCTCCTCGGCAGGGACGCCGCTGACGGTCTCGGCGTACTCGGGCGTGAAGTCGGTGATCGCGCGCTGGAGCTCCTCGACGTGGTCCACGTACGTCGGCACATCGGTCAGGCCCTCGGCGAACAGGGTGTTGATCATCGCCATCAGCACGACCGCATCGCTCGCCGGCCGGATGAAGTGGTGCTCGCTGGCGACCTTGGCCGTCTCGGTGCGGCGCGGATCGAAAACGACCATCCTGCCGCCGCGCGCCTTGAGCTCGCGCACCCGGTTCGGGAAGTCCGGGACGGTCATCAACGAGCCGTTCGACGCCATCGGGTTGGCGCCGAAGACCAGGAAGTAACTGGTCCGGTCGATGTCGGGGACCGGCAGCAGCAGCTGGTGGCCGAACTGCAGCATGCCGACGTACATGTGCGGGATCTGGTCGACCGAGGACGCCGAGAACTTGTTGCGGGTCTTGAAGGTCTTGATCAGCTGGAAGCCGTGGGTCATCGAACCCAGCGAGTGTGCGTTCGGGTTGCCGAGGTAGATGCCGAGGGCGTTCTTGTCGTTCTCGTTGATCGCCTTGGCCAGGCCGTCGGCGACCGTGTCGAGGGCCTCGTCCCAGCTGATCTCGGTCCAGGTGGCCTCCGCCCCGGTCCCGGTACGCCGGACGGGTCGCCGCAACCGGTCGGGGTCGGTGTAGATGTCGGCCAGGGCGACGCCCTTGGGGCAGATGTGACCGCGGGAGAGCGGATCGGCCTCGTTCCCGCGGATCTGGGTGACGGCGCCGTCCTCGATCGTGAGCGTGAGCCCGCAGATGGCTTCGCAGAGGTTGCACACGCCGAGCTTGGTCTGGGTCATGTCTCGGATGGTCCCACGATTTCACGCTCACCGGGAGCGCTGATAGCCTTGGTTGTTGCCGTCTGACGGCCGCGGATCAAGAGTGCCCGGAGGGACATGCCCCGGCGCGCCGCGCAGCAAACACATGAAGGGAGTCCACGTGTCCATCGGTACCGACGCGGAGACCAAGAAGAGGATCATCGCCGAGTACGCCACCATTGATGGCGACACCGGCTCCCCCGAGGTGCAGATCGCGTTGCTCTCGCACCGCATCTCGCACCTGACCGAGCACCTCAAGACGCACAAGCACGACCACCACAGCCGTCGTGGCCTGCTTCTGCTCGTCGGCCAGCGCCGCCGTCTTCTCAACTACCTCGAGAAGACCGACATCGAGCGCTACCGCTCGATCGTTCAGCGGCTCGGCCTGCGTCGATGATTCTCCGCGGCGGTTCGCCTTCGGGCGGGCCGCCGCGTGTCATATCTTCCCACTGAAAACTGAATACCAACCATTAACAGGAGCGGCCCGCGAAACGCCGGCTCGGTCCTCGGTAGTGGCTTTCGGAGCGCAGGTTGAACGGCGTTCCGCAGGCCTCGATCGAAGACCGGCCACCTACCCTCACATCGGTGAGGTCGCAGGCAGTGCCTCACTCGTAGCCCTTGCGGGCTAATCATGGGCTCGCGGGACGCTCCGCGAAGAGAAAGGGAAACCCTTGAACGAGGGCCCCGTCATTTCCGCCGTCGAAACCGTTCTGGACAACGGCAAGTTCGGCACCCGCACGATCAAGTTCGAGACCGGGCTGCTGGCCCGCCAGGCCGCTGGTGCGGTCACCGCGTACCTCGACGACGACACGATGCTGCTCTCGGCGACCACTGCCGGCAAGCAGCCCAAGGACCACTTCGACTTCTTCCCCCTCACGATCGACGTCGAGGAGCGGATGTACGCCGCCGGCCGCATCCCGGGATCGTTCTTCCGCAGTGAAGGCCGCCCGGGCGAGGACGCGATCCTGGCCTGCCGCCTGATCGACCGCCCGCTGCGCCCGACCTTCAAGAAGGGTCTGCGCAACGAGGTCCAGGTCGTCATCACCGTGCTGGCCCTCAACCCGGACGCCCCGTACGACGTCCTCGCGATCAACGCCGCCTCTGCGTCGACGCAGATCTCCGGCCTGCCGTTCACCGGCCCGGTCGGCGCCACCCGTGTCGCCCTGATCGAGGGCCAGTGGGTCGCGTTCCCGTCGTACAGCCAGACCGAGAAGGCCGTCTTCGACATGGTCGTCGCCGGTCGGGTCACCGACACCGGTGACGTCGCGATCATGATGGTCGAGGCCGAGGCCACCGAGAACACCATCGAGCTCATCGCCAACGGCGCCGTCGCGCCGACCGAAGAGGTCGTCGCCAGCGGTCTGGAAGCGGCCAAGCCGTTCATCAAGCAGCTGTGCGAAGCACAGGTCGAGCTGGCCAAGCAGGCCGCGAAGCCTGTCCAGGAGTTCCCGATCTTCCTCGACTACGAGGACGACGTGTACGCCGCTGTGGCCGCCCACGCCACCGACGCCACCGCGTCGGCGCTGAAGATCGCCGGCAAGGCCGAGCGCGAGGACACTCTCGACGACGTCAAGGCTGACGTCCTCTCCGCCCTGGGTGAGAAGTTCGAGGGTCGCGAGAAGGAGATCGGCGCAGCGTTCCGCTCGCTGAACAAGGCGCTGATGCGTCAGCGTGTGCTCCGCGACAAGATCCGGATGGACGGCCGTGGCCTGACCGACATCCGGTCGCTCTCGGCCGAGGTCGAGGTCATCCCGCGGGTGCACGGTTCGGCGCTGTTCGAGCGTGGCGAGACCCAGATCCTGGGCGTCACCACGCTGGACATGCTCAAGCTCGAGCAGCAGCTCGACGGCCTCTCCCCGGAGAAGCACCGCCGGTACATGCACAAGTACATCTTCCCGCCGTTCTCCACCGGTGAGACCGGCCGTGTCGGTTCGCCGAAGCGCCGCGAGACCGGGCACGGTGCGCTCGCGCGCCGAGCGCTGCTGCCGGTGCTGCCGACCCGTGAAGAGTTCCCGTACGCCATCCGTCAGCTCTCCGAGGCGATGGGCTCCAACGGGTCCACCTCGATGGGCTCGGTCTGCGCCTCGACGCTGTCGCTGCTCCAGGCCGGCGTCCCGCTGAAGGCTCCGGTCGCCGGTATCGCGATGGGTCTGATCTCCGACGAGGTCGACGGCAAGACCGAGTACGTAGCGCTGACTGACATCCTCGGTGCCGAGGACGCGTTCGGCGACATGGACTTCAAGGTTGCAGGTACCAAGCAGTTCGTCACCGCCCTCCAGCTCGACACCAAGCTCGACGGCATCCCCGCCGACGTGCTGGCCGGCGCGCTGACCCAGGCCCGCGACGCCCGTCTGGCGATCCTCGAGGTGATGGCCGAGGCCATCGACGGCCCCGAGGAGATGTCGATCCACGCCCCGCGGATCATCACCGTGAAGATCCCGGTCGACAAGATCGGCGAGGTGATCGGGCCGAAGGGCAAGATCATCAACCAGATCCAGGACGACACCGGCGCCAACATCTCGATCGAGGACGACGGCACCATCTACATCGGTGCGACGAACGGCGAAGCGGCTGAAGCTGCCCGCCAGGCCGTCAACGCGATCGCCAACCCGACGATGCCCGAGGTCGGCGAGCGCTACCTCGGCACCGTCGTCAAGACGACCAACTTCGGTGCGTTCGTCTCGCTGATGCCGGGCAAGGACGGGCTGCTGCACATCAGCAAGCTGCGCGCCCTCGCCGGTGGCAAGCGTGTCGACAACGTCGAGGACGTCGTCTCGGTCGGCCAGAAGATCCAGGTCGAGATCGGCGAGATCGACGACCGCGGCAAACTGTCGCTGGTTCCGTACATCGAGGGTGGCGAGGACTCGGCGTCCGACGACTCGGACGCAGGGGACTCAAGCGAAGCGTGATGCTCGCAGCTGAGCAGAAGCCCGGCACGACCCGCACCCTCATCGAAGGCGTCCACAGGACTGTCCTTCCGGGAGGGCTGCGGGTCGTGACCGAGCACGTCCCCGGTGTCCGCTCGGCGGCCATCGGGGTCTTCGTCGGTGTCGGGTCCCGTGACGAGACTCCGGCGCTGAACGGCGCCTCGCACTTCCTCGAGCACCTCCTGTTCAAGGGCACCCCGAGCCGGTCGGCGATGGACATCTCGTCGTCGCTCGACGCGGTGGGCGGGGAGTTCAACGCCTACACCGCACGCGAGTACACCTGCTACCACGCACGTGTCCTCGACGAGGACCTGCCGATGGCGATTGACGTCCTCGGCGACATGCTGACGTCCTCGTTGATCACCGCCGAAGACGTCGAGGCCGAGCGTGAGGTCATCCTCGACGAGATCGCCATGCACGACGACGATCCCGACGACGTCGTGCACAACCTCTTCGCCGCGACCGCCTGGTCCGGCACGTCCCTGGCCCGGCCGATCGCCGGGACCGCCGAGTCGATCCGGGCGCTGACCCGCTCGCAGATCAACCGGTACTACAAGACCCGTTACACAGCGCCCGCGATGACGGTTACCGTCGCCGGCAACCTGGTGCACAAGGACGTCGTACGGCTCGTGCGCACGGCGTTCTCGCGCAACCACTTCCTGGCTGATCTCGAGGCGCGCCCGATGCCGCCGCGCGTCGCCGAGCGTCCGCGGGTGACCAAGCCCGGCGAGGTCACCACCGCGCGCCCGTTCGAACAGGTCAACCTGGTCCTCGGCATGCGTGGCATGACCCGCTCGGACCCGCGTCGCTACGCGCTGGGCGTCCTGAACGCCGCCTTCGGCGGCGGATCGTCCTCACGGCTGTTCCAGGAGGTGCGCGAGAAGCGCGGCCTGGCGTACTCGGTGTACTCGTTCGCCACCAGCTACTCCGATGCCGGCATGGTCGGCGTCGCGGTCGGATCGCTGCCGAGCAAGTCCGGCGAGGTCCTCGACGTGGTGCGCGCGGAACTGGCGCGGATGGTCGAGTCCGGCCTGACCGCCGACGAGCTCGACCGTGGCCGTGGCCAGATGCGTGGCGGCCTGGTGCTCAGCCTCGAGGACACCGGCTCGCGGATGACCCGCCTCGGTGAGGTGGAGCTCTTCCAGGAGCGGCTGCTCTCGCTCGACGAGGTGCTGGCCCGGTTGGACGAGGTCACGCTCGAAGACGTGCACACGCTGGCCGCCGAGCTCTTCGGCCGACCTGAGACCCTGGCCGTCGTCGGCCCTAGTTAAGCAGGCTCCACAGGACGCCGGCCCACGCGATCGCCCAGAGCACGCTGACGAACGAGCCGATGATGAAGCGTTCGGCGGCACCGGGCTGCTTGAGCTCGGGGTAGCGGCCCAGGCCCTTCATGGCCAGCACCGCGAGCAGGCCCTCCGGCCAGCCGGCGACCAGGGTCGAGAAGATCGCGACCCGTTCCATGGCGCCGATCCAGGCACCGCCGCGCAGGACGTCACCGGCGCGCTCGATCGGACCACCGTGGTCCACCCGGTGCAGGACCGCGGCGGTGACCGGGCCGCCGCCGAAACCGGCCAGGATCGCGATCAGGACGATCAGGCTGCCGCGCAGCGTGTCGCCCTCGGCGACGTACGCCGGGTCGAAGAGCAACCAGCCGCCGAGACCGGCCAGGACCAGGACGCCCAGGACAGAGCCCACCAGGTGGGCTCGTAGGCGGTCGCTCAGCAGCCAGCCGGGAAGCGTCCCGGCCAGGCCGAGCAGCAGTGCGGCGATGATCATCGTTCCTCCCTCAGGGCCTCGTCGAGCAGTTCGGTCAGCAGCCGCGCGGCACGGTCGCCCTCCACCAGTCCGGCAACCTGTGCGCGTTGCGAGACAGCCGACTGGCTGATCCCGAGCCGGTGCGCTGCATCAGCGTGCGAGAGGCCCTCGCCGAGCAGGTCGGCGACCTCCCAGCCGCGGGTGCTGCGCCGGTTCAGGACCCCCGCCCAGAGCCACGCAACGGTCTCGATCCTCATCGCACGGTACTCGGGCACGCCGACAACACTGAGGCGGCTGGGGTGCTGCTTGGCACGCATGACCGCCTGCCGGGCCAGGACGAAGGCCTCCCCGCGACCGGCCCGGGTGCTGCTGGGCAGCGGCTCCTCGACGGCGCCGATGCCGAGTCCGATGTTCCAGGTGCTGGCGCGCAGGAGCAGGCCGATCCGGTCCACCACGGCGGCTCCGTCGACCAGGACGCCCTGGACCTCGTCGCCGGCAGTCCGTTCGAAGGGGCGCAGCGGGTCCGCGAGGGCGGCGTCGTTGAGCGAGTCGAGCACGTCGGGGACCAGATCCGGCCCGGAGCGGCTGCCGCGCTGGTCGACGGTGAGGATGGCCACGGTCATCAGTCTTCGTCCTTATCTTGAGACGTATAAGGAATATACCTTATGAAAGGTAGATGAAGGGCAGAACCTGTTCGGCTAGGCTACCCGGGTGAATGAGCTGAAGGTCGGAGTCCTCGGGGCCCGGGGCAAGGTCGGGCGCGAGATCTGCGCGGCAGTCGAGGCTGCGCCGGACATGGTCCTGGCCGCTGCGCTCGACCTCGGTGACAGCCTGGACGATCTCGTGTCGGCCGGTGTCGAGATGATCGTCGACTTCACCCACCCCGATGCCGTGATGGCGAACCTCGCCTTCTGCATTGAGCACGGCATCCATGCGGTCGTCGGCACGACCGGTTTCGACGAGGACCGGCTGGCCCGGCTCGCGGACCTGCTCGGCGACGCGCCGCGCAGCGGCGTGCTGATCGCTCCGAACTTCTCGATCGGCGCCATCCTGATGATGCGGTTCTCGGCGCAGGCGGCCCGGTACTTCGAGTCGGTCGAGATCATCGAGCTGCACCACCCCGACAAGGCCGACGCCCCCTCCGGCACGGCCGCTCGCACGGCGACGCTGATCGCAGCGGCCCGGCGCGACGCCGGGGTGCCGGTCCCGCCGGACGCCACCTCGACGGGCCTGGACGGAGCACGTGGCGCCGAGGTCGACGACATCCATGTGCACAGCCTGCGGATCCGTGGCCTGGTGGCCCACCAGGAAGTCGTCCTCGGCGGTCCGGGGGAGACCCTCACGATCCGGCACGACTCGATGGACCGGATCTCCTTCGTCCCCGGCGTGCTGCTCGGTCTGCGCAGGATCGGCGCAGCGCCTGGTCTGACCGTGGGCCTGGAAGCCTTCCTGGACCTCGACTGAGGTCTCCTCAGCCGAGGTAGCCCTCGACCTCGTTCACCGGTCGCACGCTTGCCGCAGCCGGATCGTCCCCTGCATTGCGCAGGGCCTCGCGTTGGCGCAGCAGGTCCCAGCACTGGTCGAGCTGCGCCTCGAGGTCCCGCAGCCGGGCGTGCTCCTCGGCCGGCTCGATCTCGTGAGCCTGCAGTCGGGCCCGCAGGTCGTGCTCCCGGGCGACAAGTTCGGAGATCTGCTCGTGGATACCGCGATCAGTCGTCATGCACCGAGTATGCGTCGCTGTGCCGCGGTCGGCTAGGCCAGCCGGATCAGTGCCGCGGTCACTGCGGAGACGATCACCACCACCAGGAACGGCGCTCGCAGCACCAGTGCGACCGCGGCGGCTCCCAGTCCGGCGACCCGGGCATCGACGGTCAGGCCCGGGGTGTGATCCACCGGACGAGAAGACCTGGACGGAGATCAGTGCAGCGAGCAGGGCGATCGGCAGCACGTCGGCGATCCGCTGGACCAGCGGCCGTTCGAGCACGCCCGGGGGATCGAGACGCCGGCGAGCTTGAGCAGGTAGCAGCCCAGCGCGCACACACCGATGGCCACCCAGATCACGGTGCGACCTCGCGGCCTCGAAGCGCGAGGCCGAGCGCCACGACGCCCGCGGCCAGGACCGCGGTCAGACGGCTGCGCGCGGTCGTCAGCCGCGGCCACAGCAGCGCCAGGAACGCGCCACCCACGGCCGAGTCGAGGCCATAGTCGCGGCGATCGCGCCGAAGGAGATCCCGTACGCGCCGGTGGCCACCGCGACGGCCAGGACGTCGGAGATGATCTGGCGCCGCTGGACCGGATCCAGGTCGGAGGTGGTCACGGGCTCAGCCCAGGTCCGTGTGCAGCCGGACCTGCTTGAGGGTCACGCTCCCGTCGCCGGTGAGATCGAGCGTGCGGTGGGCGCCGTCAGGCCCCCAGCCGGCCGCGGTCAGGAACGTGCGGGTGTCGTCGTCGTTCGCAGCCAGCCAGGTGATCGCGCGCGTGAAGCGGTCTGCCTTGAGGGTGTCGACACAGGCCTGCATCAGCCTCGAGCCGTGGCCCGCCCGCCGCTTGTGCGGATCGACAGTCAGGTCGGTCACCTCGCCGTCGGAGACCGGATCGCAGTCAGGGTCGCCTGCAGGCCCGGTGAGGGCGAAGCCGGTGACCAGGTTGCGTTCCAGGGCGATCAGGACCCGGTTGCGCGCGTCCGGGGGAGCGGCGAGCGAGGTGCGCCAGCCGTCGGCGAGCGTCTCGGAGTCCATCGAGGAGAGCAGGTCGGCGGGAAGCAGGTCGGCGTACGAGGTCCGCCAGGCACGGACCTGCACGGCAGCGATCGCCGGGGCGTCGTCGGCCCAGGCAACCCGGCAGGACACGTCGGAACTCACCGTCCCATCCAAGCAGGTGGGGTGTATGACAGTCAGTCCGGCGTACGACGGTTAAAATGTAACAATGCTTGCGTTATCCTCGGAGCATGACGTCCTTCGAGTCGGCGATCGCCGAGGGTGCCCGCATCGAGCCGCGCGATGCTATGCCCGAGGACTACCGCGCGACCCTGATCCGTCAGATCGCCCAGCACGCGCACTCCGAGATCATCGGGATGCAGCCCGAAGGGGCCTGGATCACGCGGGCACCCAGCCTGCGGCGCAAGGCGATCCTGCTGGCCAAGGTGCAGGACGAGGCCGGCCACGGCCTCTACCTGTACGCCGCTGCCGAGACCCTGGGCGTCGCCCGCTCCGAGCTGTACGACGCTCTGCTCACCGGCCGCCAGAAGTACTCCTCGATCTTCAACTACCCGACGCTGACGTGGGCCGACGTCGGCACCATCGGCTGGTTGGTCGACGGCGCCGCGATCGTCAACCAGGTGCCGCTGTGCCGGTGCTCCTACGGTCCCTATGCCCGTGGCATGGTCCGGATCTGCAAGGAGGAGTCGTTCCACCAGCGCCAGGGCTTCGAGTCCCTGCTCGCGCTGAGCAACGGGACGCCGGGGCAGCACGCGATGGCCCAGGACGCGGTGAACCGCTGGTGGTGGCCCTCGCTGATGATGTTCGGCCCGCCCGACACCGACTCCCCGCATTCCGCGAGGTCGACGGCGTGGGGGATCAAGCGGTTCTCGAACGACACCCTGAGGCAGCGGTTCGTGGACATGGTGGTGCCGCAGGCCGAGGTGCTCGGTCTGTCGCTGCCCGATCCCGACCTCCGGTTCGACGAGGGGCGCGGCTCCTGGGACTTCGGGCCGGTCGACTTCACCGAGCTGCGCGAGGTCGTCGCCGGCAACGGGCCCTGCAACGCCGAGCGACTGGCGCACCGCAGGGCTGCCGAGGACGACGGCGCCTGGGTCCGGGAGGCCGCCCGGGTCCATGCTGCCAAGCAAGTGCGACGAGGTGCCGCATGAGTGACCTCTGGGAGGTCTTCGTCCGGCCGAAGCGAGGTCTGGCCCACGTCCACGTCGGCTCGCTGCACGCGGCCGACGCCGAGCTGGCCCTGCACCACGCGCGCGACGTCTACACCCGTCGCAGCGAGGGCGTCTCGATCTGGGTCGTGCCGTCGGTTCAGGTCACGGCCAGCAGCCCCGACGAGCAGGACTCGTTCTTCGATCCGGCCGCGGACAAGGTCTACCGGCACCCGTCGTTCTACGAGGTGCCCGATGAGCTCCAGATTTGATGCCCGGTCGCGCTCGGTGCTGGGCCTCGCCGACGATGCGTTGATCGCGTCGCACCGCCTCTCCGAATGGGTCGCACGGGCACCCGAGCTCGAGGAGGACATCGCGCTCGCGAACGTGGCCCTCGACCTGCTCGGCCAGGCCCGGTTGCTGCTCGCCCACGCCGGCCAGATGCAGGTCCCGGCGCTCAACGAGGACCAGCTGGCTTACGAGCGGCCCATCGAGGAGTTCCGGAACGCGGTCATGCTCGAGCGTCCGAACGGGGACTTCGCGGCCACGATGGCGCGGATGCTGCTCTTCTCGGCGTACCAGTACCAGCTGTACTCCGGGCTGTCCGGCTGCGCTGACCCCCAGCTCGCAGCGATCGCCGGCAAGGCGGTCAAGGAGGTCGAGTACCACCGCGACCACGCGGCCGGCTGGGTGGTGCGGCTCGGTGACGGTACCGAGGAGTCGCACCAGCGGATGCAGGCCGGCCTGGACGCGGAGTGGTCCGGGTTCACCCGGCTGTTCGTCGACTGGATCCGCGATGACGTGATCGCCGCAGGCGAGGCGATCTTCCCGCCGTGGTTGCGCGAGCCCGTGGTGCACTGGCTCGAGCCGGTGCTCGAACGAGCGACCCTGGAGCACCCGGAGGTCACCCTGATCCGGGAGCCGGGGACCCGGGAGCCGGGTCGCAACGGCGCCCACACCGATGACCTCATCGACATCCTTGCCCGGATGCGCGAGGTCCGCGCAGCGCATCCGGGGGCGTCGTGGTGAGCCCCGTGGTGAGCCCCGAGGTGAGCCCCGAGGTAGGCGCAGTACTGGCCGACGTGCGCCAGCGGATCGCGGCGGTGCCGGATCCCGAGCTGCCGATGCTCTCGATCGCCGACCTCGGGATCCTGCGGAGGATCGAGGAGGTCGACGGCACGATCGAGGTCGTCATCACGCCCACCTACGCCGGCTGCCCGGCGATGGAGGCGATCCGCGCTGACATCGAGGCGGCGGCAGAACCGGCCCGTGTGCTGGTGCGCACCGTGCTCGCGCCGCCGTGGTCGAGCGATGACATCACCGAAGCCGGACGCGCGGCGCTGGCAGAGCACGGGATCGCGCCACCCGGTCCTGCCGGCCCGGTGAGCCTGAGGATGGCTGTCCGGTGCCCGCAGTGCGGATCGGTCGAGACCCGCGAGCTGAGTCGGTTCGCCGCAGCCGCCTGCAGGTCGCTGCGGGTGTGCACGACGTGTGCGGAGCCCTTCGACGCGTTCAAGGCCCACTGATGGCAGGAACCTCGCCGACCACGCACGCCCTGCGGGTCGCCTCGATCGAGGAGCTCGCGACCGACGCGGTCGCGATCGCCTTCGACGTGCCGACCGAGCTCGCTGCGGCCTACGCCTTCGAGCCGGGCCAGCACGTCGCCGTACGGATTCCGGGTGAGGCGACGCGTCGCTCCTACTCGGTCTGCTCGACGCCGGGGGGTCCGCTCCGGATCGGGGTCAAGCGCCTGCCCGGTGGCGCGTTCTCGGGTGCCGTGCTCGACCGGTTGACGGTCGGGGACGACCTCGAGGTGATGACACCGACCGGCCGCTTCGGGGCTGCGCTGACCCGGCTCCGCCGGCCTGCGTTCGTCGCGGCGGGCTCCGGGATCACCCCGGTCCTGGCCATGGTCGCTGCCGCCCTCGCTGATGCCCAGGTCGAGCAGGTGGTGCTGGTGGACTGCAACCGCAGCCAGCGCGACGTGATGTTCCTCGACGAGATCGCCGACCTCAAGGACCGTTGGCCCGGTCGGCTCCAGCTCGTGCACGTGCTGAGCCGGGAAGCCCAGGAGAGCGAGCTGCTCTCGGCGAGGCTGGACGGAGACCGGTTGCGGCGGATCCGGGCCGACCTGCTCGGTGAGGTCGACGGGTGGTTCCTGTGCGGCCCGTTCGACCTGGTCGCCGACCTGCGCGCCTCCCTGCTCGCCGACGGGATCGGTGAGGGCGCGATCCACACCGAGCTGTTCCACGCGCAAGCACCGGCGCGTACGGTCGAGGTGCCGCTGCGAGAAGGCGTCGAGGTCACCGCCAGGCTCGGCGGCCTGGAGTCCCGGTTCACCCTGGAGCCGGGGGAGGTCGTCCTGGACGGTCTGCTGCGGGTGCGCAGCGACGCTCCGTACGCGTGCCAGGGCGGGGTGTGCGGCACCTGCCGGGCGCGCCTGGTCTCCGGTTCGGTGCAGATGGACGCGACCTGGGCCCTCGAGCCCGACGAGATCGCCCGCGGTGACGTGCTGACCTGCCAGTCGCACCCGACCTCGGACCGGCTCGCGCTGGACTACGACGGCTGATCGGTCGCAGCGAGCTCGTCGACGTCGACGATCTCCAGCCGGGCCTCGGCACCGGACAGCACGATGCCGGCCACCAGCGACAGGCCGAACGCCGTGGCCGCGAACGGCCACCACCCGTGGCGGACGTCGTCGTGGAACAGCGCCACGCCGACCGCGGCCGGGATGACCGTCTGGAGCAGCACCAGGGGAGCGGTCGCGGCCGTCACCGAGGTCCGGTTGAGGCCGATCGAGTACAGGACGAAGCCGAGGGCACCGAACAACCCGATGCTGGCGGCGGTCGCGAGGGTGTCGAGGGTCCAGGAGAAGTCGACCAGGGCCCTGGTGGCGATCGGCGAGCCGCCGTACGCGACCCCGGCGAGGATGCCGAGGGCGACGCCGCTGTGCGGATGGGTCCACCGGACTGCCAGCCACCCCAGAACGCCGGTGAGGACCAGCAGCACGTAGAGGGCGATCGTGGTGCGGTTGGTGAAGGTGGCCTGCCCGACCGAGCCGGAGGCGAGGGACAGGACGCCCAGGGAGACGACCATGGTCGCGATGGCGACCCAGTGCTCGCGGCGCAACGGCTCGCCCATCACGAACGCGGCGATCAGGGCCGTGACCACCAGCGAGGCTCCGACGCCGACCTGCGCCAGGTAGAGCGGGAGCCGGGCGATCGCCACCAGGTGCAGCACCCAGCCGAGGAGATAGCCGGCGAGAACGCCGAGCATCATCGCCGAGCGCAGACCGTGCCGGCGGATGACCGAAGCCTGGACGGCGGCGATCGCGCCGAAGAGGGCGGCAGCGACCAGCGCTGCGGTCATACCGAGGAACACTCTCGTACTGTCCCACGCGACACCGACGTGGACGGCCCGTGATCGGGGTGCGGTCGGCGGTAAGTTGGGCGCATGATCCTCGCTGCGCTCGTCAACGCGTCCTCGCCCACTCGGCCTCGAGCAAGCTCGGGCACTCGGTAGGCTCGGCGCGTGCAGAGCTACCTCGACCTCGTCCGCCGGATCCTGGACGACGGTGTCGAGAAGCCGGACCGCACCGGGACCGGCACGCTGTCGGTCTTCGGGCACCAGATGAGGTTCGACCTCGCCGAGGGCTTCCCGCTGGTGACCACCAAGAAGATCCACACCCGGTCGGTCTTCGCCGAGCTGCTCTGGTTCCTGCGCGGAGACACCAACGTGAAGTGGCTCCAGGACCGTGGCGTCACGATCTGGGACGAGTGGGCCGACGAGAACGGCGATCTCGGTCCCGTCTACGGCTACCAGTGGCGGTCCTGGCCGACCCCGGACGGCCACCACGTCGACCAGATCGCGCAGATCGTCGAGCAGTTGCGTCGTGATCCCGACTCGCGGCGGCACATCGTCTCCGCCTGGAACGTCGCCGACATCCCGCAGATGGCCCTGGCCCCGTGCCACACGATGTTCCAGTTCTACGTGGCCCCCAGCGACACCGGCCCCGGCAAGCTGTCCTGCCAGCTGTACCAACGCTCCGCCGACGTGTTCCTCGGCGTGCCGTTCAACATCGCGTCGTACGCGCTGCTGACCCAGATGGTGGCGCAGGTGACCGGCCTGGGCCTCGGCGACTTCGTGCACACCCTGGGCGACGCCCACCTCTACACCAACCACCTCGACCAGGCCCGGCTCCAGCTCACCCGTGAGCCGCGTCCGCTGCCCACCCTGCGGCTGGACCCGTCGGTGACTGCGCTGGACGCGTTCGACCTCGAACACATCACGATCGAGGGGTACGACCCGCACCCGGGGATCAAGGCCCCGATCGCTGTATGACGCTGACCCTCCTCGCCGCCGTCGCCGACAACGGCGTGATCGGCGCCGACGGCGACATCCCGTGGCGGATCCCCGCCGACTTCGCGCACTTCAAGGCACTGACGCTCGGGCACGTGCTGGTGATGGGTCGCGCGACGTACGAGTCCATCGGCCGCCCGCTTCCCGGTCGGACCACGATCGTGCTGACCCGTGATCCCGCCTGGTCGACCGACGGGGTCCTGGTCGCCCACGACCTCGTCACCGCGCTGGCGTTGGCCGAGGACATCGACCACGACGTCTTCGTCGTCGGCGGTGCCAGTGTGTACGGCGACGCACTGGGTGTGGCCGACGCGCAGGTACTCACCGAGGTCCACCTGTCGCCCGAGGGCGACACCGTCTACCCGGCCTTCGACCGGGCGGAGTGGATCGAGACCCACCGCGAGCCCCACCTGGAGGGGGAGACGGGTTTCGAGTTCGTCTGGTACGAGCGCGCCTAGGTTGCCTCAGCGTCCCGCGAGCTGCCCGGGTGCCTCGGTCGCGATCCGTTCGAAGGTCTGCTGGTCTGCGGCGAAATCGCTGTCGGCGATCGGCCAGTGGATCACGATCTCGTCGAACCCCATGGCGAGGTGCCGGCCGGCGAAGTCCACGAACCGGTCGAGGGAGGCGAGGATCTCGTTCTTCTCCGGCGTGAACCCGGTCAGCAGGATCCGCTGGACCTCGTCGGCGTCTCGGTCGATCGCCGCGCAGGCGCCCTCGAGCCGGGCCAGCTGCGCGAGGAGGGCGGCGTCGGACCCGGCCACGTCCAGCGAATCCCAGAGCAACGGGTCGCCGGTGGTGACCCAGGCCTGACCGAACCGGGCGGTCAGGTCGAGCCCGCGTGGTCCTGCTGCTGCGATCGCGAACGGCAGCCGCGGCAGCTGGACGCAGCCGGGGATCGTGCGCGCCTCGTGAGCCGAGTAGTACTGCCCGGACGCGGTGACGTCGGGCTCGGTCAACAACCGATCGAGCAGGCCGACGAACTCGGCGAAGCGGTCCGCGCGTTCCTTCGGTGACCATGCCTCCTGGCCGAGCGCCGTCGCGTCGAACCCCGAGGTGCCCGCCCCGATGCCCAGGGTGATCCGCCCGCCGGACACGTCGTCGAGGGAGATCAGGTCCTTCGCCAGCGTGACCGGGTGCCGGAAGTTCGGGTTCGTCACCAGCGTGCCGAGACGGATCCGGTCGGTGACTCCGGCCGCGGCCGTCAGGGTCGGGACGGCACCGAACCACGGTCCGTCGCGGAACGTGCGCCAGGAGAGGTGGTCATAGGTGTACGCCGCGTGGAATCCGAGGTCGTCGGCAGCCCGCCAGGTCGCCTCGGCAGCGCTCCAGCGCTCGTGCGGAAGGATCACGGTGCTCAACACGGTCCCGGTGCGTGCGGACGTCACTGCCTGCCTGCCTGACCGGCGACGAACCTCAGCAGCGCCACGA
This sequence comes from Marmoricola sp., assembly GCA_025964775.1. GTDB lineage: Bacteria > Actinomycetota > Actinomycetes > Propionibacteriales > Nocardioidaceae > Marmoricola. Next base: position 62,209 of record JAOPYE010000004.1, read on the forward strand.
CCAGCGACCGGACCTGGGTCGCACCCAGCCCGGTGGACTCCTCGAGGGTGAGGTTGATCAGGCGGTCGCCGATCCGCACCGCTCCCGCACCGTTGACGTACGGTCCGCCGAACGTGGTGCCGGTGACCACGAACGCTGCATCACCGATCCCGGCCAGGTCCTCGGGCGTGCCCTCCACCGACGAGGTCGCATCGGTCTTGGCGCCGCTCATGCCGCCGGCGGTCTTCGCGTACGACGTCTCGATGAAGGTCACTGCCGGTGCTTTCGGGTTCGCCCGGTCGAAGCTGCAGCCGGGGCCGCCGGCGATCGCGGAGCCGGTGTAGGTCCCGCCGAGGACGTGCGCGACCTCGGCGTCGGTGATGTCGGAGCAGATGCCACCGCCGGCCGTGGCGGGCTTGTGCGGATCGGTGCTGTCGCCGTTCCCGCCGGACGGCGTCGGTGTCGGCGTCGGCGTGTGCGATGTGGCGGGCACCGTGGGTGTCGGGGTCGCAGGGACCGACGGAGTCGTCACCGATGCGCTGGGCGTCGGGTCAGCCGCGGGCGTCGCACTGCCGCACCCGGTGATCCCCGTGCCGGCCAGCACCAGACCGGCGACCACGACGCTGGTGCGGACCAGGCGGTCGGGATTCGCGTAGTTCCTCACTCTCCTGAACGTACCGGGGCGCGGATCGGAGGCGGGCGACGCCCGCGCGTGTCGCCCACACGGGCAATCGGGCGAGCCAGTCTCCGCGGGGAGCACTAACCTAGGCAGCATGACTTTGCCTGCTGCTCCGTTCGGCCGCGTGCTCACGGCCATGGTGACGCCGTTCAAGGACGACGGGTCGGTCGATCTCGACGCTGTCGCCCGGGTCGCCGATCACCTGGTCACCAACGGCAACGACGGCATCGTGGTCAGCGGCACGACCGGTGAGGCGCCGACCACCTCGGTCGCCGAGGACGGCGAGATCCTGCGCGCGGTGATCGACGCGGTGGGGGACCGGGCCACGATCATCGCCGGCGTCGGTACCAACCACACCGAGCACTCGATCGAGCTCAACGAGCAGGCGGCCAAGGCGGGTGCCGACGGCGTACTGCTGGTCTCGCCGTACTACAACAAGCCCACGCAGGCCGGGATCGCGGCGCACTTCGAAGCCGTCGCGGCGGCCAGCGACCTGCCGATCATGCTCTACGACATCCCCGGTCGCACCGGCGTCACGATCGCGCCCGAGACCTACGCCCGGCTGGCCACCAACGAGAAGTTCGTCGCGGTCAAGGATGCCGTCGGCGACCTGTTCCGCGGAGCCTCGATCATGGCCGAGACCGGACTGGCCTTCTACTCCGGTGACGACGTCCTCAACCTCGGCTGGCTGACCCACGGAGGCGCCGGCGTGGTCTCGGTCGTCGGCCACGTCGCCGGCAACCAGTACGCCGCGATGGTCGCGGCCGTCGACCGCGGTGATCTCGAAGCCGCACTCTCGATCTACGTCGACCTGATCCCCGTGGTCGACGCGATCATGAACCACGCCCCCGGGGTGATGACTGCGAAGGCCGCGCTGGAGCTGGTCGGCGTGCACGGCAACAGGACGGTGCGACTGCCGCTGGTCCAGGCTGACGAGGACCTCGTCGGCCTGGTGCACGAGGCGCTCGCCAACGCCGGCCTGCTGCCGGTCACGGACGCCAACTGATGAGCCACGCACACTCCGAGCTCGACGTCCCCGCGCCGCTCCCGAAGGGCGCGCTGCGGGTGATCGCCCTCGGCGGCCTGGGCGAGGTCGGTCGCAACATGACCGTCTTCGAGTACGACGGCCGCCTGCTGATCGTCGACTGCGGGGTGCTCTTCCCCGAGGAGAACCATCCGGGCGTCGATCTGATCCTCCCGGACTTCGACGCGATCCGCGATCGGCTCGACGCCGTCGACGCCCTCGTCCTGACCCACGGCCACGAGGACCACATCGGCGCGACGCCGTACCTGCTGCGCGAGCGCCACGACATCCCGCTGGTCGGCTCCCAGCTGACCCTGGCCCTGCTGGACTCCAAGCTGCGCGAGCACCGGATCAAGGACACCGTGCGGCACATCGTCGCCGAGGGCGAGACGATCAGCTTCGGCCCGTTCGAGCTCGAGTTCGTCGCGGTCAACCACTCGATCCCCGATGCCCTGGCCGTCGTGATCCGCACCGGCGCCGGCGTGGTCCTGCACACGGGCGACTTCAAGATGGACCAGCTGCCGCTGGACGGCCGGATCACCGACCTGCGTGCGTTCGCGCGCCTCGGCGAGCAGGGGGTCGACCTGTTCCTGACCGACTCCACGAACGCCGAGGTACCCGGGTTCACGACCTCGGAGAAGGACATCGCGCCGGTCCTGGACCGGGTCTTCCACCGCAGTGCCAAGCAGCGGATCATCGTCGCCTGCTTCGCCTCGCACGTGCACCGGGTCCAGCAGATCCTCGACGCGGCCGAGGCCCACGGCCGCAAGGTGGCCTACGTCGGTCGCTCGATGGTCCGCAACATGGCGATCGCCCGGGACCTCGGCTACCTCAACGTCCCGCCCGGCATCCTGGTCGACCCCAAGGAGCTCGCGGACCTGCCTGCCGGCAAGGTCGTGATGATCTCCACCGGCTCCCAGGGCGAGCCGCTCTCGGCACTGAGCCGGATCGCGCAGCGCAACCACAACTTCGTGACCATCGAACCCGGCGACTGCGTGGTCCTGGCGTCCTCGCTGATCCCGGGCAACGAGAACGCCGTCTACCGGGTGATCAACGGGCTGACCGCGCTGGGCGCCCAGGTGGTGCACAAGGGCAACGCGCTGGTGCACGTCTCCGGCCACGCCAGCGCCGGTGAGCTCCTGTACTGCTACAACATCGTCAAGCCGAAGAACGTGATGCCGGTGCACGGCGAGATCCGGCACATGTACGCGAACGCCGAGCTGGCCAAGCTGACCGGCGTGCCCGAGGACCGCGTCGTCGTCGCCCAGGACGGCTTCGTCGTCGACCTGATCAAGGGCAAGGCGGCGATCACCGGCAAGGTCGACTGCGGCTACGTCTTCGTCGACGGCAGCTCGATCGGCGACATCACCGAGAGCGACCTCAAGGACCGCCGGATCCTCGGCGAGGAGGGCTTCATCTCGGTGATCGTCGTGATCGACTCCCAGACCGGCAAGGTGGTCAGCGGACCCGAGATCCACGCGCGTGGCTTTGCCGAGGACGACGTGATCTTCGACGAGATCAAGGGCCCGATCGTCGATGCGCTCGACAAGGCCGTCAGCGAGGGCGTCACTGATGCCTACCAGCTGCAGCAGAACATCCGTCGCGTCGTCGGGCGCTGGGTCTCCGGCAAGCACCGTCGTCGCCCGATGATCATCCCGGTCGTCCTGGAGGCGTGAGGTCGTGGTGAGTTCCGACGACTTCGTCAGCTACCAGCAGTGGGGCCTGGACTTCTTCGCCGAGGCGGTCAGCGTCGACCGGATCCTCGGCGCGGTCAACAACATCGCCGGTCAGCCGATCGACTTCGGTCCGATGGGCGTCGGGCCGGGCAAGATCGCCAAGGTTCGCGCGTACGGGCAGATCGGCGAGGCGAGTGCGGTGCGGATCGACGCGCCCGAGATCGCCTACCGCGTCGAGCTGCCGGTCTCGCTGACCTTCGAGGTCAACCTGCAGGTGGAGACGCACGTCTTCCATGCCGAGCTGCTGGTGCCGCTGACCCTGACCGCCCGCGCACTCGACGGTGTCCGGATCTTCATCTCGATCGACCCGCCGCGCAGCTCCGAGGTCGAGGTCAGGGTCCAGGCCGAGGGCCTGCGCGCCTCGATCATGCAGCGGGTGGTCAACATCGAGGGCGAGCTGCGCCGGTTCGTGGCCACGTACGTCGCCCGTGAGACCTCCAAACCGCACATCGAGGAGGCCCGGCTCATCGACGTCTCGGCGGCCATCGACCGGGCCTGGTCCTCGATCGCACCGAGGTCGTCGGGCGACAAGCGCGTCACCGACGACTTCGCGCAGGCGCTCGAGGCCGAGATCCTCGAGAACGAGGACACGTTCCTGGAGATGTGACCGGCCACGAGATGTGACCGCGCGCACAGGTGGTCCCGGTAGGTATCAGGAAGCGTCGCCGCGTCCTCTGGACAGGCATGAGCACCCTGTCCCGCTGCGCCGTTGCGGCCGTGCGCCGCGACCTCGAGCGCGCCCGTACCGTCCTGAGCGACGAGGAACGACTTGCCGGTGATCGGCGCCGTGCACTGACGGACCACCTGATCTGGCTGAGCACGATGGTCGAGAGCACGGTGCCTGTGGTCAGCCCGGCAGCGCACGCGCTGGCGCGCGAGGCCACGGCGTACCGGGCCAGCGGGGACCGGGCCAGACGGCTGGAGCTGGTCGCCTCCATCGAGGCGTTCCTGCGCGCGGTACGCCCGATCGAGTCCTGGATCTCCCTGGGGGCCATGCGCGAGCTCGGCAACCACGTGCCCTGGCTGGTCGACGGACTCGCGATCCCGCCCGGACCCGGGCTGCACGTCCCCGGTGCCGAGGAGCCGGAACGTGCCCGGTTGACCGCGTCTGCCTACCGGCGCACGCGCTCGCTCCTGTGGGGCACCCTGCCGTTGCTCGCCCCGCGCCAGATGAACTCGGGTTGAGGCATCGGGCCTTTTCGCCCGGCTCGGGGTGGGGGAGAGTGGCGCCATGGACATCGACGGTGTGCTGGCCGACGCGATCGGCCGGGTGCGGGACGCGGTTCCCGAGGTGCTCGACGGCCTGGACGAGGACGACCTCGCCTGGCGTCCTGATCCGGAGGCGAACTCGATCGGCTGGCTCGTCTGGCACCTGACCCGGGTCGCCGACGACCACGTGGCCGAGGTCGCCGGAGTCGAGCAGGTCTGGACCTCGGCGGGCTGGTTCGAGCGGTTCGGGCTCCCGTTCGCCCCGCAGGTGCACGGCTACGGTCACACGGCTGCGGACGTGGCCAAGGTCAGGGTCCCGGGCGGACTCCTCGCCGACTACCACCGGGAGACGATGGATCTGGTCCTGCGCTATGTCGCGACGCTGCAGCCGGCCGACCTCGACCGGGTCGTCGACGAGCGCTGGGACCCGCCGGTGACCCTCGGGGTGCGCCTGGTCAGTGTGGTCAACGACCTCACCCAGCACGTCGGACAGGCGGCGTACGTGCGTGGCCTGCGACTGGTCCAGCTCGACCGCTGAGGCACTGGAGCCCGAACACCCGGGCGAATCGGGCAGAACGGCCGTCACAGGAGGTGCGTGCGACACGGCGTGTGACACATGGGGCGGATGGGGTCATCAGAGTAGATTCGGACCATGGCGACCCGTACGTCTTCCCCGCCGGCGTCGCGCAGCAGGAGCACCTCCAAGGGTGCTTCGACTTCGCGATCCCGACCGTCCGGTAGCCAGGGCAAGCGCAAGCCTGCAGCACGGAAGTCGAACGCTTCGAAATCGAAGCGACCGGCCCCGCGCGCAGTCCGCAACGGCCCTGGTCCCGTTTCGCGTACCTTCGGTGCGCTCGGCCACGGCGTCTCGGCCGTGTGGCTGGGAGTCGCCGGGGGCATCGGCTCGGGCGCGCGGCGGATCGGTCAGGGTGCCCGCGACCTCGAACCCGAGCACCGTCGCGACGGTGCCGGACTGTTCATGGTCGCGCTGGCCGTCGTCGTCGCGGCGTCGGTCTGGTGGCAGCTCCCGGGTTCCGTCTTCGCCGGTACGCGTGCCGCCGTTGCCGGTTCGGTCGGCCTGCTCGCGTGGTTCGTGCCGCTCATGCTCTGCTACATCGCCTGGCGCAACATGCGCGACCCCGAGGCCAACGGCCCGGCCGGTCGCCAGATCGTCGGCTGGGGCGCGCTGCTGTTCGGCGTCCTGGGCATCATCCACATCGCCAACGGCTCACCCAAGCCGAAGCTGGGCGACACCACCGACCTCCAGCAGGCCGGCGGCGCGCTCGGATTCGTGGTCGCGAAGCTGCTGACCGACCTGCTGCACAGCGGGTACGTCGTGGTCCCGCTGCTCGTCCTGCTCTCTGTCTTCGGCGTGCTCGTGGTCACCGCGACGCCGGTCTACCAGGTTCCGGTCAAGCTCCGGGCGTTGCGGGACCGGATGCTCGGTCGCCAGACCGTCGAACCGCCAGAAGAGCCGCCGGTCACGGTCAAGCGCCGCCGCCGCGGCGCTCCCGGCGATGAGTTCGACCCGGACATGGGCGATGCCCCGTACGACTCGCCGCTGGTGGACCCGCTGGAAGACCGCGAGGTCCGCAAGCGCGGCCGCAAGGCCGATGCCGGGGTCGACGTCTTCGACCCGGCCGCCGAGGACCCGGCCGGGTCACCGGTGGAGCTCGAGGCGCCGCCGCACACGCCGCTTCCCGCGCGCGTCGAACAGCTCAGCCTGTCCGGCGACATCACCTACACGCTGCCCGAGAGCGACATCCTCAAGCCGGGCAGCGCCCACAAGGCGCGCACTCCGGCCTCGGACGCGGTCGTGGAGCGTCTCATGGGCGTCTTCGAGGAGTTCGAGATCGACGCGACCGTCACCGGGTACACCCGTGGTCCCACGGTGACGCGGTACGTCGTCGAGCTCGGGCCGGCGGTCAAGGTCGAGAAGATCACCAACATCGCCAAGAACATCTCCTACGCGGTGGCCTCGGCCGATGTCCGGATCCTCTCGCCGATCCCCGGCAAGTCCGCCGTCGGCATCGAGATCCCGAACACCGACAAGGAGATCGTCTCGCTCGGTGACGTGCTCCGGTCCAACACGGCCCGCGGTGACCACCACCCGATGGTCTGCGGCCTTGGCAAGGACGTCGAGGGCGGTTTCGTGGTCGCCAACCTGGCCAAGATGCCGCACCTGCTCGTCGCCGGCGCCACCGGCTCGGGCAAGTCGAGCTTCATCAACTCGATGATCACCTCGATCCTGATGCGCTCCACCCCGGACGAGGTCCGGATGATCATGGTCGACCCGAAGCGGGTCGAGCTGAACGCCTACGAGGGCGTGCCGCACCTGATCACCCCGATCATCACCAACCCGAAGAAGGCGTCCGAGGCCCTGCAGTGGGTCGTGCGCGAGATGGATCTGCGCTACGACGACCTGGCCAACTTCGGCTTCCGGCACATCGACGACTTCAACAAGGCCGTCCGCGCCGGCAAGGTGACGGTTCCTGCGGGCAGTGAGCGCAAGCTGACGCCGTACCCGTACCTGCTGGTGATCGTCGACGAGCTGGCCGACCTGATGATGGTGGCCCCGCGTGACGTCGAGGACGCGATCGTCCGGATCACCCAGCTCGCCCGGGCCGCCGGCATCCACCTGGTCCTCGCCACCCAGCGCCCCTCGGTCGACGTCGTCACCGGGCTGATCAAGGCCAACGTGCCCTCTCGGCTCGCCTTCGCGACCTCCAGCCTCGCGGACAGCCGGGTCATCCTCGACCAGCCCGGTGCCGAGAAGCTGGTCGGTCAGGGTGACGCGCTGTTCCTGCCGATGGGCGCCTCCAAGGCCGTCCGGGTCCAGGGCAGCTGGGTCACCGAGGCCGAGATCCACCAGATCGTCAAGAAGTGCAAGGACCAGCTCCAGCCGAGCTACCGCGAGGACGTGACTGTTCCCGCCGCGTCCAAGCGCGAACTCGACGACGACATCGGCGACGACCTCGACCTGGTGATCCAGGCGGTCGAGCTGGTCGTCTCCACGCAGTTCGGATCGACCTCGATGCTGCAGCGCAAGCTGCGGGTCGGTTTCGCCAAGGCAGGACGGCTGATGGACATCCTCGAGAGCCGCGGGATCGTCGGGCCCAGTGAGGGTTCGAAGGCGCGCGACGTGTTGATCAAACCCGATGACCTCGACTCGGTCATCATGACGCTGCAGGGGGAGTTGTGAACACCCACGTGAGCGACCGGACCGAGCCCAGCGCCGGTCACCAGGACGAGGGCACCTTGGTCGCCCTGCGTCGCAATGTGCTGCTCAGCGGTGTCGTCGGCGGGCTTGCGCTGCTCCTCGGGGTGGCCTACCTGCTGCGGTCCTCCTCGGGCTTCGACACCCTGATCGGGCTCCTCATGCTGGGCATCGCTGCCCTGCACCTGCCGACCCTCATCGCGGCCCGTACGCCGATCCTGGTCGCCGACGACCACGGCCTGCGACTGCGCGTCGGGCTGGCGTGGCGAGGCCTGCCCTGGCGCTCGATCAGGCAGGTCGTCGTCGAGACGGCCGATTCGCCCCTGCGCGAGGGACGCCTGGTCGTGGTGCCACGCGATCCCGAGGCCTTGCTCGACCACCTCGGGACGATCGACCGGCTGCACCTGCGCTGGAACGAGTTCTGGTACGGCGCCGAGCTGAGCCTTCCGCTCGGTGTGACCACCCTGGCCGACAGCCCGGACCTTGCCTCCGACCTGATCGCGCTGGCCCACGGGCGCACCGATGTCGTCGCCCTGCACGGGCGCCACATCGCCCAGCTCGACGAGGTGCCCCCGCGCGCCGAGGTGGTGAGCGAGCCCGAGGTCGACGAAGGCGTCGCCCCTGCCGCGAGCGACGTCGATGACCCGGTGGTCGTGCACGCCGGGACCATCGACGACGGTGACGACCCGACCAGCGACCCGTTCGACATCGACGACGGACTCGAGGAGGACGACGAGCCGTCGGCGCGCTACGACGCCCTGGGCCGTATCGACCCGTTCGAGCCGGTGCCGATCGAAGAGCTCGATGACCAGTACAGCAAGCCGTTCGTGCCCGTGGTTCCGCTCCGCGACCTGAGTCGACCGGTGCGGGTCGACGTCCACATCGAGATCCCGCCTCGTGCTGGTGCGAGCGAGGACACCGTGGCGATCGTGCCCAGCCAGCGACGCGGGGACGAGGAGCCGTCCGCACCAGCGTGGGACCAGCTCGAGGTGGAGTACGTGATCGACGACACTGCGCCGACCCGTCCCGCGGTCGAACCACTGATCGGTCCGAAGATCACCCATGCGCGCGAGATGCTCGACATGAGCATCGACGAGCTCAGCCAGCGCACCCGGATCCGTCCGCACGTGCTCGAGGCGATGGAGGTCGACGACTTCGGTCCGTGCGGTGGCGACTTCTACGCACGGGGTCACCTCACGGCGATCGCCCGGACCCTGGGCCTGACCCTCGACCCGCTGATGAAGACCTACGACGAGCGCTACGCGCAGGGCCCGATCAACGCGCGCCGCGTCTTCGAGGCCGAGCTGTCGACCGGTCTGTCCAGCGGGATGCGCGCCACCCTCGGCGGTCCGCGCTGGAGCCTGCTGATCGGCTCGGTGCTGTGCCTCACGATGGTCTGGGCGCTGGCCCGGATGTTCGCCGGCGCGCCCGATCACCTCACCGCGGCTCCGGATCCGGGTACCCAGACCGCTGGACTGGCGGCCAACCACCAGCCGATCACCTCGCCGCTGATGAGGACCACCTCGATGAGCGTGACGGCGGCGCACGCGGCGGCCCACGTCGTCGTACGGGACCGCACCGGCAAGGTCCTCTGGTCGGGGAACCTGCCGATCGGCGCCCACCGCCAGATCGTCGGCCTTGCTCCCTTCGGGGTCTCGGCCGACAACGCCGGGGCCGTCGAGGTGGCGGTGAAGGGCAAGGCGCTCGGCACGATCGGGATCGCCGGCCAGGCAGCGAGCAAGAAGTTCGGCTGAGTCTGCGGGAATCCGGTTCGCTCTGACGTGCCCCGGGCGGTCATACTCGACCGGTCATGACTGCCGCTCCCACTGCCCACACCGTCGCCCTGATCACGCTGGGCTGCGCCCGCAACGAGGTCGATTCCGAGGAACTCGCCGGCCAGCTGGAGGCGGGTGGCTTCCTGCTCGTCGACGACCCGGCCGATGCCGAGACCGTGGTGGTCAACACCTGCGGCTTCGTCGAAGCGGCGAAGAAGGACTCGGTGGACACGCTGCTCGCGGCGGCCGACCTCAAGGAGGACCCTTCGACGGGGCACAGGACAGGCGGCAGCGTTACGCGCTCGGTGGTGGCGGTGGGCTGCCTGGCCGAGCGCTACGGCAACGAGCTCGCCGAGTCGCTGCCGGAAGCCGATGCCATCCTCGGCTTCGACGCCTACCCGGACATCGCTGACCGGCTGCGCTCCATCCTTGCCGGCGACCAGCAGCACGCGCACACGCCCACGGATCGGCGCAAGCTGCTGCCGATCTCGCCGACCGAGCGCGTCGACGTCGACGTGGTGGTCCCCGGCCACAGCTTCGAGGTGAGCGTCCCGGCGGCGGCAGACGTCGCCGACATCGGCCTCGGCGCTCCGGCGACCGGTCCTCGCGCGGTTCGCCGTCGTCTCGACGGCGGCCCGATGGCACCGCTCAAGCTCGCCTCGGGCTGCGACCGCCGGTGCGCGTACTGCGCGATCCCGAGCTTCCGCGGCTCGTTCGTCTCGCGGCGCCCGGCCGACGTCCTGGCCGAGGCGCGCTGGCTGGGGGAGCAGGGCGTCAAGGAGCTGTTCCTGGTGTCGGAGAACTCGACGTCGTACGGCAAGGACCTCGGAGACATCCGCCTGCTCGAGACGATGCTGCCCGAGCTGGCCGCCGTCGACGGCATCGAGCGGGTCCGCGTCTCCTACCTGCAGCCCGCCGAGACCCGTCCCGGCCTGGTCGCCGCGATCGCCTCGACCCCGGGGGTGGCTGCCTACTTCGACCTCTCCTTCCAGCACGCCTCGCCGACGGTGCTGCGCTCGATGCGCCGCTTCGGGGACCCGGACTCCTTCCTGGCACTGCTGGCCGACGTACGCCGCCATGCGCCCGAGGCCGGGGTGCGGTCGAACTTCATCGTCGGGTTCCCCGGCGAGACCGAGGAGGACTTCGCCGCCCTCTGTGATTTCGTCACCGAAGCCCGGCTCGACGCGATCGGGGTCTTCGGGTACTCCGACGAGGACGGCACCGAGGCCGAGTCCTACGACGGCAAGCTCGACGAGGACGCGATCGCCGAACGGCTCGAGCACCTGCGTGCGCTGACCGACGAGCTGACCGCGCAGCGTGCCGAGGAGCGGGTCGGCGAACGGGTCGTGGTCCTCGTCGAATCGGTCGGCGCGGACGACGGTGAGGCGGTCGAGGGCCGCGCCGCGTCGCAGGGACCGGAGGTCGACGGGTCGACTGTCCTGACCGGGCAGGTCGAGGGCATCGGGGTGGGTGACATGATCGAGGCGACCGTCATCGGCACCGAGGGTGTCGATCTGGTCGCCCGACCCGTGTGACGCGGAAGGACCCGATGACCGACGAGCCGAGCATCTTCAACATCCCCAACGCGCTGACCACGCTGCGGATCGTGATGGTGCCGTTCTTCGGTTTCGCCCTCCTTCACCACGGTGGGCACAGTGAAAGCTGGCGCTGGATCGCCTACGGGCTGTTCGTGGTCGCCATGGTCACCGACAAGATCGACGGCGACATCGCGCGCAAGCACAACCTGGTGACCGACTTCGGCAAGATCGCCGACCCGATTGCCGACAAGGCGATCACCGGGATGGCGTTCGTCGGACTGGCGATCATCTACCCGGTGATGTGGTGGGTCGCCGTACCGGTGCTGGTGCGGGAGTGGGGTGTGACGCTGGCGCGACTCTCGATCGCCAGGCAGGTCGTGATGCCGGCCAGCCAGAGCGGCAAGGTCAAGACGATGGCCCAGGCGCTCGCGCTCGGTGGGCTGGTTGCCCCGTTCCACCACCTGAGCGGTCGCTGGGACCTGCCCGGTGACATCGTGTGGTGGATTGCCGTAGCACTGATGGCGTTGGCCGTCGTCCTGACGATGACCTCAGGGGTTGAGTTCGTCCGCGACGTCATCCGGCACCGCCGTACCAGCGACGTTCCCGCCGAGGCGTAGAGCTTAGCGGCGCAGCCGCTCTTCGTGCTCGCGACGCTTGATCGCCGCGACCTCCCGATAGGCGCGGACCACGTCGTGCAGGACCGCGGGGTCGACCTGGCTCGCCGAGAGTTCCACGACGTGCAGGTCCGGTGCCTCCAGGCGGAGCCGCCAGTCATCCCGGTCGGGAAGGCCCACGGTCTCGATCCGGCGGTTGGGATCGCTCAGTGCGAAGACGTCGGTGCGTCCGTCGCGCCGCACGGTCAGCATCGAGCCCTCCAGCCTGACGGCGGTCGGCGTCACGGTGATCAGGGCCGTGCGGTTCACGATCGCGAGCACGGCGCACACGAGGGTCGCGACCACGGCGATCGGCGACTGGGTCGCGACTGCGATCACCAGGCCGGCCACGGCACCGGCCAGAGCGGCGACGAGGAGGATCCCGCGGACCCGCCGTCGCGGCAGCACCTCGGTCCACTCACCGGTCCTCGCCACCTCCGGGACGGGTGACGCAGCAGGCGGCGGCACGACCAGCGGGGGAGCAGTCTCGTGCGCGGGAGTTGCCTGCTGCGGCACCCGGGGCCGGGTGGCACTGCCCTCGGAGTCACGCTGTGCCCAGATCGGTACGTCGTAATGGATGTCCGTCTCGTCCACGAATGCCCCCTCCTGGCCGGTTCGTGAACTGCCAGTCTGCGCCGCTGTGCGACCGGAGTCACTTGTGCCGATCGATCCCGTTCCTACTGGTATGGACCGATTCGCCCACAGACTGGACCGGTGCGCAGCGTGCGAGCGTGCGAGCCGCCTGGACCAGTGCGAGATGCGTGAAGGCCTGCGGAAAGTTGCCGACCATCCGGTGAGCGCCCACGTCGTACTCCTCGCTGAAGAGCCCGACGTCGTTGCCCAGACCCACGAGACGATCCATCAGCGCCGTGGCGTCGTCGTACCGGCCGGCGAGCGCGTACGCCGAGACGAGCCAGAACGAGCACGCGAGGAACGGACTCTCGTCCCCGCCGAGCCCGTCCACGCCGGTCTCCGTCCGGTAGCGCAGGACCAGGCCGTCACGCAGCAGGACCGCCTCGATCGCCTGGATCGTGCCGGTCATCCGCGGATCGTCGCCGGCCACGAACCCGACCAGCGGCAGCAACAGCAACGAGGCGTCGACCTCACCGGTCGCGTCGTGCTGCGTGAAGGTGTTCCGCCGTGCGTCGTAGCCGTGGTCGAGGACTTCGGCGCGGATCCTGCTGCGCAGGTCGCGCCACAGGTGCACCGGGCCGTCGAAGCCGTGTTCCTCGACGCCGAGCACCATCCGGTCGAAGGCAGCCCAGGCCATCACCCGGCTGTGTGTGAAGTGCCGTTCGGGCCCGCGGATCTCCCAGATGCCGTGGTCGGGCAGGTGCCAGGTGCGGGCGAGCTCGCCGACCAGGGTTCGCTGCAGGCTCCAGCCGTCCTGGGTCTCGGCGAGCCCGAGGCTGCGCGCGGCGGAGAGTGCGGAGATCACTTCGCCGACGACATCGGTCTGCCGCTGGTCGACCGCGCCGTTGCCGATGCGTACGGGCTTCGACGAGGCATAGCCGGCCAGGTGGTCCAGCTCGATCTCGGGCAGGTGCCGTCCGCCGTCGACCGTGTACATCACCTGCATGTCCTCGGGGTCGCCGGCGATCGCGCGCAGCAACCAGTCCCGCCACGGCTTCGCCTGGTCCGGGGAGGCGCTCTCCTCGGTCCCGATCATCGTCTGGACGGTCAGGGCGGCGTCACGCAGCCACGAGTAGCGGTAGTCCCAGTTGCGTCCGCCGCCGAGCTCCTCGGGCAGGGACGTGGTCGGGGCCGCCACGATGCCGCCGGTGTCCTGATGGGTCAGCGCCCGCAGGGTCAGCAGGCTCCGGGTGACGGCCGCGTCGTACGGGCTGTCGAGGTGGACCTGCGCCGACCACCGCTGTTCCTCGGCGATCGTGCGGTCGATCTCCACCGTCGGGTCCAACGGCACCGGCACGTCGCGGTGCGAGGGGATCCAGGTCAGCGAGAAGTCGAGGGTCTCGCCCTGGTCGACGTCGAACTCGTCTTCGTGGCGGCTGTCGACGGCGCGGGGAAGTCGCGGTCCGGCCAGGACGAGCTTGTCGGGTCCGGCGACGGCCACGATCACCTCGGCGCCGTCGCTGCGGCAGAGCCGGTGCACCCACGGCCGGATCCGCCCGTAGTCGAAACGGACCACGAAGGCGTGGCACATCCGGACGGTCCCGCGGATTCCCTCGATGCGTCGGACGACGTCCGAACGCCGGTCACCGGTGGGCATCACGTCGGTGACCCGGACCTGCCCGGACGCCGTGGTGATCGTCGTCTCGAGGACGTTCGTGCCGGCGACGTACCGGCGCGTGGCGGTGTGCTCGCCGGCGGCACCGAGCAGCCAGCGCGACCGGTCCGGGTCAGCCAGCAGCGCACTGAAGCACGAGGCGGAGTCGAAGCGCGGGAGGCACAGCCAGTCGATCGATCCGTCGATGCCGACCAGGCCGACCGTGCGCCGGTCGCCGATGATCGCGTACTGCTCGATCCGGAGCGGTTCCGTTGCCGGCGGGGCGTCCGGGGTCGACGGCGTCATGTCCCCAGACAGTAGCGTTGCCCGCATGACCGCCGAGGACGTCGCCGCGCGCGCCCACCAGATCCTGCTCGCCCGCGGCGAGACCGTGGGCTGCGCGGAGTCACTGACCGGCGGCGGGCTCGCCGACCTGCTCAGCGGCACGCCGGGAGCCTCGGCCACGTTTGCCGGCGGGGTGGTCAGCTACCAGACCCGCATCAAGCGCGACCTGCTCGGGGTGACCGCCTCGCAGGTCGTCTCGGTGGACTGCGCCTCCCAGATGGCCCAGGGGGTGCAGCGGGTCCTGCAGGTCGACTGGGCAGTCTCGACCACCGGCGTCGCCGGGCCGGAGAAGCAGGACGACAAGCCCGTCGGCACCGTGTACGTCGGCGTGGCCGGCCCCCGCGGGGTCCAGGTGCACCGACTGTCGCTCGCCGGCGACCGGGACACGATCCGGGCGGCCGCCTGCGCCGCCGCACTCGAGGCCCTGGTCGATGAGCTCGGCTGACCTGATCGCCGTTGCCGACCGCTTGTACGCGGAGCCGGCAGCGACGTTCACGCCGCGCCGCGACCAGGAGGCGAAGGCCTGCGCCGACAAGGAACTGGCGGCGCGCATCAAGGCCTTGAAGAAGCCATCGATGGCGGCCTGGGCGGTCAACCTGCTCGTACGACGGGAGAGCGAGCAGATCGACCAGGTGCTCGCGATCGCGGAGTCCCTGCGCGCTGCGGCCGCCTCGATGGATGGCGAGGAACTCCGGGCCCTGACCCGGCAGCGGCGACAGCTGACGGCGGCGCTCACGTCGAGCGCCCGGGATCTCGTCCGGCTCGAGGGCATTCGGCTGACCACCGCGGTGGCAGATCAGGTCGAGGGGATGCTGACGGCCGCGATGCTCGATCCGCGTGCGGCGGAGGTCGTGCGCAGTGGCCTGGTCGTGACCGCGTTCACGTCGACGGGTCTCTCCGAGCTCGATGTCTCCGCGGTGTGTGCCGTTCCCGAGGTCGCCGGTCACGTGGCGACGGCGGTCGAGCCCGCCCCGCCGACCCTGCACGTCG
This sequence comes from Marmoricola sp., assembly GCA_025964775.1. Classification (GTDB taxonomy): domain Bacteria; phylum Actinomycetota; class Actinomycetes; order Propionibacteriales; family Nocardioidaceae; genus Marmoricola. Next base: position 77,581 of record JAOPYE010000004.1, read on the forward strand.
TACCGGATGACGGGATCCGGCTGGAGGTGGCGCGGGATCGCGTCTCCGAGGCCGAGCTCGCCGCGGCCGGGGCGCGCGAAGAGCTGGAGCACCAGTTGGCCCGGGTCAGGAACCTGAACGCCAGACGGCTTCAGCTGCAGGGCGAGATCGAGGAGCTGCGGCGCACGCTGGCCGGCCTCGAGGACGACGTCGAATCACTCGACGACGAGCTCGAGGAGGCCGACGAGAGTGCCGAGGTCGCCCAGGGCGCCGTCGAGGAGGCCGAGGCCGACCTTGCCGGGGCTCGCAAGGACCTCGACCGGCTCGGCGGCTGATCGCTACTCGGCCCAGCCCTTGCTGCGCTCCACGGCTCGTTGCCACAGCGCATAGGCAGTCGCGGCCTTCTCCGCTGCCGCCGGGTCGGGCTCGAAGCGCCGGTCGAGCTGCCAGGTCTCGCGCAGGTCGTCGGTCGAGTTCCAGACCCCGGTGCCCAGGCCGGCCATGAACGCGGCGCCGAGCGCGGTGGTCTCGACGATCCGTGGCCGCTCGACCGCCACACCGAGCAGGTCGGCCTGGAGCTGGCACAGGAAGTCGTTGGCAGCGGCCCCACCGTCGACGGCCACCGAGGTCAGCGCGGGCATGGTGTCGATGACGTCGCGTACCTCGAAGGTGATCGCTTCCAGGGTGGCCCGGACCAGGTGCGCCCGGGTGGTTCCGCGGGTCAGGCCGAGGATCGTGCCGCGCGCGTGCGGGTCCCAGTGCGGTGCGCCCAGACCGGTCAGCGCGGGGACGAAGACGACCCCCTCGGTGGAGTCGACGGTGGCGGCGACGGCCGCGGTCTCGGCGGCAGTACCCACGATCTGCAGCCCGTCGCGCAGCCACTGGACTGCTGCTCCGGTCACGAAGATCGCGCCCTCGAGGGCATAGGTGATCGCGCCGGACGGGTCACGCCAGCCGGCGGTGGAGAGCAGGCCGGCGTCGGAGCGGGCCACCTGGTGACCGGTGTTGGTGAGGATGAAGGACCCCGTGCCGTAGGTGCACTTGGAGTCGCCGAGGTCGAAGCAGGTCTGCCCGAACAGCGCCGACTGCTGGTCGCCGGCGACCCCGGCGACCGGAAGGTCCAGATCCAGGAAGCTGCGCGGGTCGGTCCGGGCCAGGTCGCCCCAGTTGTCGACGATCTCGGGGAGGGCGTTGACCGGGACCCCGAAGAGTGCGCACAGCTCGTCGGACCAGGCGCCCTGTTCGAGGTCGAAGAGCAGCGTGCGCGACGCGTTCGAGACATCCGTGATGTGCCACGTGCCGCGTGTCATCCGGGCGATCAGGTACGAGTCGACGGTTCCGATCGCGTACCGACCGGACTCGACGAGCGCCCAGGTGTTGGGCTCGTGCTCGGCGAGCCAGGACAGCTTGGTGCCGGAGAAGTAGGGGTCCAGGCGCAGGCCGGTGAGCTCGGTGACGCGCGGCTCGTGGCCCGCGGCCCGGAGCCGTTCGCAGATCTCCGCCGTACGGCGGTCCTGCCAGACGATCGCGCGGCGAGGCGATCCGAGGGTCTCGCGGTCCCAGAGCAGGATCGTCTCGCGCTGGTTGGTGATGCCGATGCCGGCGAGCTCGGCGGTGCGACCGCCCCAGGTCTTGAGGGCGGCGCGAGCAGCCTCGAGGGTGGCCTGCCAGATCTCCTCGCCCGAGTGCTCGACCCAGCCGGGTTGCGGGAAGTGCTGACCGAACTCCTGGTAGCCCTTCGCAGCGATCGCACCTGCCGGGGTGACGACGAGTGCCGTCACCCCGGTGGTGCCTGCGTCGATGGCGAGGATGAACTTGTCGGACGCGGAGTTCATGTCCGCCATCCTGTCAGGACAGATAGCCGATCAGGTCGAGCCAGGCGTCAGTGGTTCACGCGGTGTGCAAACTTGGCGAGCAGGGCCGAAGACGGGCCGGTCGAAGCGGCGGCGCGGTAGCCGGTACCTGCCGGAATGCCACGAGGGCTGTAGCAGACGATCGACGCGGTGACATTCGTCGGGTCCTCGGTGGTGCTCTCCGAGATGGCGACGCCGACCGTCCACGAGTTGGGGCTGTCGGGGCCGTTGGAGAACATGTAGCCGGAGGTGGTGACGTCAGTGCCGCCGCCACCGGTACGACGGGAGCCAGCCGGGCAGGTCGCAGTCGCGACAATGGTGTCGTTCAGGCCGTTGTTGTTGAAGTCGTGGAGCGTGCCGGTCACGTCGAACGCCTTGACGTTGCCGCTGGCCAGCGCGAACGAGGTCGAGTCGAGGTTGTCGAGCCGGTCGGCGTTCAGGTTGGTGACCTTCGTCGGCGAGTTCACGGCCAGCGACGCCGTTCCGGCCTTGGACTTCAGGGACAACGCAGTGCCCCTGCTGTTGGTCAGGATGGTGGTCTTGGTCGCGGTGTTCGAGGAGCCCAGGATGAACTTGCCTCCCGTGGCTGCGTACGCAGTTCCGGACCCGAGCACGAGCGCGGCGACCGCGCCGATCGCGAAACTGGCGGTACGTGAAATCTTCATGCGGAAACTCCTCAAGAGGGGTGGGTGAGCCTCGGAGCCTACTGAAACCCGCCGATGAATTCCGGTGATCTCAATTCTCGAAAAAAACGGTCATCCGCGCAGGATCGCCAGGATCTGCTCGTCGATCCAGGTGCCGTCGTCGGCGACGCGCATCTCGTAGTTCTCGGTGCCCACCCAGCTGGCCAGGTCGGCGTGGCCGGCAGCCCGGACGAGGCGGTCGATCTCGGCCTCCAGCTCGGGGGTGATCTCGACCTTCTCGGCGTCGGTCGAAGCGGTCAGGTACAGGTCGTTGAGGTCCAGCAGCCGGGCCAGCTCCGGGATCGGAGCGGCCGCGTCGTCGACGCGGAGGTCCACCGCGACGTCGTCCAGGCCGCCGTACCCGGCCCCTTCGCTGACCACGAGCAGGGCCGCGGACTGGCGTCCGCGCTTGTCACCGCCGGCATCGTCGCCGGCAGTCAGGGCAGCGAGGAGACGGCGCGCGAGCGAGGGCTCCTCGACCGAGTCGTCCCAGGCCGCCTTCATGGCCTCGACCACCTCGGGGCCGGTCAGGATGTTGCCCTGGATCGCAAGACCCTCGGCGGTGAGGCCGCCCGCCCAGTCGTAGCAGGCCGAGCCGGTGTGGGTCACGGCCAGGCCGTCGACGTCGACCATCCCGATCTGCCGGTGGTCGCGCTTCTCGTCCTCCTCGAGCATCCGGTCCAGGGCGACCTGCGCGGTGGCGCCTTCGTCGAGGAGCGAGAGTCCGATGCCCTTCCAGGAGAGGTTGGCCTCGGCCTGGGTGGCCAGCGCGCCGATCCCGGCCACCGCGGCGGGCACGGCGCTGCCGACGGCGAGGAACTTGGAGGCGACCGCAACGCCCCAGGACTGGCCGTCGGCGGACCGGGCCACGATCGAGAACGTCATGGCGCGACCCTACTCACTCTGGCTACTGTGGGCGGGCTCACTTGAACGTTCCAATTGGAGGCGAGACATGCGCGTCGGAGTTCTCACCGGGGGTGGCGACTGCCCTGGACTCAACGCAGTGATCAGGGCCGTCGTACGCAAGGGGGTCAAGGAGTACGACTACGAGTTCGTCGGATTCCGCGACGGGTGGCGCGGACCGCTCGAGGGGCTGACGATGCCTCTCGGGATCGACCAGGTCCGCGGGATCCTGCCTCGCGGCGGAACGATCCTGGGGTCCTCGCGCACCAACCCCTTCAAGCTCGAGGACGGCGTCGAGCAGATCAAGGCCAACCTGGCGGCAGCCGGCGTCGACGCCCTGATCGCGATCGGGGGAGAGGACACCCTCGGGGTCGCGACCAAGCTGCACGATCTCGGCGTCAAGGTCGTCGGCGTGCCGAAGACGATCGACAACGACCTCTCCGGGACCGACTTCACCTTCGGCTTCGACACCGCGGTCAACATCGCGTCCGAGGCGATCGACCGGCTGCACACGACCGCAGAGTCGCACCACCGTGTCCTCGTCGTGGAGGTGATGGGCCGCCATGCCGGGTGGATCGCCCTGCATGCGGGCATCTCCGGTGGCGCGAACGTCGTCCTGATTCCCGAGCGGCCCTTCGACATCGACGAGGTCTGCCGCTACGTCGAGGCCCGTTTCGAGACCAAGTACGCGGTGATCATGGTGGTGTCCGAGGGGGCGGTCCCGATCGCGGCCAAGGATGACAGTGGCATGACTCTTCTGACCGGGGAGAAGGACGCGTTCGGGCACGTGCGGCTCGGCGGCATCGGCGAGCGCCTGGCCAGCGAGATCGAGGCACGCACCGGCAAGGAGGCACGAGCGGTCGTCCTGGGCCACGTCCAGCGCGGCGGCACGCCGACGGCCTTCGACCGCTGGCTGGCCACCCGGTTCGGCCTGCACGCGATCGCTGCGGTGCACGACGGGGACTTCGGCGCCATGGTCGCACTGCGCGGCACTGACATCGTCCGGGTGCCGCTCAGTGAAGGCACCGCGACGCTCAAGCTCGTCAGTCCCGAGGAATATGCCGAGGCGGAGGTGTTCTTCGGTTGAGCATTCAGGGGAGCAGGACGACCTTGCCGTTCGCTCCGCCCGCCGCGACCAGACGGTGCGCCTCGGCGACCTCGGCCAGCGCGAAGGTAGCGCCCACCGAGACGACGAGCGTGCCCTCGCCGGCGAGTCGCGCGAGCTCGGGACGTGCCGCGGCGCGGAGCTCGTCGCCGGGGTCCGCGCCCGGTCCGCCGCCGAGCACCTTGATCCCGGCTGCCGGGCCGCTGCTGAAGTTGGCGATGCTCGCGATCCGCGTCCGATCTGCCACCAGCGCCAGCGAGGTCTCGAGCGCCTCCTGGGAACCGATCAGGTCCAGGGCGACGTTGATCCCGTCGGGCGCGACGGCCTGGACGCGTTCGAGCAGACCGTCGCCGTAGGCGACCGGCTCGGCGCCGAGGGCGATCAGCGCCTCGTGGCGTCGCGGGCTGGCTGTCGCGATCACGCGGGCGCCGCGGAGCTTCGCGAGCTGGATCACCATCAGTCCGACGCCGCCGGAGGCGCCGTGCACCAGGACGGTGTCCCCGGCGTCGACGGAGGTCGCCGTCAGCAGGTGGACAGCGGTGGCGCCGGTGACCATCAGGCCGCCGGCTTCGGGCCAGCCGAGCGCGGCAGGCTTAGGAATCACCGCACGTGCCGGTACGACGACCTGGTCGGCGTACGCGCCGCCGATCGGGAACGCGATCACCTCGTCGCCGACCGCGATCGGGCCTTCGGGTCCGACCGCATCCGGGCCGACCGCGGTGACCACGCCGGCCGCCTCGAGGCCGAGGCGTCGAGGCAGCGCTGCGGGATCGGCGCCCATCATCCCGCTGTACAGCTTGATGTCGATCGGGTTCACGCCGGCTGCGCGGACGTCGAGCGCGACCTCGCCCGGACCGGGGGCCGGCAGGTCGATCTGCGCCAGGGTCAGGGACTCGGGGCCGCCGTACGACGCGGCCTGCACGATGGTGGTCATGGCCGGTGAACCTCCTGGTTCTCCCGCGTATTCCGGTGCTCGACTGCCGGATTGTCGGCCGCCGTTGCCCGGGACGTACGCTTGGCTGGTGTCAGATTCATCCACGCGCGGCCCGGTCCCTGATCTCGCGAGCCTCCATGCCCTCGGGGCGGCCCAGCAGCCGACCTACCCGGACAGCGCTGCGGTCGATGCGGCCGTGGCGCGGCTGCGCTCGTTCCCGCCGCTCGTCTTCGCCGGCGAGTGCGACGAACTGACCGACAAGCTCGCGGCGGTTTCCCGCGGCGACGCCTTCCTGCTCCAGGGCGGCGACTGCGCCGAGACGTTCGATGGCGTCACCGCCGACAACATCCGCAACAAGCTCCGGGTGCTGCTGCAGATGGCCGTCGTGCTCACCTACGCTGCGTCGGTCCCGGTCGTGAAGCTGGGCCGGTTCGCCGGCCAGTACGCCAAGCCGCGCTCCTCGGACCTGGAGACCCGCGACTTGCCAGGAATTGGGCAGGTCACGCTGCCGGCGTACCGGGGTGATGCGGTCAACGGCTTCGAGTTCACCGAAGCCTCCCGGATCCCCGATCCGCAGCGGCTCGTCGAGGTCTACCACTCCTCGGCCTCCACCCTGAACCTGGTGAGGGCCTTCACCACCGGTGGGTACGCCGACCTGCGTCAGGTGCATGCCTGGAACACCGACTTCGTGATGGGCTCGGCCGTCGGCAGTCGTTACGAGGCCGTGGCCAACGAGATCGACCGGGCGCTGACCTTCATGCAGGCGATCGGGGCCGACCCGGACGAGTTCCACCGGGTCGAGATGCACTCGAGTCACGAGGCGCTGGTGCTCGAGTACGAGCACGCGCTGACCAGGATCGACTCGCGCACCCAACTTCCCTACGACGTCTCGGGGCACTTCGTGTGGATCGGTGAGCGGACCCGTCAGCTCGACGGCGCGCACGTCGAGCTGCTCAGCCGGATCCAGAACCCGATCGGCGTGAAGCTCGGACCGACCTCGACCGCCGACGACGCGATCGCGCTGGCCGCCCGGCTGAACCCGGACAACACGCCCGGTCGGCTCACCTTCATCACCCGCATGGGCGCCGGGAAGGTCCGCGACCTCCTTCCCCCGCTGGTCGCGAAGGTCGAGGCGGCCGGGGTCCAGGTCGCCTGGGTCAGCGACCCGATGCACGGCAACACCTACGAGGCGTCGTCGGGGTACAAGACCCGCCGCTTCGACGACGTGATCGCCGAGGTGCAGGGCTTCTTCGACGTCCACCGGGCACTCGGTACCTGGCCCGGCGGCATCCACGTCGAGCTGACCGGTGACGACGTCACCGAATGCGTCGGCGGCGGCGAGGAGCTGCTCGAATCCGACCTGGCGGACCGCTACGAGTCGGTCTGCGACCCGCGTCTGAACAGGGTCCAGTCGCTCGAGCTCGCGTTCCTCGTTGCGGAGATGCTGAGAAAGGCGTAGGCCCTATCCGACCGGCTGGGCTTCACGCTGGTCGGCGCGCTGCAGCGTGACGAAGCGCTGGGCTCCGAGGACCAGGGCGAGGTACAGCAGCAGCGCATCGCCACCGAGCTCCCGCGCCGGGTGGCTCACGTGCGCGATCACGGCATCGACGCCGAAGTGGACCGTCAGTCCGAGCACCCACAAGACGACCGTCGTTGCGTTGCCCTGCCGGGTCAGCACACCGTCGTTGCGCCAGACATGGACGAGTGCACCGCGCAGGGCACCGAGCGCGGTTCCGATGACCAGCGTCACCGCGAGCAGCGCCCACGCTTCGATCGGGACCGTCGTCGAACCCGCGTACTGGACCACCTCGACGGCACCGATCACGGCGAGCACGAGCATCAGCCGGTACGGCCGCTCTTCACGCACCGGTCGTGCCTGAAGCTGACGGCTGATCACGAAGGCCAGGACGAGGAGTGGGGCGGCGACGTTCCAGAGGTTCATGTGATCCAACCTAGGGAGTTGCCGGCCGTCGTACCGATGCCGGGCGTCACCTCCTGACGGTGACACTTGTCAGGCTAGAACGGAGGTACTAGTACCTCCGTTCTATTGCCGCAGGGCGCCAGCCCCTTCACTGTGAGGGCATGCCTCCACTCTCGCGTCCTCTCGTCCTGCTGGCTGCGCTGCTCGGGCTGGCGCTCGCCGTACCGACAGGCCAGGCCGCTGCCAGCACCGTCACCGTCGGAGTGGCGAACTACGCCTTCACGCCGTCCTCGGTGCAGGTCGTCATGGGCGGGACGGTCGCCTGGGAGTTCCACGGTGACCACACCACCACGTCCAACCAGGGTTTCTGGAACTCCGGAGAGCGGACGTCGGGCAGCTTCGTCCACGCGTTTCCCGATGCCGGGAACTTCGGCTACCACTGCATGATGCACCCGTTCATGACCGGCATGGTCCGGGTACCGATGAGGGCGGCTGGCCGGCCGCTGGCGGGCTACCGGCTGACCTGGAGCGTCCGGTCGAGCACGCCTGCTTCCCTGCGCTACGACGTGCAGTACAAGCGCTCGGGCGCCACGAGGTGGACCTCGTTCCGCTCTGCCACCGCCCAGCGATCGGCGCGGTTCAACCCGGCGCGCAGCGCCACCTACCTGGTGCGTGCCCGGACCCGGAGAGTGGGAGGCGGCGCGTCGAGCTGGACAGCCGCGCTGCACGTGGTGATCCGCTGATCGGTACGCTCGATGCCGTGATCGACCTTCGCTCCGACACCCTCACCCGACCCAGCGCCGGAATGCGGCGCGCGATGGCCGAAGCCGAGGTCGGTGACGACGTGTACGGCGAAGACCCGACGGTGATCGCGCTCGAGGAGCGGATCGCCGGGATCTTCGGCAAGGAGGCGGCCCTGTTCGCCCCGACCGGCTCGATGGCCAACGTGCTCGCGGTCGCGGCCCTGGTCGGACCCGGCCAGGAGGTGCTGTGCGAGTCGCGCGCGCACATCCTGCGCGCGGAGCTCGGTGCCCACGGAGCCCTGACCGGCCTGACCAGTCGCACCTGGGCCCATCCGGATGGCCAGATCGATCTCGCCGCGATCGACTCGCTCTACGCACCCGACATGGGTCCCTTCTTCGTCAGGACCGCCGCCGTGTCGGTGGAGAACACCCACAACTTCGCCGGTGGTTCGGTCCTCCCGCTCGACGACCTCCGGGCGCTGCGCACCTGGACCGACAGCATCGGGTGTGCCGTTCACATGGACGGCGCCCGGATCTGGAACGCCCACATCGCGACCGGGACCAGCTTCGAGGACTACGGCGCCGTCGCCGATGTCCTGGCGGTCTGCCTGTCCAAGGGTCTCGGTGCCCCGATCGGCTCGCTGGTCGTCGGTTCACGCGAGGTGATCGACGGCTCCCGGGTCCGCCGCAAGCGCATGGGTGGCGGGATGCGGCAGGTCGGCGTGCTGGCAGCCGCCGGCATGTACGCCTTGGACAACAACATCGACCGGATGGTCGAGGACCACGAGAACGCCCGGCTGATCGCCGAGATCTGCGGGCTCGATCCGGTTTCGGTCCCGACCAACATCGTGGTCGTCGACGTGCCGTCGGCCCCGGACGTCGTCGCCGCAGCTGTCGAGCAGGGCATCCGGATCGGCGCAGTCGGCCCCCGCCGGGTCCGGCTGCTGACCCACCTCGACGTCACCCGGGACGAGGCCGAGCAGGCCGGCAAGGTACTGGCCGGGCTGCTGTAGCGCGCGTCGTTGCGCGCACGTGTCGCCACATCTCGACACGCTCGGCGATCATCGCCGGATGCGCTCGCCCGCGTCCACCCGGCCGACGACCGGCGGGATCTGTCGTACGGCCTGGGCCAGTTCGCGCAGCTCGGTCCCCAGGAGGGCCTGGGGCCCGTCGCAGAGCGCGTTCTCCGGGTCCGGGTGCACGTCGACGATGACGCCGTCGGCACCGACCCCGATCGCGGCCTTAGACAGCGGGACGACCAGGTCCTTGCGACCTCCGGCGTGCGAGGGGTCGACGATGATCGGGAGGTGGCTGATCGACTGGACGACCGGGACGGCCGAGATGTCCAAGGTGTTGCGGGTCGAGGGTTCGAAGGTCCGGATGCCGCGCTCGCACAGGACCACGTCGAGGTTGCCGCGCTGGGCGACGTACTCGGCAGCCATCAGCCATTCCTCGATCGTCGCCGTCATGCCGCGCTTGAGCAGCACCGGCTTCCCGGCGTCGCCGACGGCCTGCAGCAGGCCGAAGTTGGCCATGTTGCGGGTGCCGATCTGGAGCATGTCGGCGTGCTCGGCGACGACCGCGACGTCGCGCGCGTCGACGACCTCGGTGACGATCGGGAGGCCGGTGGTCTCGCGGACATCGGCCAGGATCTCCAGGCCCTTCACGCCCAGGCCCTGGAACGCGTACGGCGAGGTACGTGGCTTGAAGGCGCCGCCACGGAGCAGTGACGCACCCGCAGCCTTGGCCATCTCGGCCGCCTCCAGCGTCTGCGACGCCGTCTCGACCGCGCACGGTCCGGCGATGAAGGTGAAGGTGTCCGGGCCGATCGGAACCTGGTGGCCCACCCGGCCGACCCACACCGTCGAGCGATCCGCGTGGTGCTGGCGACTGACGAGCTTGAACGGATCGGAGATCCGGTGCACGTCGGCGACGCCGGGCATGCTGCGCAGGTTGAGGCCGTGGAACGACTCGATGTCGCCGACGAGGCCGATGATCGTCCGGACCACGCCGCGGCTCACGAACGCCTGACCGCCGACGCCTTCGACACGCTGCGTCACGTGCGCGATCTGTTCGTCGGTGGCCTCGGGGGCCATCACCACAACCATGCCGCGACCCTAGTGCGGGCGTCCATCCTGCGGACAGCGATATCGGCCCGCGAGACGTCTCAGCAGGTCCTCGTCATGGTGCCGGTTCCGGGGTCGAAGGATGGGTCGCAGCGGGTCACGTGCGAAGTGAAGGCCAGGGCGACGACCAGGAAGACCGCCAGGACCAGCGCGCCGAGCGCGGCCAGGCCTGTCCCGACGATGCCGAGCACGTAGCCCACGAACCCGAGGGTCCGGCCCCCCAGCCGGCCCGCGGAGGCGTCGATCTCGCGCATGGCCGACCGGCCGATGATCCAGGCCGGGATCGACGCGACCCCCGGGCACAGGGAGAGGCCGGCGATGCCGAGGACCAGGGCAGCGATGGCCTGGCCGGTCGGGGGTGGTTCGGACTGGAACGGGGGATACCCGCCGTTGCCGAACGGCGGCGGTGGAGGCGCAGGAGGTTGCTGGTCGCTCATCGGTGCCTCAGTTGCAGTTGAAGCTGTAGGAGTTGTTGTTGCCGACCGACGAGCAGTCCAGGTTGGAAAACAAGATCACGAGTCCGATGACACCGAGCACGAACAATCCGACGCCGACGAACCCGAGCACGATCCCCGCCTTGGCCTGACTGCGACCGCCCACGCGGCCCTGCGATACGTCCACATCCTTCTTGGCGATGAACCCGACGATGATGGCGGCGATCGCCACCAGCGGACCGCAGAGGAACAAGCCGGGGAAGATGCCGACGATGCCCAGCACCAGCGCAGCGGTTGCCTTGCCGTTGGTGTCGGTCGGCTGCGGGTAGTAGCCGGGCATCGGCTGGCCGTAGGTCGGTGGCACCTGGCCGTACGTCGGCGGTGCTTGCCCCCACGGCGGCGGCGGGGGAGGCGGGGCAGGAGCCTGGGGCGGTTGCGAGTTCGGGTCGTACGACGGTGGTTGCTCGGTCATCGGCCCCTCCTGGAGATCGTGGGCCGAGTATGTCAGCCGGTCTCCGTCGCCGTCAGCCTGCTGGCTGGGCGCGCCGAAGCCCGGAAGGCAGGTACGCCGCCCCCGGCGCCTCGGAGGTCGTGGCCGCGATGTCGCCGGGGTTGGAGAACGCACAGCGCTGCAGCGAGAGGCATCCGCAGCCGATGCAGCTGTCCAGCCCGTCGCGCAGGCGCTCGAGGGCGCCGATCTGGTCGTCGATCCGGGTTCGCCAGTGTCGCGAGATCCGTTGCCAGTCCGCCTTTGTGGGGGTCCGGGAGTCCGGCAGGGAGGCGAGCTCCACCCGGATCTCTGCCAGGGTCAGGCCGATGTTGACGGCCGCACGGATGAACGCGAGCCGGCGCAGCACGTTGCGCTCGTAGCGTCGTCGGCCGCCGGTGCTGCGACTGGCGGTGATCAGGCCCTGGTCCTCGTAGAACCGCAGCGCCGACGCGGCGAACCCGCTGCGCCGGGCGACCTCGCTGACGGTCAGGACGTCGTGTCGATCCATGCCTGCTCCGAAGGGGGCTTGACTTCAAGTTCACTTGAACTTGAACGATGGCATGAACAGGACCTCGAATCAAGGAGCACCACATGCCCGTCGCACTCGTCACCGGAGGGTCTGCCGGCCTCGGCCGTGCCCTCGCCCATGCGCTCGCCGCCGAAGGCTGGACCGTGATCGTCGACGGCCGTGATCCGGATCGACTGGCCGCAGCCGTCAGACGCGGCATCGTCGCCATCCCCGGCGACGTCACCGACGCCGACCACCGCGCCGATCTGGTCGCAGCGGTGCGGTCGCGTGGATCGTTGGACCTGCTGGTGCACAACGCGAGCACGTTGGGACCCGTCGGCCTTGCGACCTGGTTGCCGAAGCTCGCCGACGTGACGGTGGACGACCTCCAGCACGTGTGGCGGACCAACCTCGGCGCCCCGCTGGTCCTGACGACCCAGCTGCTCGGTGACCTCGTGGCCAGCTCCGGCATCCTGATGGGGATCTCCTCGGATGCTGCCGTGGAGCACTACCCGGGCTGGGGGCTGTACGCCGCGTCCAAGGCCGGGCTGGACCACCTCGTGCTCACCTTCGGGGCCGAGAACGAGGCGATCACCGCGTATGCGTTCGACCCGGGTGACATGCGCACCCAGATGCACGCGGACGCCTTCCCCGGCGAGGACATCTCCGACCGTCCTGAGCCCGAGACGGTGGTCCCGCGCCTGCTGGCGCTGCTCGCAGCCCGGCCGGAGTCAGGCCGCTACCGGGCCGCAGACCTCGGTGCCGTGGTCGGGGTCTGACGTGCGGATCCTCGATGAACGCCCCTCCATCGTCTTCCGCGCCCCCGGCGATGCCACCGCCCCCGCGCCGCCCGAGGCGCGAGGGCTCGAGCGAGACGCGGTGAGGCTCCTGGTCGCGGGCCACAACGGGGTCACCCATGCGCACTTCCGTGACCTGGCGGACCACCTCGCACCGGGAGACCTGGTCGTGGTCAACGACTCCGCCGTGGTCGCCGGCGAGCTCGACGCCGAGCCGGTAACCGGGCGCCCGGGCCACGGCCCGGTCGTGCTCCACCTGGCGACTCCGCTCGACGACGGCACCTGGGTCGTCGAGGTCAGGACCGCACCAACCGGGGACAGGGCCGTGCTCGACGCCGACGGCGGCGACCGGTTCGTGGCCGGCGCCGTGACGGTGACCCTCACGGCGCCGTACCCGTACGCCGGTTCGTCGCCGACCGGTCGTGGCAACCGGTTGTGGCGCGCCCGGATCGACGGTCCGCTCGAGGATCACCTGGCCGCGCACGGTCGGCCGATCGCGTACGGCTACCTGCCTCGTCGCTACCCACTCGCTGCCTACCAGAGCGTGTTCAGCACCCGGGCCGGAAGTGCCGAGATGCCGTCGGCGGGGAGACCGTTCACGCCGCAGGTGGTCACCGACCTCGTGGCCAGAGGCATCGCGGTCGCACCGGTGACGCTGCACACCGGAGTCTCGTCCCAGGAGGCCGGCGAAGCCCCGCAGCCGGAGCGCTTCTCGGTGCCGGAGGCGACTGCCCGGCTGGTCAACGCGGTCCGTGACGGCGGCGGGCGGATCGTCGCGGTGGGTACGACGGTCACGCGGGCACTGGAGTCGGCGCTGGACCGCGACGGTCGTGTGGTGGCCCGGTCAGGATGGACCGAACGCGTGATCTCCCCGGGTGACCCGCCGCGGGTGGTGACCGGACTGGTCACCGGCTGGCACGACCCGCAGGCCTCGCACCTCCTGCTCGTGGAGGCGGTCGCGGGCCGGGACCTGAGCCAGCGCGCCTACGACGCGGCGGTGGCAGGCGGCTACCTGTGGCACGAGTTCGGGGACTCGGCGCTGCTGCTGCCGTGAGCCGAGGTCGGGCAGCAGGCTCAGACCGCGATGTGGGGGACCTCGACCTCGATCCGGCGTCGCGGTACGAGTTCGACGATCAGCATCGCCGCGAGCACCATCGCCCCGCCGCCGAGCATCCGCGCCGTGATCGATTCGCCGCCGAGCAGGACGGCGAAGAACGCCGCGAACACCGGCTCCATGCTCATGATGATCGCGCTCCGGGTGGGTGGCAGATGAGCCTGGGCCCAGGTCTGTCCGAGCAGGGCGGCCGCGCCGGCGAACAAGGCCATGTAGATCACCGAGAGCCAGTCGCTGGTGCGGTGCGGGAGCGTGATCCCGTGCGGGACGGCCGCGACCAGGCAGATCGCGGCGATCATCAGGCACTGCAGGATCGACATGCCGATCGCGTCCGCGGGGCGTGACCAGGCCCCGAGGCCGACGATGTGCAGGGCGTAGAGGCCGGCGGCGATGAGGGTGAGCCCCTCGCCGTACCCGATGGACAGGCCGTTCAGGGTCAGCACAGCCAGGCCACCCATGGCCACGGCCACGGCAGCCAAGGTGAGCCGGGTGATCCGGGTCCGCAGGATCGCGGCGGCGAACAGCGGCGTCAGGACGACGTACATGCCGGTGATGAAGCCCGAGACGCTGGCCGGGGTGTGGGCCAGTCCGGTGGTCTGCAGGATCTGCGCCCCGCCGTACAGGGCTCCCAGCACGAGGGCCCGCCGCCGTACGTCGGGAGCGAGCCGGCCGATGGCGCGGGGTGCGATCAGCAGCAGGGCCGCGCCGGCGATGGTGAACCGCAGCGCGAGGAAGTCGACGACCGGTACCCGGGTCAGCAGGTCGTGGATCAGGTAGAACGTCGATCCCCAGCAGGCCGTCATCGCGAGCAGCGTCAACGTGGCCAGCAGCGCCACGCGGCGCTCGGGATCCGCGGCGCTCGGCATCGGGCCAGCCTACGGCCCGGCCGCGATCAGCCCAGGATCGGCTCGGCGTCAGCTGAGCTTCAGGCCGTCCATCACGATCGTGAGGATCCGGGCGGTCTGCTCGCGGTCGAAGTTGGGCATCATCGTGCAGCCGCCGACGAGTCGGAGGACGTCGGGCGAGGTGACGTCCGAGCGGATCTGACCGGCTGCCTGGGCGGCGGTGACGAGCTGCTCGGCGGTGTCGTAGATGACCGCACGCGAGTGCGTCATGAGCTCGGACTCACGTCCGACCGCCTCGACGAGCTCGGTGAAGATGTGGCGCTTGGTCGCGGCGTAGTCGACGAACGCGACCAGCCACAGCTCGAGGGCATCGAACGGGGTGTGGTTCGGGACGACCTTCTCGGCCGTCTCGCGCAGGACGTCGACCTCATCGCGGTAGACCGCTTCGAGCAGGTCGAGCCTGGTGGGGAAGTGCCGGTACAGGGTGCCGATGCCGACGCCGGCCGTCTTCGCGATCAGCTCGAGCGATGCCTCGCCGCCCTCGGTGGTGAAGACGTCGCGTGCCGTGGCGACCAGCTTCGCGCGGTTCCGGGCAGCGTCAGCACGCAGCCGCGGAGCCTCGTCGGGCTCAACGTCCGTCGTGGTGACCTGGGTCACATCTGATGCCATCTCGAATAATCCCTTGCTAACCGGAGGCACCCTCCGTATATTAAGTGGAGGCGCCCTCCACATCATACGGCGTCTGCCACAGACACACCAGTCTTCCGAACGGAGCATCCCGTGTCCGACGTACTTCTCGCCGACAACCCGGCCACAGCCGCACGTCCGAGTGCAGCACAACCAACCCGACCGCGCGCTGAACGGCCCCAGGGCCGTCCCCGCCTGATCCTCGCGGTCATCCTGATCGCCCAGCTCATGGTCGTGCTCGACATGAGCATCGTGAACGTCGCGCTGCCGCACATGCAGGCCGCGCTCGGGTTCAGCCCGACCGGACTGTCCTGGGTGCTCAACGCCTACAGCCTCGCCTTCGGTGGCCTGCTGCTGCTCGGGGCGCGCGCCGGTGACCTGCTGGGACGTCGTCCGACCTTCCTGGCGGGCATCACCGTCTTCACGCTGGCCTCCCTGGCGGGCGGCTTCGCCACCACGGGTACCGAACTCGTCGCCGCCCGGGTGATCCAGGGGATCGGAGCCGCACTCGCGGCCCCGGCGTCCCTCTCACTGCTGACCACCATGTTCCCCGAAGGTCGTGAGCGCACCCGCGCTCTCGGCCTCTACACCGCCGTCTCGGTGGGCGGGGTGTCCTTCGGCCTGGTGGTCGGCGGCATCCTCACCGAGGTTGCGTCGTGGCGCTGGGTGATGCTCGTCAACGTCCCGATCGGCGCACTGGTCGCGGTGCTCGCTGCGATGGCGGTGCCGCACACCCCGCGTCGCCACGGTCGGTTCGACCTGGCCGGGGCGATCACCTCGACGCTGGGTGTCTCGGGCCTGGTCTACGGCTTCGTGCACGCGGCGTCAGCCGGCTGGGGCAGCCCGGTCACCCTGGCGTCGGTGATCGGCGGCATCGCGCTGCTGATCGCGTTCGTCCTGGTCGAGCGCCGTGCCGAGGAACCGATCACCCCGCTGAGCCTGTTCGCCAGCAGGACCCGCAGTGGAGCACTGCTGGCCCGGATGTTCCTGATCGCGGGTGCCATGGGTGCGTTCTTCTTCCTCACCCAGTACCTGCAGGACGTCCTCGGCTTCACCCCGATCCAGGCCGGTCTCGCGTTCCTGCCGATGACCGCCGGCGTGTTCGTGGCCTCGCAGGCCAGCTCGCGGGTCCTCGTCGACCGGTTCGGCAACCGCATGGTGATGATCACCGGCGCCGTGATCAGCCTGCTCTCGCTGATCTGGCTCACCCGGCTGGACAACGCGAGCGGGTACGCCGACGTGGTGGTCGCGCTGGTGCTGCTCGGTCTGGGCAACGGGCTGGCCTTCGTGCCGCTGACCAGCTCGGCGCTGCACGATGTCGCCGCGCACGAGGCCGGTGCGGCCTCCGGGCTGGTCAACGTCGCCCAGCAGATCGGGTCCGCCCTGGGCCTGGCCGGTCTCGTGACTGTCTCCGGCCACGCGACGCGCGCCGCCGTGCTGGCTCCGGGCCTGGACAGGATCACCCGTTCGCACGAGCTGTTCCTGTCCGGTGCGCACGCAGCCTTCGAGGCAGCCACCCTGATGCTGGTCGTCACGCTGGTGCTGGTCGCGTTCGTGATCCGACGCGAACACCCGGACGGGGCCGTAGCGGTGCCGGTCGTGATCGAGCACTGATCCGGCTCGCGTCGGGGGCGGTGGCCGCAGCAGCGGTCGCCGCCCCTTCGTCGTCCGGAGGATCAGACGATGCTGAGGGTGACGGTCGTGCCCTTCGGCACCATGGTGCCCGCCGACGGGTCGGACCCCACGACGACATCCGCGCCGACGTACAGAGGGTTGTGCTCGACGACGACCACGAAGCCCTCGCTCTCGAGCAGCTGCTGCGCCTCGGTGACGTCCTTGCCACGCACGTTCGGGATCGGGAACAGTTGCGGTCCCTGGGAGACGACGAGCGTGATCGTGTCGCCCTTGAACCCGGTGCCGGCGTTCGGCGTCTGGGAGACCACCTTGCCAGCGGGAACGGTGTCGTTGTAGGCCTGCTGCAGGGTGACCGTGAAGCCGAGGGCCGTCAGTGCCGTGTCGGCACGGGTCGCCACCCTGCCGGTCCAGTCGGGGATGGTGATCGGGCGCGGGCCCTTGCTGAGGATCACGTCGACCGCCGTACCGCGCCGCAGCGGGGTGTTCGGCGCCGGGTCGCTGGTGATCACCAGGCCGTCGGCGACGGTGTTGCTGTATCGCTGGGAGACCGAACCAACGGTGAGTGTCGCCCCGGTCAGCAGGCTCTGCATGCTGGCCAGCGTCTGGCCGCGTCCGTCGGGCACGTTGTGCCGTTCGGGGCCTAACGAGATCGTCGCGGTGACGGTCCCGCCGTTGGAGATGCGGTCGCCCTGGGCCGGTGTTGTGCTGATCACGGAGCCCTTCGCGATCGTCTCGGAGTACGCCGGCTTGCTGACCGCGAACTTCAGGCCGGCGTGCTGGATCTTGGCGCGCGCGGCCGACTCGGTCAGGTTGATCACCGAGGGCGTCGTGGTGTGGCTGCCCAGGCTCCAGCCGACGACGGCCACGATCACGGCCGTCACGATCAGGCCGATGAGCAGGAAGAGCCCGCGCCGTGACCGGCGACGGCCCTCGAAGCGCGGTGGCTCGGCGGCCAGGTCCGGGTGGTCGCTGCGGGGCGGAACCGGGTTCTGCGGGGGAGCCGGCATGGTGGCGACCGGGGTCGGTGGCAGCGAGCGGGCCGCCATCAACGAGTCGTGCTGGACCGGGGTCGTGTACTCGACGTCCTGGTCGTAGACGCCGTCGAGCAGGACGGCGCCGGTGAGCTCGCCGGTGTCCTGGCGCCGGGTGCCGGGGAGCAGGTCGGCGACCAGCTCCGGATCGTCGTGGACACCGTGGTCCAGGGCCTGGCGCACCCGGCGTACCTGGTGCAGCAGGACACGGGCGTCGGAGGGTCGCAGGTCACGGTCGCGCGCGGTCGCCCGCGCGACCAGCGCATCGACGTAGGGCGGCAGCCCGGGTGCGCGCAGCGAGGGCGCCGGGATGTCCTCGTGCACGTGCTTGTAGGCGATCTGGATGGGGCTGTCGGCCTGGTGCGGCTTCGCGCCGGTCAGCATCTCGTACATCAGGACGCCGGCGGCGTACACGTCGGACCGGGCGTCGGCCTTGCCGTCCACGACGAGTTCGGGGGACAGGTAGGACACCGTGCCGATCAGCACCCCGCCGGTGGCGGTGTGCTGGGTCTCGGCGTTGACCGCGCGGGCGAGGCCGAAGTCGGCCACCTTGACCCGGCCGTCGTCGGCGAGCAGGACGTTCTCGGGCTTGACGTCGCGGTGGATCATCCCGGCGTCGTGAGCGGCGGCCAGCGCCGCGAGGACGGGCTCGATCACCGCCAGCGCCCGGCCCGGATCCATCGGCGCCTCGGCGCGGATGAGGTCACGCAGGGTCCGCCCGGGCACGTACTCCATGACCAGGAAGAGCGTCCCCTGGTCCTCGCCCTGGTCGAACACGGCGACCACGTTGTGGTGCGAGAGCCTGGCCGCAGAACGGGCCTCGCGCTCGAACCGGGCGACGAACTCGGGGTCCTCGCCGAGTCCCGAATGCATGATCTTGACCGCGACCGTGCGCTCCAGCCGCAGGTCGGTGGCCTGGTAGACGGTGGCCATCCCGCCGCGGGCCACACGCTGGCCCACTCGGTACCGACCGTCGAGGACGCGGCCGATCAGCGGGTCGTCGCCGCGACCCGTGCCCTCGCCCGGGTGGCCGGTGCGCTCCACGACGTCCTCCAGATTCGACCGGTGGGGAAGGTCCCGATCATCGGCCGAGTTTAGTTGTACCCGAGGCGGAATCGCGGGAGGCAGGGGTTGGTGGGAGCATGGTGGCGTGACCGATCCCACTGCGCCAGACACCGTCGACCTCGGTGAGCTCATCGCCGACTGGCTGGACTGGAAGTCCGCCGGGGTCGCCCTGGGTGTCGGCGTGAGCAAGGTCCGGCAGTACATCCGGGAGCACCAGCTGGCTGCCGCGGTGCCCTCGCCCGGCGCCGGCCAGCAGGTTCCCGCCGAGCTGATCATGGACGGCGAGATCGTCAAGGGCGTGCCGGGATTGCTCACGATCCTGCACGACGGGAACTACGACGACCGCGAGATCCTGGCCTGGATGTTCACGGTCGACGACACCCTGCCGGGCCGACCGATCGACGCCTTGCGCGAGAACCGCGGCTCGGAGGTCAAGCGCCGCGCCCAGGCGATGTCGCTCTGAGGCGAAGGTTGCACTCGCTGCTCACGGCGCCGGGCGGTGATGGCGACGCGGCGCGTCCGGGAGGTCGAGCGGCTGCCCGCCGGGAGCCTCGACGGTCCCGTCCTCGAGCCAGCCGTCGAATTGGTCGACGAGCAGCTCCAGCACGAGCGCCGGAGCATCGCTGGTGACAGACCACGGCTGGTCCTCGTCGTCGTCCTCACCGGCGAACGGCTCGCGCGCCAGGACGACGTCGTAGCCCTGCGCGCGCAGCAGCCGTTCGACCTCGCGCACCGAGTCCTCGTCGAAGAAGATGCCGCGCATCGCCGCTCTCAGACGGTCCGCTGGGTCGCCGCAGCTGCCAGCTCGCGCAGGACACCGCGGGCCTCGTCGCGCAGGTCAGCGGCATCGAGGGCCTCCAGTGCACGTTCGGTGAGGCCGGTGATCACGTCCTCGACCTGCTCGTGGGCGCCGCTCGCGTCGATGATCCGGCGCAGCTCGATCACCTCGCCCTCGGCCAGCGGGCGCCCGAGGCTGCTGTCGAGATGCTCACGCTCGGCCGGGCCGAGCCCATCGAGGGCGAGCGCGATCAGCACGGTGCGCTTGCCCTCGGTGAGGTCGTCGCCGGCCGGCTTGCCCGTCACCTCGGGGTCGCCGAACACGCCGAGGAGGTCGTCGCGCAGCTGGAACGCCTCGCCGAGCGGCAGGCCGAAGCGCGAGAGCTGGTCGATGGCAGCAGGCTGGGCGCCGGCAAGCGCGGCACCGATGTGCAGCGGACGTTCGATCGAGTACTTCGCCGACTTGTAGCGCACCACCCGCATGGCCACCTCGACGTCGGTGGTGCCGCGGGCCTGCGCCGAGACGTCGAGGAACTGACCGGTCACGACCTCGGTCCGGGTCAGGTCGAAGTAGCCGAGGGCGTCGAGCACCCGGTCGGCCGGCAACCCGCAGGTGCGCAGGAGCTCGTCGGACCAGGACAGCAGCAGGTCACCGAGGAGGATGGCGGCCGACGCGCCGTACTGCTGCGGGCTGGCGTTCCAGCGGCGCTCGCGGTGCAGCTCCTCGAACGCGCGATGGGTGGCCGGTCGGCCCCGCCGTACGTCGGAGGCATCCATGTAGTCGTCGTGGACCAGTGCGCTGGCGTGCAGGAGCTCAAGGGACGCGCACGCGCGGAGCAGGGCCACGTGGTCGCTCGGCTCTGCGATCGCGAGGTGCCCCCACCAGCAGAACGCGGCGCGGAATCGCTTTCCGCCCGAGACGCTGATCCGGGCATGCTCGACAAGTCGCTGGGCGTCCTCGCCGAGCGCAGCGAGCCAGGACGCCTGGCCGTCGACGAACGACTGCACCGTCGATTCGATGCCGGCGCGGAAGTCGGCGGGATCCCATGCCCCGGTGCCCGCAGGGAGCACGACTTCGTGAGACTCAGTCACGCCGGGAGCGTATCCCTCGTATCCTCGGCGCCATGGCCACGGGACGACCAACGAGCATCGCAGCCCTGCTGGGGTCTGGCGAACGCACCTTTTCCTTCGAGTTCTTTCCCCCCAAGGACGAGGCGGGTGAAGAGGTCCTCTGGCGCACCCTGCGCGAGCTGGAGGAGCTCGAGCCGACCTTCGTCTCGGTGACCTACGGCGCTGGCGGCACCACCCGCGACCGCACGATCGAGATCACCGGCCGGATCGCCCGCGAGACCTCGATGACCCCGATGGCGCACCTCACGTGCGTCGGGCACACGGTCACCGAGCTGAGCGACATCCTCGACTCGCTCGCCGGTGCCGGGGTGACCAACGTGCTGGCGCTGCGGGGCGACCCGGCCGGTGGACCCGGTACGCCGTGGGTCACCACCGATGGCGGCGTCGACTTCGCCGCTGACCTGGTCGGCCTGGTCAAGCGCCGCGATCAGTTCGCCGTGGGTGTCGCCATGTTCCCCGAAGGCCATCGCGACGCGGCCAGCACCGACGCCGACGTCGAGGTCATGCGCGCCAAGTACGACGCCGGTGCCGAGTTCGCGATCACCGAGATGGTGCTGCGCGCCTCGGACTACTTCGGTCTGGTCGAGCGCGCCGCCGCCGCTGGCGTCGACATCCCGATCATCCCGGGCATCATGCCGATCCTCGGCCTCGGCTCGATGAAGAAGATGGTCGAGCTGTCCGGGCGCGAGATGCCCGACGAAGTGCTGGCGCGCATCGAGCCGCTGGCCGACGACCCGGACGCCGTACGCGCCGAGGGCATCCGGATCGCGACCGAGCTGTGCGACGACCTGCTCGCAGGCGGAGCGCCGGGCCTGCACTTCTACACGCTGAACCGGTCCAAGGCGACCCGCGAGATCTACTCATCTCTCGCAGTTCACGCCTGACGCTGGGCCCTTAGGCCGGGCCGACCACCTGGGCCACCAGCGCTGCCGAGAGTCCGACGCTGGGAAGGCCGGCGCCGGGTGTCGTGTGGGCACCGGCGAGGTAGACGCCGGCGATCGGGGACGTCGTACCCATCCGGTGGCGAACCGTGCCGCGACCCTGCCACAGCACTCCGGAGGGAGAGCCGTTCCAGTCGGCGACCAGCTCGCGCGGTGACCGGTCGATGCGCACCTCGACCTGGTCGCGGACCCGGATGCCCGAGCGCTGCAGCGCGGTGACGATGTCCTCGGCAAGCCGACCGCGACCCAGGACGGTCCAGGCATGGGCTCCGTCGGGCGCGGTGCCGTTGGTACGCAGGACCAGGCAGGGATCGCCGTGGATGACCACTTCGTGCGGCAGGTCGGGTACCTCACCGACGATGCCCATGTGGCACATCACCGGTGGGATCACCGGCATCGTGCGGGCGACCTGGTCGGCCAGCGCCGGCAGCCGTCGGGGGTCGATCGCGACGACGACCACGTCGGCCGCCAGGTCCCCGGCCGTGGTGGAGACCGCGACCACGCGACCGGCCTCGACCACCAGGTCGGTGGCGGTGGTCGAGGTCGTCACCGTGACACCGCGGGTCGCGAGCCGTTCGGCCAGGACTCCGGTCAGCTGACCCATCCCGCCGGGCAGGGTCCAGGCACCGAAGTTCTGCTCGACGTAGGACCAGACCCCCACCCAGGCGGGCACGTTGCGCGGGTCGTGACCCTCGAACCGGGTGGCGTGCAGGGCCAGGTCGCGAAGTCGGGAGTCCTTGAATTCCTTGGCGACGAGCTTCTGCAGCGTGAGCCGCGTCTCGAGCAGCGCGCGGGTCTGCTTCGGGGCGTGCTCGGGCGACCAGGGTCGTTCGAACCAGTCCTTGCGCAAGGCCTCCCAGACCTCGGCGAAGTCATCGACGTAGCTGACCCACCGTGCGCCGGCGCCCCGTCCGAGTGCCGACTCGATCGCGTCGAGCTGGGCGGCGCGACTGCCGCCGGGCAGGTCCAGCACGGTCTCGTCGGCGAACCGGTGCTGGGCGACGGGCTCGAGCGGGACCAGGTCGATCTCCTTCTCGGCCGCGCGCCCGGACTTGCGGAAGAAATCCCGGATCACGGCCGGGAGCAACGTGCTGGTCGGGCCGGCATCCCAGCGGAAGCCGTCCTTCTCGATGGTCGTCAGCGCGCCACCGAGCGTGCGTTCCTGCTCGATCAGCGTCACCTCGTGCCCGAGCTTCGCGAGCCGTGCCGCACTCGCCAGGCCGCCGAACCCGCCGCCGATCACCACCACACGCGCCATGGGGCACACCCTAGGGGTGCGGGTCGTCGGCGCCGGGCGCTGTCGGGTCGTCGTGACAATCCATTCGCAGCCCGGGTCGCTGGTGACATACCGTCGATGCGTGGACGAAGCCTGGCTGGAGATCACCGACGTGGCGGCGCTGGTCGAGCTGCTCGGGGAGCCGATCCCGCGGGCCCGCGACAAGGTCCGCACCAGGTTGAACGACCTCGACCGTGCCTGGCTCGCGTCCTCGCCGTTCTGCGTGATGGCGACGGCCTCGACCACCGGGCAGTGCGACGCCTCGCCGAAGGGGGATCCTGCCGGCGACCTGGTGCACGTCCTGGACGACGTGACGATCGCGATCGCCGAGAGGCCGGGAAATCGTCGCGCCGACGGCTACCGCAACATCCTGGAGAACCCGCACGTCGGGCTGAACTTCCTGATCCCGGGCCGCGGCGACACGCTGCGTGTCAACGGCAACGCCCGGCTGGTCGCGCAGGCACCGTTCTTCGACGAGCTCGTGGTCGAGGGCCACCGGCCGGTCCTCGCCGTGGTCGTCGAGGTCGAGGAGGTGTTCAGCCACTGCTCGAAGGCGTTCCTGCGTTCGGGACTGTGGGATCCGGGTACCTGGGACCCGGACGCCCGGGTGCCGCGGCGCGCGGTGATCGCGCACACCACCGAGGAGACCGGCATGAGCCTGGCCGAGCTCGACGAGTACTACGGCGAGCGGTACCGCAAGGGCCTCTACGGCGCCTGATCAGCCGCGCTCGTGGGCGATGACGTCCTCGATGCTGGCGGCGTCGCGGCCGACCACGGTGGTGCCGTCGGCCGCGGTGATGATGGGTCGCTGGATCGTGCGCGGGTCGGCAACCATCGCGGCGATCCACTCGTCGCGGTGCGCGGCGTCGCGGGGCAGGTCGATGCCGGCGGCATCGAGCTCGGCCTTCGCGGAACGGCACTTGCTGCACGCCGGGTTGATCCAGATCTCCACGATCAGTTCACGTCGATCTCGATCGCACCGGTGAGCCGGCTCAGTTCGTCGTACGTCGTGGAGAAGACGGCTGCCGGGTGGCCGGCGGCGGCCCAGATCACCTCGTAGCGCCGCAAGGTCGGGTCGAGGTAGGTCGGGATCGGGACGGGATGCGCGATCGGCGAGACGCCGCCGATGACCTGGCCGGTCGTCTCCTTGACGAACTCCGGCTTCGCGCGCCGCAGGTCGGCAACTCCGATCCGGGCGGCGGCCAACGACACGTCGACCCGGTGTGCGCCCGAGGTGAGGATCAGGATCGGCTGATCCGTGCCATCTGCGCCCGGCGCAGCGAAGAGAAGGCTGTTCGCGATGGCGCCGACCTCGCAGCCCAGTGCCTCGGCCGCCAGCGCGGCCGTGTGCACCGAGTCGGGCAGGAGCACGATCCGGCCCTGTCCGCCGAGGTCGCCCAAACGGGCCCGGAAGGACGCGATCGACGGGTGTTCACCAGCCGCTGCGCCGGTCGTCTCAGCCATGGCCCGGAAGGTATCCCACCCACCGTCGGAAGGGCTTGACGGGCTGTCGGTCCTGAGGTGTACCTTGGAGTCATTCGAACATCTGTTCGAAGTCGGCTCCGGTGGAAGGTGACTTCGACCCCCATCTTCCACCGGGGCACCGACAAGGGGTCCGAGGCCGCGACATCGAGTACGGCGAGATCGAGAGGAGCAGACAGTGCGACGGTATGACGACCTGGTGGAGGTACGGAAAGGTCCGGTTCCCGGCTACGGCGCGGACGGGCCGGACGGTTTCGGGGACCTGATGCTGGCGACACGGCCCGACGAACTCCCGGCCAGCGAAGCGCCGCAGCAGTTCCTCTGGCGCGGCCGGCTCTGGCAGGTCCGCTCGATCGTGGCCCACTGGGTCGAGACCGGCGCCTGGTGGCTGCGACGTCCCGAGGAGCGGCCGGGCGCTTCCGAGCTGATCCGGGAACGCGAGGTCTGGCGGGTGACGGCGGCCCGTGGCCGCGCCGTGGCCACGAACGACGATCCCGGCTTCGGCGTCTTCGACCTGGCCTTCGACCCGGCTGAGGGCCTTTGGTGCCTCGCCGGTTCGCTGGACTGAGGGCGAGTCGTGATGACCCACAGCCTGCAGCTTCCTGCCGCGACGCACTCCTACCTCGAACGGTCTGCCGAGTCCCTGCGCGAGGCGATCACCTGCTCCGACGTCCCGCAGCGCTATGCGCTGGCGCACGTCGCAGCACTGCGTGCAACCGCGGCCCTGCTGGCAGCCCGTGCACAACCGCTCCCGGTGGCCAGGCGACGCCAGAAGAACGCCTGGGTGTTGCTGACCGAGGTCGCGCCGGAGTTCGCCGAATGGGCGACCTTCTTCTCCTCGGGCGCCCAGAAGCGCTCGGCGGCAGAGGCCGGGTCCCGGCGTGCCGTGACCGAACGCGAGGCCGACGACCTGGTGCGGGATGCCGACCGGTTCCTCGCCCTGGTCGAGACCGCGCTCGGGTTGACCGGACACGCTCCGTTCCGGGTGGCTTGACGGCGGTGCCTGGCGCCGCAGCACTAGGGTTCGGGGCATGGAGCGACCCCTGGAACGCCGTGCTTCGGTCCGTACTGCCGTGGTCTGGGACGCATGCCGAGTCCACCTCGAGTCCCGTGCCGGACAGACGGTCGTCGACATCGGGGGCGGCACCGGCGGGCTGGCTGTCCGCGTCGCCGAGCTCGGCCATCAGGTCACCGTCATCGACCCGAGCCCGGACGCGCTGGCGGCACTGGCCCGACGGGCATCCGAGCACGGCGTCGCCGACCGGATCACCGGTCAGCAGGGCGAGCTCGCCTCGCTGCCCGATCTGGTCGCGGCCGGGTCGGCGGACCTGGTCCTGTGCCACGAAGTGCTCGGTCTCGTCGACGACCCGGCCGCGGCGCTGGCGACGATCGGCCGGGTGCTGCGACCCGGGGGAGTCCTCAGCCTGCTGGTCAGCCAGCGCCACGCAGCGGTCCTGGCCAGGGCCATGGCCGGCCACTTCGTCCAGGCGCGGGCGGTCCTCGACGGAGAGGTCGCCGGTGAGCGGCGGTTCGTCGCCGACGAGCTCGCCGACCTGCTGGCCGCCTCCGGTTTCACGCTCACCGAGATGCACGCTGTCCGGGTCTTCACCGATGTCGTCCCGTCCTCCCTGCTCGACCTCGAGCCGGGAGCGGTCGAGAGCCTGCTCGAGCTCGAACGCGCGGTCGCCCGGCGTCCGGAGTACCGCACGCTGGGCGCCCAGCTGCACACCCTCGCCACCCGCTGAGGCGGCGCCCGGCCGCGAGGCGCGATGAACGACGGGTCGCTGGGATGCCCGTTGCTCCACGTCGACATGGATGCGTTCTATGCGTCGGTGGCGTTGCGGGAACACCCCGAGCTCGTCGATGTGCCCGTGGTCGTCGGCGGTGGACATCGGGGCGTGGTGCTGTCGGCGAACTATCCGGCGCGACGACTCGGCATCCGATCCGGGATGTCGGGGACCGAGGCCGCTCGGCTCTGCCCGCAGGCCGTTCGCCTGGCGCCGGACTTCGAGGCGTTCGAGTCGGTGTCGCGCTCGGTGATGGAGACCTTCCGCCAGGTCACCCCGCTGGTCGAGGCGTACTCGCTGGACGAGGCTTTCCTCGACGTGTCCGGATCGAGGCGGGAGCGCGGTACCCCGCTGCAGATCGCGGAGTGGCTGCGCGCTCGGATCCACGACGAGCAGCAGATCACCTGCTCGGTGGGTCTGGCCGCCAGTGTCTCGGTCGCCAAGCTGGCGAGCAGGCGCGCGAAGCCCGACGGCGTCCTGGTGATTCCGCCCGAGCGGGTGATCGAGTACCTGCATCCGCTCGACGTCGGTGAGCTGTTCGGCGTCGGCGCCAAGACCCGGGCACGCCTGCATCGGCTCGGCCTGGAAACCGTCGGCGACGTCGCGAAGATCCCGTTGCCGACCTTGCGGCAGATGGTGGGCCAGGCCTCCGGCCTGCACCTGCACCAGCTCGCGTGGGGCACCGACCGGAGGACGCTGGTGCCGCGTCGTTCCGACGACGACCCCGAACGCAGCATGGGAGCCGAGGAGACGTTCTCGCGCGACACCGCGGATCCTGCTGTGATCCGCCGCGAGCTGCTTCGTCTCGCGACCCGGGTCACCCGCCGGATGCGGCGAGCCGGGCTGTCGGGCCGGACGGTCGCCATCCGGGTCCGCTACAGCGACTTCACCACCCTGACGCGCTCGCACACCGCGCCGGATCCGACGGACGTCACCAGCGAGGTCCACGCCGAGGCCGTCCGGCTCTTCGAGGCGCTGCGTACGACTCGCCGGATCCGGCTGGTCGGTGTCCGGGTGGAGGGCCTGCGGCCCCGGGCCGGGACCCAGCGGCAGCTCGAGCTCGGCGCCCGTGAGCGGGGCTGGGCCGAGGCCGATCGCGCCGTCGATGCGGCGGCGGCCCGTTTCGGTGGAGGTGCCGTACGTCCGGCGACGTTGTTCGGCGGGAGTCGTCCCTGAACGCCTGAGGAGAGAAGATGAATCTGTGAATTCGCAATCTCGGGTACCGCGTTGACCGGAGGCTGCCTAGACTTGTGCTGTCACCCGAAGTGCCATCAGTGGTTGGGAGGAAGTCGTGCCGCTCTCGGAAGAGGAACTGCGCCTGCTCGAACAGATGGAGCGCGCCCTCGCAGCCGAGGACCCGAAGTTCGTTTCTGCGCTGCAGGGACGGACGCTGCGACGGGTCGCGCGGATGCGCTCGGCGGCTGCCGGCCTGGTCTTCCTCGGTGGGATCGCGATGCTGATGGGTGGCGCGGTTTCGGAGATGTTGTGGCTCGGCGTCCTGGGCTTCCTGGTGATGCTGTCCTCCGCGATGATCGGCCTGGCCGCGTGGCGTGGGCATCGCGTGCCGGACGAGCGACCGTCCTCGCCCGACGCACTCTTCGACTTCGACGACCACCCGCACCGTTTCGAGGTCCTCGACGGCGGCCGGGCCCCGAAGCCGAAGCGGCAGCGTCGTCCCCGTCGTCAGGCGGCCAACAAGAGCGGCACCTTCATGCAGCGCATCGAACAGCGCTGGCAGCACCGTCGGGACCAGGGCTTCTGATCCTCAGTTGACCTCGGTCAGGCTGGTTGATCGCTCGTCGACGTCGAGGGCCATGGCCGCACGCCGCTCGAACACGGACCGGGGCATCCAGCGCGCCCTGCGGGCGGAGTCCGGGGCCAGCACCGAGGTGAGCAGTGTCGACCACCTCGCCAGAGCGGCACGCATCGCGACCCTGGCGGCGTCGTCGAGCCCGAACGTCGCGGCGTACCGGGCCCGCTCGACGATCTCGACGAACTCCTCCAGCGCCAGCGCATCCTCGCGGCCCGCTCGCGTCTGCCGGATCAGCACGGCTGCGATCTCACGGACCGACCGACCCTGGGGCCAGGTGACCCCGAGGTCGAGCACCGTCGCGCGCAGCTCCTTCCACAGTTCGGCCACCTCCGCGCGGGCATCCTCCCTCGGCCGCAACCGGCGGCCGCGCTGGGTGTTCCGGAGCAGCCGGGGCACCGCCGCGGCCAGGAGTAGCAGGACGAGCAGGGCGACCGAGATCGGCAACCGGTGGCTGCTGCCGGTGCCGTGCTGGACCGTCGGGGTGGGCAGGTGGATGTTCCTCGGGACCGGGCGCGGCTTGACTGTGTTCGGAACCGTCGTCGGCAGGACCGGCTGGGGCTGCCCGGTCACGCCGCGCGTCCAGGGCGGCGGCGGACCCGTGCGCACCGAGGGCGTCGGCTCGAACCGCACCCAGCCAGAGTCGCGGAAGTAGATCTCCGGCCAGGCGTGCAGGTCGTCGCTGGTGTAGGTGTACGCGCCGGGAGATCGGTTCGACGTCGGCGCCAGGAAACCAACGGCCACTCTCGCGGGAATGCCCAGTGCCCGCGCCATGATCGCCATCGCGGCGGCGAACTGCTCGCAGTAGCCGACCTTGTCGGTCGTGATGAACCGGGTCAGCTGAGCCATGCCGTTGCCTGATGCGGGTTGGAGCGAGTAGGTGAAGCCACCCTTGCTGCGGAACCAGTCCTGGAGCAGCACCGCCCTGGCGTACGGCGTCGCCCCGGCCGCGGTCACCTGGCGCGCGATCTTGCGGACCTCGGCAGGCACGCCGGTGGGCAGGCTCGTCATCGGCACCTGGATGCTCTCCGGCGCCGGATCTGCGGCATTGAGCGCTGCCGGATCGATTGTCGGCGCGAAGGCGGTCAGGTGGTACTGCACCCCGACGGGTACCACCGTGTCGGTGTCGGCGATGTCCAGCGTGTTCACGGCGTAGCGCCAGTCGCCCCGGTCGATGCTGATCGTGCGGGTCGAGTACGGGATCGGAAGCCAGGTCGTGGTGAAGTCCGGGGTGATCTGCAGGTCCCAGGCAGTGGTGACGCCGGGGGTGCTCGAGTCGATACCGGCGGGGTCGGGAAGCCTGCCCGCCGCGACATTGGTCTCGGGCAGGTTGCGCGAGGACGGCGACCAGTCGGTGCCGTCGAACTCGTCGAGGACCGTGGTGCGCAGGTACGTCGGATCGGTGGAGTTGGTGTGCGCCCGGAGCAGCGGGAGGTGGTCCTGCGCGATGAGGTCGCGCCGAAGGTTGACCAGCGGGTTGACCAGCGTCACGTGCTCGCCCACGCCGTGGCTGCCACCGTTCTTCGCGCGATCGAGCAGCCCGTGGGCGACCGGGACGAAGATCGGCAGCACCAGTGCGCTGGCGGTGGTCAGTGCGCCGATCTGCAGGGCCCGTCCGCGTGCCGAGGCCCGGCCGAAGACCTTCTCGGTCTGGCCGGGCCGGGGGCGGTGACCGGTGACCGCCTGCCCCCAGGACAGCATCCGGTCGGTCTCGGCGACCGCCAGCAGCATCACGAAGGCCAGTGCCGTGCCGATGAAGACCGGCCACGGCAGCCCTCCGTCCAGGACGCTGATCGGGATCGTCACGGTGATGATCACCGGCAGGCCCGACCAGGGTGGCTGCCGCAGGCCGCACGCGATCAGGTCCACGGAGAGCAGGACCAGGATGCCGGCGGCGAGGAGGTAGAGGACCGCGTCGGGGTGGTCGGCACTGACCGGGGAGCTGTAGCGGTTCACCGCGGTCGCGCCGACATGGATCCTGTCGACCAGGCGGCCGATGCTTGCTGCCGTGGGCAGCCAGCCGTCGAGCTGCCCCCCGACGCGGGCGTGGTGGTGCAACCAGCCGAGCACCACCACCAGCTGCGCCAGCAGAGCGGCGTACCAGGGGAGCCGCACGCCGCGCACGAGGGCCCCGGTGACGGCGATGAGCACCGCGGCGAACAAGGTGGACCCCAGGAATTGTGGCGCCTGCTCGACCAGGCCGCGCCAGGACACCAGCGCGATCCAGCTCATCAGTCCGGCTGCGGCTGCTGTCCGCATCGCCACCGAGAGCCTGCCCGGGTCCCAGGTCATCGGCCGAGCTCCTGCCAGGCGACGGCCAGCGAGCCGTTGCGTTCGAGGTCCGCGGCCTTCCATCCGCGCCGCTGCAGCCACGAGGTCGTGCCGGACTGACGTTGCTCGGCATCCGGCGTCCGGGACGTGCGCGATGACCATCCGTCGACGCCGATCACCAGTGCGTACGACGCATTCGCCCGCGTGTGCAACCGGGCCAGGAAGGCCTTGTCGAGGTCGGTCAGCGCGCCCACGACCGCGATGAACATCCCGGAGGTGACGGTCTCGTCGACCCAGTCGGTCGCGATCTCGGCGGTCCGGGTGATCGGGAGGGCGGCCAGGCGTTCGAGCAACGGCTGGGTCGCGGTACCGACATCACCGTCGTGCCAGGAGTGCTCGCCGCTGCCCTTGGGGTCGGTTTCGCCGAGCGCGCTCACCAGCCGCACCTGGAACCCCTGCAGGGCCAGGTGCACCCCGATCGAGGCGGCCACGGTCACGGCTCGCTCGAGTGAGGAGTCCGGACCGGTACCGCGGTGCGCGCGCTCGCGGTTGTCGATGAACAGGGTGCAGCGCGACTGCCACGGCTGCTCCTCGCGACGAACCATGAGCTCGCCGGTCCTTGCGGTGCTGCGCCAGTGCACCCGGCGCAGGTCATCGCCGTGGACGTACTCGCGCACCGTGACGTCTGCGGTACTTCCTGTCGAGAACGGCCGCGGCCGGTTGTCGCCGCTCCCTGTCCAGGCACCGCGCAGCGGGATCGCCGGCAGCGGCTCTGCGGACGGAACGACCACCAGCGTCGAGGTCCGGGTGAAGGCACGGTGCAGCTCGATCATGCCGAACGGGTCTGCGACCCGCACGGTCATCGGTCCGACCTCGTAGATGCCGCGGACCTCGGCCTGCACCGGGTACTCGAAGCGGCGGTGCCAGCCGGGCTCCATCGCATCGAGCACGAACCGCGGCCGGTGCCCGAGTGCCCACGGCACGTGCTCCTCCACCAGCAGGAGCCCGGTCCGCGCGCCGACGTTGGTCACGTCGAGCTGGACTCCTGCGACCTGGCCGACCTCGACCTGGTTCGACGTCAGGGTCCGGGCCAGGCTGAGCCGGTTGTTCGAGCGGGTGACCAGTGCCAGCGTGACCAGTGGCAGCAGACCGATGAGGACGCCGATCCGGACCAGGTCCCGTTCGCCCAGGAGGATCCCGCACGTCGCTGCCGTGCCGCCGGCGGCGACGAACGCACGTCCGCGCACCGTCAGCGTCCGCAGGGCCCGGCGCGCTGCGGTGCCGCCGGTCACGGGAGCGGGGGCACCGGCAACGGGGCCGGCAGCGGCGGTCGTCACGATCAGTCCGGGACGGGCACCGTGCGCAGGACGCCGGCCAGGATCTCGGCCGGACCGCGCCCACTCATCGAGGCCTCGACCGTGGGAAGCAACCGGTGGGCGAGCACGGTCGGGGCGAGCTCACGCAGGTCGTCGGGAACTACGTAGTCGCGACCTGCGATCGCGGCGGACGCCTTCGCGGCCCGGACCAGGTGCAGGGTGGCGCGGGGCGATGCTCCCAGGCGCAGGTCCGGCGAGGACCGGGTCGCCGTGGTGACCGCGACGGCGTACCGCAGGACGGCCGAGGAGACGTGGATGCCACCGACGACCCCGATCAGCTTGCGGATCTCGGCCGCGTCGGTCACCGGTTCGAGCTCGTCGATCGGGCTGCTGGTGTTGCGTGCCGAGAGCATCGCGATCTCCGCCGCCATCACCGGGTAGCCCATCGAGACCCGGGCCAGGAACCGGTCGCGCTGTGCTTCAGGCAAGGCATAGGTGCCTTCCATCTCCAGCGGGTTCTGCGTCGCGATCACCATGAACGGTGCGTCGAGCGCAAAGGTCTGGTTGTCGACGGTGACCTGACGCTCCTCCATGCACTCGAGCATCGCCGACTGGGTCTTGGGGGAGGCCCGGTTGATCTCGTCGCCGATCACGATGTTGGCGAACACCCCACCGGGACGGAACTCGAACTGCCGGGTGTCCTGGTTGAAGATCGAGACCCCGGTGACGTCGGAGGGCAACAGGTCCGGGGTGAACTGGATCCGGCGCACCGTCAGGTCGATCGAGCGTGCGAGCGCCTTGCTGAGCATGGTCTTGCCGACCCCGGGCACGTCCTCGATCAGCAGGTGTCCCTCGGCGAGCAGGACGACCAGAGCCGTCCGGGCGACCTCGGGCTTGCCCTCGATGACCTTCTCGATGTTGGCGCGCACCCGGTCGGTGACCGCGCGCAACGCGTCCAGTCCGCTGCCCGGGCCAGCCCCTGATTCCTCCATGACCCCAGTCAACCCCATAGCCGGGAGCAGGCGACGAGGAATTGTCCCGGAATTCGTACCGGTTCGGCCGACAACCGCCTGCGGACGGGCTGAGGGGAGACCGAAGCATCTGGGGAACGACCCCGTGGTGAAAAGGAGTCAGAAACGACCTCAAGATGGTTGACGGTGGAGGGATGTGGAGTAAAGTGGGGGAAAGTGGTGGACGAGAGGGACGGGGTGGCGAGATGTTTTCCGGCACCTTCACTCCTCGGCTCGATGACAAGGGCCGGCTCGTCCTTCCGTCGAAATTCCGAGAGGCGATGGGGGACGGGCTGGTGATCACCCGAGGTCAGGAGCGCTCCATCGACATGCGCACCAAGGCCGACTTCGACGTGTTCGCCGAGAAGTTCCAGAACGCCTCGCAGACCGACGCCCGGCTTCGCGGGTACGGGCGCATGTTGTTCGCGCTCGCCTCGGAGCAGGTGCCCGACAAGCAGGGCCGCTTCACCGTCACTCCCGAGCTGCGCCAGTACGCGTCGCTCGAGAAGGAGTGCGTCGTGATCGGCATCTACAACCGGATCGAGATCTGGGAACCGCAGGCCTGGGCGGACTACACCGCAGCGCAGGAGTCGGCGTTCTCCGATGTGCAGGAAGAGATCTTCCCGGGCTTCTGACGGGCGCCCCACAACTCAACAACGGTGATCGCAGGGCGAGGCTCGAGTCCGCTCCCGGCAATCTGTCGCACCTTCCCCGGTGACAGAGGGTCATGTGAGCGGACCCGAACCTGGTCAGGCGATCACCACCCACACCAGTCATTTCCGCAGCCAGGCAGCAGGGGTCGAGTGCCATGAGCCACACGAACGGGTCGGTCACACCGGCACGGCGCGTCCGTCACGACGTACGCGACGGGCTCGGCGTGATGCTGTTCTCGGCCGGCACCAGCGTCGGGATCACGTTGCTGATCACGATCCTCGTCGGACTCGGGAAGTAAGGCCAGCCCGATGAGTGCCCCCACACACGTCCCGGTCCTGCTCGACCGGGTCGTCGCCCTCGTGGCGCCCGCACTCGCCGAACCCGGGAGCATCCTGGTCGACGCGACCCTCGGTCTCGGCGGCCACACCGAGGCGGTCCTGACACGGTGCCCCGAGGCGCACGTCGTCGGCGTCGACCGCGACGTGCACGCCCTCGAGCGCAGTCGCCAGCGGTTGGCCCCCTTCGCCGGACGGACCACGCTCGTGCACGCCGTGTACGACGAGATTCCCGAGGTCCTCGCCGACCTCGGCATCGCCGAGGTGCAGGGCATCCTCTTCGACCTCGGCGTCTCCTCCATGCAGCTCGACATGCGCGACCGCGGTTTCGCGTACGCCGAGGACGCTCCCCTCGACATGCGGATGAACGACACCGAGGGCATCACCGCGGCCGAGGTGCTCAACACCTACAGCGGCGCCGACCTGGCGCGGATCCTGCGCACCTACGGCGAGGAGAAGTTCGCGCGGCAGATCGCACGGGCGATCGTGCGCGAGCGCGAGGCCGAGCCGTTCGCGTCCTCTGCCCGCCTCGTCGACCTGCTCCGCGACACGATCCCGGCACCCGCACGGCGTACCGGGGGACACCCGGCCAAGCGCACCTTCCAGGCGCTTCGGATCGAGGTCAACGACGAGCTCGGCGTGCTGCGACGGGCGATCCCCGCCGCACTCGACTCGATCGCCGTCGGCGGACGCGTCGTCGTCATGAGCTACCACTCGCTGGAGGACCGGATGGTCAAGCAGGCCTTCGTCGAACGCACCCGGTCGACCGCGCCCGTCGACATGCCCGTCGTACCCGAGGAGCACCAGCCCGAGCTGCGGCTGCTGACGCGCGGTGCCGAGAAGGTCACCGACGCCGAGATCGCCGAGAACCCCCGCGCCGCATCCGTCCGGTTGCGCGCCGTCGAACGGATCCGAGGGAGAGCAGCGTGAGTAGCTTGTTGAGTCCGGCCCGCGGTACCCGATTGCCGCGCACGGCGGCGTCGGCCGTGGAACGCGCCCGTCTGGCACTGGTCCCCGTCCGCGTCAGCCGGGCACCGCGGGCGCCCTTCGCCGCCCTCGTGCTCGCCATCCTCGGTGCAGGCATGGTCGGCCTGCTGATGTTCAACACCCACATGCAGCAGGGAGCGTTCTACGCGACCAGCCTGCAGAACCGGGCCGACGCCCTGACGGCGCGCGAGCAGTCCCTCCAGATGCAGCTCGACCAGCTGCGCGACCCCCAGCACCTCGCGGCGGCCGGCCGCCAGCTCGGCATGGTCGCTCCCGCCACTCCGGCGTTCGTCGACCTGGCCACCGGCAAGATCCTCGGCAAGCCGACTCCGGCCACCCCGACAGACGGCATCCGCGTGACTCCGCTGCCGGCCGGACTGCCGTCGCCGCTCCGGCCGAAGCCGATCATCGTCCGCGTGCTCGCCCCGACCACAGCCGCCACCACGACGCAGACCGGGACACATACCGCGACCGGTACCGGCCACGCCTCCACGAACACGGGCACGACGACAGGTAGGAATGGGGCAGCAACCCCGGCCCACGGAGCTCATCGTTGACCAAGCGTTCT
This sequence comes from Marmoricola sp., assembly GCA_025964775.1. GTDB lineage: Bacteria > Actinomycetota > Actinomycetes > Propionibacteriales > Nocardioidaceae > Marmoricola. Next base: position 112,779 of record JAOPYE010000004.1, read on the forward strand.
CGCCCGGCGGCACGTCGTCCGTCGGGTCCCAGTTCTCGCTCGCGTTCTGGTGCCCGCTCGCTGCGGGGCTCCTCGGAGGTTCGCCTGCGGGTCGGCCTGATCGTGATCGCGATGGTGCTCTCGCTGTTCGGTGCCCGGCTCATCCAGCTGCAGGGGCTCGACCCCAAGGCGTACGCCGCCAAGGCCAATGCCGAGAGCCTGGTCACAGTGCCGTTGCCCGCCACCCGTGGCGAGATCACTGACCGCAACGGGGTCCCGCTCGCCGAGACCGTGGCCGGGATGATGATCGTCGCCGATCCGCTGCGCACCCGGCCGCACGCCGAGGCCATCGCGCGGATCCTGGCCGACCGGCTGCACCTGGACTACTTCGACGTCCTGGACGGGCTGATGAAGCAGGCTCCGCCGGGCAAGCCGGACATCCGGTTCGCCTACATCGCCCGCCGGGTTCCGGCGACGCTGGCGACCGCGACGGTGGCCGCCGTCACCAACGCCGGGTTCCAGGGCATCGAGACCCGTCCCGACCCGCTGCGCAACTACCCGGCCCACGACGTCGCCGCCAACCTGCTCGGCTTCCTCAACTCCGACGGCGTTCCCCTCGCGGGCCTCGAGCAGACCTTCAACCGACGACTGGCCGGCAAGGACGGCACCGAGACCTACGAGGTCGGTGGCGGAAACCGGATCCCGTTGGGGGAGAACACCGAGACCGCGCCGGTCAACGGCAGGAACCTGACGCTGACCATCGACCGGGACGTGCAGTTCTACGCCCAGCGTGTGCTCAGGACCGCCGTGCAGGGATCGCACGCGACGTCGGGAGCCGCGATCGCGATCGACACCAAGACCGGTGAGATCCTCGCCCTGGCCGACTACCCGTCGTACGACGCCAACGACCCGGGTGCCTCGCCGGCCAGCGATCGCGGGAGTCGTGCCCTGTCCGACGTCTACGAGCCAGGCTCGGTGGAGAAGGTCCTGACCACGTCCTCACTGATCGATGCCGGCAAGGTGACGCCGCTGACCCGGATCCGTGTGCCGCACCAGCTCCCGGTGCTGAACCGGGTCATCCACGACTACTTCCAGCACCCGACGCTGCGACTGACCCTGGCCGGGGTGATCGCGAAGTCCTCCAACATCGGCACCGTGCTCGCTGCCCGCCAGTTCACCCACTCCCAGCTGTGGAACTACCTCGATGCGTTCGGTCTGGGCCACCGCACCGACGTCGGGATGCCCAACGAGTCGACCGGTGTCCTGCCGGCGCTGGACAGCTGGACCGAGCTCACCCAGGCGACCATCGCCTTCGGTCAGGGTGTCGCGGTGAACGCGCTGCAGATGGCCACCGCCGTCAACGCCGTGGCCAACGGCGGCGAGCTGATCACGCCGAGCCTGATCAAGGGCTCGGCCACCACCGCGACCGGCACCGTCGTCGGCACCGACCAGGCCACCCGGCGCCGGGTGATCAGTGCGGCGGCAGCCACGGCCGAGGCGCGGATGATGGAGGGCGTCACCACCCTCGGCGCCGGCACCGCCCCGGGCGCCGGCATCGCCGGCTACCGGGTCGCAGGCAAGACCGGTACGGCCCAGGAGGTAGGCAAGACCTGTGGCTGCTACGACGGTTCGCTGGACGTGTCCTTCGGCGGCTTCGCGCCGGCCGACAACCCGCGCTTCACGGTGTACGTCGTGATCAAGAACCCGGTCCACAGCGCGAGTGGTGGCGGCACCGCAGGTCCGGTCTTCCGTCAGATCCTGAACTACCTGCTGCAGAAGTACTCGGTCCCGCCCACCAACACCCCGCCGGCGAACCTGCCCGTGTTCTGGTGAACCGATAGGTTCCCCAGAATGAGCAGCGAGTCCTCCGATCCCAGTCCGACGCGGCCTGCGGACCCGGCGCGAACCGCGCTCGCGGACCTGGTCGAGGCCAGCGGTGCTGAGCTCGTCGGAGACGCCGAGGGTGTCACGGTGACCGGACTGACCCTCAGCTCCCAGCGGGTCCAGCCCGGCGACCTGTACGCCGCGCTTCCCGGCGCCCGTGTGCACGGTGCGACGTTCGCGGCCGATGCGATCGCCGCCGGTGCCGTGGCCGTCGTCACCGATCCTGCCGGCCTGGTCGAGCTCGGCGTGGGACCCGGGGCCGCCGCAGTGCCGGTCCTGGTGCTGCCTGAGCCGCGCGTCGTTCTCGGCGACCTCGCCGCCCGGGTCTACGGCAACCCGGCCGCCGACCTGGTCCTGATGGGCGTCACCGGCACCCAGGGCAAGACGACCACGACGCGGTTGCTGGAGGGCGGTCTCGAGCAGGCAGGCATCACCGCGGCCGTCGTCGGCACCGTCGGTACCCGGATCGCCGGCCACGAGCTCAAGACCGCCCTGACCACGCCGGAGGCCCCGGACCTGCACGCCCTGTTCGCGGTCATGCGGGAGCAGCACGTCGCCGGATGCGCGATGGAGGTCTCCAGCCACGCGCTGGTCATGGGTCGGGTCGACGGGGTGGTCTTCGACGTTGCGGCGTTCGTCAATCTCGGACGTGACCACCTCGACTTCCACACCGGTCTCGAGGACTACTTCGCGGCGAAGGCGTCGCTCTTCACCCGGGCCCGTGCTCGCCTCGGCCTGACCAACATCGACGACGAGTACGGGCGCCGGCTGCTCGCGACTGCGGAGATCCCGATGCGGACCTTCTCCCCGAGCGGAGCCCCGGCCGACTGGCGAGCAGTCGAGGTGTCACTTCGTCCCGACGGCTCGAGTTTCATCGTGATCACCCCCGACGGCCACCGGGTGCCGGCGCAGGTCGGGCTGACCGGGGAGTTCAACGTGGCGAACGCGCTGTGTGCGATCGCCCTGGCGGCCGAGGCCGGCTTCGACGCGACCGCGGTCGCCGACGGCATCGCGAGCGCCGGCGGGGTCCCCGGACGGCTCGAGCGGATCGACGCCGGCCAGGACTTCCTCGTGGTCGTCGACTACGCCCACAAGCCCGACGCACTCGATGCTGCGATCGGGGCGCTGCGCCCGCTGACCCTCGGCCGGCTCGTCCTGGTGCTCGGTGCCGGAGGCGACCGCGACACCGGGAAGCGCCCGCTGATGGGCGAGATCGGGGCTCGCGACGCGGATGTCTTCGTGGTGACCGACGACAATCCGCGCAGCGAGGCAGCAGCCGACATCCGGGCGGCGGTCATCGCCGGGACGGATACCGTCGACCCGGCGGATCGCGCCGAGGTGCTCGAGATCGGCGATCGTCGCAAGGCGATCCAGCGCGCGATCGCCATGGCAGGTCCGGGCGACACGGTGCTGGTCGCAGGCAAGGGTCACGAGACAGGTCAGGAGACAGCCGGCGTCGTGCACCCCTTCGACGATGCCGACGAGGTCCGCGCCGCCCTCGCAGCCCGCGGGGAGGCGCCGGCGTGATCGCGATGACCCTGAGCGAGATCGCCGACGCCACCGGTGGCGAGGTCGATCCGGCCCATGCCGACGTGGTGGTGACCGGGCCGGCCTTCCTCGACAGTCGGGTACCAGAGACGGGTGGGCTGTTCCTGGCGATCGCCGGCGAGCACGTCGACGGCCATGTCTTCGCTGCCGGTGCCGTTGCCGGTGGTGCGGCCGCGGTCCTCGGTTCGCGCCCGACGGACGCGCCTACGGTGGTCGTCGGTGACGTCGAGGCAGCCGTGCAGGCGCTGGCGAGGTCGGTGCTTCGTACCGTGCGCCAGCGCAACCCTGCGCTGCGGGTGGTGGCGGTGACCGGGTCGCAGGGCAAGACGAGCGTCAAGGACATGCTCGGTGCGGTCCTCGCGGGCGCCGGCGAGACCGTCGCGACCTACGGGTCGTTCAACAACGAGCTCGGGCTGCCGATCACGGTGCTGCGCGCCGACCCGCACACCCGGTTCCTCGTCCTGGAGATGGGCGCCCGGGGGATCGGTCACCTTGCCGTCCTGTGCACGATCGCACCGCCTGACGTGAGCCTTGTGCTCAATGTCGGCCGGGCCCATCTCGGCGAGTTCGGATCCCAGGAGGCGATCGCGCAGGCCAAGGGCGAGATCGTCGATGCCCTCGGTCCCGACGGCATCGCCGTGCTCAACCTCGACGACCCGCTGGTGGTCGGGATGGCTCCGCGCAGCCGCGGTGTGGTCCGCACCTTCGGCCGGGGGACCGGAGCGGCGGTGCGCCTCGAGGCGGTCGAGGTCGACGACTTCGGTCGGCCGTCCTTCGACCTCCAGGCCGGTCAGGAGCGCGTCCACGTCGCGCTGCGCCTGCTCGGCGAGCACCAGGCCACCAACGCGGCTGCGGTCGCCGGCGTCGCCCTCGCGCTCGGCGTCGACCTGGCGGCGATCGGTACCTCGCTCGCGCGGATCGAGGCCCTCTCGAAGTGGCGGATGGAGCTGCACGAGCGCCCGGACGGCCTGGTCGTGATCAACGACGCCTACAACGCGAACCCGGACTCGATGCGAGCCGGCCTGGAGACGCTCGCCGGGATCGGGCAGCGCACCGGTCGGCGGACGGTCGCGGTCCTCGGAGAGATGCGCGAACTCGGCGAGGCCTCCGAGGCCGAGCACGCGGACCTGGGCCGGCTCGCCCGCGACCTGGGGATCGACCAGGTGTTCGTGGTCGGCGACGGGGCCAGATCCATCGTGGCCGGCGACGACACAGCCGTGTTCGTCGGGACGGTGCACGATGCCGTCGACGCCGTACGGAACAATGTCGACGGCACGGAGGTCGTGCTGGTCAAGGCGTCGCGGGCTGCCGGGCTCGAGCTGGTTGCTGAGGCCCTGATGGCCGGTGACCCCGAACCCGAGAGCATTGCGAAGGAGGCAAGTCCGTGAAGGCGATCCTGCTCGCGGGTGGACTGTCTCTGATCTTCACGATCATCGGCACGCGCGTCGCCATCCGGGTGTTCGCGGCGAAGGGCTACGGCCAGCTGATCCGCGACGACGGACCGACCAGCCACCACACCAAGCGCGGAACGCCGACCATGGGCGGCCTGGTCATCGTGGTGGCCACAGTGGTGGCGTACCTGCTGGCCAAGCTCATGACCGGCCTCGCACCGTCGGCGTCGGCCTGGCTGCTGCTCTTCCTCTTCGTCGGTCTCGGCTTCGTGGGCTTCCTCGACGACTTCATCAAGATCTACAAGCAGCGCAACCTCGGCCTGCGCAGCAAGGCGAAGTTCATCGGCCAGACCGTCGTGGCCGCGGTCTTCGGCTGGTTGGTGCTCTGGCGCGTGCACCCGTTCGTGAACGAGCGGGGCGAAACGCCTGCCGGGCATGCGATCTCGTTCACCCGTGACATCGACAAGCTGGCGCTGCCGACGGGTTTCCTGATCCTGTTCATCGTGCTGCTCATCGCCGGCACCAGCAATGCCGTCAACCTCACCGACGGTCTCGACGGTCTCGCTGCCGGGGCCTCGATGATGGTGTTCGGGGCGTACACGCTGATGAACATCTGGCAGAACAACCAGGCCTGTGGTGGGCGTCGGGTGGCCCTGGACTTCTCCGGTACGGCCGCCTCCTGCTACCACGTCCGTGACCCGCTGGACCTGGCCGTGGTGGCAGCGGCGATCACCGGCGCCTGCTTCGGCTTCCTCTGGTACAACGCCTCGCCTGCCCAGATCTTCATGGGTGACACCGGGTCGCTGGCGCTCGGCGGCGCTGTCGCCGGGATGGCGGTGATGACCCGCACCGAGTTGCTGCTCGCGCTGCTCGGCGGCCTGTTCGTCGTCCAGACGATGTCGGTGATCCTGCAGGTCGGGTACTTCAAGGTCACCAAGGGCAAACGGCTCTTCCGGATGGCGCCGCTGCACCACCACTTCGAACTGCTCGGCTGGGAGGAGATCACGGTCGTGATCCGCTTCTGGCTGATCGGCGCCGTCTTCGTCGCGACCGGGCTGGGCCTCTTCTACGCCGAGTGGGTGTCGGGCGCGTGAGCGCCCCCAGAAATCCAGAACGGGCCACTCTGAACGCGCTCGGCCGGCTGGACTCCTGGGACGGCGTCAACGCCGTGGTCGCAGGCCTCGGGGTCTCGGGCTACGCGGCCGCCGACAGCCTGAACCACCTCGGCGCCTCGGTCACTGCGCTCGACGACCTGAGTGACGAGACCCGCGAGGAGAAGGCCACCCTGCTCGAGATCCTCGGCGCCACGGTGCGTCTGGGAGCGGGCAGCACGCTGGTCCTGCCCGCCGACGTCGATGTGGTGGTGACCTCGCCGGGATGGCGCCCCGATGCACCGCTGCTGGCACAGGCCGCCGCGCGCGGCATCCCCGTGTGGGGAGAGGTCGAGCTGGCCTGGCGACTGCGCCATCCCGAGCACCGGACCCCGTGGCTCGCGGTCACCGGAACCAACGGCAAGACGACCACCGTGCAGATGCTCGAGGCGATCCTGCGCGCCGCCGGACTCCGGGCCGTTGCCTGCGGGAACGTGGGCCTGCCCATCGTCGAGGCCGTGATGGACCCTGACCCGTACGACGTCCTCGCCGTCGAGCTGTCCAGCTTCCAACTGCACTACACCTCGTCGATGGCCGCGCACTCGGCTGCGGTGCTCAACGTCGCCGAGGACCACGTCGACTGGTACGACGGCTGGCCTCCGGAGGCGATCTCTGATCCGATCTCTGGGCCGATCTCTGGGCCGGGTTCCGGACCGTTCGATCGCTACCTGGCCGACAAGGGCCGGATCTACGCCGGGGTCGAGCACGCGTGCGTCTACAACGTCGCCGACCCGGTCACCGAACAGCTCGTCCGCGACGCGGAGGTCGCCGACGGTGCGCGCGCCATCGGCTTCACCCTGGGCACTCCCGGGGTGGGGATGCTCGGACTGGTCGACGACGTCCTCGCCGACCGGGCGTTCGTCGAGGACCGACAGAACGCGGCTGCCGAGCTCTGCACCCTGGCCGACCTGCCCACCCAGGCACCGCACTACGTCGCGAACGCCCTGGCCGCGGCCGCCCTCGCCCGCTCCTACGGGGTGCCGACCACCGCGGTGCGGGACGCGTTGAGCGCGTTCCAGCCGGACGGACACCGGATCTCGCTCGTCGGCGTGTGGGACGAGGTCACCTGGATCGACGACTCCAAGGCGACGAACCCGCCCGCTGCGCTCGCCTCGCTCCAGGCCTACGACCCGGTCGTGTGGATCGCCGGCGGGCTTGCCAAGGGCGCGCACTTCGACGACCTGGTCAGCCGGGTCGCCGACCGGCTGCGCGGCGTGGTGCTGCTCGGCGCGGATGCGCAGGTCATCGCCGATGCGCTCGCCCGACACGCCCCGGATGTACCGGTCTTCCGTCTGCCCTCCGGAGAGACTTCTCCCATGGATCGCGTGGTGGCCCAAGCCGCGGCGTTCGCCCGACCGGGTGACACGGTGCTGCTGGCCCCCGGGTGCGCGTCCATGGACATGTTTGCCAACTACGGCGCTCGCGGCGATGCGTTCATCGACGCGGTGCACCGGATGCGGCGTACGAACCAGTAGTAGGAGCGGACCGCGTCGGACCGCGATGAGGAGGATGCGTGAGCGTCACCGCTCAGCCGGGTGGCCGGACCTACACCCGCCCGGAATCACGCCCCGGAAACCGGACCGCAGGATTCGCAGGCGCCATCCGGGGCCGGGTCGACGCGGTGCGTGCCAACCTGGATCGTCCGCTGACGCCGTACTACCTGCTGCTCGGCGCGTCCGGCATGCTGCTGGCGATCGGGATGATCATGGTCCTCAGCGCCTCCAGCGTCACGTCGTTCGAGTTCCACGGGAACTCGTACTTCTGGGCCACCAAGCAGCTGATGTGGGTGCTGATCGCGATTCCCTGCGCCTTCATCGCCACCCGGCTACCGCTCAAGGTGCTGCGCTACTCGGCGTGGCCGATGCTTGCGCTCTCGGCGGTCCTGCTCGCCCTCACCCAGACCTCCATGGGCCGCTCGGTCAACGGCAACCAGAACTGGCTCAGTCTCGGCGGCCCGCTCCAGATCCAGCCGTCGGAGGTCGCGAAGTTCGCGATGGTGCTGTGGTGCGCCGACGTGTACGCCCGCAAACACGCCCTCCTCGACTCCTGGCGGCACCTGGCGATTCCGGTGCTCCCGGTCGCCGGCGTGATCACCGGACTCGTCCTGGTCGGCGGTGACCTCGGCACCGCGCTGGTCATGTTCGCGATCACCCTCGGCATGCTGTGGGTGATCGGTGTCCCGGCCCGGATCTTCATCGCCGCGGTCAGTGCGGTCTCGGTCGCCGCGTTGTACCTGGCGGCCAGCAACCCCGAACGCATGACCCGGATCACCTCGTTCACCCAGCCGTTCAAGAACTTCCAGGGCTCGGGGTGGCAGGCCGGTCACGGCATCCTCGGCATGGCCAGCGGCGGCCTGTTCGGCAAGGGGCTCGGCGCCAGCCAGCAGAAGTGGGGCAACCTGCCGGAGGCGCACACCGACTTCATCTTCGCGATCCTCGGCGAGGAGCTCGGCCTGGTCGGCACCCTGCTGGTCCTGGCCCTGTTCCTGACGGTCGCGTACGCCGGCCTGCGGGTCGCGAGGCAGGCGGAGAACCTGTTCGTGCGCTACGCCACGGCCGGCATCATGATCTGGTTGATGGCGCACGTGATCATCAACGTCGGCATGGTGCTCGCCCTGCTCCCGGTGATCGGGATCCCGCTACCGCTGGTGTCCTACGGTGGTTCCTCGCTGGTACCGGAACTCGTGGCGCTCGGCCTGGTGATCGGCTTCGCCCGCTCCGAGCCGAACGCCGCCGGTGAGCTGCGTCGCCGCCGTGGTGAGCGCCGGGCCCGTCGTGCCGTCAACGCCGGGGCCGTGAGGCGCTGGTCGTGAGGCGTCTGTCGTGATGCGGGTCCTGCTCGCGGGGGGTGGCACCGCCGGCCACACCTCGCCGCTGCTGGCCACCGCTGATGCCTTGCGGCGTCGCGACCCGGACCTCGAGGTCGTCTGCCTCGGCACGCCGCGTGGCTTGGAGACCTCGGTGATTCCGGCGGCGGGCTACCGCCTCGAGCTCGTCTCCCCGGTGCCGTTGTCGCGCTCGATCAACGCCGATCTGTTCCGGACGCCGGCGCGACTGCGTACCTCGGTCAACGAGGCCGTCGCCGTCCTGGACCGGGTCCGCCCCGACGTGGTCGTCGGCTTCGGTGGCTACGTCTCGGTGCCGGCGTACCTGGCTGCGCGTCGTCGCAAGACCACGCTGGTGGTCCATGAGGGCAACGCGCTGCCCGGCATCGCCAACAAGCTCGGAGCACGCTTCACGCCGTACGTCGCGACGAGCTTCCCGGGCACCAAGCTGCCGCACGCGGTCGTCACCGGGCTGCCGATCCGGCGGATGATCGCCACCCTCGACCGGTCGGCACGACGCGCAGAGGCGCTGGAGTTCTTCGGTCTCGCCCCGGAGCGCCCGACCGTGCTGGTCACCGGCGGGTCCCAGGGCGCCCAGCGGATCAACAACGCGATCGCCGCGAGCGCGGCCGCCTTCGCGGCGGCCGGGGTCCAGGTGCTGCACATCGTCGGGCCGAAGGGCGAGGCGCGCCCCGACTTCGGCGCCGCCAGGGCGAGCGATGCGCCGGCGTACCGCATCGAGCAGTACGTCGACCGGATGGACCTGGCCTATGCCGCAGCCGACCTGGTGGTCTGCCGGGCGGGCTCGAACACCGTCACCGAGGTCTCCGGGGTCGGCCTGCCGGCGGTCTTCGTCCCGCTGCCGATCGGCAACGGCGAGCAGGCACTCAACGCGCGCCCGGTCGTCGACGCCGGTGGTGGCCTGCTCGTGGCCGATGCAGCGTTCACGCCCGAGTGGGTCGCCTCGACCGTGCCGGCGCTTGCCGCCGACCACGACCGGCGCGAGCAGATGGGCAGGGCGGCGTCCGGGGTGATCCCGCTGGATGCGGACGAGAGGCTCGCCGACCTGATCGAGACGGCCGCGCGTGGTGGTGCGGCCCGATGAAGGTCCCCGTTCCCGACGAGCTGCTCCCTGCCGAGGCGCTGGGTCGCGTCCACTTCGTCGGCATCGGCGGCGCCGGTCTCTCGGGCATCGCCAGGATCATGCTGGCCCGCGGCATCGAGGTCTCCGGCAGCGACGCCAAGCCGTCGGCAACGATCGAGGCGCTGCGGGCTCTGGGAGCTCGCTGCTTCGTGGGCCACGACGCGGCCCACGTCAGTGATGTCGACACGGTGGTGGTCTCGACCGCGGTTCGTGCCGACAACCCGGAGGTCCTCGAGGCGCAGCGACGGGGCTTGCGGCTGCTTCCGCGCTCGGCCGCGCTGGAGGCCGTGATGCAGGGCCGCGTCGTCGTCGCCGTCGCCGGTACCCACGGCAAGACCACGACCACCTCGATGCTGACCGTGGCCCTGCAGCACTGCGGAGCCGATCCGTCGTTCGCCATCGGTGGCGACCTCAACGAGTCCGGCTCGAACGCCCACAACGGCACCGGCGAGCTGTTCGTCGCCGAAGCCGACGAGAGCGACGGGGCGTTCCTCGTCTACTCCCCGCACGTGGCACTGGTGACCAACGTCGAGGCCGACCACCTCGACAACTACGGCACCGAGGAGGCCTACCGCGCGGCGTTCGTCGAATTCCTCGACCGGATAGATCCCGCAGGTTTCCTGGTCACCTGCGTCGACGATCCGGGTGCCGCGGATCTGGCGGTGATCGCCCGGGCCCACGGACTGAGGACGGTCACCGTCGGCAACGGTCCCGACGCCGAGGTGCGCGCCGAGAACCTCCGTCAGGTCGGCATCACCTCGACCTTCGAAGTGGTCGATCGTGGCCGACGCCTCGGTGAGGTGCGGCTCCAGGTCCCCGGGCAGCACTACGTCGCCGACGCACTGGCCGCCCTGGCCAGCGGGCTCCGGCTGGGCTTCGGCTTCGCGGACCTGGCTCGTGGGCTGGGCGCCTACAGCGGTACCCGTCGACGGATGGAGCTCAAGGGTGAGGTCGGCGGGATCCGCGTCTACGACAGCTACGCGCACCACCCGCGCGAGATCGTCGGCGACCTCGAGGCTGCCCGCGCGCTGGTCGGTGACGGCCGGATCGTGGTCGCGTTCCAGCCGCACATGGTCTCGCGCACCCGGATCTTCGGTCCGGAGATGGGCGTGGCCCTCGGAGCGGCCGACGAGGTGGTGGTGATGGACATCTACGTCGCGCGCGAGGACCCCGAGCCAGGCGTCACGGGCGCGCTGGTCGCGGATGCGGTCCCCCTCGCGCCCGAGCACGTCGTCTTCGAACCGTCCTGGTCGGCAACCGCCGATCACCTGCTCGAGCGGGCGCGACCGGGCGACGTGATCCTGACCCTGGGTGCCGGAGACGTCACCCTCCTGGGCCCTGCGGTCCTGGCCCAGCTCGAACAACGCACCAAGCCGGAAGTACCGAACGATGGGGGAGGTCTCCCGTGACGACCACCGAGGACGAAACCGTACTGATCTCGGCGCCGGACTTCGCGCGCAGGCGTGTCCGCGCCCGGTTCCGTGGCCGGGTACGACGGCTGCGCCCGCTCTGGATCGCGGTCCTTGTCGTGTTCGCCGTGGTGGTCGGTATCTGGGTCGTCTACTTCTCCTCGTTCGTGACCGTCACCGGGGTCGAGGTCACCGGGAACACGACGATCAGCCAGGCCCGGATCACCGCTGTCGCGCAGGCGCCCATCGGGCAGCCCCTGGCCCGCGCCGACCTCGCCGCGATCCAGGCCCGGGTCGAGTCGTTGTCAGCGGTCGAGTCGGCAGGGGTCTCGCGATCCTGGCCGCACACGATCCACATCACGATCGTCGAACGGACGCCCGTCGCCGTCGTCAGCCGCGGTGCCGGGCTGCAGGCGGTCGACGCCAGTGGCGTCCTGTTCGGGCACTACGTCACGAGGCCGGCGGGCCTGCCCCTGGTCAGGACCGCGCCCGACGTCAAGGCCGATGCCCTGGCCGAGGCTGCGAAGGTCGTCGGGTCGTTGCGCGCCGACATCGCCGCCCGGGTCGCCTACATCGATGTCGCCTCGATCGATGCGATCACCTTGCGGATGAAGAGCGGTGTGACGGTGTTGTGGGGGAGCGCGGACTCGTCGGTGCAGAAGGCCGAGGTCCTCGCCGTGCTGCTGAAGCGATCAGTGCACGCCATCGACGTCAGCGTCCCGGGTCGACCGACGACCCGCTAGCCCGAATTCGCATCCCTGCAAGAACTTCCGACGCGCTTGGGCGTGTTGCCGGGGTTCTGCGCAGGTCGGTGCCTACCTTGGTCTCACGACCCCAGGTTGACATAACATTAACCTTCTACTGGAGGGTTAGGGTTCCAGCTCAGGGTCGCTTCCCCAGACATACCGGAGCCGCACTGCAGACGGGCAGCGCGACACAGCAGAGCACTAGTCCATCAGGACCAGAAGGGGCACCCGCCATGGCAGCACCACAGAACTACCTGGCCGTGATCAAGGTCGTGGGTATCGGTGGAGGTGGCGTCAACGCAGTCAACCGGATGATCGAGGTCGGTCTGCGGGGCGTTGAGTTCATCGCGATCAACACCGATGCGCAGGCGCTCCTGATGAGCGACGCCGATGTGAAGCTCGACATCGGCCGTGAGCTCACCCGGGGCCTCGGCGCCGGCGCCAATCCGGACGTGGGTGCGCGCGCCGCCGAGGACCACGCCGACGAGATCGAAGAAGTCATCAAGGGCGCCGACATGGTGTTCGTGACCGCTGGTGAGGGCGGTGGCACCGGGACCGGTGGCGCGCCGGTCGTCGCCAAGATCGCACGCTCCCTGGGAGCGCTGACGATCGGCGTCGTGACCCGCCCGTTCGCCTTCGAAGGTCGCCGTCGCTCGGCGTCGGCGGAGGAGGGAATCGCCAACCTCCGTGAGGAGGTCGACACGCTGATCGTGATCCCGAACGACAAGCTGCTCTCGATCGCGGACCGCAACGTCAGCATGCTCGACGCGTTCAAGCAGGCCGACCAGGTCCTGCTGCAGGGCGTCTCGGGCATCACCGACCTGATCACCACGCCGGGCCTGATCAACCTGGACTTCGCTGACGTCAAGTCGGTGATGTCGAACGCCGGTTCCGCCCTGATGGGCATCGGCTCGGCGCGCGGGGAGAACCGCGCGGTCGAGGCCGCCGAGCTGGCCGTCTCGAGTCCGTTGCTCGAGGAGTCGATCGACGGTGCGCAGGGTGTGCTGCTCTCGATCGCCGGTGGCTCGGACCTCGGCCTGTTCGAGATCAACGAGGCTGCTGCGATGGTGGCCGACGCGGTCCACCCCGAGGCGAACATCATCTTCGGTGCGACCATCGACGACGCGCTCGGTGACGAGGTGCGGGTCACGGTGATCGCCGCAGGGTTCGAGGGTGGACGTCCCAAGCGTCGCGAGGACGCTCAGGGTCTTCGCCGTCCGGCCCCGGCGGAGAGGAAGGTCCAGACCCAGGAGGAGACCCTGGCTGCGGCCAAGGCCATGGCCGCGGAGCGTCGCAGCGGCTCGATGCCGGTGCACCGCGAGCCGGTTCCGGTCGGCGCGTCGAAGCGGCCCGACTTCGACGACGACCTCGACGTGCCCGACTTCCTGAAGTAGGGCCGCGCGTCCTCGTCGTGTTCCTCCACCGCTCCTCGCTCGGCCCCGTCGACCTGGCCTTCACGGACAGGTATGGCGGGGTCAGCGGCGTTCCCTGGGACGAGCTGAACCTGGCGCTCGAGGGAGACGACCCGGCAGCGCTGGCGGAGAACCACGCGCGGGTGCTGGCCGGGTTCGCCGCCGGAGACGTGCTGGCCGACCTGCACCAGGTCCACGGCGTCGAGGTCGTGTACGCCGGTGCCGGCGGATTCGCGAGTCGGCCGGATGCCGACGCACTGGTCAGCGACGTGCCCGGCGTGACGCTGATGGTCAGGGCGGCCGACTGCGTCCCGGTCCTGCTGGCTGATCCGGACGCCGGGGTGATCGGCGCAGCGCACTCGGGTCGGCCCGGCCTCGCCGCTGGCGTCGTCCCTGCGACCATCGCCCGGATGCGCGACCTGGGAGCGACGTCGATCACCGCCTGGATCGGACCGCACGTCTGCGGAGCCTGCTACGAGGTCCCGGCCGCGATGCAGGCCGAGGTCGCCGCGCTCGTGCCGGCGGCGGTAGCGACGACGAGCTGGGGGACCCCGTCCCTGGACCTCGGCGCCGGGGTGCGAGCCCAGCTCGTCGCCGCCGGTGTCACGCTCATCGACCTGTCCCGGTGCACCCGTGAGTCGCCGGACCTCTACTCCTACCGTCGCGACGGCGCCGGCGCCGGCCGGCTTGCCGGGCTGATCAGGCTTGCCCGACAGAACGGGATGGGTACGTGAACCGCCGCGACGAGCTCGAGGCCAACCTGGCCGTCGTACGAGGTCGCATTGCTGCTGCCTGTGCTGCCGCTGGGCGGTCGGTGGCCGACGTCGACCTGACCGTGGTCACCAAGTACTTCGGCGCGGCCGATGTCCGGTTGCTCGCGGACCTCGGGATCTCTGACGTGGGAGAGAACAAGCATCAGGAAGCCTCGGCGAAATCGGCGGAGTGCGCCGACCTGCACCTGAGGTGGCACTTCATCGGCTCCATCCAGAGCAACAAGGCCGCTGCGGTGGCCGGTTACGCCGACGTCGTGGAATCCGTGGACCGGCTCAAGCTCGTCCCAGCCCTGAGCCGGGGTGCGGTCGAGACGGATCGGATCGTCGAGTGCCTGGTGCAGGTGAGCCTGGACCCGTCATCGGCACCCGGCCGCGGCGGTGCCCGAGCCGAGGAGATCGACCTGCTCGCCGACGCGATCGCCGATGCCGAGGGTCTGCGGCTGAGCGGCGTGATGGCCGTCGCGCCACTGGGGGAGCCGGCCGGTCCGGCCTTCGAACACCTGGCCGCGATCGCCGCCGCGCTGCAGGCCGACCACCCGGGTGCCCGGGTGATCTCGGCGGGCATGAGCGGTGACCTCGAGGAGGCCGTGAAATACGGCGCGACACACGTACGCATTGGCTCGTCGGTCCTCGGTCCGAGGCCCTCGATCCAGTAACGTCCACCACAAGGCAGCACAGTCGGCGACAGGGGCCTCGTACGAGGTCGCACCAGGCGTAGAGGAAGAGGATTCATGAGCGGCGCGATGCGGAAGATGGGCGTCTACCTCGGACTGCTCGAGGACGCCGACGGCGACTACGCCGAGCTCGACAACGCGTACGACGAGCGACAGCCCGAGCCCGCGCGCGCTGCCGTCGCGAACATCTCCGAGCGCCGCCGTCCTGCTGCTGCTCCGGCACCGCAGCCGGCACCCCGCGCCTCCGCGCCGTTGTCACGGATCACGACCCTGCACCCGCGCACCTACAACGAGGCCCGGGTCATCGGCGAGAACTTCCGCGACGGCATCCCCGTGATCATGAACCTGTCCGAGATGTCGGACGTCGACGCCAAGCGCCTGGTCGACTTCGCCGCAGGTCTGGTCTTCTCGGTGCGCGGCACGATCGAGCGCGTCACCAGCAAGGTCTTCCTGCTCTCGCCGCCCAACGTCGAAGTGGCTGCGGAGGAGAAGGAGCTCTTGATCGAGGGTGGCTTCTTCAACCAGAGCTGAGCGGTCGTCGTGAATCCCGTCGGAGCCGCGATCAACGCGCTCCTCTACGCGTTCATCGGCTTGTTGCTCGTCCGTCTGGTCGTCGACTGGATCCAGATCTTCGCGCGGTCGTGGGCGCCGAGCGGCATCGTCCTGGTGCTCCTCGAGGTCGTCTACTCGATCACCGATCCGCCGATCGTGGCGTTCCGGCGGATCTTCAAGCCGATCCGGATCGGTGGGATGGCCCTCGATTTCAGCTTCCTGGCCGTCATGCTGGTGTGCTATCTGCTGATCTCGGTCAACAGCCTGATCTGGGCGGGTTGATAGCACTCCACAGGTGGGGAATGCCGACCGTGGGGTGAACGGCTATTGTTCAATCCCGCAAGAGTTTGTCCGACTAACGAAGAATGGGTGAGGTCATGCCGCTGACGCCTGAGGACGTGAGCAACAAGCGCTTTACTCCGGTCCGGCTCCGTGAGGGCTACGACATGGGTGAGGTCGACCAGTTCCTCGACGAGGTCGAGGCGGAGCTGGATCGTCTCACCAAGGAGAACGACGACCTCCGGACGAAGCTCAGCGCAGCGCAGCGCGGTGGCGGAGAGGTTGCCGCACCGGCTGCCCCCGTCATCGAGAAGGCCCCGGAGCCTGTCGTGGCCGCGCCTGCACCGGTTGCTGCGGCTCCGGTCCAGGAAATTCGCGTGGCCACGGTCGCCGACGCCTCCAGCGCCGCGGCGAAGCTGCTCGAGATCGCCACCCGCAACGCCGACGAGCTCGTCGACGGGGCCAAGGAGGAGGCCGACCAGATCGTCGGCGCCGCCCGCACCAAGGCGGAGCGCCTCGAGGTCGAGACCAAGGCCAAGACGGACCGCCTCGAGTCCGACGCCCGGACCCGTGCCGCGATGCTCGACTCGGAGACCGAGGCCCGTCGCAAGGAGATCTTCGGCAACCTCGAGAAGGAGAAGGACGCCCTCAACGGCGAGATCGAGGGCCTTCGCTCCTTCGAGCGCGAGTACCGCAGCCGCCTGAAGAGCTACTTCAGCCAGCAGCTCGAGGCTCTCGACGGCGCGGCCCAGGGCGGCACCCTTCCGGGTGGCCAGGCCGAGCACTCTCCCAAGCGACTGCGCAGCATCCTGGGCGAGGACTCCGAAGACACGAAGGGCTGATCAGCCCGCACGTAGCAAGCCGAAAGGCGCCCCTCCTGACGGAGGGGCGCCTTTCGCGTTTTCTAGCCTCGTCAGGTGTGGTGTATGGCAAGGCGGAGGAGGGAACGCGTCCTTCAGCGGAGCGCCAGCGGAGCGGACGTCGACCGACGAAAACGCGGCCAGGTGCCGCGCCTCACGGGGCTAGACCTTGAAGACGCTGAAGGAGAACCCGAGGTCCTCGTCGCGGAAGGTCAGGGTGTCGGGCGACTCGGACTCGGCCATGGTGCTGGCCAGCACCTCGTCGGCGATCAGGCCGCTGTGTTCGGCGAAGGCGTCGGCTGCTTCTCCGGTGGCGAACCAGGTCAGCGCGATCCGGTCCGAGACCTCGAACCCGCTGGTCTTGCGGGCCTCCTGGATCATCCGGATCATCTCGCGGGCGAGCCCGGCACGAAGCAGCTCCGGGGTCAGCTCCAGGTCCAGGGCCACGGTCTCGCCCTGCTCGTTGACCACCGACCAGCCTTCACGGGGCCGCTCGGAGATGATCACCTCGTCGGAGAGCACCTCGACCTCGCTGCCGTCGACCAGCACCATCGCCCGACCCGACGCGGCCAGCGCTGCGGACAGTACGCCGGCATCGACCTCGGCGATCGCGGCCGCGACCTTCGGCGTCTCCTGGGCGAAGCGCTTGCCCAGCGCCCGGAAGTTGCCCTTGGCGGTGTGGTCGACCAGGTCGGCTCCGGCAGCGCTGATCGGCTCGATCGAGCCCAGGTTGAGCTCGTCGGCGACTTCGGCCCGCAGCTCGTCGTCGAGGCGTTCGTAGGCCGCCGTACCGACCAGGGCGCGACGCAGGGGTTGCCGGGTCCTGACCTTGGCGTCGGCACGCGCGGCACGTCCGAGCTCGACCAGGCGGCGCGCGATCGCCATCCGGGCGCCCAGATCGTCGTCGATCAACTCGCCGTCGATCCGTGGCCACGAGGCCAGGTGCACAGAGGGCGGCAGCTGATCGGAGGTCGAGGCAAACATGTCCTGCCAGACTCGCTCGGTGATGAACGGGGTGAGGGGTGCCATCAACAGCGTCACGACGTACAGGCACTCATGCAGCGTCGCGAAAGCGGCCGGGTCACCCTTCCAGAATCGCCGGCGTGAACGGCGTACGTACCAGTTCGACAGGGAGTCGACGTACGCCGCCAGCAGGGCGCCCGCACGCTGCGTGTCGAAGTTCTCGAGGGCGTCAGTGACGGCGAGAGCCAGCCGGTGCGCTTCGGAGAGCGCCCAGCGATCCATCACCGGACGATCTTCGATGTCGGGTGCCTCGTCCCCTGGCGCCCAGCCAGCGGCACGCGCGTAGAGCACCTGGAAGGCGACCGTGTTCCAGTAGGTCAGCAGCACCTTGCGGACGGTCTCGGTGATCGTCGCGTGCCCGACCCGGCGGGCCGACCACGGTGAGCCGCCGCACGCCATGAACCAGCGGACGGCGTCGGCACCGTGCTCGTCCATGAGCGGGATCGGCTCGAGGATGTTGCCGAGGTGCTTGCTCATCTTGCGGCCGTCCTCGGCCAGGATGTGGCCCAGGCAGAGCACGTTCTTGTACGACGACTCGTCGAAGACGGTCGTGCCGACGGCCATCAGCGTGTAGAACCAGCCGCGGGTCTGGTCGATCGCCTCGCAGATGAAGTCAGCCGGGTAGGCGGCCTCGAACTTCTCCTTCGAGCCCTCGACGTGCGGGTAGCCCCACTGCGCGAACGGCATCGAGCCGGAGTCGAACCACGCGTCGATCACCTCGGGCACGCGCGTCGCAACCGCACCGCAGCCCTCGGAGGGGCAGGCGAAGGTGATCGCGTCGACGTACGGGCGGTGCGGGTCGAGCGCGGACTGGTCGGTGCCGGTCAGCGCCGACAGTTCTGCGAGGGATCCCACACAGGTCTGGTGGCCCTCGGCGCACCGCCAGATCGGCAACGGCGTACCCCAGTACCGGCTGCGGGACAGCGCCCAGTCGATGTTGTTCTCGAGCCAGTCGCCGTACCGGCCCCACTTGATGGTCTCGGGGTACCAGGTCGTCTTCTCGTTCTCGCGCAGAAGTGCGTCCTTGACCGCGGTCGTGCGCACGTACCAGGACGGCTGCGCGTAGTAGAGCAGGGCCGTATGGCAGCGCCAACAGTGCGGATAGCTGTGTTCGTAGGGGAGGTGGCGGAACAGCAGCGAGCGCTTCTCGAGGTCCGCGACCAGGTCGGTGTTGGCGTGCCGGAAGAACTGGCCGCCGACCAGCGGGACGTCGTCGGCGAAGTGGCCGTCGGCGTTGACCGGGTTCACCACCGGCAGGCCGTACGCCTTGCAGACGACCATGTCGTCGGCGCCGAAGGCGGGGGACTGGTGCACCAGGCCGGTGCCGTCCTCGGTGGTCACGTAGTCGGCCAGGACGACGAAGTGTGCAGGCCCTGTTTCGCTGTCAGGGAACGCCACCAGCTCGAACGGGCGCTGGTAGGTCCAGCGCTCCATCTCGGCACCGGTGATCGAGGCGAGCTCGCTCTGCTCCTCACCCAGCACCGCGTCGAGCAACGGGCGCGCCACGACGACCTTGCGGCCCTCGTGCTCGGCCAGCACGTAGGTGACCTCCGGGTTCACCGCGACGGCGGTGTTCGACACCAGGGTCCACGGAGTCGTCGTCCAGACCAGCAGGTCAGCGCCCTGCCACGGACCGCTGGTCAGCGGGAACCGCACGTAGACCGAGGGATCGGTGACGGTCTCGTAGCCCTGCGCGAGCTCGTGGTCGGACAGGCCCGTGCCGCAGCGCGGGCAGTACGGCGCGACCCGGTAGTCCTCGACCAGCAGGCCCTTGGCGTGGATCTGCTGCAGCGCCCACCAGACCGACTCGACGTAGGAGGAGTCCATGGTCCGGTACGGGTTGGCGGTGTCGACCCAGTAGCCCATCCGCTCGGTCATCTGCTCGAAGGCGCCGACGTGGCGCAGTACCGAGGTCCGGCAGCGCTCGTTGAACTCGGCCACGCCGAAGGCCTCGATGTCGCCCTTGCCGGAGAACCCGAGCTCCTTCTCCACCGCCAGCTCGACCGGAAGGCCGTGGCAGTCCCAGCCGCCCTTGCGGACGACGTACCGGCCCTGCATCGTCTGGAACCGGGGGAAGACGTCCTTGAAGACGCGCGCTTCGACGTGGTGGGTGCCGGGCATGCCGTTGGCCGTCGGTGGACCCTCGTAGAAGGTCCACGGTCGGCCGTCCAACGTCTGCTCGATCGAGGTCTCGAAGGTCCGCTGCTCGGCCCAGAGGTCGAGCACGGCGCGTTCCAGCTCGGGCAGGTCGACCTGCGGGGGAACGGGGGTGTACTCGCTCACGGTGGCCCTTCGTCGTCGTGCGCCGCCCATCGGCAGTGCTCTCACGAAGGGACGAGGACCCGATTGTTCCGGGTTCCCGCGGTACCACCCTCCTTGGCCGCGCCCGGTGTCGCCACCGGACCTGGCCCGCTCTTCTTCGTTGCTGCCGGTTCTAGTCCGTTTCGAGGGGATCCGAGACGTTTCTTCCGGCGGCTCCGGGGTGATGGCCCCATCGATGCCCTGCAACTGGAGTCCAGTGTGCCAGAGTCGTGCCGAGGCGATCACGCGGGTTTCCGCAGATTCTCGGTGGACCACGCACGGGACGGCGAGTTGAAGGGTTTGACCGTTCCACATATCCTCGCGGCCACTGGTTATGACGTACGTCATATTTCCTCTAGCCCGATAGGGGCGCTCCACGATGGCATCAACCGGCAAGAAATCCCTGGTGAGCCGCGCGAGTGCTGCCGCCCGCAAGGCGGTCGGCCGCCCGACACCAGCGACGAAGACGGCTCCTGCCAAGAAGGCTGCGCCGGTGAAGAGGACCGTCGTCGTGAAGAAGGCTGCGCCGGCCAAGAAGGCCGCACCGGCCAAGAAGGCGGCACCGGTCAAGAAGGCGGCACCGGTCAAGAAGGCTGCGCCGGCCAAGAAGGCTGCGCCGGTCAAGAAGGCTGCGCCGGTCAAGAAGGCTGCGCCGGCCAAGAAGGCCGCACCGGTCAAGAAGGCCGCACCGGTCAAGAAGGCCGCACCCGTCAAGAAGGCCGCACCGCCCGTCAAGAAGGCCGCGCCGGCCAAGGCGCCGCCGGCTGCGAAGCCGACCTCCGCCAAGCTGGTCGTCCTCGAAGCCGAGGACCCGTGGACCAAGGGCGAGCTCAACGAGGTGCGCAACCAGCTGCGCGCGGACGTCAAGCGCCTGCGCGTCGAGCTCGACGAGGTCGAGGGCGACCTCTCCGTGCTGATGCGCGATGCCGGCGAAGGGGCGGGCAACGACCAGGCCGATGTCGGCTCGGCCACGTTCGAGCGCGACCAGGAGATGACGATCGTCAACAACGCCCGGGACATGCTGGAGCAGTCCGAGCACGCCCTGAGCCGGATCGCCGACCGCACCTACGGGGTGTGCGAGATCTGCGGCAACCCGATCGGCAAGAATCGTTTGATGGCATTCCCGCGTGCGACAATGTGCATGACATGCAAGCAGCGCGAGGAGCGTCGCTGACCAGCGACACCGGGTCCGGTTCCGGGCCGAATCCAGAGCCGAACTCAGAGCCGAATTCTGGGGTCACCACCACGACGTCCCGTGCAGGGCTGATCCTCGCGATCGCCGTCCTCGCCTGGGGAATCGACCTGGCGACCAAGATCGTGGCGCAGCACCAGCTCGCTGATCGCGGTCCGGTCGACGTGATCGGGTCGCTGCTACGCCTGAACCTGACCCGCAACCCCGGTGCCGCCTTCAGCGCCGGCACCAGCATCACGCCGGTGATCAGCGTCTTCGCGTGCGTCGCCCTCGTCGTCGTCGCCCTGGTCGCCCGTCGCGTCCGTACGACGACCTGGGCCTGGGCGATCGGCCTGCTGCTCGCCGGGATCGCCGGCAACCTGACCGATCGACTGTTCCGCGAGCCCGGTCCGCTGCGCGGGCACGTCGTGGACTTCCTGGAGCTGCCGCACTGGCCGATCTTCAACGTCGCGGACATCTGCATCAACGTGGCTGCCGCGCTGATCATCCTGCAGTCGCTGCGCAGTGTCCCGCTCGGTGGACGAGCCCGGGCGCAGACGCCGCCGGCCGGGGCGGATTCGTGAGCGCCGGACACGAGCGTGCCCTGCTGGTCCCCGAGAGCCTGGCCGGCGAACGGGTCGACGCCGGGCTGGCCAGGATGTTCGGGATCTCGCGGTCCAAGGCTGCCGACCTGCTCGGCCAGGGCCTGGTCCGCCTCGACGGTGCAGCGGCGATGAAGTCGGACCGGCTGCTGCCCGGCACCATGCTCGAGGTCAGCCTGCCGCCCGTGGCCGATCCGCTGGAGATCAACGCCGAGGTCGTCGAGGGCATCACGGTGATCCACGACGACGAGTCGATCGTCGTGATCGACAAGCCGGTCGGTGTCGCCGTCCACCCGTCGATGGGATGGACCGGGCCGACGGTCGTCGGGCATCTCCAGGCCGCCGGGTACCGGATCGCCACCAGCGGAGCGCCCGAGCGCCAGGGCATCGTCCAGCGTCTCGATGTCGGAACCTCGGGCGTCATGGTGATCTGCAAGGGCGAGCGCGCCTACTCGGTGCTCAAGAACGCCTTCCGGCACCGCGAGATCGACAAGACCTACCACGCCCTGGTCCAGGGACATCCTGATCCGCTCGAGGGCACGATCGACGCGCCGATCGGCCGGGCCCCGAAATCCGACTGGAAGTTCGCCGTCCGCGAGGACGGCAAGCACAGCGTCACGCACTACGAGACGCTCGAGGCGCACCGGTTCGCCAGCCTGCTCGAGATCCAGCTGGAGACCGGCCGGACGCACCAGATCCGGGTGCACATGGCCGCGCTCAAGCACCCCTGCGTCGGCGACCTTACCTACGGCGCCGACCCGACGCTCGCGAAACGGCTCGGCCTGGAGCGGCAGTGGCTGCACGCCGTACGGCTGGGTTTCACGCATCCTGATTCCGGCGAGTACGTCGAGTACACCTCGCCCTATCCTGAGGACCTGGCCCACGCCCTGGAGAAGATCCGAGATGCCGACTGACCGTGTGCAGACCTCCGAGGTCAACCAGGAGCTGACCCAGGAAGTGATCCTGCGGCCGGCAGCGGCCGAGGACCTGGACGAGCTCGCCGAGCTGTACATCGCCACCCGTCGGGACGCAGCCCCGGCGATGCCGGCCGCGGTCCACGCCGACGCAGAGATCCGCGCCTGGTTCGCCGGGCTCCCGCAAGGTCAGCCGGCCAGGGAGATCTGGCTGGCCGAGGACGGCGGCGAGGTCCTCGGTTTCGCGGTCCTCACCGACGCGTGGCTCGACTCGCTCTACGTCGGTCCGCAGCACCAGGCGACCGGGATCGGGTCGATGCTGCTCGACCTCGTCAAGGCGCAGCGGCCCGACGGCTTCGCGCTGTGGGTCTTCGCGAGCAACACCGCGGCCCGCACCTTCTACCACCGGCACGGCCTGGTCGAGCTCGAGCACACCGACGGATCCGCGAACGAGGAACGCTCACCGGACGTCCGGATGGCCTGGCCGGGGACCGACCCGGTCAGCTACCTGCGGGCGCAGATCGACGAGGTCGACGACGAGCTCGCGCTGCTGCTCGCGCGGCGCTTCGCGCTGACGGCAGCCGTGCAGGGGTACAAGGAACGCGGCGGGCAGCAGGGGCGTGATCCGGAGCGAGAGCGCGAGATCGCCGACCGGATGGCCGCGCACGCCCCCGGTCTGGGTGCCGAGCCGATCGCCCGCATCATGCACACCGTGATCAGCGAGTCCCTGGACGCCTACGAGTCGGGCAGCTCGCGGTGAGGCCCGGATCACCCGGTGCTGCACCCCCTTCTGGGGAACCCGCTCCGATCCGGGTACGTTGAACCAGACATGCATCAGCACTTCAACGGCCTGAAGACGACCCTCCTGCTCGGCGGGATCTTCGGCCTGCTCCTGGCCATCGGCGGCGCGATCGGTGGCGCGACGGGCAACATGTCGTATCTCTGGATCTTCGCGCTCGTCGGTCTCGGGATGACGGCGTACGGGTACTGGAACTCCGACAAGATCGCGATCAAGGCGATGCGTGCCTACCCGGTGACCGAGCAGCAGCAGCCGGCGATGTACCGGATCGTCCGGGAGCTCTCGGCGAAGGCCGGCCAGCCGATGCCCACCCTCTTCGTCTCACCCACCCAGGCGCCGAACGCGTTCGCGACCGGGCGCAACCCCCAGCACGCGGCGGTCTGCTGCACCGAGGGCATCCTGACGCTGCTCGACGAGCGCGAGCTGCGCGGAGTCCTGGGGCACGAGCTGATGCACGTCTACAACCGCGACATCCTGACCTCGTCGGTCGCTGCAGCCGTGGCCGGTGTGATCACGTCGGTGGCGCAGATGCTGATGTGGGCCGGCATGTTCGGCGGTTTCGGCGGCGGCAACAACGACGACGACCGACCGAACCCGCTCGCGTTGCTCGCGATCGCGTTGCTGGCGCCGATCGCCGCGTCCGTCATCCAGATGGCGATCAGCAGGACCCGCGAGTACGACGCGGACGAGGACGGCTCGAAGCTGACCGGCGACCCGCTGGCGCTGGCGAGTGCCCTGAACAAGCTCGAGAACGGGGTCTCGGCGTACCCGTTGCAGCCGACCCCGCAGCTGCAGAACGCCAGCCACCTGATGATCGCGAACCCGTTCCGGGGCCAGGACGTCTCGAAGCTGTTCTCGACCCACCCGCCGACCGCGGACCGGATCGCACGGCTCAACGAGATGGCCCGCGGCGGGGTCTAGCACGACACGCCGGGGCTGTCGGTCCTCGATGTCAGACTGCCGTAGGCTGGCGCTCTTCCCCTAGCGTCCAGACAGTTGGCTCGCGACCCCTCCGAGACCCCGCTTGGGAAGGTGTGACCCCCGCTCCATGTCGAACGGCTCCGGCGACAACTTCGTCCACCTCCACGTCCACACCGAGTACTCGATGCTCGACGGGGCGGCCAGGCTGGGGAAGATGGCCGAACGGACCGCCGAGCTCGGGATGCCCGCGATCGCGATGACCGATCACGGCAACGTGTTCGGCGCCTACGAGTTCTACGCCAAGGCCAAGGCAGCCGGGATCAAGCCGATCATCGGGATCGAGGCGTACTTCGCTCCGAACATCTCGCGGTTCGAGAAGAAGGGCATCAACTTCTACGACGGCGGCCCGGACGACGTCTCGGCGCGCGGTGCCTACACGCACATGACCCTGCTCTCGGAGTCGACCGAGGGCATGCACAACCTCTTCCGGCTCTCGACCGGCGCCTGGCGCGACGGGTTCTTCAAGCACCCCCGGATGGACCGCGAGCTGCTCGCCCAGCACAGCAGGGGCATCATCGGCACCACCGGGTGCCCGTCCGGTGAGGTCCAGGTCCACCTGCGCTACGGCAACTACGACGCCGCCCGGCAGGCGGCCGCCGACTTCCAGGACATCCTGGGACGCGAGAACTACTTCCTCGAGCTCATGGACCACGGTCTCGACATCGAGCGCCGGGTGCGTGACGGGCTGTTGAAGCTCGGCAAGGACCTTGCCATCCCGCTGCTGGCCACCAACGACTCGCACTACGTCGACCAGGCCGACGCGAAGTCCCAGGAACACCTGCTCTGCATCAACTCCGGCAGCACCATGGACATCCCGGCCGGTGACGGCCCGGGGCAGCGGTTCGCCTTCTCCGGCGACGGGTACTACATCAAGTCGCCCGCCGAGATGCGCGCTCTCTGGGTCGACCAGTACGACCTGCGCGAGGCGTGCGACAACACCCTGCTGATCGCCGAGCGCTGCAACGTCGAGTTCACCGAGGGCAACGGCACCTACATGCCACGGTTCCCGTGTCCTCCGGGCGAGGACGAGACCTCCTGGATGATCAAGGAAGTCGAGAAGGGGCTGCGCTACCGCTACCCGAACGGCATCTCCGAAGCGGTCCGCAAGCAGGCCGACTTCGAGGTCGGCGTGATCACCCAGATGGGTTTCCCCGGCTACTTCCTGGTCGTCGCCGACTTCATCAACTGGGCCAAGGACAACGGCATCCGGGTCGGACCGGGCCGCGGGTCGGGCGCGGGCTCGATGGTGGCCTACGCGATGCGGATCACCGACCTCGACCCGCTGGTGCACGGCCTGATCTTCGAGCGCTTCCTGAACCCCGACCGGATCTCGATGCCCGACTTCGACATCGACTTCGACGAGCGTCGGCGTGGTGAGGTGATCCGCTACGTCACCGATAAGTACGGCGACGACCGCGTCTCGATGATCGTCACCTACGGCACCATCAAGGCCAAGCAGGCGGTCAAGGACTCCTCGCGGATCCTCGGGTACCCGTTCGCGATGGGGGACCGGATCACCAAGGCGATGCCGGCGGCGGTGATGGGCAAGGACGTGCCGCTGCAGGAGATCTTCGACCCCGCGCACAAGCGCTTCGGGGAAGGCGGCGACTTCCGGGCGCTCTACGACGGTGACGCCGACGTCAAGCGCGTGGTCGACACGGCCATCGGCATCGAGGGGCTCAAGCGCCAGTGGGGCGTGCACGCGGCCGGCGTGATCATGTCGAGCGAGCCGCTGATCGACGTGATCCCGCTGCTCAAGCGGCCCGCCGACGGCGCGATGATCACCCAGTTCGACTACCCGACGTGCGAGGCCCTGGGCCTGATCAAGATGGACTTCCTCGGGTTGCGCAACCTCACGGTGCTCGACGACGCGGTCAAGAACATCGCGATCAACCGCAACGAGACGGTCGTGCTGGAGGAGCTCGAGCTGACCGATCCGGCCACCTACGACCTGCTCGCGCGCGGCGACACCCTCGGTGTCTTCCAGCTGGACGGCGGTCCGATGCGCGCGCTGCTGCGCTCGATGAAGCCGGACCAGTTCGAGGACATCTCAGCGGTCGGCGCGCTCTACCGGCCCGGCCCGATGGGCGCCGACTCGCACAACAAGTACGCGCGTCGCAAGACCGGTCGCGAACCGGTCGAGCCGATCCACCCCGAGCTGGCCGAGGCGCTGGAGGACGTCCTGGGCGAGACCTACGGGTTGATCGTCTACCAGGAGCAGGTCATGGCGATCGCCCAGAAGCTCGCCGGCTACACCCTGGGCCAGGCCGACCTGCTGCGTCGCGCGATGGGCAAGAAGAAGAAGTCCGAGCTGGACAAGCAGTTCGAGACGTTCTCGGCGGGCATGATCGAGCGCGGCTACTCGGCAGGCGCGGTCAAGACGCTGTGGGACATCCTGCTGCCGTTCTCGGACTACGCCTTCAACAAGGCGCACTCGGCGGCGTACGGGGTGGTCTCGTACTACACCGCCTACCTCAAGGCGAACTACCCCGCGGAGTACATGGCCGCGCTCCTGACCTCGGTCAAGGACGACAAGGACAAGATGGCGATCTACCTCAACGAGGCTCGCCGGATGAAGATCCAGGTGCTGCCGCCCGACGTCAACGAGTCCCAGGCGAACTTCACCCCGGTCGGCAACGACATCCGCTTCGGGCTCGGTGCCATCCGCAACGTCGGCCACACGGTCGTCGACGGCATCGTGGGTGGCCGGACCGAGAAGGGCCGGTACGTCGACTTCAACGACTTCATGGAGAAGGTCCCCGCGCTGGTGTGCAACAAGCGCGTGCTGGAGTCGCTGGTCAAGGCGGGCGCGTTCGACGACATGAAGCACAAGCGCCGCGCGCTCGTCGCGATCCACGAGACCGCGGTCGACCAGTACATCGACATCAAGAGGAACGAGGCGATCGGTCAGGACTCGCTCTTCGCAGGCCTCGACGGGCTCGACGGCGCGGACGCGATCGGCTTCGGCGTCTCCGTCAGCGTCCCGGACATCGAGGAGTGGGACAAGATGACCCTCCTCGGCCACGAGCGCGAGATGCTCGGCCTCTACGTCAGCGATCACCCGCTGCTGGGCCTCGAGCACGTGCTCGCTGCTTCCAGCGACTGCACCATCGGCCAGCTCATGCTCGACGAGGAGCGTGCCGACAACTCCACCGTGACGATCACCGGTCTGGTCACCTCGGTGCAGCGCAAGATGACCAAGCGCGGCGACACCTGGGCGATGGTGACCGTCGAGGACCTCGACGGAGCGATCGACGTCCTGCTGTTCCCGAGCGCCTACCAGCTGGCAGCCACGCACCTCATCGACGACGCCATCATCACCGTCAAGGGCCGGCTGTCACGGCAGAAGGACCAGCCCGAGCTGCACGGTCAGGAGGTCACGCTGCCCGACATCAACGACGGCCCGAGCGGACCCGTGGTGATCTCGATGCCCTCGACACGTTGTACTGCTCCGGTGGTCGAGGCCCTCAAGGACGTCCTCGCCACCCATCCCGGGATGTCGGAGGTCAGGTTGAAGCTCTTGGCACGTGGGTCGACGACCGTGCTCCGGCTCGACGACCGGCTGCGGGTGGCGCCGAGCCCGGCCCTGTTCGCCGACCTCAAGGCCCTGCTCGGTCCGGGGTGCCTGGGATGAGCGAGCAGCCCCCCTTCGTCCCACCCGGTCCGGCGTACGAGCCGGCGCAGGGGCACACGGCTCCGCCCGTGTGGCCGCCGTACGGCAGCCCGGTCCTGCCACCCGAGCCGCGACCGGAGCCCGCCGAGCAGGTCCGGCTCGCCGCGATCGACCTGGGTGTGATCGCAGCGTGGTTCCTCGTCGCCGGCCTCCTCGGCGCGCTGATCTGGTGGCAGGTCACGCCACTCGCGGAGTACACCCGGACGAGCGACAACGGTGTCCTGGACGAGCAACAGCTCGGCAAGCAGTTCGCCACCGACGGCTGGTTCTTCACCATTGCGCTTGCCGGGGGCCTGCTCAGCGGCATCGTCCTCGCGCTGTGGCGCCGCCGCGACCCGATCGTGACCGTGGTCCTGCTGGCACTCGGCGGAGTCTTCGCCACCGCCGTCATGATGCAGGCCGGCCTGTTGTTCGGACCCGCCAATCCGGGCGACGTGCTCAAGACGGTCGCAGTCGGGGCGAAGGTCCCGCTCCAGCTCAAGACGTCGGCAGGAACCGTCTGGATCGCGTGGTCGATGGGCGCGATGTTCGGTGCGCTCGGGGTCCTGTGGCTTGGTCCTGATCGCCCTGGCGTGGATCAGCGTCCACAGCCACGTGCGCCCGGGTAGGGTTCGGGCGTCATGGGGACGAACCGAGGGGCAGCATGTCTGACGTCACACCGCCGCAGGGCCCGGACCAGCCGGTAGAGCCGACCATCGGCCTCGGCGACGAACCGACCGCCGAACTTGCTGGCGCGCTGCCGTCTCCTGATGCTCCCCCGATCACGCCGTACGTCCCGCCGGCTCGCCGGAGCAACGCCGGCCGCACGCTGACGATCCTCAGCATCACCGCGGTGGTCGTCGTCGCGATCCTCTGCGGCGGCGCGTACGCCGTCTACCTCCTCATCAACGGAGGCGGCCCTCGCCCTGCCGATGTGTTGCCGTCCTCGACCGTTGCGGTCATCAGCGTGGACCTGAATCCGTCGGCGAGCCAGAAGATCTCGGCGATCACGACGATCCGCAAGTTCCCGTCGCTGCGCAAGCGACTCGGCCTCAACAGCACCGACGACCTGCGCAAGTACGCCTTCGACAAGCTCGTGGTCGGCTCGTGCAGCGGTCTGGACTTCGACCGCGACCTGAAGCCCTGGATCGGTGACCGGGCCGCCCTGGCCGCCGTCGACCTCGGCGACAAGACCCCGGCACCGGCGCTTGTCCTGCAGATCACCGACCCCGCCAAGGCCAGGACCGGCTTCAAGACCATTGCCGCCTGCGACCACTCCGGTGACCTCGGGTGGGCCGTCGGCAAGGACTACCTGATCGCCAGCGACTCGACCGCGCATGCGCAGAAGATCCTGCTCGCCGGTGAGAAGAGCCCGCTCGCGAGTGACCCGGCGTACCAGAAGTGGACCAGTGCGACCGGCGACGCCGGAGTGGTGAACTTCTACGTCGCGAAGAAGGCAGTGAGCTACCTCTCCGATCTGATCGACTCCTTCTCCTCGAGCCTCGGCCAGGGCTTCTCCTCGGGTCTCTCCGGCGGGCTCGCCCCGGGTCTCTCCGGAAACGTCCCGGGGTCCAGCGGTGCCTCGGCGCGGATCAAGGGCGACGGGAGCGATCCCGGGTCGTTGCTGACCAGCGGTCTGAAGAACTTCCAGGGTCTTGCCGGCACCATCCGGTTCTCCGGGGGCGGCATGGAACTCGCCTACGCCACGAGCTCGACCGGCACGGCGGCGACCGAGATCGGTACGGAGGTCGGGGCCTTGCCCCACGACACCGCGATCGCTCTCGGGTTCGCGATGCCGAAGGGGTACGCCCAGTCCTACCTCAACCGCGTCAAGGGCCTCGGCGGCAGCGCCAGCGACGCGATCGGCCAGGCGGAGCGAGCAACGGGGCTCAGCTTCCCGCAGGACCTCACCGACCTGCTGGGCAGCGGTGTGACGCTCTCGCTGGGCGGCACCGCACCACCGGACCTCAACAACCTGCGCAGGCCCGAGGACCTTCCGTTCGGCATCGTGCTGCACACGGATGCGGCCAAGGGCCGTGCAGTGATCACCAAGCTCGAGGACCATCTCGGCTTCCAGCTCTCCGACATCCCGCTGACCCTCGGCGGCACCTCCTCCGAACTCGTGCTCAGTCCGTCGCCGGCGTACGCCTCGGCGCTGTCGAAGTCCGGGAGCCTGGGGGAAACGGCCGCCTTCAAGGACGCGGTGCCGCACGCGGACGAGTCCGGGGCGATCGCCTACATCGACTTCAACTCCGCCTGGCGGACCTCGCTGGTCAACCTCATCAAGGACCTCGGGGGCACCCGCTCGGACGTCGACGCGGCGAAGGCCAACACCGATCCGCTGCGCTCACTCGGCTACAGCTCGTGGGTCGACAGCAGCAACGTCAGCCACGGGCTGCTCCGGCTGACCACCGACTGAGCCGATCAGTTGGGGGACCAGCGGGTCCGGGCGACCTCGGTGGCCGGCAGGCTCGGGATCGCCCGCATCGCGCGCATCTCCTGGCGCAGCGACCGGCGCAGCATGGCCAGACGGCTGGCAGCGTCGCCGGCCTCGAGCAGCTCCTGGCGCTCGGCCTGACTGAGCAGGCAGGTAGCGGCCAGCGAGTAGGACAAGTACGTCGGGTCGCGCGGCATCGGCCCCGCGAGCACCGGGCCGCCGCGCAGCTCCGAGAGCTGGTCGCGGTACTGCTCGAAGGTGGCCAGCGTGCGAGCGGCCTCGTCGTCGACGGTGTCCTCGTCGGCGTCGCTGGCGTCGTCGAGCATGTCGCACTCGGCGCGCATGTACTCGCCGCTGCCGTCGACCTCGAGCAGGACGACGCGGTGACGGCCGGTGACCTCGATGTCGAAGGTGCCGTCGTCGTACCGCTCGGACTCGGTCAGCTGAACCAGCGTCCCGGTGCGGTGCATCGACTGCATGCCGTGGTCGCCGACCTCGTAGCCCTCCCGGATCGCGACCACCGCGAAGACCCGGTCGGCGGGATCGCGGATCGCCAGCAGGTCGCGCATGAGTGCACGGTAGCGGTCCTCGAAGATGTGCAGCGGTGTGACCACCCCGGGGAACAGCACGGCGTTGAGCGGGAACACCGGGACCGACGTCACCTGCCCAACCTATGTGCTCGGGTGTGACCGAGCGGTGAAATCGGGGCGGGGCCGCGCCGCGACCTTCCCTAGACTGGAGCCATGCTTCGCAGGATCGACCTCAGGGACGTGGGCGCTACGTCTGACATTGGGCCTGACTATCGCGCCCTGGTGCCTCGCGCCGACTTCGACGTCGAGGCGGCGCTCGCGGTGGTGCGCCCGATCTGCGACGACGTCAGGGACCGCGGAGTCGAGGCGATCCGCGAATATTCGGCCCGCTTCGACGGCGTCGACAGCGACCAGATCGCGGTTCCGCGCGAAGCGCTCTCCCGTGCCCTGGCAGAGCTGGATCCGGCGGTTCGGGCCGGACTCGAGGAATCCATCCGGCGGTTGCGGGCCACCTGCGAGGCGGAGCTGTCGGCCGACGTCGTCACCGATCTCGGTCCCGGCGCCCGGGTCACCCAGCGGATGGTTCCGGTCGACCGGGTCGGCCTGTACGTGCCGGGCGGGGTGGCCCCGCTGGTCTCCAGCGTGGTGATGAACGTGGTGCCCGCCCAGGTTGCCGGCGTCGGTTCGATCGCCCTGACCAGCTCGCCCCAGAAGTCCGTCCCCAACGACTGGGGCAGCGGCCTGCCGCACCCGACGATCCTGGCTGCCTGCGAGCTGCTGGGTATCGAGGAGGTGTACGCCGTCGGAGGCGCCCAGGCGATCGCGATGCTGGCCTACGGCGCCGGGCCGTGTCGCAAGGTCGACCTGGTGACCGGGCCGGGCAACATCTACACGGTCTCGGCCAAGCGGTTGCTCAAGGGCATCGTGGGGATCGACTCGGAGGCGGGGCCGACCGAGATCGCCATCCTCGCCGACGACACCGCCGATGCGGCGTACGTGGCTGCTGACCTGATCAGCCAGGCCGAGCACGACCCGCTGGCGGCGTCGGTGCTCGTCACCGATTCGCTGCGCCTGGCCGACGAGGTCGACGCCGAGCTGGACAAGCAGATCGCGCTCACCCGCCACGTCGAGCGGATCCGCACGGCGCTCTCCGGCCAGCAGTCCGGCACCGTCCTGGTCTCCGGAATCGGCCAGGGCCTCGACGTCGTCAACGCCTACGCCGCCGAACACCTCGAGATCCACACGGCGCAGGCTGCCGCGGTTGCCGCACGCGTGCGCAACGCCGGTGCTGTCTTCGTCGGCGCGTTCGCCCCGGTCTCGCTGGGCGACTACTGCGCCGGGTCCAACCACGTCCTGCCCACGGCCGGCTGTGCCTGTCACTCCTCGGGACTGTCGGTGCGGGCGTTCATCCGCTCCGTCCACGTCGTGGAGTACTCCCGTGATGGGTTGCTCGAGGTCGCCGATCACGTGATGACCCTCGCCGACGCCGAGGACCTGCCCGGCCACGGCGCGGCAGTACGGGTCAGGCTGGAGGGGTCTGAATGACCTGGCCGCCTCTGCGCACCGAGCTGCAGGGCGTCGAGCCGTACGGAGCACCCCAGCTGGACGTGCCCGTCTGCCTCAACGTCAACGAGAACCCCTACCCGCCCTCAGCGGCAGTGGTCGCGGACATCGCGACGTCGGTCGCGCAGGCTGCGAGCACGCTCAACCGCTATCCCGACCGCGAGTTCACCGAGCTCCGGTCGGGCCTGGCGGCCTACCTGAACACCTCCGGGGGCACCGGTATCACCGCGGACCAGGTCTGGGCCGCGAACGGCTCCAACGAGGTGATGCTGCAGCTGCTGCAGGCGTTCGGAGGGCCCGGACGCACAGCCGTCTCGTTCGCACCCACGTACTCGATGTACCCGGAGTACGCGCGGGACACGAACACGACTTGGGTCGCCGGACGACGCCACGACGATTTTTCCTTCGACCTCGACCACGCTGCACTCCTGATCGCGGAGCACGCTCCGGCTCTGGTGCTGCTGCCCTCGCCGAACAACCCGACCGGGACCGCCTTGGAGCACGACGTGATCGGAAAGCTCTGTGAGCTGCTGCCCGAGAGCATCGTGGTCATCGACGAGGCGTACGGCGAGTTCCGGCGCGACGGAGTTCCCTCGGCGCTCGAGCTTCTGCCGACCTACCGCAACCTGGTGGTCACCCGCACGATGAGCAAGGCGTTCGCGCTGGCCGGGGCACGGCTCGGTTACCTGGCCGCTGCGCCGGAGATCTGTGACGCGCTGCGGGTGGTGCGGCTGCCGTACCACCTCTCGGCGGTGACCCAGGCGACCGCCGGCGCAGCCCTGCGGCATGCCGACGAGCTGCTCGCCAGCGTTACCGAGCTGAGGGCCGAACGGGACCGGACCGTGTCGTGGCTGCGGGAGCAGGGGCACACGGTCGCGGACTCGGATGCGAACTTCTGCCTCTTCGGCCTCTTCGCCGACCGGCACGCAGTGTGGCAGGGCCTGCTCGATCGCGGGGTGCTGATCAGGGAGACTGGTCCTGCGGGCTGGCTCCGGGTCTCGATCGGGACTCCGGATGAAATGGGGGCGTTCAAGGACGCGCTGACTGAGACACTGACTGCCATGTTGACGGAGGAATCGCTATGAGCACGCGTGCGGTACGCCTGGAACGGCAGACCAAGGAGTCGAAGGTCCTGGTCGAGCTCGACCTGGACGGCAGCGGCCGGACGGAGGTCTCGACCGGTGTCGGCTTCTACGACCACATGCTGACTGCCTTCGGCCGGCACGCGCTCTTCGACCTCACCGTCGTCACCGACGGGGACACCCACATCGACGCGCACCACACGGTCGAGGACACCGCGATCGTGCTCGGTGACGCGCTGGCCCAGGCCCTCGGCGACAAGACCGGGATCCGTCGGTTCGGTGACTCGCTCGTCCCGCTGGACGAAGCGCTGGTGCAGTGCGCCGTCGACGTCTCCGGACGCCCCTACTGCGTGCACATCGGTGAGCCCGAGGGTCAGCAGTTCGTGTCGATCGGTGACGCCTACCTCGGCTCGCTCACCCGGCACATCTTCGAGACCCTGGCCCACCACGCCCAGATCGCCCTGCACGTCCGGGTGCTCGCGGGTCGCGACCCGCACCACATCGTCGAGTCCCAGTTCAAGGCGGTCGCCCGGGCCCTGCGCGATGCGGTTGCCTTCGACCCGCGCGAGACCGGTGTGCCTTCCACCAAGGGGACTCTGTAGGGGTGACGCCCAGCAACTCACCGCGAGTCGTCGTCCTGGACTACGGCTCGGGGAACGTGCGTTCGGCCGTGCGCGCTCTCGAGCGGGCGGGTGCCGAGGTGACACTGACCCCCGACAAGCAGGCAGCGCTCGACGCCGACGGCCTCGTCGTCCCCGGTGTCGGTGCGTACGCCGCGTGCATGGCCGGCCTGCTCGACGTCAAGGGTCCCGAGATCATCGGCCGCCGGCTGGCCGGCGGCCGGCCGGTCCTGGGGATCTGCGTCGGCATGCAGGTGCTGTTCGAGACCGGTGTCGAGCACGGCGTCACCACCGGGGGCTGTGCCGAGTGGCCCGGCACGGTGGAGCGCCTGCAGGCGCCGGTGGTCCCGCACATGGGCTGGAACACCGTCGAGGTCCCGGCCGCCACCATGCTCTTCGACGGGGTCGCCGGGGAGCGCTTCTACTTCGTGCACTCCTACGGCGTGCGCGAGTGGAGCCTGGTCACCAACGACCGGACCCGGGCGCCGCTGGTGACCTGGGCCGAGACTGGGTCGATTCCTGGGGCGGGGGACCGCTTCGTCGCGGCGGTCGAGAACGGGGCGCTGTGCGCCACCCAGTTCCACCCGGAGAAGTCCGGGGACGCCGGGGCACGCCTGCTCGCGAACTGGGTCGGGTCGCTGGAGTCACGCGGATGAGCAAGGAACGAGCCCGCAGACGCGAGATCCGCCAGCGCGAGGCGGCGATCAGGGCCGAGGCCCGGGTGCGGGAGGCTGAGCGCGACACCCGCCGGCGCGCCCGGCGGGCCGCCGTACGACGTCGCCTCGGGCCGCTGCTGCCGGGCCGTCCCACTGGTCAGCAGACGGGGATCCTGGCCCAGCGCCGCCGGGTGCGCCTGAACCTGGTCCTGACCTCGCTCGTCCTGGTCCAGGTCATCGTCTGGGTGGTGCGTCCCGACTGGCAGGCCCGGCTCGGTGCGCTGCTCGTCTCGGTGCTCGCCTTTCCCGTCATCGCCGCCTTCGCCCTCTGATCACTCCAGGAGCCCCATCGTGAACGCTCACCTCGAACTGCTGCCGGCCGTCGACATCGCCGGGGGCCAGGCGGTCCAGCTCGTCCAGGGCGTCGCCGGGTCGGAGAAGCGCTTCGGGGACCCGATCGAGGCGGCCCTGCGCTGGCAGGAGGCCGGGGCGGAGTGGCTGCACCTGGTCGACCTCGACGCGGCGTTCGGGCGCGGCAACAACCGCGAGCTCCAGGCCGGGATCGTCGCCCGCCTCGACATCGACGTCGAGATGAGCGGCGGGATCCGCGACGACGAGTCGCTCGCGGCCGCGATGGCGACCGGGTGCCGGCGGGTCAACATCGGTACGGCGGCGCTCGAGCAGCCCGAGTGGTGCGCCCGGGCGATCGCGACGTACGGCGACCGGGTCGCGATCGGACTCGACGTTCGGGGCACGACCCTGGCAGCCCGTGGCTGGACCCGCGACGGCGGCGACCTCTACGAGGTGCTGACCCGCCTGGACCGTGAGGGCTGTGCCCGGTACGTCGTCACCGACGTCAACAAGGACGGCATGCTGGAGGGCCCGAACCTGCAGCTGCTCAAGGACGTCTGCGCCGTGACCGACCGTCCGGTGGTGGCCTCCGGTGGGATCACCGAGCTCCACGACCTCGAGATGCTGATGGACCTGGTCGAGGTCGGGGTCGAGGGCGCGATCATCGGTACCGCGCTCTACGAGGGCAGGTTCACCCTCGAGCAGGCGCTGCAGCTGACCTTTCCGGAGAGGTTCGGATCGTGAGTCTCGCGATCCGGGTGATCCCGTGTCTGGACGTCGACGGCGGCCGGGTGGTCAAGGGCATCAACTTCTCCGAGCTCCGGGATGCCGGTGACCCGGTCGAGCTGGCGAAGGTGTACGACGCCGAAGGTGCCGACGAGCTGACCTTCCTGGACATCTCCGCGTCGTTCGAAGGCAGGGCGACGACCATGGAGATGGTGTCCCGCACTGCCGAGCAGGTCTTCATCCCGCTCACCGTCGGGGGCGGCATCTCGAGTGTCGACGACGTCGATCGGCTGCTGCGCGCCGGCGCCGACAAGGTGGCCGTCAACACCGCCGCGATCCTGCGACCCGAGCTGGTCGCCGAGATCGCGGACCGGTTCGGCAACCAGGTCCTGGTGCTCTCGGTCGATGCGCGGCGTGCGGCGGGCACCGATTCCGGCTTCGAGGTCACCACCCATGGCGGCCGGAACTCCGCCGGCCTCGATGCGATCGGCTGGGCTGTCCGGGCCGCGGAGCTCGGCGCGGGCGAGATCCTGCTGAACGCGATGGATGCCGACGGCACGCAGGACGGCTTCGATCTCGAGCTGATCCGTCGGGTGCGCGCGGAGGTAGGCATCCCGGTGATCGCCAGCGGGGGTGCTGGTGCCCTCGAGCACTTCGCCCCGGCGGTCGACGCCGGCGCCGATGCCGTGCTCGCCGCGACGGTGTTCCACTTCGGCACGCTGCGCATCGGGGACGTGAAGCACAGGCTCGCGGAGTCTGGGTTCCCGGTCCGTTAGGACGTTCCGAGGCTGGGGGTCCAGCAAAGGCCGTACCGCTGTCCCTCGGTCCACTGTGCTCTGGTCGGCCAGGCGAAGGTCCACTGCAGGTGCAGGGCATTCGGCGCCATCCGGGCCTCGACGGCGCGACAGCGTGCGCTGGCCAGCTGGCTGACCTTGGGCGCCAGGTACCGCGCGTTCGGGGGCAGGCCGATCGTCGCCTGAGCGCGCCAGCGGTGCTGTGACGAGCAGGTCACCAGCATGAAACCGCTGGTGGCGGGTGCGGTCGTCCCGCAGGTGCCGTACCGGTTCAACGCGCCCGGGCGCGACAACAGGCCGCGGGTGCGCAGCGGAAGCGGCGCGAACTGGCTGGCGCTGGCCGAGATCACCAGGTCGCACCGGAACCACAGGGCACCGCGGTCGGCGTCAGCCAGCGACGGGCTGAACCAGATCGCCTCGAGCCGGCTGAGACGCTGGGTCTCGACACTGCCGCCGATGTAGGCCGCCACCCGCTGCCGGCAGGTCCGGGCGATCTGCTCCTGGATGCGGGCCGAGTCGATCGCGACCAGGTGGCCGTCGCGCAGCGGGTCGATCGTGCCGACGGAGACGGTGACCGCGGTGTGCCGCCGGGCGCAGTCGACGGCCGGGGCTGCCGTGGTCGGCCTGAGCGCTGCGGCGACGTCCAGCTCGTAGCAGGCGCCTCTCGGGGCCGCGGGCGGAGCTGAGGAGGTGGCCGGTGCCTGGGGGCCGGCCGGCGGCGCGACGGTGTTGACGGAGCCGGTGCTGCACCCGGTCATCGCGACGAGCGCGGCAAGAGTGATCGCGATCGTCGCAAGGAGGCGGCCCCCGGAACGGTCCGCACGCAGCATCAGCGATGCGCGCGCACGACGCCCGAGCACGGTCCCTCCTGTCCCGGCTTGCGCCGCAGCCTGTCGAGGCCCACCTCAGGCACCGAGCAACGCCGCGATCGTACCGCCGAGGAGGTACGCCGCCTCGAGGTCCTCGGCGCCCGGATCGCCCAGGACCTCGAGCACGTCGTACCCCTGCTTCCAGCCCAGCGCGCCGGTGATCGCCAGCACCGAGCGCACGGCACCGACGGTGTCGTAGCGTCCGTGCACGTAGAGCCCGAACGGACGACCGACGGTCGCGCCGGCCGAATCGTCGGCACCGCCGCTCGGGTCCAGTGCTCCGCCGATCTGCAGGAAGGTGGAGTCGAACACGTGCTTGAGAGCGCCTGACATGTAGCCGAAATTCGCGCTGGTCCCGAGCACGTAGCCGTCGGCAGCGAGCAGGTCATCGGCGATCGTGTCCAGGGCGGCCCGGACGACGACGTCGACGCCGGTGATCTCCGGATCGTTCGCGCCGGCGACGACCTGATCGGTCAGGGCGGCCAGCGAGCGCGTGGGGGAGTGGTGGACGACGAGCAACCGGACCATGGCGCCAGTGTGCCGCAGCGGCTCGATTCGCTATGCTGAGGCGGTCATGTTGATGCGCCAGCTCCTCCTTCGCTGCCGCAGCGAGGTCTGAACACAGTCGGACCCCTCGCTGCGGAGTGTTCGTGTACGCCGGCACCCACCACCAGCGAAGAGGCAATCCATGACTGACAGCAACGAGTCCGGCAGCTCACCCATTCACCTGAGCCGGACCTACAACACCCAGCAGCCCAGCGCGATGCCGTTCGGTCGCTACCGGGCCTTCGAACCCGTCACCGTCGCCGACCGCACCTGGCCGGACCGGAAGATCACCCACGCGCCACGATGGCTGTCCACCGACCTGCGCGACGGCAACCAGGCCCTGATCGACCCGATGAGCCCGGCACGCAAGATGAAGATGTTCGACCTCCTGGTCGGCCTGTGCTACAAGGAGATCGAGGTCGGGTTCCCGGCGGCCAGCCAGACCGACTTCGACTTCGTCCGTCAGCTCGTCGAGGGCGACAGGATCCCCGACGACGTCCGGGTCTCGGTCCTGACCCAGGCGCGCGAGGACCTGATCGAACGCACCGTCTCCTCGCTGGCCGGCGCCGACAACGCGACGGTGCATCTCTACAACGCCACCGCGCCGCTCTTCCAGCGGGTCGTGTTCGGCGTCAGCGAGGCCGAGTGCATCGCCATCGCGACCCGCGGCACCGAGTGGGTGATGAAGTACGGCGAGCAGCTGCTCGAGGGCACCTGTTTCGGCTACCAGTACAGCCCGGAGATCTTCACCCAGACCCCGACCGACTTCGCCCTCGAGGTGTGCGAGCGGGTCTCCGACGTGTGGCAGCCAGAGTCGGGACGCGAGATCATCCTGAACCTGCCGGCGACGGTCGAGATGTCGACGCCGAACACCTACGCGGACCAGATCGAGTACTTCGGCCGGCACCTGACGCGCCGTGAGCACTCCGCGATCAGCCTGCACCCGCACAACGATCGGGGCACCGCGGTCGCCGCGACCGAGCTGGCCCTGATGGCCGGTGCCGACCGGGTCGAGGGCTGCCTGTTCGGCCACGGCGAGCGGACCGGCAACGTCGACCTGGTGACCCTCGCGATGAACCTCTTCAGCCAGGGCATCGACCCGAAGATCGACCTGTCCGACATCGACGAGGTCCGCCGTACGGTCGAGTACTGCACCAACCTGCCGGTGCATCCGCGGCACCCGTGGGCAGGCGACCTCGTCTACACCGCCTTCTCCGGGTCGCACCAGGACGCGATCAAGAAGGGGCTGGAGGACCTCGACCGGATCGCCGACGAGCAGGGGATCCCGGTCGGGGAGGTGCCCTGGGAGGCTCCCTACCTGCCGATCGACCCCAAGGACGTCGGCCGCACCTACGAGGCCGTCATCCGGGTCAACAGCCAGTCCGGCAAGGGCGGGGTGGCGTACATCCTCAAGTCCGAGCACAAGCTGGACCTGCCGCGTCGGCTGCAGATCGAGTTCAGCCGGGTGGTGCAGACCTACACCGACGGCGAGGGCGGCGAGATGACGCCCGAGGCGATCTGGTCGACGTTCGGCGCGGAGTACCTCGTCCGGGACACGCCGTTGCGCCTCGACTCGGTGCACACCTCCTCGGCAGCCGGGGAGAAGGACCAGCTGACCGTCAAGCTGTTCGTGGACGGTGAGGAGCGTGAGCTCACCGGCACCGGCAACGGTCCGATCGCAGCGTTCGTCGACATCGTCAACTCGCTCGACGGTGACTGGGACGTCCGCGTCCTCGACTACAACGAGCACGCCCTGTCCTCGGGCGGGGATGCGATCGCCGCGGCGTACGTCGAGTGCACCGTGCGCGGCGAGATCCTCTGGGGCGTCGGCCTGGACGCCAACATCGTGACCGCGTCGCTGAAGGCCGTCGTCTCCGCCATCAACCGCAGCTGACGCGTTTCGACCGCGACGGGGACGGGCGCCGTGGCAGGCTGATCGCCATGACGCTCGTCTCCGAACGCATCGGGCAGTTCTTCCACGAGGACCGCCGCCTCGAGTACACCGAGTACGGCAGCGGCGACGACTGGGTCGTGCTCGTCCCCGGCCAGCTGATGCCGCGCCGGATGCACCAGCCGCTGGCGCGCAAGCTCGCTGCGGCAGGTGGGCACGTCGTGACCCTGGACCTGCTCGGCCACGGGCGCTCGGACCGCCCGGCGGACCCGCTGCTGTACTCGACGACCGCCTTCGGCGAGCAGGTCATCGCCCTGCTCGACCACCTCGACGCCGACCGGGCCGTCCTCGGCGGGACCTCGCTCGGCGCGAACGTTGCTCTCGAGGCCGCACTGGCCGCACCGGAGCGGGTGACCGGACTACTGCTGGAGATGCCGGTGCTGGACAACGCCGTCGAGGTCGGCATGCTCACCTCGGCGCCACTGCTGTTCGCCGCCCGGTTCGCCCCGCTCGCCGTGCGGGGCGTCAGGATGCTGTCCCGCGCGGTGCCCCGCGGGATCGTGCCGTTCTGGGTCGGCGTCGGCCTGGACACGCTCGACCAGCGGCCCGCCGCCATGGCCGCCACGGTGCACGGCATCTTCTTCGGACGGCTCGGACCGCCGGCATCCCAGCGGGCGGGGATCGACGTACCGGCGTTGGTGATCGGGCACCCCTACGACCCGGTGCACCCGGTCGCGGATGCGCAGATGCTCGCCGAGGAGCTGACCGGATCCCGGTACGTCGCCGCCACCACCGTCCTGGAGTGGCGGGTGCACCCGGACCGGCTCGACCGGGCCGCGCTCGAGTTCGTCACCGAGTGCTTCCGGCACCCTGACGCCGGCAGGATGCTCGGGGCATCCTCGTAGATCCGTCACATTTGTCCCAATGACCGCGCCTCGTTGCGAGACGACCACTACCCTCGGCCGTGGGGTCTCGTGAACGGGGGTTGGTCCGATGCGCTCGAGGTCAGCGCTCATCCTGGGTATTCAGCATCTGCTCGGACGCGAGCATGCTGACCCGCGCGTGGCCCAGTACCTCTTCCTGATCCCGGTGATCGGCGATGCCGCCTGGGTCAGGCTGCACGGGTCAGCGCACCTCGCAGACACCTACCTGGCGGGCCTGATCATCGCCGGCGTTGCGACCGTCCTGGCCCTGGTGGTGGGCTTCAACGTGCTCGCCGATCGCTGGAGCATCGTGGTCCCTGTCCTGGACCTCGTGGCCCTCTCTAGCATGCGCCTCTCGCCGGAGAGCACCGTCGGCATCGTGCTGGTCTTCCCGGCCATCTGGCTCGGGCTCCAGTTCGGGCGGCGCGGGGTCTACACGACCGTGTTCACGGTGCTGGCCACCGTGGTCGGACCGATCCTCGTGCACCACGAGAGCAGCCCGAGTGTCGCCAGGACCGTGCAGGAACTCGTGCTGGCGAGCATCTGCGTCGGGGTCGTCACGGTGACCGCCGACATGTGGCAGTCCAAGGTCGCCGAGGCAGCGGACGCGCAGCGGATGCTCGAGCGCGCCGTCGGTGACAGCGCGGAGCAGCGACGCTTCAACGAGGCGATCCTCAACAGCGTCGACGTCGGCCTGCTCGCCCTGGACGCCGGGGGCCGCGTGCACTCGATGAACCCGCGGCACCAGCGCTTCCTGGAGACGGTCGGCGGGATCGAGGGGCCGCTCGACCGGGCGGGTCGCACCTTCGGCCCGGACGGGTTCACCGAGCTCGCCGCGGAGGAGCTCCCGACCTGGCGGGCGATGCACGGGGAGACCCTGCGCGACTACCTGATCTGGATCGGCGAGGACCTGGCCACCCGACACGCCTTCGCCGTCTCGGTCTCACCGTTCTTCACCGCGGACGGCGGGTTCGACGGCGCTGTGCTGGCCTACCACGACATCACCGAGCTGATGACGGCTGCCCGCCTCAAGGACGAGTTCGTGGCCACGGTCAGCCATGAGCTGCGGACCCCGCTGACCTCGATCGTCGGGTACGTCGACGTCCTCCTTGAGGACGTCCAGGGCATCCCGGCCGACGCCCGGCCGTTCCTGCTCACCGTGCAGCGCAACGCGCGCCGGTTGCACCGCCTGGTCGACGACCTGCTCTCCGACGCCCTCAAGCTCGGCAAGGCCGAGCTGCACCTGGGCCGGATCTCCTTCGCCGCCGTGGTCCGGGCGTCCGCGGTCGAGGCGGAGAAGTCCGCGCTGGCTGCGGGGCTCGGTTTCAACGTCTCGATCGGCCGGGCGATCCTCGAGATCAGCGGCGACAGCGAGCGACTCTCCCAGGTCATCGACAACGTCTTCAACAACGCGATCAAGTTCACCCCGCGGGGTGGGTCGATCACCGGGCAGGTCCAGCGCGAGGGCCGCGATGCCGTCGTACGGATCACGGACACGGGGCGCGGCATCCCACCGGACGAGCTCGAGGACGTCTTCGTGAAGTTCTACCGCTCACCCGGGGTCCAGACCGACGCGATTCCGGGTACCGGGCTGGGTCTGGCGATCTCCCGGACGATCATCGAGGCGCACGGCGGGACCATCGAGGTGACGAGCACCGTCGG
Organism: Marmoricola sp.; assembly: GCA_025964775.1. Taxonomy (GTDB): domain Bacteria; phylum Actinomycetota; class Actinomycetes; order Propionibacteriales; family Nocardioidaceae; genus Marmoricola. The sequence goes on from JAOPYE010000004.1 coordinate 155,498, forward strand.
CGTCGGCACCACGCTGGAGATCCGGCTGCCACTCGCCGGGCCGCGCGTCGCACGACTTGCCTGAGCGCCGGCGAGAGAGACTGGGACAGTGCCCCTCTACAGCGATGAAGCGATCGTGCTCCGCACGCGCAAGCTCGCGGAGGCCGACCGGATCATCACCCTGCTCACCCGCGAGCACGGCATCGTCCGGGCGGTCGCCAAGGGGGTGCGCCGTACCACCAGCCGTTTCGGCTCGCGGCTCGAACCCTTCACCCACGTCGACCTGCAGCTCGCCGAGGGCCGCAACCTCGACACCATCACCCAGGCCGTGACCCTGGCGCCCTTCGGGGAGGCGATCAGCTCCGACTACGACCGGTACACGACCGCCTCGGTGATGCTGGAGACCGCAGAGCGCCTGGTCGCCGAGGAGCGCGAGCCGGCCGTGCAGCAGTACCTGCTCCTCGTCGGGGGCCTGCGGGCCATGGCGGCCGGCGAGCACCGGGCCTCGGACGTGATGGACTCGTTCGTGCTGCGGTCACTGTCGGTGGCGGGGTATGCGCCGTCGTTCGACACGTGCGCACGGTGTGGTGCCGAGGGCCCGCACCGCGCGTTCCACCCGGCCTCGGGTGGCGTGCTGTGCGCCGACTGCCGGATGCCCGGATCCGCCCAGCCCACGGCCGCGACCGTCCGACTGCTCGGCGCGCTGCTCGCGGGTGACTGGGCGGTGGTGGACGCTGCCGAGGACCGCGACCGTCGAGAGGCCCGCGGCCTGGTCTCGGCGTACCTGGCCTGGCACCTCGAGCGCGGGCTCCGATCGCTGCCCTACGCCACCAGTTGAGTAGGGTCGGCGTCCGTGCGTAGAAGTCGTCGCGAGTCCGCAGCCCCTCGATCGTTCGCGCGGCCCGAGCCGCACCCCAGTGGCGCGCGGCCGCCGGCCATCCCGGCGGACCTGGTCCCGGCGCATGTCGCGGTGATCATGGACGGCAACGGTCGCTGGGCCAACCAGCGTGGCCTTCCGCGCACGGCGGGTCACGAACGCGGCGAGCAGGCGCTGGTCGAGGTCGTCAAGGGGGCCATCGAGATCGGCGTGAAGGCGGTCTCGGCGTACGCGTTCTCGACCGAGAACTGGTCGCGGTCGCCCGACGAGGTGAAGTTCCTGATGGGCTTCAACCGCGACGTCGTACGCCGGCGCCGCGAGGAGCTGCACGCGCTCGGGGTCCGGGTCCGGTGGGCCGGTCGCGAGCCTCGGTTGTGGCGCTCGGTGATCAGAGAACTCCGGGTCGCCGAGGAGCTCACCGCCGACAACGACGTCCTGACGCTGACGATGTGCGTGAACTACGGAGGCCGTGCCGAGATCGCCGACGCCGCGCGCAACCTGGCCCTCGACGTGGCCGCCGGGAAGGTCAAGCCCCAGCGCATCGACGAGCGCACCTTCGCGCGCTACCTGTACGTGCCCGAGCAACCCGAGGCCGACATGGTCTGGCGTACGTCGGGGGAGGAGCGGCTGAGCAACTTCATGCTCTGGCAGGCGGCGTACTCGGAGTTCGTCTTCACTGACGTGCTCTGGCCCGACGTCGATCGGATCGAGCTCTGGAAGGCGGTCGAGATCTACGCCAAGCGGCATCGAAAATTTGGTGCCGCGGAAGACACCTCCGCTGGTTGAGGAGGTTGCGCAGCAACCGTCTCGAAACCTGGCGGATTCAGCACTCTGAGCACGTCGGTGAAGATCTCTAGGGTGAGGCTGACATCGGTGCGTCGACCGCCTTCATCAGCCGGACCTCAGGCCTGGCCGGAACTTCGTCAGCCAGGAACCAGCGGAACGCCAACATGCCGCGCTGGTTGTCCAGCGTCGTCACGGCATTGGGGTGGGCGAGCTGGGTCCGGGCGACCACGATCGTGATCGAGCCGTCGGAGTTCTTCACCGCGGTGTGGTTGTTCAGCGACGTCGTGCCGTCGGCGGCGTTGTGGCCTGCCATGTACTCGCTCCACGGCATGAAGTTCCAGAAGCGGAAGGAGTTCGGCGGCCGGTACGTCAGCACCAGCGCCTCGTCAGGAGCCAGGTCGTAGCTGCCGAAGCAGTAGGTGGCATCGGTCGCCGACCATCCGAAGTTGAAGTCCGGGACGCGGTACGGCTCGGCGAGGGTGTTCACCCCGTCCGGGGTCTCGTGGCCCAGGCCGAGCCGGTCCTCGGCGACGCGCTCCTTGATCGCCATCGGCACGATCATGAACATCGTGCGCATCCAGGTCAGCGTCGAGCGCAGCGCCTTCGCGGTCGCCGCGTCCGAGCGGACGATCGGGGCGGGCTCGTCGAGGCACTCGATGTGCCAGTCGACAAGACGTCCGGTCAGTGGATCGGCCTGGTAGTCGCGGGTCAGCGCCGCGGCTGTGTCCGGGGTCGACTGGATCCAGGGCCCGTCGTACCCGGCCGGCCTGGTCGCGCCGAGGTAGAAGGAGAACCGACCGTCGTCGTCGACGTCGAGGTCGGAGTCCTTGACGACGCCGATCACCTTGTCCGACCACGCGCCCGGGGCGGGTTCGTTGTAGACGGTCACGGAGAAGTACGCGCTGTCGTTCCGGGTGCCCCAGATCCGGTAGGTCCGCGCCGGGTCGAGGACCGCGAACGCGTACGCCGCATCGGTGTTGTCGCCGCCCCAGCGGCGGTCGCGACGCACGGGTGTGACGGTGTCCACCCAGACCGGCCGGCTCGTCTCCGGGTAGAGGTAGATGTCCAGGCCGACCCCGAGGATGGTGGTCAGCATCCGGTAGCCGTTGACCACGCCGGTCTCGGTCGTCACCGCGCGGTCGCCCTCCAGGAAGGTTGCTTGCAGCTCGCCCAGTCCCGCCAACAGCTCGTTCCACGCGGTGGTCGATTCCCAGTCAGTCATGTGCCGGTGCCTTCCGTGATGAGATCGGTGATGCGGTCGATCCAGACGCTTCTGGTCGGTTCCTCGGCGAGGTCGTCGGGGTGCAGCAGCAGTGCGAAGAAGGCGGCTCCGGCGATGACGTCGAGCAGGGGCTGCTCGATCCCCACGAGTGCTCCCGAGGCGAACCGCTCGAGCAGCGCCCGGTGCAGGCTCGGGTCGGCGGTGATCGCGGCCACCAGGCCGGGTGCCGCGGCTCTCGCAACCGGGTCGGAGAACGCCGCGAGCGCTCCCGCGACCATCGAGCGGATCTCCTCCGTCGTCGACCCGCTGCTCTCGAAGGGTCCGGTCAGCACGGCTGGGAACGCGGCTTCGTGGACCAGGTGCGCCAGGCTCGGCCACCGGCGGTAGAGCGCCGGACGTGTCGTGCCGGCACGCTCGGCGATCGCGGTGAGGGTCAGGTCCGCGTACCCCTGCTCGACCAGGAGCTCGGCGGTCGCGCGCAGGACCGCGTCGTCGATGCGCCCCTCACGGGGTCGACCGGTGCGTGGCCTGCCGGGGCTCTGGTCAGTCAGAGATGTCTGTGTCACCATTCCGATACAGAGCGTAACGGAAGTAGTCGAGGAGCACCAGATGGTCGACGCAGTCCACCTCACCGATCTCGCCGAGCCGAGGTTCCCGGCCGAGGTCACGGCGATCCTCGAGGTGATGGCCCCGATGGCCGCCGACCTCCGGCTCGACGCCGACCAGCTGCACGCCATGGCGCGCGAGCAGACCGGACTGCGCGACTTCGGTCCGAGGGACTACGAGTCGCGCCTGGGCGTGCTGCTCGACGCGATGAACGCGATGGAAGGCCTCACGTCGGCCGGCCTCCTCGGCCTGCACACGCAGCTGTTGCAGCTGCTCAAGAACCGGCTCCTGCTGGTCGACCTGCTCGGGCGGCATCCCGAGATCGCGGAGATCGAGCTCGTCCCGCCGGTGGTCATCGCCGGCCTCCCGCGCACCGGTACGACGCACCTGCACAACCTGCTCTCCGCCGGCCCCACCTTCCGTTCCCTGCCGTACTGGGAGAGCCTCGAGCCGTTTCCGACGGCCGCCGAGGGTGACGACCCGGCACCGCGAAAGGAGCGGACCGGCCAGGCGGTCTGGTTCGCGAACGAGGCGATGCCCTACTTCGCCCGGATGCACGAGATGACCACCGATCATGTGCACGAGGAGATCCAGCTCCTGGCCAACGACTTCTCCACGATGTTCTTCGAGACCGTCGCCGAGGTGCCGGCCTGGCGTGATCACTACCGGGCCAGCGACCAGACGCCGCACTACGCGCACCTGCGCGTCCAGCTGCAGGCGCTCCAGCACCTGCGGGGCGGACGTCGCTGGCTGCTGAAGTCCCCGCAGCACCTCGAACAGCTGCCGGTGCTGGCCGAGGTCTTCGGTGGTGCCACCGTCGTGGTCACCCATCGTGACCCGGTGGCCGTCGCGGTCTCGATGGCGACGATGATCGCCTACACCGCGCGGATGCACCGGGATCCGGTGCCGGTCGCGCGGCTGGCGGCGTACTGGGTGGACCGGGTCGCCCTGATGCTGGACAGCCTGGTGGCCGACCGCGACGCGATCGGGCCGGAGAACTCGGTGGACGTGCGTTTCGACCACTTCATGGCCGACGACCTCGGTACCGCACGTCGCGTCTACGAGCTCGCCGGCGAACCGGTGTCCGGAGAGGCGGAGGCGGCGATGACGGCCTACCTGGCCGGTCACCAGCGTGATCGGCACGGCCGGATCGACTACCGCGCAGCCGACCTCGGCCTCGACCCGGACGAGCTGCGTGAGCGCTTTGCCGGTTACACCGCGCGCTTCCTCTCTCCCGATGGTTGAGGAGGGCCGGCAAGGCCTGTCTCGAAACCCCTTAGCCTGAACGCATGCTCGTGGTGAACCGCTTCCGGTCAGCTGATTCAGCCGTCCGCGCCGACCTGGAGAGCGCCCTCGCTGTCCTCGGTGCGCAGACCGGCTGCGAGGACGCCCGGCTCGGGCGCAACGTCGACGACCCGGAGCTGTGGGTGATGGTGACCCGCTGGCGCGATGTCGGGAGCTACCGTCGCGCGTTGTCGTCGTACGACGTCAAGATGGGTGCGGTCCGCACGCTGAGCCTGGCGATCGAGGAGCCGAGCGCCTTCGAGGCCGTGGAGCCAGGACTCGACACTGACCTCAATACCGCGGTGCCTCGCGACCTCGGCGCTCGCTAAGGTTGGGCCTCGCGCACCACGCGCGATGCTCGCCGGCAGCCAGTCGGCAACAGTGCCTCGGCACAGCAGATGCAGGAGCTGAACCTCTCGTGGCCCAGAAGCCCGCTTCCACCGTCGACAGCGTCGTCTCCCTCGCCAAGCGGCGCGGTTTCGTCTTCCCGTCCGGCGAGATCTACGGCGGCACCCGGTCGGCCTGGGACTACGGACCGCTCGGTGCCGAGCTGAAGGACAACATCAAGCGCCAGTGGTGGCGCTCCATGGTCCAGTCGCGCGAGGACGTCGTCGGTCTCGACTCCAGTGTCATCCTGCCGCGCCAGACCTGGGAGGCGTCCGGCCACGTCGCGACCTTCAGCGACCCGCTCACCGAGTGCCAGTCGTGCCACAAGCGCTTCCGGGCCGACCACCTGCAGGAGCAGGTCGCGGAGAAGAAAGGCCTGGCGAGCCCGGACGACGTCGACCTGGCGACGATCGCCTGTCCCAACTGCGGCACCCGCGGTGCGTGGACCGAGCCGCGTCAGTTCTCCGGACTGCTCAAGACCTACCTCGGCGTGATCGAGGACGAGTCCGGCCTGCACTACCTGCGCCCCGAGACCGCCCAGGGCATCTTCCTCAACTTCGCCAACGTGGTGACCTCGAGCCGGCAGAAGCCGCCGTTCGGGATCGCCCAGATCGGCAAGAGCTTCCGCAACGAGATCACCCCGGGCAACTTCATCTTCCGCACCCGCGAGTTCGAGCAGATGGAGATGGAGTTCTTCGTCGAGCCGGGCACCGACGAGGAGTGGCACGAGACCTGGATGAAGATCCGGATGGACTGGTACACCGGCCTCGGAATCAACGCCGACAACCTCCGCTTCTTCGAGCACCCCGCCGAGAAGCTCTCGCACTACTCCAAGCGGACGGTCGACATCGAGTACAGGTTCGAGTTCGCCGGATCGACCTGGGGCGAGCTCGAGGGCATCGCGAACCGCACCGACTTCGACCTCAAGACGCACGCAGAGCACTCCGGCAAGGACCTGCAGTACTTCGACCAGGCCACGAACGAGCGCTGGACGCCGTACGTCATCGAGCCCGCCGCGGGCGTCAACCGGTCGATGATGGCCTTCCTGATCGACGCGTACACCGAGGAGCAGGTGCCCAACGCCAAGGGCGGCACCGACACCCGTACCGTCCTGAAGCTCGA
>JAOPYE010000008.1 GCA_025964775.1 Marmoricola sp.
ACGCTGCACGATCCCGGACCCGGTTGAGCCTGCACGACAACGGTGACGGCACGGTGACCGGTCACTTCACGGTCCCGACCCTGCACGGGCACCTGCTGTGCAAGATCCTGGCGACCATGACCGCACCCCGACGCGGCAGGCTCGGCGCCTCACCAGCCCAGATCGGTGACGCGAACACGCTGCGCACTGACTGGGACCACGCCCGCGGGACCGCGTTCTGCGAAATCCTCGAGCACCTGCCCACCGACCACCTCCATCCGCGCACCGCGGCCACCGTGGTGGTCACGATCCGCGAAGAGACCCTGCGCGACGCCCTCGCCGTGGCACAACTCGACACCGGGGCCGAGCTGTCGGCCGGTGAGGCCCGCAGGTTGGCCTGCAACGCCGCCATCCTCCCCGCCGTCCTCGGCGCAGGGTCGATCCCGCTGGACCTGGGCAGGTCCGCGCGATTGTTCAGCGAAGCCCAACGCACCGCCCTCGGACTACGACAACAGACCTGCGCCGCACAAGGCTGCGACCGGCCCTTCGCCTGGACCGAGATCCACCACCTCCAACCCTGGGGAGCCGACGGACCAACCGACCTCAACAACGCCATCGGCATATGCCACTTCCACCACCAACGCATCCACGACCCCGCCTACCACCACGAAGCCAAACCCGACGGCATCGTGTTCCAGCCGAAGGACGTCACCGCGATCCGCGCACTGACTCCTAGGCTCACTCCATGAACACTTCTGAGAACTTCGTCAGCTTCGGCGAGGACGGCGGGCTGCTGACCTACGGCAGCTACCTGCGCCTGGACCAGCTTCTGGACTGCCAGCACCTCGAATCGGATCCGCCGGCGCACGACGAGCTGTTGTTCATCACCATCCACCAGGCCTACGAGCTCTGGTTCAAGCAGCTGCTGCACGAGGCCAGCGCCGTTCGGGATGCCCTGCTGGCCACGGACGCTGCGAGCGGCGGGCGGGACCTGTGGTTCGCACGGCACCTGCTCTCCCGGATGCACGTGATCGAGCGCATCCTGGTCGGCCAGGTCGACATCCTCGAGACGATGACCCCCCAGGACTTCCTGGAGTTCCGGCAACGGCTGGCTCCGGCCAGCGGGTTCCAGTCCGTGCAGTTCCGCGAGCTCGAGTTCCTCTCGGGTGCCAAGGATCCGCGCTACCTGGACCGGTTCAAGGGCCTCAGTGACGCGGAGGCCGCCCGGCTGGACCGCCGGCTGGCCGAACCGAGCCTCTGGGACGGCTTCGTGCACGTGCTCAGCGAAGCCGGACTGGACACGTCCAGCGACGAGGCGATCACCGCGTCGGTGCGCACCACCGCCCACGACCGGTCGTCGTACGCCGACATCTGGGGACTGGCCGAGGCGCTGATCCAGCACGACGAGCTCGCCGCGGCGTGGCGTGCCCGGCACGTGGTGATGGTCGAGCGGATGATCGGGGCCAAGACCGGGACCGGTGGATCGACCGGGGCCGAGTACCTGCGCAGCCGGTTGCCGCTGAAGTACTACCCGCTGCTGTGGGAGCTGAGGTCTGCGCTCTGAATTTTCGTCTTGGATCCGAGACCGAAACGGACACGGTGGTTGTTGTTCCGGACCCCTGGCGGCCCTAGCCTCGAAGGGGCGGCACAACGGCGTGCGGCCGAAGTGGGGAGGCGATGGTCGCGGTGCTGATGCCCGAGGATGGCAAGGCCGAATTGCTCGGTCGGCTGTGCGCGTACGCGAACGAGCGGGCGGAGGCGCACGGGCCAGCAGGTGTCTCGATCCCGGCGGCCGTTCGCGCGTACTACCGGCACACGGCTCCCGAGGACCTGCTCGATCGCGACGAGGTCGACCTGTACGGCGCGGTCATGCACCAGCTCAGGTCCGGGACGGAACGCCCGCAGGGCACCGCCACCGTGCACACCTTCACCCCGACGGTCGCCTCCGACGGCTGGTCGGCGTCGGGCCACACCGTCGTCGAGGTTGTCACCGACGACATGCCGTTCCTGGTCGACTCGGTCACGATGGCGCTCGCGCAATCCGATCACGACGTGCACCTGGTGATCCACCCGCAGCTCGTCGTGCGCCGCGACGTCGCCGGCCACCTGCAGGAGGTCTTCGAGGACATCGGCGAGCGGGCCGACACCTCACCGCACGACGTGTTCCGCGAGTCCTGGATGCACCTGGAGATCGACAGGATCCCGCCCGAGGAGTACGACGCGCTGACCCGCACGCTGGAGAAGGTGCTCTCCGACGTCCGCGAGGCCGTGGAGGACTGGCGCCGGATGCACGACCGCCTCGACTCCCTGGTCGCGGAGCTCGAGGCGGACCCGCCGCCGCTTGATCCCGACGAGGTCGCCGAGGACCGGGCTTTCCTCACCTGGCTCGGCGAGGACCACTTCACCTTCCTCGGGTTCCGCGAGTACCGGCTCGAGACCCGCGACGGGGCCGAGGTGCTCACCGCCGTCCCGGGGACCGGCTACGGCATCCTGCGCGCAGACCCGACCACGACGCTGCCGTTGCCCGAGCTCGCTGCGGCGAAGGCGCGGGAGAAGACGCTGCTGGTGCTCGCGAAGGCGAACTCCCGGGCGACGGTCCACCGCGCGGTGCACCTGGACTACGTCGGCGTGAAGCGCTTCGACGCGAACGGCGAGGTGATCGGCGAGCGCCGCTTCCTGGGGCTGTTCTCATCGGCGGCGTACACCGAGTCGGTCACCCGCATCCCGCTCGCCCGGGTCAAGGCGAAGCGCGTCATCGACGCCGCCGGGTACGAGCCGATGAGCCACGCCGCCAAGACCATGATGGACGTGCTGGAGACCTACCCGCGCGACGAGCTGTTCGCCACGAGCGTCGAGGAGCTGGTCCCGATCGCCTCGACGGTGATGCACACGCGTGAGCGGCGCCAGCTCAAGCTGTTCGTCCGGCAGGACACCTACGGTCGTTTCTGGTCCTGCCTGGTCTACCTGCCGCGCGATCGCTACAACACCGCGGTGCGGGAGCGGATCGCCGCGATCCTGATGGAGCAGCTCAAGGGGGACACGCTCGAGTACACCGCGCATGTCGGCGACTCGTTCGCAGCACGGCTGCACTTCGTGATCCGTCCGAAACCGGGGGCGCCGGTCGGCCCGGTCGACGTCGCCGATCTCGAGCGCCGCTGCGCCGAGACCGCGCGGTCCTGGCGCGACGACTTCCTGGCCGCGGTCCTGGCCGAGTACGGCGAGGAGCACGGCACCCGCCTGGCCCGCCGGTACGTCGACCACTTCCCCGAGGCCTACAAGGAGGACTACCCGCCGCGGACGGGGGCAGCCGACCTGGGCCGCCTGGAGGCGATCGAGGGTGACGAGGGGATCGCACTGTCCCTCTACGAACGGATGGACGCCGGGCCGGGCGAGGCCAGGCTGAAGATCTACCGGGTCGGTGCGCCGCTGTCGCTCAGCGAAGTGCTGCCGATGCTGTCGGCGATGGGCGTCGAGGTGGTCGACGAGCGGCCCTACGGGCTGGAGAACCTGCCGCGGCCGTCGCACATCTACGACTTCGGGTTGCGCTACGCCGGTGGCCTGCCTGCCGGGGCGCGCGACCTGTTCGCCGACACCGTCCTGGCTGTCCGGGAAGGGCGGGCCGAGAGCGACGGGTTCAACGCCCTTGTCCTCGCTGCCGGCCTCACCTGGCGCCAGGCGATGGTCCTGCGCGCCTATGCCCGGCACATGCGGCAGGCGAACTCGCTGTTCGCGCAGGACTCGATCTCCGGGGCGCTGCTCGAGAACGTCGACATCACCCGCACGTTGGTGGCCCTCTTCGAGGCACGCTTCGACCCGGCGGCCGGCAACCGCGACCAGACCTGTGCCGAGCTGAGCGATGCGATCACCCGCGCCCTGGACGACGTGGCCAGCCTGGACCACGACCGGATCCTGCGCTCGTACCTCACCGCGATCACCGCGACCCTGCGGACCAACTTCTACCAGCAGGCGTCCGCCGAACGCGGCTACCTCGCGCTCAAGTTCGATCCGTCGGCGATGCCTGACCTGCCCGAGCCGCGGCCGCGTTTCGAGATCTTCGTCTACTCCCCGCGGGTCGAGGGCGTGCACCTGCGCTTCGGCCCGGTCGCCCGTGGTGGCCTGCGCTGGTCGGACCGCCGTGACGACTTCCGTTCCGAGGTGCTCGGGCTGGTGAAGGCGCAGATGGTGAAGAACACCGTGATCGTGCCGGTCGGCGCCAAGGGCGGGTTCTACGCCAAGAAGCTGCCCGACCCGGGCGACCGCGAAGCCTGGATGGCCGAGGGCATCGCCTGCTACCGGATCTTCATCTCGGCGCTGCTCGACCTCACCGACAACCTGGTCGCAGGTCCTGACGGGCAGGTCGTGGTCCCGCCCGCGGACGTGGTCCGGCACGACGAGGACGACACCTACCTGGTCGTCGCAGCCGACAAGGGCACGGCCACGTTCAGTGACATCGCCAACGAGGTCGCCGCGTCGTACGGGTTCTGGCTCGGGGACGCGTTCGCCTCCGGCGGCTCGGTCGGCTACGACCACAAGGCCATGGGCATCACCGCCCGCGGCGCCTGGGTCTCGGTACGCCGGCACTTCCGCGAGATGGGCGTCGACTGCCAGAACGAGGACTTCACCTGCGTCGGGATCGGCGACATGTCCGGAGACGTCTTCGGCAACGGGATGCTCTGCTCCGAACACACCCGCCTCGTCGCGGCGTTCGACCACCGCGACATCTTCCTGGACCCCGACCCGGACCCGGCGATCTCGTACGCCGAGCGCAAGCGGCTGTTCGCGCTGCCGCGGTCCTCGTGGTGGGACTACGACAATGCCCTGATCTCGGCAGGAGGAGGTGTCTTCCCTCGCAGTGCCAAATCGATCCCGATCAGCCCCCAGGTGGCTGCGGTGCTCGGGATCACCGCCACCGCACTGACGCCGGCGGCGTTGATGAACGCGATCCTCAAGGCGCCGGTGGACCTGCTCTGGAACGGGGGCATCGGGACCTACGTGAAGGCGGCGTCCGAGTCCGACGCCGATGTCGCCGACAAGGCCAACGACGCGCTCCGCGTCGATGGTGCCGACCTGCGGGCCCGCTGCGTCGGGGAGGGCGGCAACCTCGGGTTCACCCAGCGGGGCCGGATCGAGTACGCCCTGGCCGGGTGCGGCGGGACCGGCGGCCGCATCAACACCGATGCCATCGACAACAGTGCGGGCGTCGACACCTCCGACCACGAGGTCAACATCAAGATCCTGCTCGACCGGGTGGTCGTTGCGGGAGACCTGACCACCAAGCAGCGCAACGTCCTGCTGGCCTCGATGACCGACGAGGTGGCCGCGCTGGTGCTCGCCGACAACGACGCCCAGAACCTGGCCCTGGCCAACGCGGTGGCCCAGTCGCCGGCGCTGCTGCACGTCCACGAGGACCAGATGCGCTCGCTGGAACGACGCGACCTGCTCAACCGCGACCTGGAGGCGTTGCCGGCGCGACGTGAGGTGGCGATGCGGGTCGAGCGCGGCGAAGGCCTGACCGGTCCCGAGCTCGCCGTGCTGATGGCGTACACCAAGATCGTGCTGGCCGACGAGCTGCTGGCCGGCGACATCGCCGAGGATCCGTTCCTGCGCGGCGACCTGTACTCCTACTTCCCGCTGAAGATGCGCCAGCAGTACCGTGCAGCGATCAGCGAGCACCCGCTGCGCCCCGACATCGTGGTGACCCAGGTGGTCAACCAGCTCGTCAACGAAGCCGGCATGACCTACGTGCACCGGCTGGCCGGTGAGACCGGTGCCGGGTCGCGCGAGCTGACCCTGGCGCACTTCCTGGCCCGCGAGATCTTCGGTGCCCGGGCGGTCAACGCCGAGATCGCGACCTTCGACAACATCATCGACGCCGGGCTCCAGACCCGGATGCGGATCGAGGTCCGCACGCTGGTCGAGCGGGCGAGCCGCTGGCTGCTCAACAACCGGCGGCAGCCGTTCGACAGCGAGGCCGTCGTCGGCGAGTTCGAGGTGGTCGTCGAGCAGGTCACCGCCGCGCTGCCGCAGTTGATGCAGGGCGCAGAGCTGGCGGCCTTCACGGCCCGTCGCGACGCGCTGGTCAAGGCCGGTGTCCCGGACGAGCTCGCGACCCGGGTGGCCGTCTGCCCGCCGGCGTACATGGTGCTGGGGATCGTCCAGGCCGCGGCTCGTGCGCAGGCAGATCCCCTGGAGGTGGCCCGGGTGCACTTCGCTGTGGGCGAGACGCTCGGCCTGCCCGTCCTGGTGTCCCGGATCCTGGCCCTGCCGCGCACCGACCGCTGGCAGACGATGGCCAGGGCCGCGCTGCGCGACGACCTGCACGCGGTGCACGCACAGATCACCGGCCAGGTCCTCGACCAGTCGGGGCCGGGGGTCGCGGCGGACACGATGGTCACGGCGTGGGCGGAAGCCGATCGGGTTGCCGTGGACCGCGCGGCCGAGACCCTCGCCGAGATCTGCTCGGACGAAGAGGCTGACCTGGCCCGGCTGTCGGTCGCCCTGCGTGTGGTCCGCTCGCTCTCCTCGACCGCCTGATCGAGGCGATAGGTTCTGCGCATGCGTCGTACTGAGCCTGTGGAAGTGAACCTCGCCGACCTGCCCGCGAGCGACCTCGTTCGCCGTATCACCTCGGGGGATGCCACGGCGGCCGATGCCGTGGAGGCGTCCCTGGAACGCATCGAACGGCGCAATCCCGGCTTGAACGCGTTCTCCGTCGTCCTGGCAGACGAAGCGCGCGCGGATGCGGCTCGACTGGATGCCAGTCTGGCGGCCGGAGAGGCCCCCGGTCCGCTGCACGGCGTCCCGATCGCGATCAAGGAAGAGGTCGACGTCGTCGGGTGCGTGACCACGTTCGGAGGTCGGGGCAACAGCACCCCGGCGGCCCGCGACAGCGAGGTGGTCGCGCGGCTGCGACGCGCGGGCGCCGTGATCATCGGCAAGACCCGGATGCCTGAGTTCGGCCAGTGGCCGTTCACCGAGTCGGTCGACGGCGGGATCACCCGCAACCCCTGGGACCGCAGCCACACCCCGGGCGGCTCCAGCGGCGGTACGGCGGCCGCGGTGGCCGCGGGCATGGTCCCGGTCGGCATCGGCGGTGACGGCGGTGGGTCGATCAGGATCCCCTCGGCGTACTGCGGACTGTTCGGGCTCAAGCCGACCCGCGGACGGGTCACCAGCGACCCGATGCCGCACCTGTGGTGGGCCCTGGGTACCACCGGCCCGCTGACCCGGACCGTCCTGGACTCCGCCCTCGTGTACGACGTCATCCGGGGCAACCTCGCCGCCGACAGGTTCAAGGCGCCCGAGCCCGGGACCTCCTTCATCGCCGCCGCAGGTGCCGACCCGGGCCGGCTGCGCATCGGCTGGTCGACGGTGCCCGTGACCAAGGGAGTGCGGCCGGCAGACGAGCACGTCCGCGCGGTGCACGAGATCGCCGCTGTCCTCGCCGAGCTCGGTCACGACGTCGTCGAGATCGATCCTGCCTACCCGGATCCGACGGCGGCGTTCATCCCGCAGTTCTTCGGCGGCGTGCGGACCGAGGCCGATGCGATGGAGCACTTCGACCGCCTCGAACCGCGCACCCGCCAGACCTACCGTCTCGGCGCCTGGGTGACGCCGAGCATCATCGAGAAGGCGATGGCCGCCGGTGAACGGCTCGCCGAGCGGACCAACCGGATCTTCACAGGTTTTCCCGGGCAGCAGGGAGTGGACGTGTTGCTCACGCCCACGATCGGTCCTCGGCCGCGCCGCGTCGGCGCGCTGTCCCGCGGCGGCACCGTGGCGGCGGCTCTCAAATCACGGCCGGTCGTTGCCTGGACGGCGTTGTGGAACGTCACCGGGAACCCGGCCGCCTCGGTGCCGACCGGGATTGCTGCCGACGGGCTCCCGGTCGCGGTGCAGCTGGTCGGCCGCATCGGGGACGAGACCACCTTGTTGTCGCTCTCGGCCCAGCTCGAGCGCGCCCGCGGGTGGCCGCTGCTCACCGAGGGCGGGGACCGCGCAGCGAGCATGCGGTGAACCTGTTCCTGACCCCGCGCGCCTTCCTGCGACGCCAGGTCCTCGGCCGGGTGCGCGACCTGCCGAGCCCGTTGGTCGGGCGCACGGTGCTGGTGACGGGAGCCTCGTCGGGGATCGGCGAGGCGACGGCACGGGCGGTCGCGGCACGGGGCGGCGTGGTGCTGCTCGTCGCGCGTCGCGCCGGGGAGCTCGAGCGCGTCCGGAGCGGCATCGAGGCCGACGGCGGGACGGCGTACTCCTACGTGTGCGACCTCACCGACAGCGCGGCGACCGACGAGCTGGTGGCGGCCGTGCTGGTCGAGCACGGAGCCGTCGACATGCTGGTCAACAACGCCGGCCGGTCGATCCGCCGTTCGCTGGAGTACTCCTACGACCGGATGCACGACTTCGAGCGGACGATGGCGATCAACTACTTCGGCCCGGTGCGCCTGATCCTCGGGTTGCTCCCGGCGATGCGCGCCCAGCGGTTCGGCCACGTCGTGAACATCGTGACCTGGGGCGTGCAGATCAAGGCGCCCAGGTTCTCGGCGTACATCGCCTCGAAGACCGCGCTGGACACCTTCAGCCGGATCGCAGGTCGTGAGGCGTACGCCGACAACGTGACCTTCACCAACCTCAGGCTCTCGCTGGTCCGTACCGACATGATCACGGCCACCGATGCCTACGCGCAGGCACCGGCCAAGTCGCCGGAGCAGGCCGCGATGCTGGTCGTCCGCGCGCTCGAGGACCGTCCGTTGACGATCAGCACCACGATCGGCACTGTCTCCGAGGTGCTCAACCTGCTCGCACCCAGGCTGATGGACGCAGTGGCCTCGGCGGGCGCGCGTCGGTTCCCGGACTCACCCGCGGCCCGCGGGGAGTCGGCCGACTGATCAGTCGGCGATCGAGGTCGGTGCCGTCACAGGGGTCTGTGCCGGAGTGCGTGCCGGGGTGAGAATCGGCGGCAACGGCACCTTGGACTTGCTGGCACCGGTGTTCCGGACTCCGAGCGGGGTCGCGAAGACGATGATGTTGCTGGTGTAGTCGTGTCCGGTCCAGCCCGTGCAGGTGACCAGGACGAGCCGGTTGGTCCCGTGCTTGGGGTCGAAGAGGATGTTGGCATGCTGGGCGAGCTGGGCCTTGGTGTAGACGAAGACGTCGGTGGTCTCGTAGTCGACGATGCCGAGCCTGGTCTTGATCTGGACCAGGTCACCGGCGCGCATGTTGCCGAGCTCGTTCATCACACCGCCGCCCGTGTGGACGGTGTGCCCGGTGAGCAGGGTCTGCCCGGTGAGTGAACCGGGCTTGGCGCTCCGGTCCCACCAGCCGACCTCGTGGTAGTCCGACGGTGGTGTGAGCACGCGGTGCGAGTCGACCTGGATCGGCAGGATCGGAGCGCGCAGCCGGATCGACGGGACGATCAGCAGCAGCGGATCGGACGGCGCCGCGAGCGCGTGGTACTGCGAGTGCGAGGTGGTGCCGAGCCCGTGCCCGATCGCGATGCCGGGTGAGGGAATGGCAAAGCCGGCGATCACCATCGCGAGGAAGAGCACGACGAGTCGTTTGCTCAGACCTCCGACGCGATCGCCGGCTTTGCCTTGATTCACTTAACGGTGCGGTGTCACTTGGTCAGCATGCGGCGGTAGCCGATGAGGCCCGCCGTGCCTGCAAGCAGCATCAGTGCAGCAGTGGCAGTCAGCACGTTGCGCGTCGTGTCACTGGCTCCACGGAAGCCCGAGTCGACGACCGTCGGCGGCTTGGAGTTGCCGGTCGGGGTCGCGGTCGGGGTCGAGCTCGGCGGAGCAGCCACGGCGCGGTTCGGGCCACAGGTGACGTGACCGATCGTGCCACCGATCAGGGCGGAACCGGTGAGGCTCGTCCCTGCACCCAGTACGCCGAGCTTCAGAGTGTTGACAGACACGCTGCGTCCGGCGTCGCCCGGGGTCACGTCGTTGACCGTGATCTTCAGGAGGTTGTCGCTGATCGCCTGGAGCGCAGGCTGCAGTGCGGTGACGAGCGGCGCGATCAGTGCGTTCTGAAGCGGCTGCAGCAGCGCCTTGGTGACGGCGTCGAGGCTCGCGATCTGGCCGCCGAGAGCCGTGTCGAGCTCGATGGTGAGCTCGTCGATCAGGTCCTGGGTCACCGCGTCGAGGTGGACCAGGACGTCGGTGCCGCCCGGCTTGGCCGGCAGGTTGACGTCCAGGTTGACCAGGGTCAGGGTCTGGGTCGCGCTGCCGGTACCGGTCGGGATCGTGATGCTGATCGGGATCGTGTGGCCACCCGATGCGTCGAGGATCTGCGAGTGACCCTGAGCAGCGGTCGGGTTGGCCGTGCAGGTCGCCTCGACAGCAGCCAGGCCGCCGCTGAGCGAGATCTTGCCCAGCGGGGTGCCGTTGATGGCGCCGACGAGCTGAGCGATGAGACCGTCGAGCGGGACCGTCAACTGAGAGATGACCGGGCCGAGGGCGTTGTTGAGCGCGGTGGTGATCGCGCCGTCGCCGCCGAGCAGGTTGGTCAGGTCGAGGTTCAGCGACCCGAGGTTCAGGGTCAGCGGCTTACCGTCGATGTTGCAGCTGCTGGTACCGACGTTGACAGCACCGGAGCTACCGGTTCCGGCGATGCCCGCACAAGCGTAGGACGTGCCGTCGCTGTTGGCACCGGCCTTCTGAACCGCGACTGCCGCAGCGAGCGCGTTGTTGGCCGGAATGATCCCGACCAGCGGCGGGATGGTGTTGCTGTTCACTTCGTGGGCAGTGGAGCCGTCGTTGGTGACGGTCTGCAACTGCGTTACTGCCGGGTTTCCGGCGATGGACAGCTGGAGACTCTGGGCACTTGCCTGCGACACAGGGGCCGCGGCAAAAACTGGGGCGACAGCGAGTGCGGAGACAGCGATAGCTCCCACTACGGCGCTGAGGCGCAAGGCACGTCGGTTCAAGGTGGATCCTCCCGGCAGGGCACCGCACTTATCGCGACGCCTGGATTCAGTACGCAGCCTCTCGACAATGAGGTGCTGTCACACACGTCGCATCCTACGAGTTTTGGCTCGCGTGTGGCAAAAGATGACCAAGGTTACAGAATTTATTGCGCATAAACCATCGCTAATACAGACATCCGTGCTGATTCGGTCAACTGGCCTTCTTGGTGGTTTTCTTCGCCGCTTTTCTGGCCGCGGACGACGCCGACGCCTTCTTCGCGGACTTCTTGGCCGCCGGGGCAGCGGGCGCAGGAGTCTCGCCGCGCGCCGTCTTCGCCGCATCGACGCTGCGCTGAAGCGCCGCCAGCAGGTCGACGACCTCGCCGCTGCTCTTGCGGGCGGTCGGTGCTGCCTTGACCTCACCCCCGGAGATCTTCGCGGCGACGAGGGCCTCGACCGCCTCGCGGTAGTCGTCCTCGAACTCGCCCGGATCGAAGTCACCGGCCAGGGTCTCGACGAGCATGTTCGCCATCTTCACCTCCGCAGGCTTCGCGTCGTCGACGTCGATCGCCCCGAAGTCAGGAGAACGGATCTCGTCGGGCCACATCATCGTCTGCAGGACAATCACGTCGTCGCGCACGCGCAGCACCGCCAGCGACATCCGGTTGCGCAGTGACACGGTGACCAGGGCCATCCGGTCTGCTTGCTCGAGTGCTGCTCGCAGGAGTGCATACGGTTTGGCGCCCGTCTTCTCGGGTTCGAGGTAGTAGCTCTTCTCGAAGAGCATCGGGTCGATCTGGTCACTCGGGACGAACTTCTCGACACTGATCTCGCGACTGCTGGCCGCAGGCAGCTCGGCCATGTCGGAGTCGTCGAGGATCACCATCTCGCCGTCCTCGGTCTCGTACCCCTTGGCGATGTCGGCGAACGCGACCTCCTCGCCGTCGAGGGAGCAGATCCGCTGGTACTTGATCCGGCCGCCATCACGGGCATGGACCTGACGGAACGAGATGTCCTTGTTCTCGGTTGCCGAGTACAGCTTGACCGGGACGCTCACCAGGCCGAACGAGACGGCACCCTTCCAAATCGCGCGCATGGGAACAGGATGACTCGCCAGCGGCCCGGATGCCACCTCACAGGTTCCTCACAAGGTCCGCGAGGCGATCACTCAGGCCCGGCCGCCACGCTGCTGGCATGCCCTCTCTTCCCGCTCTGGTCCACCGGATCGACCGTCGGTGGTGGCTGGTTGCCGTTGTCGTCGTCCTGGTGGGTGGTGGCGCCTGGTGGCGCTTTGCCCCCAGCTCCGGTTCGACGACCACCTCCATCAACGCCACCGTCGCCCGCGGCACCTACAAGACGACGGTGGACGCCACCGGGACGATCACCCCGAAGCGCGACGCCTCCCTCTCCTTCACCTCCTCCGGCACGGTGACCCGGGTCGCGGTCAAGGCGGGTGACCGCGTGACCAAGGGAGACGTCCTGGCGACGATCGATGCGACCGCACTGCGCGCCCAGCGCGATGCTGCGGCGGCGCAGCTCACCGCAGCGCAGACCCAGCTCTCGCAGGACTCGGGCGGCACCTCGACCCAGCTCAGTGCCGATGAGGCCTCGGTCGCTGCTGCGCAGTCACAGCTGACCCAGGCCGACCAGGCGCTGGCCAACGCCACCCTGAAGGCTCCGTTCTCGGGCACGGTCAGCGCGGTCAGCTACTCGGTCGGCGACACCACCGGCTCCTCGGGCGGCAACACCCCGGCCGCGAGCTCGTCCTCGTCCTCGTCGGCCACCGGGATCACGGTGATCTCGCCACGGCAGCTGCTCGTGAGCGCGAACGTCTCGGCCACCGACGTCAGCACCGTCAAGGTCGGGATGCAGGCCGAGATCACGCCGACGGGCGGCGCCGGCGTCGTCTACGGGACGGTGTCCTCGGTCGGATCGATCGCGAGCGCGTCGGACAGCGGGGCGGCCCAGTTCCCGGTGACGATCGCCGTGACCGGGACACCGAGCGGGCTGTACCCGGGCTCGAGCGCCGCGGTCGCGATCACCGTCAAGCAGGCCACGAACGTCCTCACGGTTCCGACCCAGGCGCTGCACACGACCAGCACCGGGTCGACGTACGTGTACACGATGAAGGGCACCAAGGCCACGAAGACGACGATCACGATCGGCGCCTCCTACGGCCCCCAGACCGAGGTGCTCTCCGGGCTCAAGGTCGGCGACGTGGTCCAGATCCTCAGCTTCGCCCGGCCGACGGGCACAGGTACGAACGGCAACAACGGCGGTCTGTTCCAGCGCGGGACCGGCGGCGGGGGGGCGGGCAACTTCCCGAACCTCTCGGGCGGCACCATCCCCGGCGGCGGCCAGGCGCCCGTGATCGTGGGTGGCCAGTGAGCACGGTCCTGAGCGCGACGACCGTCCGGACGATCATCGACCTGACCGCCGTACGGAAGACGTATGCGACCGGCGCGATCGCGGTCGAGGCGCTTCGCGGGATCGACGTACGGATCGCGGAGGGTGAGTACGTCGCGATCATCGGGCCGTCCGGCTCCGGCAAGTCCACCCTGATGCACATCCTCGGGTGCCTCGACGTGCCGACCGAGGGTCGCTACGAGCTCGCCGGCCGCGACGTCAGCGACCTGGCCGAGGCCGAGCTCGCGCACATCCGCAACCGGGAGATCGGCTTCGTATTCCAGCAGTTCAACCTGCTCCCCGACCTCACTGCGCTGCGCAACGTCGCCCTGCCGTTGGTCTACGCCGGCGTGGGCGCAGCTGAACGCGAGCAACGCGCGCTGCGCGCCCTGGACCGCGTGGGTCTGTCCGACCGGGCCCAGCACCGTCCGGGCGAGCTGTCCGGTGGACAGCAGCAGCGCGTCGCCGTGGCGCGGGCCCTGGTCACCGAGCCGTCGATGATCCTGGCCGACGAACCGACCGGGAACCTGGACTCGGTCGCCTCGGCCGATGTGCTGGCGCTGTTCCGCGAGCTCCACGACGCAGGCCGGACGATCGTGCTGATCACCCACGAGAACGACATCGCTGCCCAGGCCGACCGGGTCATCACGATCCTCGATGGCGAGATCAAGTCCGGCACCAGCAGGTCCGGTGAGGTCACATGAACTGGCTCGAGACCTTGCGCACGGCGGCCGACGCGGTCCGCAGCCATCGCCTCCGCTCCCTGCTGACCATGCTCGGGATCGTCATCGGGATCTCGTCGGTGGTCCTCACCGTCGGCCTCGGCCTCGGCGCCCAGGACAAGGTCCGCAGCCAGATCGACGCGCTCGGCTCGAACCTGCTGATCGTCTCGCCCGGCAGCAGCACGGGGTCGAGCGGCGTTCGCGGTGGTTTTGGCTCGGCGTCCTCGCTGACCTTGGCGGACGCCGACGCGATCGCGGACTCCACCGTTGCGCCCGACGTGGCCCAGGTTGCGCCGACGACCTCGGCGTCCTCGGCGCTCGCTGCCGGCACCACGAACTGGACGAGCCGGATCGTGGGCACGACGACGACGTGGCCCCAGGTCAGGGCGCGCACCTTGACCTCGGGGCGCTTCTTCACTGCGGCCGAGCTGGCGTCCGGTGCGAACGTGGTGGTGCTGGGCCCCGATACGGCCAACGAGCTGTTCAGCCGCGGGAACCCGGTCGGCCAGACGATCACCGCCGACGGCACGACGCTGACGGTGATCGGCGTGCTGGCCGAGTCCGGCGCCACCTCGACGACCTCGAGCGAGGATGACCTTGCCGTCGTACCGATCACCACCGCGCAGCGGCTCAGCGGTGCGACCAGCACTGCCTTGGCCAGCCTGTACGTCGAGGCCAGGTCGGCCGGCTCGCTCAGCGCGGCGTACCAGGAGGTCAACGCAGCGCTTCTCACCTCCCACGACTCCACCTCCAGCTCGCCGGACTTCAGCATCGCCACCCAGGACGCGCTGCTGTCGACGGCGAACTCGACGAACAAGACCATGACGATCCTGCTCGCCGGGATCGCCGCGATCTCGCTGCTGGTCGGCGGCATCGGCGTCATGAACATCATGCTGGTCTCGGTCACCGAGCGCGTTCGCGAGATCGGCCTGCGCAAGGCACTGGGAGCGACGCCGTCCGCGATCCGCCGGCAGTTCCTCATCGAGGCCTCGCTGCTCGGCGTCTCCGGCGGGGTGATCGGCGCGGTGATCGGTGTCGTCGGGGCCGTGATCCTGCCATCGGTGATCAACCAGCCGGTGAGCATCTCGGCCCCTGCCATCCTCGCGGCGCTGGGCGTCGCGCTCGGCCTCGGCGTCGGGTTCGGCGTCTATCCCGCCAGCAGGGCCGCCCGCCTGACCCCCATCGACGCACTGAGGAGCGAATGACCATGACCACGGCGCGCCCAACTACAAGGAGAACCATGACCACGTCCCTGCACAGCCGCATCGTCCTGGCCCGCCGCGTCGCAGCGGCCTGTGGCACCGGGGTACTGCTGTTCGGCGCAGCCGCGTGCGGCAGCAGCACCCCGCAGCCCGCAGCATCCGGGACCGCCGGCTCCGGTGGCGGCGTCAGCCAGCAGGGCGGAGGAGCCGGCCAGTTCCCGGGTGCCAGCGGCCTGGTTGCCGCGGTCAATGGAACGACCGCCCAGGTCCAGAGCCCGCAGAGCGGCCAGGTCGCCGTGTCCTGGACGTCGGGCACCACCTTCACCAAGCAGGTGAGCGTGAAGCTCGCCGACGTGAAGGTGGGCGACTGCGTCGTCGCCATGCCGGTCCCCAGCGCGTCGGGCTCCTCGACGACTCCGACTGCGCCGGCCTCCGCGATCACCGCAGCCTCGGTTCGGATCACCACTCCGCTCGGCGGGTCCTGTACCCCGACGACCCGCGCAGGCGGCGGCGGCGGCTTCGGTGGTACTCCGCCGGGCGGCGGCGGCAACGGGCCGCAGTTCAACGGGACCCCGCCGAGCGGCGCCGGCCGTGGCCAGTTCAGGTTCGGAGGCCTGGGCGCCTTCGGCAAGGTCACCGCGGTCAGGGCCAACGGGTTCACCGTGAGCCAGACGCGCCCGGCAGCCGCCTCCGCTGCTGCCACGACCACGTCGGTCGAGGTGACGACCACGGCAACCACCGCGTTCACGACGACGGCGAAGGGGTCGGCGAGTGACGTCAAGGTCGGCGTGTGCGTCCGGGCCCAGGGCAAGACCGACTCGACCGGAGCGATCGCCGCGACCAGCATGGCCCTCACGCCACCGGTCGGCGGCCAGTGCGGCTCGACGTTCATCAGGTCGGGTGGCAACGGCGCCGGGGCCGGTGGCGCGAGCCTCGACAGCAACGGCGGCCAGTCGTCGTGAATCCGCTGCGAGGTCGACACGTGCGCTGGCCGTTGATCGGTCTGGTCGCGGTCGTCGTGATCGGGGCTGGCACGGCGTACGGCGTGGCAGGTGGCAATCCGGCAGCGCGTTACCGGACCGTGGCCGCGACCAGGACCGACGTCCAACAGACCCTGTCGACCAGTGGCGTCGTCGACGCCGCTGACCGGGCCGACCTCGCGTTCGCGACGAGCGGCACCGTCGCGGCACTGAAGGTCGCGCTCGGGCAGCAGGTGAAGACCGGCCAGGTGATCGCGACCCTCGACACCGGTGATCTCGACGCGGCGCTGACGCAGGCGCAGGCGAGTGTGGCCAAGGCGATCGCGCAGCTGGCTTCGGACCGCGCCGCCCAGTCTGCGGCGGTCTCCAACGCGGTCTCCAGCAAGCCGTCGTCGGGCTCCTCGGGCACGGGCTCGTCGGGCACGGGCGCGTCAGGGGCGGGGAGCAGCGGAACGTCGGCGGCCACCCTCGCCGCCCTGAAGGGACTGCAGGACAAGGTGATCGCTGCGCAGACGGCGGCCTCGGCGGCCATCGCGGCGGCGAAGTCCGCCCTGGCCGCGCAGACGTCGGCCTGCGCCAGCGCGTTCACGCCGACGCCGACCGCGTCGCCGACCGATGCCCCGACCACCGGCCCGGACCCCGCTGATGCTGCGTGCACCACGGCACTGGCCGCAGTCCAGGACGCGCAGGACGCCGTGAGCAAGGCGCAGGACGACCTCGCGCACGCGCTCGACGCCCTGGCAGGAGCGCTGGCCACGGCGCTCGGGGGAAGCAGCGGGCACGGCAGTACGCCGGCCTCGAGTGCCCGGTCCGTAGCCGCACCGTCGAACAACGGCTCGACCTCGAACAATGGCTCGACCTCGAGCCCGGCCAGCAGCGGTGGCACCGTCACTGCCGCGCGGCTCGCGTCCGACCAGGCTCAGATCTACCAGACCCAGGCCGACCTGATCACCGCCCAGCAGAATCGCGCCCAGGCCGTCGTCCGCTCGACCCGCCCGGGCCGCGTGGTCGCCGTCGATGCCGCAGTCGGTGACGCGGTCACCGCCGGGCACACGGTTGCCACCGTGGTCGGTGGCAACGCCGTCACCATCGTGGGAACCGTGCCGGAGACGCAGATCGGCAGTGTGAAGCTCGGACAGGTCGTGCAGGTCACCGTCCCGGGTATCACGAAGACGACCACCGGCCAGGTCACGCAGATCAGCCTCGTCGCGGACACGTCGACGGGCACCACGTCGTACCCGGTGACCGTGACGGTCGAGGATCCGACGATCTCGTTGCCGACTGGCTCGAACGCGCTGATGGAGATCGTGATCGCGACGGCGCACAACGTGGTCACCGTTCCGACGTCGGCCGTCGTGCGCAGCGGAACCACCGGGACCGTCCAGACCTGGGACGGCAAGACGCTGGCGGCCAAACGCGTGACGCTGGGAGCGGTCGGCGCCCGCCGGGTGGTGATCGCGAGCGGTCTGGCCGCCGGGACGGAGGTCGTGCTGGCTGCCATCGACCAGCCGATCAAGGGCGCGAGCTCGACGCTCAACAACCGCGGCAACGGGGGGACGTTCTCGTTCCGCAGGCCTGCCGGCGGCACGGGCGGTGCCGGAGGGTTCGGCGGACCGACCTCGTTCTCCAAGTCGGGGGGCTGAGGACGCCCAGACGCGCCCCGGGCGCGAGCAGACGGCTGGCAGGATGGCGCCATGAAGCCGATGCTCGCGACCCGGGGCGACCACGTCCCGACCGGATCCGGGTGGGTTCACGAAGTGAAGTGGGACGGCATCCGGGCGCTGGTGGACGTGACCGGTGGCCAGATCCGGATCACCTCGCGCAACGAGAACGACATCACCGCGGCGTACCCGGAGCTGCGCCGTCTGGCCGGCCTCGGCCACGACTTCATCCTTGACGGCGAGATCGTCGCGCTGGGTTCCGGGGTGCCGTCGTTCGGGGCACTCGCCGACCGGATGCACGTGCGGGACGCCACCAAGGCAGCCAGGCTCGCGCAGACCAACCCGGTCACCCTGGTCGTCTTCGACCTGCTTCGCCTCGACGGCCACGACGTGATGGCCCGGCCGCTGGTCGAGCGACGCGAGGCGTTGCTCGGGCTCGGCCTCGACGACGTCTCGTGGCAGGTACCCCCGACCTACGACGACGGCCAGATGATCCTGGAGGCCGCCGAGGCCCAAGGACTCGAGGGGATCGTCAGCAAGAAGGTGTCGTCTCCGTACTACCCGGACCGGCGCAGCAAGGACTGGCTCAAGTTCCCGATCCGGCCGACCGGCTCGTACGTCGTCGGCGGCTTCCGGCACGAGACCGGCAGCGGCGCCCGGCTCGGCGCGGTCCTCGTCGGCGAGCCAGGACCCGATGGTCTGACGTTCCGCGGTCGGGTCGGGTCAGGCATCGCGGGCAAGGCCGGCCAGCGCCTGGGCGAGCTGCTGCGTCCGCTGGTCCGGGGGACGTCGCCGTTCGCTGACGGGCTGCCACGAGCCGACACCGAGGGCACCGTCTGGGTCGATCCGGTGCTGATCGTCGACGTGCAGTACCTGACAGTGACCGGCGACGGGCGGCTCCGGCAGCCGGCGTACCGCGGGGTGCGGACCGATCTGAGCAGCAAGGACCTGGGGAGCTGATGGTCGAGCGCAACGAGGTCCACGTCGATGTCGAGGGACGCACCCTCACGCTCGTCAACCTGGACAAGGTCATGTACCCGCAGACGGGGACCACCAAGGCGGAGGTGCTCAACTACTACGCACGCGTGGCTCCGGTGCTGCTGCCGGTGCTCGCCGACCGGGCGGTCACCCGGATCCGCTGGCCGCACGGCACCGGGCGGGCGAGCTTCTTCGAGAAGAACGTGCCCGGCGGCACGCCGAGCTGGGTCCGGGTCGTAACGGTTCCGACGTCGGGCTCGAGGACGGCATCCCGCGAGGACGGCGAGCTGCGCTTCCCGGTCGTGGACTCGCTGGCGACCCTGACCTGGCTGGTCAACCTCGCGGCCCTGGAGCTGCACGTCCACCAGTGGAGGGTCGATGCGGACGGGCGGCCGGTCAATCCGGACCGGATGGTGATCGACCTGGATCCGGGGGAGCCGGCCGGTCTGATGGAGTGCGCGCAGGTGGCCCTGCTGGTCCGCGAGCGCCTCGCCGTCGACGGTCTCCAGACGCGGGCGGTGACCAGTGGCTCCAAGGGCCTGCACCTGTACGCCGACCTCGACGGGGCCCGCAGCTCCGAGGAGATCCGTGACTACGCGAAGGACATCGCCGAGGAGCTGGAGGGCGCGCAGCCGAAGCTGGTCGTCTCGCAGATGACCAAGGCCCGTCGGGGCGGCAAGGTGTTCTTCGACTGGTCCCAGAACGTCGGAGCGAAGACGACCATCGCGCCGTACTCACTGCGCGGTCGCGAGGTGCCGATGGTCGCGGCGCCGCGGACCTGGGACGAGGTCGAGGCGGGTGCCGACGATCCGCTGGGCCTGGAGCAGCTGCGTTTCGAGGAGGTTCTGGACCGCATGACCCAAGGCGGGTAACTTCCGCAGAGGGGAGCACGACGAAGGGTCGGACGTGGCATCGATTCGCGGGATCATCACCGGCACCAACGCAGCCGTCTGGCGGACGGTCAACAAGGCAGGCGTCCCCTGGCACAAGCTGCCCGGACCTGCTGCGGCGCTCAACCTCGCTGCGCTGCGCGAGGACCTGCGCCACGACAACCTGCACGACACCCGCGATGACCGGGCGGGGGAGTCCGAACCCGAGATCGCGGACCTGCCGGCGTACCGGACCTACGACGGCACCCTGCAGGACCCGTACGACGCAACGATGGGCTCGGCCCAGACCCGCTTCGGCCGCAACTTCCCCCTGGAGGCGACGGCTGCCGAAGAGCCCCCGCGGCTGGTGACGCCGTCGCCGCGCGAGGTCAGTCGCACTGTCTTCTGGCGCGACGAGTTCCAGCCCGCGACCGGGCTCAACGTGCTCGCGGCGGCGTGGATCCAGTTCCAGAACCACGGGTGGTTCGGGCACGGCACCAACGACCCCGATCGCGTCTTCGAGATCGAGCTCGGCCCCGACGACGACTGGGACGGCGAGATGCTGATCGAGCGGACCACCGCCGACCGCACCCGCGATCCCGAGGACGGCCGTCCGTCGACGTACCTCAACAAGGTCACGCACTGGTGGGACGGCTCGGCGATCTACGGGTCCAGCGAGGACCAGAACCGGGTGATGCGCAGCGGTGAGGACGGCAAGATGCTGCTCATCGACGGCAAGCTGCCGCTCGAGGAGGACCCGGTCCTGGCCGGGATCGACCGGACCGGCTTCAACGACAACTACTGGGTCGGTCTGGCACTGCTGCACACGCTGTTCGTCAAGGAGCACAACGCGATCTGCCACATGCTCAAGAAGACCTACCCGTCCTGGAGCGACGAGAAGCTGTTCCTGACCGCGCGGCTGGTCAACGCCGCCCTGATGGCCAAGATCCACACTGTCGAGTGGACGCCGGGCATCCTGAACACCCCGGTGCTGCAGACCGGCATGCACGCCAACTGGTACGGCGCCCTGCCGGAGTGGATGGCCGCCACCCGGTTCCTGACCAAGGCGATCGACATCGAGGCCGGCGCCGGGATCATCGGCAGCGAGCTGAAGCACCACGGCGCCTCGTTCGCGATCACCGAGGAGTTCATCTCGGTTTACCGGTTGCACCCGCTGATCCCGGACGACTACCCGATCTGTGACCACCGGACCGGCGAGCTGATCGAGAACGTCGAGTTCAACGACCTGATGGGCAACGACACCCGCGCTGCCGTGGACAAGTTCGGCTGGACCGATCTGATGTACCACTTCGGCACCGAGTACCCCGGCAAGATCACGCTGCACAACCACCCGCGGGCGTTGATGGACCACACCCGGGTCACCGGCCAGCACCTCGACCTGGGCACGGTCGACATCTTCCGCGACCGGGAGCGAGGTGTTCGCCGGTACAACGACTTCCGCGAGCAGCTGCGGATGCCGCGGATCACCTCGTTCGACAAGCTCACGCCGAACCCCGCGTGGAACGCCGAGCTCGAGGAGCTTTACGCCGGCAACATCGACGACGTGGACCTCCAGGTGGGCCTGCTCGGCGAGGAGCCACCCGAAGGCTTCGGCTTCAGCGACACCGCGTTCCGGATCTTCATCCTGATGGCGTCGCGGCGACTGAAGAGCGACCGGTTCTTCACCCGCGACTACACCCCCGAGGTGTACACGGCACAGGGGATGGAGTGGATCGACAAGAACACCATGGCCGACGTCATCATCCGGCACTTCCCGGAGCTCGCGCCGGCCCTCGAGGGCAGCGCGAACGCGTTCGCCCCGTGGCGCAAGGCCGGTCCTCGATCCGGGACAGCCTGAGGTGGCGATCGACTTCAAGCACGCGAGCTTCGCCGACGGAGTGCTGTTCTCGACCCAGGTCGCGGTCCCGAACGTCGTCCAGGGCCTGTTCCGCAAACGCGCTCCGGTCGTCTCGGCGGCCACGCTCGTCCAGGCCGACCAGCTGGCCTACCGGTGCACGGCGGCGCTGGTCCGGAAGTACGGGGCAGATCCGTTCTACGTGCGCGTCGTCGCCGAGGAGGCCCTGCTCGTCCACCACCCCGACGACATCCGCCGGGTGCTCGAGGGGTCACCGGCGCCGTTCGCGTCCGACCCGGATGCGAAGAAGAAGGGCATGTCCGCGTTCCAGCCCGACGCCCTGACGTTGTCGCGCGGCGACCTGTGGGCGCAGCGGCGCTCCTTCGCCGAGGCGGTCCTGGACACGAGGAAGCCGACCCACCGGCTGGCGCGGGGGTTCGCTGCTGTCGCGATCGCCGAGGCCGACGCCCTGCTGGACCTCGACCGGCCGATCACCTGGGACGACCTGAACGGTGCCTTCCAGCGACTGACCCGTCGCGTGGTGCTGGGTGACGCGGCCACCGACGACGCCAAGATCACCGACCAGCTGGCGGCGCTGATGGACGCCGGCAACAAGATGCCGGGCAAACCGGCCAAGGGGTACGTCCAGTTCCACGCCCTGCTGCAGGAGTACGTCGACACGCCGGATCCCGCGGCGCTGACCGGACTGTTCGCCGCCGCTCCGCAGGATCGCGAGACCGACCCGGCCGGCCAGCTGATCCACTGGCTGTTCGCGATGGGCGACACGCTTCCGGCCAACCTGTTCCGGACCCTCGTGGTGCTGGCCGGGCATCCGTTGGCCCTGGCCGAGGTCCGTGCCGAGCTGGCCGGCAAACGACTCACGACGGTGAAGACCGTGGCTGGCGCGACCTACCTCGCCGGGTGCATCCAGGACACGATGCGGCTCTGGCCGACGACCGGCCTCTTCGGGCGGGTCACCACCACCGACGTCCGGTTCCCCAACGGTGAGCTGGTGCCCGCCGGTACCCAGGTGCTGATCCACAACCTGTTCAACCACCGCAACAGGAACCGCATCGCGTACGCCGACCGGTTCGCCCCCGAGGAGTGGGCGAGCGGGGAAGCGGCCGGGGACTGGTCGTTCAACTTCTTCTCGCACGGACCCCAGGGGTGCCCCGGAGCGGGACTGTCGATCTTCCTCGGCCAGGCATTCCTGGGGAGGTTGCTCACCAGGGCCGATCCGGTCGTGGAGTCCGGACCGAAGCTGCGTCCGGGCAAGCCGTTGCCGTACTCGATCGACCTCGCGTCCCTTAAAGTGTCATTCGGACATTGAATTTCCTCTGTCCTGGCTATTTACATTTCGGGCAAATGGGCCCACATTTCTTGTGCGGGCGGGGCTTTCCGGGTGTGTACGCCCACTGTGATCATCCATGAGGGAGTTGGGGCATGAAGACCTCTGTCATCAGGCGCGTCCTGATCTGTTCGCTGGCGGGGGCTGTTGCCCTCGTGCTGGCCGGCTTCGGCCTCAACCTCTCGACCGCGTACGCCGGGCCGTCCCACGTCACGCAGGTCAAGCTCCACGGCAAGAGGGTCTGCGCCGCCGCGGTCGCGGGTCAGGCGTCGTGCGACGCGGAGATCCTGGTCGATGGCCACGGCGTGGCGCCGGCAACATCCACGCCTCCGTCGTCGGCACTCACCGCTGCGCAGCTGGAGAACGCGTACAAGCTCACCGGTCTGCTCTCGGGCGGCCGCACCGTCGCGATCGTGGACGCCTACGGCTACCCGAACCTCGAACGTGACCTCGGCGTCTTCCGCTCCACCTTCGGTCTGCCGGCCTGCACCAAGGCGAACGGCTGCCTGAAGGTCATGAGCCAGACCGGCAGCACGACCCAGCTGCCGTCGTTCAACGCCGGCTGGGGCGGCGAGCAGGCCCTGGACGTCCAGGCCGTCTCGGCCGCCTGCCCCGACTGCAAGATCGTGATGGTCCAGGCCAGCTCGGCGTCGTTCGCCAACCTGGGTGCTGCCGAGAACACCGCGGCCGCCCAGCCCGGCATGGTCGCCATCTCCAACAGCTACGGCGGCGGCGACGCGTCCGATGCGACCTACGCGCAGTACTACCGCCACTCCAACATCGCGATCACGGCCTCGACCGGTGACAACGGCTACAAGGGCGCGAGCTACCCGGCCTCCTCGTCGTACGTCACCGCTGTCGGCGGTACGTCGCTCCTGGCCGCGGGCAACGCACGCGGCTGGTCGGAGTCGGTCTGGAGCGGTGCCGGATCCGGCTGCTCGACGATCAATGCCGCGCTCCCGGCCGCCGCGCCGTTCAACACCGGGTGCGCCAAGCGGGCGATGGCTGACGTCGCCGCTGTCGCCGACCCGAACCACGGCGGGCTCGCGGTCTACTACCCGACGAACAGCCGGTCCTCGACCTGGGGACAGATCGGCGGCACCAGTGAGTCCTCCCCGATCATCGCGGCGGTCTACGCGCTGTCGGGCAACACCACCGGCACCGCCAACGCCCTGCCGTACGCCAACCCGGGCCAGCTGTTCGACGTGACCACTGGCAGCAACGGCACCTGCCCCACGCTCCAGTGGTGCACCGCCGGAGCCGGCTGGGACGGACCGACCGGACTCGGTACGCCGAACGGGGCCGGCGCCTTCTAGGTACTGACCCCCGCAAGGGCCCGCTCAGAGCCCGAAGTCGTCGGCCGCCTGCTCGACCAGCTGCCGGAAATGCACGTCGTAGTCCAGCACGCCCCGGTGCAGGTGTCCGAACAGCTCCAGCGACAGCCCTCCGATCAGGACGGCCCAGCCGGTGAGCGCGCGGAGCAACCGCTCGTCGCTGATCGGCCGGCCGACTGACTCGCTGATCGGGGCCAGGGCGGCGCGTTCCTTGCGGGGCACGGGCGCGGTCGGCGCCCCGAGGACCGTTCCGGCTTCCTCGGCGTCGGCCATCAGCTGCAGCAGGGCTTGCGGGACCCGGGTCGCCGGACCGACGGTGTCCTGGGGTGCGGCGTACCCGGGGACCGGCGAGCCGTAGAGCAGGGCGTACTCGTGCTGGTTGTCCAGCGCCCACGCGCGCAGGGCGAGGGTCATCGCGATCCAGCGCTGGCGCAAGCGGTCGGGGCGCACGGCTGCGTCGGCTGCCTCGACGAGCGCGGCGCTCTCGTCGTAGCACTGGACCAGCAGTGCGGTGATCAGGTGGTCGCGGCTCGGGAAGTAGCGGTAGACCGCGGACGACGCCATGCCCAGGTCGCGGGCGATGCTGCGGACCGAGAGCTCGCCCGGACCGACCTCGGCCAGGTGCCTGCGCGCTGCTTCAAGGATGGCGCGGGTCAGTTCGATGCGCGCGAAATCACGGGCCGTCCTCGGTGCGCTCTGGCTCGTCATGGTCCGAGTCTGCGACATATCGAGAGCATTGGCAACAAACAAGAGCACTGCTCTTGCATTTCCTGATCGGATGTGGCACCGTTCAGAAACGAGAGCACCGCTCTCGTTTCTGAACAGGAAAGGTGAGGACCATGAGCGAGACCCACGTGATCATCGGAGCAGGCCCCGTCGGCCGCGCCGTCGCAGCAGCGCTGGCGGGCGGCGACGTCGACGTCGTCCTGGCAAGCCGATCAGGTGTCGGCCCGGAGGCGCCCGGCGCCCGCCGGGTCGCGGTGGACGCGACCGATGCCGAGGCGCTGACCGAGCTCGCCGGCGGGGCTGCGGCGATCTACAACTGCGTGAACCCGCCGCGCTACGACCGCTGGGCCGAGGACTGGCCGCCGATCGCCCGGGCCCTGCTCACCGCGGCCAGCCGCACCGGTGCGGTGCTGGTGACCGCCGGCAACCTCTACCCCTACGGACCGGTCGACGGCCCGATGGTCGAGGGCCTGCCCGACGCCGCGCCCGGCTCGAAGGCGCAGGTGCGCGCGCTGATGACGGCGGAGGCGTTCGCGGCCCATGCCGCTGGCACCGTGCGCGCCGTGGAGGTCCGCGGCTCGGACTACCTCGGCGCTGGTCCGGGCGACTACGCCCACGTGCCGCGCGTGATCGAGGCGGCTCTTGCGGGCAGAGGCGTCCGGGTCGTGGGAAGCCCGGACGAACCACACACGTGGACCGATGTCGCAGACATGGGCCGGGCGCTGGCAGCGGTAGCAGTGACGCAATCCGCCTGGGGACGGGTCTGGCACGCACCGAGCAACCCGCCGCGCACGCAGCGCGAGGCGATCACCGACATCCTGGCCACGGCCGGGAATCCTGCCGTGGCCGTCAAGGCGTATCCGCGGATCGCGATGAAGGCGCTGGGCCTGGTTGTTCCGATGATCCGCGAGCTGGGGGAGACCGAGTACCAGTTCACCCGGCCCTACGTCCTGGACTCCTCGGCGATCACCCGCGAGCTCGGTCTGGCTGCGACGCCGTGGGACGAGGTGTGCCGGCGTACGGCGAGCTCCGCCACGGTCATCGCGGCGGGATCGGGCAGGTAACCTTGCCCCTTGTGGCACAACGCGACTTCGACACCGACATCAAGCAGCTCCAGGCGACGATGGTCACCATCGGCAAGGTCCTGGACCTCGACGCCATGCGCGCCGAGGTCGTCAACCTCGGTGAAGAGGTCGCCGACCCGAACCTGTGGGACGACCAGGCCAACGCGCAACGGGTGACCGGCCGCCTCTCGGTGCTCCAGGGCGAGCTGGAGCGGTTCACGTCGCTCGAGTCGCGTCTGGAGGACCTGGCGCTGATGGTCGAGATGGCGACCGAGGAGGGCGACGAGGCCACCCTGGCCGACTCGGAGGCCGAGCTCGGCCGGCTGCACAAGTCGGTCGAGCAGCTCGAGGTGCGCACGCTGCTCTCCGGCGAGTACGACGCCCGCGAGGCGATCATCAGCCTCCGTGCCGGCGCCGGCGGTGTCGACGCGGCCGACTTCACCGAGATGCTGATGCGGATGTACACCCGCTGGGCCGAGCGCAACGGATACCCGGTCGAGGTGTTCGAGTCCTCGTACGCCGAAGAGGCCGGTCTGAAGTCCGCGACGTTCGCGATCCACGCTCCCTACGCCTACGGCACGTTGTCGGTCGAGGCCGGTACCCACCGGCTGGTCCGGATCAGCCCGTTCGACAACCAGGGCCGCCGCCAGACGAGCTTCGCGGCGGTCGAGGTCGTCCCGGTGCTCGAGCAGACCGACGAGATCGACATCCCCGACGAGGACATCCGCGTCGACGTCTACCGCTCGGGAGGCCCCGGCGGCCAGTCGGTCAACACCACCGACTCGGCGGTCCGGCTGACCCATATCCCGACCGGGACCGTGGTGTCGTGCCAGAACGAGAAGTCGCAGCTGCAGAACAAGGCCAGCGCCATGGTGGTCCTCAAGGCGAAGCTGCTCGCGCTGAAGAAGGCCGAGGAGAAGGCGCACCTCGACGAGCTCAAGGGTGACGTCCAGGCCAGCTGGGGCGACCAGATGCGCAACTACGTGCTGAACCCGTACCAGATGGTCAAGGACCTGCGGACCGAGTACGAGTCCGGCAACCCGCAGGCAGTCCTCGACGGGGAGATCGACGGATTCCTGGAGGCCGGGATCCGCTGGCGCCGCGGCGCCGACTTCACCGCCTGAGCCACGCGCACCCGCTGGGGTGTCAGCCGGCGGTGTCGAGCGCGGAGGCGACGGCCGCGCACCAGTCGTCGGCGCGCAGCAGCAGGACCGGCACGGACTGCCGGGACGCCTGGATCTCGCAGGTGAGCCAGGTGTCCCCGAACAGCCCGGCGTGCCGTACCCGCACCGATCCCGGCGGTCCTGAACAGACCTGGGTCATCGCCGGCCTGCCGAAGACAGGGTTCGGACGGCCCGAGCACCTGCGCTCCGAGGCCGCTCCGGCCACGATGCTGGCTGCGAAGGCGGGGGTGACCGCACGGGCGAAGACCCAGGCGCGCGCGACGGTGCCGGTCGGGCCGGTCCACGCGCAGCCGAGCTCGTGGCCGACATCGGCTCCGGCCACCACCGGGATCCGGGCGCCGTTGCCCCAGCTGATGGCGGCGGCGGGGGTCCCGCCGGTCGCCCGGCTGACGTCGCGGGCCGGCACCAGGTCGCAGAACCGGACCCGGACGACGTGCATGCGCGACGCGACGATGGCGGAGTACGCCACCGCCGTCCGCGGAGTCCCGGCTGCCGTCGGACCGGGGCTGCCGTGGCAGCCGCCCAGTGCGAGCGCAGTTGCCAGCACGAGGGCGAGCACGGGCAGGCGTCGGAGCATGCAGCGAGATTAGGCCAGTGCGGTGGACGCGAAACACCGAGGGCAACCGCGTCCCCGGTCCGTCAGGGGTGCTCACCTAAACTCGCCACGTGGCCGGACGCTCGAAGCGTGCCCACACGCGTGCGCAGAAACATGCACAGTCCTGTCCCCGATACCGGCCACCGAAGACCACGTGATCCGATTCGAGAACGTCTCCACGACCTATCCGGGCCAGAACAAGGCCGCCCTGGCGAATGTGACCGTCGACGTCGAGAAGGGCGAATTCGTCTTCCTCGTCGGCGCGTCAGGTTCGGGCAAGTCGACCTTCCTCCGCCTGGTGCTGCGCGAAGCGCGCCCCAATCATGGTCGGGTCTACGTCGCCGGCAAGGAGATCAACCGGCTCGCCAGCTGGAAGGTCCCGGCACTGCGGCGCAAGATCGGCACGGTCTTCCAGGACTTCCGGCTGCTCCCCAACAAGACGGTGTCCGAGAACGTGGCGTTCGCGCTGCAGGTGATCGGCAAGCCGCGCAGCCACATCAACGCCATCGTGCCCGAGACCCTCGAGCTGGTCGGCCTGGACGGCAAGGGCGACCGGATGCCAGACGAGCTCTCCGGCGGCGAGCAGCAGCGGGTCGCGATCGCGCGCGCCTTCGTGAACCGTCCCCAGATCCTGATCGCCGACGAGCCGACCGGAAACCTGGACCCGACCACGAGTGTCGGGATCATGAAGCTGCTCGACCGGATCAACCGCACCGGGACCACGGTCCTGATGGCGACCCACGACTCGGGGATCGTCGACCAGATGCGCAAGCGGGTCATCGAGCTCTCCGACGGTCACGTCATCCGGGACCAGTCCCGTGGCGTCTACGGCTTCCAGCACTAGGACTTCCTCATGCAGCTCACCTACGTCTTCTCCGAGACCAGCACCGGCCTGCGCCGCAACGTCACGATGACCATCGCGCTCGTCGTGACGATCTTCATCTCGCTCACCCTCGTCGGGATGGGCTTCCTGCTGAAGGCCCAGGCCCAGAAGGCGGAGAGCTTCTGGGGGAGCAAGCTCCAGATCACGGTCTTCCTGTGCAACCAGAACTCCCGGACGCCGCACTGCACGTCGGGCGAGGTCAACGCCGCGCAGAAGACGGCGATCACCGACGTCCTCAACACCCACCCCGAGGTGGCGTCGTACTACCACCAGAGCAAGGACCAGGCGTTCGCGACCTGGAAGCGGGTCTACGTCTCGCAGGACAAGGCCGAGCAGGCGATCTACTCGACCGTCACGGCGGCGGACATGCAGGAGTCCTACTGGGTCAAGCTCAAGAACCCCAACAACTTCCAGGGCGTGGAGTCAGCGCTCTCCGGGATGGACGGCGTCGCGAAGGTGCGTGACCTGCGCACGGTGCTGAAGCCGATCTACTTCTGGATGACGTTCATGAAGTGGGCTGCCCTCGTGATCGCCGCGTTCCTGCTGCTCGCTGCCGTGCTCCAGGTCAGCAACACGATCCGCCTGGCGGCCTTCGCGCGCCGCCGGGAGATCGGGATCATGAGGCTGGTCGGTGCCTCGAACCTGTACATCTCGCTGCCGTTCCTGATGGAGACCCTGGTAGCGGCGGTGGTCGGCATCGTGCTTGCCTCGGCGACCCTGGCCGGCGTCATGTACTTCGGTGTGTACGGGCGACTGAGATCGTCCTCGCACATCGTCGAGTGGATCAATTGGCACGACGCGGTGACCGCTGTCGGGTGGGTTGCCGCCATCGGCGTACTGCTCACCCTGATCCCGACACTCGTGATGACGCGCAAATACCTCAAAGTCTGAGGTCGGTCAGTTACCGTCACTCTGTTCACTTCTTCCCCAATTTGAACAGGCTGACCTGTGCAGCACACCTTCCCCACGCGTAACCGCCTCGCCAGCAGGCGTCGCCCGATCTCCTGGTGCCTCGCCGTGCTCTGCACCGCGGTGGTCGCCGCGAGCCCGGTCCTGCTGTCGACGGCGCAGGCCGACAACCTGCACAACCGGAAGAAGCAGGCGCACCACCAGGTCCGAGCCGCGCTGGCGGGATTCGACGACGCCAGCACGGCCCTCGTGGCCGCCACCCAGCAGCTCCAGGCGGCCCGGGCGAAGCTCGCGGTTGCCCAGCGCACCCTGGTCGCCACCCAGGGCCAGCTCACCGCAGCCCAGGTGATCGACACCCAGATGCAGGCCAAGCTCGTCGCCGCCGAGTCCGCGCTGACCGTCGCCCGCCAGCAGCTCGCCGCCGGGATCGCCGACGTGCGTGAACAGCGTGCCGCGATCGGCGAGCTGGCCGCTTCGGACTACCAGTACGGCGACCCGAACCTGCTGCGGATGTCGGCCTTCTTCAACGCCGACAACGTCGACGACCTCACCACCCAGGTCCAGACGATGGACAACCTGATGTCGCGCGAGTCCTCGATGCTCGACGACCTCAGGACCAAGCAGGCCCTTCTCCAGATCACCCGGGACCGGGTCGCCGCGGCGAAGGCGACCGTCGCCGACGAGCGCCAGGCGGCCGCGGTCAACCTCGCCCGCAAGCAGGCGCTCGAGACGACAGCCGCCGCCAACCGCGCGCAGGTCGCCAGCCTCGTGGCGGTCCAGACGGCCGCGGCAGCCAAGGCCGCGCAGATCCAGGCGGAAGACGCACGCATCCTGCGGGCGGCCAAGGCCCAGGAAGCGCGGATCAGGCGACTGATCCTGGCCGCGGCGAGGAAGCACCATGGCCGCGGGTTCGTCGGCAGCGCGGGCGGCTTCCTGTTGCCACCCGTGGCCAACAGCTACATCACCTCGCCGTACGGCTGGCGGATCCACCCGATCTACCACTACTGGGGGCTGCACGACGGCGACGACTTCGCCGCCGGTTGCGGAGTGCCCGAGGTTGCCAGTGCCGCCGGCACGGTGATCGAGGAGTACTACGACGCTGTCTGGGGCAACCGCCTCTACATCGACGTCGGCAAGGTCAACGGCCACGCGATGACGCTGATCTACAACCACATCAGCTCCTACGTGGCGCACACCGGTGCTCACGTGAAGCGCGGGCAGACCGTCGCCCTCGCCGGCACGACCGGGTGGTCGACCGGCTGCCACCTGCACTTCACCGTGATGATCGACGGCACGGCGGTCGATCCGCAGAAGTACATGTAGATTTCGCAGTTATGCCCCAGGACCCACATGCCTAAGGAGCAGGGCCGCAAGCTCATCGCCCAGAACCGCAAGGCGCGCTACGACTACCACGTCGAGGATGTCTTCGAGGCCGGCCTCGTCCTCGTCGGCACCGAGGTGAAGTCGTTGCGTGCCGGTCGGGCGACCCTCGGTGACGGTTTCGCGGAGATCCACGAGGGCGAGGCGTTCCTGCACGGCGTCCACATCCCCGAGTACACCCAGGGGACCTGGACCAACCACGAGCCGCGGCGGGTCCGCAAGCTGCTGCTGAACCGCGCCGAGATCAACAAGATCGACGCGAAGGTCAAGGAACGCGGGTTCACGCTGATCCCGCTCTCGATGTACTTCAAGGACGGCCGCGCCAAGGTCGAGATCGCGCTGGCGCGAGGCAAGAAGACCTACGACAAGCGCCATGCGCTGGCGTCGCGGCAGGCTGATCGCGAGAAGCAGCAGGCGGTCGGCCGACGCGCCAAGGGCATGGAGTGATCCCTGCGGACCTGGGCCTCCCGGGCCTGTTCGACGTGCACGTGCACTTCCTCCCGCCGAACATCCAGGCCGCGGTCTGGCGCCAGTTCGACGAGGCCGGCCCGAAGATCGGCCGGTCCTGGCCGATCCGGTACCGGGGCACCGACGAGGAACGTGTCGAGCAGCTGCGTTCCTTCGGCGTACGTCGGTTCACGGCCCTGCCGTACGCGCACAAGCCCGGCGTCGCGGACTACCTGAACGGCTGGGCGGCCGACTTCGCAGACCGGGTCCCGGAGTGCGTCCGCTCGGCGACGTTCTTTCCCGAGGAGCACGTCGGCCAGTACGTGCCGGCAGCGATCGCGGCAGGCGTCGAGGTCTTCAAGCTGCACACCCAGGTCGGTGAGTTCCTGCTCGACGATCCGATCCTCGACCCGGCCTGGGAAGCGATCGCCGCCTCAGGGACACCGGTCGTCATCCATGTGGGCTCCGGCCCGGTCGGCAACGCCTTCACCGGACCGGAGCACCTGAGGAGGCTCCTGGCGAAGCACCCGGACGTACGCGTGATCGTGGCGCACCTGGGCGCCCCCGAGTTCGCCGACTTCCTGGGCCTGGCCGAGCGCTACGAACACACGCACCTGGACACGACGATGGTGTTCACCGACTTCTTCGTTCCGTTCCCCGACGAGCTCGTGCCGCGCCTGGCGGGTCTCGGCGACAAGATCCTCTACGGCAGCGACTTCCCGTCCCTGCCCTACGAGTACGGCCACCAGTTCGACGGCCTGGCGCGTCTGCTCGGGCGCGCGCCCGGTCTCGACGAGGACTGGCTGCGCAAGGTCTGCTGGTACAACGCGGAACGCCTGTTCCCCTCACCGAATCGGAGCACCCCATGACCACCTTCACCGGCCGCTCGATCCTCGTCACCGGCGGTTCCTCGGGCCTGGGTGCCGCCACCGTACGGCGGTTCGCGGCCGCCGGCGGCCAGGTCTATGCGGCGTCACGCGACCAGACCAAGCTCGCCGAGGTGGCCGCGAGCTGCGCCGACCTGCCCGGAGAGGTTCGCTTCGGGGTCCTGGACGCGACCTCGCCAGCAGACTGCCGCGCCGCGGTGGCAGCAGCCGTCGAGGCGTTCGGTCGCCTGGACGTCGTCGTGAACAACGCCGGGCGGCACGACTTCCGGGTCACCACCGCGACGACCGAGGAGGAGTGGGCCCACGACATCGCGCTCAACCTCAGCGGTGCGTTCTTCATGGCGCAGGCCGCGATCCCGCACCTGCTCGAGGTCGGCGGCAACATCGTCAACGTCGCGTCGGTCGCCGGGTTGATGGGGGAGGCGTACTCGGCGGCCTACACGGCCGCCAAGCACGGGGTCGTGGGCCTGACGAAGGCGCTGGCGATCGAATACCTCAACACGCCGTTGCGGGTGAACTGCGTCTGCCCGGGCGGCATGGACACCGCCCAGGTGCAGACCATCGCGGTCCCCGAGGGTGCCGACTGGGAGCTGATCATGCGGGTCGCAGCCAAACGCGGGCTGATGACCGCCGACAGCGTCGCGGCGGTGATCGCGTTCCTCGCCTCCGACGACGCCTCGGCGGTGCACGGCAGCATCCAGGCGGTCGACCAGGGGCACCTGGCGGGATAGCGGGTGGTTAACGGTTCGTGCCGGTCGGGTGAGCCCCGTACACTGGGTTGTTGAGGAAGGTGCGAAGCGCCTGTCTCGCACCACACAACTCAAGAGGGGCTGATTGGTTTCGACTAGGGACGTTTGTCCCAGGAGAAGCGGGTCGAGAAGCCAACGTCATCTCGTAAACGTCCGTTGGAAACCTATAACTGCCAACAACACTCGCAGTTCCTTCGCTCTCGCTGCCTGAGCAGTGATCGAAGCGTCAGACCGGGCATCCGCCTTCGTCCCGGATCCTGACGTCATCCAGAAGGCTTGCTGATCAACTTCCGTGGGGAGGGTTGATCGGGACTTAATCCCGACTGAGCCCGTCGGCGCACGTGTCTGTGCAAGCGCCGGGGCCGAGAAAAACGACCATTGCAGACTGCACCCGGAGAAGACCTGGCACGGCGCTCGAGGACGCGGGTTCGATTCCCGCCAGCTCCACCAGCCCTCTTGTGAAGGCCGCCCGCCTGCGGGCGGCCTTCGTCGTTGCCCGGCTCAGTAGCTGAAGGTGACCGCCGGCTCGTCGCCGATCCACTCCCACAGCTGCACGGTGCCGCCGAGC
The DNA here is from genome assembly GCA_025964775.1 of Marmoricola sp. Classification (GTDB taxonomy): domain Bacteria; phylum Actinomycetota; class Actinomycetes; order Propionibacteriales; family Nocardioidaceae; genus Marmoricola. The sequence continues at coordinate 33,636 of JAOPYE010000008.1, forward strand.
GTTGCGTTCGCCGCCAGCGCCTCGGGATCGAGCTGCTTGGCGTTGAAGCACAACGGGCAGACCAGGAACCGCCCCCCGGCCGCCTCGAAGCGCTTCACCAGGCTCGGGAGATCCGGGCAGCCCTCGCAGGCGATCCCGACCGCGTGCCCCGGAAGTACCAGGCGGACGGCTTCCTTGGTCAAGAACATCACTGTCTCGCGGCCCTGCTCGGCGGCACCGACGGAGACGAGCATCGCGACGGTCACCTTCTCGGGATCCTCGAGGCCGGTGGTCAGGCTGATCGCTGCTTTGGCGCTCATGGTGTGCTCCTTGCGTTCGCTGGTGTCAGGGCAGTGGGCAGGTGGGCGCACCGGACTCCGGGTGGAATCCCGAGCACAGGAGGTCGATCGACTCGATGCGTTCGGTCCCGGTCGTGAAGAGGTGCTGTTCGGCGACCCGGGCTGATTCCGGGTCGCCCGGCGGGAACATCCGGATCCGCCACCGCGCGTAGAGCCGGGTGCCGAGCTGGCCGACGGAGGCGTCGACGACCTCGAAGGCGTCGGTGCCACCGAACCAGGTCCGGAAGCGATCGGCGGTCTCGGTCGCAGACGTCAGCTCGAACGGGCCTCGAGGCACCAGCGCCCGGAACCGTACGTCGGTGGCCAGGCAGTCGCCGAAGGAGTCGAAGTCCCTGCGGGTCAGCGCGTCGAGGAGCAGGCCGACGATCGGCCAGCCATGTGATTCATCAATCGTTGCTTCGCGGGTCCTGGTTTCCATGGAACTGTTCTACGGGCGGAGCGCAGGTGCTCACATCGGCAGTTCTGCCGATCTTTCAGGAGGACTCCTGATCGGTCGCGGTCGCATCCACCAGCCCGTGGCGCAACGCGAACATCGCGGCAGCGCCCCGGGTGCTCACGCCGGTCTTGGTGAAAATGTGCTCGATGTGCGTCGCCGCGGTCCGCGGTGTGATGGCGAGCCGGGCCGCGATCTGCTTGTTGGACAGGCCGCGCACCACCAGCGCCAGCACCTCCGCCTCACGAGCGGTCAGCCCGTTGACCAGCGACTGTCGTCGTCGTACGACGTGCCCGGCGGCGACCAGCACGGCGCGGCACGCCTCGGCATCGAGGCGACCGGCGTCGACTTCCCCGGCGAGGGCAGCCTCCCGTTCGGCAGCCGTCAGCGCAGGCCGGTCCGGACGCGCCTCGCTCAGCGACTGGTAGGTGTCGGCCGCAGCGAGCAGCCGCGCGGTCACCGGGATCGCCGAGCCCGGGAGGCCCCGGGGGTAGCCTGACGAATCCATCCGCTCGTGGCTCATCGCGGCCACGGCACCGATGGCGGCCAGCCGCGGTTGCCGGCACAGGATCCGCTCGGTCAGGTACGGCACCGTCCGGACCCGTTCCCACTCGATCGCCGACAACGGCTCGACCTTGTTCCAGATCCCGGTGGAGACGCCGATCGCTCCCAGCCGGTGAACCAGTGCGGCGCGCTCGGCGAGCAGGGCGTCCGCGGGGCCCAGGCCCAGGAGCCTCGCGGCTGCGCCCGTCAGGGCGGCGACCGCTCGCGAATGCCCCAGGTACCAAGGCGATTTCAGGTCGGCGTAGTCGGCGAAGATCTCGAGCACCTCCTGCAGCCCGGCCTCGTCGACCCGTCGATCCAGCGGAGCGCACCCGTCGATCACGACGTCCCAGGCATCCACGGCGTCCAGTTCGCCAAAGATCTCCTCGGCGTGCTTGATGCACAGGTCGACCAGCTCTGGATCGAACTCCGTCCCGCGCCGGGACCGGAGCATGTCGGCCACCGCTGCGGTACCCCCGGTACGGAAGAAGACCTCGGTGTCGTCCCCGATGTGGACAATCCGCATCACCCGCTCGATCTGGTCCCCGCTGATGTCTCCGGGGTAGCCCTTGCCGTCCCAGCGTTCGAAGGCCTGGGTCAGGGACCGACGCACCTGGTCGTCAAGACCGAGGCGCTCCGCGATGTCTCCCGTGGTCTGACAATGCGTGAGGTAGATGTTCATCGCATCGCGCATCCCTCTGGTCAGGAAGCGCCCGATCATCGTTACCCGGCGTACGGGCCCCGCACCCGAAGCAACGTGGCTGAGCATCAGTCGCATCATCGGCAGCCCGACCTTGTCCAGGTGGTAGCTGTCGGCACGGAGCTGCCGGTCGTCATCGAACCAGTGCGCCATCTCGTGCGAGTCCGAGATGCAGCCCACCCAGGCGAGCAACGAGGCGTAGAACGTCGCCGCCAGGTCGTCCTCGTTCAGCCCGGCCAACGTCCCGAGGCGGGTCGCGATGACCGTCTGACGCAGGACGTGCTCCTGCGGTTGCCCGAGGCCCAGATCGGTGGCAAGCGACAGTGATGCGACCAGTTCGGCCAGTCGCACCTGGGGCATCGCAGCGGGCGTCATCGGCCTGAGCCTAGAGCCCGGGTGCCCGGTGACGACATAGAGGAAAGTCAGCGGAAACGAACAGGTTCGCGTCAGGCTCTCGTCAGGTCGAGCGTCCTAGGTTGGCGCCCATGGCGACCGAACACCGGATCGTGGTGGACGACCTGACGAAGCGGTACGGCGATGTGGTCGCCGTAGACCAGCTGTCGTTCAGCGTCGAGCCGGGTCGCGTGACCGGCTTCCTCGGGCCTAACGGCGCAGGCAAGACCACGACGATGCGGATGGTCCTCGGACTCGTCCAGCCGACCTCGGGGCGCGCCACGATCGGTGGCCGCTCCTATCTCGAGATCGACGAACCGACCCAGGTCGTCGGTGCCGTCCTGGAGGCGTCCTCGGCGCACCGCGGTCGTACCGGCCACAACCACCTCCGCGCCGCCTGCATCGCGGCGGGTCTCCCGATGACCAGAGCAGACGAGGTGCTCGATCTCGTCGGGCTGGCGGCGGCGGCGGATCGTCAGTTCCGTGGCTACTCGCTCGGGATGCGCCAGCGGCTGGGCATCGCGACCGCGATGCTGGGCGATCCGGGCGTCCTGATCCTCGACGAACCGGCGAACGGGCTCGACCCCGAGGGGATCCGTTGGATGCGTGAGCTCCTGCGGGGGCTGGCCCACCAGGGTCGGACCGTGCTCGTCTCCAGCCACCTGCTCACCGAGATGCAGGCGTTGGCGGACAACGTCGTCATCGTCGCCAACGGGTCGCTCGTACGCCAGGGCTCGGTCGCCGAGGTCGTCGCGTCGATGTCGCACGCGGCACGGGTCGAGGTCCGTACGCCGGAACCAGAGCGCCTCACCGAGCTCCTGGTCCGGGCCGGCGGTGTGGTCGAAACCGGGCCGACGCTGATCGTTGCGGGCCTGACCGAGCAGGCCGTCGGTGATGCCGCCTTCACCGCCGGCATCCCGCTGCACCGGCTCGCGACCCAGCAGGCCGACCTCGAAGAGGTCTTCCTCGAGCTGACCCACGGGAAGGCCGGCATCCGATGACGCCGTCGGACCGACTTCGCCGGGTGGTTCGTTCCGAACTGTTCAAGCTGCGCACCACCAGCGCGTGGTGGCAGTTCTCGGGGGCGATGGTCCTGACCACCCTCGTGCTGGCGATCGTCGGCGGGGTGAACGCACGCACCGCCCTCAAGCCGTTCGCCGAGTACGTGCAGATCCGGACGCACGGGCGCTTCCACGGTGCCACCGTCCCACCCGAGTTCCTCAGCCGCCTGAGAGGCGACTGGGTCTCCGGCCACAGTGCCGTGACCCAGGCCGTCACGCTCTACTCCGCCAACCAGCTGATCGGCCTGCTGCTGGTCTGCCTGCTGGGCATCGTGCTCGTCACCACCGAGTTCGCCCAGCGGACGGCGACGAGCACGTTCCTCATCACCCCGCGCCGTGGCACCGTCGTGGCCGGCAAGCTCATCACGGCGGTGATGCTGGCCGTCGTCGCCTGGTTCGTGACGACCCTGATCAGCCTGACCTCGGGGGTGCTGTTCCTGCACGGTGCGGGGCACGGCACCCAGCTCGGGTACTGGGGCGTGGACCGGTCGGTGCTGCTCAACCTGGTGGCGTACATCCTCTGGGCGATCTTCGGGATCGGCTTCGGCGCGCTGATCCGCAACCAGCTCGTCGCGACCGTGTCGGCCACGATCCTCTACCTGGTCGGCGCCGGAGCCGCAGGCGCCCTCTTCGACCTGCTGAACAGCTATGTGCTCTCGGCCACCTGGGTCCTGGGCCTCCAGGTGATCGCCCCGGCGGTCGCCTCGCAGGTGATGATCTCCCCGACCTCGCTGTTCACCGGCAGTCCGCCGCAGTGGGTCGGTGCTGCGGTCCTGATCGCCTACAGCGCGCTGTTCATCGGGCTCGGGCTACGCCGGCTTCGCCGCAGCGACATCGGCTGACCCGACGGTCCTGGGCTGGTGACCGCTGCTCACCAGGAACACCAGCGGCGGTACGCAGGTCATCGCGATGGCCGCACTCGTCGTGAGCCACCCGACGTTGAGCGACGCATCGGCCAGGGCGATCAGGCCCATGACGATGACCCCGACGTAGAGCGTGTCGCGCGCCGGCCTGGGCAGCCGCACGCACGCCAGCAACGGCAGGCACCACAGGAAGTACCAGTAGTGCATCGCCGGGCTGAGCATCGTGACGGCGAACATCAGGATCGCCACCGAGGTGAGGCTGCTGCCTTCGTCGTCCAGCCGCGAGCGGATCACGAGGGCGATGGCGCCGCAGACCAGGACAAGGACCCCGATGGCATCGACCAGCGAGACCATGGTGATCCCGCCGGGCCCGGTGACCGGTGCGCCGATCTTCCTGAGCACGTGCCGCAGGCTTTCGCCCAGCGACGTGGTCAGCGAGAGCCGGGTCGGGACCGAGGTCGCCACGGAGAGGGTCTTGATCCAGCCGTTGCCGACACCAGTGACGATGCCCAGTCCGAGCACGGTCGCTGCGCTGACGCCCAGGACGCCGGCTGCGCGCCGTACTCGCTGAACCGGGCTGGCGCCGATCTGGAGCGAGAGGAGCACGACACCGACCGCGATCAGACCTCCGGGCACCTTCACCGCAGCGGCTGCGCCGGCCAGAACGGCGCCTGCGACCCAGCGATCCCGGGTGGTCAGGGCGAGCGCGGCCACGCCCAGCCCGGCGACGACGACGTCGTTGTGCAGGCCACCGATCCCGTGCGCGATCATGAACGGGCTCGCCAGGACGAGCCAGGACGCGCGCCCGGGGTGGATGCCGGCGCGACGCGCCAGGCGCGGCGTGGCCCAGGCGATGAGCGCGACGCCGACCAGCGCGAAGACCCGGTAGGCGACCAGGAGCGCCCACGGATTCGAGGTGAACTGTGCCGCCAGACCGCCCCAGCCCTGGGCCAGCGGTCCGTACGGCGAGAGGGTGTGCAGCCAGCGCTCGTTGACTCCCGACTGCAGCGGCGCGGGAAGGATGCTCGGGGTCCAGACGTACGGCGACAGGCCGTGGCCGGTCAGGTACCCGGTGGCGACATAGCTCCAGCCGTCCCCGCTGAACAGGGGCGGGGCGATGAGCAGCGGGATCGACCAGAGGCCGACCGCGATGCGAACCGATCCCACGCCGGTCTCGTCGTCGAGTGCGAACGGCCGCAGCCGCCACCAGGCCCAGGTCAGCAGCAGCAGGCCGATGCCGCTGAGCAGCAGACCGAGGTCGAGGTGGTGCGGAGTCTTCCGCAGGGTGCTCAGGGGCGTGCTGTCGATCCAGCTCGGGTGCGCCACGTGGACGTAGCAGAATCCGCCGATCGTCAACAGGACTGATCCGGCAACTCCCCGAAGCATGACCCACCGCACGGAGCAGAAGGTAGCCGGGAAGAACTGAACTGCTGCTGAACAGAGGCCCGGCCTCAGGCTGACGCGGGCCCGGTGAGCTCGTCGAACAGCTGGAGCCAGCGCGTGGCGATGTGCTCGGGTCGGAACGCCTCGGCATCGAGCAGCGCCTGGGCGCCCATCGCCCGGCGCAGGTCGGCGTCGCCGATGAGGGTTTCGAGCGCATCCGACAGCCCACCGATGTCGTGGTGGGGGACGAGGATGCCGTTGTGGCCGGTCCTGATGATGTCGCTGGGACCGCGGGGGCAGTCGAAGCCGACCAGCGGCAGCCCCTTGCTCAGCGCTTCGAGCATCACCATCGGGAACCCCTCGGCGCGCGAGGAGCTGGCGAAGATGTTCGCCTCCTCGAACGCTGCCTGGAGGTGGTCGGTGTGCCCCTCGAGCGTGATGTTCTCCGACATCTCCAGCCTCACGATCAGTTCGGCGAGCTGCTGGCCCATCGGCCCCTCGCCGTAGATCTTGAGCCTCCAGTCCGGGTGCCGGCGCGCGACCGGCGCAAAGGCCTCGATGAGGCGGTCGATGGCCTTGCGGGGCACCAGCCGGCCCGCGGTCACCACGACGCGGTGGTCGTGCGCCGGAGCCGGGCTGACCGGCCAGGACAGGGCGTTCGGGATGGCGATGATCCGGGTGGGCCTGCCCGCGAGCAGGCGGCTGTAGTCGACCGCGTCGTCCTCGGTGAGCGTCACCAGGGCATCGAGGCCCAGGCCGCTGGCCTTCTCGATCAGCTCCAGGCTGCCCCTCTCGCTGGTGCGCGACAGGAAGTTGATGTGGTCCTGGCCCAGGGTGGTGACACCAGGCCCGACCAGCTGCACCGCCGCCATGTGCAGGACCGGCCGGGTGGAGACCACGATGCCCGACCGGATCGTGGTGAGGGCTCGCCGGAGCGCGCGGTCGGTGAGCAGCGACATGTTGGGGAACCCGTACCCCAGCGTCAGTCGCGACCGGCGGCGAGCGATGAAGTTGCGTACCGGGTGGCGGGTCACCGGCCACCGTGTGTACGGCGCGCCGACCGGTCGTGGGGCGTCCTTGTCGGCCGGGACCAGCGCCGGTTGGTGATCGAAGAGGTAGGTCACCCGGATCCGGTCGGAGATCGCGTACGCCGGTCCGTCGTTGCGACAGAAGACCGAGATGATCGCGACCCTGCGGACCCGGGAGAGCTCGTTCGCCAGCGTGAGGACGGCGCGACTCACGCCGTCGCGCGCGTCGACGTTGTACATCAGGAAGTGGATCGTCGGGGCGCTCTGGTCGTACGCCGGTCCAGCCGGGTCAGGCATCAGATCCCCCGTCGATGGTCGCTCGGCGGAGACTACGACCGGGACCCGAAGGTTTCCTAATACACCTCGGGGCGCGTCGCCTCACACCTCCAGCGCGGTCGTCTCCCCGGGGTCCAGCCAGGTGATCCGGTCGGCGTACCGCGACGTGGCGAGGACCGGTTCTGCTGGTCCTCGCCCCTGCTGGAAGTGCGACCAGCCCTCGTAGTGCACCGGCACCACGTGGGCCGGAGCGACCAGGTCGATCAGCTCGGCCCCTTCGCGCGCATCCATCGTGTAGCGCAACCAACCCGACAGGTACCGGAAGCGCACCGACCCCAGGTGCAGCAGCAGGGTGCCGAGGGACAGGCGTGACGGCACGTCGCGCAGCGCGGGATACAGCACCGTGTCTCCGGTGACCCACAGGGCGCCGTTCGTCTGTCCTTCCCAGGTCAGCGCGAACCCGACCACCGGGCCGGTGATCGGTCCGCTGCCGACGGGGCCGTGCCGGCAGGGGGTCGCGGTGATCGTGATCGTCGGCTTGCCGGGAGCCTCGAGCGTCGCGGTGTCCCAGGCTGCGAGTCCGATCGACGTCCCGCCGAGCTTCGCTGCCGCCTTCGTGGTGGTGAAGGTCGTGCCCCACTGCGGCAACAGGGCCTGTGCCGATGGGTCGAGGTTGTCGCCGTGGTGGTGATGGCTGACCAGGACAGCGTCGATCGTGCCGAGAGCCTCGGGGCTCGTCGAGGGGCCGAGGAGCTTGCGCGAGGTCGTTCCCCAGCCGAAGAAGTAGCGCTGCCCCGGTGGATCGAACGTCGGGTCGGTCAGGATCCTCCAGCCGCCGACCTCGATGAGGGCGGTCGGACCGCCGATGTGGGTGATCAGCGCTCGCGTCATGGGTTCATGAGAGCGGACCGAGGCGGAAATGACCACCCCCGACGCCACCGGTGCCGGATGGGGTAGGAACGACGCATGACCTGCCTGTTCTGCAGCATCGCGACCGGAGAGACGGCGGCCGACGTCGTGTTCTCCGACGACGACTTCGTGGCGTTCCTCGACATCCGCCCGGTCTTCAAGGGACACACGCTGCTGGTTCCTCGCGACCACGTGGTGACGCTTCCCGAGCTGCCGCCCGGGTTGCGCGACGGGTTCCTCGAACGCGCCCAGCGACTCGCCACCGCGATGGTCACCGGGCTCGGTGCCCAGGGCTCGTTCGTCGCGATGAACAACACGGTCTCGCAGTCGGTCCCGCACCTGCACTGCCACGTCGTACCGCGCACCAAGGGCGACGGCCTCAAGGGGTTCTTCTGGCCGCGCACCCGGTACGCCGGAGCGCAGGAGTCCGCGGACTACGCCGGCAGGCTGGCCGCAGCCAGCGGCGTGGACTCGGACGGCGCGTCGGCGCCGTGGCGCGACGTCCTAGAGTGAGCCTGCTGTGCGCACCCGGCCGGATCGGGCAGGCGACGCACGGCACCCACACCACTTTCGGTACCGAACAAGGAGCAGTCATGGGTCGATACGACGGTCGCGTCGCCATCATCACCGGAGCAGCGCGCGGCATCGGCGCTGGCACCGCGAAGCGGTTCGCGGACGAGGGCGCCGCAGTCGCGATCTTCGACATCAACGAGGAGCAGGCGGCCGGGACGGCGGCCGGCCTCGGTGGCGCCGCCAAGGCGATCGGGGTCGGTGTCGACGTGACCGACAGCGCGTCGGTCGGCGCGGGCGTTGCCCGCGTCCTCGACGAGCTCGGGGGCCTGCACGTGATCATCAACAACGCCGGCATCACCCGGGACAACCTGCTCTTCAAGCTCTCCGAGGACGACTGGGACGCGGTGATGAACGTGCACCTCAAGGGCGCGTTCCTGATGAGCAAGGCGGCCCAGAAGACGTTCGTCGAGCAGAAGTACGGCAAGATCCTCAACCTGTCGAGCGTCTCGGCCAACGGCAACCGCGGTCAGGCGAACTACTCGGCCGCGAAGGCCGGCGTCCAGGGCTTCACCCGCACCCTCGCGCTCGAGCTGGGCCCGTTCGGCATCAACGTGAACGCGATCGCGCCGGGCTTCATCGCCACCGAGATGACCGACGACACCGCGCGCCGGCTCAAGATCGATGTCGACGAGTTCCGCAAGCTGAACGCGGAGGCCAACCCGGTCCGGCGGGTCGGCTTCCCCGAGGACATCGCAGCGGCAGCGGCGTTCCTCTGCAGTGACGAGGCGTCCTACATCACCGGCCAGACCCTCTATGTCGACGGAGGAGCAAAGATCTGAGGAGCGTCGGCGGCGGCGCGAAAATCTGAACGGATCTGAGATCTGCGCCTGAGCACGTGAGAAATACCGCAACACCCAGGGGGCCTGCCTTGAACGGCTGGCCCCCTGGGTCATGCTTGGCCGCATGATCGTTCGTCCTCCCGCCATGCCTGCCCGTCCCCGTCGGCTCCGCGCCGGTGCCGTCGTCGCCCTCGGGCTGGCGGCGAGTCTTGTGATCGCAGGCTGCGGCGGCAGCAGCAGCACCCCGAGCTCCGCGGCAACCCGCCCGCAGTCGCAGCCGACCCAGGGTGGCACCAGGCTCGCTGCGGTCTGGCCGCTGACCGGGCTCCCGGCTCCGGACGCGACGCCGACCCACCCGGTGATGATCGTGAAGATCGACAACACCGCAGCCAGCCAGCCGCAGTACGGGCTCGGCGAGGCCGACATGGTCGTGGAGGAGCTGGTCGAGGGCGGGATCACCCGACTTGCGACGATGTTCTACTCCCAGCTCCCGAAGAAGGTCGGTCCGGTCCGCTCGATGCGGGCCTCCGACATCGGCGTGGTCACCCCGACCCACGCGGTGCTCGTCGCCAGCGGCGCTGCTCCGTCGACCTACGCCCGCCTCGCCCAGGCGCACGTGAAGTACTACCTGATGGGCTCACCGGGCGTGAGCCGCGACGCGAACGACCCCGAGCACGACTTCCTGCACAGCGTCTTCGCGGACCTGCCGGTCCTGGCCCGCTCGATCAAGGCGACCCCGATCGTGCCGGCGAGCTACCTGCCGTGGGGCCCGGAGTCCTCCTTCACCGGCGTGGCTGCGGCCCGCAGGATCGCGGTGAAGTTCAGCGGGACGAGCACCACGCACTTCCTCTACAACCTGGCGACGAAGAAGTACCTGAACACCAACACGCACGCCAAGCGCGGGGACCAGTTCAAAGCCGACTCGGTGCTGGTCCTGCGCGTCCGCGAGGGCAACGCCGGCTACCGCGACCCGGCCGGCAACCCGGTCCCCGAGACGCTGTTCTTCGGCACCGGCACGCTGATGCTCTTCCACGACGGCCAGGTCATGCGCGGCACCTGGAGCAAGACCAAGCGGGACTCGCCGCTGGTGCTGACCACGGCGGCCGGTTCGATGAAGGTCCCGGCCGGGCACGTCTGGATCGAGCTTCTTCCGGTGACGACGGCAGGCGGGTCGATCACCTACACCCCGTGATCGTCAACCGGTGATCCTCAGCCGGGCAGCAGGTCCTCGGGATCCGGCAGCGTGACGCCACTCTCGACCAGGGACCGCAGACCGGCCAGGATGAACGCGATCGCGGTCTCGACCTGGGCCACGGCTGCCTTGGGGTTCGTTGCGGTGCTGACGCTCTCGCCTGCGGCCGACATGGCGCCGAAGAAGATCCGGCTGAAGGTCTCGAGCATGTCTTCCGACACCTCGACCGTGGAGAGCTCGAGGACCGAGCGAACCATGTCCTGGACCAGCCCGAAGCTGGAGCGTTCCTCCTGCTCGCGGAACCGTTCGTAACCGAGGACTGCCGGGCCCTCCTGGATCACCACCCGCTGGTAGCCCGCGTCCTGGACGATCTCCATGAACGCGCGGAGCCCGATCAGGGCCTTCTCCCACGGATCGCGCGAGCCCTTGAGGGCCTTGCGGATGTGCTTCGACGCGTCGCCCTCGAGCTTCTCGAAGACGGCCTCGAAGACCTCCTGCTTGCCGCTGAAGTGGTGGTAGAGCGCTCCCTTGGTGACCCGGGCACCACTCACGATCGCGTCCAGGCTGGTGGCGGCGTACCCCTGGCTCGTGAAGAGCTTGGCCGCCTCGTCCACCAGGGCCCGTTTCGTGGTCGCCGAGTACTGCTGGCGCCGTGAGACGCTCGCCACTTTGCCCACTTTGGGCACCTTCGGCAGCGTCGAGCGGAGCTTCTCGGCCGGTGAGCGGGGAGACATCCGGTCAGTCTAGGACCGAGGAGTCGGTACGTGTGGGAGACGTCACGGTGTCGGAAATTGCCTGGGTACTTTCGTCTGCATACTCTGAGTACGTACCAACGGTATGTGAATGAAAGGATGTGGACCATGACCTGGAACGCTTTCCATCACCGTGGGGAGATCCTCCAAGCCGTTATCGACACCGCTGACGCTCGTCTCGACGGGGCCCTTCCCACCGACGTCGCCGGAGTCTCCGAAACCTTCCACGACGAGCTCGACCTGATCGCTGCGCTGGCCCTGAAGTGGCACGCGCGCCTGTCGGGCAACATCGAACGCGAACTGATGGTCCAGCCGATGGACCTCGAGGCCGCGATCACGAACGCCTGGCGCCGGACGAGTCTCGACGCGCCGGGCATCCGGATGATCATCGACCGCTACACCGAGTCCCCGAGTGACCCGGAGATGGCGTCGGCGCTCAGCCGGGCGCAGGAGAAGGAGTGGCTCAAGCTCGCCGCCGCTGCCGGTCTTGCCAATGACGAGAGCCGCTCGGCCGCACGTGCGGGCCGGCGGGTCACCGAGCAGGCGCGGGCCGGAACCCCGGTCGCGGTGCCCACGAACGTCGACACTGCGGGATCTCCCTCCCTGGTCGACCGGATCCGGGCGGTTCTCGCCGCCTGATCCAACTCCCATGACGATCCCCGGGCCTCTCCCTCCCTCTTGTGGGCCCGGGGATTCGTCATGTCCGGCCGGGGTCGCGGTGGCACGATGAGGGCATGGAGCCCGTCGCAGGCAGTCTCTTGGTGGCAGCACCGTCGATGGACGATCCGAACTTCGCGCGCACGATCGTGCTGCTCCTCGATGCCGGCCATGACGGTGCTCTCGGTGTGGTGCTGAACCGGCCGACCGAGCTCGAGGTCGCCGAGGTGCTCGCACCGTGGGCCGACGTCGTCTCCGGCCCCGACGTCCTCTTCGCCGGCGGCCCGGTCGAGACCGACAGCGCGCTGGCGGTGGCCCGGGTCGAGGACGACGAGGAGCCGGTCGGCTGGCGTCGCGTCTTCGGCTCCACCGGGCTGGTCGATCTCGACGTACCGGTCGAGATCCTGGCCACGGCGGTGTCGTCGTTGCGGATCTTCGCCGGGTACTCCGGCTGGTCCTCGGGGCAGCTCGAGGACGAGATCGCGCAGGGCGCCTGGTACGTCGTACCGGCTCAGCCGCAGGACCCGTTCGCCGACGATCCGACGGGCCTGTGGGCGGCGGTCCTGCGCCGTCAGGGCGGACAGCTCGCGATGCTCGCGACGATGCCGTCCGAGCCCACCCTCAACTGAGGGAACCGCGCGTCGATCGGGCTAAGATGCCCGGATGGACGGCCAGCGGACAGCGGGATTCGGGACGGATGTCCTCGAGGACGTACGCCTCGATGAAGAGCGCGTCACCACGGACAACGGCGACCACGAGCGGTTCTCGCACTACGTGCCCAAGGACAAGCTCACCGAAGCCATGGTCAACGGCACGCCGGTGATCGCGTTGTGCGGCAAGGTCTGGGTGCCCAGCCGGGACCCGCAGAAGTTCCCGGTCTGTCCGGACTGCAAGGAGATCTGGCAGAGCATGTCCGAAGGCGGTTCAGAAGGCGGTCCCGGGTGAACGCTCGCACCGACCGCATCGGTGCCCGACGTCCGGTGGTCGCGCTGGCAGCGCTTGCCCTGACGGTGTCCTCGGTCCTTCTCGGTGCGCCCGCGCGCGCCGGCGTCGTCGCTGCCCAGCCGCGAGGCTGCGTGGCCGGAGCCGGCGCCCGCTCGCGCGGCCCCGGAGCCTTCGCGCACGCGGACACCCCGGTGAGTACGGCGACCAAGCACCGGGTCGCTGCGCAGCTGCGCGACGTGGGCCGGTCGGGACCGGCCGCGCGCACCGCTGCCGTGGTTCCCGCGGTGCTCCCGTCGCACATCTACGTGACCGTGCGCATCCACATCATCCGGGGGACGCACCGTGGTGACCGACGCGTCAGCCGGACGTTGGCGCGCTACACGTTCAGGACCCTGCAGGGCGGCTACGCCGGCGCCCAGGACCCGGCGACGACCCCGACCGGGATCCAGTTCTCGCTGGCGTCGATCACCGTGACCCGCAACGACAGCTGGTTCCACGCGACCCCCGGGAGCCGGGCGGAGATCGCCATGGAGCGCAGGCTGCACCGCGGCGGTGGGCGCACCCTCAACATCTACCTGAACGGCATCCACGACCAGGGCGCCGAGGTCCTCGGGCACGCGCGCTTCCCGTGGCAGCTGGCACGGTCGCCCCGGCTCGACGGGATCGTGATCAACGTTGCCGCGCTGCGCAGCGGGCGGGCTGTCGGCTACAACCAGGGCGACACCGTCATCCACGAGTCGGGTCACTGGCTCGGCCTGCTCCACACCTTCGAGGGCGGCTGCGACGGTCCCGGCGACTACATCGCCGACACGGCGCCCGAAGCCTCGCCGAGCTTCAAGTGCGACAAGACCAGGGACACCTGTCCCACTCCGGTGCCGCCCGATGCGAAGCCCGGCGACCCCGCGCCGGCCGCGGTGCCCGATCCGGTCACCAACTTCATGGACTACTCCTACGACAGCTGCATGGACAACTTCACGCCAGACCAGCGAACCCGCATGGTGACCTCGTTCCTGCGCTACCGGGTCGGTCGTTGACCGGACCGAAGGCACCTGGAGAGAACGACGCCCCCGCCCCGCTCGACAAGCTCTCCCCGGCCTATCCCGCGCGCGCAGCCTGGGGGACCGCCACGAGGTTGCGCGCCTGGCAGACCGAGGCGATCGGGCAGTACTTCCAGACCACGCCGCGGGACTTCCTGACGGTCGCGACGCCGGGTGCGGGCAAGACCACGTTCGCCCTCACGATCGCAGCCGAGCTGCTAGGTCGCCGGATCGTCGACCGGATCACGATCGTCGCGCCGACCGAACACCTCAAGACCCAGTGGGCCCAGGCCGCAGCACGCGTCGGCATCCCGATCGATCCGGCGTACTCGGGGGGCAAGGGGAAGACGAGTGCGGACTTCGTCGGGATCGCCGTCACCTATGCCGGCGTCGCCACGAACCCGCTGGCGCACCGGATCCGCACCGAGCGCTCCCGGACGCTGGTCATCCTCGACGAGATCCACCACGCGGGTGACGCGCTGTCGTGGGGGGAGGCCGTACGCGAGGCGTTCGAGCCGGCGCGGCACCGCCTCGCCCTGACCGGTACGCCGTTCCGCTCGGACATCAACCCGATCCCGTTCGTGACCTATGCGCCGGGCAGCGACGGCATTCCGCGCTCGCTCGCCGACTTCACCTACGGCTACGGCCATGCCCTGCGTGACCACGTCGTCCGGCCGGTCCTGTTCTGGGCGTACGGCGGTGACCTGCAGTGGCGCACGCGGGCGGGCGACGAGATCTCGGCGCGTCTCGGTGAGCCTCTGACCAAGGACCTGGCGGCGCAGGCGCTGCGGACGGCGCTCGACCCCGGCGGTGCCTGGATCGGTGCCGTGCTGGAGGCCGCCGATCGCCGGCTCTCGGAAGTGCGCAAGAACGTTCCCGATGCCGGTGGGCTGGTGATCGCGAGCGACCAGGACTCGGCGCGCGCCTATGCCGCCGTGCTCGCCGCGATCGCGGGTGAGAAGCCGACCGTGGTGCTCTCGGACGAGAAGGCGTCCTCGAAGCGGATCGAGAAGTTCGCCGCCGGGAACGGTCGCTGGATGGTGGCCGTCCGGATGGTCTCCGAAGGCGTTGACGTCCCGCGTCTCGCCGTCGGGGTCTACGCGACGACGATCTCCACGCCGCTGTTCTTCGCCCAGGCGGTCGGTCGCTTCGTGCGAGCCCGGGCACGGGGCGAGACCGCGTCGGTGTTCCTGCCGTCGGCAGCCTCGCTGCTCACCTTCGCCTCCGAGCTGGAGGTCGAGCGGGACCACGTGCTCGGTCGCAGGATCACCGACGAGGGCGACATCTTCGCGGCCGAGGACGCGCTGATCGCCCAGGCCCAGGCCGGTGAATCGGCATCCGCGAACGAGGACCTGGTCCCGTTCGAGGCGCTCGGGTCGAACGCCACCTTCGCCCACGTCCTGTACGACGGCGCCGAGTTCGGTCACGCAGGCGAGGTGCACGTCGGCTCGGAGGAGGAGATGGACTTCCTCGGCATCCCCGGCCTGCTCGAACCGGACCAGGTGCGCAGCCTCCTCCAGCACCGCCAGAAGCAGCGCCGCGACATCGATGCAGATCGTGCCGTCCTCCGCGCCGCCGAGGGCGGATCGAGTCAGGATGAGCCCGACGTCGCCGCGCACGAGCGACTGGCGATCCTGCGTCGTGAGCTCAACGGCCTCGTCTCCGCGTGGAACCACCGGACCGGTCAACCGCACGGCGTGACGCACGCTGCGCTGCGCAAGGACTGTGGCGGTCCGGCGGCGGCCGTGGCGACCGCTGCCCAGCTGCAGGCCCGGATCGACAAGGTCCGGGAGTGGGCAGCGCGCAAGAGCTCCTAGGCGCGGACCAGGGGCAGCACCCGGTAGGGCACCTGGGTCGCCAGGGCGATGACGGTGGAGGACCGGACGATCCCGGCGTGGGCCAGGGCCCGGTCGATCACGGTCTGCAGGTCGGCGTTGGTCCGGGCGACGACCCGGCACCACAGATCCCCGGCGCCGGTGATCGTGGCCACCTCGAGGACCTCGGGGATCCCGGCGAGGTGCTCGCCGACGACGTCGTGCCCGACGCCCTGGCGGATCTCCAGGGTCAGGAACGCGGTGACCGCGTAGCCGATCGCGGCGGGATCGACCTGCGGCCCCCAGCCGGTGACGATACCGGCGCGCTCGAGGCGCTCGAGGCGAGCGGTGATCGTCCCCCGCGCCACGCCGAGGCGACGCGAGGCTTCGAGGGCACCGATCCGGGGCTCGGCAGTGAAGAGTTCGAGCAGGCTGACATCCAGATCGTCCATGGCGGCACTCCTTTGTGTGCAATCTGCTCAGTATCTCGTTCGAGTGTTGCACAGATTGCGCTATCAGCGGAGGCTGGGCCCATGACGACCTCACTGACCATGGACGAGCTCAAGGCCGATCTGACCCTGGAGCAGCTGCACCAGCTGGTCGGTCTGGTCGAGTACGACGCCGGGGGAGACGTCTTCCCGGTCACCGGCTGGGACGCGATCGTGTTCGTGGTCGGCAACGCCACCCAGACGTCCGCCTACTACCAGGCGGCGTGGGGCATGGAGCTGGTCGCCTACAGCGGGCCCGAGAACGGCAACCGCGACCACAAGGCCTACGTGCTGAGGTCGGGATCGATCCGGTTCGTGATCAAGGGTGCGGTCGACCCCGACAGCGCGCTGGCCGACCACCACCGGCGCCACGGCGACGGTGTCACCGACATCGCGCTGGAGGTGCCCGACGTGGATGTCTGCATCACCCAGGCCCGGTCAGCCGGCGCGACGATCCTGGTCGAGCCCGAGACGCATGTCGACGAGGGGGGATCGGTGCGGATCGCCGCGATCGCGACGTACGGGGAGACCCGCCACACCCTGGTCCAGCGCACGGTCGACGGCCGGACCTACGCCGGCCCGTACCTGCCCGGCTACGTCGCGCGCACGTCGACGATGACACGGCGTCCGGGCCAGCCTCGCCGGATCTTCCAGGCGCTGGACCACATCGTCGGCAACGTCGAGCTCGGGGCGATGGACCAGTGGGTCTCGTTCTACAACCGGGTGATGGGCTTCGTGAACATGGCGGAGTTCATCGGGGACGACATCGCGACCGACTACTCGGCCCTGATGAGCAAGGTGGTCGCGAACGGCAACCACCGGGTCAAGTTCCCGTTGAACGAGCCGGCGATCGCGGCGAAGAAGAGCCAGATCGACGAGTACCTGGAGTTCTACCGGGGCCCGGGCGCCCAGCACCTCGCGGTGGCGACCAACGACATCCTCGCCAGCGTGGACGCGCTGCGCGAGAACGGCGTGGAGTTTCTCGAGACCCCGGACTCGTACTACTCCGACCCGGCCCTGCGGGCACGGATCGGTCATGTCCGGGTCCCGATCGAGGAGCTGGCCAAGCGCGGCATCCTCGTCGACCGCGACGAGGACGGCTACCTGCTGCAGATCTTCACCAAGCCGCTGGGCGATCGTCCGACGGTGTTCTTCGAGCTGATCGAGCGGCACGGCTCGCTCGGCTTCGGCAAGGGCAACTTCAAGGCCCTGTTCGAGGCGATCGAGCGCGAGCAGGAGAAGCGCGGGAACCTCTGAGCGGCTAGTTCGCGGGCAGTTCGCAGACTCGCTCCGCCAGCGGTGCCCCGTCGCAGCAGTTCGCCTTCATGTGGCAGTGCGGGCAGAGCCAGCGGGTCGAGATCGGGTCGAACGGCTGTCCGCAGTAGTCGCAGGGCATGGGGCAACCCTAGAACGGGGGAGCCCCCAAACCGGTGATCCGGAACCGTCCCCACGGGTCGAGATCGGCGATCTTGCCGGCGGCTGCGCCGTACGGGGTCTGCACGACCACCGTCGTACCGGCCCGGTGCCGGTCGGCGAGGTGGACATCGGAGGCGATCCGGCCGTACCAGTGGAAGCGTCCGTCGATCGGTTCGAGGTACCCGCGCAGCCGGACCTCGACCTCGAGCGCCTCGTCGTCCCCACCGGTGGCAAGCCTGGCCGGGCCGGTGTACGCCTCGCCGGGTTCGTGCTCGTCCATCAGGCGTCCTTGCGGGCGCGTGGCTTCGGCGTCGGCTTGAGCAGGCGCACCCCACCGCTGGACTCCAGGTCGACACCACTGTCGGCCGCGAAGCCGCTGAAGGCGTGCCAGATGAACGAGGACAGGTACTGGGCGGTGGCCTCGCGGCTCATGATGTCGCGCCGGATCCGCCACTCCCCGACCGCCAGTCCCATCCCGATCAGGCCGTGCGCCCACGGCTCGGCTCCTGCCGCGTCGACGCCGAGATGCCGCAGCATGTCGCCCATCAGCTTGGACAGCGTGGTCGCGATCCGGTCCTTGCCGCCGGCCAACGGGTCGTCGGTCGTGCGGTGCTCGACGAGCAGCAGGAAGACCTGTGGGTGTTCGTCGAGGAACTCCAGGTAGTCCTCGCAGCCGGCGTGGACGCGATCACGCAGCGTCCCGGTGCCCAGAAGGATCGGGAGCAGCCGGTCGATGACCTGCTCCGCACCCCACTGGCCGACGGCCGCGTACAGGTCGTCCTTGTCGGCGAAGTAGCGGTACAGCACCGGCTTGCTGACACCGGCCGAGGGGGCGATCTGCGCGATCGAGGCGGTCGGGCCGTGCTCATCGATCGCAGCGACCGCGGCCGCGACGAGCTCGGTACGACGGGCCTCACGGTGGTCGTCCCAGCGCGTGCTGCGGCCGTCCCCGCCTGTGCCGGATCCGTCCTTGACTCGGTTCGTCATGGCGCTACTCTAGCGGTATCTGTTACTAGGGGTAACATCAACGCGAGGAGTATCTCGGATGACTGCCATCCTGCCCGCTGAGGACACCGCTCTGGTCGAGCGGCTGCTCAAGTCCTCGGCCCGCCAGTCCTACGACCCGGACGTCGACCTGGACTGGGACGCCCCCGAGGTCGCCGGTCTGTGGTGGATGCAGCCGGAGCGGATGTCGTTGTACGGCACCAGCCTGTGGGACGAGCTCTCGGTCGAGCAGCGGATCGAGCTGTCGAAGCACGAGGTCGCCTCGATCGCCAGCGTCGGGCTCTGGTTCGAGATCGTCCTCATGCAGCTGCTGCTCAAGGACGTGTACCGCAGCGACCCGACCTCGCCCCGCACCCACTACGCGCTCACCGAGATCGCCGACGAGTGCCGGCACTCGACCATGTTCGGCCGGGCGATCGGCCAGTTCGGAGTTCCGGCGTACGGACCGCGCGAGCCGTTGCGCACGCTGGCCAAGGCCGGCCCGGCGATCCTGCGGGGCGCCAGTGCGTACGCCGGCATCCTGATCGGCGAGGAGCCGGTCGACCGGTGGCAACGGGCAGCGATGACTGATGAGAACCTCCAGCCGCTGATCCGGATGGTCTCCCGGATCCACGTCCTCGAGGAGGCCCGGCACGTCACGTTCGCCCGCGACGAGCTGGAGAAATCGGTGCGCGACCTGAACCGCCGCGAGCGCCTGTGGCACCAGACCGTGACCGCCCAGATCGCCTATGCCACGATGCGCTCGCTGGTGCACCCGGACGTCTACGGATGCGTCGGCATCGATCCGATGACGGGCCGACGCGCTGCCCTGTCCAACCCGCACTACCGCGAGACCATCGCGTGGATGGGCGACAAGGTCGTGCCGTACCTGACAGAGCACGGAATGATTCCCGCGGGCGGTCGCAACCGGAAGGTCTGGCAGGAGTCGTTCCTGCTCCGTTCCTAAAGCACGTTCGACAGGAACCGCTGGGTGCGCTCCTGCTGCGGGTTCGCCAGCACCTCGCGCGGATTGCCTTCTTCGACGATGACGCCACCGTCCATGAACACCAGCTTGTCGCCGACCTCACGCGCGAAGCCCATCTCGTGGGTCACGACCATCATCGTCATGCCCTCCTGAGCCAGTCGGCGCATGACGTCCAGGACGCCACCGACGAGCTCAGGGTCCAGGGCGCTGGTCGGCTCGTCGAACAGCATCATGTCGGGATCCATCGAGAGCGCACGGGCGATCGCGACCCGCTGTTGCTGGCCTCCGGAGAGCTGTGCCGGCAGGGCATCGGCCTTCTCGGGCAGTCCGACCTTCGCCAAGTTGGCGTGTCCGATCGCCTCGGCCTCCGCCCGGTCCCGACCCAGCACGCGCCGCTGGGCCAGGCAGAGGTTGTCGAGCACGGTCATGTGTCCGAACAGGTTGAAGGACTGGAACACCATCCCGATCCGGGAGCGGACCTGTTCGAGGTCGGTGGCCGGATCGCAGACGTCCACGCCGCCGACGAGGATCTGTCCCGACGTCGGGGTCTCGAGGCGGTTGACGCAGCGCAGCAGGGTGGACTTGCCGGAGCCAGAAGGCCCGATGACGCACACGACCTGGCCCGGGTCGACGTGGAAGTCGATGCCCTTGAGAACCTCGTGGTCACCGAACGCCTTGTGCAGGTTGAGTACCTCGATCGCGGCGGCCATGACCCCATCCTGCCCTCACCCTGCACTGCGACGGCGGAGAGGCCCTTTGCATTACGAACTGATCTCGGGACCTGTGAGGCGTGCTTTTCGGGCCTTAGCGGTGACAGGATGCCCGCACAGACCTCAGGAAGACAGGGTAGGACAACATGGGCATCAAGCAGCGTCGCGGAACGATCATGATCGCCACAGCAGTGGTCGCCGGGCTGGCACTCGCCGGGTGCGGATCCAGCTCGCTCAACACCGGCAACAAGTCGGCGACCGTCAACACGACGGTCGACGCGGCTGCGGCGGCTCTCGTGCCGCAGGCGATCAAGGCCAAGGGCACGCTGGTGGTCGGCACCGACGCCAGCTATGCGCCCAGCGAGTTCCTCGGCGGTGACGGCAAGACGATCCAGGGCTTCGACATCGACCTGTTCACGGCCGTGGCGAAGAAGCTCGGCCTGCACGTCCAGTTCCAGAACGCCAGCTTCGACACGATCATCACCGGTGTCCTGGGCAAGAAGTACGACGTCGGCGTCTCGAGCTTCACGGTCAACACCGACCGCGAGAAGCAGGTCAACATGGTCAGCTACTTCAGCGCCGGCACCCAGTGGGCCACCGCCCCGGGCAACCCGAAGAAGGTCAACCCGGCCAAGCCGTGCGGGCTGACGGTCGCGGTCCAGAAGGGCACCGTCCAGCTCGAGAGCGACCTGCCGCCCAAGGAGAAGGCCTGCAACAAGGCAGGCAAGCCGATCAACGTCCTGGTCTACGACAAGCAGGACGCGGCCACCGCTGCGGTGGCCACCGGCAAGGCCGACGCGATGCTCGCCGACTCGCCGGTCGTGGCGTACGCCGTCAAGCAGTCCGCGGGCAAGCTCGTCGCCACCGGCGCCATCTACGACGCAGCGCCTTACGGCTACGTGATTCCGAAGGACGAGACCGGCCTGGCCAACGCCATCGTGGCGGCCCTTCAGTCGCTGCAAACCTCCGGTGAGTACAAGAAGGTCCTTGACACCTGGGGCGTCAGTGCCGGCGCCAGCACCGACTTCGCGGTCAACCCGGTTTCATGAGCTCGACGGGCTCGCCGGCCGCGGAAGCGGCCGGCGAGCGTCCCGGCAAGATCGACGCGGTGCCGGTCCGGCACCCCGGTCGCTGGGTTGCGGTTGCCTTCCTCACCGTCCTGGCGGCGATGCTGGTCAACCTGCTGGTGACCAACACCGCCTTCAACTGGTCGTTCGTGCGCCAGGCGATGATCCAGTCGCCGGTCATCCAGGGCCTGCTGGTCGGCACCCTGCTGGTGACCCTGGTGGCCATGATCATCGCGGTGCTTCTCGGGGTCACGCTCGCGGTGATGCGGCTCTCGGACAACCCGGTGCTCGCGGGCAGTGCCTTCGTGTACATCTGGTTCTTCCGGGCGATCCCGCGCTACGTGCTGCTGTTCATGATGGGCACCCTGGGCTTCCTCTGGCCGCACGGGCTCCCGATCGGTCTGCCGCTGGGGCACGACCTCGTGCACCTGTTCGGTGGGACCGGCGATCTGGCGTTCACCACGGTGGATGCCAACAAGATCTTCAGCGGAGTCTTCTGCGGCATGCTCGGTCTCGGGCTCTCCGAGGCGGCGTACATGGCCGAGATCGCCCGGGCCGGGATCATGTCGGTCGACCCCGGCCAGCGCGAAGCTGCCTGCGCCCTCGGGATGGGCAATGGGCTGGCGATGCGCCGGATCGTGCTTCCCCAGGCGATGCGGGTGATCGTGCCCCCGACCGGCAACGAGACGATCGCGATGGTCAAGGACACCTCGTTGCTCCTCGCGGTCCCGGTCGGAACCGAGTTGTTCTTCCAGCTCCAGGCGATCGGGTCACGGACCTTCGAGACCTTCCCGGTCGCGGTCGCCGCAGTGATCTGGTACCTGATCATCTGCACCGTCCTGATGGTGATCCAGTCGCGCATCGAGCGGTACTTCGGACGCGGTTTCGGTGCCAAGCCGTCGAAACAGCAAGGTGCACGGACCAGACTTCTTGCGCTGGACGGAGGAACTCCGCGATGAGCCAGCCACTCGTGCACGCCGTCAACGTGAGCAAGGCCTTCGGTGGCAACGAGGTCCTCAAGGGTATCGACATCGACGTCGATGCCGGCGAGGTCGTCTGCCTGCTCGGCCCGTCCGGCTCCGGCAAGACCACCTTCCTGCGCTGCATCAACCAGCTCGAGACCATCGACGGCGGCCGGATCTGGGTGGACGGCGAGTTGGCCGGCTACGAGGAGAAGAACGGCAAGCTGCACCGGTTGCACGACAAGCGCATCGCCGGCCAGCGCCGCGAGATCGGGATGGTCTTCCAGCGCTTCAACCTGTTCCCGCACAAGACAGCGCTCGAGAACGTGATGGAGGCGCCGCTCAAGGTGCGCGGGAGGTCGAAGGCCGATGTCGAGAAGCGCGGGCTCGAACTGCTGGACCGGGTCGGCCTGTTCGAGAAGTGCGACCACTACCCGTCCCAGCTCTCCGGTGGCCAGCAGCAACGGGTCGCGATCGCCCGGGCGCTCGCGATGGACCCGAAGCTGATGCTGTTCGACGAGCCGACCTCAGCTCTCGACCCGGAACTCGTCGGCGAGGTCCTGACGGTCATGCGCGAGCTCGCCCAGGCCGGGATGACGATGATCGTCGTCACTCACGAGATGGGCTTCGCCCGGACCGTGGCCGACCGGGTCGTGTTCATGGACGGCGGCGTCGTCGTCGAGCAGGGCGATCCGCGCGAGGTGATCAACAACCCGCAGCACGAGCGGACCAAGACGTTCCTGGCCCGGATCCGCGAGGAGAACGACGAGCACGCAGCCGCCCTGGAGGAGCGCGCCGAAGCCGAGAAGCTCTGACCCTGTCGGTGGTTGAGGAAGGCCGGCACGGCCTGTCTCGAAACTACAGAGCCGGCAGGATCTTCCCGGCCACCTCGCCCAGCGCGATGCGCCCACCCAGCACGCCCGGGGCCGTCGCGCGCAGCACCACCTCGTCGCCGTCCTCGAGGAAGGTCCGGCCATCGCGACCGAACGGCTCGGTGCCACCCCAGGACAGCTCCAGGAACGACCCGCGCTGCTCGCGTTCGTCGCCGCTGATCGTGCCGCTGGCGTACAGATCACCGGTCCGCAGCGAGGCGCCGTTGACGGTCAGGTGGGCCAGCATCTGGGCGGGGGACCAGTACATCGCGGCGTACGGCGGACGGCTGACGACCTCGCCGTTCAGCACGATCTCGTAGGCGATGTCGTAGCCGGCCGGTCCGTCGACGGCCAGGTACGGCAGCGGTTCCGGGTCCTGGCCCGGCAGCGGCACCCGGGCCGCGTCGAGCGCGGCGAGCGGCGTCACCCAGGGCGAGATCGAGGTGGCGAAGGACTTCCCCAGGAAAGGCCCCAGGGGCACGTACTCCCACGCCTGGATGTCGCGGGCCGACCAGTCGTTGAGCGGGGTCACCCCGAAGACGTGGTCGGCGTACGCACCGGTCGGCACGCTCGTGCCCTGGGTGCTCGGGGTCCCGACGACGAACCCGAGCTCGGCCTCGATGTCGAGCCGACGACTGGGTCCGAACGCCGGGGGGCCACCATCGCTGCCCGGTCGGCCCTGTCCGCTGGGTCGCCGCACGTCGGTCCCGGACACCACGACGGTGCCGGCGCGCCCGTGGTACCCGATCGGCAGGTGTTGCCAGTTCGGCGTCAGCGCGTCGCCGTCCGGTCGGAACATCCGCCCGACGTTGGTCGCGTGCTGGAGCGAGCAGTAGAAGTCGACGTAGTCGGCGACCACGAACGGCAGGTGGAGAGTTGCCTCAGCCACCGGAACGAGGTGCGGCGCCGTGCGTTCGGCGTGGACCTCGTTGCCGAGCACCTCGACCAGCCACTCGCGCGCGGTGTCCCAGGCCGGACGACCAAGAGCCAGGAACGCGTTCAGCGAGGGTTGGTCCCACGCGGCGGCGAGATGCGGTCCGTCGCCGGGGTCCCCGCCGTACGCCGCCACAGCGCTCGCATCCATCACGAAGTCGCCGATCCGTACGCCGACCCGCGGCTCCTCACCGTCGCGGGAGAACACGCCGTACGGCAGGTTGTCGAGCCCGAACAGGGAGTCGTCGGCTCCAGGGACCCAGCTCTTCACAGCAGCCCCAGCTCGACGAGGTCGTCGTGCGGCTCGAGCACGCTGCACGAGCCGAACCCGGTGAACCAGCGTCGTGTCCGCTCAGCCTCCTCGGTGTCGAAGCCGTGGAGCAGCGCAGCCGTCGATTCCTCGGCGAGCACGTCGGCCGGGTCATCGCCGTCCAGACCGGCGCGGGTTGCGCGGAGCACGTTGAGGAAGCCGTGGTGCGTGAGTCCTGACTCCGTGTCGATCTGCCGGACGGCGTGGTGCAGGCCGGCGGTGCACTTGAACGCGAGCTCGCGATCCAACGCCGCCGTGATGGCGTCGCCGAGCTCACCGCAGGTCGGGAACGCGGCCTGGTCCGCGCCGCCGGTGCGGAACTTCAACCGGAGGTCGTACGCGGCGAGCTCGTCGAGCGCGGCCAGCCAGCCGGCTGACGGCGGTCCGTCGAGCTTCGGTGGTTCCACGTAGACGGGGAGGTTGCCGAGGTCGGCCTCGAGCTGGTCGAGCGCGGTGATCGCCCGCTTGGCGTTGTGAGCCAGGTCGGCTTCGTTGCGCAGAGCGAGCTCGAGGGCGCGGAGCTCGAGCAGGGGAGCGCGGGTCGCCCAGCGGACAGCGGGTTCGATCGCTCCCGCGCCACCGGTGACCACGAGGTTGATCGCGAGCGGGATCTCGTCGCCCTCGTCGAGGACGTCGATCAAGTCGGGCAGCTTGACGTCACTGACCACGAAGCCGCCCACCAGTTCCGCGTACTCGGAAATCTGGTGGCTCCGGTGCTCGCTGACCGCCCGCTCAAGGGGCGCGTTGCCCGGCGGGAAGATCGCGGCGTCGTCGATCAGGTCGGTCAACCAGGCTGGTGCGCTCACCCCGCCACGCTAACGTGGTCCCGTGGCGTATTACAGATCCCTCGGAGATGTGCCCAAGACCCGTCATACCGCTTTTCGGGGGCCGGACGGGGCGCTGCGCTTCGAGGAGCTGATGGGCGAAGAGGGCTTCTCCTCGGATTCCTCGTTGCTCTACCACTGCGGTGTTCCGTCAGCGATCGTCGACAGCGTCGTCTGGGACCTGCCCGACCTGCGCACGACCGCCAACCATCCACTGAAGCCGAGGCACCTGAGATTGCACGAGCTGACGCCACCACCGGCGGGCGAACCCGACGCTGTTCAGCACCGTCGCCTCGTCCTGGGCAACGGCGACGTCCGGATCAGCTACGTCACCGCCACGCACCCGTCCCCGCTGTACCGCAACGCGGTCGGCGACGAAGCCGTGTTCGTCGAGGCCGGCAGCGGCAGTGTCGAGACCGTCTTCGGCGTCCTGGCCTACCGGGCCGGCGACTACGTGATCCTGCCGCGAGCGACCACGCACCGCTGGTTGCCGGCCGAGCCGAGCCGCCTGTACGCGATCGAGGCCAACAGCCACATCGGGCCGCCGAAGCGCTACCTCTCCCGCTTCGGCCAGCTGCTGGAGCACGCGCCGTACTGCGAACGCGACCTGGTCGGGCCGGCCAGCACCCACCTGGTCGACGGAGCCGACGTCGAGGTGCTCGTCAAGCACCGCGGCAACGGGCCCAAGAGCGGGAACAGTGGGTTGGTCGGGACCCGGCTGACCTACGCCACCCATCCGTTCGACGTGGTCGGCTGGGACGGCTGCCTCTACCCCTACACGTTCAACGTCGAGGACTTCATGCCGATCACCGGCAAGGTCCACCAGCCGCCGCCGGTGCACCAGGTCTTCGAAGGCAACAACTTCGTGATCTGCAACTTCTGCCCGCGCAAGGTCGACTACCACCCGGACTCGATACCGGTGCCGTACTACCACTCGAACGTCGACTCGGACGAGGTGATGTTCTACGTCGCCGGGGACTACGAAGCGCGCAAGGGCAGCGGCATCGGGCTCGGCTCCATCTCGCTGCACCCGGGCGGCTACGCCCACGGACCGCAGCCCTCGGCGATCGAGGCGTCGATCGGGGCCGAGTACTTCGACGAGCTCGCGGTGATGGTCGACACCTTCCGCCCCCTCGAGCTCGGCGAGGCCGCCCTGGCCAGCGAGGATCCGGCGTACGCGTGGACCTGGGCCGGCCGCGGCCCGGTACTCTGATTCCGGTGCTCGAGGGGAAGCCGGTCAGATTCCGGCGCTGACCCGCAGCCGTAGGCCGTCGATGACGGCGAGCCGGACTACCTGGGGTGTCGCAACCGGCTCCCCATCCCCGTCGAGGCCGCGGGCGAAGAGACATGAAGCGCTACCTGCCGCTCCTCCTGCTCCTCGGAGTCTTCGTCCTCGCCGCACCCGCGCAAGCCGCGGCGTGCTCCGGGACGACGGGTGTCACGGTCGTGGTGCAATTTCCGGACCACACCACGATCAGCTGCGCTCCGGGAAACCCGTCGTCGGGCTACGCCGCGTTGCAAGAAGCCGGCTTCTCGATCGCCTACGCCCAGGGCAGCGGAGTAGGTGCGCTGTGCGAGATCGACGGCTACCCGGGCGTCGGTGCCTGTCACACCATGCCGCCGGCGAATGCCTACTGGGCGTACTTCCACGCGAGCCGCGGCGGGTCTTGGAGTTACAGCGACACGGGAGGAGGCGGCTACGACCCGGCTCCCGGATCGGTCGAGGGCTGGCGCTTCGGTGCCGGATCAGCTCCCTCGGTTCCACCTCCGGCACGTGTGGCGTCAACCCCGAAACCGACTCCCAAGGCCGCTCCAACAGCCAGACCGAGCCACACGGCAACGCCGGTCGCGACGCCGAGCGGTCCCCGGTCGACTGCCGCCACACGGACCCCGTCAGCCGCGCCGACGGCCTCGCCCTCCGCCAACGTCGGTGCAGCCCCGACAGGTCCGCCGACCCCGCCAGCGAGTCCTGGTCTGGCCGCTGGCACCGTCCAGAAGGCGTCGTCGTCCTCGTCGAACGGCTTCGCCTGGATCTGGGGAGTCGTGCTGATCGCCGTCCTCGGTGGCGCCGCCGGAACCACGGCCGTGCGCCGGCGCCGGAGCTGACGTGCCAGGGTTTTCGCAACGACCCACGATGCTGCCGAGGGCGCTGCACCCGCTCGCCTGGTGGGGCTGGGCGATCGGCCTCGCCGTCGCCGCCAGCATGACCGGCAACCCGATCCTGCTCGGCCTGATCGTGGTCGTTGTCTGGCTGGTCGTCGTCGCGCGCCGTACGGACTCACCGTGGGCGCGCGCCTTCCGGTTGTACGCCGTCCTGGGCGTCGTCATCGTCCTCGTCAGGCTCGTGCTCCATGTCCTGGTCGGGCTGAAGTGGGGCACCATCGAGGTGCTCGCGCTGCCGAGGATCGCGCTCCCGCACTGGGCCGCCGGGATCAACCTGCTCGGCACCGTCTACCTCGAGGGCTGGCTCGCCGCCGCCGTCCAGGGACTTCAGCTCGCCGTCCTGATCCTCGCGATCGGCGGCGCCAACGCCCTGGCCAACCCCAAGCGGTTGCTCCGCGCGCTTCCGCACGCGCTGCACGAGGTCGGCACCGCGGTCGTGGTCTCGGTCAGCGTCGCTCCGCAGCTGGCCGAGAGCGTCCAGCGCGTGCTGCGCGCGCGGCTCCTGCGCGGAGACGCCGGCCGCGGGCTCCGTGCGGTGCCACGAGTCGCGCTGCCGGTCCTCCAGGACACCCTGGACAGGTCGCTGCTGCTCGCCGCCGCGATGGAGTCGCGCGGCTACGGCGCGCGCAACAGCGATGCCACGGCTGCAGGTCGACGGCTGCTCACCGGATCGCTCACGCTGGCCGGGCTGCTCGTGCTCGCCTTCGGTATGTACGACGTTCTCGACCCGACCCGGTCGTTGAGCTGGCTGGGGGCACCCCTCGTCGCCCTCGGGCTCGCTCTGACGGTGGCCGGGATGGCGCTGGGCGGGCGCGAGATCAAGGTGACGACGTACCGGCGCGACCCGTGGCGGCTGCCGGAGACGCTGACCGTCCTGGCCGGTTTCGCAGCGGCAGCCGGGATGGTGATCAGCAAGCAAGCCACCCCTGACCTCCTCTGGCTCCCGCTCCAGCCGCTGGCTGCGCCCGGGCTTCCGATCGCCGCGACGGTCGGCATCGTGCTCGCGGCGTTGCCCGCGTTCGTGACACCACCACCGGCAGCGACCGGCCGGCCGCGCGAAAGGGCTGGGCGATGACCGACGCCATGCAGCCGGGGATCGCGATCGAGCTCGCCGGGGTCTCGGTGACCTACGCCGGCGCGACCGGCCCGGTCCTCAAGGACGTCGATCTCAGCATCGAGGAAGGCGAGCTCGTCCTGGTCGTCGGCCGCACCGGGTCCGGCAAGAGCACGCTGCTGGGCGCCCTGAACGGTCTCGTGCCGCACTTCACCGGCGGTGAGCTCTCCGGGTCGGTCCGGGTGCACGGCCGGAACACCCGCGACCACCGTCCGCGCGATCTTGCCGACCTGGTCGGGGTGGTCGGGCAGGACCCGCTGGCCGGCTTCGTCACCGACACGGTGGAGGAGGAGCTCGCCTACGGGATGGAGCAACTGGGTCTGGCACCCGCAGTGATGCGCAAGCGCGTCGAGGAGACCCTCGACCTGCTGGGGATCGCGGACCTGCGCAACGCGCCGCTCACCGAGCTCTCCGGCGGCCAGCAGCAGCGCGTCGCGATCGGTGCGGTGCTGGCTGCCCATCCGCGGATCCTGGTCCTCGATGAGCCGACCTCCGCCCTGGACCCGACCGGAGCCGAGGAGGTGCTTGCGGCGATCACGCGCCTCGTGCACGACCTGGCGATCACCGTGGTGATCGCCGAGCACCGGGTCGAGCGCGTCCTCGCGTACGCCGACCGGGTGGTGCACGTGGTCGACGGCCGGGTCGAGT
Source organism: Marmoricola sp. (assembly GCA_025964775.1). Lineage (GTDB taxonomy): Bacteria > Actinomycetota > Actinomycetes > Propionibacteriales > Nocardioidaceae > Marmoricola. The sequence goes on from JAOPYE010000008.1 coordinate 62,788, forward strand.
CCGGACTCCCGGCCGAAGTGATGGTGTCCTCGACGATCGCACCGCCGGTCGTCGAGCTCGGCCGGTGGGCCGGCTGGTCCCCGCTGCCGATGTCGGTCCGCGACGGCTGGCGCGCCGCCGCCCCCCTCCGGGCACAGTTGGTTGAGGACGCGGTCCTGCCCTCGGTGGTTGAGGAAGGCCGTCCCGGCCTGTCTCGAAACCCCCTCCTCACCGCCCGCAAGCTCTCCGTCCGACACGGCGACCTGGTCGCCGTCCGCGAGGTCGGCCTCGCCGTACGAGCCGGCGAGATCACCGCGCTGATGGGCCGCAACGGCTCCGGCAAGTCCAGCCTGCTGTGGGCCCTGCAGGGGTCAGGAACCAGGGCGACCGGAACTGTCGAGATCGGCGGGGCCGACCCCCGCGATCTCGCCCCTGCCGTACGACGTACCCGCATCGGGCTGGTTCCGCAGACCCCGTCGGACCTGCTGTACCTGCCGACCGTGGCCGCCGAGTGCGCCCAGGCAGACCGCGAGTCGGGCCTGGAACCGGGTTCCTGCCGGCAGCTGCTGGACAGGATCGTCCCGGACGTCGCCGACGACCTGCATCCCCGGGACCTGTCCGAGGGCCAGCGGCTCGGCCTGGTCCTCGCGATCCAGCTCACCGCCGATCCGGAGGTGCTGCTGCTCGACGAGCCGACACGTGGCCTCGACTACCAGGCGAAGAGCGCGTTGTCAGCGGTGCTGCGGGAGCTGACGGACCGTGGTCGCGCGATCCTGCTCTCCACGCACGACGTCGAGTTCGTGGCCGAGGCTTCGGACCGGGTCCTGGTGATGGCGGCCGGCGAGTTCGTCGCCGACGGCCCGACCGCGGAGGTGCTCACCGCCAGTCCTGCCTTTGCCCCGCAGGTGGCCAAGGTGCTCGGCCACGGCCTGCTCACCGTCGCGGACGCGGTCGCGCGGTTCGGTGACCTGAGATGAGTACGGTGCCGCACGGCCGCACGCCGGCCATCCGACTCCGCCCGCGTTCGACGGTCGCTATCGCCCTGGCTGTCGTGGCCAGCGGGATCGCGTTCTGCTGGCCGTTGTTCGTCTCCTCGCACTCGGCGCTGTCGTCGAACAGCAGTGCGCCGCTGATCCTCGGTCTGCTGCTTCCCGTCGTGCTCGCAGTCGTGCTGTTCGAGATCAGCGAGGGTGGGCTCGATCCGAAGGCCGTCGCGATGCTGGGCGTGCTCTCGGCCGTCGGTGCTGCCCTGCGGCCGCTCGGCGCCGGGACCGCCGGCCTGGAGACGGTCTTCTTCCTGATCGTGCTCGCGGGCCGGGTCTTCGGAGCCGGCTTCGGGTTCGTGCTCGGCGCGACCACGCTGTTCGGCTCGGCCCTGATCACCGGGGGAGTCGGCCCGTGGTTGCCGTACCAGATGATCGGTGCGGCCCTGGTGGGGCTGCTCGCCGGTCTGCTGCCACCGCTGCGCGGGCGCTGGGAGGTCCTGCTGCTCGCGACCTACGGCGCCGTCGCCGGCTTGCTGTACGGAGTCCTGCTCAACCTGTCGTTCTGGCCGTACACGCTGGGGGAGACCACTCAGCTCAGCTTCGTCCCGGGTGCTCCGGTGACCGAGAACCTGCACCACTTCCTGGTCTTCTCGTTCACGACGTCACTGGGCTGGGACCTGGGCCGCGGCTTGACGAATTTCGTGCTGATCCTCGTCACCGGCCCCGCGATCCTCGCCACCTTGCGCCGCGCCGCCCGCAAGGCGTCGTTCTCCTGACGGACGTCAGCACCACAGCTCGACGAGCTCGCGGATCACCTTCACGTTGCGATTCGTTGCCACCCCGATCGCGCGTTCGATCTGCGCGGTCGTCGTCTTCGCCTCGTTGAACGGGATGTCGTACAGCAGGTGCAGCCCGCGCCCGCGCACGATGAAGGTCTCACCATCGCCACTTCGAGCTTCGATCAAGGCCGTCGCCTCGGCTGACGGCTCAGCCTTCAGCAGGCTGACGTACTGGCCGTACTCGAACCCGATCCCTCTCGCGAGCTCGTCGGCGTCGGTCGCGACCTGCCTCAGCTCGGCCGGACTGAACACGATGGTGGGGACCTCGAAACCGCGATCCGCGAGGAACAGCGCTTCGAGCTCGGTCTCGATCTTGGCGCGTGATCGCACGGGCGAAGTGATCCGGATGTTGCCGGTCTGGATGTACGTCGCCACATCGCCGTACGCGGCGCCGGCCAGCACAGCCTTGAGGTCGGCCGTCTTGAACTGACGCTTGCCGATGTTGACGGCACGTAGGAAACCGAGATGGGTTGGCATGGGACCACCCTAGAAGCGCGCTGCGACGTCACGGTGAGGTCCTTTGGTGGAACACGATGCCGTCTGGTTTGGCTTCGTGGTCGTAGGCGGGGTCGTGGATGCGTTGGTGGTGGAAGTGGCACAGCCCGATGGCGTTGTTCAGGTCGGTTGGTCCGCCGGCTCCCCAGGGTTGGAGGTGGTGGATCTCGGTCCAGGCGAAGGGCCGGTCGCAACCTTGCGCGGCGCAGGTCTGTTGCCGTAGTCCGAGGGCGGTGCGTTGGGCTTCGCTGAACACTCGCGCGGACCTGCCCAGGTCCAGCGGGATCGATGAGCCGCCGAGGACGGCGGGGAGGATGGCGGCGTTGCAGGCCAGCCTGCGGGCCTCACCGGCCGACAGTGCGACCCCGGTGTCGAGTTGTGCCACGGCGAGGGCGTCGCGCAGGGTCTCTTCGCGGATCGTGACTACGACGGTGGCCGCGGTGCGCGGATGGAGGTGGTCGGTGGGTAGGTGCTCGAGGATTTCGCAGAACGCGGTCCCGCGGGCGTGGTCCCAGTCGGTACGCAGCGTGCCGGACTCACCGACCTGGGCTGTCGAGGCGCCGAGCCTGCCGCGGCGCGGTGCGGTCATGGTCGCCAGGATCTTGCACAGCAGGTGCCCGTGCAGGGTCGGGACCGTGAAGTGACCGGTCACCGTGCCGTCACCGTTGTCGTGCAGGCTCAACCGGGTCCGGGATCGTGCAGCGT
>JAOPYE010000025.1 GCA_025964775.1 Marmoricola sp.
AGCTCGAGCAGGCAGGCTGCCACGTGGTCTACGGGCTGGTCGGCCTCAAGACCCACTGCAAACTCGCGATGGTGGTGCGGCAGGAGGCCGACGGGATCCGCCGCTACACCCACATCGGGACCGGCAACTACAACCCGAAGACGGCCCGGCTGTACGAGGACTTCGGCCTGCTGACGATCAACGAGGCGATCGGCGAGGACGTCGCCCACCTGTTCAACAACCTGTCGGGCTGGTCTCGCAACGCCTCCTACGAGCAGCTCATGGTCGCGCCCGACTCGGTGCGCTCGGGCCTGATAGGCCGCATCCGCGCCGAGGTGGCCAACCACCAGGCCGGGCTGCCGGCCCGGGTCCGGCTCAAGGCGAACTCGGTGGTCGACGAGGCCATCATCGACGAGCTCTACCGGGCTTCGCGCGCCGGCGTGCCCGTCGACCTTCTGGTCCGAGGCATCTGCTCGCTGCGGCCCGGCGTCCCCGAGCTCAGTGAGCTGATCTCGGTACGCTCGGTGCTCGGCCGCTTCCTGGAGCACAGCCGGATCTTCTGGTTCGAGAACGGCGGCACACCGGAAGCCTGGATCGGCTCGGCCGACATGATGCACCGCAACCTGGACCGTCGGGTCGAGGTGCTGGTGAAGCTCCCCAGCGCCGACCTGGTGGCCAAGGTCGGCAACGTGTTCGACCAGGCCTTCGACCCGCACACGGCCGCCTGGACCCTGTCCGCCGACGGCACCTGGCACGCCGTGACCTCGCCGGACGGTCAGCCGATGATCGATCTGCAGGGCGCCGAGATCGCTGCGCGACACCGGCGTCGCTGAGAGCCGATCTGTCCGGATAAGGTCGCGTGGGGGCTCGCCTTGACCACGCAACCGAAGGAAGACCTCGATGAGGCAGTACGGCCCCGGCAACCCGCTCGTCCTGAGCCACATCCCGAAGACCGCGGGCACGTCGTTGACCGCCGCCCTGGTCGACGCGCTCCAGCCCGAGGTCTTCGCGCACGGCATGGACCAGTCGCTGGCCGGCGGCTACGACAGGTTCGACCAGTTCGACGCCAAGACGCGCGAGTGGATGTACCTCTCCCCCGATGAGCTCCCGGCGGACGCGACGCTGGTGGCCGGCCACATCGGGCCCGCGACGACGCTCGGCCGTTTCCCGCACGCCGACCACATCACGTTCCTGCGCAATCCCGAGGTGCGGGTGCTCTCCCAGTGGATGCACCTCCGTGCGCTGACCGAGTTCGACATCCGTCGCTGGGGCCCCGGGGCGGGCGCGGTCCGGATCGGCTGGGGATCCCTGCGCCAGTACCTGGAGCACGAGCAGGTGGCGCCGAACAACGACAACACGATCGCCCGCTTCCTGGCCTGGCCGCACGACGCCATGCCGGGCAACGACTTCATCGCCGAGAGCGACGACGAGGCCGTCCTCGAGGCAGCTCGCGCGCGCCTGGACGCGATGGCCCACGTCGACCTCGTCGAGAACACGGGCTTCGTCGCCGACTTCGCGACCTGGCTCGGACGACCGCTGTCGGAGGCCCGCCTCAACGAACGGGCCTTCATCCCGAAGAAGATGCGCCCCGACTTCGACGCCGAGCTGGACGCGTCGACCCGCGAGCTGATGGCGTACCGGACCCGTATCGACCGCCGGCTCTGGCAGCACGTGGCCGACCGGGTCCTGCCCGGCCAGGACCACCAGGCGATCCTCGACGCGTCGCTGGGCCGGGCGGTGGGCCGGTACGTCGACTCGTTCGACAACCCGGTGCCCTGGCGCCGGCCGGTGCGCAACGCGGTGGCGTTCTTGTACAACAGTTGGGTGCGTTAGTCACCGGGTTTCGACACGCTCGGTCCCGGCTTCGTTCCTCAGCAGGTGGCGAACAGCACCGGACCGTCGTTGACCGCTGACAGCACGTAGCCGGTCGGGGTCCTCGGGGCGAACTCGAGTCGCACCGCGGCACCGTCGGTGCGTGACGCCGTCAGCTTCAGATCGTCGCTGAACGTCCCGCCCCGACCCGGCGCCGACCCGACCGCGAGACGTGCTCGCGCCCGCAGGTTCTCCCGCGCGTCGCTGTCGTTCTCGAATCCTTCCAGGACCGTGAGGTTCCGGTTCGCACCCAGCGCCATCACGAGTCCGGTGAGCGGGGTGATCTTTCCGGCCCGGGTCACCAGGGTGTCCGCCTCGTTCTGGGCATCCTGGTCGGCCGAGGACATCGCCAGGTCGCTGCAGGCGAAGTCGCGCGTCCACACCATCGCTGCCGCAGGTTCGCCTGCCTTGTCGACCAGGCTGGCGGTCGAATCGAGGCTGGCCAACGAGGCACCGTGGCCCTCGGCGACCGCGGCCGCCGTACGGGCGTAGGACTCCTGGTCGCTCGTCACGATCAGGCCCTTGTCGGCCAGCACGGCGACGTACTGGACCTCGGGCGAGAGCATCGGATCGACTCCGGCGACGAGGTCCGTGCCGCCCAGCCAGACTCCGGTCTTCGAGGGCGGCCGCGTGAAGCCCATCGCTTCGAGGTCGTTCTCGACGCTGGTGAAGTCGAAGCCGTCCGGCATCCGCGCGACCAGCGCCGCGCCCGCCGGGGCCTGCGCGTAGGCCTCCCACTGCATCGTGGCCGGGGAGAACCCGAAGTTCTTCTGGAGCGAGGCTGCCGAGTCGTCAACGCTGGAGACAGACGAGAGGTCGCTGTCGTAGCCCTTCGAGATCAGCCTGTTGACCAGCGCGGCTGACGGGTTGTCGCTGCTCGCGACGCCCAGGCGACGGCGTACCGCGGCCCAGTCGGTGAACGAGAGGCGCAGCGTGGCCGCCGGAACGACGTCGAGGGCACGGCTGAAATCACTGCGGTGGGCCTCGTGCCACAGCCGCACCACACCCGCGACCATCGCGAGGACGACGACGACGGTGAGAAGCATCTCGGCAGCGACTCGCAGACGTTTCCCCACGGTGCTTCCCCTATCCTCGGCTGCCGGTGAGACTAGCCGCATGGCCTCCAAGGACCTGCGCCCCGCCGTCACCTTCCCGGCTCGCAAGCCCGACGTCGTTGCCGCCGGTGCGATCGTGCACCGCAAGGACAACGGCGGGGAGGTTCTGCTCGTCCACCGCCCCAAGTACGACGACTGGGCCTGGCCGAAGGGCAAGCAGGATCCCGGCGAGCACGTGACGGCGACAGCGGTGCGCGAGGTCCTCGAGGAGACCGGCGTCGAGATCCGCCTGGACCGGCCCCTGCCGCCGCAGTTCTACGGGATCACCGGCGACCGGACCAAGACCGTGCACTACTGGGTGGGACGGGTCGTCGGCGACCCGGACGTGTCCGGCTACCCCGTCAACGAGGAGATCGACCAGGTCGGCTGGTTCGGCCTCGACAAGGCCCGGCAGATGCTCACCTACGCCGATGACATCGAGCTCCTCGACCGCGTCGAGCGCAAGCCGAAACGGACCAACGCCCTGATCGTCGTACGGCACGCCCGGGCGACGAAGCGCGCCACCTGGCGCGGCTCGGACGACGAGCGGCCACTGACCACCGTCGGGCGGCTCCAGGCCCGGAGCCTGATCCCGGTCCTCTCGGCGTACGGGGTCACCCGGATGGTGTCCTCGGACAGCCTGCGCTGCCTGCGCACCATCACTCCCTACGCGCGCGACCACGTCCTGGGCATCGACGCGACCGCCGGCCTCAATGAGGACGACGCGACCGCCGTGACGATCGCGTCAGCGGTCGACGGGCTGATCGCCGGCAAGGAGAACGCCGTGGTGTGCAGCCACCGGCCGGTGCTGCCGGTCATCTTCGAGAACCTCGGCCTCCGCGAGGAGCCGTTGGCACCCGGCGAGATGGTCGTCTGCCACCACCGCAAGGGACGCGTGGTGGCGACCGAACGGTTCCAGGTCCGCTGACGCGGCCACGTTCACCTCCGTACCTCCGCGCCACCGGGGAAGGTGCCTCACATTGTCGATTTCACGCTCAGCAACCACCAGATGGCGGCCTTGCGTTCACCTTGCGTTCACCTTCCGCGCGCAGGCGTGTCACTTGATATTCCTACGTTCGGTGATGACATACCGCTGAAGACAACAGGAGATTCCCGTGAACCGCACTGTCCTTCGACGCGTGGCCGCCCCCAGCCTCGTCGCACTTGCTCTCGGACTCGCAGTATCCGCATGTGGCGCCAGCAACGAGTCCGGTGGGTCGTCCGGTTCCCTGTCGGGGACCCTCAAGGGCGCGGGCTCGAGCGCGCAGGAGGCCGCCATGGCCTCGTGGCGTGCCGGATTCCAGACCGCCAACGCTGGCGTCACCGTCAACTACGACCCCTCCGGGTCCGGTGCGGGCGTCCTCGGCTTCAACTCCGGCGCCGTCGACTTCGCCGCCTCCGACGCAGCGCTCGACCCCACCAAGGGTGAGGTCGCCGCTGCCAAGTCCCGCTGCGGCGCCAACGCGCTCGAGGTCCCGGACTACGTCAGCCCGATCGCGGTGATCTACAACCTGAGCGGCGTCTCGAAGCTGCAGCTCTCGGCCGCCACGATCGCCGGGATCTTCGACGGCAAGATCAAGAAGTGGAACGACCCGGCCATCGCCGCGGAGAACCCCGGCGCCCAGCTGCCCTCCGGCGCGATCACCCCGGTGCACCGCTCGGACGAGTCGGGTACGACGAAGAACTTCACCGACTACCTGTCCAAGGCCGCCGGTGGCGCCTGGACCTTCCCTGCCGACAAGGTGTGGCCGCTGAAGTCCGGTGAGGCCGCGAACGGCACCTCCGGCGTGGTGGCGGCCGTCAAGGCCGGCGCCGGCAGCATCGGGTACGCCGACGAGAGCCAGACGGCCGGTCTGACCGCCGCGTCGATCAAGGTCGGCAGCGTCTACACCGCTCCGTCCGCCGCGGGTGCCGCCAAGGCGCTCGACGTCTCGCCGATCGACACCACCCGCACCCAGGGCGACCTGGCCATCAAGGTCGACCGCACCACGACCGAAGCCGGCGCGTACCCGCTGTTCCTGGCGTCGTACCTGATCGCGTGCCCGACCTACGACAAGGCGAAGGCTGACCTGGTCAAGGGCTTCCTGAGCTACATCATCAGCACGGCGGGCCAGGCTGAAGCAGCCAAGAACGCCGGTTCGGCTCCGCTCCCGGCATCGCTGCAGGCGAAGGCCGCGGCGATCGTCGACACGATCTCGGCCAAGTGATCCACGAGGTCAACGCTCCGTGAGCACTGCGCAGACGGAGACCGGATCGCCCAAGCGTCGCTTGGGCGATCTGGTCTTCGCCAACCTCACGCTCGCCGCCGGCGTCCTGATCCTGATCGCCCTCGCAGGCGTCGCGATCTTCCTGACCGTCGAGGGCGCACCTGCCCTCGGCGCAGGGTCGAGTGACCTCAGCGGTCACTCCAACTTCCTCACCTACGTCGCACCCCTGGTGTTCGGCACGTTGCTGGCTGCGCTCATCGCGCTGCTGATCGCGCTGCCACTCTCCCTCGGCGTCGCGCTCGCTGTGTCGCACTTCGCGCCGCGTCGCGTCGCGGTCCTGATCGGGTACGTGGTCGACCTGCTCGCCGCGGTCCCGTCGGTCGTCTACGGCCTGTGGGGCATCCTCGTCCTCGGTCCGCGCCTGATCCCGGTGTACGCCTGGCTGTCCGCGCACGCGAGCTGGATCCCGTTCTTCGGCGGGACGCCGTCGAACACGGGCCGCACCATCCTGACCGCCTCGATCGTGCTGGCGATCATGATCATCCCGATCATCACCGCGATCACCCGCGAGATCTTCAGCCAGACGCCGCGCCTCAACGAGGAAGCGGCCCTGGCCCTCGGCGCCACCCGCTGGGAGATGGTCCGCCTCGCGGTGCTGCCCTACGGCCGCTCGGGCATCGTCTCGGCCGCCATGCTGGGTCTGGGCCGGGCGCTCGGCGAGACCATGGCAGTGGCCCTGGTGCTCTCGGCCAGCGGCGTGGTGACCTTCCACCTGATCTCCTCGACCAACCCGTCGACGATCGCGGCGAACATCGCCCTCACCTTCGCCGATGCCTCCGGGGTCCAGCGCAACGCGCTGATCGCCTCGGGCCTGGTGCTCTTCCTGATCACGTTCGTCGTCAACTTCAGCGCCCGGGCGATCGTCGCCCGCTACGAACCGGGGAGCAAGTGATGACCGACCTCGACACCGCACCACACACGGCGGTGGCCCTGCGCGGGGGCCACCTCCCGCGGTACGCGCCGGCGATCGCAGGCGTCGTCGCGATCGCTGCCGGCGCCCTGATCGGCATCACCGTGCACTGGAACCTCGCCGGGATCGCGATCCTGGCTGTGCTGCTCTACATGGTCGGACTCACGATCTGGTCGCGACTCGTCGAGAACGCGCGACGCGCGACCGACCGCCTGGTGACCTCACTCGTCTGGGTCGCCCTCTCGCTGGCCTTCATCCCGCTGTTCTCGCTGCTCTACGAAACCGTCTCGAAGGGCGCCGGCGCGATCAACGGCAAGTTCCTGACCTGGACGATGCGCAACGTGATCGACGCACCGGGCGGTATCTACCACGCGATCGTCGGCACGCTGCTGATCACCCTGGCCGCGACCGTGATCGCCGTACCCGTCGGCCTGCTCTCGGCGATCTACCTGGTCGAGTACGGCGGCCCGTCCCGGCTTGCCCGCTGGATCCGGTTCCTCGTCGACGTGATGACCGGTATCCCCTCCATCGTGGCCGGCCTGTTCGCCTACGCGCTGTTCTCGCTGATCATCGGCCCCGGAACCCAGTTCGGCATCGGCGGCGGTGTCGCCCTGTCGCTGCTGATGATCCCGATCGTGGTGCGCTCGACCGAGGAGATGCTCAAGCTCGTTCCGCACGACCTGCGCGAGGCGTCGTACGCCCTGGGCGTGCCGAAGTGGAAGACGATCGTCAAGGTGGTGCTGCCGACCGCGATGGCCGGGATCATCACCGGAGTGACCCTGGCGATCGCCCGCGTCATCGGTGAGACCGCACCACTGCTGATCATCTGCGGCAGCACGGACTCCCTGAACACCAACCTGTTCCACGGACAGATGACGAGCCTGCCGGTGTTCATCTACACCAGCTACACCCAGGCCGGCGCCAACCCCGAGATCCTGCAGAAGATGGCCTGGGGCGCGGCTCTGGTGCTGATCGTCATCGTGATGGTGCTGAACGTCCTGGCGCGGGTCGCCGGGCGTTTCTTCGCACCCAAGACCGGACATTGAGGAAAGACATGGCCAAGAGCATCGACGTCTCTGACCTGAACATCTACTACGGCGACTTCCTCGCGGTGGAGAACGTCAACATGACGATCACCGCGCGGTCGGTGACCGCCCTGATCGGCCCGTCCGGTTGCGGGAAGTCCACCTTCCTGCGGACCCTGAACCGGATGCACGAGGTGATCCCGGGCGCTCGCGTGCAGGGCAAGGTCCTCGTCGACGGCCAGTCGCTCTACGACCCCCAGGTGGACCCGGTGGAAGTACGCCGCATGGTCGGCATGGTCTTCCAGCGTCCCAACCCGTTCCCGACGATGTCGATCTACGAGAACGTGCTGGCCGGACTGAGGCTGAACAACAAGCGGCTCTCCAAGTCCGACGCCGACACGGTCGTGGAGCGCTCGCTGCAGGGCGCGAACCTCTGGACCGAGGTCAAGGACCGGCTCAACAAGCCGGGAATGGGCCTTTCCGGCGGTCAGCAGCAGCGCCTGTGCATCGCCCGCGCGATCGCTGTCGAGCCGCAGGTGCTGCTGATGGACGAGCCCTGCTCGGCCCTGGACCCGATCTCGACCTCGGCCGTGGAGGACCTCATCCACGAGCTCAAGGAGCAGTACACGATCGTCATCGTCACCCACAACATGCAGCAGGCCGCCCGGGTCTCGGAGGACACCGCGTTCTTCAACCTCTCGGCCGCCGGCAAGCCCGGTCGACTGGTCGAGATGAACCCGACCAAGAAGATCTTCAGCGTCCCCGACGAAGAGGCCACCGAGGCCTACATCTCCGGTCGGTTCGGGTAATCAAGAGCCGTCGTACGGGTAGTCCGGAGCAAGAAGCACGTCCCGTCGGCACTCAACTGGTGCTTCTCGCTCCGGACTACCGGGTCGCCTCTGATCAGGGCAGCTGGAAGACGTGCCGCATCACGACGTAGCAGAGCGCTGCGGCGGTGCCTGCGGCCGGGAAGGTCAGCAGCCACGCCACCAGGATGGAGCGTGCGACTCCCCACCTGACGGCCGAGAACCGCTTGGTCGCCCCGGCGCCCATGATCGCCGAGGTGATCGTGTGCGTGGTCGAGATCGGCGCCTGCCAGATGTACGCCGTGGCGTAGAGCACCGTGGCGCCGACGGCTTCGGCGGAGAACCCGCGAGCAGGGTCGAGATCGATGATCTTGCGTCCCAGGGTGCGCATGATCCGCCAGCCGCCGGAGTAGGTGCCCAACGAGATGGCTGAGGCCGAGCAGATCACGATCCACAACGGGAGCGAGTCGGTCGAGCTGGCATGCCCGCTGATCACCAGGGACAGGAAGATCACGCCCATCGTCTTCTGCGCGTCCTGGAGTCCGTGACCCAGCGCCAGAGCCGAAGCGGAGACGGTCTGCATCAGCCGGAACCCCCGGAAGACCCGATGCGGGTTGCGCCTGCGGAAGATCCACATGATCGCGAGCATCATCGCGAAGGCAAGCAGGAAGCCGACCAGCGGTGAGGCGATCATCGGGACGACGACCTTGTCCGTGATCGTGTGCCAGTGCACGGTGGCGCCCGCGACGAGCGCAGCGCCGACCAGCCCGCCGATCAGCGCGTGCGTCGAGGACGACGGCAGTCCGAAGTACCAGGTCACCAGGTTCCACACGATCGCGCCGACCAGTCCGGCGAGCACGATCACCAGCCCGTGGTTCGCGGACAGCTTCTGGGTGCTGATCACGTCGCTGACGGTGTGTGCGACCTTCTGACCGAGCAGGGCACCGACGAAGTTCATCACCGCGGCCAGGATCAAGGCGATGCGCGGGGTCAGCGCCCGGGTCGAGATCGAGGTCGCGATCGCGTTGGCTGCGTCGTGGAAACCGTTCGTGTAGTCGAAGGTGAGCGCGACGGCAACCACTGCCACCACGATGGCAAGGGTCACCGCTCAGGACTCCTTGACGTGGATCTGCTCGATGATGTTGGCGACCTTCTCGAACGCGTCGATCGCCTGTTCCAGGGACTCCACGATGTCCTTCAGCTTCAGTACCTCCAGCGCCTCGTACTGGCCGCTGAAGAGCTTCGCCAGGATCCGCCGGAAGCTCTTGTCGCCGGTGTTCTCCAGGCGGTTGATCTCGATCCAGTACTCCTCCAGGTCCTTCATGCTCTGGAGTCGCGGCATCGAGTCCGCTGTCAGCTCGGCGCAGCGCTGGATGACCTCGATCTGTTCGGTGACCCCGGACGGCAGGACGTCGACCTCGTAGAGGACGACGAGGTCCACGGCCTCCTCCATGTAGTCCATGACGTCGTCGAGCGCCGAGGACAGTGCGTAGATGTCCTCGCGGTCGAACGGGGTGACGAAGGTGCTGTTGACCCGCCGGACGATCTCGTGCGTGGTCTCGTCGGCCTGGTGCTCGGCCTCGCGCATCCGGATGCCGAGGGCCGCACGATCGGTGCCCTCGTCGAGCAGCTCGGCGAGCAGGCCGGCGCCGTCGACCAGGTGCCCGGCCTGAGTCGTGAGCAGCGTGTAGAAAGCCGTGTCGACCGGCTTGAACCTCAACGCCACGGTGAACTCCTGGAGAGCAGCATCAGAACGGCACACATGCTAGGCGCTGATCATGGCGGTCACACAGGCCGGGGCGCCAGCGGCGACAGCCACGATGTGCCTCAGCGCACAGTGCCAGTGCGTTGCTGCGCGGGTCACGAAACGGGCTCTCAGCGCAGGCCGAGAAGCCGGTCGATCTCGTCCGGGGCCAGCGGCCCCTCGGACTGGTTGGCGGCGGCGATCAGCGTCGTGGTGAGTTCGACCTCGTGGAGAAGGTCACTGTCCTCGAGCTCAACGTCGAACGGATCTCCGGACACGCCCCATCTCCCTTGCACCACATCGTCGTGGGCGGAACGCCCATGAGACGTTCTTACACCCAATTGCCTGAGGGCTCCGACCAAATGGTCGAAGCCCCCAGGACTGTGAAGCTCTCGTGATTCAGAGAGGGCGAACGTTCTCCGCCTGCGGGCCCTTCGGGCCCTGCGTGACGTCGAACTCGACCTTCTGGTTCTCGTCGAGCGACTTGTAGCCATTGGACTGAATGGCCGAGTAGTGGACGAAGACGTCGTCGCCGCCGTCTTCCTGGGCGATGAAGCCGAAGCCCTTCTCGGCGTTGAACCACTTAACGGTGCCCTGAGCCATGCTGGTAATTCTCCTTATCGGGGGCGAGAGACGACCACTTCGGACGCCTCTTCACAGATGCGGTGATACGTCGTCCCGCCTCGCAAAGAGAAGAAACGCCGTTGGATCACAAACTCCAACCGCGTTGGTTTAACCGCTGGAACTTGCACCTGCATGCCCGACACTACCAAGAAGGGGCGTTCTGTCACCCTCCGGGAGCAACAGATCTGAAGTCGTTGGCACAACGTTGTCCCGGCGTTTGCGTGCGCTTCCCTCTGGCGCGTGCCCATTAGGCTGGTGGATCGTTGGGCTTGTACCCGTACCCGAGTGCGACAATTGGTTGCGAACTGCGGCAATCGAAGCGCAAACATGCAAGGGTTCGGATGGCAGGCAGTACCGCCCGTGGGGGCGGACCAGGGAAGGGGTTGGTCGTGGCCGAGGGTCGCCGCGCAGGCTCCGTTCACCCCGAACAGGATCCCGCCCTCTCCGCCGACGAGGACGTCATCGACCCGCTGCGCATCGCCTCGGACGGCTTCGTGGCGCCGGATCCCGATGCTCCCGCCCAGGCCCCGTTCGCCGGGATGGGCGACGAGTCCACGAACGACCCGCTGTCGGTCATGAACACCGCGATGGACAGCGAGGAGCCGGGCGCTGACGAAGGGCCGCGGCGCGGGCTGTTCCGGCGCGGGCGGAACAAGGAGGTCCCTGCCAAGCCCTCCGCATTCGTACCCGCGACCGATTTCAACGTCGTCGCTCCCGAGACCGTCGCCCAGCTCGCGGCCGATGAAGACGCCCAGCGCGACGCCGAGTCGGCTCCCGCACCCGAAGCGGCGGCCGGGGTCGCGCCGCCGCGGGTGACCACCTGGGCCGACGATCTGGCCGACGACACGTTCGCCATGGAGCCGTGGGCCACCGGCGAGATCCCCGCGATCCGCGACCTGCCGCCCGACCCGCAGAGCGCAGAACAGGCCTCGGACCAGTCCGAGTCGCGGTTGCGTCGTCGGGGTCGGCGCCGCAAGGACGGCGACGAGGCAACCCCCGCCACGTTCGAGCCTTCCGGCATTGCTGGAGCGCCGATCGGCGGCGCCGAACAGCTCTCGGCGCCGGCCTTCCTGGGCAACTACCTGGACGAGACAGCCGACAAGCCGCCCGCCACAGCCCAGCGCATCGAGGAGCCGGTCACCGACGAGCACGTCGTCGACGAGGTTGTGCCGGACCAGGCCGTGCCGGGCGAGGACGAGGAGCGCTCCCGGCTGGACCAGGAACGCGCCGAAGCCGAGGCCGCCGAGCAAGCGAGGCTGGCTGCGCAGGCGGCGGAGGACACCCGCCTCGCTGCTGAACGAGACGAGCAGCAGCGACTGCACGAGGAGCGCGCACGCGCCGAGGACGCCGAGGCCGCCCGACTGGGCGCCCAGCGACAGGCCGCCGAGGACACCGAGCGCGACCGGGTGCAGGCCGAAGCGGCCGAAGCTGCACGCCTGGCCGCCGAGCGTCATGCCGCCGACGACGCCGAGGCAGCACGCCTGGCCGCCGAGGCGCAGGCCGCGGCTGAGGCCGAGGCGGCGCGGATCGCCACCGAGCAGGCCGTCGCCGACCAGCTCGAGGCCGAGCGCCTCGAGGCCGAGAGGATCGAACAGGCCCGGATCAGCGCGGAGGCAGAACGCATCGCGGCTGCCGCTGCCGCCGCCGAGCAGGCCGAACGGGACCGGATCGCCGCCGAGAAGGCCGAGATCGAGCGCCTGGCCGCCGAAAGGGCCGAAGCCGAGCGCGCCGAGGCCGAGCGTGTCGAGGCCGAGCGTGTCGCTGCTGAGGAGGCTGTCCGCGCCGAGGCTGAGCGGATCGCCGCCGAGCGCGCCGAAGCCGAGCGGATCGCCCGCGAGAAGGCCGAGCGTGAGCGGCTGGCCGCCGAGGAAGCCGAGCGGCAGCGCCTGATCGCCATCCGCGAGGCAGCCCAGCGCCGAGAGGCAGCCCGGCTCGCGGCCCTGAAGGCCGAGGAGGAGCGCCGCGCGGCCGAGGAGGTCGAGCGCGTCCGGATCGAGAAGGAACGACTCGAACGCGCCCGGCAGGAGGCCATCCAGCGCGAGAAGGAGCGCCGGGCGGCGCTCCAGGCCGAGCAGGAGCGGATCGCTGCCGAGAAGGCCGAAGCCGAGCGCCTCGAAGCCGAGCGAGCCGAGGCCGAGCGAGCCGAGCAGCAGCGGGCCGACCAGGCACGGCGCGCGGCGATCAGGGCCGAAGAAGTCAGGTTGCTCGCTGAAGCCGCGGAAGCCGGCCGTCTCGAGACCGAGCGGGCTGCGGCCCAGCAGGCCGAGGAGGACCGGCTCGCCGCCCTGCTGGTCGCCGAGGTCGAGGCCCACGAGTCCTGGCTCGCCGGTGAGGCGGCAGAAGCGCTGCGCATCGAGACCGAGCGGCTGACGGCTCAGGAAGCCGAGGCCGGGCGTCTGGAGGGCCTGCACCTCGCTGCGGTCAAGGCCGAGAAGGCGCGTCTGACCTCCGAGGCGCGCGAAGCGAAGCGGATCGAGACCGATCGGGTCGCTGCGCAGCAGGCCGAGGCCCAGCGGCTCGAGGCTGTCCGGGTCGCAGCGGTGGCCGCTGAGAACGCCCGCCTGGCCGCCGAGCGCGCCGAAGCACGGCGCCTCGAGCACGAGCGTGTGGCCGCCCAGGCGGCTGAGGCCGAGCGCCTCGAGATCATCCGGGTCGAGAACGAGCGCCTGGAAGCCGAACGACTCGAGGCCGAGCGACTGGCCGCCGAGAAGGCCGCAGCCGAGAAGGCCGAGGCCGACCGTCTGGAGGCAGAGCGCCTCGAGGCCGAGCGACTCGCGGCCATCAAGGCCGAGGAAGAACGGCTGGCCGCCGAGGTGGCCGAGCTGGAACGCCTGGAGGCCGAGCGTGCCGCTGCGCAGCTCGCCGAGGCTGCGCGCCTGGAGTTCGAGCGCCTGGCCGCCGAGGAGGCCGAGCGCCAGCGGATCGCCGCGGAGAAGGCCGAGAAGCGCAGGCTGGCCGCCGAACTGGCCGAGGCCACCCGCCTGGAGAACGATCGCGTCGAGGCCCAGCAGGCCGAGGCCGAGCGCCTGGAGGCCGTCCGGATCGAGGGCGAGCGCCTGGCCGCCGAGAAGGCCGAGCGGGACCGGATCGAGGCCGAGGAGGCCGAGGCCGCGCGCCTCGCTGCCGAACGAGCAGCCGCCGAGCAGGCCGAAGCCGATCGGCTGGCAGCCATCCAGGCCGAGCAGGAGCGGGCCGAGGCAGAGCGTCTCGAGAACGAGCGTCTGGCGGCCGAGAAGGCTGCGGCGGAGAAGGCTGAGGCAGACAGGATCGCGGCCGAGGAGGCGCAGGCTGCACGTCTCGCCGTGATCGCGGCTCGCCGCGACGCCGCCCTGCGGGAGAAGGAGCGCATCGCCGCTGAGCAGGCTGAGGCCGAACAGCTCGCCGCGGCCGAGCGCGACCGGCGCCGTCAGGCCGCGATGGCCGAGCAGCAGACCAGGATCGCCGCCCAACGTGCCGAGAAGGAGCGCATCGCCGCCGAGCGCGCCGAGTGGGAGCGCCAGGCGGCCGAACGAGCCGCTCGGGCCAAGCCGGCTGTGGCCCCCGGCATCGGTGCCGCCACGGCCGCTCTCGCCGACATCACCGGCGTAC
This sequence comes from Marmoricola sp., assembly GCA_025964775.1. Classification (GTDB taxonomy): domain Bacteria; phylum Actinomycetota; class Actinomycetes; order Propionibacteriales; family Nocardioidaceae; genus Marmoricola. Next base: position 13,910 of record JAOPYE010000025.1, read on the forward strand.
CGGCCCCGACACCGGCCAAGGCATTCACGGCTGCCGCGTCGGCAGCGCACGCCCCGGCCGTGCACCACCAGATCCCTGACGCCGTGGCGGAGCCCGTCGAGGCCGCTGGCGAGTCCGCCGAGCCGACCGACCCCACCCTGGCGGCGGACCTGGTCGAGGAGCCGTACGTCGAGGAGTACGTCGAGCCCGCTGCGCTCGTCGAGCCCGACGCAGACGAACCGGCCGAGACCGCCCCAGAGACCGCCCCAGAGGCAGCGTCAGCAGAGACAGCGCCGGCAGAGCCGGTCACCGAAGCACCGGTCGAGGCTCCCGCCGCCCTGGTCACGCCGCCTGCCGAGCCGCCCGTCGTCGAACCCTTGGAGGAGCCCGCCGCCACCGTGGTCTCGGCACCGCTGCCGAAGGTCGGCGAGAAGGCCAGTGCCAAGAGCAAGGGCAAGGACAAGGACCTCGGTACGCCGCTCAAGGCCACCGACCCGATCCCGCGGTTCGTCGAGTTCCGTCCCGGAAACGCGCTGCGCTACCTGTTCGGGTCGCTGTTCACGGTGTTCGCCGTCGCCGCAGTGATCACCATCTTCTGGGCTGTCTCCTCGGGCGGTTCGAAGGCTGTCTTCGCTGCAGCGGGGCTCACCCTGCTCGCGATGGGTTCCTGGTGGGCCCTGTTGAACTGGGTCCCGGCGATCGTCTCGATCAGCAACGGCACGCTCGAGATCTCCCGAGGCTCGCACTCCGACAGCTGGGACCTGCGGAGCTCGGGGACCGAGATCGCGATGTCGGACAAGACCACGTCCCGCTCGTGGAAGGCCGTCCTCACGACGCCGGCTGGCAAGCACCACACCATCACGGCAGCGGCTGTCGACCCCGAGCAGTTCGTCCAGATCGTCGAGCACTACCGCTCGAACGACTGACGGCAGCTCACCCCAGCGCGAACGCGACGGCCGCCTCGGCGTGCAGCCGGGTCGTCGCCAACAGCGGTACCGGGCTGTCGCTGGGCCTGACGAGCAATTCGATCTCGGTACAGCCGAGGATCACCCCTTCGCACCCTGCCTCGACGAGGCGGCCGATCACCTCGACGTAGGCCTGCCGCGACTGGTCGGTGACGATGCCGAGGCACAGCTCGTCGTAGATCACGCGGTGCACCAGGGCGCGGTCGTCGTCGTTCGGAACGACGACGTCCAGCCCGTGGCCAGCCAGCCGGTCCCGGTAGAAGTCCTGCTCCATCGTGAACGCGGTGCCGAGCAGCCCGACCTTCGTCAGCCCGGCCGTGACGGCCGCCTGTGCCGTGGCGTCGGCAAGGTGCAGGAACGGGACGGCAAGGACGGACTCGATCGCGTCGGCGACCTTGTGCATCGTGTTGGTGCACAGCACGACGACCTGGGCACCGGCCGCCTGCAGCTGCAGGGCAGCCTCGGCCAGCAGCTCGCCAGCCTCGTCCCAACGCCCCTGGGACTGGAGGACCTCGATCTCGGCGAAGTCCACCGAGAGCAGGACACAGTCCGCCGAGTGCAAGCCGCCTTCGCGTTCCCTGACCAGCTCGTTGAGCAGCCGGTAGTACTCCGCACTGCTCTCCCAGCTCATCCCGCCCAGCAGGCCGATCCTCCGCATGTCCCCACCTTCGCACGGCTCGCCCGAGCGTGAGCAACCTCCGCGGGTGCGCCATACTTCGGTGCGGACGACGACCTGCTCGTCGTCACGGGCCTCTAGCTCAATTGGCAGAGCAGCGGACTTTTAATCCGCGGGTTCCGGGTTCGATCCCCGGGGGGCCCACCAGGGTTTTTCCACCGTCGATGGCCCGCGACCTCCGGGTCGCGGGCCATCGACGAACGAGTTTGCTACGTGATCCGGACTACTTGATCACCGAGAGGTCGAACAAGGTGTTCACAGGAGCTCCGGTGCTGTCGAAGCAGACCACCGCCGCGGTATCCGTGCCCCAACCGCCCGACTTGCACTGTTCGCTGCCACCACCGTAGGCGGTGACCTGAACGTTGCCTGGGTAGAAGTCGAGGCCAACGAAGGTCACCTCGTAGACACCGACTCCGGTCCGGGTGACCGTGATGGCTCCTCCCGAGCTGTTGTAAGCGTAAGCGTTGCCCGGGGCTCCGATGTTCACCGCAGTGTTGAGCGTCGACGCCGGAACGCTGTCCCAGACGTAGCCCTGGACCAGTCCGACCGGGGCGGTGGTGAAGTCCGCGTGGCCGAGACTGTGGTCCTTGACATTGGCACCGGTCACAGTGCCGCCAGCGATGTTGGCACCGGTCAGGGTGTGTCCTGCCACCTTCCCGCCGGTGATCGTGCTGGCGTGAATGTCGACGCCGTGGACTGCTCCGTTGATGATCTGGGGCGAGCCGACCGAGTTCCTGGGAAGGGTCAGCGCCGCTGCCGTCGCAGCCCCTCCACCGCCGATCGCAATGACGAGGGCCAGCGTGCTGGCCACGTTCGCATAACTGAATCGGGACTTGCTTTTGAGCACCATCTTGTTCCTCCCGGACGTAGGTTGCTACAGGTCCTCGCATTGAACCAACCTCGACGTTGACGGGGCAATAGCACGACCGTGCTCCTTGATCTTGCCATTACCCAATGGTTAGATCACAAGCCTCACCCCAGCAACGGGAGGCTCACGCCGATGAAGCCCGATCATGAAGTCCTCGTCGTCGGAGGCGGCTTCTCCGGGATCGGGGCGGCGATCATGCTCGACAAGGCAGGCTTCAGCGACTACCTGATCCTCGAGGAGGGCGACGGAGTCGGTGGCGCGTGGCACTGGAACACCTATCCCGGCGTCGCGGTCGACATCCCGTCGTTCAGCTACCAGTTCTCCTTCGAGAAGAGCAGCAGGTGGAGCCGCGTCTACGCGCCCGGTACCGAGCTCAAGGGGTACGCGGAGCACTGTGTCGACAAGTACGGGCTGCGGGACCGGATCAGGCTCAGCAGCGAGGTGGTCGGAACGTCCTACGACGACGACACCGGCGTGTGGACGGTCATCACCTCGCAGGGTGATTCGCTGACGACCCGGTACATCGTCAATGCGACGGGGGTACTGACCCGACCCAAGCCCGTGGACATTGCCGGGATCGAGTCGTTCGCCGGCGAGATCCTGCATACCGCCCGGTGGGACCACGACGTCGACCTGCGCGGCAAGCGTGTCGGGGTGATCGGGACGGGCGCTTCGGCCGTTCAGCTGATCCCGGCGATCGCCGAGGAGGTCGAGCACCTCACCGTCTTCCAGCGCACCGCGGTCTGGTGCCTGCCGAAGCCCGACGCAGCGATCTCGGGCCGGGCCCGCACGATCCTGGCCACGGTCCCGGGCGCCAAGCGCGTCCTCCGGTTGGTGAGCCAGACCTACGTCGAGCTCGCCTTCACGCTGGCGGCGCACTTCCACCACCCGCTGCACCTGGCGACCCAGGGGCAGAAGCTCGCCCTCAAGGCTCTCAGGGACCAGGTCACCGACCCCGTCGTACGGGACAAGCTGACCCCGAAGTACGCCGTGGGCTGCAAGCGCCCGACCTTCCACAACTCCTACCTGTCGACCTTCAACCGCGACGACGTCTACCTGGAGACCGACTCGATAGCCGAGATCACCCCGACCAGCATCCGCACGACCACCGGTGCCGACCACCCCCTTGACGTCCTGGTGCTCGCGACCGGGTTCAAGGTCTTCGAGCGCGACAACATGCCCGGCTTCGGATGCGTCAGCCGCGGGGTCGACCTTGGTGAGTGGTGGGCCGAGAACCGCGCCCAGGCGTACGAAGGCGTCAGCGTGCCCGGATGGCCGAACATGTTCTCGATCCTCGGGCCTTACGGGTACAACGGCGCGTCGTACTTCAACCTGATCGAGACCCAGATGGCGCACATCGTGCGCCTCCTGCGCGAAGGCCGCAGCCGCGGCGCTCACGCGATCGAGGTGAAGCAAGAGGCCAATGACCGGTACTTCGCGTCCATGCTCGCCCGCCGACCCCGGCAGGTGTTCACCGAGGAGTCCTGCAGCCTGGCCAACAGCTACTACTTCGACGAGAACGGCGACACCCCGTTCCGGGCCAGTACGACGATCGAGACCATGTGGAAGGCCGGGCACTTCCCGCTCGACGACTACGAGTTCGCCTCGGCCTGATCCGGGACCACACCGACTGCACAGCGTCCCGCCAGCCTGCCGCCAGCAGGCCCGGCCAACCTCGAGGAAGACCACCCGACCGGGCGGTCACCGAGGAGAGGGACACACATGAACAAGATCAGTCGGACCAAACGCCTCGCGGCCGGCAGCGCGCTCATCATGGCCGGCGCCGGTGTCGGAGCCGCCGTGAGCACGACGAGCTCGGCCTCAGCCGAGGGCACGACGTCGACCGGATCGTCAACGAGCAGCACGGGCACGGCCGGGAAGGCGGCGCCCGATCCGACCAAGCCGATGCGCTCGGACGAGAAGCTGCTCACCGGCACCACGGCCGCCAGGGTCCGCGACCTGGCACTGGCGAAGTACCCGGGCGCGACCATCCAACGGGTCGAGACCGACTCGGACGGCGTCTACGAGGCGCACATCGTCACCAAGGCCGGCGCCCTCGTCACCGTCAAGGTGGGCAGTGACTTCACCATCACCGGAGTCCAGACCGGCGGACCGGGTAGGCCCGGTGGTGCCCGCGGTGGCGGCGACCACGACGGCGACGGGCCGGCCATGGGTGGCACGCCGCCGACAGGTGCGCAGCCGCCGGCCGCCTGAGCGTCTCAGCGGTGGTTGAGGAGGTCCTCCTGCGACCGTCTCGGCCCTCCTCAACCGCCGAGGTGAGGTCAGCGTGCCAAGTCGGGGTGTGCCCGGCCGCTGACCAGCGGCAGGTCGACGAAGGTGACGATGCCGGGCTCGGCCGCGCAGACGTAGGGGATCGAGTTCACGCAGTGGGCAGCGGTCACCACGATGCCGGGGTTGCGTTCCAGACCGGCGGCGACCGTGCTCGGGTGCCAGCCGTGGATCATCACCATGCAGTCCGGGTCACCCTTGACCTCGACCTCGAAGCGCTTGCCCTCCGGGCCGAACTCCCACGGCGGGTCGAGATGCTCGTCGCCCATCAGCCAGTTCACCGCGACGCGGACGACCAAGGTGTCGCCGACGAACGCCTCCCAGGCGAACTGCTGGGCGGCCACCTGGCCGGGCTCGATGACCCCGATGGGTGAGTCGATCGGCGCCGTCGCCACCGCTACCTCGCGACTGCTGCGGATCTCGGCGTCGGCGAACCCGAGTGTGTCGAGGCACATCTGGACCGACTGGCGGAACCCGTTGTCGAGCAGCGCCAGCATCGGGCCGTTCATCGCCTCCTCCGGCGTACCGCCGAACCCCATCAGGTGCCGGACCACGTCGGGCGCGTTGTAGGTGCGGATGTCGGAGTACTCCTCACCGCGCACGAACGTGATCGCCGAGGACAGGCCCGCGAAGAAGAGGGGCTGCTGCTCGGTCGCGCCGCCCGGGTCGATGCCGGTGCCGTGCAGGGTGACGCCCCCCGCCAGGCAGTGCGGCTCCATCCGGGAGCGCTCCTCCTCGGTCGGCCAGAACCAACCCAGCGGGGTGACGACGTTCTTGCCCGACTTCAGCAGCGCCGCAACCTCCTTGGGGTTCGGCATCAGCGGCGAGTACAGGACGCAGTCGGCCTCGAGGGCGAGGATCTCCTCGATGCTGTCGGTCGCCGTGATCCCGATCGGAGCACCCCCGATGATCTCGCCGACGTCCTTGCCGGCCTTGTCGGGAGAGTGGACCCAGCAACCGACGAGCTCGAGGTCGGGGTGCAGCAGGATCTGCCCGATCGCGGCCTGGCCGACCCCGCCGGTGGCCCACTGGATCACGCGCAACGCCATCAGAACTCCTTAGAGCTGTCGGTACCTGAGCTTGTCGAAGGTAGAACACGTTCTAGCATACGGCCGGGTTTCGAGACAGGCCGTGCACTGCCTTGCTCAACCACCGTGACGGGCCTCAACCGGCACGCGAGGCGACCAGCTCGCTGAGCGCGTCCAGGCACCGCAGATCGATGGTCGCCGGCACGAGGATGAACTCGTCGCAGCCAGCAGCTGCGGCTCCGTCGAGCACCTCACCCAGGATCGCGGGCGTCGCCGCCCTCGCCGTACGCCCGATGGCAGCCGACAGCTCAGCACCCAGGAAACCGAGGTAGCGGGCCGTGAACGCCTCCAGTACCTCGGGCGCGTCCGGTACGCCGAGGGCGACGAAGCAGCCGCTGACCTTGCGCGGGGGGCTCGTGCGACCGGCTTCGCGCCAGCAGTTCTCGGCCAGCTCGTTGGTCCGGAGGATCTCGGAACGGTCCCCGGGGATGCTGAAGGCGCTGATCCCGTCGGCCCACTGCGCGGCGCGACGCATCGCCTTGGGGCCCATGGCGCCTGCCAGGATCCTGGGTCCACCGGGCTGGACAGACGCCGGCCCGACCGGATCGGCACCCTCGAACGGAGGCCGCCCGGCCAACAGGGCCTTCAGCTCGATCACGTTCTCGTCCAGCCGCTGGTGGCGCGCACCGAACTCGCTGTCCAGCGCGCGGTAGTCGTGCTCACGACCGCCCACACCGACGGCCACCTCGAGCCGTCCTTCGGAGAGCTGGTCAAGGGTCCCGATCTGCTGGGCGACCATCGCCATCCGGTGCTGCGGCAGCACCCAGAGGTTCGCCAGCACCCGGACCCGGGTGGTCACGGCTGCACACGCACCGAGTGACGCCACCATCTCCGGGTTCGAGAACGTGACCCGTTCGCCGGCGGACACGCTCGAGAACGGGCCGGCATCGATGCCCCTGGCCCAGTCGAGGGTCGTGCCCGGGCCGTAGCCGGGTGCCATCTGCGGAAGTGCGACGCCGATCTCCATGCGCCGACCTTCTCAGATCTGCTCGGCGTGCTCAGCCTCACGTCGCCAGAAACTGGAACTCGTTCTAGTGTGAGACCCATGAGCCAACCCCCGTTCGAGTACCGGACCGTCGACATGACCGACGAGGAATTCGCCGACGAACAGGCCGTGTACGGCGGTCTCACCCAGGCGCTCCGACGGCTCGGCGAGGTCAGTCTTCGCACCATCGTCGACCACGACACGGTCATCGCCGCGACTCGTCAGGTCGAGGAGCTCACGGCTCGCCTCGAGGCCGAGATGATCCCCGGCAACTTCGGCGTCGTGGTGACGACCAGCGGGCACGTCCGTGGCTACGGCAACGCCGTGGTCGGCATGCGCAACCCGATCGCGCCGCCGCTGAAGATCGTGCAGGACCGGGTCAAGGGCGGCGCCCGATCCGAGTTCTTCCTCAACGCGCTCTACGAGGGCCCTCCGGGCAAGGTCCACGGCGGGGTGCTCGCCCTGGTGCTCGACCAGATCTTCGGCGAGGCCGCCGCAGCAGGCGGAACCCCGGGGATGACGGGGACCCTGACCCTGCGCTACCGCCGGCCGACAGCGCTGGGCGCGTGCTCGGCCGAGGCGTGGGTGGCGTCGGCCGCCGGCATCAAGACCATCGTGAAGGGCTGGCTCAAGGACGCCGACGGCGAGGTCACCGTCGAGGCCGAAGGCCTGTTCATCCTGCCGCGCTGGGCTCGCGAGCAGCTGGCTGCCAGCGGAGAGACCCCGCCCCAGTACGAGTGAGGTTTCGAGACGGTTGCTGCGCAACCTCCTCAACCAACGGGGGCTGAGTCAGGCGTCGTGGCGGCCGCGGACTCCTGCGTCCGTCAGCCGTGCCTCTTCGAGCGCCTGGGCCTCGAGCTCCTCGCGACTCCGCTCGGAGCCCGGGGCGCTGACGAGCTCGCGGGCACCACCGTCGAGCCGCTTGAGCGCCTCGCGCGCGAAGATCTGCTGCTCGGTCACGGTCCGCTCGGAGCGGTCGTTGCCGATGAACGTGACGGTCCAGTGCAGCAGCGCGGTGACCTGGTTCTTGAAGCCGGTGATGTAGAAGAGGTGCACCGCGAGCCACATCAGCCACGCGACGAACCCGGACAGCCGCAGCTTGCCGACCGTGGCGACCGCGCTGAATCGCGAGATCGTGGCCATGCTGCCCTTGTCGAAGTAGTGGAACCCGGCCTGCGGGGCCTTGTTGCGCAATCGTCCGTCGATCTCGCGCGCGGCGTACTGTGCGCCCTGGATCGCGACCTGCGCGACCCCGGGGAGGTTGTCCAGCGCGACCATGTCGCCGACCACGAAGACCTCGGGATGCCCGGGGAGCGTCAGGTCGGGGTTGACCGAGATCCGTCCGGCCCGGTCGAGCGCGGCACCGGTCTGGTCGGCGAGGATGCGGCCGAGCGGGCTCGCCTGGACACCGGCCGCCCACACCTTGGTCACGGCTTCGATCCGGCGACGCGTGCCGTCGCGGTCCTGGACCTCCAGGCCGCGCTCGTCCACGGCGATCACCATCGCGCCGAGCTGGACCTCCACCCCGATCTTTGCGAGCTTGGCCTCGGTCCAGGCTCCGAGCTTCGCCCCGAAGGGCGGCAACACCTGCGGTGCGGCATCGAGGAGGATCACGCGGGCCTGGCGGGTGTTGATCGAGCGGAAGTCGCTCTTGAGGGTCTTGTGGGCCAGCTCGGCGATCTGGCCGGCCATCTCGACGCCGGTCGGGCCGGCGCCGACGACGACGAACGTCAGCAGGTGATCGACGTCCTGGCCGCGCGCCGCCATCACCTCGGCGAGCTCGAAGGCCCCGAAGATGCGGCCTCGCAGCTCGAGGGCGTCATCGATGCTCTTCATGCCCGGGGCGAACTCGGAGAAGTGGTCGTTGCCGAAGTAGGACTGGCCGGCGCCTGCCGCGACGATCAGGGAGTCGTACTCGGTGATCAGCTCGCGGCCCAGTACGTTCGAGGTGACCGAGCGGTGCTCGAGGTCGATCCCGGTGACGTCGCCGAGCAGGACGGTGGCGTTCTTCTGCCGGGACAGCACCTCGCGGGTCGGCGGAGCGATCTCGCCCTCGGACAGGATGCCGGTCGCGACCTGGTAGAGCAGCGGCTGGAAGAGGTGGTGCGTGGTCCTGGCCACGACGGTCACGTCGACGTCGGAGTGGCGCAGCGCCTTGGTGCCGAAGAGGCCGCCGAAGCCGGAGCCGATCACGACCACCCGGTGCCGCTGGTGCTCCGTCTTGGATGCCATGGCTCCATTCTCCCGAATTCACGCTCGCGGCGACAATCCAGGTGGCGTCTACTCGGTCACACACGTCCCGGAACTGTGCGCGGAATGTGGTTTGATCGGGGTAGTGGGATGGGCACAGCCCTGAAGACCGTCCCCCTCACACCCAGGAGTTCGCTCGAGTGCCCTGGAACATGCAGACGCTCGCCTTGCCGGCCAGTCCTCCGTCCGTGCGCCTTGCGCGCGACTGGGTGACGGGCGTCCTGGTCGAGATCGGTCGCGAGGAGCTCGCCGACAGCGCGAGGTTGGCCGTCTCCGAACTGGTCACCAACGCGATCCTGCACGCCGACCCCCCGATGAGCGTGCACGTGCGCGGGACGGTGGCGCACCCGCGCATCGAGGTCACCGACCAGTCGCTGGTCCCGCCCCGTCAGGGCGGCGAGCGGGTCGAGCTCGACCCTGACGACGAGTTCTCGTGGACCACCGTGGGACGCGGCCTCGATCTGGTCGCCAGCTACGCGCACGCCTGGGGTGCCGACATCGACCCGCGCGGCTTCGGCAAGGTGGTCTGGTTCGAGCCGGCGGCCGAACCGCAGGACACCCCGGTGGAGGGAGCGCTCTTCGACCTCGACGAGGCGATCGCGGCCCTCGGCGGCGCGCCGCTCGATCCCGCCGACATGCTCGCCATCGAACTGCTCAACCTGCCGACCGAGCTCTTCTCGCACCTGCGGATGCACTTCAACGAACTCGGTCGGGAGCTGCGCCTGCTCTCGATCAGTGCGCCCGACCGGTACCCGATCGCCAGCGAGTTCGCCCAGGCCTACCTCCAGGTCGAGCAGGAACGCCGCCAGGTCATCGGTCTCGACGTCCTCGATGCAGCCATGCGTGACGGCCTGGAACGGGTCGACCTCACCTACGCGGCACCCCCCTCGGCGCCGGCGTCGATGGCCCGGATCGGGCACCTGCTCGAACAGGTCTACGACACCCTGACCGGGGAAGCGCTACTCGCGATGCGACCACCGCCGACGCTGATCGCCCTGCAGCGCTGGTACCTCGGCGAGTTCGTCCGCCAGGGCGCCGGCGAGCGGCCGCTGCCGTGGCAGGGCCCGACCACCCTGACAGCGCGCCAGGAGGTTTCGTGAGCCGACCTCCCCTGCCGGTCGCTCTGGGTGCGGCCGCGGTCGGAGGAGTCATCGGTTCCCTAGCGCGCTACGGGCTCACCGTCTGGTTCCCGATCGGCACCGGGTTCCCCTGGACCGTGTTCTGGATCAACGTCCTCGGGTGTGCGTTGCTGGCCGCCTTGCCGGCACTGGCCGCGGTCCGGCGTACGCCGTGGTTGGGCGTGTTCCTCGGCACCGGGGTCCTCGGCGGCTTCACGACGATGTCGGCAGCCTCAACCGAGACCGTCAGTCTCTTCGAGGCGCACCGCGCCGGCACGGCCGTCGCCTACTCCGGCGGGACCCTGCTCGCGGCGCTGGTCGCCGCATGGCTGGTCAGCCGGTGGATCGACCCTGCGGCCCGCGACGCCGCCGAGCAGAACGAGGTCGACCTGTGACCGCCCTGCTCGTCGCGCTCGGTGCGGCGGTCGGCGCCCCGGCAAGACTGCTGGCGGCCCACCTGCTCGACGGGCGTCGCAGCCCCCTGCACGCCGGGACGCTGCTCGTGAACCTGGCCGGGTCAGCTCTCCTCGGATGGTTGGTCGGCCACGGTGTCGGGACGCACCCGATGGCGCTGTTCGGCACCGGCTTCTGCGGAGCCTTCACGACGTACTCGGCGGTGGCGGTGCAGTCGGTCGACAGGGGCGGCGTTCGCGGGCTCCTGTACGCCGTCGGCACGGTGCTGGGGTGCCTGGGCGTGGCCTGGCTGGGGTACCGGCTCGGTGGTTGAGGAGGGCCGGCACGGCCCGTCTCGAAACCGGGTGCGGTCGCACGCCTAACCCCACCCCCACTCATGGAGCTGCTCGTCCTCGATGCCGAAGTGGTGGGCGAGCTCGTGGACCACGGTGATCGCGACCTCCTCGGTGAGCTCCTCGACGTCGGCGCACATGCGCAGCAACGGGCCGCGGAAGACGAAGACCTGGTCCGGGGGAACGAAGGTGTAGGCGCTCCCCCGTTCGGTCAGCGGTGTGCCGACGTACAGGCCCAGCAGGTCGTCCTCACCGGGTGGCGGCTCGTCCTCCACGAGGACGACGACGTTGTCGAGCAGCGCCGCCAGCGGAGCCGGTACGCCGTCGAGGGCGTCGGCCACCAGGGCGTCGAAGGCGTCCTCGTCCAGCATCACCAGACCAGACTAGGAGGCGTGTGTCAGCGGCTGATCAGATTTGGCCGGCCCCTGCGGCGGCCCTATGCTTGGTCGGTCCGGAGCGCCGAGAACCTCGGAGTGCGATGGGCAGGCCCCCATCGTCTAGTGGCCTAGGACGTCGCCCTTTCACGGCGGTAGCACGGGTTCGAATCCCGTTGGGGGTGCGATTGGGAGCAGAGCCCCGGCATGAGTTAGCATTCCGTGGCTTCACTTCATGGAGCAGCACACCAGGCCCCGTAGCGCAGTTGGTTAGCGCGCCGCCCTGTCACGGCGGAGGCCGCGGGTTCGAGTCCCGTCGGGGTCGCAGAGACGCAGTACTGGAAAGCAGCGAAGCCCGGACCTACCAGGTCCGGGCTTTCGTGCGTCCGGCGTCATTCGGGACCGCGCTCCAGGGGCAGGCCGAACCAGCTGAAGACCGTGTTCTCGAACCAGTTCAGCGCGCAGATCCCGTCGTCGTTGAGCGTCACCGTGATCAGGCCGGTCCCACGGCGTGCGCCGTCGGGTCCCGCGACGTAGGCACCGAACGCAGGCTGCCCGTTCGCCCTCGTCGGGAGCAGCGCGAACTCACGCCGTGCGCCGAACAGTGCCTCCAGGAACCCGCCGACGGCGCTGCGGCCCAGGTACTCCAGCGGGATCGGCGGCATCGACATGAACGCGTCGTCGGTCAGCAGCGCCACCACCCCGGCGACGTCGGCCGCCTCGTACGCCGCAACGAAGCGGGCGACCAACGCCTGCTCGGCCTCGGAGCCGAGCGACACAGACCCCATCCGCTCGGCCAGCACGGGCCTGGACTGCTCCAGCGTCGCCCGTGCGCGCTTCAGCGCACTGGTCACCGACTCGACGCTCCGCTCGAGCATCCCGGCCACCTCCGCTGCCGGGAAGCCGAGCACGTCGCGGAGCACCAGCACGGCGAGCTGGAGCGGGGGGAGCACCTGGATCGCCGCGACGAACGCCAGCGAGATCGACTCGGTCTGCTGGTACCGGGCTTCCGGACCCAGCGGGAGATCGTAGGCACCCTCGAGCAGCGTCTCCGGGAACGGCTCCAGCCACGGGGCCTCCCCGAGCCGGGTCGGGTCCGGTGGCGTGATTCCCGGGATGTCCCAGGCCCGGGCCGGCCTCCGCTTCGCCGCGCGCAGCGCGTTGAGGCAGCGCGTGGTGGCGATCCGGTAGAGCCAGGTCCGCATCGACGCGCGCTCCTCGAAACCACCCAGTCCCTGCCACGCGGCGACCAGGGTGTCCTGCAGCGCATCCTCGGCATCCTGCAGCGAGCCGAGCATCCGGTAGCAGTGCACGAGCAGCTCGCGCCGGTGGGGCTCGGTCAACGCCCGGAAGGCGTCGTCGTCGCCTGCCCGGGCCCGGGAGATCAGGTCGGTCATGGAGTCACTCTCTCGTTCGTCGGGGCCGGTCTCCACGTATCGACACCAACCGGAGCCCGAACTGGGCGCTGATCGGCCGCCCAGATCGCCGCGACGCAGGTGTCCAACCGGTACCGAACCATCACCGACACAAGCCACCAACGACAAGGAGAACACCCATGGGCACCATCGTGGTCAACACCAACATGACGCTCGACGGCGTCGTCGACAACCCGACCGGCGAGGACGGTCCCGGCGGCGGCTGGTTCACCAGCATGTCGCCGGGCGACTTCGAGGCGTGGGCGAAGTTCGAGCAGACTCAGGTGCACGACGCCGTGCTGCTCGGGCGCCGGACCGACGCCTGGTTCGCGCAACGCTGGAACGACCGCAACGACGACTGGGCGTCGCGCCTGAACGGCCTCCCGAAGTACGTCGTCTCCTCGACCCTGACCGCGGCCGCATGGCGCAACGGCACCGTCCTGCGCGGCGACCTCGTTGAGGAGGTCACCCGGCTCAAGGAGGACGTGGACGGGCAGATCGTCGTCTTCGGCAGCCGCACGCTCGTACAGACGTTGCTCGAGCACGGGCTCGTGGACGAGCTCCAGCTGATCGTCTTCGGGACGCTCGTCGGCAGCGGCGGTCGGTTGCTGGAGGCAGGCGACCCGCAGTCGCTGCGCCTCACCGGCTCAGAACGCCTCGGTGACAACCTGCTCGCCGTCAGCTACGACGTGGTGGCCGACTGAGCACCCTTCGTCCTCCCGGTCAGCTCGCCCTGATCGGGAGGACGTGCCCGGCCGCGGTACGCGTCCGTCGCAGCCACGCGCCGCCGTACGCCATGGCTGTCACGAGGGCGACCGCGGCGTCGCAGAACCACTGGCCGCGGCCCCACTCGACGTGCGCGAACGCGTTGGTGAACCCACCGACGACGAGCAGCAGGCCGGTACCCCCGAACGCGATCAGCCCCAGCCACGGGACCACGCGTCGCTCCATCCTGCCGACCCGGCTGCGGGCGCCGAGCACGACCAGCACGGCGGCGGTCAGCATGATCACGGTGAACCCGCCGCGCAGGATCAAGGAATCGCTTGCGTTCTCCAACGCGGCGGCATCGCGCCAGCTGGTGGCACCCGGCTGGACCTGGAGCCAGTGCGCGATCATGCCAGCGGTCGGGGTCGCATCCGCCGGAAGCCCGAACACCCAGCCGGTCGACGTCACCCGGGCCAGGAGCTCCGCGAGCAGTGTCGCGGCCAGGATCGCGGCCCATCCGACGACCGAGAGTTGCGCCGCTGCAAAGCCGAGCCGACCTACCGCGGCGACGATCCCACCGTTCGCTTCGCGGGCCACCTCCTCGGCCGTGCCGAAACGGACGACGGCCTCGCGCTCGGCCTCGTCCCGCCCGAGGCCGGCTGCCTCGGCGGCCGAAGCCGCGTCTGCCAGGTGCCCAGCGGTCTCCTCGAGCAACCGCTGCGTCGAACCGGGAGCGAGGCGGAGGCGTCGTTCCAGGTCGGCGAGGTAGGACTCGATCGGGTCCATCACGCACCCCCGAGGATGGCGTTCATCCCGGTAGCGAAGCTGCGCCAGTCGCGCGCCTCCTTGGCCAGCGCAGTCGACCCGGCGGCTGTCAGTCGGTAGACCCGCCGGCGTCGGCCGTCACCGACCTCCCAGTCGCTGGCGAGCAGGCTCTGGCGTTCGAGGCGGTGCAGCGCCGGGTAGACCGTCCCTTCGGGAAGGTCGAATTCGCCGTCGCTGCGACGTCGCAGCTCGGCCACGACCTCGTAGCCGTGGGCTGATCCTCCCTTCAGTACCGAGAGGATCAGCGTGTCCAGGTGTCCGCGGATGCGATCGTTGCCCATACCTAGACAGTCTAGGTATGGCCAATCCGGCGCGCAAGCCCCTCAGAGCACCGTGATCGGAATCGAGGTCCGCTTGCCGAACTCGAACGCAGCGCCCGTGCTGAACCTGGTCACCGCGACCTCGCCGGCCTCGGGCGCCGCGTCCGTGCGGCGTACGACCTGCAGCGTCCAGTCGTCCGGGGCGCCTGCCACCTCGACGTCGAGGTGCGGATCGACCCCACGTACAACGGACTGCAACGGCCCGACCGAGCCCGGTCCGCACAGCGTGATCCACGCGTTGTCGTCGTGCGCCGGACCGTGCTCGACGCGCAGCCCGGCATCGAATCCCGCCGTGACGTAGGCGGCGGGGTTCAGCAGCGGGTGGAGCTCGAGGACGCGCAACGCCCCGACCTCGTCGGCGGGCAGGTCCAGCGCCGCCCTGATCCGGCCCGCGGCAACCCCGGCAATGCCGACGAGCTGACGGGTCGCGATCTCACGGCACTCGTCGACCTCGGTCCGGGAGTCGACGGCCCGCAGGAAGCCGAGGTTGAGCAGGTGCATCTGGAGGCAGACCTCGTCGGCGATCCGGACGAGCGCCGAGTGCGAGAACGCCGAGAAGTCCAGGTCGCTCACCAGCGGACCGCTGTAGTCAGCCTGGCCGTCGTCGCCCTCGCTTCTATCGGACACGGTGATCGGGTCGAGCTGGGTCGTCGCGGCGCGCGAGGACTTCAGCGCGACACAGCCGTCGGACTCGACGACCGGCGGGTAGGAGTCGTCGATGATCACCGTCCAGGCACAGTGCGGGCTGCGGTCGACAGGGGTCCGCGGCGGACGGTGCAGCGGACGCACCTGCGCCTTCGCGTTCGTCGCGACCGCGGTGGCATCGAAGGTGGGGTCCTCGATGTCGTGGCACATGCTGCGCACGTACTCGGGGCCCATGGGCTCGACGTCCATCAGCGCACCGCAGTGGTCGAGATGGAACTCGCCGTGCCAGCGGTCGTGGACGGTGTAGCGGAAGTCCATGAACTGCGGCGGGGCGCCGATGTCGAGCTGGAGCCCCTTGAAGATCGTGACGACGTCGGTTCCCTCGTACGTCAACGCCTGCTGCATCCGGCGTGTGTAGATCGGGCTGGCCGCCATCCACTCCTCGATCGCGACCTGGGCCATCCCCTCCCTGCCGAAAGCGCTGATGCACCAGGCCATCCCCGACCGGTCGATGAGCTGTCCGATCAGCAGCAGCTCGGGCACCAGGACCGCGAGCTGCTCACGGGTCAGGGTGGCGTAGCGGCTGGTCATCGCAGGGTGGTCCGGACCGGAAGCGACGCGTAGCCCCGAACGTTCGAGGAGTACATCCGCACCGGTGCGTCCGCAACCTCGATCGACGAGCACCGCTCGACAAGCTGCCGCAGCGCGATCTGCGCCTCCAGCCGGGCGAGGTTCGCGCCGAGACAGAAGTGTCGCCCACCACCGAAGGCGATGTGCTTGGCGAGCTCGGCCTTGTCGCGACGGATGTCGAACTCCTCCGCGTTCGAGAACACGGTGTGGTCGTGGTTGGCGGAGCCGATGTTGATCAGCAGCTGGGCGCCGGCCGGACAGGTGGTCCCGGCGATGGTGACATCCTGGAGCGTCTGCCGGGCAAGCAGCTGGCTGGACGCCTCGTACCGCAGCGTCTCCTCGATCCACGGCGCGATCAGGGTCGCGTCGGCGAACACCGCCGCCCGCTGGTCGGGGACGGTGCAGAGGTTGCGCACCGCGTTGCCGAGCAGCTTGGTCGTGGTCTCGTTGCCGGCCACGACCATCAGGAAGAGGAACGCGGTGAGCTCGCCGTCGTTCATCCGGTCCCCCTCGTCCTCGGCCATCAGCAGTGCTGTGACCAGGTCATCGGCGGGAGCCTTCTTGCGTGCGGCCAGCAGGTCGGCGAAGTAGCCGAACATCTGCATCGACGCATCCATGCCGGCCTGCGGCACGTCGCGCAGCCCGTGCTCGCGGACCACCAGCAGGTCGGCGAGCCGGCGGACCTCGTCACGATCGGCCTGCGGCACGCCGAGCAGCTCGGAGATGACGTCCATCGGGTACTTCCCGGCGAAGTCGACGATCCAGTCGAAGCCGCCCTCGGCCTCACCCTGCGCGAGTGCCTGCTCGAGGTGCTCGAGGCTGATCGCGGCGATCCGCGGCTCCATCTCCGCCACCCGTTTGGGCGTGAAGCCCCGCGAGACCAGCTTGCGCAGCCGGGTCTGCTCCGGCGGATCCATCCCGAGGAACGACATCACGACGTGCGCGTTCTCGTTCCAGGCGCTCGCATCGAGGGTGACGCCCATCCGGTTGGAGTACACGTCGTCGGTACGCCAGGCTTTGTGGATGTCGGCGTACCGGGACATGACCCAGAAGTCGTGCTCCTCGTTGTGGTAGAGCGGCGCCTCCTCGCGCATCCGGGCGTACACCGGGTACGGGTCGTCCTGGATCGCGTGGTCGTACGGATCGAAATTCAGCGGGCATCTGCCCGCTTCCGGCGTCGTCTCGGTGCTCATCAGTGGCCTTCCATGATCACGGCGACGATGTCGTCGAGGCGTTGGCTGAGTTCTTCGTACGTCATCAGGCCCATGCCGGCCTGGAGGAGGGCGCCGGAGAAGGCGAAGGTCAGGGCCTCGACGACCCTCGGGTCCGAGGGCTCGCCGATCGCCTCGCGGAAACGGGTCACGAACTCGGCACCGATCACCAGCCTGAGGCGCTCGACCTCCGGGTCGGTACCGAGCAGGGCGATGTTGGCGGCCGTCGCGAGATTCGGCGAGCGGCCGAGCAGTGCGGCCATGTGCCGGGTCACGACCCTGATCCGGTCGACCGCGCTGTCGCCCTCCGGCTCGGGGCCGGGCTCGGTGACGATCCGGCGCCAGAAGAGCTCGGCGAACAGGTGGTTCTTCGAGGCGAGGTAGGTGTACGCCGTCGCCGGGGACACCCCGGCGCGCTGGGCCACCGTGCGGATCGTGAGTGCCTCCGGACCGACCTCCTCGAGCTCCAGCTCACCGGCGAGCAGCAGCTTCTCCACCGTCTCGGCCTGACGTGGGTTCAGGCCGAGCCGCAGGTGCGAGGTCACGGGTTCGGACGCCACGGCTCAGCGTCCCTTCGCGATGGTCTCTTCGACCAGGCTGTTCAGCCGTGCCCCGACCGGCCATCCGGCGTAGTGGCACACCATGATCACGATCTCGCGCAGGTTGTCCTCGTCGAGCTCGCCGGCCTTGTACGCGGCAGGGATCTGGATGGACAGCACGTCCTGGGCACCGTGGGTGCAGAGCATGCCGATCAGCAGCAGTCGACGATCGCGGTCGGACAGGCCCGGCCGGCTCCAGATGTCGGCGAACAGATGGTCCGCGGTGTAGCGGAAGAAGTCACCGTCCATGTCGGACATGTCGAAGCCGTAGACCTTGTTCATCTTCTCCAGGCCACGCCGGCGGGACTCGGGAAGGTCGTCGTACTTGCCCATGTCAGTTCTCCTGTCCGGCGGGCAGCCCGAGGGCTGACCGGAGGTTGTCCTGCGCGAAGTGCGCCATCGGTACGTCGACCCCGAGCCGGTCGGCCAGCTCGATGGCGTGGGCCAGGTCCTTCTCACCGATCGCGCGGACGTGCTCGAAGATCGAGAGCCAGAAGTCGCCCGGCTCGATCGTCCTCGTCGTGTCGCGGTGCATGATGGCGCCGGGTCCACCGGTGATCGAGTCCGTGTGCCGGACGATCCGGCCCAGTGCCTGCAGGTCGATCCCGGCTGCCTCGGCCAGGCGCAGCGCCTCGCCCGTGGCGGTGAACGACACGAAGTGCAGCAGGTTGCGGGCCAGCTTGGCGGCCGTGCCGTTTCCGATCGGCCCGCAGTGCACCACCTCGGTGCCCATCAGACCGAGTGGACCACGCACCGCCTCGAACGCTGCGTCGGTGCCACCGACCATGATCGCCAGGGTGCCATCGGCCGCACCCATGGCGCCGCCGCTCACCGGAGCATCCACGACCAGGAGGTCGTGGCGTCCACCGAGGTCCTCGAGCCGCGGGGGCAGGTCGGGTGAGATCGTCGAGTGGATCACGAGGGCCGTGCCGGGCTTCGCAGCGCCGAGGATCTCCCCCATCACGTCACGGACCTGGGCGTCGGTGTTGACCATCACGCAGATCACCGCGCACCGGGCGGCGAGGTCTGCCACGCTGCCGGCGACCGTCGCACCCTCCTTCTCCAGCTCGGCCAGCGGTTCGGGCGCGATGTCGAAGACCACCAGCCCGCCGTCCCAGGCGAGCAGCCGGTGGGCCATCGGCTTGCCGATGTTGCCCAGGCCGATGAAGCCCACTGGTCCCGTCATGCCCGGAACACCTGTCCGCCGTCGACGTCGAGGATCTGCGCCGTGATCCAGGCGGCCTCCTCGCTGAGCAGGAACAGGCACGCGCCGACCATGTCCTCGGGCTGACCGATCCGCTTGATCGCCAGGCTGTTCCTGACGATGTCGTGCGCAGCGCTGCCTGCCTGCGTGCGCGTCGCTGCCGTGTCGACCGGGCCGGGCGCGATCGCGTTGACCCGGATGTTCTGACCACCGAGCTCGTGCGCCAGCTGCTGGGTCAGGCCGTTGATACCGACCTTGGCGAGACCGTAGAACCCGGAGTACAACCACGCAGCGGTCGAGCTCTGGTTGACGATCGAGCCGCCACCGCCGTTGGCCATGTGGCCGTAGACCGCGCGGGTGACGACGAGTGCGCCGTCCATGTTCACGCTCATGAACCTCTTGTAGTAGTCCCAGTCGACGGTGATCAGCAGGTCGAAGGCCATGTCGCCGTAGATGGCTGCGTTGTTGACCAGGCAGTCGATGCGTCCGTACGCCGCCATCGTGGCCTCGGCCATCGCTGTCGCCGAGGCGGCGTCGGACACGTCCGTGCGCACGAACATCGCGGTTCCGCCGGACGCCTCGATGGCAGCGACCACCTGCTTGCCCGAGTCCTCGTTGAGGTCGGCAACGACGACCGAGGCACCCTCGGCGGCGAGCGCCTTGGCATAGGCCTCGCCGATGCCCTGGGCAGCTCCGGTCACGATCGCGACCTTGTTCTCAAAACGCATGGTGATCCTTCGGTAGTTTCGTGGTCCGTTGATTGAGGTGGTCGCGCAGCGACCGTCTCGAAATCCCTTACGCGGGCTCTGCGATGGTCTTCGTCTCCAGGTACTCCTCGAAGCCGGCGACGCCCATCTCGCGGCCGATGCCGGACTGCTTGTAGCCGCCGAACGGGGCGTCCGGGCTGAACCAGACCCCTCCGTTCACGGCCAGGGTGCCTGTCCGGATCCGGGCCGCGACCGCCTTGGCCCGCTCCAGCGAACCGGAGTCCACCGAGCCGGACAGCCCGTACGCCGAGTCGTTGGCGATGCGCACCGCGTCGTCGTCGCCGTCGTGCGGGATCACGACCAGGACGGGTCCGAAGATCTCCTCCTGGGCCAGGCGCGAGGAGTTGTCGAGTCCGGCCACGACGGTGGGCTGGATCCAGTACCCGTCCTGGTCGATCACGGAACCGCCGGTGGCGAAGGTGCCGCCCTCCTCGATCGCGAGCTTGAGGTAGGACTCGACGCGGTCGCGCTGGACCGCCGAGATCACCGGGCCGCAGATCGTCCCGGGGTCGGTCGGGTCCTTCGCGCCGATCGACTCCATCGTCGCTGCCGCCACCTGCACCGCCTCGTCGTACTTGGCGCGCGGCACCACCAGCCGGGTGGTGATCGCGCAGCCCTGGCCGGCGTGGATGCAGGCGGCGAACGCGGTCGCTCCGGCGACGGCAGCCACGTCGGCGTCGTCGAGGGCGATCGCTGCCGACTTGCCGCCGAGCTCGAGGAACACCTTCTTCAGCGTCGGTGCTGCCGCGGCCATGATCGCCTTGCCGGTCGCGGTCGAGCCGGTGAAGGAGACCATGTCGACGCGCGGGTCGACGGTCAGCTGGGCGGCGACCTCGTTGGAGTGCGGGGAGACGACGTTGAAGACGCCCGCCGGGATATCGGTGTGCTCGGCGACCAGGCGACCGAGCTCGGCGGCCAGCCACGGCGTGTCAGGTGCCGGCTTGAGCACGACCGTGCATCCCGCCGCCAGGGCCGGGGCCACCTTGGCCAGGTTGATCTGCGTGGGCACGTTCCACGGCGTGATCGCCGCGACCACACCCACCGGCTCGCGGCGTACTGTCCGTCGACTCGGGATGCCCATCGGCGAGGCGACCCCGAGGTCGGTCTCGAACTCGTAGGACTCGGCCAGGTCGGCGACGAAGGTGAGCCCGTCGACGGGACCGTCGAACCCGGCGGCGCCGATCATGAAGCCGGGCATTCCTACTTCGGCGGTGGTGAGAGCACGGAAGTCGTCGGCGTTGTCGTACAGGGCCTGCTGCAGTTGGCGGATGCAGCGCACCCGCAGCTCGCGGTCGGTCGACCAGTCGGACTCGTCGAACGCGCGTCGGGCGGCCGCGATCGCCGCCTCCATGTCGGCGGCGGTGCCGTCGGGCGCCTGACCGATCTCCTGACCGTTGGCCGGGTTCAGGATCGGGTACGTCGTGCCGTCACTGGCACCGACGAGCTTGCCGTCGATCAGTTGGAGGGGTGCCGGGGTCGTCATCCCTGCACGTCCTGCTGCGTGACGTACTGACCGGCCTCGACCGGCGGTGGCCAGACAGGCGAGGGGATGTCCTCGTACTTGTAGTGACCAGGAACCCCGAGCCCGGACACGGACATCCGCTTCAGCAGCGTGTCCGGCGCCTTGTCCGCCTTGATGATCTCCAGGAAGGTGTGCGCGGTCGAGGGCATGTCGAACCAGTCGCGCTGCCAGGCGAACTTGAGCAGACCCTCATCGGGGCCGGAGGTCTGCCGCTCGACCCCGAACCAGGAACCACCGATGCCCAGGATCTCGAACTCCTTGCCGGCGTCGTCGAGGATGCCCGACTTCTGCTTCCAGAAGCCGACGACCATCCCCTTCTTCTCGTCGATCAGGGAGGCCTGGTAGTCGTAGTGCCAGCCGTCGAGGCCGTCCATCTCGATGCCGATCGCCCAGTCGCGGATCTGGTCACGCCCGACCGCCATGAAGTGCTCGTCCGGGGCGTACATCCAGCCGTACGTCGCATCGACGGCGTAGTGCTCGGCCATGATCCGCCAGTCGCCGATCCGCTCGGCCTCGCGGTTGACCTCGAGCCAGGAGTCCCAGAACTCCTCGATCTCGGCGCGGGTGAACCCGCCGTCGGTTGAGCTTGTCGAAACCATCAATCCTCCAGTGAGAGAGCCATAGCGGGGCAGTACTTGACGGCACGTTGCACCTGCTCGCGCAGGTCCTCGCCGGGGTTCGTGTCGAGGACGATCACCTTGTCCTCCTCGGAGTCGAGGCCGAACACGCTCGGAGCCTCGAACTGGCACATCTGATGTCCCTGGCAGAGCTCCAGGTCTGCAGCGACGTTCACGGCGTACGCCGTCGGTAGCGCACCGTCGCAGGACGGGCGAGCTGGATGACCATCTTGGAGGTGTCGTCGCGGTAGGTCTCCGAGGGCTGGGTCATCTCGAAGGTGTAGTCCCGCAGCAGCACCGAGAAGATCGCCTTGAGCTGCATCATCGCGAAGGCGTTGCCGACGCAGCGATGCTTGCCGGCGCCGAACGGGATCCAGGTCCACCGGTTCTGCAGGTCGGCCTGGTTCGGGTCGAGGTAGCGGCCCGGGTCGAAGGCGTCCGGGTCCGGGAAGTCCTCGGCAATCCGGTTGGAGACCCGCGGGCTGGAACCGACCATGGTGCCGGCCGGCAGGAGGTGACCACCGATCTCGAACTCCTCCTGGGCGACCCGGAGCAGCAGGATCAGCGGCGGGTGGAGCCGCAGCGTCTCCTTGAGCGCCGCCTCCAGGTTGGGGATCGATCGGAGTGCCTGGAAGGACACCTCCACACGACCTTCGGGGCCATCGGCGTACAGGTCGTCGAGCTCGGCGACGATCTCTGCCATCACCTCCGGGTGGCGCAGCAGCTCGATCAGGGTCCAGGCGGCGGTACCGGAGCTGGTGTGGTGCCCGGCGAACATCATCGAGATGAACATGCCGGTGATGATGTGCGCGCTGAAGTGGTCGGATCCGTCCTCGGCCTTGATCGAGATCAGGACGTCGAGGAGATCACGGTCCTCGCGAGCCACCGTGCCGCGCGCATGCCGCTTGTCGATGATTCCCTGGACGAGCTCGACGAGCTTGACCCGGGCGGCGTCACGGATCTCGAACGACTCGACGCCCTTCATGTAGGGGTCGACGTACGCCAGCGCATCGGTGCCGCGCTCGAGCTCGTGGTAGTAGTCCGCGAACCGGGAGTCGAGCTCCTCGCGGAACGGCTTGCCGATCAGGCACGCGGACGTCGTGTAGATGGTCAGCTCGGCGAAGAAGTCGAGCAGGTCGATCTCACCCTCGTCACCCCAGTCGGCGACCATCCGGTTGATCTCGTTCTCGATGGTGCTCGCGTGGCCGCGCATCATCTCGCCCTTGAGCGCCTGGTTCTTCAGGCCTTCCGAGCGCTGCTCGGGACTGGTGTCGAAGACGACCCCGGTGCCGAAGATCGGCGTCATGAAGGGGTACGCCGCCGCCTGGTCGAGGATGTCGTCAGGAGCCCGGAAGAACGCCTCGTTCGTCCCGGCGCCGGTGACCAGGACGACGTCGCGATCGGCGAGCCGGAACCGGCCGATGTCGCCGCACTCGTCCCGAACCCGGTGCAGCAGGTCGATCGGATCGTCGCGCAGGTCCTCGAGGTGGCCGTGCTCGCTTTCGGGGAAGCGGCGGGACACCTCGCGGATGCCCTCAACTCCCTCGCCGGTGGCTGAGCTTGTCGAAACCTCGGTCATCTTTTCTCCAGGGGCGCTTCGGGGTTCACTTCGATGAGGTTCAGGTGCACACCGCGCGGTGCGCTCACGATGGTCGCGATCGCATCAGCGAGGGCGGCCGGTTTGAGGAAGTGCGAGTGCCGTGCCTGGCCGAACTTGATCCATCCGGTCAGGACGTCGGCCGCCGCCTCGTCCTCCCAGTCGGTGCCCATCTCGCTCCAGGTCGGTCCGGGGCGCACGATCGAGACCCGGATGCCGGTGCCTTCGAGTTCCATCTGCATCGCGTGCGCCATGCCTTCGAGCCCCCACTTCCCGGCGGCGTACGACGACATGAACGGTCGGGCGCGGACAGCGACGTCCGAGCTCACGAAGAGCACGTCGCCACGCTGCCGCTCGACCATGCCCGGCACGAACGCGCGCACCAGCCGGTGCGCGCCGAGCAGGTTGAGGTCGATCTCCTCGGCGAAACGTTCGGTGCCGACCTCGTGGATGATCCCGGGCGACACGTGCCCGGCATTGGACACGAGCACCTCGACGTCGCCGAAGTCCGCGGCGACTGCCTTGGCGAAGGCATCGACCGAGGACTGATCGGTCACGTCGAGCGCATGCGCGACCGCTTCGCCACCCTGGGCGCGGATCTGCGCGACGATCTCCGCGCACTTGTCCACCCGGCGCGCGCCGAGCGCGACCGGGTAGCCGGCTGCGGCGAGCGTGAGCGCCGTCGTGGCACCGATCCCGGACGAAGCTCCGCTGACCACAGCCGGGCGACGGTCAGGATGAACTGGCTTGGGCATCAGTCGACCTGGGCACTGGACACTTGATTGGACACGTGTCCAGTTATAGTCGCAGGAGGCGGTGATCTGCAAGAGTCCAGCTCACATCGGTTCTATCTCCCGAAGGGATTTCCTGCATGAGCACTCAGGTAGCCGTCGTGATCGGCGGCGCGTCCGGCCTTGGCACGGCGATCGCTCGGGCGCTGCATGCCGAGGGTCACACCGTGACGGTTGCCGATGCGAACCTCGCCGGGGCCGAGGCCGTCGCAGCCGCATGCGGAGGTACCCCTGTTGCCGCTGACGTCACCGACGAGGCCGCGATCGAGTCGCTGTTCACCGAGGTGCTCGCCCGCAGCGGATCCGTGGACATCGTGGTGAACACGGCCGGCACGAGCGGCTTCTCGGCGATCGCCGACCATGATGTCGCCGAATGGCGCTCGGTGGTCGACGTCAACCTGGTCGGGGCGATGATCGTGATCAAGCACGCTGCCCGGGTGATGGGTCGCGGCGGATCGATCCTGTCCCTGACCTCGCTGAACGCCCGCCAGCCCGGTGCCGGGCTGTCGGCGTACTGCGCCGCCAAGGCCGGGCTGTCGATGCTCACCGCGGTCGCTGCCCTCGAGCTCGGACCTCGCGGCATCCGCGTCAACGCGATCGCCCCCGGCCTGGTCATCACGCCGTTGACCGAAGGCATCCAGATGGTGCCTGGTGTCCAGGAGGACTACGTCGAGAACACCCCCCTCGGGCGCGCCGGCACACCCGAGGAGATCGCAGACGCGGCCGTCTACCTCTCCTCGGAGCGAGCCGCCTGGATCACCGGCGAGGTGCTCGACATCAACGGCGGCGCCCATCTGATGAGGTACCCGAACATCGGCAAACACCTGGACGCGATGATGAACGGAGCGACTCCATGACCGACGACCTCGATCGCAGCAAGGTCCTGATCGAGAACCGCGACCACGTCCTGATCCTCATGATCAACCGGCCTGAAGCACGCAACGCCGTCGACGGCGACGTCTGGTTCCTGATCGGCGAGGCTCTCGAACGGGCCCAGGACGACCCCGAGGTGCGCTGCGTCGTCCTGACGGGCTCGGGGGACCTGGCCTTCTCGGCGGGCCTGGACCTCAAGGCGCTGGCCAACGGCACGCTGCGCATCCCCCCGGAGATGGCCAGGCACGGCTTCGCCGGCTTCGTACGTCAGTTCACCAGCAAGCCGACCATCGCCGCCGTCAACGGCAAGGCGCTCGGCGGCGGCACGGAGCTCGCGCTGGCCTGTGACCTCATCGTGGCCGTCGAGAGCGCCAGCTTCGGCCTGCCGGAGGTCAAGCGAGGGCTGATCGCCGCAGGCGGTGGGGTCTTCCGGATCACCGAGGTCGTGCCCCGGAAGATCGCGCTCGAGATGCTGCTGACCGGCGAGCCGATGTCGGCAGCCGACGCGGCCCGCTGGGGCATGGTCAACCGCGTCGTACCGGACGGCGGTGCGCTCGCCGGTGCACTCGAGCTCGCGGCAGCGATCGCGAAGAACGCGCCCCTCGCAGTCCAGGCCAGCAAGCGCCTGGCCTACCGGATCGTCGACGGCGAGCCCGCCGGCGAAGCCGAGCTGTGGGAGGCCAACGACAAGGAGATCGGCCTCCTGTTCGCCAGCGAGGACGCGGGCGAGGGTCCTCGCGCCTTCGCCGAGAAGAGGGAGCCCGTGTGGACCGGCAGGTAGCGAGGTCGACGTGGTCGAGTCCCGATTCGGCGGGCCTGTTCGATGCCGGTATGCTTCTCGCTCGTTGGCCAGGTAGCTCAGTTGGTACGAGCGTCCGACTGAAAATCGGAAGGTCGGCGGTTCGACCCCGCCCCTGGCCACCACTCTGTGCAGGTCGCTGACATGCAAAAGACCCCCACCGGAATCCGGTGGGGGTCTTTCACTTGTCGAACGGCCGGGAGGCCGATGGTGCATCCCAGACGGGAGCTGCCCGAGCACCACATGATCTGATTCGGACAGCCCCCGCCACTTGGGGGTTTGGAAGGCGACGAATCTGGGGGTGCGCCTTCACGTCTTCTGGACGGCAGAAAGAACGCGCTCGTTACGCCGCGCCGCAGGAAATTTCAGGTCACGTCGAGAACAGCGGCGCCACGGAGAACTCCAGGCCGACCGAGCCGGCAGCCCGCTCAGACTCCTGGTCGCGTTGCGCCTTGGTCATCGCCTCGATCCCGGTCGGGTAGGGCCCGCTGTACATCGCGGCACCGGTTTCCACGTCGCGGCAGATCACGATGTGGGGCCCGTCGACGAGCTCGACCTCGGCCGCAAGGATCGCCTGCGTCAGGAGCCGATAGACGTCGTCGTGCTCGCTCACATCCAGTGGACGACCCGGTCCTCGTGCCGGTTACGCGTCGCCTGCGGACTCGAGATCGGTCTTGAGGTTGGTCAGGGTCCGCGCGATGTTGCGGCGCTGGAAGTCGGAGAAGAGGCTGCCCCGGGTCGCGACCTTGTCGAAGGCGGCGGCGGCTCAGTCGGGCCACGTCGTGCGCAGGTCGTTCCACGTCTCGATGACCCGCGAACCGGTACCGACGGGCTCGACGGCATAGCTCCAGTTCGCGATCCGCCCACGCAACCACGGGTTCTTCAGCCCGATCGCCTCGACGTCGAACCCGAAGCTCCGCCCGGGTTGGGAGTCGGTCACGGTGCATCGCGTCGTCCAGCGCGCCGGCCCCCGCTTGTTGGTCCCGTGGAACGTGTCGCCGACGGCCAGCGGGTGCCCGGCGCCGACCGGGGCGCCGGTGTTCTCCGGGCTCCAGCGGGGCATGTGGGACGGGTCGGCGAGCAGGGCCCACACAACCTCGGGTGCGACGTCCACCTCGACGGAGTCACTCACGGTCATCGGTCGCCCCACGGCTGGCTCCTCAGGATCGGCTGTTCCGGCGATTGTTGCAGTGCCACACGTCCGTCTGGGCGTGCGCCCGTCGCGTCACCGGCACGCGATGGCACCGATCTTCGCCAGACCCGAGAGGTCTCCCGGACCGTAGTCCAGCCGGCCGACGTTGTCGGCGTTCATGAGTTCGCCGTCGTCATGGACGTGGGCCAACCCGACCACGTGCCCGAACTCGTGCAGCAGGATGGCGAGCTCCTCGGGCCGGCCGTCAGTCGACTTGTCGAGCTCGGCGTAGTAGTCGGCGTCGAGAGTGATCCCACCCGTGACGTACCACCGGGTGCCCCCGCCCTCGGAGACCGAGACGCTCCCCCCGATGCCGGCGACGTTGCCCGCCAGCTGGTGAACCTGGCCGGCCGTGGCCCAGCTGACCAGCACCGGCGAGGCCTGCACCCGGCCCAGCACGGTCGGCAGGAACTCGTTCGTCCACTGCGGTCGCCGGTCCGTGGTTCCGGCGAGGTGGAAGCGGAGACCCGTCGCACCCTCGACGCGTGCGATCGCCCTCCTGACCAGGGACGGTCCGTCCGGGGGCGCGCCGGCCAGGTTGACCTGGACGTCGATGGTCGTGCACGGGTCGTAACCGACCGGTGCGCTCGGGTCGCCGGCCTGGTGCGCCATGAAGGCGTAGGAGGTGTCCGGGTGGGGATTGAGCGTGGGCGCCAGGCGGTGCGGTCCGAGTCCGACGAGGTCCCGCAGCGGAGTCGGCGTGAGGGACGGCACCGCGACGACGGCACCGATCAGCGCGATGATCGCAACGACCAGCGACACGATGCCCGTACGGTCCCGGGAGCGCCCACTGTGCATGGCACCAACCTACGAGCGATCAGTCGAGCAGCGTGACCGAACCAACCCGGTAGAGACGCGTGGCCAGACCGATCGCAGCCGGCGTCAGGACCGCCACCGGCACCAGCAGCAGGAGCCGGCCGGCGTCGTGCACGGCTGCGACGGTCCCGTGCAGCCAGGCAGACCAGACCTCGTCGTGGTAGCCGAATGCCTTGTCCTCGTCCCAGGTCGCGATGTCGACCTCGTCCTCGAGCACGTTCATGCTGATCTCCCCCTCCCTGTGACCGCTTGGTCACAGGTCCCATCGACCAGTGTGCTCCAGTCCTTCAGCATTTACTATCAATTGCCTTAATTCGGACATAGTCGCGCCGATGTTTCTGGACCCAAGGATCGGCGCGCCAAGGACGGCGGCCACGACTGGGGCAGGCGCAGGGGGGTGCCATGAACGGTCAGACAGGAAACGTCTTCGTTCTCTCCGGAGGAGCCGCGCGAGGCGCGGTCCAGGTCGGCATGATGCAGACGCTCATCGAAGCAGAGATCGTTCCCGACGCCCTTGTCGGCACCTCGGTCGGCGCCCTGAATGCCGCCTTCATGGGCTGGCAACCCGACGCGGACCGGGTCCACGAGCTGGCCGAGCGCTGGCTCCGACTGACCACCCGCGACATCTTTCCGGGCGGCAACTGGTCCCGCCTGGGCCACCTCGCCCAGCGCCACGCCTACCTGTTCTCCTCGGGTGCGCTGCGCACCCTGATCGACGCATGGATCCCGGTAGCGCGCCTCGAGGACCTCACGACACCGGTACGGGTCACGACCACACCCCTGGCCAGCTCGGCAGCGACCTACCACGACAGCGGACCGATCGCGGACCTGCTGCTCGCCTCGGCCGCCATGCCCGGCGTCTTCGCGCCTGTCGAGCTCACCGACCACGCCGGCGTACGGACGCCGCACGTGGACGGCGGCGTCGCCGACCTGGTGCCCGTCGCCGGGGCGAGGGACTTCAACCCCCGACGGGTGTTCGTCCTCGACGCGACCGTTCCGGCGCGTCTGCCACACGCCCGTACGCCGATCGAGATCGTCATCGCCAGCCTCAGTGTCGCGATGCGGGTGCGTCCGTTCCCTGATCTGGGCCACGACGTCGTCGTGCACCACCTGGTCGGACCGGATCTCGGCATCACCACCACAGACTTCACCCGGACGGCCGAGCACCTGTCACTGGGCCGAGGAATCGCAGCCGACCTCCTCGAAACCCTGGACTCGCCGGCCGGCGCCTCACGAGGACACCGCCGTTGGGGCAGGTTCAGCCGAGCGGCATGACCTGAGACGCCAGCGGATCAGGTCGTCGGTCATCGAGCAGCGAGCGCGGCCGAGGAACGAGGCCGCGACCGAGCGTGTCGAGATGCGGTGAGTTGCGCAGCGAGGTGCGCTGTGTTGAATGGGCGCATGACCGTCCACTACGAAACCGACGGGCCGCTGGCCGTCGTCACGATCGACCGGCCCGAAGCGCGCAACGCCGTCGACCGACCGACCGCCGAGGCCCTCGCCGAGGCGTTCAGGGCCTTCGACGCCGACGGCGACCTGTCCGTCGCGATCCTCACCGGAGCAGGCGGCACCTTCTGCGCCGGGGCCGACCTCAAGGCGGTCGGCGGCGAGAACGGCAACCGGGTCGAGCGCGATGGCGACGGACCGATGGGCCCCAGCCGGATGGACCTGTCCAAGCCGGTGATCGCGGCGATCGAGGGCTACGCGGTCGCCGGCGGCATCGAGCTCGCCGTGTGGTGCGACCTGCGCGTCGCGGCCTCCGATGCCGTCCTCGGCGTCTTCTGCCGCCGTTGGGGCGTCCCGCTCATCGACGGCGGCACGGTCAGGCTGCCGAGGCTCATCGGCGAATCACGGGCGATGGACCTGATCCTCACCGGTCGGCCGGTCGATGCCGCCGAAGCTCTCGCCATCGGCCTGGTGAACCGGGTGGTGCCGCCCGGCGAGGCGCTGGGCGCCGCGCGGGTGCTGGCCACCGAGCTGGCGGCGTTCCCGCAGGCCTGCCTGCGCAGCGACCGGGCCAGCGCGCGAGGCCAGTGGTCGCACAGCGAGTCGGAGGCCATCGCGGCCGAGCTCGAGCACGGGATCCCGACCCTGCTCGCGGAATCGCTGGAAGGCGCGGCGCGGTTCGCTGCGGGGAGCGGGCGCCACGGCTCGTTCGGTGACACCCGGTCCTGAAGACCACGGAAAAACCGCGTCGGGGCCCGACGCCAGTTGGCATCGGACCCCGAGAGTCGGTGGTGGGCTGGCGTCAGTCCGCCGCGCCACGCTGGGTCGGGATCACACCGCCCAGGAGTTCCTTGACCTCGGCCTCACGGTAGCGACGGTGACCGCCGAGCGTACGGATGGCGCTCAACTTGCCTGCCTTGGCCCAGCGGGTGACCGTCTTGGGATCAACGCGGAACATCGCGGCGACCTCAGCGGGGGTCAACAGGGTTTCGGTTTCGGAGTTGTGCTGCATCTCGGGCCCCTCGTTTGGGTTGTTCAACTTCTTGGACGACACGTCGAGCATGACACTCTCGGCAAGTCGTGTAAAGCAGACCAATCGGACATTGCTTCTACGGTCTAGACCGCCCGACAAAACGGACACTCCGACCGTAACCAGACGGCTCCGAGATCGTGGGCCTGCGGTGCGGACCCAGACGTCGCATCCGGGATCAGTCGCGGGTGGACGAGTAGTCCGACCAGCGGTCGTCCTCGTCCGGCTCCGGCACGGGGGCGGAGACCGGCGTACCGGGCTCTCCGTGCAACTCGTTGGCAAGTGCCCCGAAGTCCGTCTCATGGGTGCGGTACTTCAGATCACGCGCAACCTTGGTCTGCTTTGCCTTAGCTCGGCCGCGTCCCATCCGGGTCGACCCCCTCGCACACTTGGCCGGCGCTCAACGGCTGCCGGTCGGAATCATCATCTCGTGGGAGCAACCGTACCTGCCCGGGACACATTCCCGCACATGGGATCGCCTGTTGAACGCAAGTGCGTGGAGGAGTTCGGTCAGGCGTGGTCGCCGACGAGTCGGACGACGCCCGCGTCGTCCGCACCCGAGGCCCGCTCGACCGTCCCGGCGACCCACGCCGGCAGGTCGTGCCCGGCCAGCACGGAGATCGCCGCATCGGCCTCGTCGGCCGGCACCAGGGCGACCATCCCGACCCCGCAGTTGAGCGTCTTCTCCAGGTCGGCCCGCGCGACATCACCGGTCTGCGCGACCAGCGAGAAGATCGCCGGCAACACCCACGTGCCCCGATCGAGCGTGACCGTGACGTCCTCGGGCAGCACGCGCTCCAGGTTGGCGGCCAGTCCACCGCCGGTGATGTGCGACATCGCATGGGTGCCCGTACGCCGGGCCAGGTCCAGGCACGCCTTGGCATAGATCCGGGTCGGCTCGAGCAGCTCCTCGCCCAGGGTGCGACCGAGGTCGTCGACGTGCTCGTCCAGCGACCTCCCGGCCTGGTTCAGCAGGACGTGCCGCACCAGCGAGTAGCCGTTGGAGTGCAGACCGCTGGACGCCATCGCGATCACCACGTCACCGGGCCGCACCAGCGGGGCACCGAGCAGGTTGGCAGCGTCGACCACGCCGGTGGCCGCTCCGGCGACGTCGTACTCGTCGGGGCCCAGCAGCCCCGGGTGCTCGGCGGTCTCGCCGCCGGAGAGCGCGCACCCGGCTTGGACGCACGCCTCGGCGATGCCCTGCACGATCGCGGCGATGCGTTCGGGCACGACCTTGCCGGTGGCGATGTAGTCGGTCATGAAGAGAGGCTCGGCGCCGCAGACGACAAGGTCGTCGACGACCATGCCGACCAGGTCGAAGCCGATGGTGTCGTGCTTGTCGAGCGCCTGGGCGATCGCCACCTTGGTGCCGACGCCGTCGGTCGACGTCGCCAGGACCGGACGGTCGTAGGACTTCAGGGCACTGGCGTCGAAGAGGCCTGCGAAGCCGCCGATGCCACCGAGCATCTCGGGACGCCGGGCCTTCTCGATCCAGACCTTCATCAGCTCGACGGCCTTGTCACCGGCCTCGATCGAGACGCCGGCGGCTTCGTAAGTACTCATCATTTCCTTCGACGTTCAGGCGTCTCGGCAAGCTCGACGACCGATGGTGGGGTCAGGGCCGGTCGAGGGCGTCCGTCGCGCCGCCGCCGGAGAGCGAGGCAGCCAGGCCGTCGACATCCAGCGCGCGGTCGGGCACCAGGATCTCGGCCTCGAGCAGGTGCTTGCCCAGCAGCTCGGGCTCGGGCAGCTCGATCGGGTACACACCGTCGAAGCAGGCCCGGCACAGGTTCTCCGAGGGGACCGTGGTCGCCTCGACGAGGCTCTCCAGGGAGATGTAGGCCAGCGAGTCGGCGCCGATCGAGGCGCAGATGTCGTCGGTGGACAGGCCGTTGGCGATCAGCTCGGCGCGGGTCGCGAAGTCGATGCCGTAGAAGCACGGCCACTTCACCGGCGGGCTGGAGATCCGCACGTGCACCTCGCGGGCACCGGCTTCGCGCAGCATCCGGACCAGGGCCCGCTGCGTGTTGCCGCGCACGATCGAGTCGTCGACGACCACGAGCCGCTTGCCCTCGATCACGTCGCGCAGCGGGTTGAGCTTGAGCCGGATGCCGAGCTGGCGGATGGTCTGGCTGGGCTGGATGAAGGTGCGCCCGACGTAGGAGTTCTTGACCAGGCCGACGCCGTAGGGGATCCCGCTCTCCTCGGCGTAGCCGATGGCGGCCGGCGTACCGGACTCCGGGACCGGGATCACCAGGTCGGCCTCAGCGGGGAAGTCCTGGGCCAGACGGCGGCCGATCTCGACCCGGACGCTGTGCACCCGCTGGTTGGAGATGCGGGTGTCGGGGCGGGCCAGGTAGACGAACTCGAAGAGGCAGCCCTTGGGCGCGGCCTCGGCGAACCGGCGGGTGCGCAGGCCGTCCTCGTCGACGGCGATCAGCTCACCCGGCTCGATCTCGCGCACGTACGACGCGCCGACGATGTCGAGCGCTGCGGTCTCCGACGCCACGACCCAGCCGCGTTCCAGCCGGCCGAGCACCAGGGGGCGGACACCCTGCGGGTCGCGGGCGGCGTACAGGGTGCCCTCGTCCATCCAGACGAACGAGAACGCGCCGCGGACCTGGGGCAGCAGCTCGGCCGCGCGGTCCTCCAGGGACTGGTCCGGGTGGTACGCCAGCAACGCGGTCACCAGCGAGGTGTCGTTCGTGCTGGTCTCCAGGGCGCGGGCGTGGATCTCGAGCTCGCCGGTGTCGCTGGGCAGCTCGGCGACCATCCGGGCAAGATCACTGGTATTGGTCAGGTTGCCGTTGTGTCCCAGCGCGATCGAGCCGTGCGCGGTCGGACGGAACGTCGGCTGGGCGTTGTGCCAGGTGCTCGCGCCGGTCGTCGAGTAGCGAGCGTGGCCGATCGCGAGGTGGCCCTTGAGCGAGGACAGCGTCGATTCGTCGAAGACCTGCGAGACCAGGCCCATGTCCTTGTAGACCAGGATCTGTCGACCGTTGCTGACCGCGATCCCCGCGGACTCCTGGCCGCGGTGCTGCAGGGCGTAGATCCCGTAATACGCGAGCTTGGCGACTTCCTCGCCGGGGGCCCAGACGCCGAAGACGCCACAGGCGTCCTGGGGTCCGCGGTCGTGAGGATCGAGTTCGTGGGTCAGTCGTCCGTCGCCGCGGGGCTGTCCAGGGAGGGCCACGGGGGCAAGTCTACGGTGTGAGGGAGGCCAGGTTCGCCAGCAGCAACGTCTCGGCGAGACAGACCCGCTCGAACTCGGCCAGGTGCAGGCCCTCGTTGGCACCGTGCGCCCGCGTGTCGGGATCCTCGACGCCGGTGACCAGCACGCTTGCGGCCGGGAAGGCCAGCAGGAACTCGGCGATGAACGGGATCGACCCGCCGACCCCCATGTCGATCGGCCGGACGCCGTCCCACGCCTCGCGGAAGGCGTCCCGGGCGATGTCGTACGCAGGCCCGGTCGCGTCGATCGCCGTGGCCTCGCCGGTGTCGACGACCGTGATCGAGAGCTCGGCCCCCCAGGGCACGTGTGCCTCGAGGTGTCGGCGCAGACACTCCAGCGCGTTCTCGGTCGTGTCGGCCGGAGCCGTGCGCAGCGCGATCCGGGCGCGAGCCGCCGGGACCAGGGTGTTGCTGGCGCCGAAGACCTGCGGGGCGTCGAGCCCCGTGATGCTCAGCGCGGGCTTGGTCCAGAGCCGCTCCACGATCGGG
Source organism: Marmoricola sp. (assembly GCA_025964775.1). GTDB lineage: Bacteria > Actinomycetota > Actinomycetes > Propionibacteriales > Nocardioidaceae > Marmoricola. The sequence continues at coordinate 47,975 of JAOPYE010000025.1, forward strand.
CCGGAGCCGATCCAGCGGATTCCCGGGACCGCCCCGGACTCAGCGCGCAGCCGCGCCTCGGGGTACTCGACATCGTCGGCCGGGCCGGAGCGCAGTCCGTCGATCGCGACGTTCCCCTCGTCGTCGTGCAGGCTGGCGATCACGCGGGCCAGGGTCATCAGCGAGTCCGGCACCAGGCCGCCCCACATCCCGGAGTGCACGGCGTAGGACAGGGTGCGGATCTCGATGTCGACGCGGACCAGGCCGCGCAGGCTCGTGGTCAGGGCGGGTACGCCGATGTCCCAGTTGCCGCTGTCGGCGATCACGATCACGTCGGCCGACAGGGAGTCCTTCTCCTGGGCGAGCAGAGCGGCCAGTGAATCCGAGCCGATCTCCTCCTCGCCCTCGATGAACATGGTGACGCCGACGGCGAGGTCGTCACCGAGTGCCCGGATCGCCGCCAGGTGGGCGCAGATGCCGGCCTTGTCATCAGCGGCCCCGCGGGCGTACAGGCGACCGTCGCGCTCCGTCGGGACCCAGGGCGGGCTGTCCCAGTCGGCGTGGTCGTTCTCGGGCTGGACGTCGTGGTGCGCGTACAGGAGCACAGTCGGTGCGCCTGCCGGGCCGGGCCGGTGCGCGATCACCGCCGGCGCACCGCCGTCGGCACTGGCGATCCGTGCCTCGAACCCCTCGGCTGCGAAGAGCTCAGCCACTGCATCCGCGCTGCGTTGCACCTCGCCGGCACGGGCCGGGTCGGCGCTGACCGACTCGATCCGGACCAGGTCCTCCAGGTCGCGGCGGATTCCCGGAAGCACGCCCTGGACGCGCTGGCGAAGGTCGTCGAGGCTCACGACACGAGCCTCCGAGCGCCCGAGCTTGCTCGAGGCCGAGGAGCCGAAATGTCGTTGACGAGCGAAGCGAGGATCATGGTCGTCACCCTAGGTCAGTCGCCGCGGGCGACATGAACGGGCCTCGGCGTCGTCGGGTTACGGCGCGCGGGCAGCCGCACGTCGTACCCTTTCGCGAGCATCGCCGCGCCGGCACCCAGGCAGCAAGGACCCCCACTGTGACGCAGGACGAGCCAGACGAGCCCGACGGCGTCCCGGAGACCCCGGAAACGGCGTCCCCCAGCGGCGTCGCCGAGGAGCTCGGTGAGGCACCTGCCCAGGTCGAGCTGATCAACGACGACGACCTGTCCTGGGTCGATCGCCCGGAGGAGACCGAAGAGCGCCGCGAGCGCCGCGAGGTCCGCAAGGAGAACCACCGCAAGAAGGCACGGCGCAAGCTTCGTCGCAAGCGCACCCTCGCCATCTCCGGGGTGGTCCTGGCAATCTTCCTCGTCCTCGGTACGACGTGGTTCTTCTGGACCTTCGGTGATCTCGGCCGGATGCCGAAGGTCGCGGGCCAGGCCGGCCTGAACACGCCCGGTACGACGATCCTGCTGGTCGGGAGCAACCCCAGCGAGCCCGACGCGGTCAGCCCTCCGGGGGTCGGCTGGCAGCACGACTTCGCGCACAGCGACATGGTGCTCCTGCTCCACCTGACCCGGGACAACCGCACGATGTTCGTGATCTCGATCCCGCGCGACAGCATCGTGCCGATCCCGGGTGTCGGGCCGGGCAAGCTGACCGATGCGTTCGCGCGCGGTGGGGCAGCGCTCTACGTCCGGACCATCGAGACGATGACCGGAGTCAGGCTCGACCGGGTCGCCACGATGGACATGAACTCGCTGAGCGAGATCACCGACGACATCGGTGGCGTGACCGTCAACGTCCCGGACAGCGCCTGCGGCGTCCCCGCCGGCGCGTACCGCCTCGACGGGCAACAAGCGCTGGACTACGTCACGCTGCAGCCCTGCCTGCCGAGCAAGGACCTCGACCGGGTCCTGCGCCAGCAGAGCCTGCTCAAGGCGATCATGCGAGGTGCGGTCGACGGTGGCAAGCTCGCCAACCCCTTCACGATCAACAAGATCCTGCGCGCGACTGCGAGCCACCTGACCCTCGAGAAGGGCTACGGCTACCCGAGCATGTTCTGGACGCTCTGGTCGATGCGGCACCTGCGCAGCACGAACACGACGTTCCTCACGATCCCGGTCGCGGCGAATCCCACCGTGAGCGTCAACGGCATCAACGAGGTCCTCCTCGACCCGACGAAGGACGCGGTGCTGTGGACGGCACTGCGCCAGGACCGACTGACCGACTACCTCGCGCTCAACGGCGCGGACGTCTCGGTGCTGCCCTAAGTCAGCGGCAGGTACGCCGAGAGGTCGGTGCGTTCGCCGGACGCCCGGACCCGTCCGGACTCGACCGCCTCGGCCCAGCTGAGCTCGCCGGTCGCGACCGCGATCCAGGTCTCCGGGTCGGTCTCGACGACGGCGCGGGGAGTACCCCGGGTGTGCCGGCCCCCCTCGACCGCCTGCACCGCCCCGTACGGCGGCACCCTGACCTCGACCGAGTGGCCCGGCGCCTTCTCGACCAGGAGTGCCAGGGTTCGCTTGACGTCGTCCTTCTGGCTCAAGACCGGACCTCCTGTCCCGGCTGCAGGACCTGCAGGAGGTGATAGGTGCGTCGGGCACCGCGCCCCTCGCTGGTCCGGGTCCGATCCCTCCAGGCCGCCTGGAGGTCGAGCAGCTCCTGGCTCAGCTGTTTGGCCTCGGCCTTGGTCAGCCGGATCCAGTCGTCACTGATCATCACGTGCGTGCTGCGTTCCTTGCTCGACGCATAGGCGCGATCGATCGCACCTTTGGCGGCGGCCGCGGCTTGACGGCGGAAGACCGTGACCGCCTGCGTTCCGCCGGGCGCCTTCTCCATCTCCTCGAGCTCGACGTTCACGCCACGCTCGCTGACTGGTTTCCAGACCCGGTCGCGTCCGTCTCGCGCCAGTTCCGGCGCCTGCTCTACGAAGCCGTACTTGGCAAGCTGCCTGAGGTGGAAGCTCGCCTGGTTCGCCGGGATACCGAGCCGCTCGGCCACGTCAGCGGCACGCAGGTGCCCCGCAGCTGTGATCTCGCCGAGGATGCGGGTGCGTACCGGGTGAGCGATCGCTCGCAGAGTCCTCGGGTCGTGGACCTCGAGGTAGCCGTCGTCCTTCGCCATCCCACCAGCCTATCCGAAATCCGCACCTTCTATTGCGCAACATAAGGTGCGCAAGTTACCTTGCGGATATGAACCAGGCCAGCAACCTTCGCAACAACCACGACTTCAGCGTCCTGTGGATCGGTCAGACGATCAGTGAGCTCGGCAGTCGGATGAGCATGTTCGTCTTCCCGCTGATCGCCTACGCGCTGACCGGATCAGCACTGTGGGCGGCGGCGGCAGAGAGCGCGCACCTGGTCGGGATGTGCGCAATGCTCCTCCCTGCCGGCGTGCTCGCAGATCGTTATGATCGCCGCCGGCTGCTGCGCACCGCGAGCGCGGTCGGCTTCCTGCTGTACGCCTCGCTGGTCGGTGCCGCGTGGCTGGGTGGGATCACCATCGCGCACCTGCTCGTGGTCGCCGTGCTCACCGGAGCCTGCGCCGGATTGTTCTCGCCGGCAGAGACCTCGGCGGTCAAGACCGTCGTCCCGGACGAGCAGCTGTCAACTGCGCTGGCCCAGAACCAGGCACGTCAGCACGTGGCGTCGCTCGTCGGCGCTCCTATCGGCGGCGCGCTGCTCGCGCTTGCCCGCTGGCTTCCCTTGGGCGTCGACGCAGTGACCTATGCCGTCTCGTGGTTCATGCTCGGACGCATCCGCGCTGACCTGTCAGCCCCCGTGGACGACCGAACGCCGCGCATCTCGACGCGCGAGAGCGTCGTCGAAGGGTTCAGGTTCATGGCACGTCGGCCGTTCTTCCGAGTGCTGATGATCTGGTCGTCCCTGGTGAACCTGCTGGTCAACGCGCTCTTCTTCGTCGCAGTCCTGCGACTCATCGAGGGGGGCTTTGCTCCGGTGCAGATCGGCGTGGTGGAGACCGCCGCGGGCGCGTTCGGCGTTCTCGGTGCGATCGCGGCACCGGCGATCATCGACAGGTTCCGGACAGGCAGCCTCACGGTCGCCGTCGCCTGGAGCTTCGTGCCGCTGGCAGTGCCCATGGCGTTCTGGAACGCGCCCGCGGTCGTGGCTGTTGCCCTGTCTGTCGGCATGTTCCTGAACCCGGCGGGCAACGCCGGGATCGGCGCCTACCGGATGGCGGTGACCCCGATCGACCTCCAGGGCCGGATCCAGTCGACGACGCAGCTCGTCTCGATGTCGGTGATGCCGCTCTCGCCACTCCTGGCGGGCGGTCTGCTCGCGGGAGTCGGCGGCCGCGAGGCAGTCCTCCTGCTCGGCGCACTGACAGCGGTATCGGCCCTGATCCCGACGCTGAGTCGCCCGGTGCGGGCGGTGCCGCGACCGACCGTGTGGCAGGCCGAACTGGCCGGCAGCAACGCCTGACGCTGTCTGCTCGAACTCAGGCGAACGCGGCCGGAAGGGTCGCGGACCAGACTGCACGGGCTTCGACGAGCGGTAGGTCGAACTGGTCCTCGACCGTCACGGAGCCACCGCCGGTCACACCGAGCTCGGTCAGCGCAACGCCGTACCGGCTCGCGAGGGCGCCCAGCGCGTCGCCGTCGGTGGGTGCCACGGTCACGACGACCCGGCCGGCCGACTCGCTGAACAGCCCGACGAACGCATCGCCGGCGAGGCGGACCGAGACGCCGATGTCGTGGCGCAGGGCGCTCTCGACAAGTGCCTGGGCGAGCCCGCCGTCGGAGAGGTCGTGCGCCGAGGTCAACAGGCCGACCCCGTCGACGAGGAGCTCGGCCAGCGCCTGCTCGGCGGCAAGGTCGACCGCCGGGGGCAGGCCACCGAGGTGTCCGTGGACCACGTGCGCCCACTCCGAGCCGGAGAGCTCCTCGCGGGTCTCGCCGAGCAGGAAGACCTTGTCACCGGCGGCCTGGAAACCGGTCGGGGTGCGCTGGGTGACGTCCTCGATCACGCCCAGCACGGCGACCACAGGAGTCGGCAGGATCGCGGTGTCGCCGGTCTGGTTGTACAGGCTGACGTTGCCACCGGTGACCGGGATGCCCAGCTCCAGGCAGCCGTCCTTCAGACCACGGCAGGCCTCGGCGAACTGCCACATGACATCCGGGTCCTCGGGCGAACCGAAGTTGAGGCAGTCGCTGATCGCCAGCGGCCGAGCCCCGCCCGTCGCTACGTTGCGGTACGACTCGGCGAGCGCGAGCCGGGCACCGGCGTACGGGTCCAGCTTGGCGAAGCGGCCGTTGCAGTCGGTCGAGACGGCCACACCGAGGTTGGTCTCGTCGTCGATCCGGATCATGCCGGAGTCCGAGGGCTGGGCCAGGACGGTGTTGCCCTGGACGTAGCGGTCGTACTGGTCGGTGATCCAGGATTTGTCACACAGGTTGGGGCTGGCCGCGAGCCGCAGAACCGTGGCACGCAGCTCGGCGCCCGTGGTGGGGCGCGGCAGCGACTCCGCGCCATCTGCCTGGAGGGCGTCCTGCCAGGCGGGCCGGGCGAAGGGCCGGTTGTAGGTCGGGCCGTCGTGCGCCACCGAACGCGGCGGCACGTCCACGACGCACTCGCCGTGCCAGTCGATCAGCAGCCGGTCACCGTCGGTGACCTCGCCGACCACGACGGCCTCGACGTCCCACTTCGCGCAGATCGCCATGAACGCCTCTACGTCACCGGGTTCGACGACCGCCATCATGCGTTCCTGGGACTCGCTCATCAGGATCTCTTCGGGCGCCAGGGTCGAGTCGCGCAACGGCACCCGGTCCAGCTCGACGTGCATGCCGCCGTCACCGGCACTGGCCAGCTCGGAGGTCGCGCACGAGAGGCCGGCGCCTCCGAGGTCCTGGATGCCGGCGACGAGTCCGGCCGCGAAGATCTCCAGGGTGCACTCGATGAGCAGCTTCTCCATGAACGGGTCGCCGACCTGGACGCTCGGACGCTTGGCGGGGCCGTCGGCATCAAAGGTCTCCGAGGCCAGCACCGAGACGCCGCCGATGCCGTCACCGCCGGTCCGGGCGCCGTACAGGATCACCTGGTTGCCGACACCGGACGCCTTGGCGAGGTGCAGGTCCTCGTGACGCAGGACACCGACGCACAGGGCGTTGACCAGCGGGTTGCCCAGGTACGTCTCATCGAAGACAGCCTCGCCGCCGATGTTCGGCAGGCCCAGGCAGTTGCCGTAGCCGCCGACGCCGGCCACGATCCCGGGCAGCACCCGCTGGGTGTCCGGCGCGTCCAGGGGACCGAAGCGGAGCGGATCCATCACTGCCACCGGACGAGCGCCCATGGCGAGGATGTCGCGAACGATGCCACCGACCCCGGTCGCAGCACCCTGGTAGGGCTCGACGAAGGACGGGTGGTTGTGCGACTCGACCTTGAAGGTCACCGCGTAGCCCTGGCCCACGTCGAGGACACCGGCGTTCTCGCCGATCCCTGCCAGCATCTTGCCGACCGGGGTCTCCTGCGGGATGTCGGAGAACTGCTTGAGGTGCACCTTGGTGGACTTGTAGGAGCAGTGCTCGCTCCACATCACCGAGTACATCGCCAGCTCGGAGCTGGTCGGACGGCGACCGAGGATCTCGCGGATCCGTGCGTACTCGTCGGCCTTGAGGCCGAGGTCGGCCCAGGGCTGTTCCCGGTCCGGGTCCTGCTCAGCTGCGGTGACGGTGTCGAGGTGGGTACGGACGTCAGGCACGCGCGGTTCCGATCAGCAACGTAGGCGCTCCGGGCTCGGTGGATGTCAGGACCAAATCTACTCGGTGGGGCTGCCACGGCCCGCCTCGGGCCGCCCCGCGAACACCCCCGGCGGCTGTTTCGAATTACAGCGTTGTAGTTAAATCCAAGCCCTGTTACTGGTGTGACTGGTGTGGTTATGGTGACGAGGTTCCCCACCCAGGAGTACCCCAGATGCCTTCCCCGCCACATGTTCGTCGCACCCTCGCGACCCTCGTCGTCGTCGCCCTCGCGACGACGATCGGGCTGACCGCTTCGAACGCGCTGGCGACCACTCCCGCGCCTCCGAACCCGATCACGCCGGGCAACTTCAGCGGGTACGGCTTCGACCAGTGCAACGCGCCCAGCCAGGCCAGCATGACCGCCTGGCTGAAGAGCTCTCCGTTCCGCGCCGTCGGGATCTACATCTCTGGGACCCTGAGGTTCTGCCCGGACCAGCCCAACCTGACCGCGACCTGGGTCGCCACCCAGCTGTCGACCGGATGGCGCCTGCTGCCGATCCACCTCGGCGCGCAGGCGTCGTGCTCGAGCCGCGTCCGGTACAAGGGCGACCTGATCAACCCGGGCACCACCGACGACTACGCAGCGGCACGAGCCCAGGGTCGCGCGGAGGCCAACACGGCGACCGCTGCAGCCAAGGCGCTCGGCATCGTGGCGCGCAGCACGATCTACTACGACCTCGAATCGTTCGACATCAAGAACACGTCGTGCCGTCTGTCGGCGCTGAAGTTCCTCTCCGCGTGGACGAACAAGATCATCCAGAACGGCTACACCTCCGGCGTCTACTCCAGCGCCGGGTCCGGCATCAAGGCCCTCGACGACGCCCGGGTCACCCCCGGCAACACGATCTCCATGCCGTACCAGATCTGGATCGCCGACTGGAACGGCACGGCTGGCACCACCTCGACCTACGTCCGGCCCGACGGCTGGGTCGGCCGACGTCTCCACCAGTACCAGGGCGGCCACAACGAGACCTGGGGCGGCGTCACGATCAACATCGACCGGAGCTGGCTGAGCCTCTCCGGCGGGCCGGCGACACCACCGCCACCCACGACCCCCGAGGGCTCGCTCCCGGCTTCGCTGGCCGACCCGAGGTGCACGACCACCTCGATCAACCGGACGGCATACCGCTTCGTCACCCCGACCCGGCGGCCGAGCCTGATCGTCCCGCTCCAGTGCCTGCTCAAGCAGCACGGCCTCTACACCGTCAGCGTCACGGGGAACTGGAACCGGCGCACCCGAAACGGCGTCGAGGCCTGGCAGAAGCGCGTCGGGCACCTTCAGCAGCGGGCCTTCACGCGCGCCGACTGGGTCTCGCTGCTCAGTGCGGGCAACTCCGGCACCGTGCTCAAGCCAGGCGTGCGGGGCGCGGACGTGATCCGTGCGCAGCGAGCCATCAACGCCGCCGCAAACACCCCGGTGACCATCACAGGCATCTACGACTCAGCCACCCAGCAGGCGGTCGCGCTGTACCAGCGGGAGAACCACATCTCGCCCGTGCACGGGATCATCGCGACCCTGACCTGGGGCGCGCTCACCAAGGGACTCTGGTAGCTCGGCTCAGGCGGTCGAGACGAGCGCGCCGAGGGACGTGAAGAACCCGAGCCCGTCGGTCCCCGGCCCGCACAACGCCTCGACCGCGTGCTCGGGGTGCGGCATCAGCCCGACCACGTTGCCGGCCTCGTTGGTGATGCCGGCGATCGCGCGCTGCGAGCCGTTGGGGTTGCCGACGTACCGGGCGATGACGCGACCCTCGGCCTCGAGCATGTCCAGGGTCTTGTCGTCGGCGACGAAGGAGCCCTCACCGTTCTTGAGCACGATCGTCACCTGCTGACCGATCGCGTACGACGACGTCCACGCGCTGGTGTTGTTCTCGATGGTCAGCGTCTGGTCCAGGCACCCGAACTTGCGGTGGTCGTTGCGGATCAGGGCGCCGGGCAGCAGGTGGGACTCGCACAGGATCTGGAAACCGTTGCAGATGCCCAGCACAGGCATGCCACCACGGGCCGCATCGACGACCTCGGTCATCACCGGTGCGAAGCGGGCGATCGCTCCGCAGCGCAGGTAGTCGCCGTAGGAGAAACCTCCGGGCAGCAGCACCGCATCGACACCCTGCAGGTCGTGGTCACCGTGCCACAGCGCGATCGCCTCGTGGCCGGCCACGCGCACGGCGCGACGCGCATCAGCGTCGTCGAGCGATCCGGGAAAGGTGACGACCCCGACCTTCACTGGCCGGACTCCTGGCCGGACTCCTGGATCACCCGGACCGCGTAGTCCTCGATCACCGGGTTCGACAGCAGCGTCTCGGCCATCGCGTTGACCTCCGCCAGCCGGTCCTCGGTCAGGTCGCCATCGATCTCGAGCTCGAACCGCTTGCCCTGACGGACCTCGGTGACGCCGTCGAACCCCAGTCGCGGCAGGGCGCCGAGGACGGCCTTGCCCTGCGGGTCGAGGATCTCGGGCTTGGGCATGACGTCGACGACGACACGGGCCACGGGGCAACTCCTGGGGACTGTGGAATCAGACAGCGCCCAGTCTACGGGTGCCCGACGCGAGTCGAGGCCGCGGGCGAGCAGACATACCTCGCGGGGTATTCAGGGCTTCGCGATCCTCACGGCTGGACACCCAGGGCGACGCGCCAACTGACGTCCGACGCTGTCCTCACCTCGACCGACCTCCCGCTCTTGCGCACGTTCGCTGCAAACGAGATGCGGCCGACCGACCCTCGGACACAGGTACTGGTGACGCCAGGCAGTTCGCACGAGTAGGCAATGACCAAGCTGCCGGAGCGCGGAATCGACGCCAGTCGCTGCGACCCGGCTCCCGTTCCCACGTAGAAGGTGCCGGCACCACCGTCGGGCACGAGCGTCGCCGGGCTCACCAGCCTCGACGGGGGTGCCGATTGCTCAACTCGTCTGGTTTTCGTCGCGGTAGCGGGCGATGAGGTGGCGCAGGAACTCAGGGACGCCGCGGCAGCCAACCCGAGGCTCAGGCCGGTCAGCCTCCCCACACGTACCCCAACATCACCTCTCAGGCACGTTGGAATGCCCAGAAGTTACCAACTTGTCGCTTGAAGCGACACTATGTCAGGGAAGATCTGTGGAAAACATGGGTACGTCAAACAGCGAGGCGAGCCGCGTACAGCGGCCACATCTTCGCGGCGTACTGGCGCCAGAACACGCCCATGACCGGCAGCAGCGCGCGGGTCACCGCGTTCGTCGGATGCATCGACCAGCTCCAGGTGACCCGGGTGCCGTCACCCTCGGGGACGTACTTGAACTGGCCGTCGACGCTGACCACCAGCGCCTTCAGCGGCCCGGTGAGGTCGCTGAGCCGGTACTGGTAGAGCCCGCCTGCCCGGTCGTAGGTGACCAGCGTTTCGGTGTTGCTGTTGCCGTCGCTGGTGACGACCTTGCGGGTCTGCCCGACCGTGGCCCACGGGCCGACCTGGCCGGTGCACTCCTTGACCGGCGGGATCATCCCGGCCCGGTGCGGGAACAGCTCCTCCAGCGGGGCGTTCATGACACCGTCGAAGGCAACCTCGAGCGGTACCGGTACGACGGTTGAGGATGCGAGCTCATAGGTGGAGACCATCAGTCGACCAGCTCTCGTTTCAGGATCTTGCCGGTGGCGGTCATCGGCAACGAATCGACGAACGTGACGATCCGCGGGTACTTGTAGTTGGCCATCTGCTCCTTGCCCCAGGCCAGGAGCTCGTCCTCGCTGAGGGTGGCCCCCGCGTTCCGGATCACGAACGCCTTGACCTCTTCACCGTGGGACTCGTGCGCGATGCCGACGACGGCCGCGAGCGACACGTCCGGGTGGGTCATCAGGACCTCTTCGATCTCGCGCGGGTACACGTTGAAGCCGCCGCGGATGATCATGTCCTTGGACCGGTCGACGATGTAGTAGAAGCCGTCCTCGTCGCGCCGGGCCAGGTCGCCCGAGCGGAACCAGCCGTCCTTGATCGCCTCGGCGGTGGCTTCGGGCCGACCGTAGTAACCCTTCATGATGTTGTGGCCCTTGATCGCGATCTCCCCGATGGCGCCGACCTCGGTGACCTCGTTCCAGTCGTCGTCGATGAGCTTCACCGCCACTCCCCAGATCGGTACGCCGATCGAGCCCGGGCGCGGTTCCTGGTCAGGATCGCTGAACGTCGCGACCGGCGAGGTCTCCGAGAGCCCGTAGCCCTCGAGGATCTGGACGCCGAGCTTCTCCTTGACCTGGGTGATGATCTCGACCGGCAGGCTGGCGCCGCCGGAGGCACCGATGCGCAGGTTGCGGGCGATCCGCTCCACGTCGACGCCCGGGTCGGCACCGAGCGCGGCCAGCAGGCCCCACCACATCGTCGGTACGCCGGCGAAGAACGTGACCTCTTCGGACTGCATCAGGCCGATCACCTGGGCCGCGTCGAACCGGGGAACCAGCAGCAGCGTCGCGGCAGCGGCGAAGCCGGCATGCATCTGCACCGTCGCGCCGAAGGTGTGGAACAACGGCAGCGTCAGCACGTGGGTGTCGCTGGCCGGCTGGTTCTGGAACAACCGGTTCATCGTCAGCACGTTCATCATCGTGTTCGAGTGACTCAGCTCGGCACCCTTGGCCTGGCCCGTGGTGCCCGAGGTGAACAGGATGATCGCGGTGTCGCTCGGCTCGGTGACGACCGAGTCGAAGACCGGGGACTTGCCGGCCAGCGCCTGGCCCAGCGTTTCAGTACCCTCGATCGGCGACGCCGCCGTTGGGTCCGCTGTGATCATGAAGAACTGTTCGACCGGCTTGCCGTCGGCCTGCGCGGCCAGGAATCCGGCATGCCCCTCGGCGCCGATGGCGAGGTCGGGGGTGCCCTCGAAGCAGAAGTACGCCTTCACGTCGGCATCGCCCAGGTGGTAGGCCACCTCGCGACCCTTGAGCAGCACGTTCAGCGGCACCACCACGCCACCGGCCTTGAGCACGCCGTAGTAGACGATGGGGAAGTACGGCAGGTTCGGACAGCTCAGCGCCACCTTGTCGCCCGGCCGGATCCCGCGGTCGACGAGCAGGTTCGCCACCTGGTTGGCGGCCGCGTCGACCTGCGCGTAGGTGAGTCTGGTGTCACCGAGGACCAGCGCGTCGCGATCGGGGAAGTTGCGTGCGGAGTCCTCGAGCAGGACCGACAGATTCAGCATGCGGCCAACCTACTGTCCGGATGCGCGCTCCGACAGGAGTCGGGCGGCCCTCTTCAGGTCGCGAGGGACGACCAGCCCAGCTGCGGCGGTGACCGTCCCGAACCGGGACACGCCGCCACGCACAGCCCGGGCTTGCGCGACCACCCGGCACCGCCCATCTGGGAGCTCCGAGAAGGTGAGGGTCAGTTCGGCAGCGATCGCACGCCACTGACCGCGCTCGGTCCACCGACGAAGCCGGTCGAGCTCGACGGTCTCCATCGCCGGTCGCAGGCCGACCGACGTCACGTCGATCCAGCGCTGACCGACCCCGATGCGCTCGTCCGGCACCACGACGCTCAGCAGGGACGACTGCCACAGCGGTCGGTTCCGCGGATCGACGAGGAAGTCGAACGCGACCTCCGGCTCGACGTCGAAGTCGACGTGCTTGATCAGAACGATTCCCCGGTGAGCAGCTCGTAGGCCTCGACGTACCGGGCGCGGGTGTGGGCGATCACGGCCTCGGGCAGCTCGGGCGGCCGCTCCCCCGACGTGCGGTCCCAGCCGCTCGCGGCGGAGGTGAGCCAGTCCCGCACGATCTGTTTGTCGTACGACGGCTGGGCGCGGCCCGGCTGCCACAGGTCGGCAGGCCAGAAGCGGCTCGAGTCGGGGGTCAGTACCTCGTCGGCGAGGATCGTGGTGCCGTCCGCGCGCGAGCCGAACTCGAACTTGGTGTCGGCCAGGATGATCCCGCGGTCACGGGCGATCTCCTCGGCACGTCCGTAGATGCGCAGGGTCAGGTCACGCAGCTCGGCGGCCGCCTCGGCACCGACAGCACGGACGACCGCGTCGTAGGAGACGTTCTCGTCGTGGTCCCCGACGGCCGCCTTGCTGGCCGGGGTGAACAGCGGCTCGGGCAACCGGCTGCCGTCCTCGAGACCGGCCGGCAGTGCGATGGCACAGACCTCACCGGTCGCGCGGTAGTCGAGCAGGCCCGAGCCGGTCAGGTACCCCCGGGCGACGCACTCGACCGGGAACATCGCGAGTTCCTCGCAGAACACCGCCCGGCCGCGCACGTCGGCCGGCACCTCGGTCGAGACGATGTGGTTCGGCACCAACGGGGCGAGTTGCTCGAACCACCACAACGACATCCGCGTCAGGATCGCGCCCTTGTCCGGGATCGTGCTCGCCAGCACGAAGTCGTACGCCGAGATGCGGTCGCTGGCCACCATGAGCAGCCGGCCGGCGTGCTCGCCCTCGGTCATCCGGTAGAGGTCACGCACCTTGCCGGAGTGCAGGTGCACGGCCCCGGAGATCGCCGGCGCGGGCGGGATGTTCAGCTCGGTGCTCACGTGCGGAGCCTATCGAGCGCCCGCCGAGCGTCAGCGAGGTGAGGCCGAGTGGGCGACAGCGCGTTGACGAGCGCAGCGAGGATCACGCGCGGAGCCTATCGAGCGCCCGACATCTCCGCCCACAAGTCGGGGTCGTCGTCACGCAACCGCGCCCTGGCCTTGCGGCGATAGCGCCAGATCTGGACGACACCGACGCCCCAGAGCAGGTACTGGAAGCTCATCGCCCAGCGGAACGCGGCCGGCGTGTAGGCGGAGCCGCTCGGGGTCTTCCAGTCCAGGATCAGCCCGATCGCGATGACCAGGATCAGGCTGGCGTAGAAGCCGGCCTGGTTGATGATCCCGGTGGCGCTGGCCAGCCGGTGGGGTGGGTTGGAGGTGCGCCCGAGGTCGAAGCCGATCACCGCGGCAGGGCCGCCCACGCCGGTGACGACCACCAGGACGACCAGCAGCCACAGCGGTGCCGGCCCGGACCAGGCCAGGACAACGGTCCAGACCGTGACGATCGATCCGATGATCGCGAGCACCAGGTTCGAGCGGTGCCAGGGCCGCAGCGTCGTCCGCCACCCCAGCAGCGGGCCGGTTGCCATGATCGCGACGACCATGAGCGTCAGCAGCACGCCCGCTGTGTTCTCGCTGAGTCCCTCGCCCTTGACCAGGAACGGGAAGCCCCACAACAACCCCAGGACGGTGGCGCTGAACTGGGTCGAGAAATGCATCCAGAAACCCAGCCGGGTGCCCGGATGGCTCCACGACTCGGCCAGGCTGCCGCGGATCGCGGACCAGCTCAACGACGGCCCGCGTACGTTGCGCGATCCCGGCGCGTCGTGCACGACGACCAGCAGGCCGAGGACCATCACGATGCCGAGCGAGGCAGCCAGCAGGTACGACCGGGTCCAGCCGAGATGACCCAGCGCCCAGGTCATCGGTACGGCGGCGCCGATCGCACCGAGCTGGCCCAGCACGCCGGTGAGCTGCACCATCACCGGGATGCGTCGGGGTGCGAACCAGGTGCTCACCAGGCGGAGCACGCAGATGAACGTCATCGCATCGCCCATCCCGACGAAGATGCGGGCCAGCAGCGCCAGTCCGTAACTGTCGGCGAACGCGAAGCCCGCCTGCGCGCAGGTCAGCACCGTTGCTCCGACGGTCAGGACGGCACGCGGGCCGAACCGGTCGATCAGCAACCCGACCGGGATCTGCATGCCGGCGTACACGAGGAGCTGGAGCATCGTGAAGGTGGCCAGCTGCGAGGCGGAGATCCCGAAGCGGTGGGTGGCTGCGAGGCCGGCCACCGCGAGCGAGGACCGGTGGAAGACCGCCAGCATGTACACGGCGAGCGAGACCGACCAGACCGCCCACGCCTGACGGCCGGGCTGCACGACAGCCTCGTCCTCACCGGTCACTGCCTGGTCCACGCTCGCCATGCTCTCGCACCACCCGGGTTCCCGGCGTCGCGAGGTGCAGGATGAGGTCCATGTGGACCGACCTGACACACCTCGACATCTCGGTGACCGAGAAGGTGGTCCGCACGATCGCGGTCTACCTCGCCATCGCCGTGCTCCTCCGACTCGCAGGCAAGCGTGACCTCGCGCAGCTCAATGCCTTCGACCTCGTCGTCATGCTGCTGCTCTCCAACGTGGTCCAGAACGCGATCATCGGGCCCGACAACTCCCTGGCTGGTGGCCTGATCGGTGCCGTGGTCCTGGTCGCCTTCAATTCGGTGGTCGTGCGTTCCGCGCGCCGCAACGAGAAGGTTGCCCGGTTCCTCGAGGGACAGGCCACCGAGCTGGCGCGCGACGGCAGGTGGGACCTCGAGGCCCTGCGTCGCGAAGGCCTGCGCCCGGCCGACGCCGAGGTGGCCCTGCGTCGTCAGAACGCCAACAGCGTGGCAGACGTCGAGGTCGCCACGATCGAGCCCGGAGGCTCGATCGTGGCGACCCTGCGTGCCGACCTGCAGTCGGCCACGCGCGCAGACATCACCAGGCTCGAGGCCAAGATCGATGCCCTGATCGCGAACGGCCGGCCCCAGGACTGACCCTGCTCCTGGGGAGGATCAGGGACAGATCAGCGGGAGCGGGATGATCCCGCAGAGCGAACCGAGGGGACCACCGCCCAGCACCGAGGTGATCAGGCTCGTGACCGTGCTGATCAGCGTGGTCACCGCTGAGGTGTCCAGGTGCGTCGGGATGTTCAGGTTGCCCGTGCCGCCGGTCTCGAGCTGGGCGAGTACGTTGGCGAGGACGTCGCCGGTCAGCTGGGAACTCGCCGTACCGGCCAGGACCTGGGTCAGGTCGCCGGGTCCGAAACGGCCACCGAGCAGCGCCGCCAGCGACGTGGCATCAGGACTCGGCCCGTTCAGCGCGCCGAGCATCGTGGTCAGGTCCGCCGGTCCGAACGCGCTGCTCGCGGTGGGTACGAGGGCCTGGATGAGGCTGGTGAGCTGACCGAGGTCGAAGGTGCTCGATCCCTCGCCGGTGGCCGTGGTCAGCAGTCCGAGCAGGTCGCCGAGCTGGCTCGGGTCGAGGTTCCCGAACATGCCGCTGAAGAGGTTCCAGAGCTGGGTCGGGTCGAAGCTGCCCGGGATCGGGAGTCCGCCACCGAGCCCGCTGAGCTGGCCGATGATGTTGCCGGCCAGACCGGTCAGGACGTCACCGCTCGCGCTGCCCGTGAGCAGGCCGGCGATCTGGGCGGGCGAGAGGATCCCGGAGAGCAGTCCGAGCAGCTCGGTCGGGTCCGGGGTACCGCCGTTGAAGCCGGCCAGGAGCGCGGCGAGCTGGGTCGGGTCGAGATGCTGGCTGACCCCCGGGAGCAGCTGGTTGAGGAGCGTGGTGAGCTGGCCGACGTCGATCGGACCGACGGAGACGCCACGAGCGACGGCGAGTACGTCGAGCTTCTTGCCTGCACCGGTGGCGGCGGTGGTCGAGGTCGGCGAGGCGCAGGCGTAACGGGCCTCGACCTGGCGGTACCTCGCTGAGGCAGCCGCTGCGGCGTACTGCTTGCTCGTCCTGGTCAGCACGCGTCGCGCCTTGCGGATCTTCGCCGCGTTCTGGTGACGCCGGGCCTTCCTCAACGCCTTGCGTGCCGCGACCACGGCGGCTCTCGCAGTCGCCTGCTGGTGGTCGGCCCGCTCCATCGCGGTGGTCGATGCCTGGCAATCGACTGCCGACGTACGGGCGACGTGCGACGTTGCGGCTCCGGCAGGTGCGATCAGCGCCGGAGCTGTGCTCAGGCCGATTGCGAGCACGACGGCCGAGGCGATCGCGCGGGAGCGGGGACGGATGGCGGTGGCGTTCAGGCGCATGGGGATTCCCTTCCCGGCGGCACCCCTTCCGTAGGGCACCCGTAGTACGGGTCACATCGGCCATGTCCTGTCGTACTTGAGCGTTTTGCCGGCTCAGCTGCGGTCGTTGCTCCAGTCGATGAAGCCGCTGGGGTCGTGGCGCCCGAAGGTGCCGTGCTCGAACAGCCCGTGGCCGACCTCGCCGTCGCAGCTCGCCCGCGCGCAGTGGTCGATCACGCCGAACGGGATCCGACCGACGATCCCCGGGTCGGTCAGGTCGTAGGTGACCCGCTCGACGAAGTTCTCGCCCTTCCACTGGCCGTGGGTCCAGTCGGGGTCGCCGCCGTACCCGCCGCCGACGTGCAGGACGACGTGCGTGCGGGTCTCCACCTCGATCACGACGGGTTGGCCCTCCGAACCCGTGCAGCTGAGCCTGGCGCTGGTCGGGGTCCGGGTGCCGGGGGCGTACTCGATCTCGATCTTCGGCCAGCCGAGCTGCTCGACGCGGCCGTCCTTCCAGACCCGGGTGACGTCGTTGAGCGTCCGGAACCCGTCATGGCGTTCCTGGATGATCACGACGATCGAGAACGACTCGAAGCGCATCGGGACGTAGAGCCACCAGAAGCCCTCCATCGGCGGGTCCTGCGGGCGTCCGGCGGGCTCGGCCTCGCCCACGGGCCGGATGCCCCAGGAGCGGTCCCGGCTGCCCATCCAGGTGTCCGGGGAGACCGTGATCTCCTCGCCGTCGACGAGGAGGGACCCGCTCCAGGACCCGAGCTGCGCGAACCGCTGGGCGTCCAGGGTCGGCCGGGTCTCGCTGGCGAGCATCAGGTGCGGCAGCTCCTGCACCACGTCGTAGGAGCCGTCCCAGGTCAGGTCCATGGCCATGCCCTCGGTCTCGTCCAGGACGAGCCGGATCTTCTGCAGCGGCTCGATCACCTCGAGGCGGTAGCCGCCGCAGCGCTGGTCGAGCCGGTTCTGGTCGATCGCGTCGGAGAGGTGCACGGCAGTCTGCGTCTGGCCGCGACGCAGCAGCACGTAGGCGTCCTTGACCCCGAGGTTCGGGTAGTAGCCGATGCCGGTGACCAGCATCGTCTCGCCCCCGGCCGTGTCCATCGCGTTGAAGTAGCACCGGTCGTAGAAGTTCCGGTCACTGTGCACCGAACGGTTGATCGGCAGCGGCGCCTGGTGGATCGGGTATTCGTCGAGCGGGCCGATCATGCCGACACCTCCGCCAGGAGTGCGCGCATCAGCGGCGCATGGTGGAACAGGGTGTCCACGTCCTCGGGCATCTCGGCGAGCTCACCGAAGTGCACCTGACGGGCGCCGGTGCGCATGAACACGACCCCCCAGATCACCGCCGAGTAGATCTCGAACCAGCGCAGGTCGCCGACCTCCACCCCGGTGGCCTCGGCATAGGTGGCTCGCACGTCCTCGGCACGCAGGACGTCGGGCAGCCCGGGCATCCCGAAGACGTCCGAGATCGACTGGAACACCTGGTGCGCGAACACGATCCAGCCCAGGTCGAGCTCGCGCGGACCGATCCCGGCCATCTCCCAGTCGAGGACAGCGACCGGTTCGAAGTCGACGTACAGGCAGTTGCCGACGCGCGAGTCGCCCCACGACAGGACCACGTTGTCAGGGGTGTCGACCGTGGGCCAGTGGGCCTCGAGCCAGCCAAGGGCCTCGTCGATCAGGGGTGACGGCGCGAGCTCGGCGGCGGCCCAGGCGTACCAGGAGCGGAGCTTCTCGAAGAGCCGGCGCAGGGGGGTCCCGCCGGGGTAGTCGTGGACGTCGAGGAAGCCGAAGGTCGTGGCAGCATCCGGGATCGAGTGAAGTCCGGCGATGGCCCTGACCGTGCTGTCCTGCAGGCGGCGCTTGTCGGCATCGGACGCGTCGAAGAACCAGTTGTCGCCGAACGTGTAGGGCATCACGTCGGGCGGCACGATGCCCTCGATCCGCTCCATGAAGAAGAACGGCTGGCCCAGCACGTCCCCGGTCGCCTCGAGCCACCGCGGCGTCGGCACCGGTACGTCGGACAGCTCACCGACCAGCCGGATCGCCTCGTACTGGTGATCGAGCCGGTAGGTCTGGAAGACCGGCACGTCCCGGGGCGCGGGCGCCATCCGGATCACGTACCCGTGGGTCGCGCGCGAGCCGTCGGCGGTCCAGGTCACGTCGGCCAGGATCGTCTCGCTCGACATCCCGTTGGAGTCCGACGCACCGGAGAGGGTGATCTCGACGTCCGCGCCGTCGGGCAGATGACCGGCGAGCCATCCGGTCAGCGTGCGGGCCATCGCGTCGGTGTCCCGGCTGCTCCGCGTCATCGCGAAGTCCTCCGGTGGCTTCTCAGTGGTCATCCGGCAACAGAACTAGAACGCGTTCTCACCTGTCAAGCCTTTCGGGGATGATTTTCTGACGGTCTTCAGTATTCTTCTGTCCGTGGAGATCCCCGTGACGGTTCCTGAGCAGCGTCGACGAGGCCGCCCGCAGCGGATCTCGCGCGAGCAGATCGTCAGTGCTGCGGTGCGGCTCGGACCCGAGGACCTTCGCATGAGCGCGGTCGCGCGTGCCCTGGACGTGGGGACCGCCGCCCTCTACAACCACGTCCGGGATCGCGACGAGCTGCTCGCCCTGGTGGCCGCGCGCATCCTCGAGGAGACGGAGTACGACGACTTCGAACCGCCTGCCGAAGCGACCTGGCAGGACTGGATCACCGCGTTCGCCCGGGCCACCCGGGTGGCCGTCGTGGCGAACCCGCAGCTGCTGCAGTACGTCCGGCTGACCAGCGCGCCGACCGGGCTGCGACTGGACCGGATCGAACGCCTCGCGGCAGTGATGGATGCCGCCGGCTTCAGCACCGCCGACGTCCAGCACTGCGTCCAGCACGTCTACACGCTCGCCCTCGGTGAGGCCTGGCAGCAGGCGCTGGCCGCAGACGGAGAGGACCCGCAGTTCGTCGAGTTCGGCCGCGGCGTCCGGGAACGCTCGGCCGCCGACCTCCCCCACCTGCGCGAGATGATCGCCGCCCGGCCCGAGGCGGAGGTGCAGTTCGACTTCTCCCTGGACTGCCTGCTTGCCGGACTCGAACGCCGGCTGGACTAGAGGATCGCGCCCGGGTGGTACGCCGCGCCAACCGGATCAGCCGCGACGACAGCCTCGATCTTGCCGACGACAGCCTGCACCTGCGCCACGGCGGCGCCGGTGAACTCGATCGGATCCGCCACCAGGGCGAGGATCTGCTCGCGGCTGAGTCCGAGACGCGTGTCCTTGGCAAGTCTGTCGAAAAGGTCATTCACTGCCAGGCCCTGGCGCATCTCGAGCGCCACCTCGACGGCGTGCTCCTTGATCGCCTCGTGTGCCGCCTCGCGACCCACGCCGTTGCGCACCGCCGTCATCAGCACCTTGGTGCTCGTCAGGAACGGGAGGTAGCGATCCAACTCGCGCTGGATCACGGCGGGGAACGCTCCGAACTCGTCGAGCACGGTCAGGAAGGTCTGGAACAAGCCGTCGCAGGCGAAGAACGCATCCGGCAGCGCCACGCGACGGACCACCGAGCAGGAGACGTCGCCCTCGTTCCACTGGTCGCCGGCGAGCTCTCCGACCATGGAGAGCTGACCACGCAGGATGACGGCCAGTCCGTTGACGCGTTCGCAGGAGCGGGTGTTCATCTTGTGCGGCATCGCCGAGGAGCCGACCTGGCCCTCCTTGAAACCCTCGGTGACCAGCTCGAGGCCGGCCATCAACCGGATGGTGGTGGCGAGGTTCGACGGTCCGGCGACGATCTGCACGAGTGCCGAGACCACGTCGAAGTCCAGCGAGCGCGGGTAGACCTGCCCGACACTGGTGAAGACCGAGTCGAAGCCGAGGTGATCCGCGACCCGGCGCTCGAGGCTCTCGAGCTTGTCGGCGTCACCGTCGAGCAGGTCGAGCATGTCCTGCGAGGTTCCCATCGGCCCCTTGATCCCGCGCAGCGGGTAGCGCGCCATCAGGTCGTCGAGCCGCGCCAGCCCGACGAGCATCTCGTCGGCGATCGTGGCGAACCGCTTGCCGAGCGTGGTCGCCTGCGCCGCGACGTTGTGCGAGCGCCCGGTCATGACCAGCGACTCGTGTTCCGCAGCCAGTCGGCCCAGCCGCGCGAGGGTGGCGACGACCCGCTGCCGCACCAGACCGAGCGAGGCGATGATCTGCAGCTGCTCGACGTTCTCGGTCAGGTCGCGCGAGGTCATCCCCTTGTGGATGTGCTCGTGGCCCGCGAGTGCGCTGAACTCCTCGATGCGCGCCTTCACGTCGTGCCGGGTGACTCGTTCACGGGCCGCGATCGAGTCGAGGTCCACCTTCTCGACGACGGCCTCGTAAGCCTCGATCACCCCATCGGGTACGTCGATGCCGAGGTCCTTCTGCGCCTTCAGTACGGCGATCCAGAGCTTCCGCTCCAGGACGATCTTGTGCTCGGGCGACCAGATGGCGGCCAGGTCGGCGCCGGCGTACCGGGTGGCGAGGACGTTGGGAACGATGCTCACACGTGATCCTTTCCAGCGGCTGCCTTCGCCGCGATGTCCGTTCGGAACTGCGCGCCGTCGAAGGTGATCGCACCGACCCCGGCGTAGGCCTTCGCCCGGGCCTCGGCCAGATCGGCGCCGACCGCGGTGACGGCCAGCACCCGGCCACCGGCAGTCACGAGGTTGCCGTCGACCAGCGCGGTACCCGCGTGGATCACGTCGCACTGCGCCTGGTCCTGGGCCTCCGTGGTCCCGGTGATCACATCGCCGGACCTGGAGGACTCCGGGTACCCGGCGCTTGCCATCACGACCGCCACGGCGGCACCGGACTTCCAGCGCGGCTGCTCGACTTCGTGCAGGGCGCCGTCGGCGGCGGCCTTGAGCAGGACGCCGAGGGGCGAGTCGAGCAGTGCCATCAGCGGCTGGGTCTCGGGATCGCCGAACCGGGCGTTGAACTCGATCACCTTGGTCCCGCGTCTGGTCAGGGCGAGTCCGGCGTACAGGAGGCCGCTGAAGGTGGCGCCGCGGCGGGCCAACTCGTCGACCGTCGGCTGCAGCACCCGCGCCAGGACGTCCTCGACCAGCCCCTCGGGAGCCCAGGGCAGCGGGGTGTAGGCGCCCATGCCGCCGGTGTTCGGGCCCTGGTCGGCGTCGAAGATCCGCTTGAAGTCCTGGGCCGGCAGCAGTGGGAAGACGGTGACGCCGTCAGTGATCGCGAACAGCGAGACCTCGGGGCCGTCGAGGAACTCCTCGATCACGACCCGTTCGCACCCGAGCGCGTGCGCCTGGGCTACGGCCCGGTCATCGGTCACGACGACGCCCTTGCCGGCGGCCAGCCCGTCGTCCTTGACCACGTACGGCGGTCCGAACGCGTCGAGTGCGGCCTCGATCTGCTCCGGCGTCTCGCACACGTGCGCCATCGCGGTCGGCACCTCGGCAGCCGCCATGACGTCCTTGGCGAACGCCTTGGAGCCCTCGAGCTGGGCGGCATCGGCGGAGGGGCCGAAGCAGGAGATCCCGCGCTCGCGCACGGCATCGGCGACCCCGGCGACCAGCGGCGCCTCGGGCCCGACGACCACCAGGTCGCAGCTGAGCAGTTCGGCCAGGGAGGCCACCGCGGCCGGGTCCATCGGATCAACGTCGTGCACGGTCGCGAACGCGGCGATGCCCGGGTTACCAGGTGCGGCGTGGACCTCGGAGACCGACGGATCGCGGGACAGGGCCAGGGCCAGGGCATGCTCGCGGCCACCGGCGCCGATCACGAGGGTCTTCACGTGACACAAGTCTAGTGGCCGCGGGCAGTGCCTCCTTCGAGGTCGACGTCAGGCGGTCACTCCCTGCGTGCCGAGGAACGTGAAGGCAGCCTCGGCCACCTCGGGCCAGCCTGCATCGAAGACCAGCGAGTGGCCCCGGCCAGGGATCTCCACGATCTCGGTCACGGCGGGGTTCTTCCGATGTGCCTTGAAACTGGCGTTGGTGATCGCCCACGGCACGATGTGGTCCTTCTCCCCGGAGATGAACAGCATCGGGCCGCGATCCGGATTGCTCCGGTCGACCTTGGTCTCGCTGAACGGGTTGAAGTTGCCCGCGGCGGCCTGGAACAGCGGACGTCCGGGCGCGGCGACGTGGTGCGCCTCGTACAGGGCGCGGGCCTCGGCTTCGGACACCGCGTTCGCGAACCCGTACCGGAACTCCTCGAAGCTCAGCGTGACCGCACGACCCCGGTTGAGCGGGTTCATCAGCACCGGCGACGCGGCCTTGAGAGCCGAGAGCGGCAGCGGCAGTACGCCGCGCGCCGGGGCAGGGTCGATCGCGACGGTCGCCGCCGCCAGGCCGCGCCCGGCGACGATCTGCGCGAGCAGCCCACCGAAGGAGTGCCCGATCACGACCGGCTTGCGGCTCAGCCCTGAAATGACCTCGCCAATGTGGTCGGCCACCTGACCGACGCGCTTGCCGGCGAAGACCTCGGGGTTGGCCCGTGCAGACACGACATCGGCCGGGTCGTCGGGCCAGTCGACCGCCACGGTCGCGAACCCGCGCTTCTCGAACTCGTCGCGCCAGGGTTGCCAGGTCCCGGCCAGCAGCCACAGGCCGTGGACGAAGACGACCGGCTGCTTGCCGGACTCGTTGACGGCACGGACTTGAGTCGCCTCGCGGGGGGTGATCGTGCTCATCGTCGTACTCCTTCTCGTGGCCGGTCCTTGTACAGAAAGAACGTTCGTTCTACTATCGAGTCGAAGAGCGGGCCTGTCAAGAGCCGCTCGTTAGGATCCGGATGTGAGTGCCACCACTGCCGCGCCCCGCGACCGTCTGCTCGAGACGGCCGCGACACTGTTCTACGCGGAGGGCATCAAGGGCGTCGGGGTCGATCGCATCCTGGCCGAAGCCAAGGTCACCCGAGCCACGATGTATCGCCACTTCCCCGGCAAGGAGGCGCTCGTGGTGGCCTATCTCGAGCGCGAGGACGCGGTGATCCGCGGCTACTTCGAGGTCGCCGGCGCGGCTGGAGGCAGTTCGCGAAACCTGCTCGAACGCGTCATCGAGGGCATCGCGGAGGATGCTCGTCGCTACCACCGCCGTGGGTGCCCGTTCATCAACGCCGCCGCTGAGTACCCCGACGTCGACGGCGAGGTCCGGGCGGTCATCGACCGACACCGGACGTGGTTCCGCGACACGCTCGCGGGTGTCTGCAAGGCAGCGGACGTCCCTCGTCCAGGCCAGGTCGCCGCAGCGTTGGTGCTGTTGCGTGACGCGGCTCTGGTCGGGGTCTATCTCGACGGCGACCGGGTCACGACGACGTTTCGTCGTACAGCGCGCCAGCTCGCCGGCCTGGCGACGTGATTCAACGCCGCCTCAGGTCGACCGGTGGCCTCGCGAAACACGGATGTCACCAACCTTTGCCAGACTCCTGGCATGGCCGGTGAACACGAGATCCTGACGTGGGAGACCTTCGGCGAGGCCGTGCAGGACCTGGCCC
Source organism: Marmoricola sp. (assembly GCA_025964775.1). Classification (GTDB taxonomy): domain Bacteria; phylum Actinomycetota; class Actinomycetes; order Propionibacteriales; family Nocardioidaceae; genus Marmoricola. Next base: position 71,930 of record JAOPYE010000025.1, read on the forward strand.
GACAGGTCGTCGACAGCGGCTACGAACCCGACCTGATCCTGTCGGTGGCGCGCGGTGGGCTGGCCCTCGGCATGGGCCTGGGCTACGCCCTCGACGTCAAGAACCTCTCCGCGGTCAACGTCGAGTTCTACACCGGCGTGGACACCCGGTTGCCGGTTCCGATCATGCTGCCGCCGACACCGGACGTGGTCGACCTCGCCGGCCTGAAGGTGCTGATCGCCGACGACATCGCCGACACCGGGTTGACCCTCCAGCACGTCCAGGAGTTCTGCGCGGATGCGGTCGCCGAAGCACGGGTCGCGGTCGTGTACGCCAAGGAACGGTCCGTCGTACGGCCTGACTACGCGTGGAAATCGACCGAGGCCTGGATCGACTTCCCGTGGTCGGCGGGGGAACCACTGGTACGACGGTCGCGCCCAGCGGGCCGCTAGCGCCAGTTCTCGACCTGGAGGCCCTTCACCCGCCGGAACTCGCGGACGTTGCCGGTCGCCAGGATCAGGCCTTCGGCGCGCGCTTGGCCCGCTATCAGCACGTCGTACGGTCCGATCGGCGTTCCAAGTGCCGCGAGCTCGGCCCGCACCGCGCCTGCCACCCGTCCGGCACGCCGATCGATCTCCAGCACGACGACACTGTCGAGGAACTCCTCGACCGCATCGAGCGCATCGTCTCGAAGGGGCGCACGTAGGGCGCCGTAGGTCAGCTCGGTGACGGTGACCGCCGAGACCGCCAACCCGCCACCGTGCTCCCGCAGCTTCTGGGCAAGAGCCGGGCCCGGGCCGCGCAACGCCTGGATGACGGCGTCGGAGTCGACCAGGTGGGTCAGTCCAGCCACTCGCGCTCCTGCATCGGCGGCTGTTCACGGTCCGGGAAGTCGGGGTAGCGCTTGCCGTGGTCCAGCCAGTGCGCCATCCCGCGACCCTTCGGCAGGATCAAGCGGCCTTCGCCCACGACGCGGATCTCGACCTCGGACACGCCTTCAGGAAAGGCGATGTCCTTCGGCAACCTCACCGCCTGGGTGGTGTTGCTCTTGAAAAGTTTGGTGATCGCCGGTCTCATCCCGGAAGTATATCCCCAGGTATATCCTACGGCGACCGGCTGATTCAGACTCGACGCTTGACCGACTCCGAGTACGCCGCCGAGCGGTAACGCAGGATCGGGTCGTTCGAGAGCTCGATGCCGTCGACGACCCGGGTCGGGTCGAAGACGACGATCTCGCCGCCCTGCTCGCGCTCCGGGTCCGGGCCGGTGACGGTGATGGTGCCGGCGTCGAACCACGGCCCCGACCACAGCGCCATCGGGTCGTCCGGGTCGTCGCCGTCGACAGCCTTCTGCGCCTCGAGCGTGAAACCCACCGGGCCCTTCTCCAGACGAGCAAGGATCTCGTCGTGCAGGCGCCCGGATCCGGCGAACTCGCCGGCGGCGCGCTCCTGCGCCCCACCGGTCGGCACCAGCCGGTACCGGACCCAGGTGGCGGTGCCGTCAGCGGCGACCCAGCGGTAGGCGTGCACCGGGTAGTAGGTCACCTCGGCGTACGAGTACGGCGGCACGGTCGCCTTGCTGCGGATCGTTGCGAGCAGCGCCGGGAAGGCATCCGGATGCCGTGCCAGGAACAGCGGCATCAGGTACGGCTTCTGCACCGCCTTCGCCATCGCCACGAAGGCCTCGGGCGTGCGCACCGGGAAGCGCGGTGCGGTCTGGCCGAGAAGGTCGGTGGCGGTGCCGTCCGCGAGCCGGAACGAGACCGCCATCCCGCGCACGTCCGGCGCCTTGTCGGAGACCATCGGGTTGCCGGCACCGTTGGACCAGCGGATCCGCACCGGCACCGGGTCGCCCTGGAGGTGGCCTGCGCGGGACAGGGCCGCAGCCGCCGGCGTCGCGGTGAAGGTGCCGGCGTAGAACGCACCCTTGGCATGCAGTGCCCGGTAGCCGGCATGGCGGCCGAAGATGTCGTTGACCTGGTCGATCGCGTCAGCAGGTTCCAGCATGCTGCTCACCCTAGGCCGATCAGAGCGGTGGGACCACGACCGTTTCTTCGCGACCCGGGCCGACTCCCAGTGCCCAGAACGGTGCACCCGAGATCGCCTCGAGCGCACGCACGTAGATCTGGGCGTTCTTCGGCAGGTCCTCGAAGGTGCGACACGCCGAGATGTCCTCCTGCCAGCCGTCGAAGTACTCGTAGATCGGCTTGGCGTGGTGGAACTCGGTCTGGGTCATCGGCATCTCGTCGTGCCGGACGCCGTCGACCTCATAGGCAACGCAGACCGGGATCCGCTCCCACGTGTCGAGCACGTCGAGCTTGGTGAGGAAGAACTCGGTCAGGCCGTTGACGCGCGCGGCGTACCGGGCGACGACCGCGTCGTACCAGCCGCAGCGCCGGGTACGGCCGGTCGAGACGCCGACCTCGCCGCCGATGCGCTGCAGGTTGATGCCGTCCTCGTCGAACAGCTCGGTCGGGAACGGGCCCGCGCCGACCCGGGTCGTGTACGCCTTGATGACGCCGATCACGCGGTCGATGCGGGTCGGACCGACGCCGGATCCCACGCAGACACCACCGGCAACCGGGTTGCTGCTGGTCACGAACGGGTAGGTGCCGTGGTCGACATCGAGCATCGTCGCCTGGGCGCCCTCGAACAGGACCGTCTTGCCCTCGTCGAGGGCCTTGTTCAGCAGCAGGCTGGTGTCCGCGACCATCGGGCGCAGCCGCTCGGTGTAGGCGAGCAGCTCCTCGACGACCGCCTCGATCGCGATCGCTCGGCGGTTGTAGACCTTGGCGAGAACCTGGTTGCGCACGTCGAGGGCGGCTTCGACCTTCTGTCGCAGGATCTCCTCGTCGAACAGGTCGGCCACCCGGATGCCGACCCGGTTGACCTTGTCGCCGTACGCCGGACCGATGCCCCGACCGGTCGTCCCGATCTGGTTCTTGCCCAGGAACCGCTCGGAGACCTTGTCGACCGCCACGTGGTACGACGCGATCACGTGGGCGTTCGAGCTGACCACCAGCTGGGCGACGTCGACCCCACGCTCGATGAGGCCGTCGAGCTCGCGGAACAGCGCCTCGGGCGAGACCACGACGCCGTTCGCGATGACCGACGTCGCACCGGGGGTCAGGATGCCGCTGGGCAGCAGGTGGGTCGCGTACTTCTCGCCGTTGACCACGATCGTGTGGCCCGCGTTGTGACCGCCGCTGGTGCGAACGACGAAGTCGATCGGCTGGCTGGTCGCGAGGAGGTCGGTGGCCTTCCCCTTGCCTTCGTCGCCCCACTGGGCTCCGAGCACCACGATCGCGGGCATGAGCACCTCTCTCACTTCTCGACTTCAGCGGGCCGGAACGTGCAGGCGGCCGCCGGGCGCGCTCACGGGGGAACGCACAAGAGCCCGGCGTGCAACAGCACGGGGCTCTTGCGGAGTCACATTACCAGAATTCGACACCTCCGACCGAGGTGCGAGCCGCCCCGGTGGCTTCTGACCGGGGCGCATACGGTGGACGGCGTGGAACCCCTCCTGATCATCGCGCCATCGGGATCAGGCGACGGCGACGAGCTCGGCGCCGCGCTGGACGTCCTGCGCGACCGGGTCTCGATCGAGGTCTGCGAGAGCGGTGGACCCGGCGATCTCGACGGCATCCTGCACCGGGCCGGCACCCGCACCATCGTGGTCGCGGGCGGCGACGCCGAGATGCACGCCGTGATCGCCACCCTGCACCGGCGTACCGATCTCGGCGCGAAGACGCTCGGGCTCGTTCCCCTGCGCGCGGGCTCGGGCTTCGCCCGCAGTGCGGGCATCCCGACCGATCCGGCAGAGGCGGCCGAAACCCTCCTCACCTCTGCCGCCCGGCCGATGGACCTGATCGTCGACGAGCTCGGTGAGATCGCGATGACCCTGGTCGAGGTCGGGTCGGGAGCCCGGATGAGCCGACCGGCGGGGCCCCTGCTCGAACGGCTCGCGCCCCTCGGACTCGGCCTGGTCACGCACCCGCTCGCGGCCGTGGTCGAGGCGGTCCTTCCCGGGGTCGTCAGGCTGCGGATCGAGATCGACGGCGAGGTCGTCGCCGACATGGACCAGCGCATCCTGGCCGTCTCGCTGGACAACGAGGCGCCTGCGGGTCTCGTCGAGGTGACGGTCACCCACGCGACCGACCCGGTGTCGCGGCTCAGCCGCACCCCGGCCAGGCTCCTGGGCCGGAAACCGGACGAGACCGACGTGACGGTCCGGACGGGGTCGCAGGTGTCGATCGCCGGCGAGGACTTCTGGCTCCGGGCCGACCGCGAGCTCCACGGTCCCGAACGCCGGCGGACCTGGCACGTCGAGTCGGCGGCGTACCGGCTGCTGGCGCCGCCCGAAGCCGACTAGGGCAACCGGCCTGCGGCGACGAACAACGGCGCGAAGAAGGTGGGGCGCACGACGGCAGCGTCGAGCCGTTCGAAGGCAGCTCCCCAGCGAGCGACGTCGCTCTCGGTCGCGGCACCCTGTGCGAGCATCGCGTCGCGTGCTGCCCACAGCGGCGGGCGCATCCCCGGTGGCATCGTCACGATGTTGTAGAGACCGACGAACGCGACCGGTCCGAGGCCGGCGGCGCCCAGGAGTGCTGCCAACCGGAGCCCGACCTGCGGATCGTTGCCCCGGACGGCGTGGAACTCGGCGTACCGGGGTCCCAGATCAGCCAGCTCGGGGTTGCTGTCGAGCGCCCGCATGCCGGTGAGGTCGGTGTCGACCAGGTACACCGTTCCCCCACGGCGCACCAGGGTTGCCAGGTGGTCGACGATGCGTTGCTCGTCGCCGCCGTTGTGCGCAAGGACGTGCCGCATCATCGCGACGTCGACCGAGCCCGGCTCGACGCCGGTCGCGGTCGCGGTGCCGTGGCGCAGCTCCACGTTCTCCAGCCCGGACTCGGCGACAACCTGACGCGCGGCCCTCAGCGCCTCCTCCTCGCGCTCGACCCCGATCACCCGACCTGACGGGCCGACGATCCTGGCGATCTCGACGCTCATGGCTGCCGGGCCGCACCCGACATCGGCGACAACGGCACCGTCGGCGACCCCCGCCAGAGCGAGTTGTTGGGACTCTCCGGCGATCGCGTGCCGGGCCATCATCCGGTAGCGCGCGATCTCCGCCTCGCTCACCGCGAGCGTGTACTCGGCCATAGGCACAGCATCACCCGCGAACCGGCGGACGTCCATGGCCGTCGCGGGCCGTGTCCTCAGCCGAGCAGGGCCTCGTACGCCTCGGGGCTCGAGTCGCGCAGGAAGTCGCGGCACCGCTGCTCCTCGGCCTCCTCGCCGATCAGACCAGCGGCCCTGGTCAGAGCAGCAAGAGCGCGCAGGAAGCCACGGTTCGGGACGTGGTCCCACGGCACCGGGCCATGACCCTTCCACCCGTTGCGCCGCAGCTGGTCCAGGCTCCGGTGGTAGCCGACCCGCGCGAACGCGTAGCCCACGACGTCGTCAGCGTCTCCACCGGCCTGGGCCTGCTCGGCCAGCACCGCCCAGGCGAGCGGCGATTCCGGGTGCGCCTTCACCACCGTCCGGGCATCCTCGCCCGCGGCCAGGTCGGCGGCAGCAGGGTCTTCGGGCAGGAGGGTCGGAGGCGGACCAGCCATCAGGTCGGAGCGGTGCAGATCAGAGGGGGTCATGGACCAATTGTCCCCCACCGGGTGTTGAGTAGCACCATGACCCAGACTGCCTCGCCCACAGCAGGTCCTGCCGAGCAGCCCGACGTGCGCCCCTGGCCGGCCCTCTTCGCGCTGGTCCTCGGGTTCTTCATGATCCTGGTGGACCTCACGATCGTGACGGTCGCGACGCCGACGATCATCGACAAGCTGCACGCGAGCGTCAACCAGACCCTGTGGGTCTCCAGCGCCTACATGCTGGCCTACGCGGTCCCTGTCCTCATCATGGGACGCCTCGGCGACCGGTTCGGCTCGAAGCGGCTGTACCTGATCGGACTGACGGTCTTCACGCTCGCGTCGCTGTGGTGCGGCCTGGCCGGCGGCATCACGATGCTGATCGTCGCGCGCGTCGTGCAGGGTCTCGGCGCCTCGATGATCACCCCGCAGACGATGGCCATCATCACCCGCACCTTCCCCGCAGCCGAGCGTGGCAAGGCGATGGCGGTCTGGGGAGCCACCGCCGGCGTCGCGATGGTCGTCGGCCCGATCCTCGGCGGCGTGCTGACCACCGGTCTCGGCTGGGAGTGGATCTTCTTCGTCAACATCCCGGTCGGCGTGGTCGGGTTCTACCTCGCGGTGCGCAACGTGCCGTCACTCTCGACCAACGACCACGATTTCGACTGGCTCGGCGTCGCCCTGTCCGGTGGCGGCCTGTTCCTGCTGGCATTCGGCATCCAGCAGGGACACCAGGAGCACTGGGCCGGCTGGATCATCGCGATGATCGTCGGTGGTGTGGTCATCCTGACCGCCTTCGTCCGTTGGCAGGCGCAGAACACCAAGGAGCCGCTCGTTCCGCTCGGACTGTTCCGGGACCGGAACTTCTCGGTCTCCACGATCGCGATCACCGTGATGGGGTTCGTCGGTGTCTCGATGGGCTATCCGCTGATGCTGTGGGCCCAGGCCGTGCTGGGCTACAGCGCGACGAAAGCTGCCCTGCTGTTCTTCCCGATGGCGGTGATGTCGATCATCCTGGCCAAGCCGGTCGGCGGTCTCACCGACCGGGTGCACCCGCGGATCATCGTGGGCATCGGCTTCCTGCTCAGCATGATCGGCATGTTCTCGCTGACGACCCAGATCAAACCGCACACGTCGATCTGGCTGGTCGCCCTCTTCCAGGTGATCCTGGGCTGCGGCAACGCCTTCATCTGGGCTCCGACCGCAGCGACGGCGAACCGCAACCTGCCGCTGCACCAGGCCGGAGCCGGGGCAGGGGTGTACAACGCGACCCGCCAGGTCGGCTCCGTGGTCGGCTCGGCCGCGATCGCCGTGATGATGAGCAGCCGGCTGGCCCACTACCTGCCCGGCGCATCGGCCCATGGCGACGCCGGCGCCCAGAAGATCACCGACCCGCACGTCGCCGCCCTGTTCGCGAAGGCCATGCAGCAGGCGTTCCTGCTGCCGGCGAGCATCTACGTCATCGGCCTGGTCGCGGTGCTCTTCTACGAGCGCCCGAAGCACACCGGGTACGGCGGTACAGCTGCTCCCGTTCCTGCTGCTGCCGAGAACTGATCGCAGCAGCGCGTCGTTCTCGGGACGCCGAGCGCTCGGGATGGCAGGCTGCGCGCCATGGATCACCGACCAGAACTCGATGGCATCCGCGCGCTGGCGGTCCTCGCCGTGCTCGCCTACCACTCGTACCTGTTGCTCGCGTTGTGCAGCGGCGGCTGGCTCGGTGTGGACGTGTTCTTCGTCCTCTCCGGCTACCTGATCACCGCGATCCTGCTCAGCGAGCACCGGCGTACCGGTCGACTCGACTTCCGACGGTTCTACGTCCGCCGACTGGAACGCCTGTACCCGGCCCTCCTGGTCGCACTCGTTCTCGGTGCAGTGTTCTACCGGACGATCGGCGACGGCGGCACCTTCGTGGGTTACCTGCGCACGGCCGGTGCGGCGGGACTGTACGTGGAGAACTTCGTCTGGGGTCTGGGCGGTCACGAGCTCGGCAAGTTCGGTCACACCTGGAGCCTGGCCGTCGAGATGCAGTTCTACCTGGTCTGGCCGCCCCTGCTCGGCTGGCTGGTTGCCCGCAAGAGCAACCTGATCGCGCCGGTGGTGGCCGGGATCGCCGTCAGCTACGTGCTGCTGGTCACCGAGATGGGCCGGGAACCGACCTCGTTCCCGGTGGCCTACTACATGCCGTGGACCCGCGCCTTCGAGCTGCTGATCGGAGCCCTGGTCGCGGTCACGCTGACCCGAGGCGCCAGGGCCGAGCGCCACAGCCCTCGACGCTGGACGGGCTGGCTGATCCTGGCCGCGCTCGGCTTCGCGTTCGTGCTCGCTGCGGGAGACAACATCAGCGTGCATCCTGCGGTCATCGCCTGGCAGTCACCGCTGGTGGCTGCACTCACGGCCGGGTTGCTGGTGCACCTGGACGGGGTGCGCACCCGCGGCGTCGGCGCCGTACTCGCCTGGGCTCCGCTGGCGTGGCTCGGCAGGATCTCCTACGGCGTGTACCTGTTCCACTACCCGGTGCTCACCGTGCTGCGGGCGCACGGCGTCGCAGGAGCCAGCACGGGTTTCGTCCTCGGTGGCGGCATCTCGATCCTGCTGGCCGCCGCGTCGTACCGGGTGATCGAGCAGCCGATCCTGAGCCGGCGCAGTCGTCCCGGCGCCCAGCGGGTTCAGCCGATCGTCTGACCGGTGCTGCTCAGGTTCGCGCAGGCCTCGACCACGCGGGCAGCCATGCCGGCTTCGGCGGCCTTGCCCCACGCTCGCGGGTCGTAGGCCTTCTTGTTGCCGACCTCGCCGTCGACCTTCAGGACACCGTCGTAGTTGCTGAACATGTGCGCCGCGACCGGCCTGGTGAACGCGTACTGCGTGTCCGTGTCGACGTTCATCTTGATGACGCCGAAGCTGACGGCCGCGGCGATGTCCTCCGGGCTCGAACCCGAACCGCCGTGGAAGACCAGGTCGAACGGCTTGGAGCCGGTGGGCAGTCCGAGCTTGGCGACGACGGCCTCCTGCGCAGCCTTGAGGATCTCCGGACGGAGCTTGACGTTCCCCGGCTTGTAGACGCCGTGCACGTTGCCGAAGGTCAGCGCCGTCATGTAGCGGCCGTTCTCGCCGGTCCCCAGCGCCTCGACGGTGGCGAGCGCGTCCTCGGGCGTCGTGTACAGCTTCTCGTCGATCGCGCCGACGACACCGTCCTCCTCGCCTCCGACCACACCGATCTCGACCTCGAGGATGATGTGCGCCGCCGCGCACTGGGCGAGCAGCTCCTGGGCGATCAGCAGGTTCTCCGCCATCGGCACGGCCGAGCCGTCCCACATGTGCGACTGGAACAGCGGCGCCTCGCCGCGCGCGACCCGCTCGGCCGAGATCGCGACCAGCGGCCGGACGAAGCCGTCGAGCTTGTCCTTCGGACAGTGATCGGTGTGCAGCGCGACGTTGATCGGGAAGTTCTTCGCCACCTCGGCCGCGTACGTCGCGAAGGCGACCGAGCCGGTGACCATGTTCTTCACGCTCGGACCGGAGAGGTACTCGGCCCCACCCGTGGACACCTGGATGATCCCGTCGCTGCCGGCGTCCGCGAAGCCCTGGAGTGCGGCGTTCAGCGTCTGCGAGGACGAGACGTTGATCGCGGGGAAGGCGAAGGACTTCGCCTTGGCCACGTCCAGCATCTCGGCGTACTTCTCGGGGGTGGCGATGGGCATGCGGGACTCCTCGGGAGCGATCAGGACGGCTTCACCCTAGACGACCCAGGCGCTACCGTCTGACCATGATCACGCCGCAGGCCCGCACCCTCGTCTCCATCGCCCTCGGCTTCGCTCTCGTGGCTGGCTACCTCGCGCGGGTGGGTTCCTACGTGATGGCCGTCGTCGCCCGGGTCCACGACCTCAGCGGCCGTTCGCTCGGTGTCGGCGAGTCCATCGTGACGATCCTGATCGGTGTCGGGGTCCTGTGGATGGCGACCGACGCCGGACGCCAGCTCAGCGGTACCTGGGAGCGAGCGACCGCGCAGGCGGCTCAGCTGCTGGCCGTGGCCGGGATCGCGATCGCGCTGCTGGGCTTGCTGGCCGCGGTCGCGGCTCACGACGGCGGCAGGGGTTTCATCGGCTTCCCGATCAGCTGAGGCGGATCAACCCCGCCAGGTCTGCTCAGTCCCGAGGTCGGCGTGGGTCCGGATCCAGGAGTGCATCGCGATCGCAGCGGCCGCCGAGGCGTTGATCGACCGGGTCGAGCCGAACTGGGCGATCGAGAACGTCCCGTCGCAGGTGTCGCGCGCGGCCTCGGAGAGTCCCGGGCCTTCCTGGCCGAACAGGAAGCAGACCCGTCGCGGCAGCGCCATGGTCTCGAGGTGCTCGGACCCTGGCAGGTTGTCGATGCCGAGCAGCCGGACAGGCCCACCGGCGTGCTCGTGCAGGTAGCTGGCCAGGTCAGCAGCCGTCTCGTGGTGCCGGACGTGCTGGTAGCGGTCGGTGACCATCGCACCGCGCCGGTTCCAGCGCCGGTTGCCGACGATGTGCACCTCGGCAGCCAGGAACGCGTTGGCGGAGCGGACGATCGTGCCGATGTTGAAGTCGTGCTGCCAGTTCTCGATCGCGACGTGGAAGTCGTGCCGGCGGGTGTCCAGGTCCGCCACGATCGCCTCCAGCGACCAGTAGCGGTAACGGTCCACGACGTTGCGGCGGTCCCCGGCGGCGAGCAGCTCGGGGTCGAATTGCGGCCCGGTCGGCCAGTGCCCCGGCCACGGCCCGACGCCGACCTCGGTCGGACCGTGCGGCATCGGGTCGTACGGCGCGCGCTGCTCAGGCTGGTCCGGCGTCACGCGCTGAGCCTATGGTCTGGGTGCCGCGAGCCGGAGACTGGCACGTCAGCCGGCATTCAGTTCACGGCGGCTACCCTTCGGGGGTGACTGTGCTCCTTGCCAACTCGATGACACCGCTGCTGCTGGGCATGAAGTGGATGGACCCCAACTGGCTCCTCGACCACTACCACACCGAATTCATCTGGCTCGGTGCCGTGCTTCTCTTCATCGAGTGCGGACTGTTCTTCCCGTTCCTCCCTGGTGACACGCTGCTGGTCTCTGCTGGACTTTTCATCGCGACGGACAAGCTGCACGAGAACATCGTCCTCGTCATGGCGATCTTCGCCATCGCGGCCTTCGCCGGGAACGTCGTGGGGTACGAAATCGGCCGCGCGGTCGGAACGCCCCTGATGCAACGGGACGGTCGAATCCTCAAGAGGCGCTACCTCGAGGAGACCCACGAATTCTTCGAGAAACGCGGCAACGCAGCCCTGGTGGTCGGGCGCTTCGTCGCAGTCGTCCGCACCTACGTCACCGTCGTCGCCGGAGTGGCCAAGATGGATCGCCGTCGTTTTCTGGTCTGGAGTGCCGTGGGTGCCGTGTCGTGGGTGCTCGTGCTGACCCTGCTCGGCTACTACCTGGGCAAGTCGGTGCCCGCCGTGGTCAAGCACATCGACATCCTGATCATCGGCATCATCGCGCTGTCCGCGATCCCGATCGGGATCGAATGGCGCAACCGGCGTCGACGCGGTCCCGTCAACGCCGAGTAGCGGAGCCTCAGACGTCGAGGTCTGAGATCCCCACGGCGTAGCGGTACGCGAGGCCCTCGGCCTCGACAGCTTCGCGCGCACCGGTGTCCCGGTCGACGACCACGGCGACACCAACCACGTCGGCTCCGGCGTCCCGCAGGGCGCGGACGGCTTCGAGGACCGAACCACCTGTGGTCGAGGTGTCCTCGACGGCGAGCACCCGGCGACCGGCGACCTCGGGCCCTTCGATCAGCTTCTGGAGTCCGTGCACCTTGGCGGCCTTGCGGATCACGAACGAGTCCAGCGTTCGTCCGACCGCGGCGGCCTGGTGCATCATCGCGACCGCGATCGGATCGGCACCGAGAGTCAGCCCACCGACGGCATCGAAGTCCCAATCGGCGGTGAGGTCCAGCATCGTGCGACCGATCGCCGGGGCAGCCTCGGCATCGAGGGTCACCCGACGCATGTCGACGTAGTAGTCGGCCTCGCGTCCCGAGGCGAGGGTGACCTTGCCGCGCACGATCGCCTTGCTGTTGACCTGGTCGAGGAGGATGTCGCGATCAGCCATGGGCAGAGGTTAACCGAACGGGTGGAGCCGGTCGGACGGAGGTGATCACGGGTCGACCGGGTGCAGCTTCGACTTCTTGACGTCCTGGATCAGATGGCCGAAGGCGATCATCCGGTTGTCGGTGTGGAAGATCTCCGAGCAGGTCGTCAGCGTGATCAGGTGCTGGCCCGCGACCTGCCGGGGCTCGGGCCCACCCGGATTCGGGTTGTGCGGCACGGGTTCAAGGACCCACACCCCCGTGAAGGAGATCACCAGGTCGTTCGGGTTGGTGTCCAGGACGTAGGTGTAGGTGTCGGTCCGCGTCTCCACGATGACCTCGTCACCAGGACGCAGGTCGGGCATGTGACGCAGCGGCTCGCCGTGCGTCACCCGGTGGCCCGCGACCGCGTAGTTGCCGACCTGGCCCGCGGCGGCGGTATTGGCGAAGTGCGCGAACGCGCCCTTGTTCAGGTTGTCCTCGGTGGCACCTTCGAGCACCGGGATGACGTAGTTCTTGCCGAACTTGGGGATCCGGATCAGCGCGGAGGCCGCGCCCTGCGGGCAGAACTCGTCGCACCCGCTGCCGGCGGCCCAGTCCTCCTGGAGCTGGCTGGTGATCTCGCGCTGGTGCCGCTCGGCGATGATGTTGGTGCCCCACAGCTCCCAGGCGACGTACCCGAGCAGGCTGAGGCCCGCGGTCAGCAGGCTGACGCCGAACCAGAACGTGATCCGCCGCAACGTGCTCGGCTTGTCCGAGCGCTTGGCCGGCTCCTGGTCGTCGTCACTCACGCGGACATTGTTCACCACAGACGGTCGCCATCCCTATTCATCCCCAGGTTCGTCCGGCGAGCCGGGTGAGCGCCTAGTCTTCGTGCATGGCCGACCACGCACTCCGGCTGGCGGGAATCGGGTCCACGATCTTCGCCGAGATGTCGGCGCTCGCCGTGCGCACCGGCTCGGTGAACCTCGGGCAGGGCTTCCCCGACGAGGACGGTCCCGACGCCGTGCTCGAGGCCGCGGTGGCCGCTGTGCGCGGGGGCCGCAACCAGTACCCGCCCGGGCACGGCACCCCGGAACTGATCGATGCCGTGATCGCGCACCAGGCCCGGCACTACGGACTCGATCTCGACCGCAGCCAGGTGGTCGCGACCACCGGGGCGACCGAAGCGATCGCGGGTGCCCTGCTCGGCCTGGTCGATCCCGGCGACGAGGTGGTCGTCCTCGAGCCGTACTACGACTCCTACGTCGCGATGATCCAGATGGTCGGGGCTGTCCGGCGCCCGGTGACCCTGCGCGCCCCGGGCTTCCGGCTGGACCTCGACGAGCTCGCTGCGGCGATCACCCAGCGCACCCGGCTGATCCTGCTCAACTCGCCGCACAACCCGACCGGTGCCGTGCTCACTCGCGACGAGCTCGAAGGGGTCGCCGCACTGGCGATCGAGCACGACCTGGTGGTCGTGACCGACGAGGTCTACGAGCACCTCACCTTCGGTACGCCGCACATCCCGCTGGCCACGTTGCCCGGGATGGCCGAACGCACCCTGACGATCTCCAGCGCCGGCAAGTCCTTCTCGGTCACCGGCTGGAAGGTGGGTTGGGCCAGCGGACCGTCACCCCTGGTCGCAGCGGTCGAGGGTGCGAAGAACTGGCTGAGCTACTCCTCGGGCGCGCCGCTCCAGCCCGCGGTCGCACTCGCGCTGAACGAGCACGACGACTTCCACCGGGCGCTGGCTCAGCAGCTCGGGGCCAAGCGGGACGCCCTGTGTGCAGGTCTCGAGGCCCTGGGCATGACGGTCTACCGGCCCGACGGCACCTACTTCGCGACCACCGACGTGTCGTCGTACGGATATCCCGACGGACAGGCCTTCTGCCGCGCGCTGCCGGGGATCGCTGGTGTGGTCGCGATCCCGTCCCAGGTCTTCTACGACGACCTCGAGGAGGGCCGGCACCTGGTCCGCTGGGCGTTCTGCAAGAAGTCCGAGGTGATCAGCGAAGGACTCGACCGCCTCGCAGCCGCCGACCTGCACGCCCGGTGATGCCTCAGCGCGGCGGCCTGCTCGCGAACCACACCCGGGTCGGCGGGCTGAGCAGCCGACCCAGCGCAATCGCCAGCACGGCGAACATCGGGATCGACAGCGGCAGGGCGTAGAGGCTCAGCACGGTGGCGAGCACCGTCGAGACGATGAGCAGGATCCAGGCCCAGGCGACGCCTCGCCACACCAGGACCGCGAGCAGCACGGCAGCGATGCACCACAGGCCGACCACAGCGCCCGTCACGACGAACGTGTTGCCCTGGAGGGTGTCGGCGTACGAGGCCTTCCACTCCGGGCTCTGTCGCATGAGCTTGATGAACCCGCTGCGATTCGCCGCCAGCGCGATCGACGTCGACCCGAACATCACACCGGTCAGCCCGGCGAACGTCCATGTCAGGACGCACGCCACGACGACTGACCGCGGTCGGCCATCGACCCAGGTCCGCGGCACCCGGGCATAGGGGTTCGGCGGGGGCCAGTACGGCGCCGGTCCTGGGGCGGGCGGGCCGGTCGGGACACCCCAGCCCTGCGACGGTGGTGGTTGCGGCGCGTCGGGATCCGACGGTCGGACCTGGACGTCGGGCACGGGCGGCCGGTACGGCGGGACCGGCGGACGAACCGGGGTCTCGCGCGCGATCCGCTCGGGGCGCGGCGTCTGCGGCCGGCCCGCGAACCAGTCACGGGCGGGTCGGCTCCACAGCAACGCCGTACCGGTCACGATGAGCAGCGACAAGAAACCCTGGGAGTAGTGCGAGGTGAGCAGGATCGGCACCGCCGCGACCGACAGCGCGATCCGGGCCCCACGGTTGCGCTGGAGCACGAAGAAACCGAGCACCGCGGCGGCCGCCGCAGCAGCACCGGCCACCAGCAGGAACCCGTGGATGATCGAGGTTGCCTGGTCGACACTGATCCCGAGACCCTTCGTGTAACCGCTCGTCACCGACTGGGTGATCGCGGCACGCGTGTCGACCGAGCGCAGCTGGCCCATGGCATCGAACACGGCGACGACGAGCATGAGCGACGCACCCGAGGCGACCACGCCTCCGACGGTGATCTCGATCGGGCGCGGGCCCGGGTCCGTCTGACTCATGGACCCATTCAACCAAGGGGTTCCACGCGCCCCGGCGGCGCAGGGGCCGCCGGGGGGCGTCGGTCAGTCGGTGACCCGCAGGGCCAGCCCCTCGCCCTCGACGTCGACGACCACGTGCTGGCCATCGAGGACCGCGCCACCGATCAGCATCCGGGCGAGCGGATCGCCGATCGCCGTCTGCACCAGGCGGCGCAGCGGCCGGGCGCCGTACGCCGGGTCGTAGCCGTGGTCGGTCAGCCACACCCTGGCCGGGTCGGTGACCGTCACGGTGATCCGTCGTGGAGCGAGCCGGGCGTCGAAGGCTGCGAGCTGGAGGTCGACGATGTGCGCGAGCTCGTCCTTGCCGAGCGCATCGAACATCACGATCTCGTCGAGCCGGTTGAGGAACTCCGGCTTGAACGCCGCCCGCACCACGCTCATCACCGACTCGTGCCGCGCCTGGACCTCGAGCGTCGGGTCGACCAGGAACTGGGAACCCAGGTTGCTGGTCAGGATCAGCAGGACGTTGCGGAAGTCGACGGTCCTACCTTGTCCGTCGGTGAGCCGGCCGTCGTCGAGCACCTGGAGCAGGAGGTCGAAGACCTCCGGGTGCGCCTTCTCGACCTCGTCGAGCAGCACCACCGAGTACGGACGTCGGCGTACGGCCTCGGTCAGCTGACCACCCTCGTCGTACCCGACGTAACCGGGAGGAGCCCCGACCAATCGCGACACCGAGTGCTTCTCGGAGTACTCGCTCATGTCGATGCGGACGATCGCCCGCTCGTCGTCGAAGAGGAAGTCGGCCAGCGACTTGGCCAGCTCGGTCTTGCCGACACCGGTGGGTCCGAGGAACAGGAAGCTTCCGGCAGGCCGGTCCGGATCGGAGATGCCGGCGCGGGAACGTCGTACGGCGTCCGCGACCGCGGCCACGGCGACCGTCTGGCCGACGAGGCGCTGGCCGATGATCTCCTCCATCCGGAGCAGCTTGGCGGTCTCGCCCTCGAGCAGCCGACCCGTCGGGATACCGGTCCAGGCCTCGACGACCTCGGCGATCTCTGAGGGCCCGACCTTCTCGTTGACCATCGGGTCCTCGACCGCCTCAGCACCTTCTGCTTCGGCGATCTGCTTCTCCAGCGCGGGAATCTGTCCGTAGAGGATCTCGGAGGCACGACCCAGGTCGCCCTCGCGCTGGAGCCGGTCGGCCTCCACCCGCAGGGCGTCGAGCTGCTTGCGGATCGCCCCCGATCCCTCCAGGGCGGTCTTCTCCCGCTCCCAGCGGGCGTCGAGACCGCGGAGGTCCTCCTCCTTGTCGGCGAGGTCGATCTTGAGCTTCTCGAGCCGGTCCAGCGACGCCGGATCGGTCTCGCGTTCCAGGGCGAGCTGCTCCATCTTCATCCGGTCGACGGCACGACGGAGCTGATCGATCTCGACGGGGCTCGACTCGATCTCCATGCGGAGCCGCGAGGCAGCCTCGTCGATCAGGTCGATCGCCTTGTCCGGCAGCTGGCGCCCGGTGATGTAACGGTCCGAGAGCATCGCGGCTGCGACGAGTGCGGCGTCAGTGATCTCGACCCCGTGGTGTGCCTGGTACTTCTGCTGCAGGCCGCGCAGGATCGCGACCGTGTCCTCGACGCTCGGCTCGCCGACGAAGACCTGCTGGAAACGGCGTTCCAGCGCCGGGTCCTTCTCGATGCGCTCGCGGTACTCGTCCAGGGTCGTGGCACCGATCAGGCTCAGCTCGCCACGCGCCAGCATCGGCTTGAGCATGTTGCCGGCGTCCATCGAGGAGTCACCGCCGGCACCTGCGCCGACGACGGTGTGCAGCTCGTCGATGAATGTGATGACCTGGCCGTCGGCGGACTTGATGTCCTCGAGCACGCCCTTGAGGCGTTCCTCGAACTCACCGCGGTACTTGGCGCCCGCGACCATCGCCGCCAGATCGAGGCTGAGCAGGCGTCGGCCCTTGAGCGAATCGGGCACGTCGCCGTCGACGATGCGCTGCGCGAGGCCCTCCACGACGGCGGTCTTGCCGACGCCGGGCTCGCCGATCAGCACCGGGTTGTTCTTGGTACGGCGGGAGAGCACCTGCACGACGCGTCGGATCTCGGCGTCGCGGCCGATCACCGGGTCGAGCCTGCCCTCCCGCGCGAGCTCGGTGAGGTCGACGGCGTACTTCTCCAGTGCTTCGTAGGACGCCTCGGCGTCCGGACTGGTCACCCGCCGGTTGCCGCGGATCGCTGCGATCGCGTCGCGCAGCCCGTCCGCGGTCACCCCGGCGTTGAAGAGCGCCGTCTGGACCGGGCCTTCCACCAAGGTGAGCGCGAGCAGCAGGTGCTCGGTGGCGACGTACTCGTCCTTCATCTCGCCGGCGAGCTCGAGAGCGCGCGCGAAGACCCGGGTCAGTGCTGGCGACGCCGTCGGCGTGGCCACCGTGGCACCCGACGCACTCGGCAACCGCACCGTCAGCTCGTCGATCTCCTGGCCGAGCGCGATCGGGTCTGCACCGGACTTCTCCAGCAGGGTGGGCGTGATGCCACCGTCCTGGCGCAGCAGCGCGAACGCCAGGTGCGCCGGTTCCAGCTGGGCGTTGCCCGCCGCCACGGCAGCCGTCTGAGCGGCATTGATCGCCTCCACGCTGCGCGAGGTGAACTTGCTTCCGTCCATGAACTTCCCTCCGGGGCCTCGTACGTCCATCCTGACGGACTTCACTCAGTCCGTCACTGCGTACAACAACCCCAGAGTTGAGTCCATTCCACTCAACTTTGGCGCCGAGTGGTCAGTCCCGTCCGGCCGAGACGTCACGTCTGGCAGAACCAGAGGCGACCCATCAACGAGGTTGGTGGCGGGGGATCGCGAGAGCCAGCAGCAGGGCACCGCCGGCGGCGGCCAGCGAGATCAGGAAGGCGATCGTGAAGCCCCGGTCGGAGGGGAAGACCTGCGAGCCGAGGTGGATCGTCTCGTGCGCCAGCACGGTCGCGACGACCGCCGAGGACAGCGACGTACCGACCGAGCGCATCAGCGCGTTGAGTCCGTTGGCGGCCGCAGTCTCGGTCACCGGCACGGCGCCCATGATCAGGGCCGGCATGGCGGCGTACGCGATCCCGATGCCGATCCCGAGCAGCGCAGTGGCCACGCAGACTTCCCACCACTGGTCGCGCAGGAACAGCATCGAGACGTAGCTGATGCCGAGGATCACGACGCCGACCGCCAGGCTGATCCGCGGACCCCGGGCGGCAGACAGCCGTGCACCGACGCCCGAGAACACGTACATCATCAAGCCGCTCGGCATGCAGACCAGACCCGCCTTGATCAGGCTGAGCCCCTCGCCGTACCCGGTGGCGGTGGGCGCGACGAGCAGCTGGATCGGCATCAGCGACATCCCGTACATCGCGAAGCCGGTGGCGACGGAAGCGATGTTGGTGAACAGCACCTGGGGTCGGGCCGAAGTGCGCAGATCGACCAGCGGCTCCGACGTGCGCAGTTCCCACCATCCCCACACGAGGAAGACGGCCAGCGAGCCGGCGAGCAGGCCGAGGGTCAGCAGGGCGGTCCAGCCCCAGTCGCCGCCCTTCGTGATCGCGAGCAGCAACATCACCAGAGCCGTACCGAGGCCGGTCGCGCCGAGCAGGTCGAAAGGTGCCGGGGTGCGCACCGGCGACTCAGGGATCACCGCCAGGACCGCGGCGATGCAGAGGGCACCGAGCGCAGCGGCGATCCAGAACAGTGCGTGCCAGTCGGCCTTCTCGACGATGATCGCGGCCACCGGCAGGCCGATCGCTCCTCCGACACCGAGGGTGGCGCTCATCCTGGCCACGGCTGGACCGACGCGGTCAGCCGGAAGCTCGTCGCGCATGATGCTGATGCCGAGCGCGATCGCGCCCATCGACAGTCCTTGCAGGGCACGTCCCGCGACGACCGGCACGAGACTGCTGGTGACGGCACACAGCAGTGAGCCCGCGACCAGGGCGCCGAGGCTGATGACCAGCATCAGGCGCTTGCCGACCATGTCGCCGAGCCGGCCGGAGATCGGCATCGTCACGGCCGCGGTGAGCAGGGTCGCCGTGACCGCCCACGACGCGTTCGAGGACGCGGTCCCGAGCAGCGCGGGAAGTCTCGGGATCAGCGGCACGATCATCGTCTGGGTCAGCGCGACGACGATGCCGCAGAGGCACCCGATCGCGACCACCGCTGTCGGGTGCGGAACCTTGCGCACCTCGGTGATCGGGAGCGAGGACTGTGCCAATGTCATCTGTGTAGGCTACACATGATGTGTACTATGCACATCTGATCAGCACGATCAGCGACGAGAGGTGGGTCACAGGTGCCACAGCACACCGCGAACGCGACCGTCCTCGCGCTGCTCGAGCAGGAGCTGACACTGCTCGCCCGCCACCAGCTCAGCTCCAACCAGCACGAGCCCGATCTGCACCTTGACCGCTCGGGCTACCAGCTGTTGACCCGGCTCGAGCTCGGACCGCTGTCACTGGGCGGTCTCGCGGAGGCCTTCAAGCTGGACGTCTCCACCGTCAACCGCCAGATCGCCTCGTTGCGCCGCAAGGGCCTGGTCGAACGGATCCCCGATCCGGCCGGCGGCCTCGCCAACCTGCTGCGCGGCACCCGCCGCGGTCTTGCACTGCTCCGCGCCGACCGGAAGGTCCGCCATGGCCACGTGGCCAACGTGATCGACAGCTGGGATCCCGCCGAGGTCGAACGCCTCCAGCGATTGCTCGCCCAGTTCAACGAGTCCATCGAGGCGCTCGAAGGGCGGCCCTGGCCGCGCGCATAGCCCGATGAGGCGGAGCGACCGCTACTCCTCGGGGGTTTCGTGCTCCGGCAGGTCCTTGGTCTCGTCGTCGTCGACCAGGCAGGTCTTGCAGAAGTCGATGCCGAACGGCGTCAGGTGGATCGAGCGCCGTACGACCTTGGCGAACCGCACCGAGTGCATCGCCTCAAGCACGTCCGGCTGTGCCTCGACAACCTGGTACTCCAGCGGGTCCTCGAGCTGCTCGCGGGAGAACCAGATCAGACCGAGGCGGAAGAGGTTGTTGAGGTAGGCAGGCACTTCGTCGAGGTAACGAACACCGGCGCGCGGACCGATCATCGTCAGGCCGGCGGAGAGCAGGTTCGAGCTCACCATCCCGACCGGCCCACCGGTCCGTACGTCGACCGACGGCTGCGGACCACCGCGCAGGAGCAGCAGCAGGATCCGCGCCTCGTCCGGGGCGACCTCGTCGAGGATCCGCCCGTACGCCGGGTGCGCGACATCGTCGCTCCAGACATCGCGTGAGCGGCGCAGCAGTTCCTCGCCGCGCTCGCGCAGGGACAGCTCGCGCTTGCGTTCCGGGGCGTCGTCCGGCGCCATCACCGAGCTCAAGGTCATGCTCGCCTCGAACAGGGCCGCCGGGATCGGCACCCCGCTGGAGACCGCTTGGGCGACGGTGGAGATCGCGCGGGTGGCGTCGGCGAGGTCGGTCGCAACGCCGCGGACCAGCTCACCGGCCGCGCGCGGGTCGGTCATCGCCCGGGCCAGGTTGCGCGCAGAGCGGGCACTAGAACCGGCTACCCAGGTCGCCGAGCGCAACCACGCCTTCCCGGCGATGCGGGCAACCCCGGGCAGCGCCTCGGCTGCTCCCTCCCAGACGGCCGGAGTCCGGTCGCCGCGATCGTGCTCGCTCATCTGCCTCCCACCCCGAAGATCAGCAGGTGGGCGACCCCGCCTGCAAAGCCCATGATCGCGCCGTGGGCGTAGAGCATCCACTCGTCTTCCTTGATCGCGGACCTCATCATGTCGACGAAATCGCGCGGCGGCAGTTCCTTGGTCCGTGCCGAGACCAGCGTCCGGATCTTGTCCGCCTGGCGCTTGCTGAACTCGGGATCGCGGAACGGGGTGATCGTCCGGTCGACGGCTTCACTGGCAACGGCATCGCGGATGTTGTCGAACTTCTTGCTGCCGATCGCGATCCGGACCGCGCCGCGCACCGGGCCGGCCGCCTGGTCGATCGCCGGCAGCATCGCGGTCGCGAGCATCTGCCGGGTCCGGTCGCCGCGCGGCCCGTCCAGCAGGAAGTCGCCGATCCGTTCCAGGGTGATCACGTCGTCGGCGATGATCTGCGCGTAGACCTCGGCCGCCTCGTTCTGGCGACGCAGGAACAGGCCGTGCACCTTGATGCCCAGGATCCGCTTGGGCTCCGGCGGCTCGAAGATCAGCCACATGCCGAGCGCGTTGGTCGTCCAGCCGACGAGGATGCCGAGCAGCGGCAGCGCCCACCAGAGGCCGAACCAGTGGTCGATCATCGCGACCGGGATACCGAGCAGGAAGCCGAAGACGAAACCGAAGACCACCATCAGGTTCAGCTCGCGCTGACCGAAGTCACGGAAGATCCGGACCACCAGGGCGGGGTTGGCCTCGAAGTGGTCGATGACCATGATCTTGGGGTCGAGCAGCTGGTCGATGTGGATCCCGATCTCGGTGGTGATCCCGTGCACCACGGTCGGCATCTGCGCCTGGACGCGAGCGATGATCGCCTTGCGGGCGGGGCTGGGCAGGTCGCGCCAGAGGTTCGGGTGCTCGCGGGCCATGATGTCCTCGATCATCCGGGGCATGTCCGGTTCGAAGACCTTGACGATGTGCTCGGCGATCTGGTCGGGCTCGAGCGGCTGGTAGAACTCGCCGGGCGTGCCGAGTTTCGCGATCGCCTGGTCCACCGCGATGCTGCCC
>JAOPYE010000029.1 GCA_025964775.1 Marmoricola sp.
GAGAACCTCGCAGACCTCTGCCAGCACCACCACAACCTCAAGACCCACACCACCTGGACCTACACCCAGCTCGAACCCGGCATGTTCCTCTGGCGCAGCCCGCACGGCTACACCTACCTCCGCGACCGGATCGGGACCAGCGACCTGACCCCACCACCCCTCGACCCACCCGGCGGTTAGCACCCCGAACCCGCCAGCCGAACCGACCGTGCGACGGGGTATTTCGCACACGGGTTTTGAGACGCGCCACTGCGCCCGGGGGCTGTCCTGGGCACGATCGTGTCGACATGACCCGGCAGGTAGGGCCGTCCGACCCTAACGCTGTCCGAAAACCCTCCGGTTGCGAGCGCGCGGGGGTGAGTTGGTACCTGCCGCTCGCTCCATGTGACCAGAACCCGTTTGTGCTGGCCACCGGGGGTCAGCCCGAAACGCGCAAAGATATCTATTCGGCTCAGATACTCACAAAGCGGTGCAACCCAACGTGATCGGCGTAGCGTCAAGGACAGCGGTGCTAGCCGTTCGCTTGGGATCGTGGATTCTTCGGCGGGCCGAATGCCGGACCGAATAGCCGAATGGAGTTGCCATGACTGGGCAATCCGAAGCACCAGATCACCTCCTCACGCCAACGGCTGTTGCGGCGATCTTCAACGTCGATGAAGAGACCGTCGCTAGGTGGGCTCAGGCGGGGCAGATTGATTCGGTTCTCACGTCGGGTGGCCACCGGCGGCACTTGACGTCTCAGGTGCTGGCCTTGCTGGACAGCAAGCAAGCGCGCCGACCTGCCTTGGTCCTGCCTTCCATTCCGAGCGGCGGGCTGGCCGCTCCTTCCGGCCAGGCTCCAGACGAGCAGAAGGCCCAGACGAAGGGCTTTGCTTGGGCTCAGTCGGACGCCAGTGTGCCCGCAACAACTGCGACCGAAGATTCGGCTGCTGCGGTAGTCGCTGAAGCGGTTGCGATCGCGCTGGAGGCTGAGGCCGAAGCGGCAGCGGAGGCGGTGCTGGTCATCGCTGCTGCTGTTGCCGCCGCTGCAGAAGTGGCGTCGCAGGCCGCGGCCAGGGCTCGGGGAGCTCGTACATTTGCTGCCGAGGAGGCTGCGCGGTTGGTTGCGGCCGATGCTGAGCAGTCCGCTGCTGAGATGCGGTCGCGAACCGAGACTGCGGCCATCGAGGTTGCTCTGGCGGCCGCTCGGGCGGCGTCTCTTGTTGTAGCCGCCGGTGTACCGGGCCAAGAGGCTGATGCTCTCGTCGCGGCACTCCTGGTCGCGGCCACGGTCCAGGCGGCAGCAGACGCGACAGCACGGGAGACTGCTGTCGCCGCCGCCACGACCGCGAGCGCTGTCTCCGCGGCCGCCGCTGAGATAGCTCAGACTGTGGCTACCGTGGACGCCGACGTGGAGGCCGAGGTCGCAGCGACTGCTCAGGCGCTCGAATCCATGATCGCTGTCACGGCCGGTCGGGTTGCCGCCGAAACCAGAGCGCGGGCCGCCGGAGCAGCCATAGCTGCGAGGCATGCAGCGGCTGCGGTTGTGGACAACTAGTGCAGATCGTGCCGTACGGCCATATGAGCTGGCTCAGCGAACGCCAGGCCGAGCAGGTAGCGCGACTGAGGGCATCGGTGTTGTGGCCGGCGCTGGTCGTGATCCTGACCTTCTCGATACTTCGCTCGCACGATGTGCTCAGCACTACCCTCTACATCGGCCTGTTCTGTCTTGTCCTGGCAAGCCTGATGTCGAGCACGTCGGCCTACAGGCGATTCGACCAGCCGACCATGCTAGCCATCGGTGCCCTGGACTTCGTTGCCGTGTTGGCGATCGGGAGCCTTCCTGGGGCCGTGGTTGCGGGTGCGCTCGTCGTGGTCCCGGGGGTGTGGCTGGGTGGGGTCTTCCGATGGCGGGGAGCTGTTGTCGCCGGGTTGGTGGGCGCGATGGCGCTTGCGCTGGCCCGGATCCTCGGTGGGTCGGGCGACCTGCAGGACTTAGGGCGGATCTCCTGGATCTTGATTTTCGGTGTGGTTGCAGCGGTCGCGACTGCGTCAACAATCAGCGTCTGGATCGGACAGGTGGACCGTTTGGAGGCACATCAAGCCGCACTCGCGGCCGCCCTGTCCGAGCTTGGAGAGGAACGGGAGCGGGCCGTGACCGTCGTGCACACGGTGGACGCGGGCTTGGGCGCGTTAGGAGCTGATGGCAGCTACACCTCTCTCAACCCCCGCCACGCCCAGTTGATGGAGCTCGCGTATCCGGCCGGGCACCAAGGTCGAGTCGATCAGCTCGGCGAAATCTATGCGGCCGACAACCACACCAGAATTGACCGCGACCGTTTGCCGTCCATGCGGGCCCTCGATGGTGAACCCTTCACCGACACACTCTGGATGGGCGACCAACCGACAACGCGGCGAGCGATCGATGTCTCGTCCAGACCCGTCCACGATTCCGACGGAGGTTTCGCGGGCGCCGTGATCGCGTATCACGACGTCACCACCATGATGAGAGCGCTTGCGGTCAAGGACGATTTCGTCGCGTCGGTTTCCCATGAGCTGAGAACGCCGCTGACTTCGATCATCGGGAACCTCGAGATGGCTGCGGAACTCGATGCTCACGACACGGACCAGTTGCCGCGTCTGCTCGCCGTGGCGAGTCGGAACGCTGACCGTCTCCTCCACCTCGTCTCCGACCTGCTGACCATTTCTCAACTTCGTCAGGCGGGCATGCAGCTGGTCCCGGAGGCAGTCGACCTCTCAGCACTCATCGACCAATCCGTCACAGACATCTCCGTCCAAGCCAAGGACCGCGACGTGGAACTGACTACCAGGATCCAACCCGGTTTGCTTCTGGTCGGCGACCGTAGTCGCCTTCAGCAGGTGACAGAAAACCTGCTCTCGAACGCCGTGAAATACACGCCTTCTGGCGGCCGCGTCTGGGTGACGCTATGCCAGAAAGAGGGAGACACCGTTCTCACGGTCACGGACACCGGGATCGGGGTGAGCGGGACTGATCAGGCGGCCGTCTTTACAAAGTTCTTCCGCGGCCGGAATGCCACAGACCGCAACCTTCCCGGCGTCGGACTGGGCCTGGCAATCAGCAAAGAGATCATCGAGGCCCACGGGGGCACGATTGGCCTGGCAAGCAGCGAAGATGTCGGCACCACAGTTCTCGTCACGCTCCCCTCAGGAGTACAGCTGCCCATCAACTAGCCGTAGACGTCGACTGGAAGCGTCATCGGCGAGCTCACCGGCACCTCCTTCGCCGGTACCGAAAGGAGCGTCAGCATTGACCTCCCCTGCTGGGAGCGCTTCGCAACAATCTGCGGATGCTGTCTCAGAATCGTCCGGTTGCGCACCCGCTCATCTCTAAGGTGTCCGGGTGATCCACTTCCACGTTTCTTCGAGCCTGAACCGTGCATCCATCCAGCAGTACGGTTTGGACTGGACCTTGATGGGTGCCGCTCCTTGGATCGCCGGGAGTCGAGCTCCAGAGGTCGAAGGCTGCTACCTGACTGAGGACGAGTTCACCGCTGCGTTCTTCTTTCGGATGAACAACACAGGCGGGGCGGTGGACCTGTGGGCCGTCGAGGGCGTTGACCCGAGCAGTTTGATGGAGTCGCCGAACGGCTTCCGGTACTTGCCCGAACGGATCTCGAGCGACAGATTGACCTTGGTCCGAACCGATGTCGCCCCAGTGCCTCGCCATAGACGTCCTTAAGCCTTCGGTTGCGAGACGCAGGTCGAACGCGGCCAACTCCGACCACGCGGCGCACGGCCTAACAGCAGCCACCGAGCTCGGCGACGAGCCACCTCCGTCCCGGAGTTTCCGCGACGAGTATCTCGTATGCGCTGCCGTCGGTGTCGCTGTTGTCGAAGCCACCCGGGGGCGTCAGTGCCACCGTGTATCTACGGGATGCGATCGAGCCTGGAGGAGAGGCATTTCCAGAAGTACCCTCCGAGCTGTAGCGCCCGATCACGAATGAGCTCAGTTTCGGCGGCTTGCCAAGCAATCCAAAATCGACACTTGCCTCGTTCTCCTGAGCCCCTGTGGTCATCATCTGGCGCATACCTGAACTGTCCCGGCGTTCCAAGGCTTGCAAGAACGCCGTGATTGCAGCACGCGGCGTTGTAGCCCCGCCAGGGTGACGGTTCAACGTTCCTGGATCGGAGGTCACTCCGCACCCGATGAGAAGCGTGACTGCCAGCCCACCTGCTGCCATCCCCGAAGCGGCACGCAGTTTCTTCGTCACGAGCGCCGAGTCTAGGCGCGCAGTCATGAGGCGCACCGCCGGCTGGCGGGTCAGGCCGGGTCAACGCACCAGCATTCCCGGACACTGTCCAGAACCCTCAGGTTGCGACGCCGTGTGTCAGGGTGCTGTCGTTCAGTCACTGTCGCGGGTGCCGCGCCTTCCCTTGAAGCGCTCGGGTCCGCCGAGCATGCGGTAGGCGAAATAGCAGAGGACGACTGCATTGACCGGGGCGAACCAAGAATTCGCCAGCGTCAGAACGATCATGGTTCCGAGCGCGATCAGGAACCCAAAGAACCATCGGGCAAACGACTCCCTGTCGACCGAAGACCCTGGGTGAGGTCTGACAGTCACGGAGTCACGAGGCCGGTCTGTCTGCCCGTCCTGGCGTGTGACCACGAAACCTGCCAGCAGCCACCACGCACCACGGAGCATCAATCCTGCGAAGATCATGCTGAGCGAGATGATCAGCGCCACGTAGCCGAAGTGGCGCTGATGATCGTTGGTTCCATCGCTGCGGTGGAGCGTGCCGATGAGCGGGAACCAAGAGGAGATCAGGAGAAGGTCCGCGGCGTCACGCAACCGAACCAGGCGATGATCTCGGGGCATCGAGCCTCTCCCGTGAGTGTCCGAGTACCTGGCCGCGAGGATTATCGAGCCCCAAATTGTCGCCGCGAGCGCGACACCAAACTCTTCTGGATGGTCGTACACGAACCGCACAAGCCCTATCCGCGGTGTTCCTTGTATTCCGTGATCAGGTGCACGAAACCCACCCTCTGTGGACGACAGCTACACGTCAGTCCCACACAGCGCCCCAGCCGGCCTGATGCCGCACGGAGGGGCGCTGCCGGTCGTCAGCCCACGCGCGACTTGCACCTCGCCGCAGCCTCGGTTGGTCCGTGGGGAGGTTGGACGCAACCCGTTGACTCTGCCCGCTGTGTCGATGCTCAAACGTCCGATACGCACGTCACACGACCCGGCGACGACAATCCCGGCGACACAACCGAATGCTCGTGTGGCCTAGCGTTGAGCTGGCTTCAGGGTCACCTCTCGCAAGCCGTCCCGTCGCGGTCCCGGTCGAGTCGCTTGTAGTTCCTCCAGTAGACCCTCTGAGCAAGAGCGGTGTAAGCCGGCAAGCCGTATCCCTGCCGCACCTGACGAAGCGCGGCCGCGCGGCTCCTGGACACCCCGTGGTGGAACCTCACGTGGAGCTTCGAGCACGACGAGTAGTAGATGGTGGTGGCGTCTGCGGACGTGGCCGTCAGAGCGATGCTCACGGGAGCAGCAAGGGCCATTGCGATGAGGGAACCGAGCAGACGATTGCGCATGCTCGGACCGTACTCCTGAGATCGCTGGCTGCGCCTCTGTGCCGCCGCTCTGCCGACACCGATCACGGCGCCCGGCCGTCGCGAATAGATAGACCGGTCTACTCCTACGGGAGTTCGCGCTCGCCCACGAGGATCGGTATCCGCCACAGCGGCCCACCGCGGTCGACAAGCAGCGCCTGGAACGTCCATCGGAGCAGTCGCAACGAGGCGTAGATGAGGAACACCGCCACCGGGATCTCGATGAAGGCCGCGAGCCCGATCGCCATCGGTCGGTCGTGGGGAGCTGCGGTCGTGATGTCGAACCACGCGTCGCACAGCAGGAGCACGCCGGAGGCGAAGGAGGCGAGTACGACCAGCTGGCGACCCCGGAAGGCCAGGGCCGCGGTGGCGACGAACATCAAGGTGAGGATCACGTCGAAGCCAACCCAGGTGAGCGTCCAGTTGGGCACGACATAACGCCCGGGGAGCGTGATGCCGAGGTAGATCGTCCACGGCACCAGCCCGACTGCACCGACGGTGAGCAACCCGACGCGATGGCGACGGATCTTGCGGGCGTCGACGTGAGCGCGAGGTCGCCCTCCCGGCAGGCGCGTGAGTCGGGCCATCAACTCGCGCCGTTCCTCGAGCGTCAACGCTCGGAGGTCGGCGTCAGTGGGCCAATGTCCGCGATCGCGGCTCTCGGCTTCGGTATTCGACACAACTCCTCCAGACAAAGGTCGTCAACCCGAGCTACGTGGAAGCCAACACCCGCAGAGCCAAGAAGATTTCCGTTCGCCCTCAGCCAGGCGGGTTCCCAGCCGATGTAACAGGGAGTAAGCCCACCACGGCAAGGACTTTTGGTGTCTCGTTCTCTTCGTCGGCCGCGGCGGCAGTCAGGTGCTCTGGTAACCCGTGGCCTGCTGCTGTCCTTGCTGGTGTGCGCACTCGGCCTCGGGCTGGGCACCGCGGCGCGGTCCACCGCTGCCACGCCGTCCGGTCGCCTAGCGACGCCTGCTGCCTCGAACCCGCTCCGGGCCGAACCGTGGGGCATCTACCGCGACCCGTACGAGAGCGCGTATGCCGCTTGGAGCAGCGCCACCGGCACCGACAAGGCCTTGCTCGCCAAGATCGCGCTGCGACCGCGGGTGATCTGGGTGGGTACCTGGATCAGCACCGCGAACATCGCAGCCCTGGTCCGCAGCCATATCCAGAACTTCCAGCGCGACGACCCGAACGCTCTCGTCCAGTTCGCCACGTTCCGGACCTTCCCGTACGGCGAAGGCAAGGTGGGCCAGCCGCTGACGGCCGCAGCGCAGGCCGACTACCGGGCCTGGTACGACCAGCTCGCCCAGGCGATCGGCTCCACTCACGCCGCGATCATCCTCGAGCCCGACCTCGGGCTGGCCTGGAAGGGATGGCGACCGCGGGTCCGGTTCGCCTTGGCGGCGTACGCCGCACGCGTCCTCGGAGCCCTGCCGCACACCTCGGTGTACATCGACGCCAGCGACGCGGACTGGCTGCACCTCTCACAAGCGACCCAGCAGCTGTTGCTCTCCGGCGTGAAGTACGTCCGCGGGTTCGCGCTCGGAGCAACCCACTACTCCTCGACCGCGGGCAACATCGCCTACGGCGCTGCACTGGTCAGCGCGCTGGGCCGCGCCGGCGTACCGGGTCGTCACTTCGTGGTCGACACCGCGGACAACGGCCGCCCGTTCACCTGGCTCCAGTTCTACGCCGCCCACCCGCACGGCAACTTCGACAACGCGAACGTCTGCACCAGTACCGTCCGGGCGCGCTGCGACACGCTCGGGATCCCCCCGACGACCTTCACGGCGTCGGCAACCTGGGGGATGTCGACCACGGTGCGACGGGAGGCAGCCCGGTCGGCCGACGCGTTCCTCTGGTTCGGACGCCCCTGGCTCTACATGCAGGCCAACCCGTTCCAGCTGGCACGGGCACTCGCCGTTGCCCGGACGACTCCCTACTGAGCCAGCTCGCCTGCAGCCTCGAGACCGTGGGTGATCAGGTCTCCGAGTGCCGCGTACGCCGCCGCGTCGCCGAGCCCGGTCGCTGCTTCGATCCGGCCCTCCGCGATCGCTGACATCACCACGGCGACGGCAGCGCCGACGAACCGCGCGTCGACGGGACGCAGGGCTTGCGAGGCGACGCCCGACGTCACGATGTCCTGGACCCGCTGGGCCGCGCGCTCGGTGTTCTCGACGTAGATCGCCCGCGCCGGCGGGTATTCGACGAGGTCGGCGTAGAACCTCTCGGACGCCGGCGCGAGCTCCTCGGCGACGGCAGCCAGGGAGACGGCCAGCCGTCGCGCGGGGTCCGGCTCGGCCGCGACCCGGGCCTCGATCCGGCCCTCGGCGCGACGGAAGTACCGTCGTACCGCAGTGACCACGATCTGCTCCTTGCTGGAAGCCACCAGGTAGAGGCTGGATCGTGAGCACCGCAGCCGAGCGGCCAGGTCACCCATCCCGAAGGCAAGGAAACCCTCGGCCAGGTAGAGCTCGACCAGTGCTTCGAGAAGTTGTTCGCCACGGGCTTCGGGGGCCATGGCAGCACAGTACCAATCAACGTACTGTGGTACTAGTCCTGTTACTCCGCAACAGAAGGTTCCGATGACTGCACGACGCGTCCTGCCCACTGACGAGGCCACCGACCTGCTCAAGCTGGTCCGGGACCTGGCCACTCGCGAGCTGCTGCCCCTGGCGGCGACCGCCGAGCGCAACCAGGCCTTTCCCCGGGAGACCTTCCGCCTGCTCGGACGTTCGGGTCTGCTCGGACTCCCCTACCCGGAGGAGTACGGCGGGAGCGGGCTGCCCTACGAGGTCTACCTGCAGGTGCTCGAAGAGATCGGCTCGGTCTGGTCGAGCGTCGGCGTGGGCGTCAGCGTGCACGCGCTCTCCTGCTTCGGACTGGCCACGGCCGGCACCGACGAGCAGAAGCGCTCCTGGCTCCCGGACATGCTCGGAGGCGAGCTGCTCGGCGGCTACTGCCTCTCCGAGGCCCACGCCGGCTCCGATCCGGCTGCGATGCGCGCCAGCGCCCGTCGCGAGGGCGATGAGTACGTCCTGAACGGCGCCAAGGCGTGGACGACCCACGGCGGGCAGGCCGACTTCTACAAGGTGATGGCCCGGACGTCGACCGAGCGCAACGGGATCTCGTGCTTCCTGGTCCCCGCCGACACCCCCGGCCTGAGCGCCGATGCCCCCGAGGACAAGATGGGCCTGACCGGCTCGACCACCGCCACGATGCTGTTCGACAACGTCCGGATCCCGGTCGAGCGCCGGCTGGGCGAGGAAGGCGACGGCCTCAAGATCGCGCTGGCGGGACTGGACTCGGGTCGCCTCGGCATCGCCGCCGTCGCCGTCGGCCTGGCCCAGGGCGCGCTCGACAACGCCGTCGCCTACGCCAAGGAGCGGGAGACGTTCGGCAAGCGGATCATCGACCACCAGGGGCTGGCCTTCGTGCTCGCCGACGCCGAGGCGGCGATCCAGTCGGCACGTGCGACGACCCTGCACGCTGCCAGGCTCAAGGACGCCGGACTGCCCTTCAGCCGCGAGGCCTCGATCGCCAAGCTGGTCGCCACCGACAACGCCATGAAAGTGACCACCGACGCCGTTCAGGTCCTCGGTGGCTACGGCTACACCAAGGACTTCCCGGTCGAGCGCTACATGCGCGAGGCCAAGGTCATGCAGATCTTCGAGGGCACCAACCAGATCCAGCGGATGGTGATCAGCCGGGCGCTCGAGAACGACAACCACGGCACGATCACGCGGAGGCCGTAGATGCGAGCCGTGATCCACGAGCGGTACGGACCGCCGGGCCTCCTGCGCGTCGGGGACCTGCCTGATCCGCAGCCCGGCCCTGGCGAACTCCTGGTCCGGGTCGCCCGCAGCAGCGTGAACCGCACCGATGCCGGGTTCCTGCGTGGGAAGCCGTTCGTGGTCCGGTTCTACTGCGGACTGCCCCGCCCGCGCCGACCGGTCCTGGGTTGCGAGTTCGCCGGCACGGTCGCAGCACTCGGACCCGGCGTCGAGGACTTCGCCCTCGGCGATCGGGTCTTCGGGTACGACGACCGGGGAGGTGGGCACGCCGAGCTCAAGGTCATCGGCGCCACGAAGGCACTGGCCCGGATCCCGGACGGCATCACCTTCGACCAGGCTGCCGCCGGCACCGAGGCAGCGCACTACGCCCTGGCCAACCTTCGGGCCGCCAACGTGCGGCTCGGGACGCGCATCCTGGTGCACGGGGCCACCGGCGGGATCGGCAGCGCGGCGGTCCAGCTGGCCCGTCATGCCGGAGCCACGATCGTCGCGACCAGCACCACCCGGTACGTCGAACTCGTGCGCTCCCTCGGTGCGGACCGCGTGATCGACCACGAGACCGAGGACTTCACCCGGTGCGGCGAGACGTTCGACGTGGTCTTCGACGCCGTCGGCAAGAGCACCTTCGGCGCCTGCCGCGGGCTGCTCAGGCCCGGCGGCCTCTATCTGGCGACCGACCTCGGCCCCGGAGCCCAGAACCCGCTGCTCGCCCTGCTCAGCCCGCTGCTGCGGATCACCGGCCGGCGTCGGGTCCTGTTCCCGCTGCCCTCCGACGACGCCGGTGCGGTGGCCTTCCTGGCCGAACGGCTCGGCGCCGGTGACTTCGTCCCGGTCATCGACCGGAGCTACCCGCTCGACGAGGTGGCCGAGGCGTTCCGCTACGTCGAGACCGGGCAGAAGACCGGCAACGTGGTCATCCGGGTCAGCGGTCCGGATCCTGCGGAGGGTGGAACGTAGGCGGTTCGGAGTCGCGCATCGCGCCCCAGTTGCCGATGATCACCGCGACCGGCGGGATCAGCGCAGCGAGGATGCTCATCCCCACCGCGGCGGGGGTGGACCAGAAGCGCACCACGTTCCAGGCAAGCAGGATCAGGGCGACGCACGTGCCCATCAACCAGAAGTACAGGCGCCGCGGCAGCGAACGGTCCATGTGCTGAACCTACGCGCCGGCACCCATCCAGGCCACCGTGCGCTCGGCGATCTCGACGCCGACGTCCTCCTGCACGAAGTGGCTGCCGTCGAGCCGGTCGTGCGGCTGGCCGGCGGTGCCGGGGACGTGGTCCAGCAACGCCTTGTCCGCTCGGCCGAGGATCGGGTCGTGGCGGCCGAAGAGCGTGAGGAACGGCTTGTCCCACTGCCCCAGCGCCGCCCACGCCTCACGGTTGGCCGGTGTTGCCGGGTCGTCAGGGCTGATCGGCACCAGCCGAGGGAACGCCCGGGCGCCGGCCTTGAACTTCGAGCTCGGGAAGGGTGCGTCGTACGCCGCCCGCTCACCGGCCGACAACGTCCGCCGGGTCCCGGTCGCGACGATCCGCCCGATCGGGAGCACCGGTGAGTAGACCGCGAAGTTCTTCCACACCTTGAACGCGATCCCCGGATCGGTGTCACCGGTGGGCAGGAAGCCGTTCGCCACGACGATCCTGGCGAACCTGTCCGGGTTCTCGGCTGCCAGTCGCAGGCCCAGCAACGAACCCCAGTCCTGGCAGACCAGCGTGATCCCGCGCAGGTCGAGCGCCTCGACCCACGCGCCCAGCCAGTCCATGTGCCGCTGGTAGGAGTAGTCGTCCAGCCGGGCAGGCTTGTCGGACTTGCCGAAACCGATCAGGTCAGGAGCCAGCGCGCGCAGGCCGGCGCCGGCGAAGACCGGGATCATCGTGCGGTACAGGTAGCTCCACGTCGGCTCACCGTGCAGCATCAGCACCGGAGCGCCGTCGGCAGGACCCTCGTCGACGTAGTGCATCCTCAGGTCGTCGGCGACCTCGAGGTAGTGCGGAGCGAACGGGTAGTCCGGCAGCCCGGTGAACCGCGCGTCGGGGGTACGGAGGGCGTCCATGAGAACTCCTAGGCAGAGGCGTTGGGAACGAGGGCATCGCGCGTGATCGCGGCCAGGTAGGCCGTTCCCGCCAGCGCCATGGTGAGGTCGAGCTCGGCGATCACGTTGGCCACCACCTCGGTGACCCCGCGTTCTCCGGCCACTGCCAGTCCGTACATGTACGGCCGCCCGAGCAGGACGGCATCCGCGCCGAGCGCCAGTGCCGTGAAGACGTCCGCACCCGTGCGGATGCCGCTGTCGAGCAGCACCGTGGGTTCGCTGCCGACGGCCTCGCGGATCATCACCAGGGCATCGAGCGAGGCGATCGCGTTGTCGACCTGGCGACCGCCGTGGTTGGAGACCACGATCGCGTCGACCCCCGAGTCGAAGGCCCGCTTCGCGTCGTCGGGATGCAGGATCCCCTTGAGCACCACGGGCAGCTTCGTGCGTTCGCGCAGGGTCGCCAGGTGGTCCCAGCTCAGGCCGGGGTTGGAGTAGATGTCGAGGAACGTCTCGACCGCCGCGCGGGGCACGGGTGAGCGCAGGTTGTCGAGGAAGGCGCCCGGGTGGTTCCGGGTCATCGACAGCAACGTCCTGATCGCACCCAGGGTGACTTCCGTTGCCGCCTTCGTGCCGGCCACACCGGCGGCGGCGATGCGGTCGCGGACGATCTCGGCGAACCGTGGATCCGCGGTGTACTGGGCGATCCCGAGGCCGCGGCTGAACGGCAGTGAGCCGAGGTTGAGGTCCTGCGGCCGCCAGCCGAGCAGGGTCGTGTCGAGGGTGACGACGAGCGCACCAGCCCCGATCGCCTCGGCCCTCGAGATCATGCTGTCGACCAGGGCTTCGTCGGTGCTCCAGTACAGCTGGACCCAGCGAGGCGCGTCGCCCATCGCGGCGGCGCACTCCTCCATCGGGTTGCAGCCCTGGTTGGAGAAGACGTACGGCACCCCGTTGGCGGCCGCACCCCGCGCGATCTTCACGTCGCTGTCCTCGGCCATCAGCGCGCCGGCACCGACGGGGGCGAGCAGCACCGGTGCGGGCAGGTGGGTGCCGAGCAGGTCGAGGGACAGGTCGCGCGTGGTGTTGCCGTGCGCCATCCGCGGCACGATCGCCCAGCGGTCGAACGCGGCCCGGTTGTTGCGCATCGTCCGGCCTTCGCCGGCTCCCCCGGCGACGTACGCCCACGCTGTCGGGGTGCTGGCCTGCCGGGCGCGGGCCTCGAGGGTGGCGAAGTCGGTCGGCACCGCGGGAACTCGTCCGAAGACGCCCTCGCGGTAGATGCTCTCCTGGCGGATGCGGCCAGGGCCCTTGGCCGGGATCTCAGTGCTCACAGGGGTGAGCGTAGGGCGTCGATCAGGCGGTGTCGTGGGCGCCGATGGCGATGATCTCGCAGGCCACGCTGAGCTGGACGTGGAGGACCGGCGACATCTCAGGGGCACCGAGCGACAGCAGCAGGGCGGCCGAGCTGCGGGCGCGCTGACCGACGTGCCCGTCGGGAAGGTTCCGGCTCAGCGTCCAGCTGAAGGCGATCGCCTCGGAGCAGAGCTGGGCGACCCAGGCGCGGTCGGTCCCGGTGCGCAGCAGGCGGTCGTCGAGGTCCTCGACCAGCGCCCCGATCAGCGCCGTTGCGGGAAGTGCGTTCATGTCCTCATCAACGAGAACGGGGCCTATTTGTTACGAATGCCGCAAAGGACGTGGCTCACACCTCGCGGACCTCGACGCCTCTCCAGAACGCCACCCGGCCGGCGACCATCATCGCCTCGGGCAGCGGTTCCGGGTAGTACCAGGCAGCGTCCGCGTTGGTCTCACCGTCGACCGTCACCGAGTAGTACGACGCCGTGCCCTTCCACGGGCACAGGGTGTGCGTCCCGGTCCCGCTGAAGTGATCCCGGTTGAGCGACTCTGCCGGGAAGTAGTGGTTGCCCTCGACGACCACCGTGTCCGCGCTGCTGGCGAGGACCGCCCCGTGCCACGTTGCCTCCATCGTCATGACGACATTCCTACCGTGCGGGTCCAAGGCGCGTGACACGATGCCGCTCGTGCCGCGCAACGCCATCAGCCCGATGCCCCCGCTGGCCGAGGGCATCGGCCTCCCGTGGGACGTCCCGGTCGACGACGCGGTCGCCGAGATCGCCCGGGCCCGCGCAGTCCACGGCGACACCTTCGTGGTCGAGAGCGGTCGGGACCGGTACCTGTTCACGTTCTCGGCGACCGGCGTCGAGTCCTTCTACGCACTCGCCGAGGACAAGGCGAGCAAGGGAGTCGCGGACTACCTGATGCTGCGGCGCAAGCTCCCCGACGAGATCTTCGACGGCAGGCGCACCTTGCCCGGATCGCTGTTCCGCAAGGGCGACGTCGCCTCCTACCTGGTCAACCTCGAGCACGCCCTGGCGGCCACCCGCGCCGAGCTCGGTCCGTCCGGCACGGTCGACGTCTTCGCCCTCACCCGACGGATCGCGCACCGGATGGGCCTCGCGTCCTGGGCCGGACCGGGGTGTGCCGACGGGGAATCCTTCGAGCGGCTCGTCGTCGCCTTCGACGCCCTCGACGGCGCCGACGCGTTCGTCCACCCCGATGCCATGGCCGCGGTCGCTGCGTCCGGCAAGGCTGCCGAGCACGCGGCGCTCGCCGAGATCACCGAGGTCATCGGTGAGGCCGTCGACCGCCGGCCCGCCACCGATCTGTTCGCCCGGATCGTGGCGGCCTGGGACCCCGAGCCGGACCCGGTACGACGGGCAGGGGTCGCCTGGGACGTCGCGCTGATCCACATCGCCTCGATGTCGAACCTGGCCTCGGCGCTCGGCTGGGCCCTGGTCGACCTGGTCGAGCACCCGGAGGTCCAGGCCGCCGTCGTCGCCGGTGACCGGGAGCTGGCGGACCGGTGCGCGCTCGAGTCGACGCGACTGGCCCAGCGCTCGATCATGGGGCGAACGGTGCTCGCTGAGGTCGCCTTCGACGACGGTGACCAGACCTACCTGGTCTCCCCCGGCGCGACCATCGCGACGCTGCTGCCGCTGACCAACACCACGGCCGGCCCGGGGCTTGCCGAGTGGCGACCCGAGCGCTGGAACCGCAGCCGCCTCGCGGACACCAGCATGCTGGCCTCACCGACGCTCGTCACGGCGTTCGGCCACGGCAAGCACTCCTGTACGGCGCAGCCGTTCTCGCTCGCCGCGATGAGCACGGCGGTCACCGACCTGCTCGGGACCTACGAGCTACGGGCGGGATGGACGTCGTACCCGCGACCGGTCCCGGCGCAGATCGGCGGCGTCGCACGCGCCGACGGCCCCTGCCCCCTGGACTACGCAACGCGGCACTGAGGCCCCAAAGCGGGACGAATCACCGGGACTGCAGACAGCGACGTGCGCCCGGGTCTAGGTTGCCTGCCATGAGGTTGCACCGCGACGCCAAGGCCGAACTGATCCGGTCTCTCCCGCTGTTCGCCGACTGCACGTCGGCCGAGGTCAACGCGGTGGCCGCCATCGCCACCGAGATCGACCTGCGCGAGGGCCGGGTCCTGGCCACCGAAGGTGCCGACGGCCAGGAATTCGTGGTGATGATCGAGGGCTCCGCCACGGTCACCCAGGGGGACGAGGTCATCGCCACCATGAAGGCCGGTGACTTCTTCGGGGAGATCGCCCTGCTCAAGGGCATCCCGCGGACCGCCAGCGTCGTGGCCACCTCGGCCGTGCACGCGCTGGTGATCGAGGGGCACGCGTTCCGTCACCTCATCGTCGACTCGCCGGACATCCGCGACAAGGTCGAGCGCGCCCTGGCCGAACGGACCGACGACCCGGTCGCCTGATCGCTCGTTGTTCACGATGTGACGCCGGGCGTCACGCCTGAGGGGTGACCGCTTCATCCCATCCCCCAGGAGGACATCATGCCCAGCGCCAACCGCATCTCCACCCCCGTCGCCGTGGACGAGGACGTGATCGAGGGCCGCTATGCCGCCCTCGACCAGTACACCGTCGCGTTCGAGACCTACAAGGCGGACGTCGACCCGGCGCCGTTGTTCGCGGGCCTGCCCGACGACCGGTGCCAGTGCCCCCACTGGGGCTTCGTCACCAGCGGCCAGATCACGTTCCGCTGGCCCGACCACGAGGAGACCTACTGCGCCGGGGATGCCTACTTCGCCCCGGCCGGCCACCTGCCCCTGGTCACCGGCGGCAGCACGATCGTCGAGTTCAGCCCGACCGCCGAGCTCGAGGCGACGATGGCCGTCATCGGCGCGAACATGGCCCAGAACACGACACAGGCGGGTGCATCGGCATGACCACGACGACCAACCGCCCCGACGCGACCACCGCGGTCGCCAACCTGATCACGTACCTGGAGACGGGCGTCGCACCCGACGGGCTCTTCGCCCCGGACGTCTTCCTCGACGCGACCTTGCCGCTGTGGCGGCTCCAGGCGGACAACGCCACCGACGCGATGAGCATCCGGCGCCAGGGGCACCCGTGCCCGGGCACCGTCCACGTCGAGCGGGTCGAGCCGACCGATCGCGGCTTCACGATCGAGTTCGAGGAGCACTGGGACGACGCCGGCCAGCGCTGGTACTGCCGGGAGATGATCCGGGCCGATGTCGTCGGCTCCACGATCGTCGAGTTCGCGGTGTACTGCACCGGGGACTGGGACGAGGACCAGCAGAAGCGGCATGCCGAGACCGTGACACTTCTACGATGACAGCGTGCCCGCCTCACTGAGCACCGTCGAGCTCCTCGACCGCGCGGACACCGAACGTGCCGCCGGTCGGGGAGCCGAGGCTGCCCGGCTCTACGGCGAGGCGGCGCTGCTGGCCCGGGAGGCCGCTGACCTGGGCCCGTGGACCCGGGCGGCCCTCGGAGCGGCCTCGGTCCAGATCTTCGGCCCGGAACCCGGACGCCTGCCGGCCCTGCTGTACGACGTCCTGGCCCGCACCACCGATCACGCCGACCGGTCCCGCCTCGCTGCCGCCCTGGCGCGGTGCTGGGTCTACGCCGGTCAGGCAGTTCGCGGGGCTGGCTTCGCCGACGAGGCGGTCACCAACGCCCGGGAGTCGGGCGATCCGGTCCTGCTGGCCGATGCCCTCGACGCATCGCTCGCCGCGCACTGGGGTCCCGACGACCTGGCCACCCGGGTCCGCCTCGCCGGCGAGCTGGACGAGGTCGCGGCCCACGTCATGGAGCCCGACGCACGGCTTCAGGCCCGTCTCTGGGGGCTGCAGGTGGCGTGCGAGCAGCTCGACGTGACCGGCATGAACCGGCAGCTGCGCGCCCTCGAGCTCCTCGGCGAGGAGTCCCCGAAGGCGATGTTCTTCGCCGCATCGCGCCGGCTCATGCACGACGTCCTGCTCGGCCGGAGCGACACCGCCACCCGGCTGATCACGGTTGCGACCGACGCCGCCCAACGCGCGTTCGTCCCCGACACGTGGATGGTGCTCAAGGCCATGGCCGCGTACGCCGTCGTGATCGCGGGTGACGAACCACTGGCCGAGGAGCAGGCCCTGGAGTGCGAGACGCTGGCCCTCACCGAGGGCACGATCGCGCTGTACGCCGAGGCGGCGTACCTGTGGATCGGCGCCGGACGGCCGGACCGCGCCGGCGCGCTGGTCGCGGCGTTCGGTGGCACTGCGCTCGACGAGCTGCCGCAGGACGTGAACTGGCTGCTGATCGTCCAGTGCGTCCTGGAGGTCGCGCTGGCCCTGGATGATCGCGGCCTCATCGAGACCGCCTCACGGCTCCTGTCCCCGTACGCCGACCGCGCCGTCATCAACGGCGGCGCGGTGATGTTCCACGGCACCACCGACGACACGCTGTCCCGGGCCTGGTCGGTCCTCGGCCGGGCCGACGAAGCGGCGCGGGCGCGTGACCGGGCGCTGCGCACCTACGAACGGATCGGCGCGGCGCGATGGCGCGACCGCCTCCGGGCCCGGGGTCCCGCCGAAGCGTCCGTCGGGCCGCGATCGGCGCACCTGCACCCGGAGCCGGGTGGGCTCTGGCGGATCGGATCGCAGGCCACGGCAGTGCCGGCCCTGCGCGGCTTCGGCTACCTGCGCGAGCTGGTCCGGCGGCCGCGCTGCGAGATCGGTGCGCTCGACCTGGCCGGTGGTGGCGGACCGGTCGTCGTCGAGAGCGGCCTGGGTGAGCTCGCCGACCGGCGCGCCCTCGCCGCCTACCGCGAGCGGCTTCGCGACCTGGACGACGAGCTGGCCGAGGCGGAGGCGTGGGCGGACGAGGGCAGGGCCACCGCGACGAGGGCAGAACGACAAGCCCTGCTCGACGAGCTCGGCCGGGCCGCAGGCTTGGGGGGACGACCGCGCACGACCGGGTCGAGCGAGGAACGCGCCCGGGTCGCGGTCAAGAAGGCGATCACCGCCGCGATCGAACGGATCGCGACGATCGATGCCGACCTCGCCGCTCACCTGCGCAGCGCCGTGCGTACCGGGCTCGCGTGCAGCTACGAACCCGATCCGGCCGCGCAGCTGACCTGGGTGCTGGACTAACGCGCTTCGAGGGCAGCGGTGAGCAGCGCGACCAGCGCCTCGAGCTGCAGGTCGACCGAGGAGACGACGTCGGTGTCCGAGCCGTCCAGCGCACGTGCCGCCAGCCCGGCCTTGCTGTCGATGAGCTCGGCGATCCGGGTGTCGACGGTCTGGGCGGCGATCACCCGCCACGCGGTCACCGGGTCGCTCTGGCCGATCCGGTGCACCCGGTCGATCGCCTGGGTCTGCTCGGCAGCGGTCCAGGACAGCTCGGCCAGGACGACGTTCGAGGCGACCTGGAGGTTCAGCCCGACCCCGGCCGCGGTCAGCGAGCAGACCACGACGGCGACGCCGGGGTCGTTGATGAACGCGTCGATGTTCTTCTCGCGCACCTTCGGCGTCTGGTCGCCGCGGATCGAGGAGTACCGGATGCCCTGCTTCGCAAACGTCTTCTCGGCGGTGTCCATCACGTCGATGTGCTTGGCGAAGAAGACGACCTTGCCGACGTTGCGCGCGAGCTGGGCGGTGTAGTCCGCTGCCAGACCCGCCTTGGCCTGGCCGATGCGGCGCATCAGGCCGAACACGTTCTCGGTGCTCTCGTCGGTGTCCTCGCGCTCCCAGCCGGCAACCCGGCGTACGAGCTCGTGGTCGATGCCCTCAACGGTCTGCCCGGAGTGGCGGGTGGCCAGGGCACTGTCGTAGCGGGCGACCAGGCGGCGGGCGAGCTCGGCCTCGGCCTCGCGGATCGAGCGTCCCGCCTCGCCGTCGAGCTCGACCGGGATGTCGGCGATCCGGCGGGCCGGGATGTCCGCGGCGACGTCAACCTTGCGGCGCCGCACGATGCCGAGGTCGATGACCGAACGACGCGCTGCCGGGAAGAAGCCGGGGTCCAGCGGGGTCAGCCCGTTCTCCTCGAGGCTGTCCATCAGCGTGGCCAGCGGCTTCTTGTCGTCGATCCAGCCCAGGAACTGCCAGATCGCGCGGAAGTCGTCGATGTCGTTGATCAGCGGCGTTCCCGTCAGGGCCATCAGCAGCGGCCGTGCGGTCCGCTTGCGGATGCTCTCGGCGACCTCGAGGACGTGCTGGGAGCGCTGGGAGCTCTTGTTCTTGATGAAGTGCGCCTCGTCGACGACCATGCCGCGGAAGCCCAGGGCCTGGAGCCAGCCGACGTGCCGGTCGAGCACCTCGTAGTTCACGATGATGATGTCGGCGAAGCCGTCGATCGACTCACCGTCACCGTGGATCACGGTCGCCGGGTGCTTCGGGGTCCACCGTTCGGCCTCGCGGGCCCAGTTGGTCTTCACGACGTTGGGCACGACGACGAGCAGCGGGTAGGCCTTGGCCGCCTGGGCCGCCAGCAGGGCCTGCGCGGTCTTGCCGAGACCCGGCTCGTCGGCGAGCAGGAAGGTGCGGTGCCCGGCGGCCGCGGAGGCGATCAGCTTGGCCTGGTGCGGCATCAGCTCGAGGTCGCCGGGGGCCTGCAGCGACACGGCTTCGGGCAGCGGCATGCACGCCGGGGTCCCGCCATCGGCCTGCTCGAAGGCGCGGAACAGCGGGCCGAGCAGCTCCCAGCGGGCAAGCTCGCTGCCGCGGGGCTTGTTGGCGCGGGCGGCCGAGAAGTCCGGAGCGAGGAACGGGTTGGCGAGCTGGCGGGCCACGACCGCCTGCGGTACGACCCGGCGCTCGCTCTCGATCGTAGCCACCGGAGCTGCCTGGAGCTCCTCGGCCTCGGGCTCGACCTCGAGGTTCGCGGCCTCACGGATGCTGCGCAGCAGCGCGCGGGCGTCGTCATCGATGCGGGCGTCCTCGGCGAGCAGCTGGAAGAACGAGCTGTCCCGGGCTGCCGTGGTGGCCAGGATGGTCGCGATGCCGTCGAGGCGGCGCAGCTGGTCGGCCCGACGGCTGTCGTTCAGGGTCTCGTCGGTCTTGATCCGGCCCCGCTCCTCACGCACGAGGAGAGCCACGACCTGGTACTTGGTGCGGGTCGAGGCGGCGATGCGGCCGCGCTCGACCGCTGCTTCGACCTCGCGCACGGCACGGGCCAGCTGCGGGATGAGCCCGCCCTCGGAGCGGTTGTTGCGGGGACGCCCCTGGGTAGCGGGACGACGGGCGCCTTGACGGCGCTGGCTCGATCGAGCCACAGGCTCCTCCTCAGGAGTGCTGTTCGGACGTCCGATGAGAGCGGGTAGGAAGCCTGCTCCGGACGCGACTCAGTCCGCCGGATCCACGAGGGATCCACGCAACGAGCCCCGACGGCTCGTCGACTGGTACTGCGCCCAGTGTACGCCCGGGGAGGCGCTCAGAGCACCTTGGTCCCGTACATCTCCCCCAGCGGGTCCGCGATGAGTTCGAGCCGGGCGCCGTTGGGGTCGCGGAAGTAGATCGAGGTACCGCTCTCGCTCTGGTACTCCACACCGGCCTCGGTCAGGCGGTCCTTGAGCTCGGCCCACCGCTCGGGCTCGACCGAGATCGCGACGTGGTGCAGCCCGCCGAGGACCTCGGCGTACGGGCCGACGTCGAGGCCGGGGAAGTCGAAGAACGCGATCAGGTTGTCGTTGCCGATGTCGAAGAAGAAGTGGTTCGACCCCTGGTAGTCACGGTTCTCGAAGATGTCGGTCAGCGGGAACCCGAGCAGGCCCTGGTAGAAGCGCACGGTCTCCTCGACGTCGCGGGCGACGATCGCGAAGTGGTGCAGGCCCCGCGCGGTCGAGGGCGGGCGGGACGCGGCATCGGTCAGGTACTCGTCGCGGATCCGCGCTCGTTCGGCGTCCACCGCTGCCAGGTCGATCTCGGTCATGACAGGGGCCCTCCGGTCCAGTTCTCGAGCCGTGCGAGGTCCTCGACCCCGGCCCGGGTCAGCTTGGTCAGCTGACGAACAGGCTTGCCCATCGGTACGACGCACGCAACCGCGTACTGGTCCGGGATCCCGAGGAGCGCCCTGATCGCCGGCTCCTCGGCGACCGCCATCGTGGTGATCGTCCCGCCGAACCCCTCGTTGCGCGCCGCCAGCAGGATGTTCCAGACCAGCGGGTAGACCGACGCGCCGCTGATCAGGCCGATCCGGTCGAGGTCCTGGTCGATCGCCGCGACGGCCGACAGGTCGACGCACACGACGAGCACGACCGCAGCCCGGAGCAGCGGCTCGGTGAACCTGTCCGGGACCTCGGTCGCCGCGATCTGTTCCTCGGTCAGGCTCGTCGGCCGGACCGGGTTCCACGGGATCTCGCCGGCCAGGACCTGGGCCGTGTACCGGCGGGCACCGGGAACGGTGAGTCCGACGAGCGCCTCCCGGGTGCTGCGATCGCGGATCACCAGGATCGCCGAACCCTGCCGGTTGCCGCCGCTGGGTGCGAAGCGGGCGTTGTCGAGGATCGTGCGCAGGACCTCGTCGGGCAACGGGTCGTCGGTGAACTCCCGGACGGCGGCCGTGGTCCTCATGACGTCGTACAGCTCCATGGTCGTCCTCTCGGTACGTACGTTCGCCTCGCCCCCGGAGCGCCGCGAAAAGGGTAACGTCGAAGCGAAGCGCACCGACCAGATGACCGCCAAAAAAGGGGAAGCCTGATGGCAAGCCAGACCAGCGTTCGCTACACCACCCGGGACGCCGCGGCAGCGAACGCGAACCAGGTCCTGATCGACGCGGTGTTCGCCGAGCTCGCGACGGTGAACCCCGAGGGGTTCTCCTACCGGGTCGCCCGGTCCGGGGACGGGC
Source organism: Marmoricola sp. (assembly GCA_025964775.1). Taxonomy (GTDB): domain Bacteria; phylum Actinomycetota; class Actinomycetes; order Propionibacteriales; family Nocardioidaceae; genus Marmoricola. Next base: position 21,583 of record JAOPYE010000029.1, read on the forward strand.
TGAGCTTCGAGCACGTCGCCGTCGTCGACGGCGAGACCAATCCCCTGCTCGCCCTGGCGTCGTTCCAGGCGTTCAGCTCGACGGTGCCTGAGCGGGTCGTCGCCCCGCCGGTCGTCCAGACCTGGGACGTCGTCGCGCGCTACTGCTGATTGGCGCCGCCGTGGCCGTGCTTCTTCTGCTTGCCGGCACCTGGCCCGTGCTGGGGCCCGTGGCCCGTCAGGGCGACGGGTGTTGGTTGCGTCGGTGTCAGGGACGGCGTCGGGGTCGGGGTCGGCGTCAGGCTGGCAGCACCGGTCGGGAGGTGCGACGTGCCGGCTGCCACCTTGTCAGGCTGGCTGAGGATCAACCCGGCACCGCCGAGGATCACGGCGACGATCACCGCAGCACCCACGAGTGCTCCCCACCTCCGCCGGCGCGGCGGCAAGGCCTCGTCGAGCTGAGGCACCAGCACCGCGGTGCGCTCGGACGCTGCGCCGTCCAGCGTGGCCAGGACCTCGAGCGCGCTCGGGCGCTCGGTCGGCTCGCGCCGGGTCATCCGGGCGAGGAGGTCGCGCCAGAACACGTCCAGGGACTCCGGGATGAACGGTGGAGTCGTGAGTCGCGCCAGGGCAGCCTCGATGGGCGGTCCCGAGTAGGAGCGCAGCCCGGTCAGGGCTTCGAGCAGGACCAGTCCGAGGGAGTAGACGTCGACGGCCGGGGTCGGGACCGCACCGGTCACCTGCTCGGGCGAGAGGTACGCCGGCGAGCCGATCGTGTCGCCCGGATTGGTGTGCTGCTCGGCGCTGTCGAGCAGGCGTGCGATCCCGAAGTCGGTCAGCACTGCGCTTCCGTCGGGACGCAGCAGGATGTTGCTCGGCTTGACGTCGCGATGAACGATCCCGGCGGCATGCGCACACGCGAGCGCGTCGGCGAGCTGGGCACCGATGACCGCCACCTCGGCCGGAGGCATCGGACCGTCCTCCTGGATGCAGCGCGACAGTGTCGGGCCCTCGACGAGCTCCATGACCAGGAACGGCTGGTCATCGTCGAAGCCGGCGTCCAGCAGGGTCACCAGTCCCGGGTGGTTCAGCACTGCCAGCGTGCGGGCCTCGCCGGCGAAGCGGGCTCGTTCGGTCTCGCTGGTCGACGTCGGCCGCAGGACCTTGACGGCTACCTCGCGGTGCAGCAGCCGATCGGTGGCCCGGTGCACGTCGGCCATCCCGCCACTGCCGATGACGGGTCCCAGCACGTACCGGTCTGTGGGCATCTCCCTGCGATGCCCGGATCACCGGATTCCAAACGTCCACCAGGCGCTCGCCGCCTCGATCCGCGCTGCGCCGGTGACGCGGCTCACAACGCCGCGAGGGCCGTCTGCGCCGCGTTGTAGCCGCACATGCCGTGGACCCCCGCGCCCGGAGGGGTCGCCGACGAGCAGAGATAGACGCCCTTGACGCCGAGCTTGTAGGGATTCAGCGCGAAGCGCGGTCGCAGCGCGATCTGCCGGGCGGTGTTCGCCCCGGTGCCGATGTCCCCGCCCACGTAGTTCGGGTTGTACGCCGCCATCTGCACCGCCGAACGGGTGTGGGTCGCGAGGATCTGGTCCCGGAAGCCGGGTGCGAAGCGCTCGATCTGGGCGATCACGGCCTCGGTGGCATCACCGGTGTAGCCGTGCGGGACGTGGGCGTAGGCCCACAGCGGGTTGGTGGTGCCGACCGAGCGCGACGGGTCGGCGAGGTACTGCTGTCCGACCAGCACGAAGGGGCGGTCCGGCATCTCTCCGCGACCTGTGGCGGCTTCGTTCGCGGCGATCTCGGCAGCGGTTCCACCCAGGTGCAAGGTGCCGGCTCGCCGCGCGTCGGGGTTCGTCCAGGGCACGTCCCCGTCGATGGCGAAGTCGACCTTGTGTACGGCAGGTCCGTACTTGTAGCGGGTCAGGGCCCGGCGTACCCGAGGTGGCAGGCGGTCTCCGACGATGCGCAGGACGGCATCGGGGGCGGTGTCGAGCATGACGATGTCCGGCGTGCGCCCGTCGAGGTCACGCAGCTCATCCAGGCTCGAGACCGTCACCCCGGTCTTCACCGCGCCGCCGTGCGACTCGAGGAGCGAGATCATCGCGTTGCTGATCGACTGGGTCCCGCCCTTGGCCACCGGCCAGCCGGCCCGGTGACCTGCCGCGGTGAGCATCAACCCGACCGACCCGCTCAGCGGGGTGTCGAGCCGGCCGAACGCGTGCGCCGCGACCCCCATGTAGAGCGCCCGTGCCGGGTCGTCCTTCCAGCGCTTCGCGGTCCAGGTCGCCGGCAGCAAGGCGTTGATCCCGAACCGGGACAGGGCGATCGGGTGCTTCGGGACGTGGATCACCGGGCGGAAGACCTCGGCCAGGATCTTGTCGAGGTTGGCACTCATCGGGCCGAAGGCCCGGCTCCAGGCCGGCGCGTCGGTGCCCAGCGAGGCCAGCGTGCGCTCCATCTCACGGGACAGGACCCCGGCCCTACCGTCGTCGAGCGGGTGGACCAGGTCGAGCTCGGGCCAGAGCCATTCCAGCCCGTGCGCCTCGAGGTCCAGCGTGGTGAGGAACGGCGAGACGACACCGGTCGGGTGGAACGCCGCGCAGTCGTCGTGCAGCACCCCGGGCAACGTCACCTCGGACGTCCGGGTGCCGCCGCCGGGCCGGTCGTGTCCCTCGAGCACGGTGACCTCGATGCCCTGCTGGGCCAGGTGGATGGCGGCAGCGAGCCCGTTGGGTCCGCTGCCGACCACGACGGCTGACGTCATGACACCTGCTCCGCTCCAACGGTGAGGGTCTGCCGACGCGCGTAGCCCGGAGCGGTCCAGGTGACCTCCAGCGGCACCGGGCCGTTCGGCAACCACGGCTGCTCGGCGGTGCAGTCGGTCACCAGCCAGGTGCCGCGTTCGACGACGCCGAGCGCAGCGTCGATGACCTGGTAGGACTGGGTCTTCTTGTGGATCGGCTGAGACTCGACCCAGGTGACGACCAGGTCACCGGGTGACAGGTTCAGCCGGCGCTGGACCGCGGCGATCAGGTTCGCGTTGTGCAGGTGGCCGTCGCCGAAGTTCCAGCCCAGGATCGTGTTGCACATGAACTCAGCCTCGCGGACGGTGCGGCCGTCGAGGTCGTCGAGGTGCGTGATCAGCAGCGAGAACAGCCCCCGACCCTGGCTGTGCATGGATCGCCACGCGATCGCCTTCTGCAGGGTCATGTCGGCATCGTCGCGCTCGTACGGCGTCGGTGCCATCTGCTGCAGCTGGTCGATCTGGTTGATCACGCCGGGCAACTCGTTGAGGCGCTCCTCGACCCCGGGCTTCATCGCCCACAGCGCCGAGGCCCAGTTGCCGGCGTACTGGCGCATGGAGGGCAGGAACGAGACCAGGTCCGGACGCAGGTTTCCCAGCACCGGGAAGAACAGCGCGATCACGAAGATCGGCACCAGCAGCCAGGGCTGCGAGAAGTTCGCGAGCGAGTACTTCGCCGGATCGTGGCCGATCCACAGGTTGATCGCCGCGAACCCGAAGAAGACGTTCCACTCCAGCGGCACCGCCAGCGGGAAGGTCGAGGTGATGAAGAGATGGAAGACCAGCATCGCGATCGCAGCGACTCCCGCGACGGTTGCGTTGGTCGTGAAGAGCAGCACCAGGGGGATCAGGATCTCGACCGTGGTCCCGCCGACGTGCGCCATGAACCAGGCCAGGCGCGAGGGCCGGAGATCCTCGGGGTAGCTGCGGTAGTGCGCCTTCTTGATCCACTGCCCCGGCATCGCCGGACTGTTCGACACCATCGGCGGCACGACGTTGACGAAGTGCTCACCGAACTTCGAGACGCCGGCCCCGATCCAGACACAGACGATCACGATCTTGAACGCGACGACCATGTCGACGACGTGCCCGCTCAGCAGTGCCGAGTACAGCATGATCGGCAGGTACTGCTCCGAGCGTCCGGCCAGGAAGATCACCTTGTCCCGCAGGCCCATCAGCGGCATCACGACGAGGATCGGGACGAAGGTCCAGCCGGGAACGACCTCCTGGCCGGCAAGCCCGGGCACCTGCTGGGCCTGGACGACCAGCGGCAGCACCAGACTGGCGAGTACGCCGACGTAGAGCGCGACGTCGAGCGGGGTGCGGGTGTCTCCGCCGGTCAGCGGGAGCTTGCCCGGCCACGGTGCCATCCGGATGGTGCCGGGTCGGATCCAGTACCGGATGTTCCCGGTCATCGGCTTGAAGTGTGCGCACAGCGGACCCCATGCGCCGCCCAGGCCGATCACCTCCAGCAGCATCAGCCAGACCGCCAGCTTCTGGTAGGTCACGGTGTTGTCCCACCACGAGGACACGTCGGTGAAGCCGATGTTGCTGGTCAGCGACGCGATGAAGAGTCCGCCGGCGAGGTAGAGCCCGAGCATCTTGAGGATGTAGACCACGTGCAGCACCCGCGGGGTGCCGAAGCCGTCGACAGCCCAGTGGGTCGAGAGGATGCGCAGCCGCTCGGTCAGCGGGAGCTTCAGGAACACGGCCGGTTCGACCGGCTGCGGTGAGGGGTTGATGAATCCCATGACGTCACACTCCAAGGTGGGTTGAGGCGGGTTTGCGGGCGCGAAGAACGGGCTTGTCGATCTTGCCGACGGGGTTCTTCGGGAGGGCGTCCAGGACGTGGATGGCGACCGGGACCTTGATCTTCGTGAGGTGGGTTCGGCACAGCTCGAGCAGCTCGGCGACGTCGACGTGGGCGTCGGGGTAGGTCGCGACGTAGGCGGTGGGGACCTCGCCGTAGACGTCGTGCGCGGTGCCGACGACCGCGGCCTCGAGCACCGCGGGGTGGCCGTGCAGGACGGCCTCGATCTCCTGCGGATAGATGTTCTCGCCGCCGCGGATGATCATGTCCTTGATCCGGTCCACCAGCCGCAGGTAGCCGTCCTCGTCGAGGATCCCCACGTCTCCGGTGTGCAGCCAGCCGTCGCCGAGGGCTTCGGCGGTCGCCTCCGGACGGTTCAGGTAGCCCTGCATGACGTTGGCACCCTGGATGACCACTTCGCCGCGCTCGCCGACACCGACGAGGTTTCCCTGGGCATCCATGATCGCGACCCGCTGGCCGGGCAGGGCCACCCCGACGGTGCCGAGCTTCCGGGGCCCGTCGAGCGGATTGGCGGTCGAGGCGCAGGTGCCCTCCGTCAGCCCGTAGCCCTCGATCAGGCTGAAGCCGAAGCGTTGCTCGGTGGCAGCGAGCAGCTCGCGCGACGCCGGGGCCGCTCCGCAGATCGCGAACCGCAACGAGGACGTGTCGGCCACGACGTCGGCCGGCTGGGAGACCAGGTGGGCGTAGATCGTCGGCACGGCCGAGAAGTAGGTAGGGCGGTGCTGCTCGACAGCGGCGAGGAACTCGACGGGCTGGAACCTTCCGAGCACCGTGAGCCGGCCACCGACCGACAGCGGCATCAGGAAGCTGATGCAGATCGCGTTGACGTGGAACAGCGGCAGCACCAGCAGGCAGTGGTCTGCTGCGGTCACGCTCATGTGGTCGGCCATCATCGAGGCCATCGCCGCGATGTTGCCGTGGCTGAGCATGACGCCCTTGGGCTTGCCGGTGGAGCCGCTGGTGTAGATCAGCAGGGCGATGTCCCCGGTCGCGGTGGACGGCTCGGGCAGCGCTCGGGTGTCGCGCAGTGTGCGGCGCAGCTCGTCAGCGGCGATCGCCGGGCGCCCGGCGGTCGGCGCGGTCGGGCCGAGGTTGACCACGAGCGTCGTACCGGCGTCGTCGATCTGGTAATCCGCCTCGGTCGCGGTGAAGACCGGGTTGATCGGCGTGGCGGTGGCTCCGAGGCGCCAGGCCGCGACGATCGAGACCAGGAGCTCGACCCGGTTGGGGAGCATCAGGGCCACCACGGATCCCGGACCGACGCCGTACTCGGCGAACTGCTCGGCCACCGCGTCGACCCAGGATCCGAATTCGGCGTACGTCAGGTCGTGCGTGCCGTCCTGTACGGCCGGCCGGTCGTCGTAGGACACTGGGCGGTGCCAGGGCAGGTAGTTGAGTTCTGGTGGAGTGTCGAGTGTGGTCACCGTGGTTTCTCCTCTGATCCGGTCGTGGGGTAGCTCGTGATCTGACCGTAGGAGCGCAGGACTGGCGGATCACTGTGTCCGGAGCACGAAGACTCAGCCGTCTTTCGTGTCCCGGCGCCGGATCGCCACGGGGTTCGGGCGAGCAGGATCAAAGCCCGTGGCCAGGTTTGGTCCCGGAGACCAAACCGGGTCCGCAGAGGAGGCTTTCGATGGGCGACGAGTTGCAGCTCAAGGCGCGGGCGCGCATCACTGCCGTCGGCGAGGTCATGGCCGCGCAGCTGGAAGCGTTGACCGACGCGATGCACCGGCTGCTCGCCGAGGGCATCGAAGGTCTGCAGGGCGACCTGCCGATCCTCGAGCTGCTCCGCGCCAGCATCGCGAGCAACCTGGAGGCCCTGGTCGACATCATGCGGTACGACATCGCCGTCGCGGATGTCTCCTCACCGCCAGCCGCCGAGGAGTACGCCCGCCGGCTTGCCCAGCGCGGGATCTCCTCGACCGCCCTGATCCGGGCCTACCGCCTGGGCCAGCAGCTCGTGCTGGCCTGGAGCTTCGAGGAGATCGCCCGGCACGAGGAGGACCCGCAGGTCGCCTACGCGGCCGGGGCGGCGTTCACGGATCTGACCTTCGCCTACGTCGACCGGATCTCCGAACAGGTCGTCGGTGAGTACGAGGCCGAGCGGGAGAAGTGGCTCGCGAACCGCAACACGGTCCGTGCCGCGGTGCTCAAGGAGCTGGTGGCCGGCGAACCCGTCGACGTGGCCACGGCCGAGTCGGCGTTGAGCTACCGGATCCGGCAGCGTCATCTCGGCGTCCTGCTGTGGAGCTCCGATCCTGCCGCCTCGACGGGAGGACTGCGCCAGCTGGAGCGCCTGCTGCTCGATCTGGGCAAGGCGATCGGTTCCTCGGGCCAACCGCTCTTCTACCCGACCGACAGGTCGACCGTGTGGGGCTGGATACCCCTGGGGCGCAGCCAGGACGAGGTCGTGCTCGCCGGCCTGGAGGCCGTGATGGACCGGGCGGACGCCGGTCTGCACGCGGCGATCGGGACCGCCGCCGCGGGTGGGCCGGGCTTCCGGATCACGCACCTCGAAGCCCTCCGCGCCCAGCAGGTCGCGCTGGCGGCGAAGGCGAGCGCCCTGCAGTTGACGGCGTTCTCGGATCCGGAGGTGCGGGCCGCCGCCATGCTCACCTCCGACCTGGACGCCGCCCGGAGGCTGGTCGCGCACGCGCTCGGCGGTCTGGCCGTCGACAGCGAACCGGCCGCCCGGCTGCGCGACACCCTGCAGGTCTTCCTCTCCGAGAAGGGCAGCTTCACGGCCACCGCGGAGCGCATCCACCTGCACAAGAACACGGTCAAGTACCGCGTCGACAAGGCCGTCGAGGAACGCGGCCGTCCGCTCGACGACGAGCGGCTCGAGCTGGAGCTGGCCCTCATCGCCGCCCGCTGGCTCGGCGGCTCGGTCCTGACCACGGGTTCCTGAGGACAGCGAAAGGCCCCGGACCATCGGTGGTCCGGGGCCGTTGCGCCGGCGTCTGTCAGCTGGCGAACTGCGGAACGGCGACGGGCCGGGCTGCGCGGCGACGCGCACTCTCGGCAACGGCCGGGTGCTCGCTGCGGGGACGGACCCGGTCACCGATGCTGCCGACGACGATGGCGGCCAGCGGGATCCACAGCGGGATCAGCATGAAGGCGAAGAGCGGGGTGATGAGGTGGAGGAACTCGTTCATGTCGACTCCTTGGATCGAATGGTTGATGCTGCAAGCCTCGCTGGCGCAGGCACCTCGCCCACAGGCCCGGGACAACGAAGTCCGGAGCGCTTTTCGTGCCCCGAGCACAGGACCGGCTCAGGCGGACAGGAAGGCGTCGACCAGGCCGACCGCCTCGTGGGTCTGGTCGAGCAGGAACAGGTGCCCGCCGCCGCGGACGACGTGCAGCCGGGCCTCGGGGAGCAGGGCCGCCATGATCCGGCCGTTGATCAGCGGCACGATCGGGTCGTCGTCGCCGTTCAGGATCAGCGTCGGAACCTTGACCCGGCACAGCCACGGCACGCTCGTCCACCCGGTGATTGCGAAGAGCTGGGTCAGGTACCCGTACGCCGACGGTGGCCGCATGAAGCGCGACGTCATGCGCGCGTGCATCGTGGGATCGACGCGGGCCTGCCCGCCGTACAGGACCGCGGCGATCCGCTGGGCGTAGTCCGGTGACTTGTACCGCCTCGGGGTGACCATGTGGACCAGAGCGGTCGGCTTGCCCGGCACGCCCCCGACACCCGGTCCGGTCGCGCACAGCACCAGCCGGCGTACCCGGTCCGGGGCTCGGTGGGCGATCTCCTGGGCCACCACGCCGCCGAAGGAGACCCCCAGGACGTCGGCCGAGGCCAGGCCGAGCTCGTCGAGCACCCGGACCGACAGCGCGGCCAGGCCGCGCATCCGCAGCGGCGGGAACGCCGGTGGTGAGCCGCCGGCGCCGGGGAGGTCGAAGGAGATCAGCTGGTACCCGAGCGGCAGCATCGCCTCCTCGAACGGTCCCCACATGTCCAGGCTCGCTCCGATCCCCATCACCAGGAGCAACGGTCGGCCTTCACCGCGCACCGAGACCCGCACCGGAGTCCCGTCGAGGGAGAGGACCCGGATGCGGGTCGGTGGCAGTGCCGCAGGCACCTCGGGGCTCACTTGTCGAAGACGTAGGTGCCGGGGGCCGCGGCCACGGGCTGGAACCTGCCGCGACCGAGCTCGGTCGGCGCTGGCACCTGCTCGCCGCTGCGCGCACCGAGCCACGCGGCGTAGTGCGACCACCAGGAGCCCTGGTGCGTCTCGGCGCTGGCCGCGAAGTCGCGCGGGTTGACCGGTGTGTCCGAGGAGTGCCGGAAGCTCGACTTCGTGTTCGTCGGGGGATTCACCAGGGCGGCGATGTGACCGCTGGTCGACAGCACGAACTCGGACTTGCCGCCTAGCAGTGCCGTCGTGCGGTAGCAGCTCTGCCAGGGCGTGAGGTGGTCGGTCTCGCCCCCGATGATGTAGGCGTCCGCGGTGACCCGGGACAGGTCCACCGGGACGCCCAGCGCGGTCGCCTCGCCGGGTGCGGTGAGCTTGTTGGCCAGCGCCAGCTCGAGGAAGTCCTCGTGCAGCTTGGCCGGCATCCGGGTGGTGTCCGCGTTCCAGCTCAGGATGTCGAAGGCAGGCGGCTTCTTGCCGAGCAGGTAGTTGTTGACCCAGTAGTTCCAGATCAGGTCGTTGGGCCGCAGCCACGCGAACACCTCGGCCAGCAGGCTCCCGTCGAGGTAGCCGGCCCGCTTGGAGAGCGCGATCGCCGCGTCGGCACGCTTGCGGTCGACCAGGGCGCTGGCGGTGCCGGCCTTGGTCTGGTCGAGCACCGTGACCGCGAGGGTGAGCGAGGCGAGCCGGTCGTTGCGGCCGGTGCCGGCGAGGTGGGCTGCGGCCATCGAGGAGATGATGCCTCCCGAGCACGCGCCGTACAGGGCGGCCCGGTCGGTGCCGGTGGTCTCGCACACCGCGTCGAGCGCCTCGATGACGCCGTGGATGTAGGTATCCAGTCCCCAGCTCGCGTGCTGGGCCCCCGGGTTGCGCCAGGAGATCGCGAAGACCTGCTGGCCCTGGTCGACCAGGTACTCGACGGTGCTGCGGCCCGGCGCGAGGTCGAGCACGTAGAACTTGTTGATCGTCGGCGGCACCAGCAGCAGCGGGATCTCGTGGACGGTCTCGGTGGTCGGGGTGTACTGGATGAGCTCGAGCACCGGGGTGCGCAGCACGACCGCGCCCGGGGTCGCGCCGAGGTTGCGGCCGACCTGGAAGCTGCTGTTGTCGACCATCGCGGGCACCCGGGGGTGACTGGACAGGTCCTTGACCAGAGCCTTGAGGCCGCGGACGACGTTGGCTCCGCCGGTGTCGATCGTCTCCTTCAGCGCGCTCGGGTTGAGCAGCGGCGAGTTCGACGGCGACAGCGCACCGACGAGGTTCTCGACCAGGAGCCGGACCCGCTGAGCCGTGCGCTCGTCGAGCTCGGCGTCGTCGACCAGCTGCATCGCCTTCTCCGACAGGGCCAGGTAGCCCTGCACCGAGCGGCGCAGCAGCGGGTTGCCGGACCACGCCGGGTCCGCGAACCGCTTGTCGCGTGTCGACGGCGCGGCATCGGAGACGCCGGCGACGATCTTGGCGAGATCACCGGCCAGCCCGGCAACGCGGTACGCCGTCGTACGGGGGTGCCGGGCGAGCGCTCCGATCCAGGTCGCGAGGACCGGCCCCGGCACTACTCCGGGCTGGGCGACCCGGCCGACGCTGGCCAGCAGGCTGTCCAGGGCAACGGCGACGTCCTGGTTGTCTGTCTCGTAGGCGTGTGCTGTGCTCATGCACCAAGGCTCACGCGATCCGGTCCGCGGCACATCGTGGTGACGCACCGAAATCGGGGATCCCGATTGGTCTCCCGGGACAATCCGAGCGTGCGGGCCTAGATGTTCGTCGGGATGTGCATGACGGTGCCGCCGTCGACGACGAACTCGGATCCGGTCGAGAACGACGACTCGTCGCTGGCCAGGAAAACGACGAAGGCCGCGACCTCCTCGGGCAGTCCCGGTCGGCCCAGCGGGATCGGGATCAGCCCCTCGGGCATCTGGTCGGTGGCCGGCGTACTGATCCGACCGGGGTGGATCGAATTGACCCGGACGCCCTGGGGCGCGAGCTCCATCGCCGCCGACTTGGTCAGTCCGGTCAGGCCCCACTTGGAGGCCACGTAGCCGTGTGCCCACGGGGTGCCGCGCAAGCCCTCGATCGAGGAGGTGTTGATGATCGAGCCACCGCCGGCCGCGATGATCGCGTCGGCCGACGCCCGCATCCCGAGGAACGCGCCGGTCAGGTTCACGTCGAGCATCTGCTGCCACTGCTCGGTCTTGTAGCGCTGGAGCTGGCCGCCGTTGAAGATGCCGGCGTTGTTGAAGAGCACGGTGAGCGAGCCGAACTCCGCGACGGTGAACGCGACGGCGTTGCGCCAGTCGTCGTCAGAGGTGACGTCGAGGTGGACGTAGCGCGCAGAGGCGCCCAGCTCCTCGGCCAGCGCTGCACCCTCCTCGTCGAGCAGGTCACCGATGACGACCTTGGCGCCTTCGGCCACCAGCATCCGGGCGCTGGCCGCACCGATGTTGCGCGCGCCGCCGCTGATCAGGGCGACCTTTCCGTCTACACGTCCCATGCCGGGCAGGGTAACGTGATTTTCGCCAAAGTAGAACACGTTCCAGTTCAGGAGACTCCATGACGATTCGCGTCGCCCAGGTCGGTACCGGCAACGCCGGCAGGCTCACGCTGCGCCAGCTGATCGCCGACCCGCGCTTCGACCTCGTGGCCGTCTCCACCTCGAACCCGGAGAAGGTCGGCAAGGACGCCGGCGAGCTCGCCGGCGTCGAGGTGGTCACCGGCATCGCCGCCGTCGGCGGTCTGGACGCGCTGATCGCCGCCGGACCCGAGTGCGCCGTCTACTGCGCCATGGGCGACACCCGCCCGGTCGAGGCCACCAACGACGTGCGCACGCTGCTCGAAGCCGGCATCGACGTGGTCGGCTCGGCACCCGGCACCCTACAGTTCCCCTGGGGCACCATGCCGGAGAAGGTCATCGACAAGGTCGAGGCCTCCGCCCTGGCCGGGAACGCGAGCGTCTACATCACCGGGGTCGATCCGGGTTTCGCCAGCGACCTGGTGCCGCTGGCGCTGGCGAGCACCTGCCAGCGGATCGAGCAGATCAAGTGCTACGAGCTCGCCGACTACGCGACGTACGACGGCGCCGAGGTGATGTTCGACCTGATGGGCTTCGGCCACCCGGTCGATTCGGTTCCGCTGCTGTTCCTGCCCGGCGTACTGGCTCTGGCCTGGGGCACCGCGATCCGGATGATGGCCGCGGCGCTCGGCATCGAGGTCGACGAGATCGTGGAGTTCTGGGAGGCCGAGCCGGCTCCGGAGACCTACGAGATCGCCGCCGGCACCATCGAGAAGGGCACCATTGCGGCGCTGCACTTCTCGATCAGCGGCATGGTGGCCGGACACCCTGCGATCGTCGTCGAGCACGTCACCCGGACCCGAGACGACCTGCGTCCGGACTGGGCCCGGCCCTCAGCCGGTGGCGGCTCGTACCGCGTCGAGATCACCGGTGAGCCCAACTACGTCGTGGACGTGGTCCCCAGCAGCGAGCACGGCGACCACAACCACGCCGCGATCGTGGCCGCGTGCGGACGGATCGTGAACGCGATCCCGGATGTTCGTGCCGCAGCGCCCGGCATCCGCACGACGCTCGACCTGCCGCTGCCGACCGGCCGCGGCACCTACGTGGCGCCGCCCCACCGTGGCTGAGCTGGCCCAGATCCGCTTCCGGACCTGGGCCAGCTCGGGAATTCCTAGCTGCCGGTGACCTTGTTGTAGCGGTAGATCACGTAGTGGGTGGTGGTTTCGTAGCCGAGGCTCGAGTCGGTGATGTGCGCACCGGTGTGGTACTCCGGCGGTGCGAATCCGCTGCTGCCTCCGCCGAAGTTGTAGTAGTTGAACGTGCCGTCGCTGTTCCAGGACGCGAATACGAAGGCGTGCCCGTCGCTGACGTCATCGAAAACGTCGCCGGCCTTGACGGTCGTCGAGTTCACGGCGCTCCGCTGCGACGAGATACTCAGGGTGTAGCGCTTGGTGAACCGGCTCGTGTCCGACGCGATCGCCGAGGTGTTGTCGTCGACGTTCAGGTGCAGCGCCATGTCCGCCGTACCGGAGCAGTCGGTGCGGTAGTGCCGGGTGTCGCCGAGGTCCCAGATGTAGGTGCTCTGGCTGTACGACGGCGCCCGCAGGTACCAGTCGCGCAACCGGGTGCGGATCTCCGTGGTCGAGATCGAGCCACCGACCGTCGAAGGGCCGGGCAGCGCGGTGGCCAGGTCGACGGAGTTGATCGGCGTGAGGTCGACGTCGGCGTACCAGGCGGGTGCGTGATAGGTCCCGCAGGCTGCGCCTCCGTAGTTCGTGCACAGCGCGACCGTCGCGCCACCGGTCTGGTTGTTGTACACGCGGTGCGTTCCGATCATGTTGCTCAGGTCGGCCGGACCGTAGGCCACGAACTTGAGCTGGGGAACACCGTTGTTCCAGCCGGCGGCGGGATAGATGCACACATAGCCGGACGGGCAGCCCGTCGTGACCGCGTTCGCAGCCTGGGTGGAGAACGCAGTGAGCATTGTCGCGGCGATGGCGATGACGGCCGCGAGCAGCGCGACCGACTTGCGTGCGGGCTGCGCGAACCGCGTGCCCGTGCTTGCACAAAGGTGACGAATCATGATTGCTTCCTCACTTCTCTTCGGCGCCCTCGCACGGAAGCGCGGGGCTCTTGTCTGACCCCAGCGATTGCACAAGACTCTGGTCAGGCCGGACGCACAGGCTGGAATATCGTGGACGGATCGGCACCCAGCTCCGTCCGAGCCCTCGGGAAGGCTTCGCGTGGACCTGGCCGTAGCACCGCCGATCGCGGCGGATCCAACCGCGGTGCACTGCCTGGAGGATCTGGCGGCACAGCTGGACCGCCTGCGCCGCCAGCAAGGACGCCGGCACGGCTACGTGCGCACGAGTCTCGACCTGCTCGGACGGGCCAGCGGGATCCCGCGCTCGACGTTGCACACCTACCTGAGCGGGTCCGTCCTGCCGCCGGCAACCTCGCTGGACCGCATCGTCCTGGCACTAGGTTGCGGAACGGGAGAGCTGCGCCACTGGGCCCAGGCCTGGGAGCGCGTTGCTGACGCCGAGCGTGGCAGCCGAGCGCGACCGCAGCTCCCGTCCTCCTCGCGACTGCTCACCTTCGACGCGCTCGTTCAGCAACAGCTCGACCGGCCGACCGACCGACCACCTGAACAGCTGGAGATGCTCGTGATCGTCGAGCGGACCCAGCTCACGCCGGCGCGCACCCTGGCATGGGTCGACTTCACAGCGACCGTGATGGCGCGGGAGAACGGTGTTGATCGGCACGCGATGTACATCGCACCGAACCCGTCGCTGGAGATGGAAGAGATCGAGGTCGTCAACGCGGTCAACTGCTCACCGGGCGAGCACCGAACCCTCCGTGATCCACACGTGCGCGTGCTCGAGGTCGAGCTGGACCACGCGCTCGACGCGGGCGAGACCTGCCTGATCGAGTACCGGGTCGACTTCGAGCGAGCCCGCATTCCCGGCGTACCGGCCAAGGTGACCACGGAGGTGATGCGCGGGTTCCGGCGCACCGGCCCGCACTACACCCTCGGGGTCAGCTTCCTGCCAGAAGATCCTCCGCTGCACCCGCGACAGATCCAGTTAGCCCACGCCGATGCAGACGAGAACACGGTGCGGGAGCTGCACCAGAACCGCTGGCACGGCACCCATGTCGTGGTGCAACGGCCGGCGGCCGGACTCCACGGGATCCGTTGGGAGTGGCCGAGCTGATCACCCGCGGCCCTTGAGTCCTCAGCCGTAGGTGAAGAACCCGCGCCCGGTCTTGCGGCCCAGCAAGCCGGCGTCGACCATCCGCTGCAGCAGCGGCGGCGCCGTGTAGAGCGGCTCCTTGAACTCCTGGTAGAGCGAGTCGGCGATCGCCTTGGTGGTGTCCAGCCCGATGAGGTCGGCCAGGGCCAGGGGTCCCTGCGGATGGGCGGCGCCGCGCACCAGTCCCTCGTCGATGTCCTCGGCTGAGGCGAACCCCGATTCGAGCATCCGGATGGCCGAGAGCACGAACGGGATCAGCAGCGCGTTCACGACGAACCCTGCCCGGTCCTGGCAGTCGATCGCCCGCTTGCCGAGGTCGTCCTGCACGAACGACCGGGCTCGCTCGGTCACCTCGGGAGCCGTCAGCAGCGACGGCACCAGCTCGACCAGCGACAGCACGGGGACCGGGTTGAAGAAGTGCACCCCCAGGACGTGGGTGGGCCGCGCGGTGCTGACGGCCAGCTTCATGATCGGGATCGAGGACGTGTTCGACGCCAGGATCGCGTCCGGGGAGGTGACGATCTGGTCCAGGCGGGCGAACAGCTCGCACTTCGGTCGCTCGGCCTCGATGATCGCCTCCACCACGAGGTCGCGGTCGGCAACCTCCTCGAGGTCGGTGACCACCCGGATCCGGTCGATCACGTCGGCGGCACTGGCGATCTTGCCGCGCGTCTCGGCGCGCTCGAGCGACGCCTGCAAGCGCTGCCTGCCGGCCTCGGCCCGGTCCGCGTCGGCTTCGACGACGAGGACCTCCTTGCCGGCCCGCGCACTCACCTCGGCGATGCCCGCGCCCATCAGCCCGCAGCCGATCACGCCGACCTTGGCGATGTCACTCATGGTGCTCACGATGGCACACGATGCCGGTCGGTTCCCAGCTGTCGCCGGGCACGACGAGCACCGTTTCAAACTGGTTTGGCAAGAAGACCCCGGTGAGGTCCACTGGTCGCCATGAGCGAGACGGAAGAACCAGCACTGCCCTCCCTCTACGACTGGGCCGGCGGCCTGGTCCCGCTGCGCCGGATGATCGATGAGTTCTACGACCGCGTCGAGGCCGACGACGCCCTCTCGGGCTTCTTCCCCGGCGGCGTCTCGGAAGACCATCGCGCCCACGTCGCGGACTGGTGGGCCGAGGTGCTCGGCGGGCCGGAGAAGTACACCGCCGACCACGGCGGGTACGAGTCGATGCTGCAGCACCACCTCGGACTCTCGATCACACCGGCCCAGCGGCACCGGTTCGCGTCCACGATGAGCCTCGCCGCCGATGACGCCGGCCTTCCGGCCGACCCCGAGTTCCGGGCGGCGATCATCGGCTACCTCGAGTGGGGCACGCGAATCGCGATGGAGAACTCCCAACCAGGCGCCACCCCGGTCGCCCACGCGCCCACGCCGCGATGGGGCTGGGGCGTCGCGCCGCCCTACCTGGGCTGATCCGGCGCGATCGGCAGCTGCATCGTGAACACAGTGCCCTCGCCCCGCGTGCTGCTGACCGACAGGCTCCCGCCGTGCGAGGCGACGATGCTGCGGGCGATCGCCAGCCCGAGACCGCTGCTGCCGTGCGCGCGCGAGCGGGAGGTGTCGCCGCGGCTGAACCGGTCGAAGATCGTCGGCTGGAGCCCGGCAGGGATCCCGGGACCGTCGTCGGTGACCGACACCTCCGCGAACCCCGGAACCACCCGGACCTGCGCGGTCACCGTCGTGCCGGCCGGGGTGTGCGTGCGTGCGTTCGCCAACAGGTTCGCCAGCACCTGGTGCAGCCGCTCGCCGTCGCCGTCCACCATCACGGACTCCTCGGGCAGGTCGAGCTTCCAGACGTGGTCCTGGGCTGCCGCGTGCGCATCGGCCACGGCGTCGAGGACCAGCCGGGTCAGGTCGACGGGCTCGCGGGCGAGCGGACGCCCGGCATCGAGTCGCGCCAGCAGCAGCAGGTCGGCCACCAGCGTGGACATCCGCCCGGTCGCGGCCGTGATGCGCGCGAGGGCGTTCACGGTGGCTTCCGGGAGCTGGTCCTGATCGGTGGTCGAGGCGTACTCGGCATGGGCACGAATCGTCGACAACGGCGTCCGCAGCTCGTGGCTCGCGTCGGCGACGAACCGGCGCAGGCGGGCCTCGGTGAGGTCGCGCTCGTTCAGTGCCTGCTGGATCCGGTCGAGCATCCGGTGGAAGGCGATGTTCAGCTGGTCCACCTCGCTGCCGGACCCTCCCACCGGCATCGCCGTGGGGAACGACGTCTCGGCCTCGGTCAGCTCCTGCTCGGAGACGTCGAGTGCCGTGCGGGTCAGTTGCTGCAGCGGCCGCAGGTTTCGTCGTACGACCAGAGCGGCAGCTCCACCCCCGATCGCCAGCAGCAGCGCGAACAGGACGGCGTCCAGCGTGAACAGCTCGGCGACGGTCTCGTTGATCGGGTGCAGCGGAAGGCCGGTGATCTGGATGTCGCCGTCGCGACCCTGGACGGCTCGCAACCGGTAGTCACCGACCCCGGTGACATCCCCGCTGATGGGGGCAGCCCCGGGCCGGACGCTGCGGATCACCGTCGTCGCAGCGGGGCTCAGGGTCAGGCTGCGGTTGGTGCCCGCATCCGTGACGACTGCCGCCTCGGTGACCTTGCCCTTGACGACGCGCACGCCCAGGGTGCCGACCGACTGGCCCGGGATCGAGTCGTCGGCGTCGTGCTGGGGACCCGGGCCTGTTCCTGCTGCGCCCGGGTCACCGGGATGTTCGAGGCTCACCGAGTACCGGCTTCCCGCGGCGACCAGCTGGGCGTCCAGCTGACGGAGCAGGACCCCGCGGACGAAGAGCTCACTGGTGACGCCGAGAACGGCGCAGGCGACCAGGAGGACCAGGACCATTCCGACCGTCAGGCGCCCGCGCAGCGTCGCCGCGCGCCACCAGCGGGGAACACGGGTGCGCCCTGAAGACCTTGCCGCGACCATCTCGATCAGGCCTGGGTCCGCAGGACGTAGCCGGCACCGCGGACCGTGTGGATCAGCGGTTCCCGGCCGGCATCGACCTTCTTGCGCAGGTAGCTGATGTAGAGCTCGACGATGTGCGCCTGACCGCCGAAGTCGTAGTTCCACACCCGGTCGAGGATCTGGGCCTTGGACAGGACGCGTCGCGGGTTGCGCATCAAGAAGCGCAACAGCTCGAACTCGGTCGCCGTCAGCTCGATCCGGTCCCCGTCGCGGAACACCTCGTGCGCGTCCTCGTCCATCGTCAGACCACCGAAGCTGAGCGTCGGCAGACCGTCGTCCGGAGCGTTCGCGGTCCGGCGCAGCAACCCGCGCACCCGGGCGAGCACCTCCTCGAGGCTGAACGGCTTGGTCACGTAGTCGTCACCGCCGGCGGTGATGCCGGCAACCCGGTCCTCGACGGTGTCGCGCGCGGTCAGGAACAGGACGAGCACCCCCGGATCGACTGCCCGGATCCGGGCCAGCACCTCGAGGCCGTCGACATCGGGGAGCATCATGTCGAGCACGACGGCGTCGGGCCGGAAGTCACGGGCCTCGGAGATCGCCGTCGATCCGTCGTACGCGGTGCGGGTGAGCCAGCCTTCACGCTGCAGGACGCTGGCCAGGACCTCGGCCAGACTTTGTTCGTCGTCGACGACCAGCACGCGCGGAGCCGTACCGTCGGGACGCAGGAGTTGTGGGCCGTGGCTCATCGGGCCAGCATGCCTGCGTTCGGTACGAACGTGAGGCTGGTTGCCTCTGATCTTTCTCTGAATCGTGTCAGGAACCGTGCGAGACCACGGTCGGCGGCGAGGTGCTCGGAGCGACCGGCGGCGGTGCGGGCGCGGGCTTCGGCGCCGCGGCCGTCGGCTTCGGCGCTGGCTTCGGGCCAGGTTTCGGAGTCGATCGCACGGTGGGAGCCGAGGTCTGCGCCGGCGCAGCAGGATGCGCGGCACTCGTCTTCGGAGCGGACGTGCGAGCGACGTGCGGGCTGCGGTGGTGCGTGACGGCGTGCCTCTTCGGAGCAACCTTGGCTGCGCTGGTCGCAGCCGGCTGCGCCACGTCGGTCGACGGCGATGCCGCCGCACTGGGCGAGGCGACCGCGGCGTTGTGGCTGATCGCCAGGCCGATGGACACCGCCAGCGTGCCAGCGCCGCTGAGGACCGTGATGGCGCGGCTCGCTCCGGACGCCCGGTCAGCTCCGCGGCGTCGGATCTCCCGGGGAGTCCAGTCGTCGGTCATGGTCCCCAATGTACGCAAATCCCCCACAACGGATCGCTGTTCGGGCAAAGAAGTACCTCTGAATCACCTCTCAAAGCGGGCCTCTGAGCCGTTTCAGAGGTTGACCCGAGGTTCTCCACAAGCCTGCCCGGCAAGGTGGACCCCGCAACCGCCCGACCATCACCCACCACGTTCAGGAGCCATCGTGAGACACCCCGACCGACACACCGCTCGTGACCGCATCAGGGTCGCGACCACGGGGCTCGCGGTCGGCAGCACGGTCGGCGTGGTGGCGGTCGCAGGCGGTTTGGCAGTGCATGCCCACAGCGCCGCCTCGCCGGTTACCGTGAGTGTTCACACGTCGGCACCCCGCACGACAGCCCCGACACCGTCGCGGACGCGTGCTCAGCCGGCGCGCCGGACAGTGACCCGGAAAGTGACGCGGAGGAGCGTGAGTGTGAGCGCTGGCGCAGGCCAACCCCAGGCGCAGTCGAGCGGCTCGTGAGTACGCCCACGACTCTCGACGGTCTCGCCGTTGCCGAGTGGAGCGTCTGGACGACGACGGCACGGCTCGTCGTCACCGACACTGCCCTGCTGGCACCAGCGCGCCGGATGGTCGAGGAGTACCTCGCGACGGTCGACGTCGCCGCGAGCCGGTTCCGGCCTGATTCCGAGATCTCGATGCTTGCCGGGTCGCGGGTGACGACGCACACCGTGAGTCCGTTGCTGAGCACCCTGGTCGCGGTTGCCCTCGAGGCCGCCGACGCGACCGACGGGGCGGTGGATCCGACGTTGGGCACGGTCCTGGCACAGCTCGGGTACGGCGCCGGGGGCCTCCCCGTTCCCGACCTCGCGCAGCCCCGGCTCCAGGTCACCACCCAGCGGCACGCGACCTGGCGCGACGTCGCGCTCGACGGCGACCGGCTGCGGATGCCCGTCGGAACGATCCTCGACCTCGGCGCCACCGCCAAGGCCTACGCCGCAGATCACTGTGCCGTCATGATTGCTCGCGATCTCGGCTGCGGCGTCCTGCTCAGTCTCGGCGGCGACCTCCGGGTCGCGGGTCCTGAACCGGAGGACGGCTGGAACGTCCTGGTGAAGGACGGCGAGGACGAGCCCACCAGCCAGATCCTGCTCTCAGGGGCGCAGGCAGTGGCGACGTCCTCGACGCTGCATCGCACCTGGTACCGCGACGGGCAGCTGATGCACCACGTCATCGACCCGCTCACGGGCGCACCTGCGGCCCCCTTCTGGCGCACGGTGAGCGTGGCGGCGTCGTCGTGCCTGCTGGCCAACACCTTGTCGACCCAGGCGATCGTGGTCGGCGAGCCCGCCGTCACGATCCTGGAGGGTCAGGGCGTGGCCGCGCGACTGGTCGACGCCGATCGCCACGTCCACCTGATCGGTGGCTGGCCCGGATGAGCAGCTCCCTCTGGTACGCCGGCCGTGGATTCGGTGTCAGCGCGCTGTGCCTCTTCAGCCTGGTGATGATCCTCGGGATCCTCACCCGTGCAGGTCGACCGGTCCCGGGCCTGACCCGGTTCGCGGTCGCAGCGATCCACCGCACCACCAGCCTGACCGGTCTGCTGTTCGTCTCCTTGCACGTACTGACCCTCACCCTCGACCCCTACGCCCAGTTGCGGCTGCTCGACTGGGTCGTGCCGTTCGTCGGGAACTACCGGCCGGTGTGGCAGGGCCTCGGAACGGTCGCGGTCGACCTGACCCTGGTGGTGATCGCGTCCAGCCTCCTGCGTCGGCACATCGGACTGCGGACCTGGCGGGTGCTGCACAGCGCGGCGTACCTCTGCTGGCCCGTCGCGATCCTGCACGCGTTCGGCAACGGGACGGACGGCCACAGCGAATGGCTGCTGATCGTGCTTGCCGTCTGCGTGCTCTCGGTGGGCGCCGCGATGGGATGGCGCGCCTTCGGTTCAGCCTTCGCCGCCGAAGGACCGAGCCCTGCCGTCGCTCCCCCGACCGACCTGGCCGACCTGTCGTGACCGAGCTGATGGCCCCGGTGCACGGACTGCTGAGCGCCGCGGTCGACACCTACGCCGCCCACCAGGCCCTCCTCGGTCCGTTGCCCGGCCTGCACGCCGAGGACCTGCGCCGTCGCATCGCAGACTCCGGCCTCACCGGGCGCGGAGGTGCGGGCTTCCCGGCAGCCCGCAAGCTCGCAGCGGTGGCCGAACGCGGAGGCGGGGTCGTCGTGGCCAACGGCGCCGAGGGCGAGCCGGCCAGCAGCAAGGACCGCACCCTGCTCATGGCTGCCCCGCACCTCGTGCTGGACGGGCTGGCCCTGGCTGCCCGCGCGGTCGGCGCGAAGTCCGCGTACCTCTACGCGCCCGACGACGTCCTGGCAGCATCGATCGAGCCCGCCCTCAAGCAGCGTCGCGACCGGATCAAGGTGATTCCGCTGGCGTCGGCCGACACCTTCATCTCCGGACAGGAAACTGCCGTCGTCGCCGCGATCCACGGGCTGCGGGCAGTCCCGATGCAGACCCCACCGCCGATGTACGTCAAGGGCGTGCGGGGCAAGCCGACCCTGGTCCAGAACGTCGAGACCCTGGCACAGATCGCGCTGATCGCCCGGTACGGCGCGGGGTGGTTCCGCGACCACGGCACCGCCGACGAGCCCGGATCCCGTCTGCTCACCATCTCCGGCTCGGTCCAGGCCCCCGACGTGTACGAGGTCCCCGGCGGTACGACGCTGGGCGATGCCCTGAGCTGGGCCGGCGGAGCCAGCGAACCGCTCCAGGCTGTCCTCGTCGGGGGATATCACGGTCGCTGGATCCCATGGACCTCGGCGACGACGGGCCTGGCGCTGAGCAAGGCTGCCCTGGCGCCGTACGACGCGGGCCCGGGCGCCGGCGTGATCATCGCCCTGCCCCAGCGGCGTTGCGGCCTGGAGGCGGCAGCCTCGATCGCGACCTACCTGGCGGGCCAGAACGCCGGCCAGTGCGGTCCGTGCCGCAACGGCCTGCCCACCATCGCCGACCACCTCAACGACCTTGCCCGCGGCCGCAACGCCGTCAAGGCGCACAACGAGGCGCTGCGCCTGATCGGAAGCGTCGACGGTCGTGGCGCCTGCCACCATCCGGGCGGCAGTGCCCGGATGGTCCGCAGCGCGCTGGGTACGTTCCGGCAGGAGGTCGAGCTGCACGTCAAGGGAAAGTGCACCGGCCAGCACGGTCCCGGCAGGGCCACGGCATGAACACCCGACTCCTGATCGACTGGACCCGGTGCGAAGCGCGCGGCCTGTGCATCGAGCTCGTGCCCGAGGTCCTCACCGCGGACGACTGGGGCTATCCGCTGTCGCGCCACGGCGACGTGACCCTGCCGATTCCCGCCCCTGCCATCCGGTACGCCGAGGAAGCGGTTCGGGAATGCCCGCGGCTCGCCCTGCGACTGATCGAGGACTGACACCATGACTGCCGCCACGGAGCACCGCTCCGGCCTGATCGCCTCCGTCCTCGACGAGGCCACCGGAGCACAGCTGCGCGAGGACCCCGTGCTGCCGCGGACCGGCGGGCCCGCCGGGAACGCCCTTCTCACGGCCTGGACCGGGTTGGTGCTGCTGGTCCTGTCCGTCGCCGAGCTGCTCACCCTGTTCAACGTGCGGGGTCTGATCACCTGGCACGTCGTCATCGGTGCCTTGCTGGTGCCGCCCGCGGTCCTCAAGACCGCCAGCACCGGCTGGCGCATGGTGCGCTACTACTCCGGGAACGCGCCGTACCGCCAGGCCGGCCCACCACCCACGCTGCTCCGACTCCTCGGGCCGGTCGTCGTCGTGTCCACCCTCGGCCTGCTCGCCACGGGCACCGTGCTCGTCCTGATCGGACAGCTGCGCAGCCACGACGTGCTGCTGACGCTCGCCGGTTTCCGGATCAGCTGGATCACCCTGCACCAGGGCGCGTTCATCGTGTGGGGCGGTGCCACCGGCGCACACCTGCTGGGCCGGATCGTTCCGGCGCTCCGGATCGCGCTTCGACACGGCGCCCGGTCCACGATCCCGGGCAGGTTCACCCGGCTGTCGATGTTCGCCCTGGTCCTCGTGACCGCGACCGTGTTGGCCGTCGTTCTGGCGCGACTCGACGGCGGCTGGCACGGCCACCTCTTCCTCGACCACCACGACCGGGGTTAGCTCGTTCCGCGCAGCTCCGCGCTCAGAACTCGAAGACCAGACGAGCCGCGGCCTTGCCTTCCAGGACCTCGGTCATCGCTGCGTTGACCTCGTCGAGCTTCCTCGTCTCGGCGATGACCCGGGTGCGACCCTGCGCATGCAGGGTGAAGACCTCAGCGAGATCCTGACGGGTCCCGACGATGGATCCGATGATCGAGATGCCCTTCAGCACCGTCGGGAAGATCGGGACCGACATCGGCCCGTCGTTCTCGGGCGGCAGCCCGACACAGACCAGGCGCCCTCCGCGCCGCAGCGAGGCGAACGCCTGCTCGAACACCGACGGGCTGACAGCCAGGACGACCGCCACATCGGCGCCCCCCAGGGCCTCGATGGCTCCGACCGGGTCGACGCTCCTGGCGTTGACGACATGATCGGCTCCGAGCTCCCTCGCCATGGCCAGCTTGGCGTCGTCGACGTCGACGGCGATGACCGTGGCTCCGACGATCTTGGCGTACTGAACCGCGAGATGGCCCAGGCCGCCGATACCGAAGATCGCGACCCGTTCACTCGGCGTCACGCCGGCAACCTTGATCGCCTTGTACGTCGTCACGCCCGCGCACGTCAACGGTGCCGCCTCGTGCGGCTCCACCCCTAACGGCACCTGCACGACGTAGTCCGCGTCTGCTATCGCGTACTCCGCAAACGTTCCGTCGATCGAGTAGCCGGTGTTCTGCTGCTCCTCGCAGAGCGTCTCCCAACCCTTCACGCAATGGTCGCACCGACCGCACGCGTGGCCGAGCCACGGGATCCCAACCCGCTCACCGATCGAGCGATGGGTGACGCCGTCACCGAGCCCCTCGACGATCCCGACACCCTCGTGGCCGGGAACGAAGGGGGGCATCGGCTTCACCGGCCAGTCGCCGTGGGCGGCATGGATGTCGGTGTGGCACAAGCCGCTCGCCTCGATGCGGACCAGGATCTGGCCGGGGCCCGGAATCGGCACCGGGACCTCCCGGATCTCCAGGGGCTGGGTGAAGCTCGTGACTACTGCGGCTCTCATGACGCTCTCCGTTCGACATGGTCGGGTCACCCTCAGCCTCGCCCGTGACCCGTCGGTCCGGCAGGGCCACAGGTCCCCCGAACCTCGGCGTTGGTCACCTCATCGGCGTCCTCCGGGGCAGCAGCCGGTTCCAGCTGGTACTAGGACCACCGCGTGCCGGACCGGGACCTTTGGCCTCTTGGACCACTGCGCTGGGGGCCGAACACTGGAACGACACCATCAACGACCGGAGCCTCCGTCCGATCCAGACAGGCACACCATGCGTCGTCCCGTCATCGCAGCACTCTCGATCACAGCACTCGCCTGTCTCCATCTCGCCGCAGCGTCCTCCACGGAAGCTGCCGCGGTCCCGACCTGCGCGGGACATCGCGCGACCATGGTCGTCACGACGCACTCGCGCCACATCGTGCACGGCACGAGCCGTCGCGATGTGATCGTCGTGCGGTCCCCCGGTCACGTGATCCTCTCCGGCGCAGGAGCCGACATCATCTGCGGGAGCAGCGGCAAGGACACGATCGTCGGCGGCCCAGGCAACGACACCGTGTTCGGTCGCGGTGGCGACGACCAGATCTCCGGCGGAACCGGCAACGACGACCTGTTCGGCGGACCGGGCAACGACACTGTCCACGGCGGCAGCGGGGACGACAGGGTCCACGGTGGCAGCGGCAACGACGACCTCTTCGGCGACAACGGAACTGATCACGTCATCGGCGACACCGGCACCGACACCTGCGACGGCGGTGGTCAGCCTGGCGATACCGGCGGCGGATCAGGGTCATCGGACGGCCGGATCGCTCCTCAAGCCTAGTAGGGACGTGCTGCTGGACGCTCCAGCTTGCTGACGCTGCGACCGCTCAGCTCGGAGTAGCGGAGCCGGATGTGCAGGTTGCGCTCGCCTGACGCCCACGGCATCGGCTCCCAGATGCGCGCGATGTGTGCCAGCTCCTGGCCGTCGTGGACCACACGGGCGCGACCTCGTGCCACCACGCTCCAGCCGATGGCCCTGGTGTCGTCGGTGTGGTCGACCTCGAACGCGACGTTCGCGTCGCTCGCGTACATCGCCAGCACGCTGAACGGACGGGTGCGAAAGATCAGGCTCTCGTCGACCAGGGCGTAGTTCACCGGGATGATGTGCGGCCCGTCGGGCGCGACGACTGCAACGCGTCCTGTCCGGCATTCAGCCAAGAGGGCGCGACACTCGGACTCGGTCAAGCTGTGCAGGTCGCTCATCGGTGGCCTCCGTCGCCAGTTTTCCGAGCGTGGCATCCGGCGCCGAGGTGGTTCAGTGCCATCCGGCCCTGATCCGGCTGCCGTTCGGCCCTGCCGACACCTCGCCAGCGCCGACATGCTGGAGGCGTGAACCCAGGGTGCGCATCGCGACCGATCGTCGTCGGCGTCGACGACAGCGTCGGCGCGCGCGCGGCACTTCGGTTCGCGTTCGAGGAGGGGCTCGAGCTCGACGCACCGGTGATCGTCGTGACGACCTGGCTGCTGGAGTTCGCCCCGCGCAGCATCACGACCCGACGGGTCCATGGCGAGGCAGTCGAGGCCCGACGGATCCAGGACGAGCAGATCTCGTTGGTGCTCGACGCTCTCGACGACGCGCCCGAGTTCACCCAGGTGGTTGTCAACGACGTGGGTGGCCCGACGCTCATCGACGTGGCGCGCCAGGCCATGCTCCTCGTCGTCGGAAGCGGCCGACAGAACCCGCTCTCGCGTGCGTTCCTCGGCTCGGTCAGCGAGTTCTGCGTTCGTCACTCGCCGGTGCCGGTCGTGATCGTCCCGGATCCGTCGCGGCTCGAGGAAGCGTCGGCGGAGCGGTCCACCGTGGCCGCGTCCGGTTCCTGGTAACGAGTCAGCCCAGGGCAGGAGCAGCCCAGAGCAGCACCGTGCCGGTACCCACGCGCGGATCGGCCGTGCTGAACACGCCGTCGCGCCCCGCCGCGCGGCGCGCCATGTTGTCGAGCCCGCTGCGGTGGCCCGGCGCGCCGACACCCTGACCGTTGTCCGCAACCCGCAGCTCGACCCTCTCGGTGGACGCCGTGAGCGAGATCTCGACCGAGGATGCCTGCGCGTGCCGCGCGACGTTCGTCAGGGCTTCACGGACCACCGCGCTGATGTCCTCGGCCAACCCGGGGCCGACGATCGTGTCGACCGGACCCGCGAACCTCACCTCCGGGTCGAAGCCCAGGAGGCCGCTGATCTCCCCCACGATGTCGAGCACGGCGGCGCGGACCCCGGGCCCCTGCGGACCGACGTGGTCGCGCAGCTCGAAGATCGAGTTGCGGATCTGCTGGATCGAGTTGTCGAGGCTGTCGACGACCGCCGAGATACGACTCGAGTGGACAGACTCCCCCAGGCCCATCGCCACGCCCTGCAGGGTCATCCCGGCTGCGAACAGCTGCTGGATGACGTGGTCGTGCAGGTCGCGGGCGATCCGGTCCCGTTCTTCGAACAGGTCCATGCGTTGCTGCTTCTCGCGTGATTCGGCCAGTTCGAGTGCCAGTGCTGCCTGGTTGGCGAACGTCGTCGCCATCTCCATCTCGGAGTCGGAGAACGCGCGACCGGTGGACAGCCGTCCGACGACGAGAGCCCCGCGGATCCCGTCCGGCCCCGCCAGCGCCAGGACCATGGCAGGACCGATCGGCAGCAATTCGCGCACGTGCAGCGAGCCGTCTGCAGCTTCTTGCCCGGTGACCATCGTGGACACCCCGGACGCCAGGACCTGCTCGGTCAGCGTCCCGGCCACCGGGTACGTCGAACCGGTCAACCGATCCGCTTCCAGGCCCACGGCGACAGCAACGGCGAGGCGTTCGTTCGCACCTTCTGGAAGCACGACGGTGACGACGTCGGCGCCGGCGAGCCGGTGCACCTGCTCGGCAATGCTGCGCAACGGCTCCGTGCCGGTGGCGGTGGCGATCTCGACCGAGACATCGGTCGAGGCCGACAGCCACTCCTGTCGTCGCCGTGCGTCCTCGAACAGTCTGGCGTTCTCGATCGCCACGGCCGCCGTAGCCGCCAGCGCGGAGGCGAGCTCGACATCCTGAGCGGTGAAGTCGCCGTTGATCTTCTCGGTGAGGTAGAGGTTGCCGAACACGTCGCCGCGGATCGTGATCGGCACGCCGAGGAAGGTGTGCATCGGCGGATGGTTGTCCGGGAATCCCACCGACCGGAGGTCGTCGCTCAGCTCGTGCAGCCGGATCGGCAGCGGGTCCTCGATGAGGGCTCCGAGGACCCCCTTGCCCTGCGGCAGGTCGCCGATCAGGTCGACGGCGTCCTGATCGATCCCGACGTGGATGAACTGTTCAAGGCCGTGGCCGTCCGAACTCACGACGCCGAGCGCGCCGAACCGCGCTTCCAGCAATTCGCACGCTGCTTCGACGATGCGGCGCAGCACGACCTCGATGGCGAGGTCGCTGATGATGCTCTGGTTCGCCTTGAGCAGTCCCCGCATCCGGTCCTGAGCCGATCGCACGTCCTGCGCGCGGGCGATGAGCTGCGAGAGGAGCTCATCGAGTTCGAGGGTCGGAGCACTACGGTCACCGTCATCGTGCGAAGGATCGGCCGACTTCCTCATGCGGTCAACGTACTGCTCCGGCACTGCCCGGGGCGCAGGAATCGAGGCGGGGCCCGGGTGCATCAGCGCCGAACGTCCCCGATGTCGGCCCGATCGGCCCTGATGAACTCCTCGGCCCTGTTCGACGATGAGGTCGGAGGGACACATGACCGCACGCCACACACCACCGATCGCTGACGTCCTGCTCGCCGACGGGACGATCGCCTCTATCCGTTCCTTCGTGCCCGACGACGCTGCCGATCTGGTCGCACTGCACGACCTGGCCTCGGACGAATCGACCCGGATGCGCTTCTTCAGCCTCAACCGGCTGTCCGGTCACGCCTACACGGCGCGCCTGGTCGCCGGTCGACCCGAGGACCGGATCGCGCTGGTGGCCCATCTGCACGGTGAGCTCGTCGGCCTGGCCACGGCCGAGATCGCCGGCGACTCGGCCGAGGTCTCCTTCCTGGTCTCCGACACGACGCACGGCGTCGGCGTGGGCACGCTGCTGCTCGAGCACCTGGCCGCCGCCGCGCGCGCGGGCGGCGTGCGCACCTTCACGGCCGATGTCCTGACCGAGAACCATCCGATGCTCCGGGTGTTCGCCGATGCCGGCTTCGTCGCCACGAAACGGTCGCGCGGGACGACGACGACCTGGGAGATCAGCACGAGTCCGTCGGAGTCTGCGGTCGATGCCGCCGATCAGCGTGAACGCATCGCCGAGACGAGGTCGCTCGGCCCGATGCTGTACCCGCAGAGCGTCGCTGTCCTCGGTGCCCGCCGGGCGGGCGACGGCATCGGGAACGCCGTGCTCCGGTCGATCACCGACGGCGGGTTCACCGGCGCGACCTACGTGGTCCACCCTTCGGCCGAGGTGATCGGTGGACTGCCGGCGTACCGGTCGCTCGTCGACGTCCCCGGGCACGTCGATGTCGCCGTGGTCGCGGTTCCGGCGCGTCTGGTGCTCGACGCCGTGGCCGACGCGGCCGCAGCCGGCGCCTCCGCCGTGGTGGTCATCACCTCGGGTTTCGGAGAGCTCGGCCAGACCGGGACCGACCTCCAGCGCGGCATCCTCCAGCTCGCCCGCGATCACGACATGCGCCTGGTGGGGCCGAACTGCCTGGGACTGCTGTGCAACGACCCCGCGATCAGCCTCAACGCCACCTTCACCGGATCGGTGCCCCTGGCCGGTGGTTTGGCCATCGCCTCGCAGTCCGGGGGCGTGGGCATCGCCCTGCTCGACCAGGCGCGCGATCTGGGGATCGGCGTGCACTCCTTCGTGTCGCTGGGCAACCAGCCGGACGTCTGCGGCGCGGACCTCCTGGCTGCCTGGCAGGACGACCCGCGGGTGACCGTGGCCGCCCTGTACCTCGAGTCGTTCGGCATGCCGAGGAAGTTCGCCCGTCTGGCCCGCCGGTTCAGCGAGCGCAAGCCGTTGCTCGCGGTGGTCGGCGGCAGGTCGGCCGGAGGTGCTCGGGCCGGCGCATCCCACACCGCTGCGGCGGCTACTCCCGCGATGGGCGTCGAGGCGCTCTTTGCCCAGGCCGGGGTGATCAGCTGCCGGACGACCGACGAGCTCGTCCACGCGGCACGCCTGCTGACCGAGCAGCCGTTTCCCCACGGGGCACGCGTTGCCATCGTCAGCAACGCAGGTGGCCTGGCCATTCTCGCCGCCGACAGTGCCGACGAGATCGGCCTGGAGGTGCCTGAGCTGTCCGACGGGCTCAAGGCCGAGATCGGCCTGCACCTCAGCGGGACGATCGGCGTCGGCAACCCGATCGACCTGGGTGCTGCCGCTCAACCTGAGGACGTCGGCGCCGTCGTGGAGCTGCTCGCCAGCAGCATCGAGGTCGACGCGGTGCTCGTTGCCGTCGTGCCGACGAGCGTGTCGGATCCGGGCCCGGTCGTCGATGCGATCACCCGGGCGCGAAGAGCCGGCCCTGACAAACCGGTCCTGATCGTCGCGATGGGCGGACTCCGCGTCGAGCCCGACGACCTGCCTGAGGACCACCACGGTGTCACCGCCTACCGGACGTCCGAGGACGCTCTCAAGGCGCTCGCCCACGCGGCGCGGTACTCGGCCTGGCTGACCAGCCCGCGGGAGACCTGGGTCGAGGACGACCAGGACCGTGCGTACGCGGCACGCGCGATGGCCACGCGGTGGCTCGACACCAGTACCGGAGGGGACCTCTGGCTGGGACAGTCCGCGCAGACCGAGTTGCTCTCGCCGTACGGGATCACCCCGATCGGTGAACTCGTCTGCGGCCGCGCCGCCGTGGCGCAGGCTGCCGAACGAGTCGGCTACCCGGTCGTCCTCAAGGTCGCGGACCCCCAGGTGGTCCACAAGACCGACCGCGGCCTGGTTCGGGTAGGGGTCCGCTCCCCTGCCAGGGTGCTCACGGCCATCCGCGAGTTCGAGCTCGAGCTCCACGACGAGGACGTGCCGGTCCTGGTGCAACCCGTCCTGACCGGCGTCGAACTCGCGCTCGGACTGGTGCGCCACGAGACGTTCGGTCCGCTCATCATGGTCGCCGCGGGCGGTGTCGCGACCGACCTCTGGCAGGACCGCACGTTCCTGATGCCGCCGGTGACGTCGCGCGACGCTGCTCGCGCGCTGCGCTCGCTGCGGATCTGGCCGCTGCTCCAGGGTTACCGCGGGTCGGCAGCCCTCGACACGGCCAGTCTCGAGCAGCTGATCGTCAACCTCGGGCACCTGGCCGATGATGTGCCGGAGGTGTGCGAGCTCGACCTGAATCCCGTCATGGTCACCGAAGCAGGAGCCAGGGTCGTGGACGTGAAGGTCAGGCTCCACCCGACCTCGGCACCCGCTGGCCTCGTGCCCCGGCAGCTGAGCACCTCGGGGCATGGCTGAGAAACCTGCCCCTTCGGCCCTGCGACCTCAGGACCATCGGCACCTGTGTCGCCGAGCCCGGTGCGACACGCTTGAAGGACACAAGAAAGGCAGGTGCGCCATGGCCCAGCCACACGAGCTCAGCGCTGACGAGTGCGACATGCTGCTGCGGTCCGGCATCGTCGGAAGGATCGCCATCACGACTCCGAGCGGTCCCCACATCGTCCCGGTCAACTACTCCGTGGTCGACGACACGGTCATCGTGCGCACCGCCCCGTACAGCATCCTGGGGACCTACGGCATCAATGCCCCGCTGGCGTTCGAGGTGGACCAGTTCGACTACGAGTACTGGACCGGGTGGAGCGTCATGGCGCGCGGTCGAGGAGTGGCGATCGCCGATGCGGACGAGATCCAGCGGATCAACCAGGTCTGGTCCCCGCACCCGTGGGCTTCGGGACAGCGCAACCTCTACGTCGCCCTTCGCTGGACCGAGCTGACCGGCAGACGGCTCGGGCCGGCCATCGATCCTGCCCGTGACCTGCCTGTTCATCGGCAGGCGGCAGGCCTGTGACCTCGGTGAACGAGCGGATCCGCATCAGCGCACCCGCTCTTCCGCACGAGGAGTTGTCCACGACGACCGGGGCCCTGATGGGCGCGATCATGGCCATCTCCAGCGACCTGGACCTGCACAGCGTGCTCACCCGCCTCGTCGATGCAGCCGTCGACCTCACCGGGGCGGGGTACGGCGCACTAGGCGTGATCGGGAGCGACGGAACTCTCGCCGAGTTGATCACCACCGGCCTCGACGACGAGGAACGCACCCGGATCGCAGGCCTGATCACCCACCCGGTGACGGAGACCCTGCTCGACGTACCGATCAGGATCAGGGACGCGGTCTTCGGGAACCTCTACCTCACCGAGAAGCCGGGCGGTCGGCACTTCACCCACCAGGACCAGGTTCTCGTCGAGACGCTGGCGAAGGCCGCAGGCCTGGTCATCGAGAACGCCCGTGCGTACGGGCTGAGCGAACGTCGCCGGCACTGGCTCGAAGCCTCGGCCGAGCTGGCCGACGCGCTCCAGCCGCCCATCACGATCGAGACCGCGCTCGACGAGATCGCGCAACGCTCCCGCGCCGCTGCCCGCGCGTTCGCCTCCGCGGTCGTCCAGTTCCCCGCCGGCGACCACCCGGTGATCAGCGCCCATGACGGGCCCCCAGGCACCGACGTCACCGAGATCGTCCGCAGCGTGATCGACGAAGCCAGGGTGGCCGACACCCAGGCAGTGGCCCTGGCGGTCGAGCTCGGTGACCGCCATGCGCTCGTCCTGCCGCTGCGCGCCCACCTGGCAGATCCGGGCGTCCTGCTGATGGTGTTCGACCGGCCGCTGGGTTCGGCCGGGCTGGACGAACGAGAATTCCTGGCGGCCTTCGCCGATCAGGCCGGTCTGGCCGTCGACCGGGCCCAGGCGTTCTCGGATCGAGACCAGCACGCGGTCGTGTCGGAGCGGGCGCGGATCGCCCGCGATCTCCACGACGTCGTCATCCAGCGCCTGTTCGCCGCCGGCCTCCGACTGGAGGGGTTTCGCAAGGCTCCGGTCCTCAGCGACGTCGAGGCGACGCTCGGCGGCGTCGTCAGCGATCTGGACCTCACGATCCGCGACATCCGGTCGACCATCTTCGGCCTTCAGCAGCACACCCACGGACTGCTGCGATCCGAGGTCTCAGCCCTGCTCGACGAGTACACCGCGGTACTCGGCTTCGCTCCGGCGCTGCGCACCCACGGTCCGCTCGATCTCCTCGTCGGTCAGCACGTCACCGAGCAGCTGATGGCCGTCCTGCGGGAAGGCCTCTCGAACGTCGCACGCCATGCTCGTGCCACGGACGTCGTCGTCGAGATCGCCGCGTCGAACGACGAGGTCGTCCTGCGCGTCATCGACGGTGGGATCGGCATCCCCGAGCACCGCACCGAGAGCGGGCTGAAGAACGCGCGCGACCGCGCGATCCTCGTGGGAGGCGTTCTCGACGTGACGCCCAACGTCGGCCCGGGCACCACGCTCACCTGGCGCGCGCCGCTGACATGAGCGGCGCCGGTCAGCCGGCGTCGAGCAGCTTGGCGGCGATCACGGCAGCCTGGGTACGACGTTCGACCCCGAGCTTGGACAGGACGCTCGACACGTAGTTCTTGACCGTCTTCTCGGCCAGGAACATGCGTTCGCCGATCTCCTTGTTGGTGAGGCCCTCGGTGATGAACTCGAGCAGCTTCATCTCCTGCTCGGTCAGGTCGGCGAGCTCGGGGGCCGTCGTCGAGGGGTTGCGGACCCGGTCGAGGACGCGAGCCGTCAGTGCGGGGTCGATCAGCGACTGACCGGCGGCGACGTGCCTGATCGCGCTGAGGAGATCGGAGCTCTTGATCTCCTTCAGGACGTAGCCCGCGGCCCCGGCCATGATCGCCGAGAACAGCGCCTCGTCGTCGTCGTAGGAGGTCAGGATGAGCGCGTTGATGGTGGCGTCGACGGCACGCACCGTTCGACAGACCTCGATCCCGGACCCGTCCGGAAGTCGGGCGTCGAGGATCGCGACGTCCGGGCGCAGGGCCGGGATCCGGTTGGCGGCATCAACGGCCGACCCGGATTCACCGACCACCTCGATGTCGCCGGCTGCTTCCAGGAAGGTTCTGATGCCCTGCCGCACGATTTCGTGGTCGTCGAGCAGGTAGACGCGGATCTTCTCGCTCTCAGCCATGGTTCAACAGTCCCACGTCCTGCGCCGATATACAGCCGCCGAGGTCAAGAACACGGTCCATGCGTTCCAGACCGACCTCGCTGTGGGTGATCCACACGACGGTGCGCCCGTCGGCGGCGTCCAGCAGGTCCGCGGCCAGACCGCGTGCAGTCGCTTGGTCCAGATGGGCCACCGGCTCGTCGAGGACGAGGATCGGCTGGTCGGCCAGAAGCGACCGGGCCAGTCCCAGACGGGCGCGTTCTCCGCCCGACAACGCCGCGTGCCCGTCGCCTATCCAGGTGTCGAGTCCTTCGGGAAGCTCCGCGACCCAGGTGCCGAGGTGAGCAGCATCGAGGGCCGAGCGGACCTCCGCGTCGCTTGCCCCAGGCCTGGCCAGGCGGACGTTCTCCCGCAGAGTGCTCGCGAACACGTACGGGTCGTCGTCGACGTAGCCGACCGTACGGCGAACGTCGTCCAGCGGCAGGGTGGCGAGGGCTGCACCACCCAGCTCGATCGGCCCGGCGAGAGGGTCGATGAACCGGATCAGGGCGGCGGCCAGGGTGCTCTTGCCCGAACCGCTCGGCCCGACCACGCCGAGCTTCGCGCCCTCGACGACGTCGAGGGTCAGACTCGGCACGACCACGGTGCCGTCCCAACCCAGGACGACCCGGTCGGCGCGCAGCGCGTGGGTGGACGGCAGCACGACGGGAGACGCAGGTTCCGAGACCGCCGGCGTCATCGCCCGGTACGCGTCGAGGCGTTCGCGGGCCGCGCGCGCCCGCGGGACCGAGCCCCCAGCGTCCACCACGCCGAGCGCGACGTCGGTGAGGGCAACGGGGACCAGCAGGAGGAGGGCGAGTCCGGGACCGGACACGGCGCCGCGGGACAGCGCGTCCGTGCCGACGACGGCCACCGCGGTCACGGCAGCGAGCCCCGACAGCTGGATCGCCGCGCGGGCACTGGTCAGCGTCCGCGCCACGGCGCGTCTCGCCGATCCCAGGAGGTGGTTGAGGTCGACCACCTGGTCGAGAACGATGCGCTGGGCCTGCCACATCCGCAGCTCGGGCGCCAGGTGCGCAGCCTCCAGCATGGTCTCTGACAGCCGTGCCCGGCTGGCGACAATGTCGCGCTCCGGGCGCCCCGAGCCGACCCGTGCGATCAGGTACGCCAGGCCTGCACCGGCGATGGAGGTGGCGCCGATCAGCAGACCGGCCGCGGGGAGGATCAGGCTGCAGGTCGCAGCGGCCACCGCGGCAACTGCCGCATAGGTCCGGATCGGGAGCTTGATGCGGAGCTGGTCGTCGACGACCGCATCCACGTCGTCGACGATCGAGGCCAGCACGTCTCCGCGGCGCCTGCCCAGCCGGCCGGGCGTGAGTGGTACGACGGCGTCGTACACGCTGACGCGCTCGTCGGCCAGGAGCTTCAGGGCGGCGTCGTGGGAACGCAGCCGTTCGACGTACCGGAACACGGGTCGGCCCAGGCCGAAGGCGCGCACTCCGACGATGGCCACCAGGAGGGTCAGCGTCGCCGGGTGGGCCGATGCCTTGACGATCAGCCACCCGGCCGTTGCGGTCAGTGCAACGCCGGAGAGGGACGCCAGGACGCCGAGGCAGGTGCTGAGCACGAACCGTGGCCGCGCAGGTCGTTCCTCGACCTCGATCGGTACGACGAGCGGCGCGGCTGGACCGGTGGGCCGACCTGCGACCACTCGGGACCGAGGACCGGTCTCGCCTCGGCCCAGGGCCGGGATGCTGATCACCTGGTCGGCGATCGCCAGCACAGCCGGGTCGTGGGCGACGACGACCACGGCGGCGACGGTCGAGAGCTCAACGATGACGTCGAGGAGGACCTGCTGGGTGACGGGGTCGAGATGGGCCGTCGGTTCGTCGAGGAGGACCCAGGGCCGTGCCGCGACGATGACCCGAGCCAGCGCGAGGCGGGCCCGTTCTCCGGCGGAGAAGTTCGTGCCGTCCTCGCCGACGACCGCGCTGAGGCCGCCCAGGCTGGCGATGCGCTCGGCGAGCGCGACCCTGGTCAACGCGTCCCACACCTCAGAGTCGGTGGCTCGGGGTGCGCCCAGGCGGAGGTTGTCGGCAACGGTGCCGTTCAGGAACACCGGGCGCTGAGGCAGCCAGGCAACCTGGGACTGCCGGACCGCTGAGGCGGTCGGGAGCCCGTCGACCGTCACGGTCCCGCTCGTGGGGGCCAGGAGACCGGCGAGGAGGGCCAGCAGGGTGGACTTGCCGGAACCAGACGGGCCGACGACGACGGTGACGGACTCCGGTGCCGTGGCGAAGGTCAGGTCTTCCAGGGTCGGGGAGGTCCGGCCGGGGTAGTTGAAACGGAGGTTCGTTGCCCGCAGGACGTGGTCGGGCCGCGCAACCCGGGACCATCCGGGGGTCGGCTCCAGGTCCGGCAGTGTGCTCATCTGCTCGAAGGTCGCGACGCCCTCGGCGGCGGCGTGGAACTCGGCGCCGACCCGGCGCAGCGGCCAGTACGCCTCCGGGGCCAGGAGCAGCACGACGAGCGCTGTCCTGAGATCGAGGTGCCCGGCAGCAAGGCGGACGCCGACCACCACGGCGACCAGGGCCACGGACAGGGTCGCGACGAGCTCGAGGACGGCCGAGGACGCGAACGCGATCCGCAGGGTCCGCAGGGTTGCCTGCCTGTACTTGTTCGTGACCGTGCGGATCGTGTCCGACTGCGCGCGAGCACGGCGGAACGCGACCAGGGTCGGCAGGCCCTTCATCACATCGACGAAGTGTCCGGACAGTGAAGCCATCGCCCGCCACTGCGCTTCGGCCCGGTCGCGCGTGGCGAGCCCGACCAACGCACCGAAGACCGGGATCAGCGGCAGGGTGGCCAGCACGATGCCGGCACTGAGCAGGTCCTGGGTCGCGATCACGGCCACGGTCAGCAACGGGAGGACCCCGGCGAGGACGAGCGTGGGCAGGTAGCGCGTCAGGTACGGCTCGGCTGCCGACACGCCCCGGGTCGCGAGGGCTGCCGTCTCGCCTTCGCTCAGAGCCGGGACGCCGCCGGCGAGTACTGCGGTGGCGATCGTGGTGCGCATGCTCGCGCTGACCCGGGCCGCAGCGTGGGCGGACGCGATGTCGGAGATCGCACCCACGGCCACCTTCGACGCCACCACGACCGCGAGGGCGACCAGCGGCCCGACAAGGCTGGTGCGTCCGACGGCGGCCACGATGACCGCCGTGAGCGCAAAGGCCTGGCCGATCACCAGCACGCTCGACACCAGACCCGACCCGACCATCAGGCCCAGCGGCGTCCT
The DNA here is from genome assembly GCA_025964775.1 of Marmoricola sp. GTDB lineage: Bacteria > Actinomycetota > Actinomycetes > Propionibacteriales > Nocardioidaceae > Marmoricola. Next base: position 57,882 of record JAOPYE010000029.1, read on the forward strand.
GGCCGGGGCCAGCTGCGCCAGGACGCGCGGATCGGTCGGCTTCACCGAGTTGTCCCCGGGGCTGCGAGCACCGGGATGTGGTGGACCGAGATGCGCTTGCGGAACACCCAGTACGTCCACGCCTGGTAGGCCAGGACGAGCGGGGTGAAGATGACAGCCACCACGGTCATGATCCCGAGGGTGTAGTGGGTCGCCGCGGCAGAGGTCGTGGTGAGGCTGACCCCGTCCGCGAGCGAGGTGGGCATCACGTCGGGGAACAACGCGACGAAGAGCCCGGCAACGCCGAGCGCGATCGCGGCGAAGGTTCCGAGGAAGCCCCAACCTTCCCGGTGCCGCTGGATGGCGACCAGGCCGGCCAGCAGCGACACCGCTGCGGCGACGAACAGGAACGCAGACCCGAGGTTGCCGGTCGAGACCTGGGTCCAACCGAGGAAGGCCACAGCAGCAGCCGCAGCAGCAAGTCCGGTACCACCGGCCAGGACACGTGCGCGGTGCCGGATGTCCCCGTCGGTCTTCAACGAGACGAACATGGCTCCGTGGGCAGTGAAGAGCAGCAGGGTCATCACGCCACCGAGGAGGGCGTAGGGATTCAGCAGGTTGAAGAACCCGCCGACGTACTCCTTGTGCGCGTCGATGGGGACGCCGCGCAGGATGTTCGCGAAGGCGACCCCCCACAGGACCGCAGGCAGGAGCGAGCCGAAGAAGATCGCCTTGTCCCACGCCGCGCGCCACCGCTCGTCGTCCCGCTTGGCGCGGTACTCGAAGGCAACTCCCCTCGCGATGAGGGCGACCAGGATCAGGAGCAGGGGCAGGTAGAAGCCGCTGAAGAGCGTCGCGTACCACTCCGGGAACGCCGCGAAGGTAGCGCCACCGGCGACCAGCAACCAGACCTCGTTGCCGTCCCAGACCGGGCCGATCGTGTTGATCAGGACGCGGCGCTCGGACTCGGTCCTCCCGAGGACCGGCAGCAGGATCCCGACTCCGAAATCGAAGCCCTCGAGGGTGAAGTACCCGATCCACAGGACGGCGATCAGGATGAACCAGACGGTCGTGAGTTCCATGGGGTGTCTCTCCTAGTTCCTGGTCGCAGCTGCTCAGTAGGCGAAGGCGAGCGGCCGGTCGGGGTCGTTGTCGGTGTGGTCGGGCACAACCGGATCCTTCTCGGCCCCGCCCTTGATGTACTTCACGAGCAGACCGACCTCGACAACGGCGAGGACCGCGTAGACCAGGGTCAGGACCACCAGCGACGTACGTGCTTCGAAGGTGCTCACCCCCGGCGAAACCGCCTGGGCGGTGGTCATGACACCGAAGACGGCCCACGGCTGGCGTCCCATCTCGCTGAACAGCCACCCGAACGAGTTCGCGAGGAGCGGCATCAGCGGCAGGCCGATCGCGATCCAGCGCCAGGCACGTCCGGTCGGGAGCTTCTCGCGGCGCGTGACGAAGAGGATCAACGCCGCCAGGCCTGTCCCCAGGACACCGAGGCCGATCATGAACCGGAACGACCAGTACGTCACCGGGATGTAGGGCGTGTAGTCGCCGGGCGAGTAATACTTTGCGCCCGGATCGGACCCGTAGGTCGCCTGGTAGCGGGCACGCAGCTGGTTGATGCCCTCGACCTTGCCGTGCGTCGAGCCGGTCGCCAGGAAGGACAGCAGGCCGGGCACCTTGATCGAGAACTTCTCGTGCTTGCCGTCGGGCGTCCCGACGGTGAGGATCGAGAAGGAGGCCGGTTGCTGGGTGTTGTACAGCGCCTCCGCGGCGGCCATCTTCATGGGCTGGACCTCGGTCATGATCTTGCCCGAGATGTCACCGGAGACGGCCACGCCTATACCCGCGATCAACATGACGACAGCACCGGTCCGCAGGCCGTGCCGGTAGAGGTTCTGGTCGTCCGCGTTGTGCTTGCGCAGCATCGACCAGAAGCTCACGCCCACGACGAACGCGGCACCGGTCATGTAGGCCGCCAGGATCGTGTGCGGGAACGTCACGAGCTGGACCTTGTTGAACAGCACGGCCGCGAAGTCGGTCATCTCCGCGCGGCCTGTCGTCGGGTTGTACCGGTAGCCGACCGGGTGCTGCATCCACGAGTTCGCGGTCAGGATGAAGTACGACGAGAACAGGGTGCCGAGGTGCACCGTCCAGATGCAGGCGACGTGGAGCTTGGGGCTCAGCCGGTCCCAGCCGAAGATCCACAGTCCGAGGAAGGTCGATTCCAGGAAGAAGGCGAGCAACCCCTCGATCGCCAGCGGCGCACCGAACACGTCGCCGACGAAGCGCGAGTAGTCCGACCAGTTCATGCCGAACTGGAACTCCTGGACGATGCCGGTCACCACACCGAGCGCGAAGTTGATCAGGAACAGCTTCCCGAAGAACTTCGTGAGCCTGAGCCACTGCTCGTTGCGGGTGCGCACCCAGGCCGTCTCGTAGCCGGCGATGATCGCCGAGAGACCGATCGTGATCGGCACGAACAGGAAGTGGTACACGGTGATGATGCCGAACTGCCACCGGGCGAAGTCGAGCACGTCCACGAGAGTTCTCCTGGGCTTGGGGGGAGGTCACTTCGACGATAGGCAGGCCCCGAGCCGTCTGTCACGGCCGGACGGGGCACCGATGAGGGACCATCGGTCCCGCCGCCGGGCCGGTTGGGCTGGGCGCTACTTCACGAGTTCCCCGCTCGCCTCGAGGTCGAACTGGAGCAGCGGCACGGGTGCGCGGGGTTCGGGCCCGACCTCGACCGGACACTCGCTGACGTTCATCAGGACGTGGGCGAGGCCCGTGCGGCGCCCCACCGGGCCGTGGTGGATCGATCGACCCAGCAGGAGGAACGACGCACGTTGTGATGCGACTTCGAGCGCTGTCGCCGTGCGGGCGTGCTCGATCCGTACCTGGAAGGCGACGTCGGGGAAATCCTTGCGGATGCGTGCGGCCTCGTACTCGATGCGCTTCGCCAGCTGCTTGTTCCAGGCCTGCGACATCTCGTCCGAGACGACGTCCTCGTAGCCCGAGGGAAGGCCCCAGGTGTGCAGCAGGACCAGGGACTCGTCGAGTTCTGCGGCGATGGCGAACCCGCGCGCGACGAGCGGGTGCGCCGTGGCGATGTCCTTGAGCGCAACGACCACCTCGGACCGGTTCGTGCGGGTGCGCCAGCCCGGCGGGACGACCCGGACGGGGCAGTCGGTCTGTTCGACGAGAGCTGTCGCCGTGGAGCCCGTGGCCAGCAGGCCGAGCCGGGCGCTCCGGCCGAGGACGACCAGCCGGGCGCCACGCGCGGCACCGACGAACTCGGCACGCCGGGGACCGACGAGCAGGGAGCTCCGGATGTCGAGATCCGGTGCGGACAGCTGCGCGCGGCGTACGACGTCATCCAACAGCAGGCGGCCGGCATCCATGAGCTTGTCGTCCAGGTGAGGCGGGATCTGTCGGTGGCTGGCGACCACGTGCACGATGCGCACCGGAGCATCCTCGAGCTCAGCCAGCCGCAGCGCGTACTCGACGGCCGTGGCAGCAGCCGCGGAGCCGTCGGTGCCCACCACGATCTCCGGGTCGGAGGTGCGCTGGTTGATCATGCCGGAGCCTCGAAGATGACCGCGACCGGGCACTTGGCGTGCTCGATGACGGTCGGGGCATACGAAGCAGCACCGATGACGTCACCGAACCCCGAGGTGCGGTGGTGCCCGACGACGATGAGGTCCATGGACTCCGACTGGCTGGTGAGCCACGCGTCGGGGAACCCTGAGCCGAGGCACGAGCGCACGTGGACGTCGGGGAACTTCTCCCCCATTCCTGCCACCGCTTCGGCGAGCTGGAGGCGCTGCTCGTCCAGGCCGGCGACGGTGTGGTCGAGAACCTCGATCGCCCCGTCGAACTGGAGTCCGGGCACGGAGAAAAGGACCGTCAGGGGCAGGCCGCGCAGGGATGCTTCGCGGTAGGCGAACTCGAGGGTGGGCCGCGTGTTCTCGGTGCAGTCGGTGCCGACGAGGACTCCGTTGCGCACCTTGCCGGGGTGGTGGGGCCGTACGACGACCACCGGGCAGGTGGCCGCACGCGCGACGGCGACGCTGACGGACCCGAGGAGCACCGACGCGATGCGCCCACGTCCGCGGGACCCGACCACGATGGCCGACGCCGTGGCGGCGCGCTCCGGGAGTACCTGGTCGGCCCGGCCCCGGTAGAGGAACGTCTCGACGGTCAGGTCCGGAAAGCGCGCCACGACGGCTTCGCGACCTTCGGCGAGAAGCTTCCTGCCACCGAGCTCGAGAGCGTCGGTGATGTCGTCCGGGACCATGTAGGCGCCGGCCATGGCTCCGAACTCGTACCCGGTCACAGGCTCGAGGGCGTGGACCAGGGTCAAGGTCCGGTTCTCGAGGACAGCCTGCTCGGCTGCCCACTTGACGGCGTGCTCGGCATCCTGCGGGCCCGCATAGCCGACGACGATGGTGCCCGGGGTGATCGTTTCGCTGGTCATGGTTCCAGCCTCGCCGGTGCAGCCGCTCGACAACATGGGCGAAGGGCCTGACCTGAAGGGCCGGATGGGCCTCTCAGCGAACGACGACAACCGGGCACTCGGCGCGGTGCAGGACTTCCTGCGCGACGGATCCGAGGAGCATCTCCGTGAACGCGTGGCGTCCGCGCGAGCCCACGATGACGAGAGAGGCGTCGTCCGACAACCTGGCCAGGACCCGGGCCGGTCGTCCCACCACGGCGGTGCTGCGGAGCGCGACATCGGGGTAGTCGATGCGGACGCCGACGACGAGCTCCGCCGCCAGGCGCTCCGCTGCGTCGACGACGGTCGTGTCGACGTCCTCCGGCAGAACGGCGAGGCCGGGCGAGGAGAAGGCCGGGTACTCGTAGGCGTGGACAGCGACGACCTCCTCGCTGCCGAGGGCGGCGCGGTCACAGGCGAACTCGAGGGCGCGGACCGACGCCGGCGACCCGTCGACTCCCACCAGGATCGTGGTAGCGCGTGGATTGTGGGCGGGCCGGATGACCGCGACCGGGCAGGCCGCGTGGCCGGCGAGGTGCTGGCTGACGGACCCGAGCCAGTGGTTCTCGATGACTCCGTGGCCCCGGCTCCCGCAGACCACCAGGGCGGCGCCCGCGGACTCCTCCAGCAGCACCGGCACGGTCAGGCCGCGCCGTACGTCCACGGACCCCGGCACGGTGCTGTGCTTGATGATGTCGCGGGCCAGAGCCGCCGCGCTCGCGGCGAACTCCTCCTCGTACTGCCGCAGCGGCGCGGCAACAGTCATCGGGTCCATGGCGGCAACAACGGCGCGTAGTTCCCGACGCCCACGTACGGCGGTCTCGACCGCCCAGTGCAGCGCGAGCGTGGACTCGTCGGATCCGTCGAACGCGACGACGATCGGCAGACTGGTGGGCTTCATGTCCCCAGACTGGTCGTCGCGACCCCTCGGGGCGCAGAGCCGAACGGGCACCGAAAGGTGCCGGTCGGGCCGGTCGTCAGGCTGTCCTGCGTCGAAGGGTGAGCGCGCCGAGCACCAGCGCTGCAACCGTGAAGCCCGCCACCACCGCCAGGTCGCCGCCAACGCCAGGATTCGTCCTTGTGCTCACAGCCGTCATGGCGTCCACCGCATAGGACAGCGGGAGGCAGTTCGAGATCGCGTGCAGGAAGCCGGGAAGCTGGTCGCGATGGATGAACAGCCCGCACAGCAGCATCTGCGGGATCACGAGCGCCGGCATGAACTGGACGGCCTGGAACTCGGTTCTCGCGAAGGCGGACACCAGCAGCCCCAGGGCGGTGCCGAGGACGGCATCGAGTACCGCGACGACCAGCAGCAGCCAGGTCGGGCCGGCGACGTGGAGCCCGAGCCACCAGATCGAGACACCGACGGCCAGGGCTGACTGGACGGCTGCGACGGCACCGAAGGCGAGCGCGTAGCCGAACAGGAAGTCGGCCTTGCCCAGGGGCATCGCGAGGAGTCGCTCCAGGGTCCCCGAGGTGCGCTCGCGAAGTGTGGTGACCGAGGTGACCAGGAACATCACCACGAACGGGATCAGGGCGAGGAGCGCCGGGGCCAGGCCCTGGAAGCCGCTTCCGGTCTGGGCCGAGAACATCCAGCGGAGCAGCGCGATGATCGCGCACGGCAGGACCAGCAACATGGCGAGCGTCCGGCGGTCCCTGCGGAGCTGGAGGAGGACCCGGCGCGCGACGGCGAGGGTGACCCGGGCCGAGACCTCGGTGGTCACGAGGCGGCCTCGACGATCGCGAGGAACGCAGCTTCGACGTCGTGAGCCCCGGTGCTCTCGAGCAGGGCGGACGGAGTCTGGTCGACGAGCAGTCTCCCGTCGCGCAGCACGAGCAACCGGTCGCACCGGGTGGCTTCGTCCATCACGTGGCTCGAGACCAGGACCGTGGCGCCCGCATCCGCGAGTCGGTGGAAGGTCGCCCACAGATCCCGGCGGAGCACCGGGTCCAGGCCCACCGTCGGCTCGTCGAGCACGAGCACCGTCGGGTCGCCCAGGAGGGCTACGGCGAGGGACACCCGCGAACGCTGCCCTCCGGAGAGCCGGCCCACCAGCTGGTTGCGCTGCCGGGCCAGGTCGACGAGTACGACGCACTCCTCGACGCGCTGGGCGGAGACACCGAGGACGGCGGCGAAGAAGCGCAGGTTCTCGGCGACCGTCAGGTCCTCGTACACGCTGGCGGCCTGGGTGACGTAGCCGATCCGTGAGCGCAGCGAAGCCGAGCCCGCGGGTTCACCGAGGACCGAGACGCTGCCGCTGGTGATCTTCTGAACTCCCACGATCGATCGCATCAGGGTCGACTTGCCGCACCCGGACGGCCCGAGAAGGCCGACGACCTGGCCCGCCGGAACCTCGAAGGACACGTCGTCGAGGGCGGTGACCCTCCCCCGGACGACACCGAGACCGGCTACTGCGATCGGGGACGTGGTCATGCGAGGACTGTAAGCACCACAACGACCTCCCGGCAGCCTTGAGGCTTCCGGGAGGTCGCTGCCGTGGGGTATCAGGCCGGCTGCGCGACCCGCGCGCCGACAATCGACTCGACCGTGAGCTCGACCCGGCGCGAGTGCCAGAACCCGAGCAGCACCAGCCCGAGCAGCGCGATGGCCGCTGCGAACGACACGTACGCGGCGATCCCGGCGATGGTGCCGATCGTGGCGAACGCGTAGCCGTACAGGAGGAGACCCCGCAGGGTGTCACCCATGAACAGGTTCTGGCGCAAGGCGGCCAGCTTCTGGCCGGCCGGGCTCGCCTTCTGGGCGTCGGACATGGTGACGAACTGCCCGCTGACCTGCGAGTACGTCTGACCGTTCGCCATCTCGTTGAGGTGCACGAGGATGTAGTGGTTGGCGTACGCGTTCGCCTCGGGGCCGGTGTCCAGGGGGCTGCCGGCGTACGGCCGCAGCGCGTTGGCGTCGGCCTTCGGCAGGGCGGCGAGGCCGGCAGCCGTCGGCATCGTGATGTTCTGCATGGTGAGCTGGTCATGAACCTGGTTGCCGATGAAGACATGTGCCCAGGTGAGCAGCCCTCCGGCCGCCAACAGGGCGACAGCCAGTGCAAGCCCTGCTCCAGAGATGAGCTTGTCGAATGCTGATCGCATGATGGTCCATTCCTTCCGTGTGGCGGAGAATGCTTTCTCCGGACACCCCTCACGCTAGGCAGGACACAGTGCTGCGAGCAGGGCCACGTGGGCTCCGCGAACCGGCAAAGGTCCCCACTCCTACGGGACCCCTCGACTCTGGTCCGGCTTGCCACCTCGGTGTCTACTGGACGCATGAGCACCGGTGCCATGCGCGCAGAGGTCGTGGACTCCTGGCACCTCTCTGCAGCAGCCGGGGTCTCGGCCGACAAGGTCGAGGCCCCGATCACCCTCGACGAATCCGAGTTGCGCGACCATCGCGCCGCTCATCCGCTCGCTCGGGTGTTCCCGCTGCTCGATGACGTGCTCGGGCAGGCAGCTCGTGACTGCGACGCGATCATGGCCGTCTCCGACGCCGAGGGCCAGTTGCTGTGGGTCTGCGGCACGCCCAGCTCGCTGCGCCGTGCCGAGGCGATCGGCTTCGTGGAGGGTAGCAATTGGGACGAACGGCTGGCCGGCACGAATGCACCCGGGTTGGCCCTGCGGCTCGACCGGCCGGCCCAGGTCAGACGCGCTGAGCACTTCCGGCACTCGGTCCAGCAGTGGAGCTGCGCCGCCTCGCCGATCCACGACCCGAGCTCGAGCAACCTGCTCGGCGTCCTGGACATCACCGGGAACGACGACGTAGCCGTACCGCAGACGATGGCGATGGTGCGCGCGGTCGCCCGGATGGCCGAGGCGGAGCTGGCCCGGGAGAAGCTCTCGCGGGTCGACCGCGCCGAGTCGATGCCGGGCGCGATGCACCTGGTCATCGAATCGCTGGGTCGCAACGAATCGCTGCTCACCCTCGACGACGGCCGCGGACACCGCCACGAACTCCGGCTCTCGCCCCGCCACAGCGAGATCCTGCTGCTCCTGGCGTCGGCTCCGCGCGGCCTCTCGGGCGACGAGCTGGCGGTGCTGGTCTACGAGGACGACGGAGCCTCCTCGACCCTGCGCGCCGAGCTCAACCGGCTTCGCCACCTGCTCGGCGACGACGTCCTGGCCTCGCGCCCATACCGGCTCGCCGGCTCGGTGAACGCGGACTGGCTGGCGCTGGAGGCACAGCTGGCGGCCGGCGACATCCGCTCGGCGATGCGCGCCTACCGCGGGCCGATCCTGCCCCGCTCCACGGCGCCCGGAGTGGTCAGGCTGCGCGAGACACTGCACATGGGCCTGCGCGAGGCGGTGCGCACCAGCAGGCAGCCCGACCTGATGTCGACCTGGACACGCTCGAGCTGGGGCAGTGAGGACTACGAGATCTGGCTGGCGCAGCGCGCCGCGGTCGGCTCGGGATCACCGATGCTGGCGCTGATCGACGGGCAGCTCGCCCGGCTCGACAGCGACCTCGCCTGAACGCAACGTCGCTGCAACGTCGTACTTCCTAACGTGTGAGGACCATCACCACCTCACCTGTCTGGGAGCCCACGATGACCATCTACGCACCTCCTGGATCAGCCGACTCGCTGGTCCCCGTCAAGTCCCGCTACGACCACTTCATCGGTGGCGAGTGGGTCGCGCCCGCCACCGGGAAGTACTTCGAGAACATCAGCCCGGTCAACGGCAAGCCGTTCACCGAGATCGCCCGGGGCACCGAGGCGGACGTCGACGCCGCCCTCGACGCGGCGCACGCTGCGGCCCCTGCCTGGGGTCGGACCTCACCGGCCGAGCGCTCGAACATCCTCAACAAGGTCGCCGACCGGATCGAGCAGAACCTCACGCTGCTGGCGGTCGCGGAGACCTGGGACAACGGCAAGCCCGTCCGCGAGACGCTGGCCGCTGACCTGCCCCTGGCGGTGGACCACTTCCGCTACTTCGCCGGCGCCATCCGTGCCCAGGAGGGCAGCATCAGCGAGATCGACGCGGAGACCTACGCCTACCACTTCCACGAGCCGCTGGGCGTGGTCGCGCAGATCATCCCGTGGAACTTCCCGATCCTGATGGCGACCTGGAAGCTCGCACCTGCCCTGGCCGCCGGCAACTGCGTGGTCCTCAAGCCGGCCGAGCAGACACCGTGGTCGATCCTCGTGCTCTTCGAGCTGATCGCAGACCTGCTGCCTGCCGGCGTGGTCAACATCGTCAACGGGTTCGGCGTCGAGGCCGGCAAGCCGCTCGCCTCCAGCAACCGGATCGCGAAGGTGGCCTTCACCGGCGAGACGACGACGGGCCGGCTGATCATGCAGTACGCCAGCCAGAACCTGATCCCGGTCACGCTCGAGCTCGGTGGCAAGAGCCCGAACATCTTCTTCGACGACGTCGCCGCCCAGCAGGACGCCTTCTACGACAAGGCGCTCGAGGGCTTCACGATGTTCGCCCTCAACCAGGGCGAGGTCTGCACCTGTCCCTCGCGCGCCCTGGTCCAGGAGTCGATGTACGCCGACTTCGTCCACGACGCGGTGGTCCGGGTCGAGAAGATCGTCCAGGGCAACCCGCTCGACGACACGACGATGATCGGCGCCCAGGCCTCCAACGACCAGCTCGAGAAGATCCTGTCCTACCTCGACATCGGGCGGGCCGAAGGTGCCAAGGTGCTGACCGGCGGTGAGCGCAACGTGCTCGAGGGAGACCTTGCCGGCGGGTACTACGTGCAGCCGACGATCTTCGAGGGCAACAACTCGATGCGGGTGTTCCAGGAGGAGATCTTCGGACCGGTCGTGGCCCTGACGTCGTTCAGCTCGGAGGCCGACGCGCTGCAGATCGCCAACGACACCCTCTACGGCCTCGGCGCAGGAGTCTGGACCCGGGACAACGGGCTCGCGTTCAGGATGGGCCGCGGCATCCAGGCCGGCCGGGTCTGGACCAACTGCTACCACGCCTACCCGGCGCACGCGGCGTTCGGTGGCTACAAGCAGTCAGGCATCGGCCGCGAGAACCACAAGATGATGCTCGACCACTACCAGCAGACCAAGAACCTGCTGGTGTCGTACTCACCCGACGCGCTCGGCTTCTTCTGATCGGAAAGGTCCAGCGATGAGCGTCGACACCCGGCGGGTCGACGTGACCGGTGCGGCGGCGGAGTTACTCCGTCGCCTCACCGGTCAGTACGGCCCGCTGATGTTCCACCAGTCCGGCGGCTGTTGTGACGGCAGCTCTCCGATGTGCTTCCCCGCGGGCGAGTTCACGACCGGCGACGCCGACGTGCTGCTTGCCTCGCTCGACATCAGCCTGGATCAGCCCGTTCCGTTCTGGATGTCGAGGTCGCAGTTCGCCTACTGGTCGCACACCCGTCTCACCGTCGACGTCGTACCGGGGCGAGGCTCGGGGTTCTCGGTGGAGGCGCCCGAGGGCGTTCGTTTCCTGATCCGGTCGCGGTTGTTCACCGACGAGGAGACCGAACACCTCGTCGCGCTCCCGTTAGCCTGAGAGGCCAGCCCAGGACCGACACCTCGAAGGAACCGTCCATGCCACGCCTCACCCGGCCCGCCACTGCGCTCGTGTGCGCGGCGGCCGTCGCTATCCTCCTCAGCGGGTGCTCGTCCGGCGCGCCGACCAGCCGGACGGTCGGTGTCTCGAGCAACGGGACGACGGTGTCGCTGGAACGGGGTCAGCGCCTGAGGGTGACCCTGTCGAGTACGTACTGGCAATTCGGTGCGATCGCCGGCGGTGTCCTGGCTGCGTCGGGCCAGCGGACAACCCCGTCCACGACGCAGTCGGGATCCACCTGCGTGCCCGGACAGGGATGCGGGACCGCGACCGAGACCTTCACCGCCATCAGGTCCGGGCGTGCGCGGATCACCGCATCGCGCACGAGCTGCGGCGAAGCCATGGCCTGCGTCGGCTCGGCCGGCTCCTACGAACTCATCGTGGTCGTGCACTGAGGCGCGTCCCACCAGTCACACTGGTCTAGTCCATTCGAGCTGCCGAGGCCCTTTCCGGCCCGTAGCAAGGCGCGCCCGAAGCGCTCACCTCCGGGTGAGCCGGTCTGCGAATTCGCGAGACAAGATCGATTTGCCTGAGTTTACCTCTGTATGTCAAATCTGTCCCGTTCGGGACCGATGCCAACAGACACGAGGGAGACGACCATGAAGAAGATCCTGGTACGGATGGGTCTGGTCCTGGCGATCACGGCCGGAGCAAGCGGAATGGCCAGCGCCGCGAACGGTGCGCACGACGTCCTGCAACCAGACACGAAGCAGTACTGCTGCTGAACAATGCGGGCGTGATGTCAGTCGGCCCGTGACCCGACGACGGGCCGTGAGACCGCGAGACCCGTCGAGGCTGCCGCGCTCCGGAAAGCGGTCAGCGCTGCTTCGGCTTCACCGAGTCCGTCCAGGAGCGTGCCGAGGTCGACCCACATCTGCGCAGCTGCGCGGTCCGCGCCCACGCTGGAGAGGATCCGGACAGCCTCGAGATACGCCTCACGCGCGCGGTCGCTGTCGCCGCGAACGCCGCTGATCTGGCCCCGCAGGAGCGCACACTCGGCCAGCAGCAGAGGCGCTGAATCGACCGAGGACACGATGTCCTCGACCAGACGCTCCGCATCGTCGCTCTCTCCGAGCATCACCAGGGAGCGCGCCAGGGCAACGCTGTTGTAGCCGCGTTCGATGACCGATGACGACGACCACTCGAGCTGGGTCGCCGCCCGCTCCAGACTCTGCTTCGCAGCAGCTGGATCCGGCGAGTCGCCGGCGAGGAGGAACATGCCGAGCTGGGAGTGCAACCGGGCCAGGTTGCGGTTGTCGTCGTCGCTCTCGAGGAGTGCGAGGGCATGCTTCGCGAGCGGGATGGCAGCAGCGACCCGACCTTGCTCGGACTCCATGATCGAAGCGTTCCAGTACGCCGCCGCCTTGGCCTTCGGCGAGTCCAGTTCCTCGGCCTTGTCGGCTGCGACGCGACACAACCGGATGGCGTGTCGTGCGTCGCCGCGCTCGTTGTAGACCGATGCGAGCGTCACGGTCAGCTGGATGCCTTCGTCCGAGGCGTCCAGCGACACCTCGCGGAGGCGAGCCAGTGCCTGCTCGCCGCAATCAGTGGCTCGTACGAGGTCACCCGACTCCCGGTAGCAGCGGGTGAGCGCGATCGCGGCGCGGACCCACTGCGCCGAGGTCTCGTCGCGCGCGACGAGCTTCTCGAACTCGATGATGGCGTCGTCGAGGTGCCCGAGCGCTTCGAGTGCCCGGGCCTTGACCATGGCCGACTCCCGGATCAGGTCGTCGTCAGAAGTGCCGGAGGCCGCCTCGACCACGTCGGCCGACCTGGCCAGGGCGTCGCCGGCGTTGCCTGAGGCCAGCGACAGCTCGGCGTAGTCGAGCGACAAGCGAAGCTCGGCCATCCGGTCGCGGCTGACTCCCAGGAGGAGTTCCTCGAGGGAGGTGTCGAGCCTCGCGGCCAACGTGCCCAGCAGCGCCAGCTCGGGACGACGCTTCCCGGCCTCGATGCGCGAGACGTAGGCGATCGAGGCTTCCGATCCGGCGAGATCACCCTGGGTCATCCCGGCCGCGATCCGGATGTTCCGGATCCGCTGCCCGAGAAGAGCAGGATCGATCGAGCGGCTTGCCGCTGCCAGGTTCGCATCCACTGCGTTCGGTCCTTCCTGTTCCTTCATCTGCGGGCCGCCTCCATCAACGAACGTACTGCCGACTCGGCACGGGCGACTGCTCGGCGCTCGGGAGGTCCTCGAGCGCGGCATATTCCACGAGCTGGTCGATGTTGGCCATCAGCTCGCCGAACTGCAGCGTGGCCACCGCCTTTTCGATGTCACCCACTGCCTGGTCGAAGGTCCGGTACGACAGCGCAAGAGCAGCGGCCCCCGAATCCGGGGCGTCCTGCCACGGCATCTCGGTCTCTGCTGGCAGGCCTTTCAGGGTGAGGCGCGCCCAACGACCGGCAGCACCGTGGTGCCCGGTCAACCGATACGCCTCGCACACCGTGATGGCCAGGTGTGCCTTTTCGGAGACCGAGAGCTGTTCCTCCAGCGCGATCCGCTCCGCGACGCGTCGGGCGATGACGATCGCGCGACGGAAGTTCGAGAGCGCCAGGTGGGTCCGGGCTGCGGCGACCATGGCCGACAGGCCGATCGGTGTGTGGGTCAGCGGGCGAAGGATCCTGAGCGCCTCTCGACCCTGCCCGATCACCGTCAGGGCAGATGCCTGGACAACCCGGGCTGCGTTGGCGACCTCCACGGACCCGACCGACGTCGCCACCTCGGCCAGATCGTCGGCCAGCATGGCCGCATTGCCGCAACTCCCCGAGGACAGCAGCAGGTCGACGTGGGCGAGCTCGAACCGGAGTCCCTCGATCACGGGCGGTCCCCCGAGAGTCAGGGCATCGGGGTCCACCCGCAGGCGGCGAGCAAGATCGGTCAGCAGCCGCGAGCTCGGCCACCGCTCCGACGTTTCGATGCGGGACAGGTAGGCCAGCGACGTCACCCCGTCGGCCAGCTCTGCCTGGGTCATCCCGGCCGCGACGCGAGCGTTCTTGATCCGGGTGCCGAGTGCGACCCGGTGGGTCCAGCGCGCACGGGCCGGGAGCGGGGTGCCAGCCGCACCTGGCACTGACGACAACAGACGTTCGCCCATGAGAACCGGTCCTCCGTAGTGTGCTCGGGGTGTTACCAGTCCAGTTTGACCTGATTTGCAGCATCTTGGCAAGATTTTCGGAAATCTTCTGATCTCCTGAGCGTGTCGCACTCGCGTTCTGGAGGTATCGAGCAGTACATTTCGCCGTTGACACCTCGGGCGATCCGCCCCATTCGTGCACATCTGGCAGATTCCGGTCCTACGATGACGATGTTGTCGAGCAGGAGCACCGGCTCAGCAACCGAAGCCAGGCGGTCCGGGTCAGCGCCAACGGCACGGCCACGACCGAGGGAGCTGGTTTGCCGATGGCGGAGAGACGTCAGTAATGCGCGTCGTCGTGGCCGACAACGACCCGGATGCCCTTGACCTGGCCTTGACCGACCTGCGCCTGGAGGGTCACGAGGTCTTCGGTGCCGCCGATGCGGCGGGCGCCGAGAAGCTGGTCGACTCGGTGCTTCCGACGGCGGTCGTCCTGGACTACCGGATGCCTCCAGGAGATGACGGCCTCACCCTGGCGGAGCGACTGGTCGCAGACCATCCGGGCCTTCGGATCCTGATCTACAGCAACTACCAGAGCACCGAGCTGCGCAGTCGCGCGGCGGCGCTCGGAGTGCCGTTCCTCGCCAAGGGCAATCTCCGCGCCCTCCGGTCTGCCCTGGACCTGGCATGAGCAAGGGCCCGCGGCGTGTGACGGGGGCCGCGATGGTCGTTGTCCTGGTGGCGGTGCTGGTCGCGTTCGCCACCGTCCTCGTTGCGCGTCACATCGCGGGACTGACCGCTCAGCGCGAAGCCGCGACCTCGGCAGCCCAGTCGGTGACCGTCATAGCGGACGCTGTCCGCGCCAAGGTGGCCGCGGCCCGGGTCGATGCCTCCACCGGCCAGGGCACGGAGCTGGCGAGTGCCGCCGCCACGGTGGTGTCCAAGGCGACGCTCACGCTGGCACGAGACTCCGGCCAACCGGTGCTCGACGACGCGGGAGCCGGTGTCGTCGTCGTCGCCCACTACGACACCACGACGGCGCCGGCGAGCGTCCAGGACCGCAGGAACCATGTCAACGGCTACCGGATCGTCCCGTTGGACCTGACGGCCACGCTCAGCCGACTTCAGCCTGATCGCGGCGGCCTGTCCGTGAGCGGGCCGAACCGCGAGATCGCGTCGTCGCCGACCTCCCGCGCGTCGTCGGCAGCATCGGTCACCGTGACGCTCGGACCGGACCTCACCCCGGGCTGGTCGATGACGGAGTGGAGCACCTCGCCGAAGACGTCGACGGTCGCCTGGCTGATCGCGCTTCTCCTGGTCCTCGCCGGAGCCGCAGGGGCAGTCTGGCTCACCTTTCGCGGGGCCGAGTCGCGTCGCCGTCGCGACGAGCTGCTCGGGCTCGAGAAGACGAGCTCCACGGTGGCCGAACTGGCGACAGTCGCGCAGCACAGCCTGGACCTCGGTGACGCTCTGCCTGCAGTGACCACGCAGCTCTCCTCGACGCTCGGCCTGCAGGGCTTGTCCGTCGCCGTGCCGGCGTCACCCGGCGAACGCACGATCTTCGTGTGGGGAGCGCCACCGGCCGAGGACGCACCGCCGCCGAGTCGTGAGGAACTCAGCGCCGGCGAGACGTTGGGACTGGTGCTGTCGCGCGGGAGCCGCGTGATCGCGAAGATGCGCGTGACGGCCGGACGCGACCTCGACCGCCACGAGTTCCGTACGCTGATCGCTGCTGGCGACGTGCTCGCCTCTGCGGTGGCGAACGCCGAGGCGTACTCCGCGCAGGTCGAGCTGGTCAGACGGATGCGCGGCGTGGACGCGCTGAAGACGGTCTTCCTCGCCACCGCCTCGCACGAGCTGAGGACGCCGGTGGTGGCGATCACCGGGTACGCCGGTCTGCTGAGCTCCCACTGGGACAGTCTCAACCAGGACCAGGCTCGTGAGTACGCCGAGCGAATCGACAGCATCGCTCAACGCCTCAACCGGCTGGTCGAGGACATCCTGGACTTCTCCCGGCTCGAGAGCGGCACGGGAATCGGCCTCGAAGCCACCGTGCTGGACCTCGGCGACACCGTGGCCCAGGTGCTCGCCGAGCAGCCGGACCTCGCCGCTGACCACAACCTCAGGTGCCGCCCCACCCCCGGTCTGCTTGTCAACGGAACGCGTCAGGCCATCGACCGGGTGGTCACGAACCTGGTGGGGAACGCCGCGAAGTACTCCGACGCGGGCAGCACGATCCAGGTGTTCCTGAGGAAGACCGACACGGACGTCGAGCTCGTCGTCGAGGACGACGGTCCGGGCATACCGGTCGACGAACGCGAGCAGGTGTTCAGTCCGTTCTACCGCGGACCCGGGGACCAGGTCTTGCGTACCCGCGGCGCCGGCCTCGGCCTTGCGATCGTCTCGGAGTTCGCTGCCTCGATGGGAGGCCGGGTCCGGGTCGGTGACGCCCCTGGTGGCGGCGCCAGTTTCATCGTGTCCTACCCGACCGTCGTACCCGACCCTGGAGCTGCTGATGTTCAAGCGTGACCGATTGCTGCCGGGCGTGGCCCTGATCGCGGTCGTCGCGGTCGCCCTGGTCGTGGTTGCTCTGCTGCGCAGCGCGAGCATGAACGGCACCCGAGCGCTGGAGGACCTGAAGGTGGGGCAGGTCCAATCCACCGCGAACAGCTTCAGCGCACGGATCGGGACGAGCTTCGCCTCGATCGGAGGGCTGGGCGCCCGCCCGTGGCAGCTGACCCGCGGAAGTGCCGCGGACCAGACGGCACTGAACGCCTTCGCGATCGACCCCCAGGCCATCTCCGGCTTCTTCCTCGTCGACGCCGCTGACACGATCACCAGCGGCGTCCTGCTCCGGCCGGGCCAGCTCGGCCCGAAGTACGACCCGGCGAACTGGGAGCGCCTGAAGACCGCGCTCGCGTCGGCGCCTGCCACAGTGCTGCCCGTGGTGACCAGTGGTGTCACCACCGAACTTCCGTCCTACGCGTTTGCCGTCGCCATCCGCGGAAAGAGCCCGACCAGCATCCGGGGCGCCTTCGTCTTCGAGCAGGCGCTGACCCAGGACTCGGCGTTCAACAAGGAGATCGCGGCATCCCAGAAGAGCGGCGGGTCGGCTGCGCTGCGGTTCCTGGACACCCACGGCACGGTGGTCGCGACCTCGCTCCCCGCGGGGCTCGGCGCACAAGTCCCGGACAAGCGCCTGATCGGCCTCACCGACGGTCTGCACAAGATCGGCGGGAACCTGGTCGTCAGTGCTGCCGTTCCGAGCATCGGTTGGCGCGTCGTGTTCACCCAGCGCGAGTCGGAGTTCGTCCGACCTCTGGCCGGCCCTCTCCAGTCGGCCGGCCTCGTCCTGGTGCTGCTGCTGCTGGTGATCGGCATCGTGCTGACCGCTGCCCTTGCCAGGCGGTTGCAACAAGCGCGCGAGACCGAGAAGCGGTTGCGGGAGCTCCACGGTGCGCAGGAGGAGTTCATCTCGGTCGTCTCCCACGAGCTGCGCACTCCGGTCGCCGGTGTCCTCGGATTCCTGCAGACAACCCTGGATCACTGGTCGGTGATGACCGACGGTGAACGACACGACGCCGTACGGCGAGCCTTCACCAATGCCCGGAGGCTGCAGGCGATGGCTCGTGACGTCCTCGACACCGAGAGCATCGAGTCCGGCCAGTTCGGCTACCTCTCGCACCCGATCGATCTCGTCGAGGAGGTCCGCACCGCCGCGGCAAGCTTCGACGAGGGGACCAACCGGGTCACCCTCACCGTACCGGGGACCGAGGTGGTCATGGACGGCGACGCCGACCGGATCCAGCAGGTCCTCTCGAACCTGATCGACAACTCCCTGAAGTTCTCCACCGAGGACAACGCAGTCGAGGTATCGCTGGAGCAGATCGGTGCAGTCGCCCGGATCACGGTCCTCGACCATGGTTCAGGCATCGACCCGGACCAGTTGACGAAGATCTTCGACAAATTCGTGCGGGCTCGTGAAGGGACGGTGACCGGCACCGGCCTGGGCCTCTACATCTCGCGACGGATCGTCGAGGCACACGGAGGTCGGATCTGGGCCGAGAGCAGTCCTGGAGAGAACACCCGGTTCGTGGTCGAGCTGCCGTGCCGAACACCGGTCCCGGGTTCATGACGCGAAACGCTGAGGCTGCGAGGGTCGGGCTAGTCCAGTTTGTCACTTTTCACAACGATGACCCTCGACGGGCTCCTGCATCGCTGCCGATCCCTAGGGTGGAGGAATGACGCCGACCGATTCCGACGTGCCTGCGCCGAGGATCCTGCTCGTGGACGACGAGCCTGACATCCGCGGGCTGGCCCGGCTGATCCTCGAAATGAACGGCCTTGTCGTCGACGAGGCTGCAGACGGGACCCAGGCCCTGGCGCGCTTCGACGAACTGAACCCGCCGCCGGACCCGGCCGCCGTCGTCCTGGACAACCGGATGCCCGGGCTGAGCGGTGTCGAGGTGGCAGCGAAGATGCTCTCCATCAATCCTGCCCAGGTGATCGTGCTGTTCACCGCGCACCTCGATCGGGCCACCGAGGATGCCGCCAAGGCTGTCGGTGTGACGGCCTGCGTGTCCAAGACAGAGATCCGGCGCCTCGCGCAGATCCTCCGCGAACTGATGCCTGCCGCCTGACCGGCCGGTGGGCTTCGCCTAGGCGTTCGGACCCGTCTGCTCCTTCAGGCGCTTCGCCCGGAGCCGTACCAGGATCGCGTCGATGCTCCGCTGGGTCTCCGAACAGGAGTTCACCGGCGCCTCCGCGTGCCGTGTGATCGGCGGCGGCTCCGGCGTATCCCTCATGGATCATGTTTACCATTTTGTGGGCTTTTCAAACCTGAGGATGCTTGGCCCTTCGTCCTCACAATGCCGCGAGCAGGAGGGGCAGGATGGCGAGCAGGTTCGGAACTGCTGCCAAGGGGTTCGGCAGGGTGACAAGAGGATAGGTCCCGAGGTCCGGGTCCTGCAGGGTCACCGACAGTCCGGTCGGTACCTGCTGGCCGACGTACAACGCGTTCAGATGTGCCAGCGCCGTGCTCATCACGATCGCGCTGACGTGCCCCGAGAACGGGGACACGTAGGCCGGAAGCATGCCCATCAAGGCCTGGGTGTTCACTGCGGAGAGCGCGCCGCCGAGCGTGTCACCATCGAGCGTGGCCCCGTTCGAGCCGCCGGAAGTGTTGAACACCGAGGTGTACACGTTGGTCGGTACTCCCGCTACGGCAAGTGCCGCGGCCATCTGCACCGACTGATCCGCTGTCACCTCTCCGTCGTCGACACCGTGGAAGATCTCCACGCCCTGGATCCCCGATGACCGCATCAACCCGGCCCGGGTGACCGGGCTGTCCGCCAGGTAGGTCCCCGGAACAGTCAGCGCAGTGCCACCGAATTCGGCGCTCATCGCCGCGAGCGCGCTGGTACCGGTGGCCGAGATCGAACCCAGCGGCACCAGGGAGATGGCTTCGGAGTCGGCCCAGGTCTCGGCCACGTTGGCCACGCCGGCCACGTCGAACCAGTAGTTGTACAGCGGAGATCCGCTGCTGCGCGTTGCGCTCTGGGAGACGGCAAGACCGGACATGTTGCCGCCCATGCTGATCCCGAAGACGCTGTTGACGAAGCCAGCGCTCCCCGGGCACGCGCTGTCGAAGAGCTTCGTTGCTGCGATCGAGTCTTGTGCGCCTTCGATCACTCGCCAGCCGATGCCGGTGCTCAGGTCGGTGCCGCGGTAGTTCATCGACAGCGCGATCACGCCGTCATTGGTCGCGATCTGCTGCATCTCCGTCGCGAACCTGGCCGCCGTACCAGGGAAACCGTGGCCGACGACCACGATCCCCTTCGGTGCGGTTGCCGGTAGTGAGAACAGGCCGGTAGCGGGCTGTCCGCCCACCGTCACGGTCAACGGCTGCGGGGCCTGGCTCGTGCTGGTGCAGGGTGCTGCAACCACCGTGTCCGCTGCGGCGACCCCGGCCAGCGCGAACGGCAGAGCGAGGGCAACGCAGGCCACGAAGCCGGCCCCGAGTGCACCACGAACGTCGAAAACTCTCATTGCGCCACCGTCTCAAGAGGAGGAAATCCAGCTCGCTGCCTGGTGACACGAGAGTCGCCCGATCCCGGCAGGGTAGTGACACATCGGTCGTGTGTCCATAGTCCCTCGGGTCGCTAGCGTTGGGGCATGCCACTCTCGCCCGAGGAGTTCTACCAGCACGCTGTGGCCGCAGCGGATGACGAGCAGCGCCTCCCGCTCGCACGGATGACCGGCTGGGACATCAGCCCGTTCGAGGCCGACGGTCTCCGGGTGTCGCAGTTGCGCCCGCCGGTGGTCCCGGAGCCGCCCCGGCACGGGGATGACCCGGCGGACTGCGGGTCGTGTCGCCGCCGCGACGAGGGCCTCTGGCTCGACGACCGCTGGAGGCTGACCCGGATCACGAAGGTCGGGGTGCCGCTCGTGCTGATGCTGCATCCGCGTGACCACTACGACCTCGATGACCTCCCCGACGAACTTGCCGCCGAGATGGGAGTGCTCAGTACGCACATCGCGCGGCACGTCTCCGCCCTGCCCCACGTGAGCCGGTGCCACCTCTATCGCATCGGTGACGGCGGCGCCCACCTCCACGTCTGGTTCTTCACACGCCCCGAGGGTCAGTCTCAGCTCTACGGATCGTGGCTGGTCGTCTGGGACGATCTGCTGCCTGAGTACCCCGAAGACCTGGCCGCGGCAGACGCAGCCATCGTCGCGAACAAGCTGGTCGCCAGCTACGGCGGAGTGGCCGACACCACGGTGTCGGGGACCTAGTGGCGGGCCGACCCCTCCTCGAGGTCGGCCCGCCATCGGGGTGTGAAGGAGTGGCTCAGCCGTTCGGGCCGGCCGGGGTGGTGGTGGGGGTGATGCCCTCCAACTTCAGTGCGTTGTCGACGAACGTGTTGGTGAACGTACTGGCGATCGAGACCTTGGACGGGTCGGTGCCGATCGTCTTCAGCATCGAGTAGATCGTCTTCGGGCCGCCGGCGGGCATGAGGCCGTCGGGCAGGAACTGTCCGTAGTCCTGCTGCAGTGCCGCGGTGTAGGTCTGAGGCGTGACCAGACCGTTGTTGGTGTACGCCGTCGGCATGGCTTTCTCGACGTCCGCCGCGGTGTGCGTGTGGATCCAGTTCATGGTCGCCACCAACGCGTCGACGACCTTCTGGACCGTGTCCTTGTGCTGGTTCACCCAGCTGGTCTGAGCCAGCACTGATGCGGCCGGCCACGCGCCGCCGAGCAAGGTGGTCGCGCCCGCTGAGGTGGCCAGGTCGAATGCCGAGTAGCCCAGGTGCTTCGACTCGATGGCCTGGACGGTCGGCTGCGTCGTCATGACGCAGGCGGCGCTGCCGTGCTGGAGCGCGGCGATCGCTGTCGCACCCGCACCGACTGCGACGGTCGTGTAGTCGCTGTGCTTCACCCCGCCCTTCGAGGCGACGAACTGGGTCAGCGTGTCGGTGCCGGAGCCGAGGTCGGTGACACCCATCTTCTTGCCCTTGATGTCAGCAGGTGTGTGCACACCGCTGTTGGTGGCGCACATGATGCGCTCGCCGGGGGCTCCGGAGAGCTGGATGACGTCCTCGACGGACTTGCCCTTGAGACCGAAGTCGACGGTGTGGTTGTACCAGGCGCCGGCCAGGTCCACCTGACCCGAGACCATCGCGTCCTCGGCACCGACGCCGCCGGAGGCCTCGGTGCTGAGCACGACGTTGACGCCGTACTTCTTGTAGAAACCGAGCTGGTCGGCGAGCTTGTAGGGCAGGTAGATCTGCTTGTCGATGCCACCGACCATCATCGTGACGGTCGGCATGCCGGCAGTGGAGCCGGTGGAGCCCGTGGAGCTCGAGCCGCAGGCGGCGATCGCCGGGGCGACCGCCAGCAGCGCAGCGGCTGCCAGAATTGGTGAGCGACGGAACATGGTCCTCTTCTTTCCTTGGTGGGGGTTGATCAGATAGCAGGGGCGTCGGACCGCGACTGGGGTCGCCAGGCGAGGAGCCGACGCTCGAGCCGAGTGAGGATGAACTCGGCGACGAGGGTGATCACGGCGACGGTGAGCATCACCGCGAAGACGCCGTCAGCGTCGAAGGTGCCCTGAGCGGTCGTGATGACCAGGCCGAGCCCCTTCTCGGATCCGAGGATCTCGGCAACGAGAGCGCCGACGATCGCGAAGCCGAACGCGGTGTGCAGCGAGGCGATGATCCAGGTCATGGCGGACGGCAGCGTGACGTGCCGGATGATATGGAGGGGCTTCGCGCCCAGCACCCGCGCGTTGGCGATCACGTTCGGATCCACTTCCCGTACGCCCTGGAAGGCGTTGAAGAAGACCACGAAGAAGACCAGGACCGCGGCCAGCAGCATCTTGCCGGTGATCCCGAAGCCGAAGGCGACGACGAAGATCGAGCCGAGCACGATCCGGGGGATCGCGTTGACGACCTTGATGTAGGGACTGATGACGCTCGAGAGGTACCTGTTCGTCCCCAGCGAGACGCCCATGAGAATGCCTGCGGCGGCGCCGATCAGGAACCCGTACACGGCCTCCTGGAGCGTCACGAGGATCTGCTCCGGGTACGAGCCGAAGGCGGTCCCGTCACGGAACAACGTGTAGAGACGGTGGACGATGCCGGTGGGCTGGCCGTAGGTGAACGGGTCCACCCAGTGCTCGGCGGTGAACCACTGCCAGCCGCCGATGATGACCACCGCGAGCAGGAGCTGTCCGCCCCAGACCTTGAACCGCCCCTGCCAGCGGAGCTTGCTGGCCAGGTTGGTGCGGGTGCCCGCCGCAAGGTCTGGCAGTGGCGAAGGGCCGCCCGTCATCGAGGCTGCGGAGGATTCGAAGACGGCGTTCTCCGCGACGCCGGACGCCGATGGGTGCTGGTCGTTCATGCTGGTACTCCTGCGGTTGCTGCGTACGCCCGCTCGACCTCGTCGCGCAGCGAACGCCAGATCTGACGCTGCAGCTCGACGAAGCGGGGCTGGAAGCGGATCTCCTGGACGTCGCCCCGCGGGCGCGGCAGGTCGATGTCGTAGATGTCCTTGACCGTGCCGGGAGACGACGTCATCACGACGACGCGGTCAGCGAGTGCGACCGCCTCATCCAGGTCGTGGGTGATGAAGATGACTGAGCACCGAACCTGCTCCCAGAGGGCCAGCAGCTCGTTCGACATGATCGCCTTGGTCTGCACGTCCAGCGCGCCGAACGGTTCGTCCATGATCAGGATGCGCGGCTCGTTGATGAGCGCGGCGGCCATGGCGACCCGCTTGCGCATCCCGCCGGACAGCTGGTGCGGGTAGCGGTCCTCGAAACCGGCCAGACCGACCCGACGCAGCCAGTCACGCGCGCTGGCCTGTGCCTCGCGCTTCGAGGCGCCTCGGAAGATCGGGCCGAGCGCCACGTTGGCCAGGACGGACTTCCAGGGCAGCAGCGCATCGGTCTGGAACATGAAGCTGACCCCGTCGGCGATCCCGTCGACGGCCGTCCCGCCGACGCTGACCGTCCCGCTCGACGGCTTGTCCAGCCCTGAGACCAGGGAAAGGCTCGTCGACTTCCCGCAGCCGGTCGGCCCGACCAGTGCGCAGAACTGGCCCGGCTCGACGGCGAACGTGACGTCCTGGATCGCTGTGAAGACGTCCCCGGAGGGAGTCAGGAATCGTTTGCTGACGCCGTTCAGCTCGACGCGAGCACTGTGCGGTGAGGCACCGTGGGTGAGTGACATGGCCGCCACGCTAAGGAGCGATGTGACCCAGGTCACGATTCTGCTCCTAGGATAGCAATGTCTTCATAAGAAGCAATTTTGCGCATTCTGCTCACGAGTGATCGCGGTCACATCGCCACTAGCCTTGAGCCGATGCGCAAGTTGTCGACCCAGATTCTCGCCGGACAGGTCGTGATCGTCGTGATCACCGTGACGGTTGGCTTCGTGCTGTTCGCTCGTGGTGAGCGGACCAACCTCGACCACGCCTACGAGCACCGGGCCGGTGCGATCGCCGCGTCCACCGCACAGATCCCGGACATCAGGCGGTGCATGCTCGACTCCGCCGGCTGCGGAAACACCGTCCAGCGGCTGGCGACCAACGTGATGGCCGCGACCGGAGCCTCCTACGTCGTGGTTCTCGACATGAACCGGGTACGCCACTCGCACCCGTTCCCGAGCCTGATCGGGCAACGGGTCGCTGAACCGATCGTGACGATCGACGGCCAGGTCCACTACACGGTCGATCACGGCAAGACCAGCCCATCGGCCAACGGCAAGGCGCCGCTGTACGGACCGGACGGCACCATGGTCGGCGAGGTGTCCGTCGGGCTTCGCGAGAGCTCGGTCACCGCGTCGCTGCTGGGCGAGCTGCCGTTGATGGCGCTCTGGTTCGGCTGCGCCTTGCTTGCCGGCATCGTGGTCTCACTGGTGGTCGCCGGACGCCTCAAGCGGCGCACCTTCGGTCTCGAGCTCGACCAGATCGCGCTGTTGTTCCAGGAGCGCGAGGCGGTGCTCCACGGAATTCGCGAAGGGATGCTCGCCCTCGACGAACGCGAGCGCGTGGTCGTCATGAACGACGAGGCCCGTCGGTTGGCGGGCCTGGGGTCGGTGTCACTCGGTGATCGGCTGGAGGACGTCCTTCCGGCGGGCCGGCTGCGCGACGTACTCACCGGCGCGATCGCGGGCAAGGACCAGGTGATCCTCACCGATGACTTCTGCCTGACGGTGAACCGGATGTCCGTCACGCTGGCCGGTCGGCCGCACGGAGCGGTCATCACCCTGCGAGACCGCACCGAGCTCGCTGGCCTGCTGCGGGAACTCGACACCGTCAGGGGCCTGACGGACGCACTCCGGGCACAGCAGCACGAGTTCTCGAACCGGATGCACGCGGTCGCCGGACTGCTCGAGCTCGGAGAGTACGACGAGGCGCTGAACTACCTGATCGACCTCACCGGCGGCGAGGCTGCCCTGGCGGAGTCGTTGCGTGAGCGGATCGCCAGCCCGCTCGTGCTCGGCCTCCTTCTGGCGAAATCGACGATCGCAGCCGAACGTGGGATCGACCTCGACGTCACCTCAGACTCATGGCTGGGCGAAATCCCAGCGCGCGAACAGGCGGTGACGACGATCGTCGGGAACCTGATCGACAACTCCCTCGATGCGCTCTCGGGCGAGCGGTTCGAATCGGGCCGACGTGGTCGCGTCGCGGTCTCGATCCTCGACGACGACGATGCCATTCGCATCTCAGTCACCGACAACGGGCCAGGGCTACCCGCGGGAACCTCGGCGTCGGTCTTCATCGACGGGTACACCACGAAGCCGACGCAGGGCAGAGTGCATCGCGGATTGGGTCTCGCGCTGGTCCACCGCATCGTCCAGCGGCTCGGCGGGCACATCTCGGCCAATGAGGGTCCCGGCGCAGAGTTTGATGTCCTGCTGCCCAAGGAGGTTGCATGATCTCGACGCTGGTCGTTGACGACGACTTCCGGGTTTCGCGCATTCATGCTGCCCACGTCGCCTCGGTTGAGGGATTCAGGGTGCTCGGAGAGACCCACACGCTCCGCGAGACGATCACCTCGGTCGAGTCGCTGCACCCGGATCTGGTGCTCCTTGACGTGTACTTGCCGGACGGCAGCGGGCTGGACCTGCTGAGCCATCTTTCAGCGGTTTCGGATCGCCCTGACTGCATCGTCATCACTGCTGCGCGTGATGTGGACACGGTGCGCAGGGCGATGCAGCTGGGTGCCGTGCATTTCCTGGTGAAACCGTTCCCGGCTGCTGCACTGAAGGAGAGATTGACCAGCTATCGCGACATGCGTCAGCAGCTCGCCTCGCTGAGCTCGGAACCTGAGCAGGCCGACGTCGACCGGCTCTTCCGCACGCTCCGCGGCCCCGACGAACTGCCGCCGACCCTGCGCAAGGGCCATTCCGCACCGACGCTGGAGCTGGTGCGCTCGGCGGTGCTCCAGGCACCGGAACCGGTCTCCGCTTCCGACGTCGCCACCCAGGTCGGCATCAGTCGACCCACCGCCCAGCGCTACCTCGCGTACCTGGCCGAGCACGGCCTGGTGCGCCTGGAGCTGCGGTACCACGGCGGAGCGGGCCGCCCCGAACACCTCTACGCGTCGACCACCGCCCGATAACCCCAGCCCGTTTTGACCTGAATTTGACGATTCGCCCGAAAAGGTGTAATTCGACCGATACCTTGGAGACAGCCGGCTTCCAAGAGCCGATGTCTCCTCGAACTCGCCCGCGAAATCTGAGCGGCGTGAAGGGTCCACCATGTCGTTCACCTCGGGGCGCCTCGGCGTCCTCTCCAGCTTGCTCGTCTCGGCCCTCATGGCCGGGGGCATCACGGGTCTTGCGACCGCGCCCGCCTTGGCCGGTCCTGGTGGACCCGCCCCGGTGTGCGGCGCGACAGCGTGCACCGAGACCTACGCCTACACGGGAAGTCTGGCGACCTTCGTCGTTCCGGCGAACGTCAACTCGGTCCAGGTCGTCGTGGCCGGCGGGCAGGGCGGCGCTCACAAGTACGGTGCGGCCGGCGGTTCGGGCGGCGACGTGACAGGGAACTTGTCGGTGACCCCGAGCGATAGCCTCCAGGTGCTGGCCGGCGCGGGAGGTAGCACCTTCGGCGGAGGCGGACAGACCGGCTCAGGCGGAGGCGCCGGTGGCGGCGGATCCTTCGTCTTCACCTCTGGCGGTACGCCGCTCCTCGCCGCCGGCGGTGGTGGCGGCGGCGGCCTGGCAGCGCACGGGGGCTACGGTTCCGGCGCGACGACGACTGGGGGAACCGGGGCCATCTGCTCCTGCAACAGCGTGGCCGCCACGCTGGCCCAAGGTGGCAGCCAGACGGCACCAGGTGCGGCCGGCAACTGGTACAACTTCAACTACGGCAGCTCCGGGTCAGGACCTGCGGCCAACACCAGTCCCGGCGTCGGCGGCAACGGCGGCCAGTTCCTCGGTGACGGCGGCGGTGCCGGAGGCGGCGGCTACTACGGCGGTGGCGGTGGCGGCGTCTTCGAAGGTGGTGGGGGCGGGTCGGGCTACGCCGACCCCTCCGTGACCGCGGTGACCTCCACGGACGGCGCCAACGGCGGCAACGGCTGGGTCTCGTTCACCTGGCAGAAGGCGCCTTCGACGACGAACCTGTCCGTGTCCCCGCCGACGGAGTCCGGGGCCGGTACCACCCTCACGCTGACGGCGACCGTCGCCGCCGATGGGGGAACGCCGACCGGCTCGGTGGACTTCCTGAACGGCGCTTCGACGATCTCCGGATGCACCGGCCAGCCACTTGATGGAACCGGCACCGCGACCTGTACGGCGACCCTGCCATCCGGCCCGGCCACCCTGACCGCGTCCTATCTCGGCGACACCACCTACGCCGTCTCGCAATCCTCCGAGTCGCCGTACACCGTGTACTCGCCGCTGCAGATCACCACGTCCTCCCTTCCTGACGCGACCTTCGGCTCGGCGTACACCTCGGATCTCGCTGCCTCCGGAGGCAAGGGCCCGTACTCGTGGACCGCCACTGCCGGGTCGTTGCCGGCTGGTCTGACGCTGTCCACGGCAGGAGTGCTGAGCGGCACGCCGACCGAGACCGGCGCCTTCACCGCGCACGTCGTGCTTCTTGACTCCCTGGACCCGGCTGAGACCACCAGCGCAGATCTTCCCCTCACCGTCGACGCGGCAGCACAGACGATCACGTTTGTCCCGCTGACCTCACCCGCGGCGGTCGGAGACACGCAGAACCTCAGCGCCGAGGGTGGCGCGTCCGGCAACCCGGTCACCTTCGCCGTTGCCGACTCCACCACCGGGTCGGCATGCTCGATCTCAGGAACCACCCTGTCGTTCGATCACGCCGGCAGCTGCGTGGTCGTCGCTGACCAGGCCGGTACCGCCGACTACGCCGCCGCCACGGAAGCGACTCAGACCGTGACCGTCGACCTTGCGTCGACCTCGGTGTCGGTCGCCCTCAACCCTGGCGAGGCCGCCTTCGGTCAGCCGGTCACCGCCACTGCCACCGTGGGCGGAGACCAGGCCGGCAGCGTCCAGTTCTCCGTGGACGGGACCGACCTCGGCGCACCGGTCGGTGTCAGCGACGGCCAGGCGACCAGCCCCGCGTTGGGCCTCCTCGCTCCCGGCTCCTACCAGGTCGGGGCGGTGTTCACGCCGCTGGACGCGACGAAGTACGCGCCCTCGAGCTCCAGCCCGCAGACCCTCGTCGTCGACCAGGCGGCAACGACCTCGACGATCACCATCCAGCCAGACACCCTCACTGCCACCATTGCCCCGGTATCATCCGGCTCGGGTACGCCGACCGGCACCGTGACCTTCTCGGTCGACGGCACCACGGTTGGTACTGCCCCGCTTTCGGCAGGCGTCGCCACCTTGAACTACTCCCTGCCCACAGATGACGCGCATTCGGTCGCGGTCCAGTACTCGGGCGACTCCGACTTCCTTGCGTCCTCGGCATCCACCGCTCGCTTCAACCCGACGGTCACGGCGTCGCTGACCAGCGCTCACCCGAAGACCGCGAGCGGTTGGTACCGCAACCCGGTCACGGTGCAATTCACCTGCACGCCGAACGGCGCCGCACTCACCGCCCCGTGCCCCCAACCCGTCACGCTCACCGGCAACGGTGCGGCGCAGTCGGTCTCGCGCACCATCAGCGCTGTCGACGGTGGCATCGGGACCGTGTCTGTCACCGGGATCAACATCGACCAGACCCGCCCGACCGTGGTGATCACCGGGGTCGCGACCCGGCTGCCCTACCTGGCGACAGCACCGGTCGGCTCCTGCGTCGCGCACGACGGGCTTTCGGGTGTTGCGTCCTGCAGCATCAGCCGTCACCGCAGCGGCCGGATGGAGATCTACGTCGCGACCGCGAAGGACAAGGCCGGCAACGTGTCGACAGCCCGCGTCACAGCGCTGACGAATGACTTCGTCATTCAGGGCGCGCCCTTCAGCAACGGCGCGTACGTGGTCCACGCTGGCCGCACTTACACCGTGCTGGCAGTTGCGGTGACCAGGCCACGCTATGTCGACGCGGCCCTGTTCCCGACGATGCCACGAACCCTGGACCATGCGTTCATCAAGACCGGTCACAACCGGTGGGCCCTCGGCGTCACCTTCAGCAACGCGATGCTTCACCATCGCTACTGGTACATCGGCGTGCGAGTCGGCGGCCGTACCCACGTACTGAAAGTCCACGTGGTCCGGTAGAGATCCTGCTCAAGCCGTCCAGACGTGGATGACGTCCAGGGGCACGCGTTCGGGCTCGGGCGGCATGTCGTCGCCGAAGACCGCGTGCAGCATCGGGTGGACGACCGGGTGCAGCCGTTCTTCGGCGAACTTCTCGAAGTCCGCCTCGGTCTCCCAGACGTCGATGTAGCGCAAGCCTCCCTCGGGTCGCGCAATAGCCAGGTGCACGACGAAGCCAGGCGCCGGGTCGGGCCCGAGTTCCGCGATGATCTTGTCGTACGCCGTTGCGTCGATCGGGACGTCTTGGGTGAATGCGTAGGTCATGGCGCTGGTCTCCTCAGTTGATCCGAAGGATCTTCGGATCAACTATGCTCTTGACCGAGGCAGCCGTCAACAGGGAGTTCCATGAAGCGCAGCTACGAGAGTGAGCAGCGACGAGCGCAGTCCGAGGCCACGCGGCAGCGGATCCTGGTCGCGGCCCGGGCCCTGGTCGTCGAACGCGGCTACCGGGGAACGACGATCGCCGAACTCGCCCGTCGTGCCGACGTGCACGTCGACACGATCTACGAACTGGTCGGCCGCAAGCCGGTGATCCTGCGGGAACTGGTCGAGAGGGCCATCTCCGGAACGGACCGACCGCTCGACCCGTTCGAACGGGACTACGTCCAACAGATCACCGCGGAGCCGGACGCCGGCCGAAAGCTCGATCTGTACGCCGCCGCCATGCGCCGGATCCTCGAACGGCTGGCGCCGCTCTTCCTGGCACTGAGGGACGCCTCGGCGACCGACCAGGAAGCTGCTCAGGTCTGGTCCCAGATCAGTGAGCGACGTGCCACGAACATGCGAATGCTCGCCACAGACCTGCTGGCGACCGGTCAGCTCCGCGACGGCCTGAGCATCGACGAGGTCGCTGACACGATCTGGGCCACCAACAGTCCTGACCTGCACCGACTCCTGGTCGAGGACCGCGGCTGGTCGCCGGACCACTACCAGGAATGGTTGGCCACAAGTTGGCGACGATTGTTTCTCGCCGAGGGTTGAGGAAGGCCGTCGGGTCTGGCAAGGCCAGGTTCTTGCGTTGCCGGGTCGGTAGGCCGTTTCCTACAGGCCCCAGAAAGGTCCCGAAAGCCCGACCTCGCGCAGGTACTCGGCGGCATCACTGGGCTCTCGCCGGGTGTAGCCATGGTCGAGTCGCCCCGCGTACCAGCGGCTCGCAAGTCTCCAGAGAGTCGCGAGGTCCATGACGTAGCCGGATTGAAGACCGCTGCAGAACAGCCTTTGGTTGCTGCAGGTGTGCACGACGTCGTCCCACATCCGGGCTGCAGGGACCAGGAAATGTGCCACCTGCTGGCCATCCGGCGGGGCATCGATGCCGACGGTCCAGGCGTGCGCCTGGCGCGCCCATCACCGAGAAACCGAGGGGAATCGACGCGAACGGGTGGGCCATCACGACGCGGTCATCGGAATCGAGCACCAGATGCCGAGCACGCGCCAGCTCCCGAAGCCCGTCCACCACGACGTCGTCGGTCGTGCCGAAACGCTCCGCGAGCGCTGCCGTCCCGGGAACTCTGCCGGTGTCGGCGAACGCCTTGTACACAGCAAGGCGCAGGTCCTCAACGATCACCACACCATTCTCGCCGGATCCGCCTGGACGGGAAGGCTTGCTCGGGTCGACTATTCGGGCTGGAAGATCGCGATCGTGTTGCCGTCCGGGTCCTTGAACCACGCCGAACGCCCGATGCCGGCGGTGGTGACCATGTAGTCGACGGTCTTGAACGTCTCGGTGTCGTACTCGTCGAACTCGACGCCGTTCGCTACGAGCGCGGCGACGTCCTTCGCGATGTCGGCCGACCAGAAGCGGACCTGGGTGTGGTCGGCCTTGTTGCCGACGCCGCGTCCGTAGATCAACACAGTTGAGCCGTCGCCGCACTCGAAGACCAGGTGGTTCTTGATCGTCTCCGGCGACAAGGTGAGGCCCAGCTTCTCCTCGTAGAAGTTCTTGCTCCGCTCAAGGTCGGTCGAGACCAGGACAGCAGACGCGCGGTTGTGGTTGAGCATGGTCGGCACCTCGTCTCAGGGCAGCCGTGTGGCGACGTCGAACACGGTCTCGACCGGCGGCGTCGGGAAGCCGCCCTCGATGCCTGCCTGCATCCGCGGCATCAGGATGCCGTCGCGGAAGGTCTCCCAGCTCTGCTGGGACTCGTGCATGGCGATGATGGTCCAGCCATCGGCCGAGGGGCCGGCTGCATGGAAGATCTGGCCTGCGGGGAGCCCCTCAGCCGGATGCACCGCTGCGATCGATGCTTCGTAGCTCTCCCGGGTGCCGCCGGGAAAGTGGTGAACGACTGCGAACGTCATGACTATGTCCTTTCAACGGCCGAGATGGTATTTTCGTACGAAACGAAATATACTCCTGACCATGACCCCGTCAAGACCCGATCACGAGTTCCTCGACCCCGAGGAGTGGGAGTCGTGGGGAGCGCTGATGAAGCTGCACCGTTCGGTGCTCCAGGAGCTCGACGTCGAGCTCCGCGGGCATCACGGCCTGGCTGTCATCGAGTTCGACGTGCTGATCACGTTGTTCAACGCCCCCGAACACCGGCTACGCATGTCCGAGCTCGCCGAGCGGGTGCTCCTCAGTCCAGCGGGGACGACCCACCTCGTCACGCGCCTCGAGCGCGACGGCCTTGTACGGCGTGAGGTAGACCCCGCCGACGGCCGCAAATGGTTCACGGTCCTCACCGAGGGTGGCGACAGCGCGTTGAAAGCGGCGAGGCCCACCCACAACCTCGTCCTGCGACGGACGCTGCTCGATGCCACGTCGCCATCGGATCGCCGTACGCTGCGGCGGGTCTGGAAGCGCCTGTCCACACACGCGTCGAACCCCTTGATGGCCGGACCCGGGCCAGCCGCCAGCTCATCACCCACGACGAGCCCACGCAGATCGCCGTCGATCCGCTCATAACAAGCGCAAGGGAGCAGTCCCTACTGGCATCCATAGCGATCGTTCAGGGGCACAGCGTAGCCAGAAGCGCGAAGCTGTCGTTAGTTGAACTGTGACTCGTATTTCGAATCGAATTGTCAGCCGGCTCGGCGCCTGGGCAGCGGCTCTTGCCGCGGCCTCGCTGTTTCTGACCGCCCTCACCGTGGCCCCGGCCGGAGCAGCGCCTGCCCCAGGCGGCTCCTCAACGATCGGCCCCGGCGTTCAGATCATGACACCGGTTCCTGGCCAGCCTGGTGAGTACGCGCAGTGCACGGCAAATTTCGTCTTCAGGTCGGTGAGCTACACCTACAGGAGGGTTTGGTACCGGACCGCAACCGGAGCGTTGGCGTCGAGGGTGGTTCGGGTGGCACACCGGCACGTGTATGTCGGTATGGCGGCGCACTGCGTCGGAGCTGCCAGCAACAGCGACACCTCCACGAATGGCTGCGATGCCTCCACGGGCTCGCTGCCGCTGGGCACCACCGTCTACTTCTACCAAGGTGTCTCCGGAGGCTCGTCGCTTCTGGGGCTGGTCAGTCTGAGCAACGGGTCCAATGGCCACAGGATCGGATCCGGGGTGCTGCGCTACAGCTCGTGGGTGGCGATGAAGCGGGCGCACACGACCAATGCGGCCACGTGTTCCTACAACGACCTCGCCCTCGTCGAGGTCAACGCGGCCTACCTGCGCCTGGTCAACCCGACGGTGCCTTTCTTCGGAGGCCCGACCAGGCTGGCCGCACTTCCGGGCGCGGGTGCGTCGATCTACACGGTCGGCAACTCCTCGCTGCGCGGTACCGAGCGGTCGACCTCGGGAACCGTCAATTCCCACAGCACGTGGAGTGACCTCGTGACCACGTCGGATCCCGGCGTCCCCGGTGACTCCGGCAGCGGCTACATGAACAGTGCTGGGCAGGCGGTCGGCGTCCTCTCGACGCTGGACTGCAGTGACCCGCTTTGCCTGACCGGCAAGCAGAACGGAATCGGATCGCTTCTCTACGAGGTCGCATTCGCTCGCACGCACGGCATCGCCACGCTGGTTCTCGCGCCAGGGACCGCTGCATTCAATCCGGCCGGCGCCGGCCAGTCGACGGGATCGCCCAGCGGCGGCGGCCTCCTCGGTGGGCTGCTGTGACCGCACGACATGAACGCTGAAGATCTCGGGCGCTCCTTATGGGGCTCCCGCGACCTTTATCGGAGGGTTTGAGCATCCCGCAACTACCCCGGCAGCCGGGCGAGCTATGAGCCGCTGGCCCGGCCATCGACAATCACCGCGAGCGGTGCTTCACGGCGACTGCTGTGCGCGTTGCGAACTGCCGCCCCCGCGGATCCACTCGACACCTGGACCCGCCGCCGGGTCCTTCTCCACTCGAAACGCTTCCCGAACTCGTGGAGACCTGATGAGCGAAGCCAAGGCAACGAGCTCGCGTGAGGCGAATGCCTGTCGGATGGTGAGAGGCGGCATGCCGGTACTAGTAACCGTGGCCCGCAGGAGAAGCCCGAGCAACGACCTGCTTACGACCGCTTGGGTAAAGTCGTCAAGGGGGTAGCGGGTGGGACCGACCTGCAACCAGATCGTCTGACCTTTGTCATCGACGTAGGTCGCGACGGCCTTGCCCCCAAAGCGCCTGAGATCACCGGCCGTCCGACCTCGGTACCCGCCTCTTGGGAAGCCGCGATAGGCCCCAGAGTCAGCGTCGAACAGGAATATCTCATGGGCCGACTTTCCGGACAGCCAAATCCTTGTCATCAAGTTCCCCCGTCGTCGTGTCGGGACTTCAACGACGCCGCCATCCCAATGGCTACGAACATCGGAAGTGTCGCTCGCGATGATCACCGACAAGTCGGACTTTTCAGCGGCCCAAGTGGATCAGACCGGTCCGAATTCGAGGAGGGCTGGGCCGTCAGAGAGCGCTCGTCCAGGCTTGCGTATTTCGCCGGTTTCGAACACTTTCGTGCTCAGTGAGGCTCCTTTGAGCAACTACCCGTACCTTCGCCTGGTTGCGGAGAGGAACCAGCGTCCGCGCTATCTGCTCATCGGATGCACCCGATGCGCGCAGCGCACCCTCCACACCACACCATGCATGGACTCAATCGAGTCAAGGTAACCCTGCCGCACAGCCCGGAGGTTACCTGTCGTTGCTGCGCGGCCCAGGCCGCCCGATATTTCTCTGCCGCCTTGGGTGACGACGATCTGCTGTTCGCGACGCGAGCCGGGACGCCGATCTCGAGGAACACGTTCCGCACCCGGGCTTGGGCTCCCGCCGTGAAGGCGTCCGGGATCGACTTCAACGTCCGCATCCACGACCTCCGCCATGCCCACGCCTCGTGGTTGCTGGCCGGTGGCGCGGACCTGAAATCCGTGACGGACCGGATGGGCCAGACCCAGATCCAAACAACCCAGCGATACCTCCACGCCCTCCCTGATGCAGATCAACGCAACCTCGACGCCTTCACCCGCATCGCCGGGCAACGACGCTTGCCGCCGAGCCATGTGGAGGCCTAGGTGCGCGCGCAAGCCGAACGGGCGGGCGACGCCGTACCCCGACATCTCGAAGTAGTGAAGATTCGACACCTACCTCCTCGCCTGTCATAACAGGCTCATAAACGAGCCCGTTTTGACAGACTAGGCGGGGCGGACCTTGGTCCCCAATGCTCAGCCGCCTGACGGAGCGTGCATGGCTTGCATAGCGGTGGCGATGGCCTGCTCGGTGATGCGGAGCCCCTCGGAAGGGCTGAACATCACGAACTCGGTACCTGCGACCGCCGCCGGCGCATGTCCCGGTGACATGTAGAACGCGTCACCTGGTTCGATGACCTCGACCCGGTCCTCGTAGTTGACCGTCATCGTGCCGGAGAACAGGTAGCCCCAGTGCGGGCACTGGCAGTCGCCACTGGGCAGGTTCTTAAGGATCGGCGCCAGATCGCTGTCCTCCTTGATCGTGGTGAAGCTGCAGGTGTAGTCGTCCATGAATTCCGTGCGATCCTCGGCGGATCCGTAGTCGACGACCTGGGTTGCACTGCTCTTCGATGTCTTGGGCATGACGTTTCTCCTTCTTGCTGACTGAGATCGGACTGTTCAGGCGGCGTCGGCGATGCCAACAACCAGTGGCCGTACGAACGGTGGCGCCTTTTCCAGATCGCCGTGTTCGACCTGTCGAATCGTGAATCCGAACTGCTGGAGTCCGGCGAGGGTTGCCCGGTTGCAGTTGCAGCCATGGGCGATCACGCGGTTGAGGCCGTTGAGACGGTCCTGCCAACGGGCCAGCCGTTCGTCGTCAGCGCGGACGTGCTCGATGAACAGCAACTGCCCGCCCGGTCGGAGCACACGGGCCAGCTCCCGCAACGCTCGCGGTTGGTCGTCGACGGTGCACAGGGTCAGCGTTGAGACGACGGTGTCAAAGGTGTTGTCCGGGAACGGCAGGTCCTCCGCCGGCGCACGCAGCAGCTTGGTGTTCGAGCGCCGCTCCCCTAGGTGACGTTCGAGAAGACGCACCATCGGCGACTCGGGTTCGGTCATCGTCAGGGTGCTGATCGAGTCCGGATAGAAGACGAGGTTGGCGCCGGTGCCGGCACCGATCTCGAGGACATCGCCGGTGGCACCGGCGAGCAATTTCTGCCGGCGCTCCTGCAGCCCGGCCGCTTCGGCTCCGGCCATCAAACGGTCGTAGAGCCGGGCGAATACTCTTCCACTGACGCTCATCAGAACCTCCTGGTTGGGATGCTCCAACGCTAGGCAGACACCGCCGTGCACACATGGGGTGTTCGCCTCATCTTGGGTGGCAGGATCAGCAGGGGCCCTCGACAGCGAACTGGTCCTCGGGAACGAGTCCGTGCTTCATGGCGAACAGCGCTGCGGAGGTACGGCTGGACGCGTCGATCTTGGTGTAGATGTGCTCGATGTGGTTGCTCGCCGTCTTGGGGGTGATGACCAGGCGCCGCGCGATCTGCTTGTTCGACAAGCCGCGCGCGAGCAGGACAAGGACTTCGATCTCGCGGCTGGTCAGGCCAGCCGGGCCGGCGCTGCGGCGTGTCGTCCGATGCCCGGCCGCGCGGAGGACCGCATCTACTGCCGCCGGCTCGAACCGGCCGGCCGTCGCTTCGCCTCGCAGGGCATCCGCGGCTTCATCCGGGGTGACAGCCAACCGGTGCGGCCGGTCCTCGCGTTTGGTCTGATAGAACTCCGCGGCGCCGAGCAGGCCCGCGTTGCGAGAGATCGCCGGGCCGACCAGGCCCCGTGGGTAACCACTGCCGTCTAGCCGTTCGCGATGCTGCAACGCGAGCGCGCCGAGCGGGGCGAGTGACGGCGACTGCCTCAGCATCCGGTCGGTCAGGTATGGGTACATCCGCACCCGCTCCCATTCGCCGGCACTCAGCGGACCGGGCCGGTCCCAGATCGAGTTCGACACCCCGAGGCGCCCGAACCCGTGCACGAGTCCGCCGCGACGCAGTTGCTGCACGTCCTCGGCGGGCAACCCGAGCTGACGGCCCGCTGCAGCA
The DNA here is from genome assembly GCA_025964775.1 of Marmoricola sp. Classification (GTDB taxonomy): domain Bacteria; phylum Actinomycetota; class Actinomycetes; order Propionibacteriales; family Nocardioidaceae; genus Marmoricola. The sequence continues at coordinate 94,656 of JAOPYE010000029.1, forward strand.
GCCAGGTCGGCGACGGCGCCCGCGTGTCCTAGGGTGTACGGCGACTTGAGGTCGATGAAGTTCGCGATCGCGGTCAGTGCCGCGTCGAACTCCGCGCCCGACAGCATTACCTTCAGCGAGGGCTCCGAGTCGATGACGGCGTCCCACGTGCGGGCCTGATCAAGAGCGTCGAGAATCGCGTCGGCTTCCTCGACGAGCAGCGCGGCCAGCCCCGGATCGAACTGCTTGCCTGCGCGCTTCCGGGCGAGCGCCTTCGCGGCGCTGGCTCCGCCGACCCGGTGCGCCACCTCCATGAACTCTGCGAACTGCGCGATCCGCGCCGCGAGCGGAACCGCGTCGCCGGTCAGATCACCGGGCCAGCCCTTTCCGTCCCATTGCTCGTAGGCGGCACCGAGTGCCACACTCACCGGCTGCGGGAGGCCGAGCTCCTCAGCCAGGACGCGCGCCAGGGCAGCGTGCCGGGTGATCATCCCTGCGACGTCGCGACGCCCGGAGATGGCGAACTCGAGCCCAATCCGGAAGCGGTGCAACGGCGGGTTGCCCGAGCCGATCATCCCCAGGCCAGCCGCCGCGGCACGAAGGCCGTTGGGTTCGTATTTGCCTGACTTCAGCGCGATGTCGTCGCCGAACCACTTGGCCTGTTCGTGCGCGTCCGAGTGGCACGCGACGTTGATCAGGAGCGACGTGTAGTAGACGGTCCCGCGGTCCTCGACCTCGAGGCCCATCACCTCAGCGAGCCGGAGCGCGATCAGACACTGCCGCAGAACATGCTCCATCGGCTGCCCGAACCCGAGATCGACGCCGAGCGACAACGCGGCGACGAGTTCAGCCAGGCGGACCTGTTCCTGACCGCCGCCAGGTTCAGCCTCTGTTCCGGTACCTGCCATCTCGACGCCCTAGCGGTATTCCGGGTTCTGGAAGTCGAACCTGGTCCCGGCGTCCCACTCCGAGCGCTGGTTCCCGTAGCCCGGGACTCCCCCGACGTCCTTGAGCATCTTTGCCAGGTGCATCAGGTTCCAGGTCATGAAGGTCGTGTTCCGGTTGGTGAAGTCGTTCTCAGGACCGCCGCTGCCCGGATCCAGGTAGGACGGACCTGGCCCGGCCTCGCCGATCCAGCCCGCGTCGGCGTTCGGCGGGATCGTGTAACCGATGTGCTGGAGGGAGTAGAGGACGTTCTGCGCGCAGTGCTTGATGCCGTCCTCGTTGCCGGTGATCAGGCAACCCGCGACTCGGCCGTAGAAGAGGTACTGGCCCTTGTCGTTCTGCAGGCTCGAGAGCGAGTAGAGCCGCTCGATGATGACCTTGGTGTGGCTGGAGTTGTCACCGAGCCAGATCGGTCCTGCGATGACCAGGATGTCGCTGTCCAGAACCCGGGGATAGATCTGCGGCCACTCGTCGGTCGCCCACCCGTGCTCGGTCATGTCGGGATAGACCCCGGTGGCGATGTCGTGGTCGATCGACCGGAAGACTTCGACCTCGACCCCGTGCTTGCGCATGATCGCGGCACTGGCATCTACCAGGCCCTGGGTGTTGCTCGGCTCAGGCGAGCGCTTCAGGGTGCAGTTGATGAAGGTCGCCCGAAGGCCGGTGAAGTCGTGATCGGTCATACCTGGACTCTTGCGTTCCCACGGTCCGGCGACAAGACCGAGGATGTGACGGAAACCTGACGAACCTCTACTCAGGCCAGAACTGGGACCTGAACAAGGAAGCGACAACCGTCTGCGACGTTGTCGACCTCGGCATGCCCGCGGTGGGCTTCGACGATGCCTCGAACGATCGCCAGTCCTCGACCGGCACCCCCGCTGGACCCGGCCGTCTGACTCGGCGTACGGGCAGACTCGCCTCGAAATGCCACATCGAACACTCGGTCGATCTCGTCGCTCGGGATGCCGCCGCACCCGTCGCTGACGCTCAACTCGACCCAGTTCCCTTGGGTCCAACCAAAAAGCACTCGCCGCCTATCGTCAACGCCTCGTCGACCTCGATGGAGAAATCGCCGAGGCCGAGGAGTGGGCCGACTCCGGTCGGCTCGAGGTGGCCCGGGCCGAGCGCGACTCCCTGCTCGATGAGATTGCCCGCGACACCGGCCTCGGTGGCCGCCCGCGCACGGGCGGATCCAGCCAGGAACGCGCCCGGGTGGCGGTCAGAAAAGCCATCACCACCGGACTCGACCGCATCGCCAGCGTTGACGAGTCGCTCGCCCGGCATCTGCGCACCAGCGTCCACACCGGTCTGACATGTTGGTACGACCCAGACCCGGAGGCCCCGGTCGCCTGGGTGCTCTATCCGCCTGACTGACGAGGTTCACGGATCCCAACTGTCCGACCGTCACCACCGCTGAGATCAGGCTCTGGCCACGGCGCAGATGGGACGGTGCCGCCTCAGGTTGTAGTCCCTTCTCGTTGCACACGCAGGGAACCGCTTGGCTTTCGTTGCCTCCGAGAGGCGCTCACGAGCAACGTTGACCTCTGGGTCAGGTGCCCAATTTCGGCCTGAGCGCGACCAGGATTGTCCAGATATGTCCAGTCCTGATGGCTGGTTACCGAAAACAGGTAACGACGGCCATGTCAGAGGCCCTCCCACCGTGACGGTGAAAGGGCCGCTGACCTGCAATTTCATTTGTAGCGGGGGCAGGATTTGAACCTGCGACCTCTGGGTTATGAGTGCCGTACTACCTCACCAACTGCCTCACCGGCTAGCTCACATCTGGTGGACATGTGAGCCATTCTGAGCCTATCGTTGCAGGTCAGAGCCATACTGAGTTTCCGCCACCTTCCGCTGAGCCTCGCCGGCTTTCGGGGCGACGTTTGCGGACACTGTGCGGATATTGAGATTTCGAGCCTTCCGGGAGGCACCGATGGCGTGGATCAAGGAGCGGGCTAGCGACGACGGCGACAAGCGGTTCGTTGCCTGCTACCGCGACCCCGAAGGCCGGCAGCGATCCGCCGGCACCTACTCCTCTCGCCGTGCTGCCGAACGCGCCGGCAACCGAGAGGAAGCCAAAGTCCGCGAAGGCTCTTGGCACGACCACTCCCGCGGAGAGATCGCGTTCGGCGACTACGTCGAGACGGTGTGGCTGCCCTCCAAGCAGGTCGAGACCTCCACCTTGGCCGCGTACCGGTCCTACCTCGACAAGCACTTCATCCCAACCTTCGGGCGCCGACCGATGGGAAAGATCCTGCCCTCCGAAGTGCAACGCTGGGTCACCACCGCCACCGAGCACGGCCTCTCTGCAGCGTCCGTGGGCAAGTACCACACGATGCTGAAGTCGGTGTTCGAACGGGCGCTGGTCGATCGGGTTGTCACGTTCAATCCGTGTGCCCACACCGAGCTGCCCAAGAGGGTCAAGAAGAAGGCCCGCACCCTGACCCCCGAGGAGTACGCCGCGATCTTGACTGCCCTGCCTGAGCAGCATCGTCTGATGATCGAGACCGCGATCAACACAGGCGTGCGGTGGGGCGAGCTCATCGCGCTCAAACCCCGCCACCTCGACTGCGACACTGGCCGGTTGACTGTGGAGGAGACCATCGTCGAGGTCTCGATCAAGAACTCCCCTACCGGCCAGCGGATGCTGACCAAGCCCTATCCCAAGGACAACGAACCGCGCACCATGGGCCTTCCACCCGAGCTGATCACGCAGCTCGGCGCTCACATTACTGAGCGTGGGCTCAGATCGGGTGAGCTGTTGTTCGCTACTCGCCAGGGCACCCCCTTCTCGAGGAATACCTTCCGCACCCGGGTCTGGCGCCCTGCCGTCGCCGCCTCGGGGGTCGACTTCGACGTCCGCGTTCACGACCTCCGCCACGCCCACGCGTCCTGGCTGCTCGCCGGAGGATCCGACCTCAAGTCCGTGATGGACCGCATGGGCCACGCGCAGATCACCACTACCCAGAAATACCTCCACACCCTCCCCGACGCCGACACCAAGAACCTCACCGCCCTCGACAAGACCCGCAACCCGGTCCGAAGTCCGCGGCCCGAACCAGATGGCTGAAACAGATCAGCCATCGCCGACGTCGCGCGAGACGCCCCCAGCGCGCGGCCAGGCCGTTTTACCGACCCTGGCCTGGCCAAGGTTCCCGGGAGGGCCATCACCAGACGCCGGGGGCGGTTCACGTCGACCTCGACAATGGCGACACACCACGACGAACCCTCCCGAACCCCTCACGGACCGGCTCGTTCCTCAAGCGCACCAGCAGATCCGAATGGACACCAATCACGTCAACGGTCGTGAACCAGCCAGGACCCATTCGCACAAAGAATCTGACAGACCGAACGCGCAGCCAACTACGTTGCCCCGTTGCCTGGACAACTCCGTCGGACGCGGTTCCGAGGAACGTGCCAAGCAATCGAGAGCGTCGCTGCATCTGATCCGGCGTATCGGAGATCCGGCCCGATGTGTCACTCCAGCATCCGATCCGGGCCACTGAGTTGCGCTTCGGCTCTCCTGCGAATCGAGATCTCCTCGACACACTCACCAGCTGCATCGATCAGCGCCTGACCCGGCCGCCGGTCGGCGATTGCTGGAAGAACCAACCGCAATCTCTCGGCGTGATCGAGGCTGCCGACCTCCCAATGAAGCCGGACGTCCTCGAACACTGGCGCATCATCGCCACCCATGACCCGGTCGACGTTCAGGGTGCCGGAGACCGTGAGGCGGGCCGACTCGGCCACGTCGGCCTCTCCGACGAGCCGGAGGACGACGAGGGACGCGGCCGCGATCCCGGCGAGCAGGTGCTCGACCGGGTTGGCTCCGGCGTCGTGCCCGCCGTACTTCTCCGCCTCGTCGATCGTCACGTTGTGGTCGCGGACCGATACGGCGATGCCCTGGTGCGCGTGCTGCGCCTGGACGACGAGCTGTTCTCGGCGGGTCGTGGTCACGTGGTCTCCTCATAGAAGTTCGCGGCAGCGGCCGGTGCGACGGACAACATCCGGGACAGCCAGGCGAGGGCATCTGCGCCGACGTCCTGGACCTCGTCGGGCTCAGGTCCGTACTGCGGCGCGAGGTAGTCACGGAGCAGTAGTTCGGCGTCCACCCGGGAGGAGCCGGGCAGGAGCGACAGGGCAGCCTCGACCGCGATCGGGTCCTGGTCCTTGATCCGCACCAACGCTTCGCGCTGCGCGGCGACGACCGCCCGAACGGTCGGGTCGCCGAGGCTGATCCTGTCGACGTCCACGGCGATGCCAGCCGTCGGGAACGTGATCTCGTCCCCGAAGAAGAGTTGTTGGGTCAGTCCGAGCCGCGACAACGCGCTTGGAGCGAAGGCGCTTCCGATGACCGCGGCATCGACCGACCCGGAGGTCAGGGCGTCCAGACGTTGGCGGTCACCCTGGATCCCCACTGGATAGGTCTCCCGTGCGAGCTCGGCGGTCCTGGTCCCCAGATCGCCTAGCAGCTGCTCGGTGAACGCCCAGACGATCGAGCCGTCCGGATGCCCGGCAAGCCGGTGGACGTCGCCGAGGTCCGGGGATCCTTGGCGACCCCAGATCCAGAACAGCGGGTGGACGGTGTGCACCAAGGCACCCTGCCAACGACGTTGACCGCGAAGCGTCTCGACGAGGGATCCGCCCAGCCCGGCCGACAGCACCGCTTCCGGGTGGTCGGCGCCGGGCACGGCTTCAACCTCGATGCCGTGCCGCATGTAGCAGCCTGCGCGTGCGGCGACCTCGTGGCAGACGAGTTCGTGCACGTTGCGATCGCGGTAGCCGAGGTGGATCACGCCGAGCTCCGACGGGCGAGGAGAACCGACTTCGCTGCGATCAGCCCGATGAACGTGGTCGTCACCAGGACCAGACCCATCGCCATCGCCCGCCAGCCCGGGGGCTGCTCGAGCCGTGCCCAGGTCATCCCGAGGCCGGCGACGCTCGCGGCGGGGAACGTGAACGACCAGTGCCCGATCGAGAACGGCAGCGCCAGGTAGCGCGGCAGCAGCCAGATCTGGATCAGCACCATCAGCACGGCCACTGCCGACATGGTGTCGAACACGGGATCCGGTCGGCCATCGGAGATCGCCAGCCAGGCCAGTGCCGCAATGGCTGGCGGTGCCGCCATGATCGCGAGCGTCGGCACCAACGGCTCCGGCAGCGACGGGCCGCGGGCGAGCCTGAGGAAGATCACGACGGTCGTGACGAACCAGGCAGCGACTCCGACGACGAGACTGCCTTCGGCCAGCGAGCGGAAGCCCACCACGTCGCAGGTCAGCGCGCCGACGAGGGCGGCCGCACTGATCGGCACGTAGTAGCCGCCGTGCACTGCCTGCAGAGCAATGTCTCCTCGTACCCAGTGAACGAGGATCCAGGCACCGAAGCAGGCGGCAACAACAAGGGCGGACAAGGTGAGGACGACGCCCGCAGTTCTGTTGGTGCGGTAGACGGCCGAGCCCAGCATCATCACCGTGAGCGGCCACAGCGATGCCAGCGGTCCCTGGGTGTGATGCGCCAGCTGCTGCGCGAGGGATTCGTTTGCACGCCGCCCGCGGCGTGCGTGCTCGACGACGGCCACCAGCCAGGCGATGGCAACGATCGACCAGAAGATCTCTTCGTAGACGAACGAGGTGCCGAACCCGTTCGCGGACAGGGTCCACACCTGCGCCAGGCCGGCCAGTCCCAGCGGGATGGCGAGCGTGGTCAGCGGCACGCGGCTGGCGTGCGGTTCAGATGACATCGAGAGCCCTCCCCTACATATACCGGCCGCCGGTGACCTCGGTCACCGTGCCGGTCACGTACGAGGACAGCTGCGAGGCGAGGAAGAGGTTGACCGAGGCAACCTCGGACGGCTCGCCCGCGCGTTGCATCGGGATCTCCGCCAGCTTGGTCTTCCAGATCCGCTCGGGCATCGCTTCGGTCATCGGCGACCGGATCAGTCCCGGCGCAACGGCGTTGACGCGAACGCCAAGGTGCGCCAGCTCCTTGGCGGCAGCCTTGGTCATGCCGACGATGCCGGCCTTGGCAGCCGAGTAGTTCGTCTGCCCGATGAAGCCGACCTTCCCAGAGATCGACGACAGGTTGATGATCGATCCCGACTGCTGCTCGCGCATCACGGCGGCAGCGTGCCGCAGGCCGTGCCAGCACCCCTTCAGATGCACCGAGATCACCTGGTCGAACTGGTCCTCGGTCATCTTCCGCATCGTCGCGTCCCGGGTGATGCCGGCGTTGTTCACCATCACGTCGAGGGACCCGTAGAGCTCGACGGCGGTCGCGATCGCCGCCGCGACCTGCTCGCCGTCCTGTACGTCGCACCGAACCGCCGCAACAGATCCTCGCCCCTCGAAGGACGCCGCGACTGCTTGCGCGACGGCGAGATCGAGGTCGGCGACAACCACGCGCGCACCCGCTTCGACGAACGCCTCCACCGTGGCAAGGCCGAGTCCTTGTGCTCCGCCGGTCACCACCGCTGTCTTGCCGTCAAGGAGTCTCATCCGGCTTCTTCCCATCGTTGTCGTTCTTCGAATCTGAGGTGCGCGACGAGTAGCTGCGCCAGGTCATCGACGTCGTGGCGCAGCAGATCGAGCCCGCGGGTGACGAGCCGGCGTGCTCCCTGCTTCTCGTGGACGTGCGCCGAGTGCGGTCCGTACGCCGGGCGCAGCGCTGCGCCCGGGCCGGCGAAGAGCATCGTCGTGCCACCGGTACAGATGTCCGGCAGGAACGCGCGTTCGTACCGCTCCGCAACGCCGAGCGCTTGCTCGAGCAGTTCCGGGGTCGCCAGTGGCAGGTCGGACGGCATCACGGTCAGAGCCGCGCCGCCCCACTTGGTGCGCACCATCCGCTCGGCGGCCGTGAGCGACTCGTTCAAGCCCGCTCGACCCGACCAGTGCGGGAGGACGTCGAGATCGGCGATCTCCTCGGCGTCCGCAAGGTTGTCCAGGACCACGACCACCGCGGCGAAGTTCACACCCGAGGCTGCAGCGAGCGTCTGCCGGAGCATGTCGACGGCCAGCTTGCGCCGATCCTGCGGGGGTAGCAGCATCCTGCTCTTGGCCAGGTCCAGGTCCTTCTGCGGGACCAGCAGCACTCCACGGTCGCCGGTCATGAGCCCACGAACCCGACACTTACCGGCACGACCTTGGGCGCACTGCGGTCGAAGGACTCAGCAGCCAGCGCCCGCTCGGCACCGACCTTGCCGTAGAGGGTGTCGCGCTGGACGGCGAGACGGCCCGCCAGCGACGCCATCTCCTTGATCTCGGCGATCGTCTTCATCGAGCCGTTCGACGAACCGGCCATCCGGCTGATCGTCTCCTCCATCAGGGTTCCGCCGAGATCGTTCACGCCCGCGCTCAGCAGCTCGACGCACTCGTCCGGCGCGAGCTTCACCCAGGAGCACTGGATGTTCCGGACGCGTCCGTGCAGCATCAGCCGTGCCATCGCGTGCACGGCGCGGTTGTCACGGCGGGTCGGACCCGGCCGCGCCACCCCGGCCAGGTAGATCGGCGAGCTTTGGTGCACGAACGGCAGCGGCACGAACTCGGTGAACCCGCCCGTCTCGTCTTGGATCTGGCCGAGCAGGCGCAGGTGGCCGACCCAGTGCTTGGGCTGATCGACGTGGCCGTACATCATCGTCGCGGTCGACGGGATGCCGAGCCGGTGCGCCGTGGTGACCACCCGGATCCATTCGGACGTCGGGAGCTTGCCCTTGGTCAGGATCCAGCGGATCTCTTCGTCGAGGATCTCTGCCGCCGTGCCGGGGATCGAGTCGAGCCCGGCTTCCTTCGCGGCCGAGAGCCACTCCTCGACGGTCACACCCATCCGCGACGCCCCGCTGATCACCTCCATCGGCGAGAACGCGTGCAGGTGGATGTCCGGGCTGCTGCGTTTCGTCGCCCGAGCCAGCTCGAGGTGGAAGTCGCTGGGCAGGCCCGGGTCGATGCCGCCCTGCATGCAGATCTCGGTGGCACCGACCTCCCAGGCCTGGGTCACCCGCGCGCCGACCTCCTCCAGCGAGAGCCGGTAGGCGTCGGCGTCGGTCGCCCGTTGCGCGAAGGCGCAGAACCGGCAGCCGACGTAGCAGACGTTGCTGAAGTTCAGGTTCCGGTTGACGACGAAGGTGACCTGGTCACCGACCGTGTCCTGACGGATCCGGTCCGCCAGCTCGCAGAGTGCGTCGAGATCCGGGCCGTCCGCGTGGATCAGCGCCAGGGTGTGTTCATCGGTCAGCTCACCGGGCGCTCGTTCGGCGGCACGGAGGGCCGCGAGCACGCCGGCGTCGAGACGGGTCGGCGCACCGGAGCCCGGCGACCCGACGCGGCGTTCCGCGATCTCGTCGACCAGCACGTCCCAGTCCCCGAATGCCGAGGCGAAATCACCGCGGGCGATCGTCCGACGGCCTTCGTCGTCGATGCCGAGGTGCAGGTCGGTGCGACCGCTCGAGGCCACCTCGACCGACTGCTGCTGCCAGGGACGTCCCTGGGGTCGGACGTCCCTGGCAAGTCCGGAGTCCGGGTCGGCAAGAGCCCGGACGAACGGCAGGACCCGGTTGTCGACCCACGGTTCGGCGTCGAGCAGGTACTCGGGTTGCAGCGCCAGCCGCTCGGCCAGCACGAAGCCGCTCCCGACGGTGAGCGCAGCCAGCTCGTCGAGCTGCGGCCACGGTCGTTCCGGGTTCACGTGGTCGGGAGTCAACGGAGAAACCCCGCCCCAGTCGTCGATACCGGCACCGACCAGGCGCGCGCACTCGGCAGGCGCACTCAGGTTCGGTGGGACCTGGAGCCGCATCCGAGGACCCAGCACGATCCGCGCCACGGCGACGGTGGCCAGGTAGTCCTCGAAATCGGTGTCCGGCGCTGACCGCATCGCGGTGTCCTCCTTCGCCCGGAAGTTCTGGACGATGACCTCCTGGATCGCGCCGTACTGCCGGGCGATCCGTCGCAGCTCGAACAGCGAGTCGGCGCGATCGGCCAATGACTCGCCGATACCGACCAGGATCCCGGTGGTGAACGGCACGTTGCTCCGGGAGGCGTCCTCGATCGTGCGCAGCCGTACGGCAGGCTCCTTGTCCGGGGAACCGAAGTGGCACCCGCCCGGCTCCGCCCAGAGGCTCGTGGCGGTGCTCTCGAGCATCAGGCCCATCGACCCGGAGACCGGCTTGAGCCGCTGGATCTCTGCCCAGGACATCACCCCGGGATTCAGGTGCGGCAGCAGACCGGTCTCCTCGAGCACCAGGATCGCCATCGCCCGGACGTAGCTCAGGGTGTCGTTGTAGCCGCGCTCGTCGAGCCAGGTCCGGGCCGCCTCCCAGCGCTCCTCGGGGCGGTCACCCAAGGTGAACAGCGCCTCCTTGCAGCCCAGCTCCGCGCCGCGGCGGGCGATGTCGAGGACCTCGTCCGGGGAGAGGTACGGCGCCTCGAGCCGACCGGGCGTCGTGGCGAAGGTGCAGTAGTGGCAACGGTCGCGGCACAGCCGGGTCAACGGGATGAACACCTTGCGGCTGTAGGTGATCAGGCCGCTCCGACCGACTGTCTCCAATCCGGCATCACGCACGCCGGCCGCGACCGAGCAGAGTGCGTCCAGCTCGGGACCACGGGCGGACAACAGCGCTTTGGCCTCAGTGCGGTCGATCGACTTCCCGGCCGTCGCACGAGCCAGCGCACGCCGGAGACCCGGCGCGTTCATGAGCCGACACGTAGGCCCATGGAACGAGCTACGTAGTCGAGCTGCAGGGAGGGCGGGCCGGCGACGACCCGGGCGATGATGCCATCGGAGTGGTGCATCGGCAGCGCGTGGTCACGCACGTAGCCGTAGGCACCCTGGATCTGCATCGCGAGCGCCGCGGACTCCGCGTAGATCTGCCCGCAGAGGAACTTCGCCATCGTGCTCTCGACCTCGGGCGCCGCGCCGCGGTCGAACAGCTCCGCGGAACGCCGTACCGCGCACCGGGCGGCGTCCAGCCGGACGTACATCTCGGCGAGCGGCAGCGAGACGCCCTGGTAGGACGAGATCGGCTTGCCGAACTGCTCACGCTCGTTGGCGTAGGTGATCGTCGAGTCGATTACGGCCGAGGAGCTGCCGACGAAGCCCGAGCTGATCATGATCCGCTCGAGCACGAGCCGCTCCCGGAGGATCTGCCAGCCTTGGCCGACCTCACCGAGCAGCGCCTCCGGCGGCAGCTTCACGTCGCGCAGGAAGACCTCGTAGATACCGCTGATGTTGCGCCCCAGTGCGGGCATCCTGCGGATCTCGATGCCAGGGGTGTCGACGGGGACCAGGAACACCGCCAGGTGGTCACGCTTGCGCCCGCCGTCTCCGACCTTCGCCAGCAGCTCCATCACGGCTCCCGGGGTGCCGGCCGCCTCGCAGTAGGTCTTCTGCCCGTTGATCACCCAACCGTCGTCGTCAGCCACGGCCCGCGTGCTGACGCTGGCGGAGTCCGAGCCGACGTCCGGCTCGCTCACGGCGATCGAGAACCGGGCATCGCCGCGGAGCACCGGCTCGACGAACCTCGCCCGCTGCTCGGGGGTCCCCCAGCGCTGGAGGTCACGGATCCCGCTGAGATTGAGGTTGAAGAGCGCCACGAGATCCGAGCTGCCGCGACCGATCTCCTCGCACAGCGCCGCCAGCAGACCGGCGGCCCCGTCCACGTCGCCGTCGGCAACGATGTCGTACCAGCCGAGGGCAGCGATCTCGCTGTAGAGGTCGACAGGGTAGGAGCCTTCCTCGTCCCAGATCCGGATGTCACGCTCGGGCGCGAGCTTGGCGAACAGCGCACGTGCGGTCTTGCGCAGCTCGATCTGGTCGTCGGTCTCCAGCAACGCGGAGGTACTCATGAGGTGGGCCTTTCGTGGACGGTGAGCGAGCTGAGGCTCTGCTTGAGCACCCGGAGCAGGCAGGGGGCAGAGCGTGAGAACAGGTCGGCCAGCTCGTTGGCCCGGTCAGCGAGGAGCGCGGGCGCAGCGACCTCGACCAAGCCCGCCAGTGCAGGGTCGTCGGCACGGAAAGACTCGCCCGACCCGAGTAGCCGCAGGGACCTCACCGGGCCGGCGACCTCGTGGAACCGCCTGACGATCGGCTCCGGCGGCAGGAACCCCAGGGCCAGCTCGGGGAACTTGAAGAGTGCGTCGGCCGTCGCGAGGACGACGTCGGCGGCGAAGGCGAGCCCCCAACCGCCCCCGACGGCCGGCCCCTGGACGACCGCGACGGAGACCGGGAACGAACCCACCAGCTCGATCGCGCGCTCGATCAGGTCCCGGCGCAGACCAGGTCGCCCCAGCAAGGTGCCGTCGTCGGAGCGCAGGTCCGCGCCGGCGCAGAAGGCCGTGCCCTCGGCGCGCAGGACCAGCACCGTGACACCGGCGTTGCTGCATTCCTCGAGGCATTCGATCAAGGCGTTCAGCAGATCGATGTTGAGGGCGTTCTTCGCTGCCGGCCGGTTCAAGGTGATGGTGGCGACCGGTCGGCTCAGTTCGAGCAGGCAGAGGTTCACATCAACCCCCCCAGGACCTGGCTCGTGAGCAGCTCGACGGCCTCGCGCGGGTCCGGGCCCACGGGAGCGCCGACGTATGCTTCGGTGAAGCCGGCACCGCGGGCGTAGTCGAGCAGCTCACCGAGTGCCGAGACGCAGTCGTCGGGGGTCCCCGAGACCACGAGCTGGTCGGCGACCGCCTGGGGCAGCAGTTCGGCTGCCCGTGCGACGCTCTCGCCGTCGTGCACCGCGGCCCGGGTCGCTGCGTAGTCGGCCTGCTCGAAGCCGACCCGCTCGAGGTTCTCGTGCGGCTGCTGCGCGACGATCAGCGTCGCCTGCCGCCGGGCCGCGGCGTTCGCGGCGTCGCGGTCCTTCGAGACCGAGATGTTGACGCCGTAGATCCGGGCGAAGTCCGGACGGGTGCTGCGGCTGCGTCCGACGTCGAGGCTGTCGAGATTGCTGACCGCGTCGAACTGTCCGCACCGGAACGCAGCCAGGCTGTGTGCCGGGAAGTTGCTCGCACAGATCACACCGTCGGCAAGCTCGCCCGCCATCTCCAACACCTTGGGCCCGGCTCCGGCAACGATCACCCGGACGTCGGCGTTGTCCACCCAGGGAAAGTCGACCTTGCCGTCCGGGCGCATCCGAAGCCGGGCGCAGGTCAACGGGTAGTCGCCGAGCCGGACGTGCTCGCCGCGCCACAGCGCCCGGCAGAGCCCGATGAGCTCGGCGACGCTCTCGACCGGGTTCTCCCGCGGCATCAACGCGCTCACCAGACCGCCGCCGGTGCCGATACCCATGCTGACCTGGCGACCCGGGGGCATGAATTCGGCAAGAGTGGCCATCGTCGAGGCCTGCTCGAGCGGGTTGCGGCCAAACGGGAAGGTCACGGCCGTGCCGACCCCTGCACCCGTTCGTGCGGCGACGGCGCCGAGGATCGCGGCGACGCTGCGGGACTGCAATTGGTCGGTCACCCAGACCGTCTCGAATTCGCGCGCGGCCAGCTCGGCGACCTCGACCATCTCGGGCGCACCGGCCCAGGCGTGAAGTTGAATGCCTCTGATCATGTGAAGACTCGATTCATATTACTGAACTTCGATCACTATATCGAACAGACTAGTTACAGACATGCCGTCAGGTCAAGAGGTACTCGGGCGTGGTCAGGTACGTCGTCGAGATCGACCCGATCAACGGACCGTCCTGCTCGGTGGCCGCCTTGATCGCGAGCCACCGCGGATCCGCGCTGAAGCCCGCCCAGAAGTCCTGAGCGTCCTGCACGGTCCCGAAGCGGGTCAGGTAGACGATCCGGTGACGGTCGTCGGTGACGTGCCAGAAGTTCTGCACATCGAGCCCCACCTCTCGAAAAAGATCGAAGGTCAACTCGGCGAACCGGTGGTGCAGGTCCTCTGCGCGCCCCGGCAGTGCGACGTACTCCCTGAGCTCGTGGATCATCGCTCGACTCCGACGATCGAGAGCCCCGAGCGCGCCTTGTAGCGCCGATTGATGTTGATCAGCACCGCGGTCAGCGGCTCCAGCTGGCTTGCCACGCGCAACGCGCCGGCGTCGATGCCGGCCCGCCCGGTCACGGCGGCAGCAAGCTCGATCACGGTGGACTTAGCTTCCTGGTCATCCCCGCAGACCAGCACGTCCTCGTGGTCCAGCAGTCCGTCGCTCTCCCAGAGGCTGACGGCAGATAGGTGATGGAACGCGCCGACCACGCGAGCCCCCGGGACGATGCCCTGGGTCTGCTCGGCGGCGCTGCCTTCGTCGACGCGCATCCCGTAGGCACCACGGCCGTCGAAGCCGAGCGGGTTGACGCAGCTGACGATCACCTTGCCGTCGAGGTCGTCGGCGAGGGACTCGATCAGTTCGCGGTGGCCGTCCCACGGCACGACCACCAGGACGATGTCGGCCACGGCAGCAGCCGTGGCGTTGTCGGCGCCGGTGATGTTTCCACCAGTCCGTTCGTGCACCTCGTCAGCCGTGGCGATGGCTCGCTCGGCCGACCGCGATCCGAGGACGACCGCATGACCGGCCTGGACGAGCCAGCGCGCGAGTCCTCGACCCTGGGGTCCGGTGCCACCGATGACAGCGATTTTGTAGATGCTCATGTTCGTTCCACCTTGTTCTGGGCAGGGCAGCGCCACCCGAGGACGCCACGGCGAGCCGCGGTCGGCGGGGTTGGTGCTGCGGGATCAGTCGGTCAGCGTGCTGCGTTCCCGACTGTTGGATAGTCAGCAGGGACGTTCCCGCCGCTGCTGGTGGTAATGGAATTGGCCGCCTCGACGATGTACTCGGCCACTTGTTCGACGCCTTCAGGCGTCAGGTCAGCTCCCATGGCGAGCAGGGTGATGTAGAGGCACGGACGGCCATCTCGGTCGAAGACCGGGAGGCCCACGACGTTGAGCTCGGGGCGGTACTCGCCCCACGCGACGTCGAAGCCCTGGGTACGGATCCGAGCGATTGTCCTCTCGTCGGGGGCTGCATTCTTGGGCCCCGTCCCCGTGCCCCACGCCCACGCCAGTCGGTGGAGCAGCGGCGCTGTCCTGTCGAACCGCTCCCCCACTCCGATCGTGATCTTGATGGCCTTGCGGCTCTCGATCTTCGCGATCGCGATGAAGTGCCCGTCCGGCATCGGCTGGATCGCCAGGCAGGCGAGCTCGGTCCTCTCGGCCAGCCGCTCCATGAACGGACGTGCCTCGTTGACCGCCGTCGTCCGGGTGATCGCTGCTACTCCGAACTCGACCAACATCGGGCCCAGGTTGTAGCGCCGGGTGTGCGGGTCGTAGCTCACCAGCCCCTCGGCGACCATCGTCCGGAGCAGGTTCGAGGCAGTGCTCTTTGCCAGAGCGCAGCACTCCGCCAGCTCGGTGAGGCTGGACCCGTTCGGGGTACGTACGAGTGCTTCGAGCACCCGGGTAGCCCGGGTCACGGCCGGAACCAGCTGGTCGTCGTTGCTCACCTACATGTGCCTCTCTCTGGAAATACCTCACCTGACGGTAGCGGCTCAGCCGATCAGTTCGACGAAGTGAAACAGGGTTCCGTCCGGGTCTCGGGCGAACAGCAACTTCCAGCCCTTCACCCCCTGCGGGTCCATCACCGCCTGGGGCTCGCTGAGGAACTCGACCCCCTGCGCACTCAGCCGGTCGTACTCGCCCTGGATGTCGTCGGTCAGGATCGAGAACCGACACAGACCGGGGTGGATTAGATCTACCTCGGACCGGCCGGTAGCCCGGTCGTCGTGCCACTGGATCAGGTCCAGCAGCGCCTCGTCAGCCGAGTCGTTGGGCAGCCGCATGTGCGCGAACCGCAGCTTGCTGGCGCCTTCGAACATGAAGGCGCGGGCCAGGTTCGCATCGTCAAGCTCCTTGTCCTGGATGACCTCGAACCCGACCTTCGTGTAGAACTCGATCGTGGCATCCATGTCCATGACATTGATGCCCACGTGCCAGAACCTCCGCACGTCACTCACTTCCTTTCCTCCTGTTGGTCTCTTGTTGCCTTCAGCACAAGGTGGCGCGAGAGCGCCTCGGGATCGGCGCGCGCCTGGTCGCCCGTGACCGAGACGTCGATGTGACCGCGGGCCATCACGAGGACGCGATCCGCGACGGTCAGTGCAAACGACAGGTTCTGCTCGACGAGCAGTACGCCGGCACCCTCGGCCCGCAGCTCGCCGATGACCTTGGTCAGCGCACGCAGGACGTGCGGCGACATCCCTTCGGAGGGTTCGTCGAGCAGCAGCAGCGTCGGGCCGGTGGCCAGGGCCCGGGCCATCGCCAACGCGCTCTGCTCGCCACCAGAGAGGCTGCGCGCCCGGGTGTTGCGGCGTTCGGCCAGCCGTGGGAAAACGCTTGCGACCCTTTCCAGGTCCCAGCCCCGAGGTCGACGGGCGAGCGAGAGGGTCTGGTCCACGGTCAGGGAGCCGAAGACCCGTCGCCCCTGCGGCACGACAGCAAGACCGAGACCGTTGCGCGCGTGCGCAGCCGCCTTGGTGACGTCGCGCCCGGCGAGTTCGACGGACCCGGCCCGTGCTGGGAGCAAGCCCATCAAGGTGTTGACCAAGGTCGACTTCCCAGCGCCGTTGCGTCCGACGAGCGCGACCACCTCACCGGCAGCGACATCGAGATCCAGTCCTCGGACGATCTCGATCGACCCGTAGCCGGAGCGAAGTTCCCTAACCTGCAACATCAGCGTCCTCCTGCTCAGCGGTGCCACCGATGTAGACGTCCTCGACCAGGGCCGAGATCGCAGGGTCGTCCGCGCTACCGGTCCCTCGGATCGAGCCCTCCGACATCACCGTGACCGTGTCGGAGAGGGCGAGAGCCATGTCCAGGTCGTGCTCGATCAGCACGATGCTGGTCTCCCGCGGGAGCCGCTCGACGAGTTCGCAGACCCGCGCCGTCTCCGTGGGCGAGAGACCCGCTGCCGGTTCGTCGAGGAGCAGCACGGCCGGCTCACCGGCGACCGCGAGGACCAGTTCGAGCTCGCGTCGCTCGCCGTAGGAGAGCGCGTGAACCGGCGCATGGCGGCGGTCCCCCAACCCCCAACGATCGAGCAGCTCAGACGCCGGCCGGTCCAGGCCACGCGAAGCGAGCGGACGGAACAGGTCCCGGCGTACCGGTAGCGACGCAGCCAGCGCGAGGACGACGTTCTCCTCAACCGTCATGGAGTGCATTAGGTTCGTGATCTGGAAGGTCCGTCCCATCCCGCAGTTGGCCCGGCGGCTCACATCCCAGCGGGTGACGTCGCGACCCAGCAGGGCGACCCGACCTTCCTGCGGGCGAAGGACACCGGTGAGGACGTTGAACATCGTCGTCTTCCCGGCGCCGTTCGGTCCGACGATGGCCCGACGTTCGCCCCGCTCGATCTGGATCGAGAGGTGCGACAGGATCTGGACGCCGCCCAGCTTGACGGAGATGTCGGTGGCCTCGAGGACGGGTCTCATCGCGCACTCTCCATAGCCGGCTCACGAACGACCCAGCGTTGCCGCAGACGCTGAGCGAGCATCGGCGGGTTCACCATCGCGACGATGATGTAGATGACGCCCAGAACGAGCAGCCAGTGGTCGGTGTGCCGCTGGAGGATCTCCTGGAGCCAGATGACGCCGATCCCGGCAACGGCCGGACCCAGCAACGTGCCGGCACCGATGACCACCATCAGCAGTGCCTGGATGGAGACCACGAAGTTCAGCTGCGCGGGGCTCACGAACTGGAGCTGGTAGGTGAGCAACGCTCCCGGGATCGCCGCGAGGACGCCGCTGATCACGAACGCCCCGAGCCGGTACGCCGTGGTCCGGTAACCGAGCGCGGCCATCCTCGACTCGCTGTCACGGATGCCGACCAGGACATGGCCGAACGCAGAGTTGCGCACCATTCGCACCACCAGACAGATCAGGATCAGCGACAGCGCGGAGACCGTGAAGACGGTCTGGGGGGTGACCAGGTAGCCCTTGAAGGGGGCGATGCTCGGCGACAAGATGCCGACCAGCCCGTCGTCCCCCCCGGTGAGCTCTCGCCATTTGACCGCTAGGCCCCAGATCATCGCGGTGAACGACAGCGTGATGATCTGGAAGTAGATCCCGCGGGTCCGCAGGCTCACCAGACCGAGCACCAGGGCGAGCACCCCGGACACGGCCGCGGCAAGAAGCAGGCCCAGCCATAGATTGTCCTGCCCCTGCTTGACCGCCAGGATGCCGACGGCGTAGCCCCCTGTTCCGTAGAAGGCTGCTTGCGCCAGGGACGGCAGGCCTGCGTAGGTGACCAGCAGGCTGAGGCTCATGCCGAGCCCGGCGCCGACGACGGCCAGCGACCACACCGAGAGCGAGTAGGTGCTCGATCCGTTGCGGATCAGCACGACGGCAACACCTGCAAGGGCAAGGCCGATGACCAGGGCGCGGCCGGGCCCGTGACGCCTAAGCATTGCGCATCAGCCCCTCCGGGCGGAACGCGAGCGTGAGCACCACGATCGCGAAGATCAGGAACAGCGACAGCTGAGGGAAGTACGCCTTGCCGATCGAGTCACCGATTCCGACGAGGATGCTGGCGATGAAGGCGCCCTGGAGGCTGCCCATCCCGCCGATCACGATGATCGGCAAGGTGTACAGGATGATCGTGTACTCGACTCCGGGCGAAGCACCGATGAAGGCCGAGCCGAGCAGCCCGGACAGGCCGATCAGGGCGAACCCGATCGCGAAGACCGATGCGAACAGCAGCTCCGGGTTGCGACCGATCGCCGAGAGCATCTCGTGGTCGTCCACCCCTGCACGCACGGCGGAGCCGAACGACGTACGGCTCAGCAGCAGCCACAGGAAGACGGCCACCAGGATGCCGGCGACGACGAGCACGATCCGGTACTCCGTGACGGTGGCTCCTGCCACCGTCACGGAGCCGGAAACCAGGTCGGGCAGAGGCAGTGACTGGGCGAGACCGTGGTACCGGGCCTGCATGAGGTCGGAGATCACGTAGATGATCCCGAACGACAGCAGCACCTGAGGGAGCGGATTGGCACGCAGCCAGGCCCGTCCCCGCACGAACAGGGCGTAGAGCAGCGCACCCAGCGCGGCGGCAGAGCCGAGCGCCATTCCGGCAGCTGCCCAGTACGAACCCGTCCGGGTGTAGGTCTCGATGGCCAGGTACGCCGTGAACAGGTACACACCACCGTGTGCCAGGTTCACGTAACGCGCCAGCCCGAAGATCAGGGTCAGCCCGGACGCCAGGATGAACAGCAGCATCCCGAACGCCAGTCCGTTGACCGTGACCGCCAGCCACTGCCCCATGGCTACTGCTCGCCGTCGAACGTGCCGAGGACCTTGTGGTCCAGACGCTTCGGGCCCTTGACGACTTCGTACAGCAGTCCCTTGAGCACCGGGTAGTGGGTCGAGGCGTTGAATGAGAAAGCACCCCACGGAGCCTCCACGTGCGCTCCGGCGATCGCCTTCAGGAACGAGTCACCGGACTCGCGTGAGTCCTTGATGGCCTGCTCGATCACCTGGGCCGTCGTCCAGGCGTTCGCCTGGACGAAGTTCGGCGTCACTGCCGGCGGAGCGACCGCAGACATGGCTGCGGTGAAGGCCTCGTCGGCCGGGCTGTCGGTGCCGGTCTCGGAGTAGTGGAAGACGCCTTGCACACCGATGGCGGCGTCGCCGATCTGGTCCAGGACCAGCCGGGAGACGATCGGGCCGAGGCCGATCAGCTGCGCCTTGTCCTTGAGCCCGGCTGCCGCGTACTGCTTGACCAGCCGTACCGCGTCAGCGCCCCCGAAGAATCCGAAGACGACGTCAGCGTCGGAGATCTGGGACAGGAACGGGCCGTAGTCGGAGGTGTCCAACGGTGGGTACAGCTCCTTGACGATCGCGCCCCCGGCGGCGGTGAACCCTTCCTTGAACCCGTCGGCCACGTTGTGGCCCTGGACGAAGTCGCTGGAGAGGATGACGGCCTTCTTGTAGCCGAGGTTCTTGGCGGCGTACTCACCGAACGGCTTCGTCAGCTGCTGGGGGTAGAACCCCACCGAGTACGCCGTGCTGAACTTGCCCAGCCCACCTGGGCCGGGGATCGGCGCGATCAGCGGGATGCCGAGGCTCTGGAGGTACGGAGCGACAGCAAGGGTCGCCGCACCGTTGACACAGCACACCACGACGTCCGCACCGTCCTCCTGGACGAGCTTGCGCACCTTGGTGAGGGCGGTCTGTGGGTCGCCGCCGTCGTCCTCGGTCAGGAACTTGATCCCGGACGGCGCTCCCTGGTGGCCGAAGACACCCTTCATCACGCCGCCGAGGACCGGGCCGTAGAGGCCGTACACCCCGCTGGAGGGGGCGACCAGACCAACGGTCACCTCCTTGCCCGCGGGCTTGCCGCTGGCACCGGGTCGTCCGCCGCCGGCGCTGGTGCTGCCGCACCCGGCGAGCAGCACCATCGCGGCGCTGACGCAGAGCGCGATCCACATGCGTGGTCTCATTGCGATCTCCTCATTTAGTACAGTTGGTTGATCCGAGAACTTGTATTTCTCGACACGGAACGGCTCCGCGACGTGATGGGGGTGCCGGGTCAGGCCTTGGCCGACAGCTCGCGACGGAGCAGCTTGCCGGTCTCGGTTCGCGGCATCTCGTCGATCGACTCGATGTCGCGCGGCCGGGCGTGCGGGCCGACGGTGCTTGCCACCAGCTCGCGCAACGCGGCTTCGAGAGAGGCGTCCAGCTCGGTCTCGTGGAGCTGCACGAAGGCCTTGATGTGCTGGCCGATCTGATCGTCCGGGACGCCGACGACGGCCGCGTCGTCGACGGACGGGTGCAGCTTGAGCGCTTGCTCGATCTCTCCGGGCCCGATCCGGTAGCCGCGGCTCTTGATCACGTCGTCACTGCGGCCGAGGTACTCGAGCCGGCGCCCGAAAGCGCGCCGGGCGAGGTCCCCCGTCCGATGGCTGTCGCCTTCCGGTGGAACGGCACGTCCGAGACCGGAGTCCCAGATGCCGAGCATCGCGACCGGGTCAGGCAGGCACAGCGCGATCTCGCCGATCTCCCCTGCGGCGACCTCGTGCCCGGACTCGTCGATCAACCGGATCTCGTGCCCTGGATACGGGGCACCCATCGTCGCGTCGTCGACGGAACCGAGCACCACCGAGTCACCGATCAAGGCGTTCGCCTCCGTCTGACCGAAGGCTTTGTTGACCGCGGCGGCGAGGTGCCGGCGGGCCCACGTCATCTCAGCCGCACCCGCGGGTTCGCCCCCGGTCACGACGGCCCGCAGCCGCCGCCGCGGCTGCTGACCGTGAGCAGCGAGCAGCCGCAGGACCGACGGCGGCAGGAACGCCGTGGTGACGCCGTACCGCTCGAAGACGGCAAGGGTCACCGTCGGGTCGAAACGCTGCTGCCGGAACGCGACCACCGGGACTCCGAAGGACCACGGGACCAGCAGGCCCAGCATGAGGCCGCCGACCCAACCCCAGTCCGCGGTGCCGTAGTAGACGTCGTCGTCCTCGAAGAGCTCGAAGGCGAAGTCGACCGCGGCATGGCCCAGCAGCACCCGGTTGGCGTGCACGATCCCCTTCGGGTTCCCGCTCGTCCCCGAGGTGTACATCAGCAGCGCCGGTTCATCGCCGGAGGGTTGGTACGGCTCGACCGGCTCCGCCAGACGCGCTTCGGCCAGCAGGTCTGCGACGGAGGAGGAGTCGACGGTGAGGACCGGGATCCCTGCCGTCATCGCCTGGGTCTCGTTGAGGCGCGACATGCCCGCGGAATCGGTGACCAGCAGCGACGCCCCGGCATCCTTCAGCCGGTGGGTGATCGAGACACCACCCAGCAGCTTCGGGATCGGCAGGATCACCGCGCCGGCCGTCAGGACCCCGCAGACGACCTCGGCCGCGGACTGCGACGGGTCGAGGTACATCGCGACCCGGTCGCCGGGTCGGATTCCGCGCTGGCGCAGCGCGCCGGCCACCCGACGGGCAGTCTGCTGGATCTCACCGAACGTCACCTCTTCGATCTGGTGGACGCCGGCCCGCAGGATCGCGGCCCGGTCCGGGTCCTGGTCGAAGAGTGCGTCCTTGACCATCGAGTAGCCGGGATCCGGCACCCACGAGGTGTGCTCGCGGGCATCTCGAAGTCGAGAGACGACAGCTGGGGTCAATCGAGGCGTACCCATACGCTCTTCTCCTTAGTGAAGCTGTCGATCGCGGTCTGACCGAGATCGCTGCCATGGCCGCTGAACCGGAAACCGGTGTACGGCGAGGCCGGGTTGAGGACCCCCCAGCTGTTGACCCAGATATTTCCTGCGTCCAGCGTCTGAGCGAACCGCAGCGCGCGACCCACGTCGCGGGTGAACACACCGGCCGCCAACCCGTAGATGGTGTCGTTGGCCAGCGAGATCGCCTCTGCCTCGCCCTCGAAGGGCAGCACCGACAGGACCGGGCCGAAGATCTCCTCCTGGGCGATCCGCATCCCGGCGCTCACGTCGGTGAAGACGGCCGGCTGGAAGAAGAAGCCAGGGTCGGCCGAGCTGGGTTCCGCGGCGGATCCGGCGGCCAGGGTGGCTCCCTCGGCGACTCCGGCGGTCACGTAGGAGTGCACCGAGGCGCGTGCGGCCGCATCGACGAGCGGGCCGATCTCAGTGGCCGGGTCCTCGGGATCGCCGACTCGTGCTGCCTTCACTTTCTCCACCACCAGGCTGATCACCTCGTCGTAGATCGGGCGCTCGACGAGCAACCGGCTGGGCGCCGTACAGGTCTCGCCCTGGTTGCTGTACATCGCCTGGAAGACGACGGCGGCAACGGTCTCCGGCGATGAGTCACCGAACGCGACCAGCGCCGATTTCCCACCCAGCTCGAGGGATGCGGTGATCAGCCGGTCGGCGGCCGAACGGCCGATCTGCCGGCCGATCTCGGTCGAGCCGGTGAAGGTGATCTTGCCGATTCCGGGATGTTCGACCAGCGCGTTGCCGGCCACCGATCCACGCCCGGGGAGCACGTTGACCAGGCCCGGCGGCAGGCCGGCCTCCAGCGCGAGCTCACCGAGCGCGGCCGGGACCAGCGGTGCCAGCTGTGCTGGCTTGAGCACGATCGCGTTGCCCATCGCGAGAGCCGGTGCGATCTTCCATATCGCCTGCACGGCGGGGAAGTTCCACGGAGTGATCGCACCGACGACACCGATCGGCTCGCGGACGGTGTAGTTGAGGAACCGTCCCGGAGCCGGGGTGGTACGACCTTCGATCTTGGTGACCAGCCCCGCGAAGTATTCCAGCGTCTCGACCATCACCGGGACGTCGATGCCGCGGGACTCGCGGATCGGCTTGCCCATGTCGCGGGTCTGCAGCAGCGCGAGGTCTTCTCCGTGCTGCTCGACCAGGCCGGCGAACCGGATCAGGTGCCGGGCCCGCTCGGAGGGGCGCATCCGCTGCCACTTCTTGGCTGCGACCTGGCCCGATCGCACCGCGCGGTCGACGTCCTCGACCGATGCCTCGGCGACCGAGGCCAGGACGGTGCCGTCCGTCGGGTTGATCGTGTCGAACCGCGCCCCCGTCGAGGCTTCGACCAGCTCCCCGTCCAGGACGAGCGAGACGTTGTCAGTGAGGGCTTCCATGGCTGCCACCCCGCTCACGGCAGCCGGTGCGCAGTAGGCAGGACGGCCTCGGCCAGCTCCTGGAGCTCGTCCATCGCCTCGGCGAGGGTCTCGTGCTCGAAGGAAGTGTCGCAAATGAAGTGCGAGACACCCTGGGCGCCGTACGCCTCAATGGTCTCGGCGTTGTACGGCGCGGTCCGCAGGGGGCGGGCGGTCAAGGTGATCTCACTCATGTCACGGCCGGCCGCCTCGACGTACTCGGTGAGGGTCTTCAGGTACCCGGCGTAGTCGTCGGGTCCGACGGCCAGCGGGTGCCAGCCGTCACCGATCGCAGCAATCCGGCGCAGCGAGGCTTCGCTGTACCCCGCGAACCAGACCGGGATCGTGCCGCGGACCGGCTTCGGGTACATCTTGAAGTTGTGCAGGTCGTAGAACTCGCCGCTGAAGTCGACCTCGTCCTCGGCCCACATGTGCCGCATGAAGTTGACCATCTCGGTCACCCGTCGGCCGCGGTCCTTGAACGGCGCGTCGAGGGCCTCGAACTGCTCTTTCATCCAGCCGACTCCGACGGCGATGGTGAGCCGGCCGCGCGAGAGGACGTCGATGCTGACCAGGGTCTTGGCCGTCTGCACCAGCGGCCGCCACGGCAGGATCAGGCAGGAGGTGCCGAGCTCCATGTGCTCGGTCGCCGCAGCCGCCCAGGTCAACGAGGTGAGGCAGTCCAGGTACGGCGTCTCCGGTGCCCACAGGAACTTGCCGTCAGCGGTGTAGGGGTACGGCGTCTCGACCTTCGTCGGCAGTGCGACGTGATCGGTCATCCAGAGGGAGTCGAATCCGACCTTCTCGGCGAACTGCGAGATTTCCGTGATCGCGT
Organism: Marmoricola sp.; assembly: GCA_025964775.1. Taxonomy (GTDB): domain Bacteria; phylum Actinomycetota; class Actinomycetes; order Propionibacteriales; family Nocardioidaceae; genus Marmoricola. Next base: position 118,968 of record JAOPYE010000029.1, read on the forward strand.
CCGGGCCTGCCCACGGGCCTGCGCCCGGAATCCTGATTCCGACCTTCATCAAACTGTTCCTCTCGTGAGTCCTGCGTTGGTCATCGGACGACGGCCGCAGCCGTCAACCGAGCGATCTCTTCTGCTTCGTAGCCAAGGTCGGTGAGGACCTCTGCGGTGTGTTCCCCGACGGACGACGGTGGCCGACGGATGCTTCCTGGCGTGTGCTCGAGCTTGATCGGGATGCCCGGGACCCGAAGGTCGCCCAGCTCGTCACTGGAGATGTCGACCACCAGGTCCATCGCCTGGATCTGGGGGTGCTCAACTGCTTCGTCGTAGGCCAGCACGGGCGCGCAGATGATGTCGTTGCTCGCCAGCACCTCGACGATCTCGTCACGGTCATTGGCCGCGAACCAGGGCGCCAGGGCGGCATCGATCGCGGCCGCGTTCTCAAGCCGGTGAGCAGCGGTGTCGAATCTCGGGTCGTCGAGCAGCTCCGGTTGCCCGGTGGCGTGCACGAGTTTGGCGAAGTGCCGGTCGTTGAAGGCGACGACGTGCACCGAACCGCCGTCCTTGGTCCCGTACGCGTTGTACGGCGCGTAGAAGTTGCTGCCGTTGCCGGGGCGTTCCTGGACATAGTCGGCAAGCAGGTACTGACCGAGCCAGGGAGTCTGCAGGTGGAACAGGGCGCCGACCAGCGAGACCGATCCAGCCTGTCCCTGTCCGGACTGTTGACGGGCGAGGATCGCGACCAGGGCCGCGATCGCGACCAGGTAGCCGGCGGAACTGTCAGCGATCGGCGGGCCGGCCTTGAGGGCTTCGCCATTGCGCCACCCGGTCGCAGCCATGAACCCGGTGATCGCCTGGGCAACCGGGTCCATCGCCGGACGACCTGCCAGCGGACCGGTGTCGCCGTACCCGCTCACGTTCAGGGCGATCAGGTGCGGGTGTCGTGCCGTTAGCTCGGCCGCGGTCAGCCCGTAACGCTCACGAACCGCCGGGAGCATGTTCTCGATCAGCACGTCGGCGCCGGCGCACAGCTCGTGGAAGACTGTGCGGCCGTCCTCGGTGCGCAGGTCGAGAGCGATCGCGCGCTTGTTCCTGTTCACCCCGGAGTAGACCCCGCTCATCCCGTCGCGCCCCGGGCCGAAGGTTCGTGATTCGTCACCGGCGATGGGTTCGACCTTGATGACCTCGGCTCCGAAGTCTCCGAGGATCGACGCACCGAGCGGACCGGCGACCATCGTCGCCGCGTCAACCACTCGGATGCCTTCGAGAGCCAGCACGCGTCGTTCCTTTGTTCATGATCCTGAACCAATATCAGGATTTCGAACACCGTAAGTCGGCTCTGACCCAAGTGTCAAGCATCACTCCGAAACTTCTTCATATCCGCTGGTGTTCGTAATCTCGATCGCGTTTCCTTATACTGAACGATAATCCATCGATTCACGCTCACCAGGACCCGATCCACCAGGAGATGCCGATGCCCGCCGCGTACATCTACAGTGCCGCCCGAACCCCCTTCGGCCGCTTCTCGGGAGGGCTGGCGGCAGTCCGGCCGGACGACCTCGCCGCTGCCGCGATGAGCGCTGTACTCGCGAAGACGCCGGCGTTGGAACGAGCGGAGATCTCGGAGGTGGTGTGGGGCAACGCCAATGGCGCGGGCGAGGACAACCGGAACGTGGGCAGGATGGCGGCGCTCCTGGCCGGGCTGCCGACGTCGTTGCCCGCCACGACGGTCAACCGGCTCTGCGGCTCATCGCTCGATGCGGCCATGATCGGGTCCAGGTCGATCGAGACCCGCGATTCACGAATCGTCCTGGTCGGCGGAACCGAGTCGATGAGCCGGGCGCCCTGGGTGCTCCCCAAGCCAGACCGCGCGTTCCCGGCGGAAGACCTGACCGCAGTGTCGACCACCCTGGGCTGGCGCCTGGTGAACAAGCAGATGCCGACCGAGTGGACGGTCTCCCTTGGCGAGGCGAACGAGCTGCTCGCCGACCGACTGGCGATCTCCCGCGATCGGCAGGACGAGTTCGCGGTTCGTTCCCACGAACGTGCGACAGCAGCGTGGGAGTCGGGCTTCTACGACCGGCTGGTGACTCCGGTCGCAGGATCGGCTCTTCGCACCGACGAAGGCGTCCGACCGGATGCTGGCGTCGAGTCGTTGGCGCGCTTGCGGCCGGCCTTTCGTCCGACCGGCACCATCACCGCGGGCAACGCCTCGCCCCTCAATGACGGCGCCGCTGCCCTGCTGCTCGGAGACGAGCAGGCAGCCCGTGCGATCTGCACCTCCCCGCTCGCACGGATCGCCGGCAGAGGCATGCACGCGCTCGATCCTCAGGACTTCGGGCTGGCACCGATCCGGGCAGCAGGAATCGCGCTCGCGCGGGCAGGGATCGGTTGGTCGGACGTCGGTGCCATCGAGCTCAACGAAGCCTTCGCGGTCCAGTCGCTCGCCTGCGTCGACGCCTGGGGTGTGGACCCCGAGATCGTCAACAGCAAGGGCGGCGCGATCGCCATCGGCCATCCGCTCGGAGCCTCGGGGGCGCGCCTGATCGGCACCCTGTGCGCCCGGCTCCAGGAGTCCGGCGAGCGTTGGGGAGTCGCCGCCATCTGCATCGGCGTCGGCCAAGGCCTCGCCATCGTGCTCGAGAACCAAGCCTGAACCCGCGAGGAGCTGATCAGACATGCGCGTCTTCACCACACTCGATGAAGTCCTCGGCGCGGCCAACAGCCGGCTTGGCACCAGCGATTGGCTGGATATCACCCAGGAACGGATCGATACTTTCGCCAATGCCACCGACGACTGGCAGTGGATCCACACCAACCCGAGCAGGGCCGCGACCGGACCCTACGGTGCAACGATCGCCCATGGCTACCTGACTCTGAGTCTTCTTCCCACGCTGGCGGCCACCCTGTATCGGTTCGACACCCCCGGAGCTCGCATCAACTACGGCACGGACCGGGTGCGCTTTCCGGCGCCGGTCGTTGTCGGAGCTCGGATCCGCTCACACGTCGAGCTCGGCGACGTCCAGCCGACACCATCCGGCCTCCAGCTGAGCATCAATACCTCGGTCGAGATCGAGGGCGTTGGAAAGCCTGGGTGCATCGCGACAACCCTCCTCCAGCTGCACATCTAGGAGAGACGGATGACCGACTTGAGCATCGCCGCTAAGCCTCGACGAGGAACCCGAGCTCCTTTCCCTCATGGCGAAGGGTTCGGCTCGCAGCGTCAAATCGAACTCGCCCAGCTCATCTGCGCGGGCTGCCCGGTCCGTCCCGGCTGCCTGGCTTTCGCCCTGGCCACAGATGTCCAGTGCGGCATCTGGGCCGGCACCACCCCATCCGAACGCCGCACCGTGCGGCACCGGGCTGGTATGACCGAGTCGCTGCCTCGGAGAGTCGTCCGACGCAGTCCCGCGGAGCTGGCTGCACTCAAGACCGCGACCTGAACAGGAGTATGGAGACACCGATGAAGGCACTACTAACAGTGGTGGCGCGCGACCTCCTCGAGTTCCTCAAGGAAGGCGTGATTCTCAGCGGACTTGCGCGGGATCCGAGCTTTGCCGTTGCCTTCCGCGCCCACTTCATGTCGGCGGACGAGTCGCCGTCGCTTCGCCGCGAACCGGCTCAATCCGCCCGCCCGAACTGAGACGACAGCTGTTGGCCGCTAGTGCCATCCCGCCAAGGTTGGTGTTCGAGCGTTCGCGTCTGGTGTGGGCCCGACTAGTGCCACGGCATCGCGCGCCCATTCGGACCTGGCCAAGTTGCGACTGATCCCAACAGGGCGTCCAAGGTCGCGACCTCTGGGTCAACGGCCGAGAGGTCACACGATTTGACCTTCCGCGGAGCTTCGCCAGCCTTCGCTGATCCTCGCGATGACGGCCCGTTCGCGGTCCATCTCCAGGCAATGTCCGCAGACAGTCTGCGGACATCGAACGCCAAAGCCAGGTCCGTGGTGACCCACGAACCCGGCTCTGACCTGCTGTTTCACTTTGTAGCGGGGGCAGGATTTGAACCTGCGACCTCTGGGTTATGAGCCCAGCGAGCTACCGAGCTGCTCCACCCCGCGTCGGTGAACGGAACATTACCGGGTGCTCAGGGCCAGACCCAAATCGGGGGTTTCGAGACGGGCGCTGCGCGCCCTCCTCAACCACCGGCCAGCAGGAGCTCGCAGGCTCGCTGCATGTCGGCGTCCGCGTCGGCGACCGGGCTGTTCCCGCTCATCGTTGTCATCAGGACGCCGAACCAGCACTGGATCACCAGCCAGGCGCGGCTGCGCTGGTCCGACGTCGCGGCACGTCCCCACCCCGTGATCGTCAGCAGCATCTCGAGGAACATCTCCTCGATGTCGGCGCAGTCCTGGCTGGCCAGGCCTTCGGCCAGGATCATCGACTGGAACATCGACATCGAGAGTCGGCGGTTGCTGTGCAGCCGCCGGGTCAGCACGCCGAGCAGCTCGACCACCGCATCGGCCGGGTCCTGACCGTCGGTGCGCACGTAGGACGACACGTCGACGTCCTCCAGCAGCGACTTCATGACGCCGACGAACAGATGCACCTTGGAGGGGAAGTACCGGTACAACGTGGCGATCGCGACCTCGGACTCGGTCGCGATGTCCTGCATCTGCACGCGCTCGAAGTCCTGGCGCGAGCCGAGCTTGATCGCTGCGACCAGCATCCGCCGGTAGCGGTCCTTCTGGCCCTCGGAGTTCGGCTCGGCCGGCGACCGCGCGTCTGCGATACGAGCCACGCGCTACCTCACTTCTTCGTGGTCGGCGCCTTGGTCGTGCTCACCGACAGCGCCTGGTTGACCAGTGCCCGACCCGCATTGATGTCCTGGGCGTACAGGTTCAGGTCGCCGTTCTTGAGCGCCCGATCCGCTGCCCTGAACTTCACGTCGGCCTCTTGCAGCAGCGTCAGGGCAGCAACGGGCAGCCCCGGTCCGGTCGTCGTACCTGTCCCGGTCCCTGTGCCTGTTCCTGTCCCGGTTCCCGTCCCGGTGCCGGTCCCGAGGCCCGTATCGGTGCTCCCGGCCGAGTTCAGGACGTCGGTCAGGGCAGCGCTCAAGGTCGAGCCGATGCCGACCTGGTTGCCGAAGGAGACCAGGACGAACTGCAACGTCGGATAGGTGCCTGCGCCCGAACTTCGCTGCGTGTACAACGGCTGCACGTAGAGCAGGCCACCGCCGACCGGCAGGGTGAGCAGGTTGCCGTAGACGACCTTGCCGACGTTCTGCTTGAAGTTGCGTACGGCGGCAGCGATCTTCGGATCACTGCTGAACTGGCTGGCGATCTGCGACGGACCCGAGACCTGGTTGGTGTCCGGCAGCCGCAGGATCTGGAACTGCCCGTACGTCGACGGGTCAGCGGCATCCGCGCCGACGGACATGAACGCCGACAAGTTCTGCTTGTTCGTCGGCGTGTAGACCGAGGTGAGCGAGAAGACCGGCTTCGCGCCGGGGGTCGTCGCGACCGAGAGCCGGTACGGCGGCTGGGTGTTCTGCGCGTCCGAGGGGTCCTCGGGCACTTGCCAGGCGTCGTTGCCCTCGTAGAACGTCTTCGAGTCGGTCACGTGGTAGGTAGCGAGCATGTTGCGCTGCACCTTGTAGAGGTCCACGGGGTACCGGAAGTGCTGGAGCAGCTCCGGAGAGATGTCGCTCTTCGCCTTGACCACGCCGGGGAAGATGCTCTCCCAGGCCTTGAGGATCGGGTCCTTCGTATCCCACTCGTACAGCGTCACCGTGCCGTCGTACGCGTCGACCGTGGCCTTGACCGCGTTGCGCATGTAGTTGATCTGGTCGGTCGGCAGGGTCGCGTACGGCGACCGCGGAGCCGTCGAGTCCGACGTCATGTCCTGCAGAGAACGCTTCTGCGACAGCGGGTAGCGATCGGTGGTCGTGTACCCGTCGAGGATCCAGACGATCTTGCCGTTCACGATCGCGGGCAACGCGTCACTGTCCACGGTCAGCCAGGGCGCGACCTTCTCGAGACGGGTGACCGGGCTGCGGTAGTAGAGCACCTTCGAGGCGGAGTTGACCCTCGAGGAGAGCACGAAGTTGGGATCGCCGAACTTCACGGCGTACAGGAGCTTGTGGAAGAACGACCCGATGGCGACGCCGTCCTTGCCGTGGTACGTGTTCGTCCGCGACTCCCCCGGCGAGCCGGAGCCCTGCGGTACGTCGAGCTCGACGCTCTTGGCGCCCTTGGGCTCGCCGACGATCGAGTACGGCGGGCTGTTCTCGCCGAAGTAGATCTGCGGTCGGTACCCGTTCGGCGGGTTCGCGTCGGTCAGGACACCCTGCGGCGGCAGGTTCTTCTCGGCCCAGGCAGGCTGCCCGTTCGTGTCGAGCACCGGCTTGTTGTTCGCGTCCTGCTGGTTGCCGTAGGCCGCGATGATCCCGTAGCCGTGGGTGTAGACGGTGTGCAGGTTGGCCCACTTCTTCTGGGCGGTGGGCAAGCCGTTCAGGTTGATCTCGCGGGCGGCGACGACCATGTCGCGTTCCTGCCCGTTGATGTTGTAGCGGTCGACGTCCAGGACGTCGGGCACGCTGTAGTAGCCGCGTACCTGCTGGAGCTGGTCGAACGTGCTCGAGACCAGGTTCGGGTCGAGCAACCGGATCCCTGGCAGGGAGGCCGCATCAGCGAGGAGCTGTGGGTGCGTCAGTGTCGATGCAGCCGGGTACTCGGTGACCTTGGCGTCGTTGAGGCCGAACGCGGTCCGGGTGGCCTTGATGTTGTTGGCGATGAAGCTCGATTCCTTGTCGGGCTCGTCCGGCTTGACCTGGTACTTCTGCACGAGCGCTGGCCACAGGCCTCCGAGCAGGATCGCGGACAGCGCGAACAGGGCCAGTCCCACGGCCGGGAGCATCCACGTCCGGCGTACGACGTTGGCGAAGAAGAGGAGCGCGCAGATGATCGCGATCGCCACCAGGATGTTGCGCGAGGGCAGCACAGCGTGGTCGCGCGAATAGGTCATGCCGGTGACGAGTCCGCCCGACTGTGAGGTCAGGTCGAACCGGCCGAGGTAGTAGCCCAGGCCCTTGAGCAGCACCAGCAGGCCCAGGACGACCGAGATCTGCGCCTGCGCCGGACCGGAGACCTTGCCCGATCGCGCCTGCAGCCGGATGCCGCCGTAGATGTAGTGCACGAAGACCGAGGCGAGCAGCCCGATCACGAACGCCGTGATGGCGAAGTCGACCATCCAGTGCAACCACGGCAGCGTGAATACGTAGAAGCCGATGTCCTTGTGGAAGTACGGGTCCGTGGTGCCGAAGGACTGACGGTGGCTCCACAGCAGGTAGCTGCGCCACTGCCCGGCTGCCGAGGTGCCGGCGAACAGGGCGAAGACCGCGCTGATCGCGATCAGCAGGATGGTGCGGATCGGGGTGATGACCTCGCGGTACCGATCGAGGTTCGCCTGCTCCGGCGAATTCGCCCGGAACATCGGGCGCAGTCGGTAGGCCAGCGCCAGGTTGCCCCCGACGACCAGCGCCATGACGAGGCCGAAGATCACGAACAGCCCGATCTTGGTCCAGATCAGGGTGCTGAAGACGTGGCCGTAGCCGACGCTCGAGAACCAGAGGCTCTCGGTGTAGAACTTCGCGAACAACGAGAAGCCGATCAGCAGCACCGCCATCACGATCAGCGTGAGGATCAGCGGTCGCGGCCGACGACCTTCACGCCGGGGCGGAGGAGCCTCGTGCTCACCGGGTTCGTCGGCGAAGAAGTCACTCATCGGACGCTGTCTCCTCTTCGAGCGTGGCGTGCAGCTGGATCAACAGCCCCGGGACGAGGTCGGGTCCGGTCAGGACCAGATCGTCCGCGTCATGCGACCTTAACCGCAACGCGCACGCCGCGTCGCCGGCTCGCAGGGCGGCCGCTACGATGCGAACCTCCTGGCGATCGGGGTGGTTCGCGGCGAAATCCCTGGCCGACTGTGGGTCCGCAGGGATCTCCACGTCGACGTCGGGCGGGAGCACGAGCCGTTCGGCGATCACGGCGATCCCGGTGACCTCGCTCGGCCAGGTGATCTGGGCGAGCACGTCCTCGAGGCTCTGACCCGGGGCCAGCGGCTCCTGCTCGATCGGCGTGAGGGGCGTGACCGCACCCGAGTCGAGTCCGAGCGAGGCAGCCAGCCCGGGCTCACGGCGTACGAGCTCAGCGGTGTCGGCGAGGGCGAAGATCCGCTCGGCCTGGTCCCAGCCGCCTTCACTGGCATGCGCCTCGAGCTCGCGGACGACGTCGTACAACGGACCTTGGTGATGCTGCAGCGTCGGCGGAACCTCGCTCATCCGGTGCACCTCGGCAAGTCGGCCTGGGGGTTCTCCCGCCATGCGGTGATGGCATCGATCGCGTTCTGGAGGGTGTGCACCTTGACGAGCCGCATCCGGTTCGGGTCGTAGTCCGCCGTCAACGCCTCGGCGCAGTTCTCGCTCGGCACCAGGAACAGCTGCGCGCCGTCACGCTGGGCCGCGGGGATCTTCTGCCCGATCCCGCCGATCGCTCCGACGGTGCCGTCGGCGCTGATCTCGCCGGTGCCGGCGACGACCTTGCCTCCGGTCAGCGAGCCCGGGGTCAGCAGGTCGTAGATCGACAACGCGAACATCATGCCCGCCGAGGGACCACCGATGCTGTCCGAGAGCCGGATCGCGACCGTGAACGGGAACCGGTAGGACTCCTTGATCCCCACGTTGATGCGTGAGCTCCTGGCATCGTCGGTCGCCGGCCGGGTGACGATCGAGACCTTCCTGGTGGTGCTGTTGCGCACGATCGTGATGACGGCCTTCGAGCCGGGCTTGATCGCGCGGATGCTGTTGATCAGAGCCGTCGCGTCCGTGGTCGCGTGGCCGTCCACGGCGGTGACGACGTCACCCTTCCTCAGCAGACCGTCGGAGGCGCCTCCCTTGGTCACGTCGTCGACGGTGACCGTGATGCCGTACCTGATCCCGAGGGCGTTGAGCGCCGCGGCCGTGGCATCGTCCTGCGAGGAGGTCATCTCGACCGCCGACTGCTGCTGGACACTCTTGGCGGTCGACGCCGGCTGGTAGACCGCGGCCCGCGGCAGCACTGCTGTCTGCGGGTCGATCCAGCGCTGCATCGCCACGACGAAGCTGATCTTCTCGTCGGGACCGCTGGGATAGACCGTCACCATCCGCAGGCCGCCGGTGTCGGGGTAGACCGCGTGCCCGGAGACGTCGAGGATCTTCTTGCCGTCGAACGTACCCAGGACGTTGATCGTCGGGCCGGGAAGGAAGGTGACGTACGGCGTCGGCCGCACCAGGGTGACCGCGAGCAGCACGAAGCCCACCGACAGCGCGATCAGGCTCGCGAGCGAACGGCGACTCATGTCCTCACCCTCTCAAACGCCTGAAATACGGCCGCGCGCGACCCGGCGCGCACGAGCCAGCAGGAATCAGGCAGAGCGACGGGTGGGTCCGGGCTGGTCGCTGCGTCGTACGGCGACCCCGGTGCTGCGCTCGCGGGTCCGAGCCAGCGGCCGCGCCCGATCGGGACCGGCCGTCGGCATCGGACGCAGGATCGCGGCGGCGAAGCGTTCCTGGTCGGCCTCGGACATCTCGCGCTCGGGCCGCGCGCGACCGACCCAGGCAACCACGATCATCGCCGTGCCGGTGACGGTGGCGGCCGGAAGCAGCCAGAGCAGGATGTTCACGGGTCCATGATGCCGATCAGGTCGGTCCGAACCCCGCCTCAACACGCACTGACGAGCTTCCCCGCGATCTCCTCGAGCGGCAGCACGTCGTGCGCCAACCCGGCGGTCGCGACCGCTCCGGGCATTCCCCACACGACCGAGCTCGCTTCGTCCTGGACCACGATCCGGGCTCCGCGCGCGGAGAGCAGCTGGCACCCGATCAGTCCGTCCTGGCCCATTCCGGTGAGGATGACCGCGGTCGCAGCACCGTCGTAGGCGTCAGCGGCAGAGCGGAACAGGGCATCGACCGCAGGCCGGCAGAAGTTCTCCTGCGGCCCGTCGTCGAGCTCGGTGCGGACCAGCCCGGCCGACCAACGCACCCGGAGGTGGAAACCGCCCGGGGCGATCAGGACCTCACCGGCGCGCGGGACCTCGTCGGCCACCGCCTCCCGCACCGTCAGGGCCGAGATGCGATCGAGGCGCTCGGCGAACATGGTCGTGAACAGCGGGGGCATGTGCTGGACCACCAGGACGGGCACCGGCAGCGTTCCCGGCAACTGCTCCAGCACCCGCGAAAGTGCATCCGGCCCGCCGGTCGAGCAGCCGATCAGCAGCACCTCGGCGGGCTTGGTGACGGCCGGCGCCAGCGGCACCGGTTCCCTCGCGGCGCGCCGTTCGGCGCCGGTGACCGTGCCGGGGTTGCGCGCGACCAGGCGGTGAGCACCGACCAGTGCCTTGACCTTCGGTATCAGCTGCTCGCGGACGCTGGCCATCGACTCGGCCATGCTGGTCGTGTTCGACGGCTTCGTGACGAAGTCGGAGGCACCCAGCGAGAGCGCCTCGAGAGTCTTGGTCGCGCCCTTCTCGGTCAGGGTGCTGAACATGATGACCGGCAACCGCGGGTGCCTGCGCCGGATCGCGTCCAGGGCGCCGAGCCCGTCGAGGATCGGCATCTCGATGTCGAGGGTGACCGCGTCCGGCGCCAGCTCGTCGACCATGGTGATCGCGTCGCGGCCGTTGCTCGCCGTGCCGACGACCTCGATCCCGGGATCCAGGGCCAGGGACGTCGTCACCAGGCGACGTACAAGCGCCGAATCGTCGACGACCAGGACACGAATCACGCCTGACCCATCGGCACCGTGGTCCCGGTCCTGAGAGCCTCGGCCGGGACCGTCCTTATTCTCAGGAGAGCGACCCGACGACCGATGGGGTCGCCGTGACGATCACCCAGACAAGCTTCGCCTTCGTCTCCGACCTGGTACGTCGGGAGACCGCGATGCTCTATGACCCCGGCAAGGAGTACCTCGTCGAGGCCCGGCTGCTGCCGTTGGCCCGCGAGGCCGGTTGCCCCGACGTCGACTCGTACGTCGCGAAGCTGGTGACCAACCCGGCCGAACGCGACAAGGTGCTCGACGCGCTGACCATCAACGAGACGTCCTGGTTCCGCGACAACGCGCCGTACCAGGCCTTCACCGACATGATGCTGCCGCCGTTGCTGGCGGCCCGCAGCCACGTGCGCCACCTGTCGATCTGGTCGGCCGCCTGCTCCAGCGGGCAGGAGGCCTACAGCCTCGCGATGTTGCTGGACCAGCACCTGCCGTCGGGCTGGACCGCCCAGATCCTGGCTAGCGATGTCTCCAGCACGATGCTCGACCGGGTCCGCGCGGGGCGCTACAGCCAGGTCGAGATGAACCGCGGGATGCCGGCCACCTCCCTGGTGAAGTACTTCAGCCGGACCGGCAGCGAGTGGGAGGTCTGCGACGACCTCAAGAAGATGGTGCGCACCCAGTCGCTGAACCTGTCGACACCGTTCCCGCTGCTGCCGACGTTCGACATCGTCTTCCTGCGCAACGTGCTCATCTACTTCGACCTGGACACGAAGCGCGACATCCTGCGCCGGGTGCACCGCGTCGTCGCGTCGGACGGCTTCCTGCTGCTCGGCACGTCCGAGACCACCCTCGACCTCGACGAGCACTGGGGCCGCGAAGCCCACGGCCGGGTCCAGGTCCACCGACCCACCACGACCGCTGCCGAGCAGTGGCAGCCGACCGCCATGACAGGAGCCTGACCCATGTACGCGCTGATCATCGACGACTCGCGAGCGATGCGGAGCATCCTGCGCCGCATCGTCACCGACCTCGGCTTCGAGACCCTCCAGGCCGGCGACGGCCAGGAGGCGCTCGACCACCTCGAGGCCGGCCGGATCCCGACCCTGTGCCTGATCGACTGGAACATGCCCGTGATGGACGGCTACACCTTCATCACCCGGGTCCGGGCCAACGCCGCGTGGCGTGACATCACCCTGATGATGGTGACCACCGAGAGCGAGCACGGTCAGATCGTGCGTGCCCTCGCGGCGGGCGCCCACGAGTACGTGATCAAGCCGTTCACCCCCGACGCCATCGCCGACAAGCTGGAGATGCTCGGCCTCGTCGCGAAGCCGGTGCCGGCGTGAGTACTGTTGTGGAGCCGTCGCTGACCGACGTGCGGATGGTCGTCGAGGAGGTCTGGACCTCGTTCCTCGGGGCCGAGGACCCGCTGCTGCCGATGGCGCCCGGAACCCTCGATGTCGGATGGTCGGCCGCCGTGACCGTGTCCGGCGAGTGGCAGGGCGCGGTCAGCGTCGAGCTGCCGCGCTCGATGGCCGAGGAGATCGCCCGGCGGATGCTGGGTCTCGACGACGAGGTGGACAGCGTCGGTGACGACGACGTCGCCGACGCCGTCGGCGAGCTGGTCAACATGATCGGCGGCAACGTCAAGAGCCTGATGCCTGGACCCAGCGCGCTGTCGCTGCCCGTGGTCGCGGCGGGTCGGGTCGCACGTGCCTCGGACGTCATCGAGGCCTGTCGTCTCGATGCGTCCTGGGCCGGCGCTCCGCTCCTGGTCAGCGTTCACGTCCGCCATCCCGAGAAGGGCTGATCGGTATGAAGATCCTGGTCGCCGACGACAGTCGGGTGATGCGCCAGATCGTGATCCGCACCCTGCGCCAGGCCGGGTACGCCGGCCACGACATCGTCGAGGCCGAGAACGGACGCGACGCGCTCGACAAGGTGCGCAGCGAGTCGCCGGACCTGGTCCTCTCGGACTGGAACATGCCCGAGATGAGCGGCATCGACCTGCTCGCCACCCTGCGCCAGAGCGGCTCGACGGTCCCGTTCGGCTTCGTGACCTCCGAAGGCTCACCGGACATGCGCGCCCGGGCGAGCGCGGGCGGCGCACTGTTCCTGATCGCCAAGCCGTTCACCCCTGAGGCGTTCGACGAGGTGCTCGCGCCGGTCCTGAAGGGTTGAGGGCGGCACCTGAGATGACGATGCACCTGCCGGCCACCAAGGAGATCCGCGACCTGCTCACCGAGCTGCTCGACCGCGACGTCCAGGTCGCGCCGAACGCGCCCCTGGCACCGACCGCTGCCAACCCCTGCACCGTCGGTGTGTACGTCGACGACTCGTTGCAGGTGGCCGCGGTCGCCGTGTTCGACCTGGCGTTCTCGGCCCGCACCGGGGCATCGATCGGCCTCGTGCCGCCGACAGGTGCCGAGACCGCGATCGCCGAAGGAAGCCTGAACGAGACCCTGCGCGAGAACCTCTACGAGGTGCTCAACATCGCCGCGTCGCTCTTCAACGTCGAGGGCGCGACCCATGTCCGTCTCTACGACGTGCACCACGCCGGCTCGCCCTGCCCCGGCGACATCCTCGCCCGCGCCCTGACCCTGGGCCGCCGCGAGGACCTGGTGGCCGAGGTCGCCGGTTACGGATCCGGCCGGCTCTCCGTCGTCCTCACGGCCTAGAACTCAGGACCAAAGGCCCGAACGAACTGCCGTATCAGCCGAAATGTCCGGTTCTTGCTCAAGCCCGCAGGCCCCGGACCGAACAACCCCCCGAGCAAGGACCGCTCACCACGACGCCACGGATTGGCATCCACTCCAGCACTCCCGGAGGCCCCCGTGTCGTTCGCCGTGTCCGATGCGGTCACCCAGGTCCTGAGCACCGCACTTGACGGTGTCTCGGCGCGCCAGTCGGTGATCGCCAACAACATCGCCAACGTGGACACCCCGAACTTCCGGGCCACCAGCGTCGATTTCGAAACCCAGCTGCAGGCCGCGATCGACGACGGGTCGTTCGCCGACGGGAACGCCCCGAGCGTGGGCATCACCACCACGCCGACCGACACTCCGGTCGGAGCCAACGGCAACAACGTCGACCTGCGCAACGAGACCATGGCAGCGGTCCAGAGCCAGTTCCAGTACCAGATCCTGACCCGGGCCGTGACGGACCGGTTCAACCTGGTCAAGACCGCCGCGACGAACGGCTGATCCGGTCATGGGCGCCTTCGACATGCTCAGCATCGCCGACACCAGCCTCGGCATGCACCAGACCTGGCTGGACGCACTGGCCAACAACATCGCCAACATCAACACCGCCACCGCCACCAGCCAGAAGGCGTTCCAGGGCCAGATGGTGATCGCCAGTGCACTACCCGGCGGCGGCGTCGGCGTCGCGGGGATCGCCCTGACCGACCCGACCGGACAGGTCGTCAACGACCCGAGCAACCCGCTGGCCGACGCCCAGGGCAACATCCGGATGCCCGACATCGACCTGGCCAGCGAGATGACCCAGCTCGTGATGGCCCAGCGCGGCTTCCAGGCCTCCGTCGAGGTCACCAAGAACGCGCAGGAGACCTACTCCGCCGCCCTCCAGATCGGGAAGTCATGACTGTCTCGCCCGTCGGGCCGGTCGGCTTCACGCCGCTGGTCCCGGCCAACGTCGGTACGACCGCGGCACCGGCCGCACCGTCGGGCCAGGAGTTCGGCAACATGGTGCTCGACGGCATCGACCGGCTCGAGCAGGTCCAGGACAGGAGCGCCCAGCTCTCCGTCAAGGCGGCGACCGGTGACCTGACCAGCATCCACGACTACACGATCGCGGCGACCGAAGCCGACGTGACCACGCAGCTGACCGTCGCCGTCCGCAACAAGGCAGTGGACGCGTTCAACGAGATCATGCGGATGCAGGTCTGATGAAGGACTCGATCAGCCGCGCGTTCGCGCGCTACCAGCGCACCTTCCTCGCCTTCACCACCGGCCAGAAGCTGGTGGCCGTGCTCGGCACCGGGGCCCTGGTCCTTGCGGGATACCTGGTGTTCCACTGGGCGTCCACGCCGAGCTACGCCCCGCTGTACAGCAACCTGTCGTCCTCGGATGCCTCCGCGGTGATCGACAAGCTCAACGCAGCCGGCACGCCGTACCAGATCACCAACGGCGGAGCGACCGTGATGGTCCCGCAGGACAAGGTCTACACCTCGCGGATCGCGCTGGCCGGCGCCGGCCTGCCGAGCAGCTCGGACAGCGGCTACTCGATCCTGGACAAGCAGAGCCTCTCCACCTCGGACTTCCAGGAGCAGACGAACTTCAAGCGCGCCATGGAGTCTGAGCTCTCCAAGACCATCGAGGCGCTCAACGGCATCCAGACCGCGATCGTGCACCTGGCCATCCCGCCGAAGCAGGTCTTCGCCGACACCCAGCAACCGGCCACCGCCTCGGTGCTGATCCAGACGAATCCCGGCACGACGATCGGCCCCGAGCAGGTCCAGGCGATCACGAACCTGGTCGCCTCCAGCATCGACGGCCTGGACCCGAGCAAGGTGACAGTGGCCGACTCGGCCGGTCACGTCCTGTCCAGCACCGACGGATCCGGCGGCGCCGCGGGCACCCAGGACCAACAGGTCACGGACTACCAGAACCAGCTGAACAGCAGGATCCAGACGATGCTCGACCGCGTCGTCGGAGCGGGCAACTCGACGGTCGCAGTCACCGCGAACCTCGACTTCGACAAGACGACCACGCAGACGAAGACGTACTCCTACGACCCGAGGAACCCACCGCTCTCGGTCTCCAAGACCGCCGAGAAGTACTCCGGCGCCGCGGCCGGCTCGGCCATCACCGGCGTGGTCGGCCCCAACGGTCAGATGGGTTCCACGGGTACCACCGGATCCGGACCCAACTCCAGCTACGGCAAGTCCTCGGAGACGTCCGACAACGCGGTCAACACCACCATCGAACAGCGGGACAACGCGCCCGGATCAGTGCGCAACCTGCACGTCGGCGTCGTGCTCGACGCGGCCACGGCACGCAGGATCAACCCGAGCGTGATCCAGTCCCTGATCGCCAGCGCCGTCGGCATCGACCCCACTCGCGGCGACACGGTCCAGGTCGACGCGCTGCCGTTCGATCGCACCGCGGAGAAGGCGGCCAAGGCCGAGCTCGCCGCGGCCAACAGTGCCAGCTCCAGCGCCAAGCGGATGACGCTGATCCGCAACAGCGGTCTGATCGTGCTGATCGGCCTGATCGTGCTGCTGGCCTGGTTCAAGGGACGCAAGCGGGCCAGGGAACGCGCCGAGGCCACGTCGTACGTCGTCGAGCAGCTGCGTGCCGAGCAGCTCGAGCGCGCTGCGGTCCAACCGCTCGAGCCCTCGCCCGCCGTGCTCGCCCTGGAGAGGTCGGAACACTCCGAGACCGAGGAGATGCTGGACGAGCTCGCGGCCCTGGTCGAACGCCAGCCCGAGGATGTCGCCGCACTGCTCCGCGGCTGGCTGGTGGAGCGTCCATGAGCACGGCAACGCTGGCCGGACTCGGCGTGCGCAAGGCCGCGATCCTGCTCATCCAGATGGGCCGCGACCGCGCTTCCGAGATCCTCAGTCACCTCTCCGAGGCGGAGGTCGAAGCGATCTCGGCCGAGATCGCACGGCTCGAGTCGATCGGCACCGCCGAGACCCAGCAGGTGATCTCCGAGTTCCGGGACATGATGACCGCCCGCCAGCACATCGCCCAGGGCGGGATCTCGTTTGCCCAGCAGCTGCTCGAGCAGTCCCTCGGCGCCGACCGCGCCGCGGAGATCATCGAGCGGGTCAAGGCCGCTGCGGTGCAGATGCCGTTCCAGTTCCTGCACCGCGCCGATCCCGCACAGCTGCGTTCGTTCATCATCGACGAACACCCCCAGGTCATCGCCCTGGTCCTGGCCCACATGACGCCGGACAAGGCCTCGCTGCTGCTCTCGGGGCTCGCGCCCGACCAGCAGGCGAAGGTCGCCCACCGGATCGCCGTGATGGACCGGACCTCGCCCGAGATCATCCGCGCGGTCGAGAGCACCCTGGAACGCAAGCTGTCCTCGATGCTGCAGCCGGCCGAGATGTCGCGGGTCGGAGGCGTGGACCCGCTGGTCAACATCATCAACCGCTCCGACCGCTCCACCGAGCGCCAGATCGTCGACGGGCTCGAGGCCCTCGATGCCGCCCTGGCCGACGAGGTCAAGAGCCGCATGTTCATGTTCGAGGACATCGTCAACCTCGACGACCGCTCGGTGCAGCTGGTGCTCCGTTCCGTGGAGGGCAACGAGCTCGCGCTGGCGCTCAAGGGTGTCGGCGACGACGTCCGCGAGAAGATCACCACGAACCTCTCGGCCCGTGCAGCCGAGAACCTGGTCGAAGAGGTCGAGCTGCTCGGCGCCGTCCGCCTGACGCAGGTCGAGGAAGCCCAGCAGTCGATCATCCGCACCATCCGCCAGCTCGAGGAACAGGGCCAGATCATGGTCCGGCGCGGGAACGACGATGAATTCGTTACCTGAGCTGCGGACCGGCACCTGGACCCGGTTCGGCGGCAGCAAGGTCCTGGGGGACGTCGTCACCGAACACACCCTGGCCGGTCTCGCCGAGAGCACCCGGATCGCAGCCAGCTCGCAGGGCTACGCGGTCGGCTGGGTCGAGGGACAACGGGCAGCCCGCGAGGAGGCATTCCTGCTGGCCGTCGCCACGCAGGAGGACCTCGACCGCCGCGAGCAGGCACGGGCTCACGAGCACGCAGACGCAGTGGCTGCGCTGCAGCTCGCTGCGTCCCGGTTGCACGACGCGGTGTCGTCGACCTGCGCCGCGATCGAGGACCGTGCGAGCACGCTGGCGTGGGAACTGACCCAGGAGCTGATCGGCCGCGAGCTGGTCAGCGCCGAGGGCGTGGACGTCGTACGACGGGTCCTGGACCTGCTGCCGGGCGAGCAGGTCGCTCGCGTGGTTCTGCACCCCGACGACCTGGGTTCGGCCGCTCCGCTCCTCGATACCGGCGTCGCCGTGGTGAGCGACCCCTCGCTGCACCGCGGCGACGCCATCGTGGAGGTCGCGGACAGCGTCCTGGACCTGCGGCTCGACCGCGCGCTCCACCGCGTCCGGGAGGTGCTTCGATGAGCAGCCTGACCGCCGAACTCCGCCAACGCGCCCTCGGTGCCGCCGGTCCGTTGCGGCTCGGCCGGGTCAGTGAGCTGGTCGGTCTGCACCTCGTGGTCAGCGGACTGGCTGCCGGTGTCGGGGACCTCGTCGAGATCGATCCGTACGGAAGCCACGACGATCCCGTCCTGGCCGAGGTCGCCGCGAGCGGTCCGAACGGACTCGTCTGCCTCCCGCTCGCGCACACCACCGGACTGCGCACGGGAGCCCTGGTGCGGCACTGCGGCGGCCCGCTTCAGATCCGGATCGGCGACGACCTCCGCGGCAGGGTGCTGGACGGACTCGGCCGGCCGATCGACGGCGGTCCGTCGCTGGACCACCTCATCCAGGTCCCGGTCGAGACCCGGGCACCAGGCCCGTTGAGCCGCCCACGGATCTCCACCCAGCTGGGTCTCGGAGTCCGCGCTCTCGACACGCTCGTCCCCTGCGGTCGTGGTCAGCGCATCGGCATCATGGCCGGATCCGGCGTCGGCAAGTCGAGCCTGCTCTCGATGGTCGCGCGCGGGACCGACGCGGAGGTCTCGGTGATCGCGCTGGTCGGTGAGCGCGGTCGGGAGGTGCGCGAGTTCATCGACAACGACCTCGGCCCTGAAGGCCTGGCTCGCTCCGTTGTCGTCGTCGCCACCAGCGACGCTCCCCCGGTCGAGCGACTGCGTGCCGCGTTCGTCGCGACCCGGATCGCGGAATCGTTCCGCGACGCCGGCAAGCACGTCGTCCTGATGATGGACAGCCTGACCCGGGTGGCGATGGCGCAGCGCGAGATCGGCCTGTCCGCCGGTGAACCACCGGCCACCCGGGGCTACCCGCCCAGCGTCTTCGCGCTGCTGCCGACCTTGCTCGAACGTGCGGGTACGTCGGCAACCGGCAGCATCACCGGCCTGTACACCGTGCTCGTGGAGGGCGACGACCTCCAGGACCCGATCGGCGACACGGCACGGGCGATCCTCGACGGACACGTGGTGCTCTCCCGCATGCTGGCCACCTCGGGCCACTTCCCGAGTGTCGACGTGCTCGAATCGATCTCGCGGCTCACGCCCGCCATCACCGACGCCCGGCAGCAGGAGCACGCGACCGACCTGCGCCGGATGATGGCCGCCCACCGCAACGTGCGCGAGCTCGTCGAGATCGGGGCCTACGTGCCCGGAGCCGATGCCGACGCAGACCGGGCGCTCGCGCGGATGCCCGAGATCAAGGCGTTCCTCCAGCAGTCGATGTCCGAGACCACGCCGGCACCGATCAGCTGGGCCATGCTCGCCGATCTCGTCGGGGGGCAGGCATGAGCGCGCCGCGCGACGCCGGACTGCTCGCCGTGGCCCGGGTGCGCGCGGTGCGCGAGTCCGACAGCAGGGTCGGGCTGCGTCAGGCGCTGGCCGAGCTCGGGGCTGCCCAGCGTCGCGTCGACGAGCTGCGTCGACGGATGGAGGTGGCCGACGCCTTCGGCACCGGGTCGGCGGCCGAGTTCCTGGCTCTGCGCGTGTCGTTGAGCCTGCTGGGCGAGGTCCTC
The DNA here is from genome assembly GCA_025964775.1 of Marmoricola sp. Classification (GTDB taxonomy): domain Bacteria; phylum Actinomycetota; class Actinomycetes; order Propionibacteriales; family Nocardioidaceae; genus Marmoricola. The sequence goes on from JAOPYE010000029.1 coordinate 138,369, forward strand.
GTCGCGGCCGAGCAGCAGTACGAGGGCACGCGGACGATCAGCGATGCCGCGCTGGTGCGCTGGCAGTCGGACAAGGCGCGGCTCGGCGCGATCGAGCTGTTGCTGGAACGCCGTGTTGCGGAGCGCCGCACCGACCGGGAGCGCGCCGACGCCCGCGAGCTCGACGACCTCGCAGCCCAGCGCTGGCTGCGCGCGCGCACGGCAGGTGCGGCATGAGCATCGCCGACGTCACCGCACGCATCCAGCAGATCCAGTCGCAGCTCGCCCTGCTGGCACCGACACCGTCGAGCGGTACCGACTTCTCCAGCAGCCTCGATTCGGCCTCGGCTGCTGCCACCACCGGGACGACGGCCGGAGGCGATGCCGTGGTTGCCGACGCCCGGCAGTACCTCGGCGTGCCCTACGTCTGGGGCGGCACCGATCCCAAGACCGGCCTGGACTGCTCGGGCCTGGTGCAACGGGTCTACTCCGACCTCGGCTACACCTTGCAGCGGACCGCGGCGGAACAGGCCACCGCGGGTACCGAGGTCCCCGGAGGCCTGGCGAACGCCCAGCCCGGCGACCTCCTGACCTTCGGCTCGCCCGCCCACCACATCGGCATCTACATCGGCGGCGGCCAGATGATCGACGCGCCGCATCCGGGCACGAACGTCCGCGTCGAGTCCGTCTACGAGACCCCCTCGCACGTGCGCAGGATCATGCCCGACCAGGCCACGACGGCGACGGCCTCCACACCGACAGCGAACCCGGGCGATGCCCGGGTCAGCACCGGCACGCCGTACGCCACCCTGTTCAGCGCGGCTGCGGCCAAGTACGACGTGCCGGCGACCCTGCTCTCGGCAGTGGCCAAGGAGGAGTCCGGCTACAACGCCTCCGCGGTGAGCCCGGCCGGCGCCGAGGGCCTGATGCAGCTGATGCCGGGAACCGCCAAGGGACTCGGCGTGACCAACCCGTTCGACCCGGCCCAGGCCGTCGACGGCGCGGCACGGATGCTGCGCGACCTGACCAACCGGTTCGGCAGCACGAGCCTCGCCGTGGCCGCCTACAACGCCGGGCCGGGTGCAGTCCTCAAGTACGGCGGCATTCCGCCGTACCCGGAGACGCAGCAGTACGTCCGCAACGTCCTCGCGCAGATGCAGCAAGCGTCATGACGATCCTGCCCACCGGCCCGGCGACCAAGGCCGCTCCCCTGACTCCCGACGCGGCGACCGATCCGGGCGATTTCATGGCCGCCATCGAGCAGGCCCTGGCCGCCGCACTCGGGCTGCCGGCTTCCGGGACGGTTGCTGCGCAGGCTCCTGCGCCAGCAGTGGTCGCCAAGGGCGCTGACACTCCACCTGGTTTCGAGACAGTTGCTGCGCAACTTCCTCAACCAACGGTGGCGAGCAAGCCGGTCGTCGCCGCGAAGCCGGTCGTCGCGCTTGCCGAGACGCCCGCGACCGACGCGCCGACGGTGACCACCACACCTGGTTTCGAGACAGTTGCTGCGCAACTTCCTCAACCACCGGTGGTGCGCAAGCCGGTGGTCGCCACGAAGCCGATCGTCGCGCTTGCCGAGACGCCCGCGACCGACGCGCCCAAGGCGACCGCCCCGCCAGGTTTCGAGGCAGTTGCTGCACAACTTCCTCAACCACCGGCGGTGGGTAAGCCGGTCGCGACCAAGCCGGTCGTCGAGCTTGCCGAGACGCCCGCGACCGACGCGCCCAAGGTGACCACGCCACCAGGTCTCCCAACAGCTGCTGCCGTCCCGGACAAGTCGCATGCCGACACCAACGCCGAGCCAGGCGACGGTCAGGCTCAGCAATCTCCCGCCCCCAGCACCCTTCCCCTGACCAGCTCGGTCCCGCTGCCGACCAGCGCGCCCACCACTGCGACCACGACCACCCACACGCCGCTCCCGGCCTCCGTCGTCCATGCCCAGGTCTTCGGCGAGGTCACCAGCCTGGCCAGCCGCGGGCCGGGCGTGCACCGGATCACCCTGACGCTCAATCCTGAGTCGCTCGGTCCGGTCCGGGTCGTGATGACCGTGCGCGACGGCGGCGTGCAGGTACGGCTCGCCGCCGGTTCCGAAGCCCACCAGGCGCTGCTCGAAGGCTCCGGTGAGCTGAGCCGACTGCTCGAACGCGCCGGCGCCAGCGAGGCCCACGTCGTCGTCCACGAGTTCACACCCGTCACTGCGACCCACTCCGCCGATTCCGGCCAGCTGAACCTCAGCACCGGCGATCGACCCACCGACCAGCACGCAGGGACGCGTGCCGATCACTCTGCCACGGATGGCGCCGACCGACTCCTGACCCGGCGCCTGCCGGTCCAGCAGGAGGCCAGACCCATCAAGCCGGTCACCGAAGTCCGTACCTCGGGCCTCGATCTGACCATGTGAGGAGCGAACGATGTCAGTCCCGGCAACAGAAGCCGTGACCCCGGGCATTCTCGGCACGGCTGGAACCTCGTCCACCGGCGCGCCCAACGCAGCGGAGACCGACAAGAACATGTTCATGCAGCTCCTGGTCGCGCAGATGCGCTACCAGGATCCGATGAACCCGACGGACTCGAGCCAGTTCCTGGCGCAGTCGGCCCAGTTCACCTCGCTGGAGAAGATGCAGGACGTCGCCGACCACACTGCCTCGCTGTTCTCGGCCCAGGTCTCGTTCGGCGCGAGCGGTCTGATCGGCAAGCAGGTCACCTGGACCGACGCGGCGTCGGGGGCCGCGAAGAGCGGCACCGTCAACGGTGTCACGTTCGGCGCGAACGGCCCGATCCTCGACGTCGGCGGCAACCAGCTGCCGATCGCCTCGGTCCTGTCCGTCACCGACGGCTCGGCAAGCACGCCCACCGGCACCACCACCCCGGCTTCCTGAGCCACGACAGACAAGGAAAGAACCATGCTTCGTTCACTCTTCGCCGGCATCTCCGGCCTCCGGGTCAACCAGATGATGCTCGACGTCACCGGCAACAACATCGCCAACGCCAACACCGTCGGCTTCAAGTCCAGCTCGACGGTCTTCGAGGACACGTTGAGCCAGATGCTCACCGGAGCAGCGGCAGCCAACGCCAACCGGGGTGGCACCAACCCGATCCAGGTCGGCCTCGGTGTCCAGCTCGCGGCCACGAACACCGACTTCACCCAGGGCTCGACCGAGTCCACCGGGCGGGCCACCGACCTGATGATCCAGGGCGACGGGATGTTCGTGACCACCCAGGGCGCCGAGCAGCTCTACACCCGGGCAGGCGCGTTCACGTTCGACAACACCGGCGCCCTGGTCACCCCGACCGGCAACCGGGTCATGGGCTACGCACTGGACTCCTCGGTGACCCCCAGCGTGCCCACCGGCGGCTTGATCCCGGTCACCCTGGACACCAGCGCGCTGAACCCGCCGGTGCCGCCGGGCGTCAACCTGACGTCGTACAACATCGGCAGCGACGGCAAGCTGACCGGCGTCTTCGACGACGGTGTCCAGCGCGACATGGCTCAGATCGCGATCGCCGACTTCAACAACCCGATGGGGCTCGAGAAGGTCGGCGAGACCTCCTACCGGGAGTCGTCGAACTCCGGCGCTGCGACCGTCGGGGTCGCCGGCCAGGGTCGCAACGGCACCATCGTCGGTGGCGCGCTGGAGATGTCGAACGTCGACCTCGCAGCGGAGTTCACCAACCTGATCCTGGCCCAGCGGGGGTTCCAGGCGAGCTCGAAGGTGATCACCACCTCCGACCAGGTGTTGCAGGACCTGGTGAACATCAAGCAGTAGTCCCAGGCAGCGCCATCACGCGAATGTCGCTCCCGAGGCACACGAGGGGTCCCATCCGCCTCGAGAGCGACATTCGCGCGTCCGGAGGGCGGCAACGCGCGGATTCGGGGCATCGGGTGCGCCGGACTTCTCAGGTACGCCGGGCGTCCGCCGATCAATCTCGCTGAAGGGCCACGGAGGGCCCGGGCAAATGCACAAGGAAGGTGCGCCATGATCACGCTCACGCGACTGTCGGGTTCGGTGTTCGTCCTGAACTCGGACCTGGTCGAGCGCATCGACGCCACGCCGGACTCGGTGATCACGCTCGTCGACGGCAAGAAGTACGTCGTCGCGGAGTCACTCGACGAGATCATCAACGCGATCCGCACCTACCGCGGCGAGATCATCGCGGTGAGCACGCAGCTCGCCGACCTGCCCCCGCTCCCCGTTCCTGTTCCGGCTCCGCCGGACCGGCCGCTCGCGACCGTCGCGACCCTTCCTTCTGCGGGGCACGGGGACAGCTGATGGACCTCGCACCCGTCATCGGCATCGGCGGCGGCTTCGTCGTCGTGATCGGCGCGAACGTGATGGAGGGCGGCAACCCGATGGCGCTGCTGGAGCCGGCGCCGCTCCTCCTCGTCTTCGGCACCACCATCCTGATCAGCGTCGCCGGCGGCACCATCATGGACGCCAAGAACATCATCGGCTCGCTGAAGCGCGCGTTCACCGGCAAGGTCGAACCAGCCGCAGAGATGATCCCGGAAGTCGTCAGCCTCGCCGAGCGCGCCCGCCGCGAGGGCCTGCTCTCGCTCGAGGAGTCGCTGGGGACCATCGACGACCCGTTCCTGGTCAAGGGCGTGACGATGGCGATCGATGGCACCGATCCCGAGGAGCTGCGGGACATCCTGGAGGCCGAGGTCTACGCCAAGCGCCTCGAGGACCGCCAGGCCGCGAAGTTCTTCGGCGACGCCGGTGCCTACGCGCCCACGATCGGGATCATCGGCACCGTCATGGGCCTGGTGCACGTGCTGGAGAACCTGTCCGCGCCGGACAAGCTCGGCCACCTGATCGCTGCTGCGTTCATCGCCACCCTGTGGGGCGTCACGTCCGCCAACGTCATCTGGCTGCCGCTGTCCAGCCGGCTCAAGCGGCTCGGCGAGCTCGAGTGCTCCAGGATGGAGCTTGCGATCGAGGGCATCGCCGCGATCCAGGCCGGCTCGAACCCGCGCATCATCGCCCAGAAGCTCCGCTCGCTGCTGCCCTCAGGACAGCAGCCCGAGGTAGAGGCCGCCTGATGGGACACAAGAAACGCGAGATCCACGAGGAGCACGAGAACCACGAGCGGTGGCTGGTCACCTACGCCGACATGGTGACCTTGCTGATGGTGCTCTTCATCGTGATGTTCGCGATGAGCCAGGTCGACCAGCGCAAGTTCAACGAGCTGAAGGACGGCCTGGCCGCCGGTTTCGGCCGGTCGACCTCGATCAGCGACGGCTCCAACTCGATCCTGGACCAGCCCGGTCAGGCCGCGGTCGCGCCGATAGCACCGCAGGCGTTCAGCGTGACCGCTCCCCAGGTCGAGACGACAGCCGGCTCACAGGCGGTGGCACAGCACGACCAGGCGCAGGCGCAGGCGCAGTACGCCGCCGCCTCGGCCGAGGTCGACCGGCTGAGCAAGCTCCTGGCCCGGGTCAACGCGGCACTGCAGGCACACCATCTCCAAGGCGACGTCCAGGCCACCATCGACAGCCGCGGACTCACGGTGAGCCTCGTCTCGCGCCACGTGGTCTTCCAGCCGAACCTGGCCACGCTCTCGCCTCGCGGACAGCTCCTGGTCGACACGATCGCGCCGGTCCTGCGCGACATCCCCGACCCGCTGGAGATCGACGGACACACCAACCAGGTCGACGTGAAGCCGAAGTACTACCCGACCGACTGGGAGCTCTCCGCGGCACGGGCGGTGGCCGTGCTGCGACGGCTCAACGAGGTCGACCAGGTACCGACGGACCGGCTGACGGCCGCCGCGTTCGGCCACACCCGCCCGTTGATCGACCCCAGCAAGCCGGGCTCGCAGGAGATCAACAAGCGCGTCGACATCGTCGTCCTCTCGAGCCTGCCGAGCGACACCCGAAACATGATCGCGACCGTCCTCAAGAACCGCGGAGCAACAACCGGAGCACCAGGAGGGCTCTCATGACCGTGACCGCTATCCCCCAGACCGCCGCCGAGGCACCCGATGCCGGCCAGGCGACCAGGAAGAGCAAGAACGCCAAGGAGACCCAGGAGCCGAAGAGCAAGAAGAAGCTGATCATGATCGTGGCTGCGGTGCTCGTCGTCGCCGGTGCTGGCTACTGGTTCACCAAGCCCGCCGCCGCGCCGGGGCCGCCGCAACCGGGCACGATCCTCAAGCTCGACTCCATCCAGATCAACCTGGCCGGCGCGCACTACCTGCGGGTCGGGATCGCGCTTCAGCTGGTGGCCGGCAGCAGCGAGTCCGACGGCACCAAGGCCCTGGACACGACGATTTCCGAGTTCTCGGGCCTGCCGATGTCCGAGGTCAACAACTCGGCCCAGCGCGAGATGCTCAAGAAGCAGTTGGAGACCAAGCTGAGCGCGGTCTACGACAAGGCAGTGATGGGGGTCTACTTCACGGAGTTCGTCACGCAGTGACCGCATAAACGCTCAGGTGGCCCAGCGGGGAGCCGATACCTCCGACGTGAGTCTCCTTGCGTCTGCGTCCTCCGCTCAACGTGCGGCCTCCCGGGCAGGTTCGGCGAGCAGTCGCGCGCGCCGTCGTACGGGCTCAGCCGAGGCGGTCACCTACGACTTCCGCCGACCCATCCAGCTCTCCCGCGAGCACTCGCGGATCCTGCAACTGGGCTTCGACGGCTTCGCCCGGCAGGCGACCACGGTCTTCACGTCCTCGCTGCGCACGGTCTGCCAGGTCACGCTGCTCTCGATCGAGCAGCGCAGCTACGCCGAGTACGTCGACTCGCTCGAGCCGGCCACCTACCTGACCATGTTCGCCGCCGACCCGATGCCCGGACTCGGCGTCCTGGAGATCCCCCTGGTCGCGACGATGTCGTGCGTCGACCACATGCTGGGCGGGCCCGGAAACGCCGACCAGCCGCAGCGCCCGCTCACCGAGATCGAGAGCGGTGTCATCGGCGGCCTGATCGAACGGCTGCTGAGCGAGATGCGCTACTCGCTGGCCGGGATCGTGCCGCTCGAACCGACCGTGACCGGCGTCGAGTACAGCCCCCAGTTCGCCCAGGTGGCGGGCGCCGCCGATGTCATGGTCGTCTCGACCTTCGAGATGCGCGTCGACGACCGGGCGCACAGGATGACCGTCTGCCTGCCGTTCAGCGGATTGCTCCCGCACCTGGCCAGCGCCGCCGCACCCGCCCCGGCTTCAGACCGCGAGCGCGCCAAGCGCGCCCAGGCCGCGGAGGTGCTGGCAGCCCGGTTCGCCACCGTGCCGCTCGAGGTCGCGGTCCGCTTCCGCCCGACCCAGCTCGGCCCGGACGCCCTCAGCTCGCTGGAGCCCGGAGATGTGCTGCGCCTCTCGCACCCGGCGTCGGCACCGCTCGACGTCACCGTCGACGACACCACCTTTGCCCACGCCACCGCCGGAGCCCAGGGACAGCGCCTCGCCGCCCTGATCGTGGGCACCCGTAAGGAGATCCGATGACCAGTACGCCTCTTGGCTCCCCCGCCGCCCAGCCGACCGGCGCCGACCTGGCCCTGGCGGCCGCCAGTGCCGCTGCGGCGGTGCTGCCCTCGGTCGAACCCCTGGTCGCGGCTGGTGCGCAGCCCGGCAACGAGCACGTCACCGCAGCCTTCGCCGGTGCCGCGATCGCCGAGCTCGACGGCGCGCTGACCGGCCGCGTGGCGGTCCTCGTCGGCGACGAGCTGACCCAGGCGCTTGCTGCCAGCCCGATCGAGGGACTCGACCTCGCGGCAGCCAGCCAGCCTGCGATCGACGCCCTGGCCGAGATCCTCGGCGGCACCGCGAAGGCCGCACGGACCGTCGGCCTGGACCTGGTGCTCTCCGACATCGGACCGGACTTCACCGTCGTCCCGCTGATCGGATCCGGCATCGCCGCCTCGATCCTGATCCAGGACCACCTGCTCGAGGCCCGGCCCGCCGCGGTCGAGCAGCCACCGCCGATCGAATCCGTCGAGACGCCGAAGGCCGACGCCGGCGACACGGTCGTGGAGCCGTCCGCGACGCCGGCCATGCCGTCGGCCGTCCCGGGCGACGGCGTCGTCACGCCGCTGCCGCGACGCGGGATCGAGATGCTGCACGGCGTCGACATGGAGGTCACCGTCGAGCTGGGTCGCACCCGGATGACGGTGCGCGACCTGCTCGCCCTGACTCCCGGTGCCGTCCTCGAGCTCGATCGAGCGGCGGGCAGCCCGGCCGACCTGCTGGTCAACGGCCGGCTGATCGCTCGTGGCGAGGTCGTCGTGATCGACGAGGACTTCGGCCTCCGGGTCACCGAGATCATCGACGACAGCGCAGCGGGCTGAAACATGCTCGAGCTCACCATCCGGCTGGTCGTCTCACTCTCGATCGTCGTCGGACTCCTTCTCCTGCTCGCCCGGTTCGGGGCGCGCAAGTTCCGGGGCAACTCCGGCGCGCTCGTGCATGTCGTCCACCGCCAGCCGCTGAGCCGTACGACGTCGGTGGCCGTCGTGACGGTCGGCAGCCGGGTCCTGGTGCTCGGCACGACCGAGCAGCACGTCAGCGTGCTGACCGAGCTCGACGCCGACGAGCTCGAGATCGCGGACGTGCTCGAGCTCGCCGGGCCGGCGCTGGTGGATGAGAGTGCCCCGGCGCCCGTCTCGAAGCCACTCACCCTCGCGCGCTCGGCTGGCTCGCACCGCGCCCAGACCACAGCCGCCGTCGGTCCCGGCGGCGCGCTCGCGGGCTCGGTGCTCTCCTTCAACACCTGGCGCCAGGCCTTCACCGCCGCGACGTCTCGTACGTCGCGGCGGGCATCGTGAGCGGCTCCGCCCTCCTCCGTACGACGGGCAGGGCACTCCTGCTGCTGGTCGCGCTGGCCGGCCTCCTGGTGCTGCCGACCGCTGCCGCCTCCGCGGTTGCCCCGACATCAGACCCGACATCAGACCCGACATCAGCCCCGGCATCTGCCCTGACGTCCGTCATGTCGTCGCTAGCCCCGAACGCCGACGTCCAGGGTCCCCAGGGACCGACCGGCCCCAGCAAGACCGGCGACTCCTCGGTCACCGTCGACCTCTCCGGGCTGACCAACAAGCCGAGCACCTCGGTCACCGTCATCATCGCGATGACGCTGCTCTCGCTGCTGCCCGCGATCCTGCTGACCTGCACCAGCTTCACGAAGATCCTGGTCGTCCTCGGCCTGACCCGGAACGCGCTCGGGCTCCAACAGACCCCGCCGAACCAGGTGCTCGCCGGCCTGGCGCTCTTCCTGAGCCTGTTCATCATGGCGCCGGTGCTCAGCAGCATGAACCACGACGGGGTCCAGCCCTACCTGCATGGGACCAAGACCAGCGCCGCGGCGTGGAACGACGGGATCAAGCCGCTGAAGTCGTTCATGCTCGACCACACCGAGGACTCCGAGCTCACGCTGCTGACGCAGGTCGCCAAGCGCGACCTGCCGAAGAACCGCGACGACGTCTCGATGGCCACCCTGGTGCCCGCCTTCATCCTGAGCGAGCTGAAGCAGGCGTTCATCATCGGGTTCATCATCTTCATCCCGTTCCTGGTCATCGACATCGTCGTCAGCGGTGCGCTGATGGCCCTGGGCATGATGATGATGCCGCCGGTGATGGTCTCGTTGCCGTTCAAACTGCTGCTCTTCGTCCTCGTGGACGGCTGGGCACTGGTGATCAAGTCACTGGTGGCGAGCTATGCGAAATAGCGACGCACGCCAGAGGTGGGTCTCATGACCGACACCACGATCATCCAGCTGGCCCTCCAGACCATGCTGGTCGCCCTCAAGCTCTCGGCGCCGATCCTGGCGACCTCGCTGGTCATCGGCTTCACGGTCTCGCTGTTCCAGTCGATGACCCAGATCCAGGAGTTCACGCTCTCGTTCGTGCCGAAGATCATCGGCGTCGGGATCGTGCTGCTGATCTGCGGCGACTGGATGCTGCACACGCTGGTGGACTTCACCACCAGCCTGTTCGAGAGCATCCCGAGCCTCCTGGGCTGAGCGATGACCATCACCATCGCCGGCGCACCGCTGATCGCCTACCTGCTCGCCTCGATCAGGATCGTCTCCTGGCTCGCGATCGTTCCACCGTTCTCCTCCCAAGCCGTTCCGGCCATGGCCAAGGTGGTGCTCTCCCTCGGCCTGGCCTTCGCCGTGACCCCCACCATCTCCGGCGACATCCCGATCGGGTTCGCGCCGTTGGCGGTGAACGTCGTGACCCAGGTCGCGATCGGTGCCGGCATGGGCTTCGTGACGTACCTGCTCTTCCAGGCGGTCGCGACCGCGGGCAGCCTGATCGACGTCTTCGGCGGGTTCTCGCTCGCCCAAGGCTTCGACCCGTTGGGCCTGACGATGAACACCATCTTCGGCAAGTTCCACCAGATGCTGGCCACGATGCTGCTGTTCGCCACCGGCGCCCACCTTCTGATCATCGGCGGGCTGCTGCGCACCTTCCACTTCCTGCCCCTCGGTACGACGCCCGGGATCCACCGGCCCACCGACCTGCTGGTGACTGCGTTCGGGATGTTCTTCACCACCGCGGTCCAGATCGCGCTGCCGATGATCGCCGTGCTCTTCATCGCCGACCTCGGCCTGGCCCTGCTGACCAAGGTCGCGCCGCAGCTCAACGCGATGAACGTGATGTTCCCGGCGAAGATCGGACTGACGCTGCTCCTGGTCGGCTTGTCCTTCCCGGTGCTGCCCGAGGCGATGTCGCGCCTGGTCGACCTCGCGAACCAGGCCACGGCCACGATCGCAGGCGCCCCGTGAGCGAGGACGTACATGAGCGGTGAGAAGACCGAGAAGCCGACCGCGAAACGCCGCAAGGAATCACGCAAGGAAGGTCAGGTCGCCCGTACCCAGGAGCTCGGTGGCTGGGTCGCGCTGCTCGTCGTCGGCTTCGCGATGCCCACGCTGCTCTCGCACGAGCTCACTGCGATCCGCGACCTGATGGTCACCTGCTTCACCCTCGGCGACCACGCCACCACGGGCAGGGCCCTGATCCTGCTGAGCCAGGCCGGCAAGCACCTGCTGGTCAGCCTGGTCGTGCTCGGTAGCGGGGTCATGCTTCTGGGCGTCGGTTCGACCGTGGCCCAGGGCGGGTTCTACCTGGCTCCCAAGTCGGTGAAACCGAAGTGGTCCAAGCTCGACCCGATCAAGGGTGCGAAGCGGATCTTCGGTCCGCACGCGCTCTGGGAGGGCGCCAAGATGCTGCTCAAGAGCTCCCTGGTGGCGCTGATGGCCTACGGCGCGATCAAGGCGGTGATGCCCCTGATCGGCGGACTCGTCCCGATCCAGACCGTGGTGTCCACGGCAACGAGCAGGGCGCTGGGACTGATCCGCAACATCGGGCTCGTCGGACTGGGCATGGCAGGTGCCGACTACGCCGTCCAGCGTCGGCGGATCGGCAAGCAGACCCGGATGTCCAAGCACGACGTCCGCGAGGAGCACCGGCAGTCCGAGGGTGATCCGATGGTCAAGGGAGCGATCCGGGCGCGCCAGCTCGCGATGGCCCGCAGCCGGATGATGGCCGACGTCGCCACGGCGGACGTCGTCCTGGTCAATCCGACGCACGTCGCCGTCGCGCTGCGCTACGACTCCCAGCGCGGCGCTCCTACGGTGGTGGCCCGTGGAGCCGGGGTGATCGCGGCGCGGATCCGCGAGCTCGCCACCGCCGAATCGGTCCCGCTGGTGCGTGACGTCCCCCTTGCACGCGCGCTCTACCGTTCGACCAAGGTCGGCCAGGAGATCCCTGCCGAGCTGTTCGCCGCCGTGGCCCAGGTGCTCGCGTTCGTGATCAGCCGGCGTACCCGAGGCCAGCGGGGAGGCCAGCACCGGTCGCCACGATCCGAGGGCGAGCTGCCCGAGGTACCGGTGGCCGGACGACGTCGACGCCCGGGCCCGCGGGTTTCCTCAAGTCCCGCGCACGCGCGCCGATAGGGACATCCATGAAGCGTCTGATGCAGCTCGGTGTCCCCGTCGGCATCGTGTTCATCGTCGTCATGCTCGTCGTCCCGCTGCCGTCGATCATCCTCGACATGCTGATCGCCCTGAACATCACCGGCGCGCTGCTGATCCTGCTCACGGCCATGTTCGTCGAGAAGCCGCTGGACTTCGCCGCGTTCCCAGCGGTCATCCTGGTGATGACCCTGTTCCGCCTGGCCCTCAACGTCAGTGCGACCAGGCTGGTGCTGCTGAACGGGTTCGCCGGCAACGTGATCGACACCTTCGGGCACTTCGTGGTCGGCGGGTCGCTGATCGTCGGCCTGATCGTGTTCGCCATCCTGCTGGTCATCCAGTTCGTCGTGATCACCAACGGTGCCGGCCGGGTCGCCGAGGTCGGCGCCCGCTTCACCCTCGACGCCATGCCCGGCAAGCAGATGGCCATCGACGCCGACCTCAACTCCGGCCTGATCGACGAGGACGAGGCGCGCCGCCGCCGCAAGGAGGTGCACGCCGAGGCCGACTTCTACGGCGCGATGGACGGTGCCTCGAAGTTCGTGAAGGGCGACGCGATCGCCGCGATCGTGATCACCCTGGTGAACCTGATCGGTGGCCTCGGGGTCGGCGTGGGCCAGAAGGGGATGCCGTTCACCGACGCGATCTCGACCTACAGCCTGCTGTCGATCGGCGACGGCCTCGTCTCGCAGATCCCGGCACTGCTGCTCTCGGTCGCCACCGGCCTGATCGTCACCCGCTCGGCCGGCGGGACGGACATGGGCTCGGACATCCTGCGCCAGCTGATGGCCCGGCGGACCCCGTTGCGCGTCGCCGGATTCGCAGCCATCACGCTGTGCCTGATTCCCGGCCTGCCGAAGATCCCGTTCTTCTTCGCCGGTGGGGTGATGCTGCTCGCCAGCACCCGGGTCGACGAGGGCCCGGACCCGATCTCTCCCGAGGCGGAGGCGCTCGCGGCACTGCCGTCGCCGGACTCACCCGAGGTCCTGGCCACCGAGATCCAGATCGATCCGCTGGGCCTGGAGCTCTCCCCCGACATCATCGACCTGGTTGATCCCAGCCAGGGCGGCGACCTGCTCGAACGCGTCAAGGCCCTGCGTCGCAAGGTCGCCACCGACATCGGCATCGTCGTACCGCCCGTCCGCACCCGCGACAACCTGGACCTGCCGTTGCGCACCTACGCGATCAAGCTCTTCGGCATCGAGGTCGCCCGCGGGGAGGCTCCAACGGGGACCGTCCTGGCGATCGGCGCTGGGTTCAATGGGGATGGCCTGGGTTCGCTCCCGGGAGAGGCGACCCGCGAGCCGGTGTTCGGTCTCGACGCGAAGTGGATCCCGGCCGAGCTGCGCAACCAGGCCGAGCTCTCCGGAGCCACCGTGGTCGACCGCGCCTCGGTGATCACCACCCACCTGGCCGAGGTCGTCACCAGCCACGCCGCCCGCCTGCTCGGCCGCGAGGACGTCCGGCTGCTGACCGATGTCGTCAAGCGCAACCACCCGGTCGTCGTGGACGAGCTGACCCCGGCGCAGATGACCCTGGGCGAGGTCCAGCGGGTGCTGCAGACACTGCTCGACGAGGGTGTGTCGGTGCGCGACCTGGTCCGGATCTACGAAGCCCTCTCGTTGCGGGCCACGGCCACCAAGGACCTCGACCAGCTCGTCGACTCGGCCCGCGCCGCCCTCGGGCCGGCGATCGTGGCGCCGTACACGACCGACCGGACGGTGCACGTGATCAGCCTCGAGCCCCAGCTCGAGCAGCAGATGCTCGAGGACCTGCGGCCCACCGAAGCCGGGACCGTGATCGCGATGGACCCCGAGCTCGGCCAGTCGGTCCTCAACCAGCTGACCACGTTGCTCACCGATGCCGAGAACAAGAACCTGCGCCCGGTGCTGGTCTGTTCCCCCCAGCTGCGCGCCGCCGTACGCCGCCTGGTGCGCCCGTCGCTGCACCAGCTTCCCGTGCTCGCCTACTCCGAGCTCGTGGGCGCCGACCAGGTCCGATCTGTCGGCGTGGTGAACTCTGATCGCCTGCTGGCGGTGACCGGATGAGTCCGCTGAACGGCATCGTCCTGACCTCGGCCACGGTCGTGGCCTCGCCCGCGTTGTGGTCCAGCCTGGTCAAGCAGACGATGCCGCTGGACGTCGGACTGACCCGCTACCTGATCGCCGTGGGGATCTGCTGGGCGCTGTTCAGCCTGGTGGCCGAGTTCGCGCTGCCCAGCCCGGGCGCGATCAAGCCGCGGCAGCCCGAGAACCCGAAGGCAGGCGAGGAAACCGATCAGCCGGAGACTCCCTGATCAGTACCTGGCCGCTGCCCGGAACCCGGCCCCGCCCTCGGCGACGGCCACCACCACGCACTCCTCGATCAGCACCGGCGCGGACCCGACGATCAGGGAGCCGGGCGAGTCGGCAGCCACCTCGGTGAACGACGCCTGGAACTCCGCACGTGCCGCCTCGTCGGCGAAGACGTAGCACCCCTCGAACCACTCGCCCCGGCGCATCCGCCAGGTCTTGAATCCCAGGCCGTCCATCCCGGTGAACCGCTCGTGGGAGGTGCCGGCGACGTAGTCCGCGAGCGCTTCCTCGACGCCGTCGGAGGCCTCGGCGAGCGACCAGCGCACGGTGAGTCCTGCGAGGGTCCCTGTCATCGTCCGACTCCTTCCATCGGCTCGGGCGATCCGAGCCAGTGCAGCAGCAGCCGTACGCCGAACCCGGTCGGTCCCGCCGTCCACTCGCCGCTGTCGCGCTGCGCGTCACCGACCGACGCGATGTCGAGGTGCACCCAGGGCAGCCCGCCGGTGAAGTGCTGCAGGAACAGCGCGGCCGTGATGGCCGGCGCCCGTCCCGGTGCGTTGTCGGCGTCCGCGACCTTGGAGGCCAGGAAGGACTCGTACTCCTCCGACAGCGGCATCCGCCAGAGCCTTTCGCCGGACGCGCTGCTGGCCTCGTCGAACCTGGCCGCGGCTGCGTCGTCGGTGGCGAAGTACCCCCCGATGTTGACGCCGAGCGCGACCTTGATGCCGCCGGTCAGCGTCGCGACATCGACCAGGAGGTCAGGCTCCAGCGTGGTCGCGGCGTACTGGAGCGCGTCGGCGAGCACGAGCCGACCTTCGGCGTCAGTGTTGGTGACCTCGGTGGTCCGCCCACCCCAGTGGGTGATCACGTCACCGGGTCGCAGCGCGTCCCCGCCGATCGAGTTCTCGGCGATCGGCAACAGCCCGGTGACGCGCACCGGGCAGTCGACCGCGTGCAGCGCGCCCATCGTGGCAGCAACCACGGCCGCCCCGGTCATGTCGCGCTTCATGGTGACCATGGCCTCGCCGGGCTTGATCGACAGCCCGCCGCTGTCGAAGGTGATGCCCTTGCCGACCAGGACCACGTGCGGGGCCTTGCGCCCACGTGGGACGTACTCGAGCCGGACGAACCGTGGCGGCGTCGCGGAGGCGCGGCCGACGGCGAGGATGCCCCCGAAGCCCTCTTTGGTGAGCGCTGCCTCGTCCCAGACCTTCGTCTTCAGGCCCGCGGGCTTCACGAGGTCCAGCGCTTGGTCGGCCAGCCAGACGGGCGACTTGATGTTCGACGGAGTGGTCGCCAGCCGGCGGGCCTCCCAGCTCGCCCGGGCGATCACCTCGGCCCGGGCCAGGGCCGGCGCGCTGCCGGCCGGTGTCCCGGCCAGCACGATCCGGCGTACGGGTGGTTCGCCCTGCTCGGTGGTGCGCATCGAGAACCGGAACGACGCCAGCACGGCACCGGCGACGAACTGGACCAGGCCCGCGTCGTCGGCGACGGCCTGGACCGAGGACGTGATCGAGTCGAGCCCGACAGCGGCCCGGGCCAGGGCGGCGCCGGCGGCTCGCAGGTCGTCGGCCGTGGCCGGACCGACGCCGACGCCGAAGATCGTCAGCCCCGGCACCGTCAGGCGGGTGACGTCGCCGGCGCCCGCACGGGCGCCGGACTCCTCGAACAGCGCGAGCAGGTCCACCTCACCCGGAAGTGCGTCGACCAGGTCGGCTGCTCCGGGCCCGAGGGCCCAGCCGTCACCGTCGGGCACCACGGCCAGCGCGACGGCGCCGGTGCCCGGGAACACGTCAGGGCTGATCACGAACGCCGGTGGAGCCACGATCACGGGCGCTGCGGGCGTTGTCGGCACGCAGCGACAATACCGAAGGCCCCGACCCCCCAAAGCGGGGATCGGGGCCTTCGACGTGGTGGGGGTCGACCTCAGCCGACCACTGCCTTGAGCGCATCGCCGAGTGCGCCGGCCTCTTCCGCGTTGAGTTCGACCACCAGCCGGCCACCGCCTTCGAGGGGAACCCTCATCACGATGCCTCGACCTTCCTTGGTGACCTCCAGCGGCCCGTCGCCGGTCCGCGGCTTCATCGCCGCCATGCGCACACCTCTTCCTTCGACTTAATCGCAAGCGCCGAGCAGATGTGACGCCGTTCTCACCCATTATTCCCCATGAGGGACGCGGGCGAACAATCCGCTCGGGATCGGGGTACGGCAGACTCACCCCTGTGCATGCCCGATCCGCGTTGTTCGACCTGTACGGCGACCACGTGCGCAACCGCGGCGGTGGCGCGGCGGTCGCCGCGATCATCCGGATCCTCGAGCCGCTCGGGGTGACCGCGCCGGCCACCCGTACGGCGATCTCGCGGATGGTGATGCAGGACTGGCTGGCGCCCGACGACTTCGACGAAGGACCCGGCTACCGGCTGACCGAACGCGGCCTGCTGCGCCTGGACGAGGCGGCCGCGCGCATCTACCGGACCAGCGATCCGTCCTGGGACGGCCACTGGCATGTCCGGGTGCTCGCCCCGATCGGCGACCGGGCGCGCCGCGAACGGGTCCGCAACCAGCTCCGCTTCCTCGGCATGGCGCCGATCAGTGACAGCACCTGGGTCAGCCCCCGCCACTCGGCCGAGGTCGACCGGCTGCTGGCGGAGGAGTCCGTCGATGCGGTCACGCTGTCCTCGGCCGACGTGCACCCGCCGGCTGCGCTGCTGGCTGCGTTCGACGTGAGCTCGCTCGGCGCTGCCTACTCGGCCTGGGTCGTCGAGGCGGCCACGATCCTGCGGCCGACGACCGCCCCTGCTCCTGATGACATGACCGCGTTCGTCGTGCGCTCCGAACTGCTGCACAGCTGGCGCAAGTTCCTGTTCACCGATCCGGGACTGCCTGCCGTGCTGCTGCCGTCAGACTGGGCCGGACACCGTGCAGCCGCGTTCTTCGACGACCACGCCGCCCGATTGCTCCCCGCCGCCACGCGCTTCATCGACCACCACCTCGCACCGACAGGAACCCGACCATGACCGAGCAGACTGCCCCCGTCACGTACGTCGTCGAGCACGGCGTCGGCACCATCATGCTGAACCGGCCCGAGGCCATGAACAGCCTCGACATCGCGACCAAGGAAGCGTTGCTCGCGGCCGTCACCTCGGCCGCCGACGACGTCGCGGTGCGCTGCGTCGTGCTGACCGGCACCGGCCGCGCCTTCTGCGTCGGCCAGGACCTCAAGGAACATGTCGCGCTGCTCAACGAGGGTGACTCGGATGCGCTGTTCACCACGGTGCCGAAGCACTACAACCCGATCGTCACGGCCCTGGCCACGATGTCGAAGCCGGTGATCGCCGCAGTCAACGGGGTCGCCGCCGGAGCCGGAGCGAGCCTGGCGTTCGCCTGCGACCTGCGGATCGTCGCCGAGTCGGCCGGGTTCAACCTCGCCTTCCCCGGCGTCGCGCTCTCCTGCGACACCGGTGCGTCCTGGACGTTGCCCCGCCTGGTCGGGCGCGCCAAAGCGCTCGAGCTCCTCTACTTCCCGAGCACGATCGCCTCGGCGCAAGCCCTCGAGCTCGGACTCGCCACGAAGGTCGTGCCCGACGACGAGCTCGCTGACGAGGTCGCTGCGCTGGCCACCAGGCTGGCCGCCGGTCCGACGCTGTCCTACGCCTCGATCCGTCAGTCGGTGAACTTCTCCAGCGACCACGGCTTCACCGAGTCGCTCGCCTTCGAGGGCGAGATGATGAACCGCACCGGCGCCAGCCAGGACCACCGCCGTGCGGTCGATGCGTTCCTGGCCAAGGAGAAGGCAACCTTCGAGGGAAGGTAGGTAAGCCTCAGCGACTCGCGCCGACCGCGGCCAGGAGCCCCGCCGGTCCGGTCACGGTTGCCTGACGCGTGGTCATCCTGACGCCGTACTCGACGGTGAGCGCCGCGCCCGGGAAGGTCCGGTTGAACCACTGGGTCATCGTCCCGTGGCACGAGCCGTTGCAGCTGAAGACCTTCCTCGGCAGGCCGAGGCCGACCGACAGCCGCAACGCGAGCGCCCGGGCCTTGCCGTAGGAGGTGTCCACGCCGTCCAGGGGCTGGTGGAAGCTGACGACGTACCTCGGCCGGATCCGGGTCAGGAACCTCATCAACACCCGGGTCTCCCGCTCGGAGGCGCGGCTGGGCCCGGAGTTGTAAGCGCCGTAGGTGCGGATCCAGTGCACCGGGAAGTTCCGGTTGAGGTCGACGCCGTGGGCGTTCATCCGGGTGTGCCGCACGAACCCGTCGCGGTTGTAGTACGGGATCAGCCAGATGTCGGCACCGGTGACCGGGGCACCGTCACGCAGGTTGAGCAGGATCCTCGCCGGACCGGCTTCGTTGCCGTGCATCGTCGCGATGAAGACGGCCTTGACCGGCGAGGTCGGGTCACCGATCCGGTAGGCGATGATCGGACGGTTCTTGACGGTCCGCCCGATGACCAGCGTCTGGACCAGCGCCCGCGGTGCCGGCACGGCCGCAGGGGCCGAGGCGGGCGGCGGCGCAGCGGTCGCACCACCGAGCCCGGTGAGCAGGGGCACCACCAGGGCGCCGGCGACCAGGATTCCCGAGAGACGAGCCATCAATCCATCATGCCCGAATCCGGCCCGGATTCGGCTGGTTTGTCTCCGAGCTGTGCGGCGAGCCGCGCGAGCAGGGCGTCCACCTCGCTGGCGCGGTAGCCCCGCAGGGCACTGGTGAACCGGATCGAGCGCAGGTCGGCGGCCCACAACGGACCCTCCTCCGGTACGACGACATCAGGCCGGTCGTCGTACGTCGGAGCGAGGCCGTCGCCGGAGCCGGTCGCGACGACGGCGACCGCACCCAAGACCAGGACGATCACCACGGCCAGCAACCACATCATCGTGCGGCTCCCATCATCGAGACGGCTTCCTTGACGTCGTCGGTGACGTGGAGGGCCTCGAGGTCGGCTTCGGAGATCTTGCCATTCGCCAGCACGGTGGTTCGCAGCCAGTCGATCAGGCCGGACCAGTAGTCCACGCCGATCAGGACGACCGGGAACGAGGTGACCTTGTGCGTCTGGGCCAGCGTGAGTGCCTCGAAGAGCTCGTCGAAGGTGCCGAGGCCGCCGGGAAGCACGATGAAGCCCTGCGAGTACTTCACGAACATCGTCTTGCGGGCGAAGAAGTAGCGGAAGTTGACGCCGATGTTCACGTAGTCGTTCACGCCGTCCTCGAAGGGCAGCTCGATCCCGAGGCCGACGCTGACACCGCCTGCTTCGGCCGCGCCTTTGTTCGCCGCCTCCATCGCCCCCGGCCCACCGCCGGTGATGACCGCGTAGCCGGCGTCAACCAGGCCCGCGCCGATCTCGACGCCCTTGAGGTAGTAGGGGTCATCGCGCTTCGTGCGCGCCGAACCGAAGACCGCGATCGCCGGACCGAGCTCGGCGAGGGCACCGAAGCCTTCGACGAACTCGGCCTGGATCCGAAGGACGCGCCACGGGTCGGCGTGGACCCAGTCGCTGTCGCCGCGCGAGTCCAGCAGCCGCTGATCGGTGGTCGAGGCATCGACCTGGGAGTCGCGCAGGAAGGTCGGGCCCTTGCGCTTGATCCGCCGCGGTGTCGTGCTCTCGCTGCTCATGCGCCTAGCCAGGTGCGCAGGGTCTTCTCGCAGCGGCGGAGCTGGTCGAGCGGCACGTGTTCCTCCTGCTTGTGGGCGAGCACCGGATCGCCGGGGCCGTAGTTGACCGCCGGGATCCCGAGGACGGTGAAGCGGGCGACGTCGGTCCAGCCGAATTTCGGCTTCACCTCGCCGCCCACAGCCTCCACGAACGCCTTCGCGGCCGGACGGTCCAGGCCCGGACGGGCGCCGGGGGCCGAATCGGTGACGACGACCTCGTAGCCGTCGAAGAAGTCGGTCACGAACGCGAGTGCCTCGTCCTCGGTGAGGTCCGGGGCGAAGCGGTAGTTCACGGTGATCACGCACTCATCCGGCACCACGTTGGTGGCGACACCGCCGCTGATGAGGACGGCGTTGAGGCCTTCGTGGTACTCGAGACCGTCGATGACGGGCCTGCGGGCGACGTACGCGTTCAGCCGGTCCAGCACCTTGCCCGCACCGTGGATCGCGTTGACACCGCGCCAGGACCTGGCCGAGTGGGCGCGTTCGCCGCGGGTGGTGACCTCGACGCGGAGCGTGCCCTGGCAGCCGGCCTCGACCCCCGCGTCCGAGGGCTCCATCAGGATCGCGAAATCAGCGTCGAGCAGGTCCGGACGCTGCTCGGCGATGATGCGCAGGCCGTTGAACTCCGAGGCGATCTCCTCGCCGTCGTAGAACACGTACGTCACGTCGCGGACCGGGTCGTCCACCTCGGCTGCCAGCTTGAGCGCCACCGCGACGCCACCCTTCATGTCGCACGACCCGAGCCCGTGCAGGAGGGTGCCGTCGTTGCGGGACGGGAGGTTGTCGTTGAGCGGCACGGTGTCGACGTGCCCGGCGATGACGACACGCTCGGGGCGACCGAGCTCGGTGCGCGCGACCAGCGAGTTGCCGATCCGGGTCAGGTGCAGGTGGTCGAGTCCGGTCAGCGCCGCCTCGATCTGGTCGCTGATCTGCTGCTCGTTCCGGCTCACCGACTCGATGTCGACGAGTGCCTCGGTCAGCGCGACGACGTCGGCGGTCAGGTCCAGAGCCATGGCGACATCTTGTCAGGGCTGCGGGAACACGCAGAACTCATTGCCCTCCGGGTCGGCCAGCACCGTCCAGCGCGGCATCTCCCACAGCAGGGTCGCACCGCGGGCCAGGAAGTCGTCGGCCTCGCCGTACACGTCCCAGTGCAAGCGGTTCTTCACCGTCTTGGGCTCGGGGACGGGCCCGAAGACCATCGCCCAGAAAGGCGCCACGGCCTCGCTCGGAAAGCCGGGAGCGCCGGTGAACCACCACCACGGTTCGCCCTTGTTCTCCGCCTCGACGCCGAAGACCTCGGCCCACCAGCGCGCACTCGCCTCCGCGTCGACGGAGTCGACCGCCAGCTCGAAGACCCGGTACGGCGCCAGCCGCTCGGGCGTGCGGACGAACGCACAGAACTCACCACCCTCAGGATCGGCCATCACCGTCCAGCGGATCTCCTCGTCGGCTGCCCGGAGGACGGTCGCGCCGAGATCGGTCAGCTCGGAGAGGTCGGCGACCGAGACGTCGAGGTGCACCCGGTTCTTGACCGTCTTCGGCTCGGGGACGGGACACAGGGCGATCCCGGTGCCCTCCTCACTGCCGACGACATCGCCGGGGTCGGCCGGATCCCTCGCCGGCTCGAAGCCGCAGCCCGTCGCCGCGGCCCAGAACCGGCCGAGCGCGTTGACGTCCTGTCCCGGCGCCGGATGCGTGTCGAGACAGAGTTCCTTGAAGGTCGCGATACCCATGCGCGCCAGCCTGCCACGGACGGCCGCCCCGCGCAGGCTGGGCCTGCACCGGTAGCCTGAAGGACATGTCTGCACCGGCACCTGACTCGCCCACGCACGCCTGGGGCTTCGGTCTCGCGACCGTCGCCGACGACGGTGCCACCCTGGACACGTGGTACCCGGCACCGTCCCTCGGTGAGGCGCCGAGCACGGCCGAGGCACCCGCCTCCCTGACCGCGCTGGAGGGCAAGGACGACGTCCGCCGGGTGCGGACAGAGGTCGTCCTGCGGGCGGTCACGCTGGCAAGCGCACCGGTCGATGCCAGTGACGTCTACCTGCGTCTGCACCTGCTGAGCCACCGCCTGGTCGCTCCCCACATGCTCAGCCTGGACGGCCAGTTCGGCTTGCTCGCCAACGTCGTGTGGACCAGTCGAGGTCCCTGCTCGCCGGCCGACTTCGAAGAGGTCCGCGCCGGGCTTCGTGCAGGAGGGCCCGTCGAGGTGCTGGGCATCGACAAGTTCCCGCGGATGACCGACTACGTGGTCCCGACCGGCGTACGGATCGCCGACGCCAGCCGCGTCCGCCTCGGCGCCCACCTGGCCCCCGGCACCACGGTGATGCACGAGGGCTTCGTGAACTTCAACGCCGGTACGACGGGCACGTCGATGGTCGAGGGCCGGATCTCGGCGGGAGTCGTGGTCGGTGACGGCTCGGACGTCGGTGGCGGTGCCTCCATCATGGGCACCCTGTCCGGCGGTGGCGCCCAGGTCATCTCGATCGGCGAGCGGTGCCTGCTCGGCGCGAACTCGGGCATCGGCATCTCACTCGGCAACGACTGCGTCGTCGAGGCCGGCTGCTACGTCACGGCGGGCACCAAGGTCACCGTGTACGACGCCCAGGGCAACCCCACCGTGATCAAGGCGCTCGAGCTCTCCGGCGCTGACAACGTCCTGTTCCGGCGCAACTCGGTCACGGGCACGGTCGAGGCCGTCGGCTGGCGGGCCGAGGGCGTTGCGCTGAACGCCGACCTGCACGCGAACTGAGATGGCGGTTCGCAGAAACCGGGGTCGGGTCGGGTTCATCTTCCTGCTCCTGCTCGCCGTCGTGGGTGGGGTGGCCGTGGCCATCTACCGCGGGGTCGGACCGCTTGCCGATCCCGCCGGCTGCACCGCGACGGTCGCGGGTCTCCAGGTCGGCCTCGACCCCGACCAGGGCCAGAACGCCGCGCTGATCGCCGCCATCGCCGCGCGCCGCGGCCTGCCCGCCCGCGCGGTCTCGATCGCGCTGGCGACGGCGTACCAGGAGAGCAAGATCCGCAACCTGGACCACGGTGACCGCGACTCGCTCGGCATCTTCCAGCAGCGCACCTCGCAGGGGTGGGGCACCCCGTCGCAGATCCTCGACCCGCACTACTCGATCAACAAGTTCTACGACGCCCTCGTACGGATCCCGGGCTACGAGACGATGCAGATCACCGAAGCCGCCCAGCTGGTGCAGCACTCCGGCTACCCGCAGGCCTACGAGGCGCACGCGCCTGACGCCCGCGCGCTGGCCTCGGCCCTGACCGGGTACAGCCCGAACGGCACCTTCACCTGCGTGGTCAACCAACCCCAGGACCGCGGAACCGCCGCATCGGTCACCTCGTCCCTGACCGGAGCCTTCGGCGGGCTCTCGACGCAGCGCACCGGCGTGCGCCAGGACCTCGCGGTCCCGGTCACCGGCGACGCGGCCGGCAACCGCCGCGGCTGGTCGGTGGCCTCGTACCTCGTCGCCTACGCCGGTCCCCTGAAGATCGACACGATCTCCTTCGACGGCCTGACCTGGCACACCGGTCGGGCCTCCGAGAAGGGATGGCAGAAGTCCGCCAGCGCCAGCAGCACCACGGTCGCGGTGTCCCTGGGCTGAGCCCTACCCCCGGATCAACGCAGCCGCGCGATGGCGGCGTCGATGCGCTCGTCGGTCGCGGTCAGCGCCACCCGGACGTGCCGGGCACCGGCCGCGCCGTAGAACGTGCCGGGTGCGACGAGGATGCCGCGCTCTGCCAGCCAGTCGACCGTGGACCAGCAGTCCTCGTTGCGACTCGACCAGAGATAGAGCGCACCCTCGGAGTGATCGATCCGGAAGCCGGCTGCTTCGAGTGCCGCCTTCAACCGGGTACGACGAGCGGCGTAATGGGCACGTTGCTCGTCGACGTGCGCGTCGTCGTCAAGCGCCGCGATCATCGCCCGCTGCTGCGGGCCGGGCATCTGCAGTCCCATGTTCTTGCGGACCGCGAGCAGCTCGGCGATCACCGCAGGATCGCCGGCGACGAAAGCACAGCGGTAGCCGGCGAGGTTCGAGCTCTTCGAGAGCGAGTGCACCGCGAGGATGCCGTGCGTGCTGTCGCCGCAGACCTGCGGGTCCAGCACCGAGACGGGCTTGTCGCCGGTCCACCCGAACTCGAGGTAGCACTCGTCGGAGACCAGCAGCACCCCCCGCTCGCGGCACCACTGGACGACCTTGCGCAGGTGCAGAGGCGGCAGGATCCGGCCGGTCGGGTTCGACGGCGAGTTGATCCACACCAGCTTCGGCGTCTCGGGTCCGACGGCGGTCAGGGAGTCCGTCGCGAGGATCCGGGCACCCACCAGCGCCGCACTGACCTCGTACGTCGGGTAGGCCAGCTCCGGTTGCACGATCAGGTCACCGGGCCCGATGCCGAGGTGCAAGGGCAGCGAGGCGATCAGCTCCTTCGAACCGATCACCGGCAGCACCCCGTCGATCGACAGCCCCGTCACACCGAACCGGCGCGACAGCCAGTCGACGCAGGCCTGACGGGTGGCCGCCAGCCCGATGGTCAGCGGGTAGCCCGGGGAGTCCGCCGCGGCGATCAGGGCGCGCTGCACCACCTCGGGGGTGGGGTCGACGGGTGTGCCGACCGACAGGTCGACGATGCCGTCAGGGTGCGCACGCGCCCGATCGCCGTACGGCGTCAGGTTGTCCCACGGGAAATCCGGGAGCCTGGAGGAGACGCTCAGGGGAGACGCTCAGTGCTCGTCGTGTTCCTGCGGAGGCAGAGCCGCGACCAACGGGTGGTCGGCGTCGATCACGCCCATCTTGGCAGCGCCACCAGGAGAACCAAGGTCGTCGAAGAAGTGCACGTTCGCGTCGTAGTACTCCTTCCACTCGCCCGGCGTGTCGTCTTCGTAGTAGATGGCCTCGACCGGGCAGACCGGCTCGCAGGCGCCACAGTCGACGCATTCATCCGGGTGGATGTAGAGCATCCGCTTGCCTTCGTAGATGCAGTCGACGGGACATTCGTCGACGCAGGCACGGTCCTTCAGATCAACACAAGGCTGGGCGATGACGTAGGTCACCTGGATCCTCCTGAGGTACGCGTCCGGTACGGACTGGGACAAAGCCTAGTATCCCGAAGGTGAGTCCTACAGGCAGTCCCGGGTTTCGACACGACACCACCTCAGGAACCCAGCACACGCTGGGTCCGCACGTCGTCGGACTGCGTGTCGTCGTACGCCGCGTCCTGGCGGACCAGACCGGCCCCAGCGGAGGTCCGGCGATGACCGACCTGCTGGGCGTGTGTGAATCCTGGGGCGAGACCAGCACCACCATCAGGTCCGAGGACGGCACCGTGACCACCATCGCGCTGGCCGATATCGTCTCCGGCAAGCCCGTCCCGCCGAGGCCGTCGCGGTTCGCGCGCCTGACCCCCGACGAGGTCGAGGCGCGAGCCACCGCGTTCTTCGTGCCGAGGGAGACCGACCACATCGGCGACTGGGTGCTGCGCTTCACCGGCGGCGCCAACGCCCGGCCGAACTCGGTGCTACCGGTGGGCGATCCGGGAACCGACCTGGACACCGCGATCCGGCGCACCGTCGAGTTCTACGCCGAACGCGGCCGCGAGGCGGTCGCGCAGGCGGTCGTCGGGTCACCGGTCCAGATCGAGCTCGAGGCGCGCGGCTGGACGGTCCTGCGCCCGGGCGAGGCCGACACCGAGGTCCTGCTCGCCGGCACCGCTGCCGTACGTCGCGCGCTGAGCGGCGTCGACACCACCGCCGTGGCGCACGCCAATCGGATCTCACGCGGGTGGCTCACCGGCAACGAGAACGCGCTCGCGAACTACGACGCGGTCGCCGAGTCCCTGGCGCTGGCGCGGGCGAGCTTCGCGACGATCGACGAGGACGGGGTCCAACGCGTCCACGGCCGGGTCAGCATCGAGCGGGACTGGGGATTCGTGGCCGACCTGATGGTGGCTCCCAACCAGCGCCGGCGCGGGTTCGGCCGCACGATGATGGCCGGGCTGACCGAGTGGGCCGCCGAGGGCGGCGCCAGCGTGCTCCTGCTCCAGGTTGCGGCCGACAACGAGGCGGCCCAGAGTCTCTACGCGCAGCTCGGTTTCGAACGCCATCACGCCTACCGGCACCTCACACGCCGTTGAACAGATCCGTCTCCAGGCCGTCCTCGGTGAACGGGGCGGTCTTCGTGCCCTTGGCGATCCGGTAGAACTCGAGGCCCCAGCCTTCGCCGCCGATGTTGTTGGACAGCGCGAAGAACGGACCATCGGTGCTGATCTGGGTCGCGTGAGCGGCCAGGGCGGCCATCTTCTTGTCCACGAACTCGACGGCCCTCACCGAGGCCGTCAGGTTCTCGTCGGCAGTGATGAACGGCGGCAGCGGCCCGTCGGGGTCCATGCCCTCGAACGTCGTGGTGTCACCGGCGTCGCGCAGCCTGCGCAGGCCCTCGCGCATCCTGGTGGCCGACATCGCGCCCCAGTAGACCTTGGCGATCTCGTGCGGCTCCCCCAGGTCCGTGCGGTACGACGGCACTGCCGCGAGCGCAGAGGCGTACGTCGCGACCAGGTGGGCATGGATGTGATCGGGGTGGCCGTAGCCGCCGAACTCGTCGTAGGTGACCATCACCTGCGGCCGCACCTCGCGGATCACCGAGACCAGGTGGGTGGCGGCTTCGGTCAGGTCGGCGTTCCAGAAAGCGTTGGCGTGCACGTCGTCCGCGGCGACCGCGTGGCCGTCCTCGTGCCACTTCATGCCGGAGTCGCGGTAGGTCCCGTAGCCGCCGAGGTAGCGGAAGTCGGTGACGCCGAGCGCGGCCATCGCGTTGGTCAGCTCGATCCGGCGCTGGTCGCCAAGGGTGTCGTCCTGGTCCGCCGCCATGTGGGCCATCTCGGGGATCAGGATCTCGCCCATCTCCCCGCCGGTGCAGGTCACCAGCGTGACGCCGATGCCTTCCGCGACGTACTTGGCCATGGTCGCGCCCTGGCCGATGCTCTCGTCGTCGGGGTGGGCGTGCACGAGCAGGATCTGCTTGGTCATGACTCAACCCTAGTGCTGGTCAGGGAACCGACCCGCCATGATTTCGGCCACGAACGACCGATCGGCCTCGAGCCAGTCGACCGCGTCCAGCGAGGACGTCACCAGCCAGCGCAGCGCGTCGTGGTCACCGGATTGCGGAACGGGCTCGCCGCCGACTACCTGTGCGGTCGCCACCCGGAGCTCGAAGCCGGCACGGATCGGCGCGGTCCCGGGCAGCCAGCCGGTGACCTCGATGGTGCAGCCGAGCTCCTCGGCGATCTCCCGGACGGCGGTGTTCGCCGGGTCCTCGCCCGGCTCGACCTTTCCGCCCGGGAACTCCCAGCCACCGGTGCTTCGGCGTGCGGCGAGCACGCAGGCCCCGCGCACGATCGCCACGCCGACGACCAGCTGCACGTCAGGCTCGATCCCTGGCCCGTGGCTGCAGCGCGAGCTGGCGCGCCTGGGCGACCAGCAGCCCGGTGGAGTCCCAGACCTCGCAGTCCTCCTCGAAGAGGCCGCCTGCCATCGTCCGGGTGCGGTGCCGGACGATCGCCCACCCCGGTGCGGGCCGCGCCCGCACGTGCGCGGTCAGTTCCAACGTCGGCGCCCAGCCGGGCATGCCCAGGTCGAACGTGGTCGGCGGCAGTGCGTCGACCACCAGCAGCAAGGCGATCGGATCCAGCGGGCGGTCGTCGGCCAGCCTGAACCAGCCCTGGAGCACGCCCTGCCTGCTCGGCTTGCCGATCGCCCAGCCGGCGGTCGAGGGATCGAACAGGGTGCCGAACCGTTGCAGCAGTGGAGCCATCTTCCTGACCTCCTCGGGCGCATCGCGGGACTCGACGCACTCGGCGAGCGGTGGCAGCTCGGGAGGCGGCAACGCGAGCCCGAGGGCTGCGGCCGCGGCATCACTGGCAGGGTCGCGCGCGCGGTCGAGGTCACCGAACGTGGCGTGCGAGGCGATACGCGGGACGGCGGTGCCGTCGACGTCCTGGACCAGCGTCGCGGCCACCGTGGAGAACCGGCTGCCCGACCGCAGCACCCGGGTCTCGACGTACGCCGGTCCGGGGGTCGAGGCGCTGAGGAAGTGGGCGGTGAGGGCGAACGGATCGACATGGCCACGGTCAGGCACCTCGGCCGCGAGCTGGTCACGGACCGCGTTGCCGATGATCGCGAGCAGGTACCCGCCGTTGACGCCTCCCCCGACGACCCACCCGGGAGCCAGGACCGCGTCATGGATGCCGTCGCCGCGTGCTGTGATCGCCGTGTCACGGTCGAACTCGAACGTCATCGTTCACATCCCGTCAGGTACGGTCGAAGAACCGTTTCGACCCTAGAGGGGAATGCCTTGCCCGTCCGCCGCACCCTGGCCTCGACGGCTGTCACCCTCCTCACACCCGGTCTCTTCCTGGGCCTGGTCACCGGATGCGGCGGCTCCTCGAAGCCGGCCGCCGCCCCGCAGCGCAGCGTCTCCCCGACGACGACCGCGTACCCGACACCGGTCCTCCCCTCGAACATCCAGCTCGAGAGGCCGAAGGCCGCCTCGACGATCAAGGCGACCGCCACCCTGACCGCCGTACCGGGGGCCAGCCAGCTGGCGGCTCCGGCGAATGCGCCCCGCACGATCGAGGGCTTCCCGGTCCCGCAGGGCGCCAAGGTCACGGATCCGGGCGCGATCGACGACACCTGGCAGTTCGACATCCCGACCACGGACCTGAACGGCGTCATCGCCTTCTACAAGCGGGTGCTGCCGCTGATGGGCTACACCATCCGCACCGACGTCACCTACACACTCGGCAACGATCCGGTGCGGTGGGACATCGTCTTCGACGGCCCGGTCTCGGGCTCGCTGGTGCGCGACCGCCCGGACGGCACGGTCTTCGTCGTCATCAACCCGCCGGGACAGCCGGCGCTGCCCGGCGACCGGTGATCAGCGCGGATCGATGACCGTGCAGCGCGTGCCCGAGTAGATCGTCGGCATGCACTGGTTGCAGTGGATGCAGAGACCGTCGCTGGTCTCGCCACGCTGCATCCTGTTGACCAGGTCGGGCTCTCGCAGCAGGGCCCGCCCCATGGCGACGAACTCGAACCCCTCCTCCATGGCGCGGTCCATCGTGGCGAGGGTGTTGATGCCGCCGAGCATGATCAGCGGCATCGAGACCGCCTCACGGAAGGCCAGCGCCTTGTCGCGCAGGAAGGCCTCTTCGAAGTCGTAGCTCTTGAAGAACCGCTTGCCCACAGGCGTCTTCAGGCCCAGACGCACCACCGGCGGCATGTTCGCAGCGAACTCCTTGAGGGGCACGTCGCCGCGGAACAGGTACATCGGGTTGAGCAACGAGCTGCCGGCGCTCAGCTCCAGTGCATCGAGGTGCCCGTCGGACTCCAGCATCTGGGCGAACTCGAGGCTCTCTGGCATCGAGAACCCGACCGGTGAACCCTCGGTCATCCCGATCTTGGCGGTCACCGCGACGGCGTCGCCGACTTCCTCGCGGACGACGCGGGCGACGTCGCGGGCGAAGCGCGCCCGGTTGGTCACGGTGCCGCCCCAGCCGTCCTTGCGCCGGTTCTGCCCGGGGGCCAGGAACGAGCTGAGCAGGTAGCCGTGGGCCATGTGGATCTCGAGCACGTCGAAGCCCGCGTCGACCATGATCCGGGCGGTCCGCACGTAGGCCCTGGTGATCCGGGTGATGTCGGCCGCGCTCGCCGACCTGATCATCTGCATGCTCAACGGCGACGGCATCCGGGACGCCGCGAGAGCATGGACCCCGTTGGAACGACCGTTGGCGACCGGTCCGGCGTGGCCGAGCTGTCCGGCGATCTTGGCACCGGTCTCGTGGATCGCATCCGTGAGGCGCGCCAGCCCAGGGGCCGACTGGTCGTCGACCACGATGACGTCCTTCTCGGTACGACCCTCCGGCGCGACGGCGAGGTAGGCGACCGTGGTCAGTCCGACCCCTCCGCGCGCGGGAGCCAGGTGGTAGTCGATCAGCGCGTCGGTGACCTGCCCGTCCGGCGTACGACCTTCGAAGGTCGCCGCCTTGACGACCCGGTTGCGCACCGTGACCGGGCCGAGCTGAGCCGGGGAGAAGACGTTGTTCACCACGCTGAAACTGTAACGCGTTTCAGTTTCAGCCCGCGGGTACCCGACGTCGCGATCGCCACGGCCGCACATTCGGAGATCACGCTGCCGATGTATCTCACCTGCGTCACAAATCTAGCCAGCACTACGCATCTGCGGTGTCGTCATGATGGGATGGTCCGGTGACCCCCTCCCGACGTTTCCGCGCCCTGTCCGTCCTCGCCGTCACAGCGATCGCCGGGGCTCTCCTCGCGGGGTGCGGATCCGGTACCAAGGCCCCGTCCGCGAAGCCCGTGACCCTGACCGTGTTCGCCGCGTCGTCCCTCACCGGCACGTTCACCGACCTGGGCAAGAAGTTCGAGGCGACCCATCCCGGCGTGACGGTGTCCTTCGACTTCGGTGGATCCTCGGACCTCGTCGCGCAGATCCAGCAGGGCGCGCCGGCCGATGTCTTCGCGTCGGCGGACGAATCGAACATGGGCAAGCTTGCCGGCGACCACCTGCAGGCCGAAACGCCCCAGGACTTTGCGTCGAACACCCTCGAGATCGTGACTCCGCCGAACAACCCGGCGCACATCTCCTCGTTCGCGGACCTGGCGCACCCGGGGATCAACCTGGTGATCTGTGCGCCGGAGGTGCCGTGCGGGGCCGCAGCCAAGAAGGTGGCTGCTGCCGCCGGCGTCCCTCTGAAGCCCGTGAGTGAGGAGCAGTCGGTCAAGGACGTCCTGGCCAAGGTCACGTCCGGCGACGCCATGGCTGGCCTGGTGTACGTGACGGACGTCAAGGCCGCCGGTGCCACGGTCCACGGAGTCGTCTTCCCGCAAGCGTCGTCGGCTGTGAACACCTACCCGATCGTGACGATCACGGGCAGCAAGAACGCGGCGCTCGCGCGGGAGTTCATGACCCTGGTCCTGGGTGCCACCGGGCAGACGGTTCTGGCGGACGCCAGATTCGCCAAGCCCTGATGACCCGCCAGCGGGCGGCCGCGATCCCGCGCTGGATCTACCTCCCGGCGGCCCTGGGCGCGACCTTCGTCCTGCTGCCCCTGATCGCGATCTTCACGAAGGTCGACTGGCCCCACTTCGCTGCCCTGATCTCCTCCGACTCGTCCCGTGCGGCGCTGGTCCTGAGCCTGAAGACGTCGGGCGCGAGCACGGTCCTGTGCGTGCTCCTCGGCGTGCCGATGGCCACGGTCCTCGCCCGCACGAGCTTCGCGGGGCAGAGCCTGCTGCGGTCCCTCGTCCTGCTCCCGCTGGTCCTTCCGCCCGTCGTCGGTGGACTCGCACTGCTCTACACGTTCGGTCGCAACGGCCTGCTCGGGCACACCCTGGCGGTCCTCGACATCCGTGTCGCGTTCTCGACGATCGCGGTGATCATGGCCCAGACGTTCGTAGCCCTGCCGTTCCTGGTCCTGAGCCTCGAAGGCGCGCTGCGCACAGGAGGACAGCGCTACGAGATCGTCGCCGCGTCTCTCGGTGCGAAGCCGACGACCGTGTTCCGGCGCATCACCCTGCCGCTGGTGATGCCCGGCCTCCTGGCCGGGGCGGTGCTGTCCTTCGCGCGGGCCCTGGGTGAGTTCGGCGCGACGATCACCTTCGCCGGCAGCCTCCAGGGAGTCACCCGCACGCTGCCGCTCGAGATCTACCTCCAGCGCGAGGGCGACCCGGACGCCGCGGTCGCTCTCGCCCTGGTCCTGGTGGTGGTCGCCGTGATCATCATCGCGATCGCACGTCCGGAACGAGCAGGTCGATGAGCTTCGAGTTCGCAGCGAGGCTGCTCGATCGGCGCCTGGACGTGCAGTTCGGCGTCCCGGACGGTGAGACCGTCGCGCTCCTCGGCGAGAACGGAGCCGGCAAGTCGACCGTGCTGGCGATCGCGGCCGGACACCTCGTCCCGGATACCGGCCAGGTGTCGCTCGACGGCCGGGTCCTCCTCCGGGTCGGCGGCGCCAACCGTGTCGACGTACCGCCGCACGATCGGGAGATCGCCCTGCTGTCGCAGGACCCGCTCCTGTTTCCCCACCTGAGCGTGCGCGACAACGTCGCCTTCGGCCCCCGCAGCCGCGGCCGCTCGCGCCGCACGGCGTTGACGGAGGCGGATCGGTGGCTCGCCGAGGTCGACGCGGCCGAGTTCGCGGCACGCAAGCCCTCGGCGCTCTCGGGCGGTGAGGCCCAGCGGGTGGCCGTCGCGCGAGCCATGGCTGCCGATCCGCGACTGCTGCTGCTCGACGAGCCGATGGCTGCCGTCGACGTCAGCGTCGCTCCGGTACTTCGACAGGCACTCCGCCGGGTGCTCTCGGGACGCACGGCGGTGCTCGTGACCCACGATCCGCTGGATGCCTTGCTGCTCGCCGACCGGGTGGTCGTGCTCGATCACGGGCAGGTCGTCGAAGAAGGCCCGACACGCGAGGTGCTGGCACGACCACGCAGTGCCTTCGCGGCCGACCTCGCCGGCCTGAACCTGCTCAGCGGGACCTGGTCGGGAGCACACCTCCGGCTGGCGGACGGGACCACGGTGACCGGACTGGTCACCGGACCGGGGCCCGAGGCGGGTGGTCAGGCCGTCGCCACCTTCCGGCCCGGGTCGGTTGCCGTCTACCGCGACGCGCCCGCCGGCAGCCCGCGCAACAGCTTCACGACACGCATCACCGCTCTGGACCCGCTCGGCGATCTGATCCGCGTGCGCTCGAAGCACCTGAGCGCCCACATCACCACGCAGGCCGCCGCAGACCTCGACCTCGTCCCGGGCATGCAGGTGAGCTTCAGCGTGAAGGCGACCGAGGTGTCCGTCTATCGCCTGTGAGGGCACGCGAGCCCGAAGTCGCGCGGTCATGCGCCATGCTTCTCGGGTGAAGTCCGCCCCTCTCGCCCTGGCCGTCGTCCTCGCCCTCACCGTCGCCGGTTGCGGCGGGACGGCTGCGAGCACGACTCCGCCCACGCCGACGAACTCGCTGCTCCCGTCGATCAAGGTCGCGACGCTGTCAGGTCGGTTGATCGCGGTCGGCGGGCCCGTCGCCTCGGACGCCCCGCTCGCCGGAACCATCACCATCACCGGACCCGGTGGATCGGTGGTGCATGCCGCCGTCAGCCGCACCGGCGCGTTCCAGATCCAACTCTCGCCCGGGACCTACCGGCTGAGTGGCCGCAGCCCGCAGTTCGGCGGCGGCACCACCGACTGCCACACAGCGACGCCAACGACCATCCTGGTCGCGGACCGGACGGTCACCGCGGACATCCTCTGCCAGCGCCGCTGAAGGCGCTCTACTCGGACCAGATCGGCACGATGAAGACGCCCTCGGCCTCGACGGCCACGCCCTGGTCACCCTCGATCTCGGCGGTCACGAAGACCTTGCGGCCCTCCTCGCCCGCGACCCGTCCGTTGAGCACTACCCGTCCGAGCGGCAACGGATTGCGGTAGCGCAGGGTGAGCGTTCCGGTGAACGTCACCTTGCTCATCCGGCTGGCCGTGACCCCCATCAGGTGGTCGAGCAGCAGGGCGCTGACTCCCCCGTGCACCATCCCCGGCGGTCCCTCGTACGCCGCACCGAGGTGCACCTCGGCGTGGGTGTCGCCGTTCTCGGCGCTGTGGACCACCATCGGCGGGGCGACCGCGTTGCGCAGGCCGATCGCGGCATTGCCCCAGGTCCAGCTCCGGCCGGACTCGTTGTAGTGCACCCCGGACGCACCGTCGATCTGGTTGACCCGGAGCGAAGCGGTCAGGGCCTCGATCGTCGCGACCGCAGCGGCCACCTCGTCGTCACCGGCGGTCGTGCGGATCGCCGCGTCGACGAGCTCACGCAGCGACGAGCCGAGCGGGCGGTAGCGCGCCTCGAGGGCGTCGACCTCGGCATCCGACAGATCCACGAACCGGAACAGCTCGGAGTTCATGAGGCCCCTTCCAGTCGGGCCACCACGCCGGCGGCGTCGTGGGTTGCCTTGCGGATCAGCCCCAGCCCCGTGGCATCGCCGATCACCTCGACGACGGCGCCCGGGAGTCGAGCGACCAGGTCGTCGTACAGGGTCAGGTCGGCGACCGGGATCCCCGCGAGCACCACCGAGTCCGCCGGCAAGATCCGCGAGGTGCCGCCGTACGGCGTGAAGACGATGCCGTCGACGGTGGCCCGTTCGACCTCGGCACCCACGTGCACAGTGACGCCGAGACGATCCAGGCGGTTCATCTCCTCGGTCTTGCGCTTCCAGCCGACCTCGGGCGCGAGCTCCCTGCCGGGCTCGACGACGCTCACGAGATGCCCGCGCTCGGCGAGGTACTGGGCGAACGCGATCCCGGCGAGGTCACCGCCCAGGACGATCACCCGGTTGCCCAGGGAACTCGTCCCGTCGGCAAGCAGCTCGCGGACGGTCGCGAGACTGTCGGTCCCCTCGATCGCAGGCAGCTCGAACCGGGCTCCGGTCGCGACGATGACCACGTCGGGCCCGAGCGCCGCTATCTCGGCAACACTCGCGCGCCGACCCAGCCGGAGGTCGATGTCGGCGTCGCCGATCTCGGCCCGCAGGTAGTCCAGGAACGGCGCGTTGTCGGGGTGGACCTGGGCGGCGAGTCGCAGTGAGCCCCCGAGCTCGTCCTGCGCCTCCAGCAGGGTGACGCGATGCCCGGCCGACGCGGCGAGACGGGCGGCTTCGAGGCCACCGGGCCCACCGCCGACCACGACGACCTTCCGCACCGATCGCGTCGGGCCGAGCGAGAACCCGGCCTCGGAGCCCGTCTGCGGGTTGACGGCACAGTCGACCGAGAACCGCTGTTCGAGGGAGTCGATGCAGTTCTCGCAGGAGATGCACCGACGGACCCGCGCGCCGCTGCGCAGCTTGTTCGGCAGCTCGGGGTCGGCGAGCAGTGGGCGTCCCATCGCGATGAAGTCCGCGCGTCCTTGGGCGAGCACCTGCTCGGCGCGCACCGGATCGTGCAGCCGGCCCACCGCGATCACCGGCACGTCGACTGTCTGCCGGACCGCGGCAGCCGCCCCGACGTTCAGGCCGTCGCCGTCGTCGGACCCGTTCACCATCTGCGTGACCAGCCGATCGATCACGCCGCCGCTGACGTGGAACGCGTCCACCCCGGCCGCGACCAGCGTCGGTGCGACCTGCGCTGTCTCGTAGATCGGTCGGCCTCCGGCAACGCGCTCGAACCCGGAGACCCGCAGGGTGATCGGGAAGTCGGTGCCGACCTCGGAGCGGATCGCGGCGAGCGCTTCCAGGACGACGCGCAACCTCCCGGGGACGGTGTCGCCGCGATAGTCATCGGTACGCCGGTTGCGCTGGGGGGCGAGGAACGAGCCGAGCATCATGTAGCCGTGCGCGGCGTGCAGCTCGATGCCGTCGTACCCGGCCTCGCGGGCGCGTCGCACTGCCGCCTTGTAGAGATCCATGACGTCGGCCAGCTGGGCGAGCGTGATCTCCTCCGAGGGCCGCCCGGTCAGGTACGAGCCGATCACCGAAGGTCCGAGCGAGGTGACTCCGTGCATCTCGGGACCAAGTCCGTCCGGACCGGCGTGCACGATCTGCGGCTGGATCCTGGCGCCGTGCTCGTGCACCGCCTCGACCAGGGCGCGATGGGCCGGCACCGACTCGTCCGTGCCCAGGTGCAGGCCGCCGGGCGTCTCGGGATGCCGGTGGTCGATGCCGGTCGCGCCGACCGTGATCAGGCCGACGCCGCCGGCAGCACGCGCTGCGAAGTACGCGACCGTCCGCGGTGACGGCAGCCCTTCGGGCGTCCCGTACATCGTCTCCATCGGAGACATCACGATCCGGTTCCGCACCTCCATCGAGCCGATCCGGCCCGGGGTCAGCAGCTTCTCGAAGGACCCGGCCGGGAAGTCGTTCATCCGACCGACGCGAAGCGGCCGGCGAACGCGCGCAGCGGGAGGTCCGCGCTCGTGATGCACCCCGGGCGAGCCTCGACGACGGCGCGGATGGAGTTCAGCGCCGGCATCCCGGTGACGGTCATCCCGATCGCGGCGAACGCCTCGACGCTGGAGAAGTCCGTGCCGGGCTTGGGCAGGATCATGTGCTTGGACAGGATCACCGGGTCGCCGTCGATACGGGTGAGGTAGCAGCCCTGGACGTCCCACCTCGGTTCGGTCTTCGGTGTCATCTGCCACTCGAGGCCGAGCACGACGCGCGGTGTGCCACCGACCTTGCCGACGTACCGGAACGCTGCCCCGCCGACGCTGCCCCGGGGCAGCCGGAACCAGCCGAGGTCGACGTCCTCGGTGCACGCGCCGAGCTCGCACTCGAAATCGACGGTGTCGAGCTCGAGCCCGAGCGCGTCGGCCATCAGATGGACCCCGTCTCCGAACACGCGGGTGCCGAGCTCGAGCTTGCGCATCTGTTCGGGGTCGTCCGCCGGTGCACCGAAGCCGCAGTTGATCCAGGTGTCGACCGAGTGGTGGCAGGAGACGTCGACGGATTCGATGCAGGTCACCTTCTCGATGTCGGCGACGTCGCAGCTGTGCACGATGCTCAGGATCTGCGCGAGGCCGGGATTCATGCCGGTGCCGTAGAACGTCGACCCTCCACGCTGGCAGGCCGCTTCGAGGACCTCGGTCGGGACCCGACCGTCGGGAAGCGGATGGTTCGCATCGCGGTGGTGCCCGGTGACCTGGTCAGCGGTGGTGACGATGTTGATGCCGGCCTCGAGGACGCGCTCGTAGAGCTCGAAGTCCGGCCACACCCCGTGGAAGGTGACGCAGTCGGGAGCCGCGGCGAGGATGTCGTCGATCGTGCCGGTCGCGATCACGCCGATCGGCTCCAGCCCCGCGATCTCGCCGGCGTCCCGTCCGATCTTCTCCGGGGTATAGCAGTGCAGACCCACCAGCTCGAGGTCCGGGTGTCGCTGGATCCGGCCGATCATCTCCGCACCGACGTTGCCGGTGGCGACCTGGAACAACCGGACGGGGCGGTTCGACGTGGTGGGGTACGGGTCGGGCATGCGCTGAGGCTCGCACACCCGGGCACCGGCTTCAAGACTTTTCATAGAGGGTTCTGTGAAAATCCCCGCTCGGCCCTAGAGTGACGCCGTGGACTTCGCGATCGTGGGCGCCATGCTGCCCACCGACCAGCTGCAGCCGATCGCCGTGGCCGCCGACGAGCTCGGTTACGCCAGCTTTGCGATCGCCGACCACGTCGTCGACCTCGAGACCCTCGCGACGCCGTACCCGTACGAGGAGGACGGCTCGCGACGCTGGGACAGCACCTGCGAGTGGCCGGACC
Organism: Marmoricola sp.; assembly: GCA_025964775.1. GTDB lineage: Bacteria > Actinomycetota > Actinomycetes > Propionibacteriales > Nocardioidaceae > Marmoricola. The sequence goes on from JAOPYE010000029.1 coordinate 175,519, forward strand.
CGTGGGTGCTGGTCGGCGCGCTCTCCGCTGTGACGACCCGCCTGACGTTCTTCACCTCGATCTACGTCGCCGCCCTGCGCAGTCCGTACCTGGTCGCCAAGTCCGTCGGGACGGCCGCAGTCCTCAGCGGCGGTCGGGTGCGCCTCGGCGTCGGGGTCGGCTGGTGCCGCGAGGAGTTCGACCTGCTCGGCCAGGAGTTCGCGATCCGGGGTCGCTCCACCGACGAGGGCCTGGACCTGGTCCGGGCGCTCTGGGAGAACGAGTGGGTCGAGGGAGACGGACCGCTCTTCCCGACGCCTCGCCTGACCATGAGTCCGCGGCCGGCGGCGAAGGTGCCGATCCTGGTCGGCGGGATGTCCGAGGTCGCCCTGCGGCGGGCCGCCCGGTACGACGGCTGGATCGGGGACGTCTCCTCCACCGAGGACGCGATCGGCTACGCGACCCGACTACGCGACCTGCGCGCCGACCTCGGCATCGAGGAGAAGGCGACCGTGATCGCAGCCCTGGATGACGCGATCCTTCCCGAGCAGTTCGCCGCAGCCGAGACCGGCGGCGTCACCGACGTCATGACCATGCCGTGGCTCTACTACTACGGCCGCAGCGCCACCCTGGACCAGAAGCTCGACGGCATGCAGCGCTTCGCGCGCGACGTCCTGATCCCGCTGAACGGATAGTCCGGCACGGTTTGGCCCCTCCAGGCACCGAATCGGGGCGAGAACGTGCCGGACTATCGGCTTCAGGCGGACAGGTACGCCGCGATGGCGTTGCGAAGTCCGCGCTTCGCGTCGTCCATGTTCGAGTAGGTGCTCAGGTGGCGCTCGGTCGTGAGGCCCTGCATCGCGCCCGGGATCATCGCCGCCATCTCCCGGACCCGCACGGGGTCGACGTCGAGGTCGGCGAAGGCGTGCTGGCAGGACTCGACCCAACCGGCCTGCCACGCGGCCAGCTCGGCTGCCGTCTTCGGGAAGGCGCGCTCGAGCTCCTCGCGCTCCCTGGGCAACGCGCTGCGCAGCGTGTCCATCGCGCGCGCGTCAGCGGTGTCCAGCCCGCGCCAGAGCAGGTCCACGATCTGCCCGACCCGGGCCTCGAGTCCGGCCTCCGGGTCGCTGGTCAGGTCGAGCTCGCCGCGTCGCTCCCCGATGAAGCCGAGGACGGCCGCCCAGAAGTCGTCGACGTCGCCGAACTGGTACTTCACCGCACCCCAGGTCACGCCGACCTGCTTGGCGATGTGGTTCGCCGAGACCGCGTTCGGATCGCCGGTGGCCAGCGCTCGCAGGGCAGCCTCGAGCATGTTCTGCCGGGTCTGGCTCCCGCGGCGGTTGGGACGGTGTCCCACTGATCCGCCCGAAGAGCCCACCGATGTCGTCACCCGCCGGAGCATAGTCACGGACCCCGATCGGGACGGTCCTGATCGGTGTCGAAACGTTCCGCCGATTGGGGTCCCCATGTTAGGTTTTGCTGGGCTATTTGTTCGCCTGCACAAATACACCACGTCAGCGTCGAGACAAGGGATTCGCATGACCACGACCGAGCTTCCCCCGGGGTTCGACTTCACCGACCCGGACACCATGCTCACCGGCGTACCGCACGCCGAGCACGCCTTCGCCCGCCAGACCTCTCCGGTGCACTGGGTCGAGCAGCCCCAGTCCGCGCGTGACGGCATGGAGGGCGGCACCGGCTACTGGGCCGTCTCCCGTCACGCCGACGTCGCCCGGGTGTCGAAGGACAGCAAGAACTTCTCCAGCGCCGAGAACTCCGCGATCATCCGGTTCCCCGAGGGGATGCTGCGCGAGATGATCGAGTTCCAGCGCGTCATGCTGCTCAACCAGGACCCGCCGGAGCACTCCTCGACCCGCGCGATCATCTCCCGTGGCTTCACGCCGCGCTCGATCGCCGCGCTCGACGACATCATGACCGAGCGCGCCCACAAGATCGTGGCCGACGCCATCGCGAAGGGCACCGTCGATTTCGTCACCGAGGTCGCTGCCGAGCTTCCGCTCCAGGCGATCGCCGACCTGCTCGGCGTACCGCAGGAGGACCGCAAGAAGCTCTTCGACTGGTCCAACATGATGCTCGCCGGCGAGGACCCCGAGTTCGAGGGCCAGTCGGACGTGGCCGCTGCGGAGATCCTGGGCTACGCGATGGCGATGGCCGCGGACCGCAAGGAGAACCCGCGCGACGACATCGTCACCAAGCTGCTGAACGCCGACAAGGACGGTCGCGGACTGACCGACGACGAGTTCGGCTACTTCGTGATCATCCTGACCGTGGCCGGCAACGAGACCACCCGCAACGCGATCTCGCACGGCATGGATGCGTTCCTGAACAACCCCGACCAGTGGGACCTCTGGGTGCGCGAGCGCCCGACCACGATGATCGACGAGGTCATCCGCTGGGCGACGCCGGTCAACGTCTTCCAGCGCACCGCCATCAACGACGTCGAGGTCGGCGGCCAGCAGATCAAGGCCGGCCAGCGCGTCGGCCTGTTCTACGCCTCGGGCAACCACGACGAGGACGTCTTCACCGACCCGCACACGTTCGACATCACCCGCGATCCGAATCCGCACCTGGCGTTCGGCGGACATGGCGCGCACTACTGCATCGGCGCGAACCTGGCTCGCCAGGAAGTGAAGATCATGTTCGACGCCCTGGCCGACCAGTGCACGAAGATCGAGCGCGTCGGCCCCGCGGTGCGCTTGCGCCACAGCTGGATCAACGGCATCAAGGAGATGCAGGTCAAGCTCAGCTGATCAGCCCGCCTGCAGACCGCTGCTCGTGAACAGTGCCAGCTGCTCGACGTACTCGGGGTCGAGGCCGGCCGGGCCGATCGGGCGGCCGTAGCCACCGAGGTCGGCGGCTGCGAGCGCAGTCAGCATCGAGAACATCGCGATCGGTGCCCGGAGCTCGACGGCAGCATCGTCGAGGTACGGGACCGCGGAGGCAGCGGTGATGAACAACGTCGCAATGTCGCCCAGACCGGCCCCCTGGTCGGCGATCGCAAGGGCGATGACCTCGTCCCCGTTCAGGGCCAGGGTGATCACGATCCGCAGCCAGCGGACGCCGCTCTCGGGATCATGGTTGATCTCGTCCACGAACGGGACCAGGACCGCATCGACCAGGTCGCGGCAGCTCACAACGGACTCGGACTGCAGCGCGTGCAGGCGTCGCCGTACCTCGTCGCCCAGGTCGCGGCCACGACGCATCACCACGGCCTCGACCAGGGCGCGCTTGCTCGGGAAGTGATGGGTCAGCGCCGCGGGCGCCACGCCGGCCTCACGCGCGATCGAGCGCATCGAGACATTGTCGACGCCGGCGGTACCGAACAGCTCTTCGGCCGTGTCGAGGAGGAGCTCGGGCACGTCGATGTCGACCCGGGGGCCCCGTCGACGCTGCATCTCGCTCACGGGGATCACCCTAGGGGTGCGGGCACCCGCAGCCCGGCAAGGTCCGTCCCTTCCGGGTCGGGCGTCGTGGCAGTAGCGTCCCGCCATGACCTTCACGCCGCAGCACCTCACCGCCCTGCGCCTGATCAGCGACACCTTTGCACCCGGCGACGGCGCCGGCATCCCGGCTGCCAGCGCGGTCGGGGCACCCGAGTTCGCGCTCGAGCTCGCGGGCACGAATCCGCGTGAAGCCGAGGTCAAGCAGCTCAAGACCCTGCTCCGACTGTGGGACACGCGCTTCCTCGGCCTGCTGCTGACCGGGCGCCCACGCAAGTTCTCCAGCCTCGACCAGACCGGGCGCGAGCGCGTGCTGCTCTCGCTCTCGGATTCGCGGATCGCAGCCAAGCGGGCGCTCTTCGCCGCACTCAAGGGCGCCGCGCTGGCGCCGTACTACATCACCGCGGGCAAGCCGCTGTGGGACAGCATGGGGTACGCCGGACCTCCGGGGCCGCTCGAGGTCGCGCCCGAGCCCAAGCTCGCGCCCCTGCGCATCCTGGCCGACGAGACGGTGACCTGTGACGTCGTCGTGGTCGGATCCGGCGCCGGCGGTGGAACCGCTGCCGGCGTCCTCAGCGAGGCCGGCCTCGACGTGATCATCCTGGAGGCCGGCGAGTACCACGACGACCGCGACTTCGACGGCAGCGAGCGCACTGGCTTCAGCCAGCTCTACGCCGGTTCGCCTGCCGTCACCTCCGAGGGCCAGGTCCAGCTCGTCGCCGGCCGCGGTCTCGGTGGCGGCACGATCGTCAACTACACGACCTCCTTCCCGACCCCCGACCACGTCCGGGCCGAATGGGCCGCCCTCGGCACACCGCAGTTCACGACCTCTGAGTACGACGACGCGCTGTCTGCGGTCAACGCGCGCCTGGGGGTCAACAAGGACCACGACGGCGCCGGCGTCCGGGACCAGGTGCTCGAACGGGGCGCGAAGGCACTCGGCTGGAACGTCGACGCGATGCCGCGCAACGTGATCGGCTGCGATGCCGGCATCGAGTGCGGCCGGTGCGGGATGGGCTGCCGGATCGGCGCGAAACAGTCGACGCTCAAGACCTGGATCACCGACGCGAGCGAACGCGGCGCCCGTATCTACATCGGGGCCAACGCCCGTCGGGTGACGGTTGAGGGCGGCAAGGCGACCGGTGTGGTGGCCACGTCGCCCGACGGTCGCACGCTGACGGTCAAGGCGAAGGCGGTGGTCGTCGCCGCCGGCGCGATCCAGACGCCCGCGCTGCTGAAGCGCTCCGGCCTGACCAACCCGAACGTCGGCAAGCACCTGCGCCTGCACCCGGCGACCGCCCTGTGGGGAAGGGTCCCCGACCTGGTCAACCCCTGGGAGGGCGCGCTGCAGGCCCGGTACATCAACGAGTGGACCGACCTGGACGGGGACGGTTACGGCGTGCTGTTCGAGACGGCACCGCTGACGCCTGCGTTCGGATCGGGCTTCGTCAACTGGCGCAGCGGTGCCCAGCACCTCGCGCGGATGCAGGAGCTCAAGCACATGCTCGGTGTCGCGATCATCGTGCGCGACAAGGGTCCCGGCGGGTCCGTCAAGATCGGCAAGGACGGCGAACCGATCGCCAGCTACACGCTGTCCCCCGGTGACACGGAGCTGTTGATGAAGGGCTTCGACGGCGCCGCCAGGATCGCCGAGGCCGCCGGGGCGACCAAGATCTACACCACCCATCACCGCACCATCGGCTACGAGCCCGGCAGGCGCGGAAACCTCGAGTCGTTCATGGCCGACGTCCGCAACGAGGGCGCCGCGCCGGCCCGGCTCGCGCTCGCCGCGTTGCACATCATGGGCAGCGCCCGAATGGGCGGCTCGCCCGAGATCTCGGCACTCAACCCGGACGGCGAGACCTGGGACGTGAAGGGCCTCGTCGTGGCCGACGGCTCCTGCTTCCCGACAGCCTCTGGGGTCAACCCGATGATCTCGATCGAGTCGATCGCCTACATGAATGCGAAGCGGCTGGCAGCCAAGGTCACCTGAGGTCCGGGACGTTCGACATCACCTCGATCCGGGTGCCGTCCGGATCGGTGTAGTAGAGCAGCCCGGTCTGCGCCGCCGGGTCGGAACCGACGTACGAGAGCGTCTGCGGGTGGACGGCCCCACCGGCGGCGACCACGGCCTCGGTCAGGTCGTCGACGTCATCGACCCGGAAGGACAGGTGCGTGAACCCGAGCTCGGTCATCGGCTTGCGCTCCCCCGACCCCGAGACCGGTACGTCGACCCACTGGAGCAGCTCGATCCGGATGTCGTCGCGCAGCAGCATCGCCGAGCGGAAGGCACCCTCCTGCTCCATCGTGGCCGCGACCTCGTTGTTCGCGAAGTCGAGCCGGTACAGCTCGGCGAACCCGAAGACGTCCGCATAGAAGCGGATCGACCGGTCGAGGTCCGTGACGGCGATGCCGATGTGCGAGAAGCCCTGGATCATGGGCGCCAGTCTGCAGCAAGCCGGATCAGTCCGGGACGAGACCGCTCCAGTCCCAGCGAGGCAGCCTTAACCCGTCCGGGACGTCGTCGGCTGATTCCGGGTAGGCCGACATCGCTGCGGTCGCCCAGGCGAAATAGGCCGTGAGCGCGGAAGCCAGGCGCTCGTCGCCCGACAGCCCCACGTCTGCCAGCGCCCCCACGAAGCAGGCGATCGCACGATCGTCCATCTCCTGGTGCTCGCCTTCACCGGAGTGCATCCGCAGCACCTCGGTCTCCTGGCCGAGCGACCCGGAGAACTCCGCGGGTCCACCGAGCGCCTCGGCCCAGTACGTCGCCAACCGCACGGTGTGCTCGTGGTGGAAGCCGTGCGAGAACGCGTGGCTGACCACAAGATCGGCCAGACAGCGCTCGTGCCAGGCATCGGCCAGTGCGAGGCACCCGGGCATGCCGCCCACGGCTTCGAAGATGGTGGGTTCCATGGACCCAGAATTGCACGGGTTTCGGTGACCGGACGGTGCGAACGACCCCTACGATGCTGACATGTTCAGCAAGAAGGACAAGCCGCCGAAATTCAACCCGTCACCCGGTCTGGTGAAGTTGTCCTACCGGCTGCTGCTTGAGGACAAGACCATGGTCGCCGTCCTTTTCATCGGCGGATTGACGTCGGCCTTCGTTCTCGCCGCCATCATCGTCCCCGCGTGGACGATCGGACACATCACGCCGGATCTCATGCACGGCGGTATCCGCGGACTTCTTGTCTACGCCGCAGCACTGTGGGCCGCCGCCTTCGTCACGACATTCACGTCAGGGGTCGTCGTCGCCGCGGCCCACATTCGTTGCGAGAACGGCGAGCCTGACATCCGCCGCGCTCTAGCCGTTGCCTGGTCGCGTCGGGGTCCGCTTGCGGCCTGGGCAGCACTGTCGACCCTGGTCGCTCTTGTGATGCAACTCCTGGAACGCACGGGTGTCGCCGGGATCATTCTTCGATTGTTTGCCGGCATCACCTGGGCCGTCGCCACTGTCTTTGCGGTGCCGATTCTGATTGCCGAGGGCACCGGACCGCTCGAGACGACGCGTCGATCGGCGCAGATCGTGCGCGGCAAGCTCGGCACTGTCGTCCGCAGCAACATTCGGCTGGCCGCACCCTGGATCGCGGCCATGATCATCACGGCGTTCGTGGCGACAGGCGGGGGTATCGCCTTTGGCGTCGGTGTCAGTGGAACCAACCTGCCCGCCGCCATCATCGGCGGAATCGTGATGACAGTCGCCGGCGTCGGGTTCTTCTTCTGTACGGCTACTTCGAGCGCCCTGAGTGCCTACCTGGACACCCTCCTGTACCGCCACGCTACGGGCCTTCCAGTTCCGCCGATCGAGCCACAAGACATGCCCCCTGCCCCTGTCTGGTAGCTCAGATGTCGACGGCCAGGACGACCGTGACGACGTCTGCGATCTCGATCCGTTCGGCCGCCCGAACGACTGCTTTGAGCGGAACCACATACCCGCCGTCCTTGGGCCACAGCGAGGTGGTCCAGCGCGTCCCGCCGATCTGCGCGGTCACCGGGATCATCCCCCAGCCGTAACTGACGGCAGCCGACACGGACTCCAGCGCACCGCACTCCTCGTCCGGCACCCGGACGAAATGGTGGGGCGCCGGGCCCTTCCACCACCACACCTCGCCGGTGAACTCGAGATCCATCGGCTCACTTCGGCGGGAGCGTGTGGGCGTAGTCGACGCCGTGCCGCACCCACCGTTGCAGGTCGGCATCAGCGGCGACCGCCTCGTCGTCGACCCGCAGCCAGCCGGTCATCTCGCGGCCGCGCATCTCCATCGGGAGCACGTGCTTCCCGTCGATCACCTCGATCGCGCGACTAGGGTCGGACCGCACCAGGAGCCCACCCTGCCCGCTGGCAGCGACAGCCATGTTGCCGCCGATCAGGAACGCCAGGCCGCCGAACATGCGCTTCTCGGTCACCGCTTCCTCGTCCTGGACGAACTCCCGGATCCGGTCGGCAAGGTCTTCGTCGTACGCCATGGGACGAGTCTGTCTGCCGGCACCGACAACGTCGAGACGAGACTGTCGGTGGCCATGGCTACGGTCGAAACCATGAGCATCGCTCCCGACATCATCAACCGGTACTACGCCGCATCGTCAGCCGGCGACATCGACACCCTCGTCGCTTGTTTCACCCCCGACGCGGACGTGGTCGACGAGGGCCAGAGCTATCACGGCGCCGAGGAGATCCGAGCCTGGCGCGAGAGCCTGGCCTCGAGGTTCACCTACACGCTCGAGATCACCGGGGTCGAGCAGACCGGAGAGGACGCGTACGTGGTGAGCACCCATCTCGAAGGCGACTTCCCGGGCGGGGTCGTCGATCTGGATCAGAGCTTCTCCCTCGTCGACGGGCTCATCTCAGCTCTTCGCATCTGACCGCACGGGGACGAAGTAGGAGCCCGCGTCGAGATCCTCGATGAGTCCGGGACCAGCGGGGTCCCAGCCGAGCAGCTCGCGGGTGAGGTCGTTCGAGGCGGTCGCGTCGGTTCCGAAGAACATCCCGATCCAGTCGAAGTGCTCGACCGCGTTCTCGGCCGGGACCGAGACGACCGGCAGGTCGAGCCCCCGGCCGATCGCTTCGGCGATGGCCCGCGTCGGGACGCCGGTTTCGCCGACCGCGTGCAGCACGGAGCCGGCCGGCGCATGGTCGATCGCGAGCCGGACCAGCCAGGCGGCGTCGTCGCGATGAACCGCGGACCAGCGGCTCTCGCCGTCACCGACGTACGCCGACACGCCCCGGGAGCGCGCGACGTCGACGAGCGTCGAGACGAACCCGTGGTCCCCGGCACCGTGCACGGTCGGTGCGAACCGGACCACCAGCGAACGCACCCCGCGGTCGGCGAGGGCCAGCGCCGCGTGCGCGTTGGCGATCCGCGGATGGACACCCACGTCGGCCCGGTCGGCTTCGGTCCCGACCCGACCGGGAGCAAGGCCGAGCGTGCCCGAGGCCATCAACAACGGTCGGTCGGTGCCTTCCAGGGCAGCGCCGAACGCCTCGATGGCTGCCAGGTCCATCCGGGCCGCGTCGGGCATCCGCGAGAAGTCGTGCAGGTATGCGAGGTGGATGACACCGTCACTGGCCGCGGCGGCGGCGTGCAGGGTGTCGGGGTCGTCGAGCGAGCCCCTGACCACTTCGATCCCGTTGGCCTCGAGCGTGGCACCGGACTGGTCCGACCGGGCCAGGGCGACGACCTGGTGCCCGGCGTCGAGAAGCTCGGGAACGACGGCGGATCCGATCCAGCCGGTCGCTCCGGTGACGAAGATGCGCATGAGAAGACCTCCACGAGAGTTGATGTCACTTGATGACATCAACGTAGCACGCGATGTCACACAGTGTCATCCCCTAGACTCGTCGCATGAGTCGCTGGGAGCCGGGCGCAAGCGGACGTCTGCGCGACGCAGCGATGGAGCTGTACGTCGAGCGTGGCTTCGCCCAGACCACGGTGGCCGAGATCGCTGAACGTGCCGGGGTCACCCCGAGGACCTTCTTCCGGTACTTCGCCGACAAGCGCGAGGTCCTCTTCGGCGGCTCGACCCTGCTGCAGGAGGCCATGGTCGAGGCACTGCACAACGCGCCGCCCGCAGCACCTCCGATGGTCGCGGTCACGGCAGCGCTCGACAGTGCCGCCGACTTCCTCGGAGGTCGTCATGACTTCTCCCGGCAGCGCCAGGCGTTGATCAAGGCCAATCCGGAGCTGCAGGAGCGCGAGCTGATCAAGCTGGCGACCCTCGCCTCGGCGCTGACCGACGGTCTCCGACTCCGTGGTGTGCCGGACCCGGAGGCCGGCCTGGCCGCCGAGACCGGGATGGCGGTCTTCCGCGTGGCGTTCGACAGCTGGGCCACCGGTGCGGGAGACCGCGAGCTTGCTCAGGTGATGAGTGACGCGATGGGTCGGCTCAGCTCGATCACCCAGGACCGGTGAACCGGACCCCGACGCTCAGGGCACCGATCCCATCGCCTGGTGCATGCCCCGGGTCGCGAGCTGGTCGGCGAGCTCGTTGTCGGCGATGCCGGCATGGCCCTTCACCCAGAACCACTCGACCTGGTGCTGGTTGCAGGCGTCCTGCAGACGCTGCCAGAGGTCGACGTTCTTGACCGGCTGCTTGGCCGACGTCCGCCAGCCGTTCTGCTCCCAGCCGGCGACCCACTTGGTGATGCCGTTCCGGACATAGGTGCTGTCGGTGTAGAAGTGCACGACGACGGGGCGCTTGAGTGCTTCGAGCGCCATGATCGGCGCCATCAGCTCCATCCGGTTGTTCGTGGTCTCCCCCGGCTCGCCTCCACAGAGCTCGAGGACGTGCTCGCCCTGGCGCAGCACGGCGCCCCAGCCACCGGGGCCCGGATTCGGCGTACAGCCGCCGTCGGTATGGATGACCACCACGTCTTCACTCACCGCGACATCATGCCTTGCGGCAGGGGCTCTACTTCGACCGCCGGTGGAAGATCCGGTAGAAGTTGATGTCGTAGCCCCAGCCGAACGCTCGAGGGGTCATCACCCGGGACTCGTCGGGATTCCACATCCGGTCCTTGTAGCGGGTCTTCGTCGGGCGGCGCCAGTCATACGGCACCCCGAGGAACGTGCCCGTGCGTGGTTCTTCGCCTCTGACCATGCTTCCAGCGTAGCCACCGGCCCCCACGAACCGCGGCTTGGAGCGAGCAGGGAGACTCGGCCCATGGTGAGCATCCTGCTGTCGGTGACGTTCGCGTGCGGGCTGCTGATCGCCGTGGCCCACGTCCTCAACCAGAGCTTCATCGCCCCGGTCTACGACGTCGCCGCGAACCTGGCCGCCTTCGCGAGCGCGATGGCCGCGTCGATCCTGCTCGGCCACGTGGTGCCCGCAACCTTCTCGGCGGTGGCCATCGGCTGCTGGCTCGTGCTGGCGCGCCGGACGATCCTGGCCCGGCGAGGTCAACCAGCGACCGCGGCGTCGTGAGTTCGATCCGCCCGCATGGTCCGCAGCACCAGGAACAAGGCGACGAGCGCGATCGCGTTGGCGATCAGGACCACCGCGATCGCCACGTCCGGTGACCTGTCGTAGGAGAAGCCGAGGAGCCCGCCGGCAACGAGCAGCGCGGCCCCGCGAACGAACGCCAACCAGCCGAACGCCACGGCCCGGGACGTGCTGGGCACCAGCTCGGTCACGACGGCCTTGACCGTCGAGTCGAGAACGCCGTTGACGACTCCCCAGACGGCGACGCCGACCCAGATCAACCAGACCCGATCGGTCAGGGCAAGGGCGGAGAGGCCGGCGGCGACAGGCACGGCGAGCAGCGTCAGCGGACCGCGCCGGTCGTAGACCCTGCCCATCACGAGTCCGCTGAGCCCGTCGACGGCCATCGCGACCGCGAACAGGAGCGGTACCTGCGCGTCGCTGAGAAGGTGGCGGGTCTGGGCGTGGAACGCGAGGAGCGGGAACGAAGCGACTCCGCAGGAGAGGATGCCGACTGCGCCGACGTACTGCCAGAACAGTCGGGGCAGATGCCCGGAGGCGGGCGCACCGGTCACTGCGTCGCGCTGCTCGACAGTTCCGGTTTCGTACGCCGCCGGGTCAGGCACCCGCCGGCGGAGCCACCCCAGTACGACGAGCACCGCGACGCCGGGAACGGCGAGTGAGCCGAAGGCCAGCCGGTAGTCACCGGCGCGCCAGCTCAGCAGCGCCGCCAACAGGAGCGGCCCCAGCACGGCACCCGTCTGATCCAGGGCCTGATGGACCCCGAACGCACTGCCGCGGCCGGTCTGCGCGGACGCGTGGGAGAGCAAGGTGTCCTTGGCCGGCGACCGCACGGCCTTCCCGAGCCGCTCGGTGCCGTAGAGCAGCAACGCGGGCGCCATCAGGCTGGTGACTCCGATCAGCGGCACGCTCAGCACCGTCAGCGCGTAGCCCAGGATCGTCCAGGTCCAGTAGCGACGCGTGCGCTGGACCGCGTAGCCCGACACGACGCGCAGGCTGTAGCCGATGAACTCGCCGCCACCGGCCACCAGACCGACGACGGTGGCGGAGGCGCCTAGCGTCGCGAGGTAGGGCCCGATGATGCTGCGAGCACCTTCGTAGACCATGTCGGCCAGCAGGCTGACGATCCCGAAGACCAGCACGAAATGCCAGGGCTTCATACCGGGACGGGCCAGACCTCCCGGCTGCGTCGGGTCATCACTCTCCACGGTCACTCCGGGCGGTCGAGGGGCTAATCAGGTCGGCGCTCAGAGCGAATGCAGGACCACCGTCCGGCTGGTGCTCGGGCGCAGGTTGCGGTTGCCGCGGTAGTAGACGGTGAGCCGGTAGGTGCCCGGACGCAGCAGGGGCAGTGCGATCGTGATCGTGCCGTTGGCACTCCTGCTCAGCAGGACACGGCTGATCCTGGTGGTGCCGTCGTAGACCGCCAGGATTCCCGTCGGGGTCGTCCCCCAGGCCGCCACCGTCATCGTGATCTTCGCGTGCGCTCGGTGACGCACACGTGACGTGTTCAACCTGGCACTGGTGGTGGTCGCTTCCTTCCGGATCGTGACCGCTCCTGGGGCCGAGGTACTCGGGGCGACGTCGAGGTTGCCGTGGTACGTCACCGCGATCCGATAGGCGCCTGTCGGGACGGCGGTCCCCGACACGAGGATCCTCGCGGTCGCGGTGTAGCGGCCGTTGGAGTACGTGCTTGCACCCAAGGTCGCGGTCCCGAGGGTGGTCGTTCCGGCCTTCGCGGTCACCGTGCCCGAAACGGTCAGAGCGGAGCTGACGGTGACCGGGATCGAGTACACGTGCCCATAGGTCGCCGCAGCAGGGACGGTGGCCGTCGTCGTGGAGCGAGCGAGTGGGGTGACCGATGCCGGACTGCTCAGCTGCGAGATGCCCATGCGGTTGGACGCGGTGACCGTGACGGTGTAGGCGCTGCCGTCCAGAAGTCCGGCGATGGTGCACGAGGTCGTGGTCGCCGCCGTGGTCGAGCAGCTTGCACCCCCGGGCTGCGCCGTTGCGGTGTACGCCGTGATCGTTGAGCCGCCGTTGTACGGGGCCGACCAGGAGACCCGGGCCGCACCATCACCGGATGCTGCCGACACACCGGTGGGTGCGTTCGGCACCGTCGCCGGAGTGACAGCGGTCGAGGGCGTCGAGGCCGGGCCTGTCCCGATGGCGTTGGCCGCGGCGACGGTGAACGTGTAGGCGTGTCCGTTCGTCAACCCGGTCGCGGTGCACGAGGTGGTCGTCGAGGACAGGCTGCCGGCACACACCGTGGACCTTGCGTTGCGGTTCGAGGTGTCGATCGCGACAACCGTGTAACCGGTCACGGCAGACCCACCGTCGAAAGCAGGAGCGGACCAGGACACGGTTGCCGAGTGGTCGGCGGACGACGCCGCCACCCCGGTTGGTGCATCAGGAGGACCCTGGGGCGTCACCGGGGTCGACGCAACCGACGCTGCGGAGGTCCCGATGCTGTTGGTCGCGGTCACGGTGAACGTGTATGCCGTCGCGTTGGTCAACCCGGTCACCGTCGCGGTGGTCGCACCCGTCGTACTGGCCGTGCGGCCTCCCGGGGACGCTGTCACCTTGTACGCCGTTATCGGCGCACCTCCGTTGCTGGCAGGGGCGCTCCACGAGACCACGGCCTTGGCGTTGCCCGGAGTGGCCGACACACCTGTCGGTGCCCCGGGAACGGTGACGATCAGCCGGAACGCCATCGCGTCCACGCCGATCTTCGTCTTGGTCGCGCTGGGGTCGTTGTCACCGACGTGAACCACGATCGAACCACCAGCCTTGGCGGTGTAGGTGCCGAGGTTCGCGTAGGCGCCGTTGGATTGCTGGCTGATGATCTTGTGGGTCGTACCGAGGGCGTCGGTGATCGTGTACGGCGCCTTCGCGGTCGCGTTCGTCGACGGGATGTAGGCCTCGACGGCGTAGCGACCAGGTGCCAGGTGCGCCGACCAGGTAGCCCCGTTGGCCTCGGTCGAGCCGTTCGAGTACGTCCAGTAAGCCATCCGCTTCAGTCCCGCCGGGGCTCCGGATCGCCAGTACGTCATGGACCCGGTGAAGACGAATCCGCTGCTGCCCGGCCCCAGGACGTTGGTGCCGTAATTGACGGGAACCGCGGTGCCCGCGACGGCTGCATCCACCCAGTTGGCGTCGATGTTCAAGCTGACTCCGCCCCAGCTCTGGTTGGCGCCGCCGGCGTACTGGTGCACCCGCTGGTGACTTCTCCAGTAGTTGTCGGAAAACGCCGGGTAGCTGCTCGCGTCGGACGTGGTCTGGAGCTGGTTCCAGTGCGCGAACCAGACGTCATCGGGCACGTTGAACCCGGTCGAGCCCACCGAGGTTGCCATGTTGACCATCAGCGAGGCGGTGCTGCCGTAGGCGCCGGACTTGTACCCGAGGCGGTGCAGCTCGGCGGTCCAGGCGGAGACGAACTTCATCACCGTCTGCATGCACCCGGCCACTCCGGAGTTGTAGGCCTCCATGTCGTAGTAGATCGGCGTGCCTGCGCCCAGGCCGAAGAACTTGGCGCGTGAGACGGCGTCGTCAGCGCTGGAGGTGCCTTGCGCGGCGGCCTTGGACGCGACGATCGTGGCCAGGCCGGACTGGTAGACGCACGGAGCCTGGACCCCCACGTAGAGCGGCAGGAGCCCGAAGCCCAGGGCACGCACCTGCGTGACCCAGCTGGCGGAGAGATTGCCGTCGCCACAGGCCCGCATCGACCCGCCGATGTAGATCCCGGCCGCTCGGTACGGCGAGCTGAGCCAGGCCTTCATGCTGGTGACAGACGGCGCGGAGCAGGTGTCGAAGGCCATCCCGGTGAACGTCGAGGACGCGCCAGTGGCCGCAGGCTGCGCGGTGAAGGAAGCTGGCGTGGAAGCTGCGCGGGCCGCGGGTGCGTCGGTGGTCGCGGCCGCGGTCACTGTCGGTGCCGGTGCCGAGGTCGGCGGCGTTCCTGACGCGACCGCGGAGGAGAGGACGTGGTCGACCGAAGAGCTGTCCGTCCCCCAGGTCGCGTCGAGTTCGACGCCCTGGGCAGGGAACTCGGCCTGCTCGTCGTGAGCGACCGGCTCGACCCCCACTCGGGCGGCCAGGCCGCCCACTCTCGCGGCATGGGACATGGTCACGTCCTGCGGCGCGCTCGCTACCGGCCTCAACCAGATCGTGTCGCTCCGCCCGACCGCGTGCGCGGGACAGTCCGCCTGCGCACCCGGCGTCCCCAGGTAGACGGCCGTCCTGTCGAACCGGAGGCACGCACGGGGGTGCGAGCGCAGATCGACCACCGGCCAGTCGGCAGGCACCGTGACCCGCACACCGTGGTAGGTGACGAACCGGGCTGAGGACGCGACGTGTGCTGCGGTCACTGCCTGCTCGTCGGACGTGGGCGGACCCTGCACGATGCTGGGCGCGAGCAGCACGACCAGAGCCGCAGCAGAGCCAGAGATGGCGTAGCCGACCCGCTTGATCACCAGACTCGCCTGGGCGACACGCATAGGAACCCCCTCCACCTGAGCGTCACATGGCAGACCCGTCCGATTTGCCCAACTAACAGAGGTTGACACACCGTCGCCGTGCTCACGGCCGATACACGCCCTTGCAAAGGACTTCTTCACCATCGCTCAGGCGCGGTGGGGTCACCCGCCCTCTGACCGCTTCGTGGATGAGCACAACGATCGCAACTGGCACGGTGGCCGGCAGGACATCGACGATCAGGAACAGCAGATCGAAGACGATCGAGCACACGAACGTCGCGAACGCGAGTCCGACAGCCCGCCGACGCCCGGCCTCCTGGTGCAGGATCACGCCGAAAACTGCGGCCACGAAAAGGTCGCCGTAGCCGACGAGAGCGGACCCGAAGACGGCCACCTGCAGATGAGGAAGGCCCGCACTCGTCGAAGCCGCGTTGAGTGTGTTGTTCGGCGCCTCGAGCAGATGTCCGAAGACGAGCACGGCGTCAAGCGCGGCCATGACGACTATGCCGACCTTCAGCATCGCGGTCGGCGCGAGGTCGCCCAGGAACCCCGCGATCGCCGTGGAGCTGAGTGCGGTGAGTGCGACGGCAGCCGCTTGTCCGGGCAGCCCCGGTACCTTCACTGCGACCGCCAGCATCGTGGCGGCACCTGCTGCGGCCAGCACCCAGGCTCGTGCAGCGCCGCGCGATCCGCCAGCAGGCACTCCTCGCAGCGCGACGACACCAAGCATCGGAACGGCGATCAACGCGACCCAGGCGTAGAGGCTCGCGACGCCCGGGGCGACCGCCAGCAGGGCGATCGTTCCACCCAGAGATGCCGGGAGCACGATCGCCCAGACGGAACCCCGGGCGCGGGCCAGCACCCGCGGTTCGAACGTGCGCGGCGAGGCGACCAACGCCGCCTGGACTCCCACGAGAACCACCTCGGAAGGCCAAAAGGCAAGCACCGCCAAAGCCTATGTCGTGAGTCCTCCGACCCCGTGGGCGGTGAGCACCTGCCTATCATGGATCCGTTCGTCATCCGCGGTCGACGTGGTGCTCGCGAAGCGGGCACGAGGGAGATGGCGGAAAGGAACCCGGATGGACAGGCGAAACCGGCAGGTCCGCAGCGGTTCGCCAGTCGCCGGGGTTGTGATGGCGGCGCTGACCCTGGCTGTGGCCGCCAGCGGATGCGCTGGCAACGTGTCCATCCGACCGCCGGCGGCGCCTCCCGGCACAGCGCAGGACACCGAGGTCGTGGTGCAGGCTGACCTTGACCAGTTCGCAGCTGCCGTGCGAGGTGGCGACGTGTCGGTGGCGCCGTCGATCGAGGCCCCCGGTTCGAGCCTGGTGCGCGACGTCGTCGAGAACGCGGCGGCCCTCGGCATTCGGGACTTCAGTGTGCGAGACGTCGACGACCACACGTCGGCCCCCGGTGCTGCCATTCAGGACGAGTACGGGTCGGGTGCCTGGGTCTCGACCGTGCAGTTCTCCTACAGGCTCCCGCAGGATCCTGGCCCGACGACCATGGAGAGCGATGTCGTCTTTGTCCCTGGGCAGGACGGGAGTGCCCGGATCGTGGGAATCGGCGCTCCGGGTGCGCGTGGCGCCTTGTGGCTGCAGGGCCGGGTAGGTGTCCGGAAGGACGCCCAGATACTCCTGATCGCAGCCGAGGGACAGTCGGTCGCGCGTTATTGGGCCTTTGCCCGGCGTGCAGTTCGCGACGTCACCGCGGTCCTTGGGCCTCGGCGAGCACCCCTGGTTTTCGAAGTACCCAGCAGCCAGTCCGAGCTCGAGCAGCTGATCAACGCGCCTGTCGGTACCTACAACCTGATCGCCGGGGTCACTGCGAGCATCGACGGCTCCGCGACAGATCGCACCCCCGTGCACAGCTTCTTCAACACGAATCTGATGACCCACGAAGGTCGGCGGGGCGGGCAGCTCGTGGTCAGCCATGAGGCCACCCTGCAGGCGACCCGCGCGCCGGTCAGTCCGATACCGATCTGGATGGAAGAGGGCTTCGCCGACTACGTTCCGTTGGCCAGTGCAGGGCTGCCGTTGCAGGTGACCGCCAAGGAGATCTCGGCGCAGGTGCGCACGGCCGGGCCGCCGAACCACCTGCCGAACCAGACTGATTTCGACTTCACTCGATCGACCTTCGCCCAGCTCAACGCGGTCTACGAGTCTGCCTGGCTGGCATGCCGCTACATCGCGGCCAGGTGGGGCCAGCCGAAGCTGCTGCTCGCCTACGACGATCTGAACAGGGGTTGGCAGCAGGCGTTGGTCTTCCGGCGAGTTCTCGGACTGAGCGACACTGCCTTCGTTGCCGGCTGGAGGCACTACCTGGTGCAGATCGCTACCCGCACGCGCTCATGACGCGCCGCCGTCGCGCACGGTGCCGGAGCCACCGCGGACTTCGGGCCTGGGCTAGATTTGAGCACGCCACACTGCGATGACGATGAAGATGCTGTGCGGCAGATACTCCCCGGTCGCGGGGCGAGCAGCGGGAGGCTGAGTGAAAACCGTCCGATCCGATCCGGGCGCGGACCGGCCACGGCTGTCTGCTCCGGCAGGGCGGGTGCGTAACACGCGTCAGGCAGTCGCGATCGAGGCTGTGCTGGCTGACGCCGACGGATTCCGGACGGCACAGGAACTGTTCGACGCGTTGCGGGAGCGCGGTGAGCAGACTGGTCTGACCACCGTGTACCGGCACCTGGGCCTGTTGGCGGAGCAGGGCAGGGTGGACGTCGTGAAAGCCTCGGACACCGAGGCCCGCTATCGGTTGTGCGGCGTCGGCCACGAGCCCGACGAAGCAGGTGTGCACCACCACCACGTCGTATGTCGGGTGTGCGGGCGCAGTGTCGAGGTCAGTGGGCCCGAGGTCGAGGCGTGGGCGGATCGGGTGGCCTCGGAAGCCGGCTTCACCGAGGTCACCCACACCCTGGAGGTCTTCGGGTTGTGCCCGGAACATTCTGCCCCGGCGTCGCGAGGTCAGCGTTCGTCCTAGGAACGAGAAATCGCTCAGCTGGTGGCCGCTTGGCCCTGAGGTTGCTCCGGCGCGGAGACATCGGGATGGCTGCGTCGGCGCTCACCCCGACGGCGACCCACCGTGATCAGGGCTGCGCCCGCGTAGATGGCGGTCGAGGTAGCCATGATCGTGAAGCTGGCGGGCAGCGTCGGGACGGCGTAAGCCAGCGATATCCCGATCCACATGCTCGCCACCGCGAGGATGCCGGACAGGACGAACCCGGCCCACGGCCGGTCGGTCAGTCGCTGGGCAGCGGCCGGTGGTGCCGCCACCAGTCCGAACAACAACAGGGCGCCGATCGCCTGGCTGGCTTCGGCGGCCGTGGCTCCGACGATGGCCAGGAACAGCGGTCCGAGCAACCGCACGGGCACGCCGCGGGCGCGTGCCACCGCGGGGTCGAGGCTGGCGAACAAGAGGGGCCGGCCTATCAGGAGCAACAGTGCGATCAGCCCGACTGCGATCCAGGCCGCCGTCCTGGCGTCTGAGGAACTGATGCCGAATATGGAGCCGAACAGCACATTCACGTTGGCGGTGCTGTTTCCGGTCGCCGAATGCGTCGTGTAGAGGGCGAGGAAGAACACCCCGAGTCCCAGGACCCAGGCGAACGTCGTGCCGATGACAACGTCGTCGGCCGTACTGCGTCCGCCGAGCAGGCCCAACGCCAGCCCGACGATGACGGTGGCAGCGAAGAGCCCGACGCGGAGATCGACACCAGCAGCCAGCGCGGCGAGGGCACCGGTGTAGGCAACATGGGACATTGCGTCGCCGGCGAAGACCTGGCCGCGCAGGACGACGAAGTAGCCCACCAGGCCCGACAGCAGTGCGATCGAGGTGCCGGCCACCAGGGCGTGCTGGATGAACTGCAGGCTCAGCATGTGGGCCAGTCCGTCGATCGGGTTGGCCCCCAAGGCGTGGTCGATGCTCGTAGCTCGCGCCAGAATCGACGCGTCAGCGCTGCTCATGCAGCAGTCCGTACGTCGAGCGAGACCCGCCGGGCAAGCCAATCAGCCCCGGCGCGGCAGCCGGCGGCGGCGAGGAACACCGCGAAAGCGAGAGTGGTGACCCAGAACCCGATCGGGTAGGGCGAGAAGAACGCGATGCCCTCCCCGACCCAGGTAACAGCCACCGCGATGGCGATAGACAGGGTCACGCCGAGACCTGGACGCGCGGTGAGCCGGCTGGCCGCGGCCGCCGGCGCCACCAACAGTGCGAAGACGAGCAGGCTCCCGGTGATCTGGCTCGTGCCCGCGGCAGCGACACCGAGCAAGATCAGGAACGCCGCACTGACCAGCCGCACCGGCACTCCGGCAGCGCGGGCGACGTCAGGGTCGACGGTGGCGAACAGCAACGGCCGGGCGATCACCGCGAGGACGAGCAGGCAGGTGACACCCGCGATCAGGAGGATCGTGACCTGGTGATCAGCCACGCCGGTGATGGTGCCGAACAGCAGGTTGTTCAGCCCGGACAGGAACCCCTTGTAGAGGCTGACGAACAGGAACCCGCACGCCAGCGCGAAACCCTGCACGGTACCGACGACCGCGGACTCCTCCCCGTGGCCTCCCGGACCGACGTCGGCCCGGCCTCCGCCGGGCAACGAGGCAACGACCAGCGCTCCGGCCAGACAGAACCCGTAGTAGCCGATGCCGGTGCTCACGCCGAGCCAGGTCGCGCCCGCGGCACCAGGGAACCCGATCACCGCCAGCGTGTGTCCGACGAAGCTCTGTCGACGCAGCACCATGAAGTAGCCGATCGCGCCGGAAACCACGGCGACGATCGTGCCTGCGCGCAGGGCGTTGACCATGAAGTGGTAGCTGAACAGCTGGTGGGCGTCCTCGATGAGGTTCCAGGTCAGACCTGTGGTCATCGGCGGTGCTCGGCGTGGGCGTCCGGTTGCCCGACGACGACCAGCCGTCCAGCCCGGTCGCGCAGGACGTCGATCGGCGTGCCGTACAGCATGCTGAGGGTGTCGGCAGTGATGACCTGCTCGGGTGGACCCATCACGGCTCCACCGTGGGCGAGGTAGATCACCTGG
This sequence comes from Marmoricola sp., assembly GCA_025964775.1. GTDB lineage: Bacteria > Actinomycetota > Actinomycetes > Propionibacteriales > Nocardioidaceae > Marmoricola. The sequence goes on from JAOPYE010000029.1 coordinate 195,915, forward strand.
TCGAGGTACGGAAGGATCGGGTTCACATCGTGCGCGACCAGCAGGACGGCGACGTTCCTGGTCCGGCTGATGTCGCGGATCAGGGAGCTGACCGAAGCCTGGTTGGTGACATCAAGGCTGTCCAGCGGCTCGTCGAGCACCAGCAGCTCAGGGTGCCGAATCAGCGCCTGGGCGATGAGTAGCCGCTGCTGTTCACCGCCTGAGCACTGTCCGATCGGGCGACGGGCATACCCACTGGCCCCGACCAGTCCGATCACCTCCTCGACCCGCTCGCGAGCATCGCGGGCGCGGCGGCCGCCGAGTATCGCGGGCAGAGGAGTGCCCCACCTGTCCCCGTCGAGCCCGAGCCGGACGATGTCGATGCCGCGAATGCGGGTCGTGGGGTCGAACGCCCGGCGCTGCGGCAGGTAACCGATGCGGTCGTTGTGCCGTCCGGGCGATCCACCCAGGACCTTGATCTGTCCGGTGCTGACCGGTAGCAATCCAAGTACTGCCTTGAGGAGCGTTGATTTGCCGACTCCGTTGGGGCCAAGCACAGCCACAAATTGCCCGGGTCCTATCTGGAGGCTGACGTCGGACCAGATTGCGCGTCCACCAAGCCTGGCTTCGGCCTGATCGACCACGATCACCGGCGTGTGCGTCGGCGGCGCGGGTCGCCCTGGTGCGCGTTCGGTCACGATCACGAGAGTCTCACTTGCCGGTCGCCCGCGCCAAAGCCGCCTCCAACGCCAGGAACTGGGCGACCTGCCAGTCCTGGAAGCTGGCGTTGGCCGGAGACAGGGTCTCGGTCACACCGGTCACGGGGATGCCCTGAGCCTTAGCCGCGGCGACTTGGGCGGCGACGTCCGGGGTCGAGTTCTGGGTGTTGAACACGTAGACCTTGATCACATTGCCCGCGATCTGCGCGTCGATCGCCGCCTTGTCCGCAGCGGAGGGATCGGTACCCTCGCTGATCGCCTTCAAGAAACTCGCCGGGGTCACCAGGTCCAGGCCCAACGCAGACGACAGCGGCGCGAAGATCGACTCGCTCGCCCCGACCGCGGTGCCGGCGTACTTGGACTTGATATCGCTGATCAGCTGGTGGTACCGCGCCAGACCGGTGTTCTCGAAAATCTTCCGTTGCGCGTCGAAATAGCTGGCGTCGGCCGGATCGAGCTTCTTCAGGTCGGAGGTGATCGTGTCCGCGACGGTCTCGACGTTGCTCGGGTCGTACCAGCGATGCGGGTTGCCGCCGTCCGGGATGTTGACCAGCTGACCCACATCCAGGACGACCCGGCTTGAGTTCGGGTCCGCAGCCAGAGCCTGCGATGCCCACGGGTCGTACCCGATGCCGTTCTCCACGAACAGTTGCGAATCGGCGATGGTGCGGCCGTCGGCCGGAGTCGGCTCGTAGACGTGCGGATCGGTGTCGGGGTTGGTGATGATCGATGTCTCATGGACATGTGAGCCGCCGAGCTGAGTCAGGATGCTGCCCCAGGCGTTGATACTCGCTGCGACGTTGACCACCCTTCCGTGACCCGAACTCCGCGATCCAGCGGGCGAAGTCGCCGTTGCACTGCACGCTGCGAGGGCAAAGCTGAGGGTCGCGGCTGCAGCAACGGGAAACAGAAACGGGCGAGCAAACATCCAGTACTCCATCAGGGTGTCAGGTCGAGGTGACCGAAGGTTCACGACCTCACGACAGGCGTGCGGTCGTTGACGCTGGCACAACTTAAGGCTAAATGACATTGATTGTCAATTGCAGTAAGGGTCACGTTAGGCTTGTCGTGGCGGCCAATCGGCGGTGCCCTGATCGTGCGAGAAATGGATCATCGTGAAGACCCTTGCCGTACGGCGAAGCATCGTTGCGATCAGCTTGATTGTCCTGGCTGCCTCAGGCACTGTCGGTCACAGCGCATCCCCGGCCGCCGCCGCCGCGAGCGCTCCGCGCCCGACACGGTTGGTGAATCCCGGGACCGGACTTCCTGCCGGCATGCAGCCGATCAGGCCTGGTGGCGGTCGTCAGAGCCCGACGACAGCGCGGCTCAGTGCTTCGGCCGGACCCCACCTGAACTACTACGGCGGGCCAGTCGTGTCGAACGCTGCCGTGCAGTCGGTGCTGTGGGGCTCCGGAACCTACCTCCCGGAAGTCGAGGGGTCGGTGACGCCCAACATGGACACGTTCCTCGGGCACATCTCCAACTCGGCGTACTTCTCCTGGCTCAGCGAGTACGACACGCCGACGGGCACCAAGCAGTCGATCGGACCGGGCTGGTTCGCCGGCCGGACCACGATCACGCCATCGCCCTCGGCGAGCACCACGACGATCCAGGACTCAACGGTGCAGGCCGAACTCGGCGACCAGATATCCGCCGGCCACCTACCGGCACCAGTGCTCGACGCCACAGGTCGGTCCAACACCGTCTATGCGCTCTTCTTCCCAAACGGGACGACCGTGTGCAGTGACTCCAACTGCTCCGGTTCGCAGATCTGCGCCTACCACGGCTCCTTCGCCATGACGTTGGCTGGACACTCCCGCGTGATCCGCTACCTGGTTCTGCCGCATCCGGACGCCGCCATCGTGCAAGGCTGTTCGAGCCTGGTCGCGAACACCCCGCTCCGGATCCTGCAGAGCTTGATCTCGCATGAGCTGATCGAGACGATCACCGATCCCGACGTCAACCTGGTCTCGCCGAGCGGCCCGCAGCTGAGCTGGTACGACCCCGACAACGGCGAGGCCGGCGATATCTGCGTCTATCCCCCCGGCGACGACCCCGACAGGACCAACGCCACCATCACCGGGACCGACGGCCTCAGGTACGTCGTCCAGAGGATCTGGAGCAATGCGCGCGACGCCTGCACGGTCGGCAGCGGCAGCGCGGACCGAACGCCACCGCACCTGATCGTCAACCAGCCCCACCATCTGTTCCAACGATCTGCCCGGATCACGACGACCTATCACGCGACCGACAGCGGCGGCGTCGCCAACTACGACGTCGAGTACAGGGTGGCGAGCTGGAACGGCTCGTTCAGCCGCTACCGCACCGTCGCGACCGCGACCCGCGCGACCACCGAGACGCTCGTTGGCCGCCAGGGTCACGAATACTGCGTCCGCATCCGCGCCCGGGACAACACCGGCAACCTCTCACCGTGGAGCAACGACCGTTGCGGCGTCGTACCGCTCGACGATCGCGCGCTGAGGACGGCCGGGCCCTGGAGGCACACCGCTGACCCCCAGGCGTACGACCGAACTCTGAGCGCGACCCGCACCAAGGGAGCGTCGCTCGTTCTTCGCGGGGTTCACGCCCAACGCATCGCGCTTCTCGTCACCACCTGCCGGACCTGCGGTCGGATGGCGATCTATCTCAACGGCGTTCGCTGGCAGGTTGCCAGCACCTACTCCGCCGTGCGACACGAACAGGTCTTCGTGCTTCCACCCGCCTTCACGCTGCGTACGGTCACCGTGACGGTGAGGGCACTGACCGCCCATAGGGACATCATTGTCGACGGTCTCGCGATCGCGGCCTGAAGGTCCCGGCCCCGTGGTGGCGTCGACATCTGGCGCATCTCTCCCTGCATCATGGGGACACAACGCGTGACATCACACGAAGACCTTCAACATCCGTCGGGGACCCGAGTCGAAAGGCACACCGGATGACGAAGCCCGGCCCTGCCTTCACCAGGCGCGCTGTCCTGCTCGGCGTTGCTGGCACCGCTGTCGCCGTCGGCACGCTCGGAAAACCTCCTGAGAATGCGTCGCGCGGCTCGCTGATCGCGCTCCCGGCAGACGCCGTTGCGACCCCCGTTGCCTTCCACAAGATCGCGACACGAGCCCCTAGGTCGTCGACGTCCTGGAAGTCGCCGATCTATGACCTCGGCGACTTCCTGAGGCTCAACCCCGACGTGCACTTCCCGCGCCGGTCGGTGGCTCTCACGATTGACGACGGGCCGAGCCCGGTCTGGACACCGCGCTACTTACGACTTCTTGCCAAGCACGACATCAAGGCGACGTTCAACATGATCGGCGAACACGTGCTACCAAACCGGCACCTGGTTCGAGCCCTTGCCTCGGAGGGGCACACGGTGGCCAACCACACCTGGACCCACGACGAGCGGTTGCCCTATCGCGACCCAGGCGACATCCGTCGCGAGATCGTGCAGACCAACGACGTGATCCACCGCGTCACCGGGGTACGGCCGACCCAGTTCCGCGCGCCCGGGGGTGTCTGGGGACCGCGGGTGTTCGACGAGCTGACACGGCTGGAGATGATGCCCGTCGACTGGGACATCGACCCTCGCGATTGGGCACGACCTGGGACTGGTGCCATCCAGTCAGCCATGCTCAAGGCGCGCCCCGGCGACATCATCCTCTGCCACGACGGTGGAGGCGATCGTTCCGAGACCTTCCGTGCACTTGAGGTCGTGCTGCCCGAGCTCAAGCATCGTGGGTTCAATTTCGTCACCCTGCCCTAACCCGCGCAACGCGAGCTAGACGTTGAACCTGAACTCCACGACATCCCCGTCGGCCATGACGTAGTCCTTGCCCTCCATGCGCACCTTGCCCGCTGCCTTCGCGGCCGCCATCGACTCCGCGGCGACGAGGTCGTCGTACGAGACGATCTCGGCCTTGATGAAGCCCTTCTGGAAGTCGGTGTGGATCACGCCGGCGGCCTCAGGGGCGGTGGCGCCCTTCCTGATCGTCCAGGCGCGTGCTTCCTTCGGCCCGGCGGTCAGGTAGGTCTGCAGGCCGAGGGTGTCGAAGCCGACACGCGCCAGGACGTCGAGGCCGGGCTCGGTGACGCCCATCTCGGCCAGCATCTCGCGAGCCTCGGCCTCGTCACCGAGCTCGACGAGCTCGGACTCGAACTTCGCGTCGAGGAAGATCGCCTCGGCCGGCGCGATCAGGGCGCGCATCTCGTCCTTGAGGGCCTCGTCACCGAGCTCGTCGGCGTCGCAGTTGAACACGTAGATGTACGGCTTGGCGGTGAGCAGGCTGAGCTCGCGGACCAGCTCGAGATCGAGGTTCGACGCGATGATCGGCGTACCGGCTTCGAGCAGCTCCTTGGCCTCGAGGGTCGCCGCCAGGTTGGCCGCCATCGCCTTGTTGGCACGGGCCTCCTTCTCCAGCCGCGGGATCGCCTTCTCGACCGTCTGCAGGTCGGCCAGGATCATCTCGGTCTGGATGGTGCCGATGTCCGAGGCCGGGTTGACCTCGCCGTCGACGTGGGTCACGTCCTCGTCGCGGAAGACGCGGGTGACCTGGCAGATCGCCGAGGCCTCGCGGATGTGCGACAGGAACTTGTTGCCCAGGCCCTCTCCCTGCGAGGCACCCGCCACGATGCCGGCGATGTCGACGAACTCGACCGTCGCGGGCAGGATCTTCACCGAGCCGAAGATGCCGGCCAGCTTCTCCAGCCGCTCGTCCGGTACGGCGACGACGCCGATGTTCGGCTCGATCGTCGCGAACGGGTAGTTCGCCGCAAGCACGTTGTTCTTCGTGAGCGCGTTGAAGAGCGTTGACTTGCCCGCGTTGGGGAGACCGACGATGCCGATAGTGAGTGCCACCCGCGGATTCTAGGGCAGCATGTCGGCGTGGAGATCATCCGAGTCGATGCACCTGACCCGCAGGCCACGATCGTCCTGGTCCACGGCGCCTGGCACGCAGCGTGGTGCTGGCAGGACGGTTTTGCCCAGCGCCTCGCCGAGCACGGGATCTCGTCGCTGTCCCCGAGCCTGAGCGGCCACGGCGGCTCCGCGGACGGCGTCCGGCTGAACCGGATGCGGATGCGCGACTACGCCGACGACGTCGCCTCGGTCCTGGCCGGCCTCGACGCTCCGGCCTTCGTGGCCGGGCACTCGATGGGCGGCGGCGTGGTCCAGGGCCTGCTCGAACGCACCGACCGTCCGGCGCTCGCCGGCGCCGCGCTGCTTGCCTCGATGCCCCCGCGTGGCGTCATCGGCGTGACCACCCAGGTGGCACGGCACAGCCCCGGTACCTTCCTGCTCGCCAACGCGACCATGAACCTCGCCCGCCTTGCCCGTACGCCGGACCAGGTGCGGGATCTCTTCTTCCGGGCAGCGACGCCGTCCGACCTGGTCGCCGCGACGACCGCACGGGTCCAGTCCGAGTCCTATCTGGCATTCCTGGACATGCTGGTGCTCGACCGCCCGCGTCCTCGGTCGATCGAGGAGCCCGTCTTCGTCCTGGGCGCCGGCGAGGACCCGATCTTCAGCCGCGCCGAGACCGCGGCGACCGCGCAGGCGTGGGGCACGGACGAGGTCATGGTCGAGGGCATCGGGCACGACGTGATGCTCGACGTGGGCTGGGAGACCGTTGCGGATCAGCTCTCCTCGTGGGTGCTGAGCAACTCACCGCGGTGACGCCAGGACCAGCTCAGGGCCGTCACCGAGAACGTCAGGGTGAGCGCGACGATGAGCGCCTCGAAGGCACCGCCACCACCCTTGACGAAGATGCCGTGCTCGACGTCGTACAGGAAGTCCATGCTGACGAGGTACAGCCCGGCGCTCCCGGCGGCCAGGAGCCAGAGCAACGCGCTCGGCCGGCGCCGGCGCAGTGCGACCAGCGCCAGGACGCACGCAGCGCCGATCCAGAAGTCGGCGAGCGGGAAGGCGTTCTCGAAGTCGTAGTACGCCGAGGTGTGCTCGCTCGCGATCCAGTCGCGCTGGGCGAACCACAAGGTCCAGTAGGTCAGGTCGAGCAGGATCGCGACCAGCAACATGACCTCGATGAGCCTCCGCATGCCTGCATCCTGCACCACCGGACTACCCTCAGCCCGTGCGCATCGCGACCTGGAACGTCAACAGCCTTCGCTCCCGTATCGACCGCGTCGAGGCCCTCCTGGAACGTCACGACATCGACGTGCTCGCCCTGCAGGAGACCAAGGCGCGCGAGGACCAGCTGCCGCTGATGGGGCTCCAGGCGCGCGGTTACGACATCGCGTCCGCGGGCTACAACCAGTGGAACGGGGTCGCCGTCATCTCCCGCGTCGGGATCGAGGACGTCGCCATCGGTTTCCCGGGGATGCCGGAGTTCGACGGGGCTGTCGAGGCGCGCGCGATCGGGGTGACGTGTGCCGGCGTACGGGTGTGGTCGCTGTACGTGCCCAACGGTCGCAAGGTCGACGACCCGCACTACATCTACAAGCTGGACTGGCTCGCCAAGCTGCGCGCAGCAGCCCAGGAGTGGACCGGTGAGCCGGTGGCCCTGGTCGGCGACTGGAACATCGCGCCCACGGATGAGGACGTCTTCGACATGACGCAGTTCGCCACCTCGACCCACGTCACGGCGCCCGAGCGCGCGGCGTTCCAGGCGTTCCTCGACTCCGGCTACACCGAGGTGACCCGCCCCCGGCTGCCGGGCCCGGACGTCTACACGTACTGGGACTACTACCGCCAGCGCTTCGAGCGGAACCGGGGCCTGCGCATCGACTTCGTCCTCGGCTCCCCGGCCTTCGCCGACCGGATCACCGGTGCCTTCATCGACACCGACGAACGTGACCCGGCGCAGGGCACGGGGAGTCCGTCCGACCATGCCCCGGTGATCGTCGATCTTGCGGACTGAGGTGAGCGACGACCAGATCTGGGAACGCTGGACGTCGCTGGTGAACCTGACGGCCGCGGAGCTCGAGGACTGGCTCACGACCCCGGAGTCGCACTCGGTCGGTTCCAAGGCCTACGGCGAGGAGTCGGTGGGCCATGCGAGCGGTCGCCGGATCCTCGGACTGCTCGTGCGGAGCCGTCAGGAGCTGTCGCCCGAGGAGTGGCGCCACGTCCGCAGGACTGTCGGCTTCATCCGGCGGCACACCGCACAACGCCCGGAGGGCGACGTCACCGAGACCCGGTGGCGCTACTCGCTGATGAACTGGGGTCACGACCCGCTCCGGGATCGCTGACCTGCGACGTAGGTTGGATCCATGGCCGGAAGGGCACGAAGGCCGCGACCGTGCGGCGCTGAACCGTACGTCGGCGAGCTCATCCTCGTCGCCTTCGCCGGCATGACGATGCAGGTGGTCGCGATGGGGTACGGCGAGAACTTGCTCGGGCCTCCGACGTTCTGGATCCTCATCGAGTTCGCCCTGCTGATGCTCGTCCAGGTGCGACGCAGCGAGATCGCGCGCGGCCTGGTCATCGTGACGGCGACCGCGGGAGCGATCCTGCACGCGCCCGGGGTCTCGAACGCCGATGCGGTCAACGTCCTGTTCGTCGCGTTCATCATCCAGGCCCTCGCGCTGGCGGCTCCCCCGGTACGCCGCCACGTCCGGACACCGCGGCTGCGCGGCCCCACCGCTGCCTCCTGATCAGATCTGTCGGTGGGTCCTGTCACCGTCGAGGCATGGAGATTCTGCTTCCGCTGCTCGCGCTGGTCCTCGGCATCCTGCTCGGGGTCCTCGGCATGGTGCGCCTCGGGCACGGTTCGTCCTCGCTCGCCCCGGTCGCGCCCGCCGTCGACCAGGCACTGATCCGTGACGACCTGAACCGGCTGCACGACAAGATGACTGACCTCGAGCACCAGCGGGTCTCCTGGCAGAGCACGCTGCACCAGCAGGTCGACGAGGTCCGGCACTCCACCGATTCGCTGCGCCGGGAGACCTCAGCCCTCACCACAGCCCTGCGCAAGCCGCAGGTCCGGGGACAGTGGGGTGAGCTCCACCTGCGGCGCAGCATCGAGCTCGCCGGCATGGTCGAGCACTGCGACTTCTCCCAGCAGGTCCACCTGGTCGGCGCCGAGGGCATCCAGCGCCCCGACGTGGTGATCCACCTTGCCGGCGGCAAGAGCCTGGTCGTCGATGCGAAGGTTCCGCTGGCGGCGTACCTGGGCGCCCTGACGACCGACGACCCCGACGAGCAGCAGGCCCATCTGGCCCACCACGCCCGCCAGCTGCGCGCCCACGTCGACCAGCTCGCCGGGAAGGCCTACTGGCGGGCGCAGCCGAGCAGCCCGGAGTTCGTGGTCCTCTTCGTGCCGGCCGAGTCGTTCCTCTCGGCAGCCCTGGACGCGGAACCAGAGCTCCTCGAGTACGCCGCGACGCGCAACGTCATCCTGGCAACGCCGACGACGCTGATCGCCCTGCTCCGCACGGTCGCGCACGGCTGGACCACCGAGGTGCTGGCCGAGCGCACCCGCGAGATCCACCAGCTCGGTCGCGATCTGTACAGCCGGCTCGGCACGGTCGGACGCCACCTCGACAAGCTCGGCCGGTCGTTGAAGACCAGTGTGGAGTCCTACAACAGCGCAGTCGGGTCCCTGGAGAACCGGGTGTTCGTGACCGCGCGCCACTTCTCCGACGTCGCGGAGCTGTCCGAACCCCTGGTCGCACCGCGCCCGGTCGAGGAAGCACCACGCCCGCTCAGCGCCGTCGAGCTCCTGGAGGCCGTGGCGGACCATCGCCCCGAGCTCCCCGACCTTGACGACTCCGGTCCTGGGGCCGCTCCCGGCGTGGCTCCCCAGCTCCCCCGAACGGCAGACCTACCGTAGAAGCCGTGAGCGGACCCACGTTGTGGGAAGAAGGCCGTTGGCCCGGCTCCCGGGTCACGCGGTTCTCGGTGTTCGCGTGTGTGCTGCTCGCCGGCCTCGATCTCGCCGTCCTCGGCCACCTGGAACGACTCTTCGACTCCGGGTTCATCCTGTTGTGCGTCGCCATGGCACTCGTCATCCGGCCGTCGGACTTCGTCGTGGTCGGCGTCCTCCCGCCGATGTTGCTCCTGGCAGTCTCGACGCTGCTCGGGATCGTCGACAGGCGTGCTGTGGCGCCGCACGGCGACGGCCTCATCCAGGCCGTGATCTCGGGTCTGGCACACCACTCGGGACCGCTCATGGCCGGGTACCTGCTCGCGCTCGCGGTCCTGGGCATCCGGACACGCGTGATCAGGCGACACCGTCGCCAGGCAGGTGCGGGCTACTCGAATCTGGAGGTGTCGCCGGCGCCGTACCGGGTGATCTCGGGTGAGCCCGAGGTGAAGTCGACGACGGTCGTGGGCAGCGAGCCGCACTCGCCGGAGTCGATCACCGCGTCGAGCACCTGATCCAGCTCGTCCTTGACCAACCAGCCCTGGGTCATCGGTTCGGTCTCCCCCGGCAGCAGCAGCGTGCTCGACAGCATCGGCTCGCCGAGCTCCGCGAGCAGCGCCTGCACGACCGGATGGTCGGGGATCCGGACGCCCACGGTCCGCTTCTTCGGGTGCATCAGCCGCTTCGGCACCTCACCCGTCGCAGGCAGGATGAACGTGTAGGGCCCCGGGGTGGCAGCCTTGATCGCCCGGAAGGCCGCGTTGTCGATGTGCGCCAGCTGCCCCAGCTGTGCGAAGTCGCGGCACACCAGGGTGAAGTGGTGCTTGTCGTCGAGCTGGCGGATGGCCCTGATCCGCTCGAGACCGTCGCGGTTGCCGAGTTGGATGCCGAGCGCGTAGCCCGAGTCGGTCGGGTAGGCGAGCAAGCCGTCCTCGCGCAGGATCGCGACGGCCTGCGAGATCAGCCGCGCCTGCGGGTCGACGGGATGGACGTCGAGGTAGCGGGCCATCAGCTCGCGGACGGGCCCTTTGCCGCGTTCTCCGCCAGGCGCATGTCGCGCCGCAGCTCAGGCGGCAGCGCGAAGATCAGCGACTCCTCGGCCGTGTGCACGGCTTCGGCTTCCGGGTACCCGTGCTCCGCCAGGAAACCCAGGACGCCGTCGACGAGGTCCTCGGGCACCGAGGCACCGGAGGTCACGCTGACCCTGTCCACCCCGGTCAGCCAGGCGACGTCGATCTCGGTCGCGTCGTCGACCCGGTGGGCGGCCTTCGCGCCGGCCTCGAGGGCCACCTCGGCCAGCCGCACGCTGTTGGACGAGTTCGCCGAACCGACCACGATCACCAGGTCTGCCCCGGGGCTGATCTCCTTCACCGCGAGCTGGCGGTTCTGGGTGGCGTAGCAGATGTCGTCGCTCGGGGGGTCGAGCAGCAGCGGGAACCGTGCGCGGATGGCATCGACGGTGGCCATGGTCTCGTCGACCGAGAGCGTCGTCTGGGACAGCCAGGCGACCTTGGCCGGATCGCGGACCACGATGTTCGGCACGTCCTCGGGGCTCTGCACGAGCTGGATGTGCTCGGGAGCCTCGCCCGCGGTGCCCTCGACCTCCTCGTGACCCTCGTGGCCGATCAGCAGGATGTCGTAGTCGTCGGCGGCGAACCGCTTGGCCTCGTGGTGCACCTTGGTGACCAGCGGGCAGGTCGCATCGATCGTCTTGAGGTTGCGGGTCAGCGCCTCGGCGTGGACAGCCGGGGAGACGCCGTGGGCGGAGAAGACCACGGTCTCGCCGGCCGGCACCTCGCCCAGCTCCTCGACGAAGATCGCACCGCGGGACTCGAGGTTCGCGACGACGTGCTTGTTGTGCACGATCTGCTTGCGCACGTAGACCGGGGCGCCGTACAGGTCGAGCGCCTTCTCGACGGTGATCACCGCGCGGTCGACGCCGGCGCAGTACCCGCGCGGTGCGGCGAGGAGGACGGCGCGCTCGGCCTCGGGGAGGACGCGGGGCATCGCCAGGTCGGTGTCCATGGGCTCCATCGTAGTGGGCCGCGACTAGGGTGCCTTCATGCCGCTGTCGACCACCCCGGAGAGCCCGATCCCGGTGCGCCAGGTCGTCGGCATGATCACCGGCTGGGTCGACCGGCTCGGCTCGGTGTGGGTCGAGGGCCAGGTCGTCCAGCTCAACCGGCCGGCCAACTCCAACACCAACTTCCTGACGCTGCGCGACAAGCTCGCCGACGTCTCGGTGCAGCTGACCTGCCCGCGGGCCGTCGTCGACTCCTTGCCGACCCCCCTGGTCAACGGCGCCCAGGTCGTCGCGCACGCCAAGCCCTCGGTCTACCCGAACCGCGGCTCCCTCTCGCTCCAGGTTCGTGAGCTGCGCCTGGTCGGCGAGGGCGAGCTGCTGGCCCGGCTCGAACGCCGCCGCCAGCTGTTGGCCGCGGAGGGTCTCTTCTCCCCCGACCTCAAGCGACCCCTGCCCTTCCTCCCGCGGCGTATCGGCCTGGTCACCGGGAAGGACTCCGCCGCCGAGAAGGACGTCCTGGAGAACGCCCGTCGCCGGTGGCCGGGCGTCGCCTTCGAGATCCGGTACGCCGCGATGCAGGGCGTCAACGCCGCAGCACAGGTCATCGACGCGCTCGGTGCGCTGGACCGCGATGCCGAGGTCGACGTGATCGTGATCGCCCGGGGCGGCGGCTCGGTGGAGGACCTGCTGCCGTTCTCCGACGAGGCGCTGATCCGTGCCGTGCACGCCGCCACCACACCGGTGGTCTCGGCGATCGGGCACGAGCCGGACTCCCCGATCCTCGACCTGGTGGCCGACCTGCGGGCGTCGACGCCGACCGACGCAGCCAAGCTGATCGTTCCCGATGTGGCCGAGGAGACCCAGCGGGTCGTCGCGCTGCGCGAACGCTCGCGCCGGACCGTCGGCCATCTGCTCGGTCGTGAACAGCAACAGCTCGACGCCCTGCGGAGCAGGCCGAGCATGGCCGACCCGCGCAACGACCTGCTCGGGCGGTCGGAGGAGATCGACGCCCTGTCGCGTCGCGGTCGCCGCGTCCTGGGCCACGTGCTGGACCGTGCCGGAGACGACCTCGGCCACAGCCTGGCCCGGGTACGGGCGCTGTCCCCGCTCGCGACCCTGCGCCGCGGCTATGCCGTCCTGTCCGACGCCGACGGGGCAGTGTTCTCCAGCGTCACCGACATCGACGCCGGGTCCGCCGTGACGATCCGCGTCGCCGACGGGCGGATCAACGCCTCCGTGACGAGAGTCGAATCCATCCCGTTGCCCACCACACCGGAGGACAGCACCATCGAGGACAGCACTATCGAGGAGCAGGATGAGTGAGAACAAGCCGAGCGAGCTGAGCTACGAGGACGCCCGCGAGCAGCTCATCGAAGTCGTCCGGACCCTCGAGGCCGGCGGCACCACGCTCGCCGAATCGCTCTCGTTGTGGGAACGCGGCGAGGAGCTCGCGAAGATCTGTCAGAACGCGCTCGACGGCGCCCGGGCGCGACTCGACGCGGTGCTCGGCGCAGAGCAGGACGAGGACTGAGGCTCAGCGAGCCGGCGGTGCCGTCAGGGCTGCGGCGTACGTGCGGATCTGGGCGTCCGGCGCGCTCCCGTAGACGAGGATCCGCTGCTGGTTGCCGTCGACCGCCCGGACGGTACGGATCAGTGCGTAGTCGCCGCCGGCATCGGTCCACGTCTGCCAGACGTGGCCGCCGAGGGTGACGTCCTTGCCCTGGGTCGCGCTCTTGTCGACGTACTGGCTGAGCATGTCGCTGGTGGGGTCCAGCGACTCCTCGAGTCCGACGAACTTGCCGTTCGCGGTCAGCAGCCCGATGTCCAGGCGCGGGCTCACGCCGGTCTGGTAGTTGGCGCTCGTGGCGCGCCAGCCCGTCGGGAGCTCCGACGGGACCTGGAGCGCCAGCCTGTGATCGGCGGCGCCTGCGTTGACCCAGATCTGCCACGGGACGGTCGGTACCGGGTTGACGTCCCTGGAGTTCGGCTTCGCCAGTAGGTACCAGGCGCTCGCAGCGCCCACGGCGACGAGCAGAGCCACCACCATGCCGGCCACGGAGCGGTCGGCGCGCGGGTTCGTCACGGGCTGGCTCATGGGCCCATCTTGCCAACCAGCCCCAGACCTCCCGGCACCGCCCGCTCGAGGCGTTCCCGGCACGGCCTGGCTGGGGCAGACTGGCCCGGTGACGACGTACCGGATCGCAGAGGCAGCCCAGCTCCTCGGTGTCAGTGACGACACCGTCCGCCGCTGGGTCGAGGCGGGCAAGCTGACGTCGATGACCGACAGCGGACGCCTCGCTGTCGACGGGGGCGAGCTCGCCGTCCTCGCCGAGTCGCTCGCCGACTCCCCCGATGTCGCAGGCCGGCGCCGGTCCTCGGCGCGCAACCGCCTCGCCGGGATCGTCGTGGCGGTCCGCAAGGACAGCGTCATGGCGCAGGTCGAGATGATCTGCGGCCCCCACCGAGTGGTCTCGCTGATGTCGGCCGACGCGGCCGACGAGCTCGGCCTGGTCCCCGGAGCGCGAGCCGTCGCCTCGATCAAGGCGACCAACGTCGTCGTCGAGCGTCCGTGAGAGTCATCGCTGCGGCGTCAGCCTCGCCCGACCGATAACATCAGCCCATGGCCGACTCCCACCTCCCCGTTGAGCTCGCCGTCGCCCCCTCCGTGCCCGACCGCAACCTCGCGCTCGAGCTCGTCCGGGTGACCGAAGCCGCCGCGATGGCCGCTGGTCGCTGGGTCGGCAAGGGCGACAAGAACGGTGCCGACAGGGTCGCTGTCAACGCGATGCGCACCCTGATCTCGACGGTCGGGATGCGTGGCACGGTCGTGATCGGCGAGGGCGAGAAGGACAACGCGCCGATGCTCTACAACGGCGAAGAGGTCGGGGACGGCGACGGCCCCGAGTGCGACGTCGCGGTCGACCCGATCGACGGCACCACGCTGACCGCCAAGGGCATGGCGAACGCCGTTTCCGTGCTGGCGGTCTCTCCGCGGGGCTCGATGTACGACCCGTCCGCGGTGTTCTACATGGAGAAGCTCGTCACCGGACCCGAGGCCGCCGACGTCGTCGACATCCGCTACCCGGTCGCCGAGAACATCCACCAGGTCGCCAAGGCCAATGGCGGCAAGCCCGAGGACGTCACGGTCGTCCTGCTCGACCGGCCGCGCCACCAGCAGATCGCCGAGGAGATCCGCGCCGCCGGGGCACGCATCAAGTTCATCACCGACGGCGACGTGGCCGGC
>JAOPYE010000045.1 GCA_025964775.1 Marmoricola sp.
CGATTTAAAACTGATACAGTTTTGGCGGTCGCAGCGATTTAAAACTGATACACCTCTGTCACCAGCACATGCTGGATTTTTACTATCGTGAGTACTGATTCAGGCGGTCTTGTCTGCACGGATTGCCTGCACGATTCCTGCCTGGTGCTGGTGCTTGAGGCGGTAGCTCTCGCCGGCGATCGGCACGATATGGGCGTGATGCAGCAACCGGTCAAGCAGCGCCGCCGTCAGTGTGGCGTCGTGCGCGAACGTGGCGTCCCACTGCCCGAACGGCAGATTGCTCGTCACGATCAGGCTGCCCTTTTCGTACAGCGCCGCGATCACCTGGAAGAACAGGTTAGCCTGGTCGCGGTTCATCGGCAGGTAGCCGATTTCGTCGATGATGAGCAAACGGTATGCCTTGATGGCCCGGTGCATCACCGTCTTCAAACTGTTTTGCGCGTGCGCCGTCGTTAGCGTCAGCAGCAGGTCGGACGCCGTCATGAAGCGCGTTTTGATGCCGGCCTGCGTGGCCTTGTAGCCCAACGCCATCGCCAGGTGGGTTTTGCCGACGCCGCTGGGGCCTACCAGCACCACGTTCTCGTTGCGCTCGATGAAGCCCAGCCCGGCCAGCTCTTCGATCTGGCTGCGCTTGACGCCCTTGGCGAAGTCATAGTTGAACTGCTCGAGCGTCTTGATCGCCGGGAAGCCGGCGATGCGCGTCATCATGCTCTGCTTGCGCACCGTCCGTCCCGCCATTTCCTCTCGCAACAGCCCCTCCAGGAAGTCGCTGTAGGCCATCTCATCCCTGGCTGCCTGCTGGGCCGCCGCGCCATAGCCTTGCGCCACGAAGGACAACTTCAGCGTCTCACACATCAGGGAGATCCGTTCATGTTGCAAATTCATGCCGCCACTCCCTGTTTGACGTTCAGCAGCAACTGCTCATAGACGGCCAGCGGATGCTGCGCCGGCGCTATTTCGGCGATCCGTTCTACCACGATCGCCGGGCGTGGGGCTGGCGCCTCCGGCATCTTCTCGCGCGGGCGGGCGCCGGCGATATCACCGCGCCATGGCAGGGCAAGCGCCTGCAGGTGGAGCACTTCCGTTGCCATCCGTAGCGCCGGCTTTTCCTGCGTGGTGCCGTGCGCCCGCTCGTTGGCGACCTCGCGCAGCCAGCGCGTCACCTCGGCATTGGCTGTGACCACGTCAAGCTGCAAACCGCTCTGGGCAAGGCGGCTGGCCAGCGGCACGTAGAACGAGCGGCGCAGGTAACCGTTAAAGCGCTCGACCTTGCCCTTGGTCTGGGCTCGGTACGGCTGGCATAGCTTGATGATGAAGCCGCTGTGCTTGGCGTAGTCGAGGAAGCCGGCGTGGAAGCGATGCAGGCCGTCGCCGTACAGATCGCGCTCGATCACGACGGTCTTCATGTTGTCGAACAGAACCTTGCGCGGCACGCCGCCGAACGCCACGAAGGCGCGCTCGTGGCAGCCAATGAGCGTGGCCACCTTCATGTCGCTGACGAATTCGACGTAACTGGCCCGGCTATATCCCATCGTGGCGCAGAACGCATGCAGTGGCACGGCACCTTTGCGGAACTCGACCCAGTCGACCTGCAGCTGCTCGCCCATCGCCGTCTCAAAGCGCACCTCCGGCTCGACCGGTAATGTCGGCCGCAGCGAGCGCATGAACGCGCGCAATTGGCTCAAGCCACCCTGATAGCCGCGTTCGACAATCTCGCGATGCAGCACGCTCGCCGGTATCCAGTTCGGCTGCGCCGCCGTCTGGCGTTCGCACAGATAGGCCTCGTGGGCAGCAAGCTTGGTGGGCCGCCTGACCTTGCGTTCATATTTCGGCACAGCCTTCAGCGCTAAGTGCCGCCGTACCGTGTTTACCGCGCAGCCCACCTCGGCGGCGATCTGCCGCAGACTCAACCCATGCTTGCTCAATAATTGAATTTCCACATACACCTCGTTGGGTTTCAAGGCTGCTCCGCAAAGCAGCCATCACCTCAAAACGGTGTATCAGTTTTCAATCGCTGCTGTGTATCAGTTTACAACCGCTGCTGACAAGTTCGCCCAGTAGTGCCCGGGCTTCCGCGTCCAGGCCCAGTAGCGATAGGGACCGCAGAACACGGGTCACCCGTCTTGTCGTGTTGACCGTCCCCTTTTCGGGTGTTGATGGAGACGGTCAAAAGCCCTGATGGCCCTGATGACCACACAACCAACGCGCTCATCGGCGGACGGCTTAGCCCTATCGAATATTTTTCGCCGAGCGCCAACCTAGGCCGTTATGCGGGAGCGCCCCCCACCGGGGGGAGGCCGAAGGCCACCCGGCCCTCCTACCGATTTCATAGGTCCAAGCCTTAAAATTTTCGGCGCACATATAAAAGGCAAAAAATTTTCGACGCTGCGTATGATTAATTCAGTCTAGACAGTGCAAAGGGATACGCGGGAAGACGTTCGTCTAGAACTGATGAGTACGCTGATAGATAGGAGAACGGTCAGGCAACGAACTCTCAAGCCCTTCACATAGAATTCCACAGAGAATCGCAAGCGCACGATGTTCGTAATTATATGTACTTACCTTATCAAACTTGGCTTCTTGGAACAGATATCGGGAGACTACAAAACCGTGCCTGTTCCGCACTAGGAGCGCAGACAGCGAAGGGTCGATTCTTGCGGTGTCCGGTTTCTGTCGAAACGGCCGCACGTCGAAGTCGGAGCCAAGCTGAAAAAGCATAGTTACAGACCATGCTACCCCCTCCGCGGTGTGTGGCTTACTTCTATCATCGAAGTGAAATTTTATGGTCTCACGGTTCTCCTTCGACAACAGATCAAACAACAACTTTAGGTCATGCTCAAAGGGAACCGATACCCCAGCGCCAACCAAGAACGCTTTTAAGTATAACTCTACGGCCAGGAGCCTATTTGTCGCTGATGCTACTGCGCCCTGCATCGAAACCGAGGAAGATATATCCACGATGTAATACGGCAGGGAAGACG
>JAOPYE010000009.1 GCA_025964775.1 Marmoricola sp.
CGAAGCCGACGCCGACACCCACACCCACGCCCACCCCGACGCCCACGCCCACGCCCACGCCGACGCCCACCCCGACGCCCACCCCGACGCCCACCCCGACGCCCACCCCGACCCCGACACCATCCCCGACCCCGACTCCTGCGCCGGTCGTGGTGCCGGCACCGGTGGCGCCCCCACCTGGTCCTGCCGCGTGGCGGCCGACCGACCACCCGAAGACGGTGCTCGCGATCGGTGCCGCGACGTTCACGATGCTGGCCATGGTCGGCCCGACCGGCTTGGCTGCCAGCAGCGCGACCGGGCTCGGCGCTGCGGTCGTTGCCGCCGGTGCCGGCGCGGCCGCGGCAGCCGGGGCAGCCGGTTCCCGTGGCAGCAGCAGCGGTTCCCGCAAGGGTTCGGTCAAGGGCGCGAGCACCAAGAGCCGCGCCTTCTCCGGCGAGGGATCCGGCGCCGGCGACCGGTCCTGGACCTGGCGCATGCCCGGGTGGCGATATCTGGACGCCTGGAGCAAGAACGTCCCGGTCTGGCTCGCCCTCCGGTCGCCCCTGACGGCCCGGGTGCTGGCCGATGGCGGCTACGTGCGCGCAGTCTTCGGTTCCGCCTGGGGCCTCGGCCTGGTCGCGGGGTTCGTCCTCGGTGTCGATGCCGCGCACCAGACCGGCGGTCTGCCGGTTCCGCCGTCCCTCGGGTTGACGATGGCGCTTCTGGTGCTGGCCGTCTTCGACGCGAGCTGGGGCGGCGCTGGTGTGCTGGGGTTCGCGGTCGGCATGGTGCTGTGGCACTCGCACCACCTCGCGGCGATCGACCAGATCCGCTCGTTCCTCGGCCTGGCGGCGCTCTGGTTCGCGATCCCGTTGATCGCGGCCGCCTCCCGACCTTTCCGCAGGCCCGTCCTCGAACCGAACAACCCCTACCGGTGGAACCGGCTCGGCGACGTGGTGATCTCGATGCTGTTCGCAGGCTGGGCGGTGCGCAGCACGGTCAGCGGCCTGCCCGGGCTCTCGGGCCTGGTGCTGCCGATCACGAGCCGCGCCGACACCCTCGCGCTCGTCACGATGGCCGCCGTCGTCGCACGGGTGCTGATCGAGGAGCTCACCGCCTGGCGCTACCCGTTGCGCCTGTCCGCCGTCGCCACCGGCAAGCTCCCGGGCGCTGCACACCGCCAGAAGCTCTTCGCGACCGCAGTCCGCACGGCGCTCTTCGTGTTCATCGCGATCGCGTTCATCACCAACTGCTGGCAGCTCTGGGTCGGAGCGGTGCTGTTCGCCGTACCTCAGGTGCTCTCGATCTACGAGGACAAGCTCCCGAACTCCGAGCGCCTCAACAGGCTGCTCCCGACCGGCGTGCTCAAGACCCTGGTGATGCTGGTGATCGGCGTGTTCTTCGGGCGGCTGGTGTTCTCCGTCCTGGACAACCCGGCGAGCATGCTGCGCAACGGCTTCATCCTGATGTCACTTCCCGGGCTCGCGCTGTCGCTGATCTCGCTCGTCGGTCGTGACGGCCCCGACCCGAGGTGGACGTGGCCGCGGCAGTTGCTCGGAGCAGCCATCGTGGCCGTCACCGTCACCCTCGTGATCACCGGCTGGTCCTGACGCGGAATGCCCGTGCACGCGGGCGGGTTCCCCCTCCAGGAGCGTTCCGACCACGTGGAAGGATGGACCCATGACCACGATCGACCTGCCGCTGCTGCCGCTGGGCCGCGGCAAGGACCTCGGCGCCGAGCGCGGAGTCGAGTGCCCGGGGGATCTGCCGGCGGCCTCGGACCCGGACCTGGTCGCGCGCGCCGTAGCTGCGAAGGCGGCCCTGGGTGATCGCGTCTTCGTCCTGGGCCACCACTACCAGCGCGACGAGGTTGTCCAGTTCGCCGATGTCATGGGCGACTCCTTCAAGCTGGCGAAGGACGCCGCAGCGCGGCCCGAGGCCGAGTTCATCGTCTTCTGCGGTGTGCACTTCATGGCCGAGTCAGCCGACATCCTGACCAGCGACAACCAGTCGGTGATCCTTCCCGACCTGGCCGCCGGCTGCTCGATGGCCGACATGGCCCGGCTGGCCCAGGTCGAGGACGCCTGGGACGCTCTGGCCGACGCCGGCGTGGTCGACCAGGTCGTGCCGATCACCTACATGAACTCCTCGGCCGACATCAAGGCGTTCTGCGGCAGGAACGGCGGCGCCGTCTGCACGTCGTCCAATGCCGATGTCGCGCTCGAGTGGGCCTTCGCCCAGAAGGGCGCCGACACCAAGGTCCTCTTCTTCCCCGACCAGCACCTCGGTCGCAACACTGCGGTCCTCAAGCTCGGCTACACCCTCGAGGACTGCATCGTGTGGAACCCGCTGCTGCCCAACGGCGGCAACACGGTTGCTCAGCTGCAAGCGGCCAAGGTGATCCTCTGGAAGGGCCACTGCTCGGTGCACGGGAGGTTCTCGGCAGAGGTCGTCGACGAGCTGCGGGCGACCATTCCCGACGTACAGATCCTGGTGCACCCGGAGTGCGCGCACGAGGTCGTGCTCAAGGCCGACCTCGTCGGATCGACCGAGTTCATCATCAACACCATCGAGGCTGCGCCGGCGGGCTCGTCCTGGGCGATCGGGACCGAACTCAACCTGGTCAAGCGGCTCGCCGCCGCCCACCCGGACAAGACGATCGCATTCCTCGACAAGACGGTCTGCTACTGCTCGACGATGAACCGGATCGACCTCCCGCACCTGGTCTGGGCGCTGGAATCCCTGGTCGACGGCGTCGTGGTCAACGAGATCCAGGTCGACGGCGAGACCGAGCGCTACGCGAAGATCGCCCTGCAGCGCATGCTGGATCTGCCCGGCCGCAGCAGCGCGGACTGATCCGGCAGGTAGTCTTCGGACGATCTGTTCCTTCCCCAGCTGACGAGGCATGACGTTGTTCGGTCGTACGAATCAAGAATCCGCCCCTGCGCCCAGCGCCCCCGTTGCCAGTGGCAAGGGCCGGCCGACGCCGAGCCGCAAGGAAGCCGAGGCCGCTGCCAAGGAGCGCGCCCGCTCCGGGGCCGACAAGAAGGTTGCGACCAAGGTCCTGCGGGAGAAGCGCAGCGAGGCGAACCGCAAGATGCGCGAGGGCATGAAGGCCGGCGACGAACGCTACCTGCCCGCGCGCGACCAGGGGCCGGTCAAGGCGTTCGTCCGCAACTGGGTCGACTCGCGGATCACCTTCATCGAGCTGTTGCTGCCGCTGCTCCTGGTGATGCTCATCCTGGGTCAGGTCGGCACGTCCCACGACCCGAACCACCCGTCGCTCACCACCCGGATCAGCACCTTCTTGTGGACTGCCAGCATCGTGCTGCTGCTCCTGGACGTCATCATGACGCGGTTCCGCCTGCGCAAGGCGCTCAAGGCGCAGTTCCCCGACGAGGACCTGCGCGGTACGACGTTCTACGCCCTGGTCCGCTCGATGCAGACCCGTCCGCTGCGGATGCCGAAGGCGAAGGTCAAGATCGGCGGCAAGCCGAAGTAGTCGCCTGTTCCTCGGCCTCAGGTCGAGAGGAGCATCGGGCCGTACACCTCTCGGTCGCCCTCGAAGAGGGTGACCGAGGCGACGCCTTCGGCGGCGAGGTCGGTCCAGAACTCCCCCACCCAGGACTCGGCGTCACTGCGCGTCGGGAACTCCTGGCGACCATCGGCCGGCTGGAGCACCCGGCCGTCGGCATCGAGGTGCTGCCACCACCACGGGATGACGGCGGACGGAGTGGCGAAGGCACCCGGCTCGGGGGTGTTGGTCATGGCTCAGGCCTCTCGTACGTCGGGCTGGACGAAGGGTGGCTTGGTCACCACGAACACCTCGGAGCGACCCCGGACGTCCACGCTGACCTCGGCACCCTCGGTGACCAAGGCGTCGATCAGGGCCAGCGCCACGCCCTTCTTCAGCGTCGGGGAGAACGTACCCGAGGTGATCTCGCCGACCGTCGCGTCGCCCTGGCGCACGCTCATGTGTGGCCTCGCGATGCCACGACCGTCCGCGACCAGGCCGCGCAGCACGACCTTGGGACCTGCCTCTCGCTCGACCGAGAGCGGGTCCTTGCCCCAGAACGCGTCTTTGGCCCAGCCGATCGCCCAGCCGAGCCGCGCCTGGACCGGGGAGATGTCCAGGCTGATGTCCTGGCCGTGCAGCGGGTAGCCCATCTCGGTGCGCAACGTGTCGCGGGCACCCAGCCCGCACGCCTGGATCCCGTACGCCGCCCCGGCCGCGACCAGTGCGTCCCACAGGGCTCCGGCGACCTCGTTCGGGGCAATCAGCTCGTAGCCACGCTCACCGGTGTACCCGGTCCGGCACACGACCACGTCCACGCCCTCGAACGGCGCCTCGACGAAGGACATGTAGTCAAATGACGCCGTGTCGTGACCGGTCGGCAGGCCGAGTGCGTCCAGCACCTCGTCCGACCTGGTGCCCTGGACCGCCAGGACCGCGTGGGTCTCGTGGTGGTCGGTCAGCGTCAGACCGTCCGGTGCGGCAGCCTGCAGCCGTCGGAGCACCTCGGCGGTGTTCGCCGCGTTCGGAACCAGCAGCAGGTGATCCTCGTCGTGCAGGTAGACGATCAGGTCGTCGACGACGCCACCGGTCTGGTCGTCACAGCACAACGTGTACTGCGCCTTGCCGTTCTCGATGCGACCCAGGTCGTTGGTCAGGCACGCGTTGATGAAGTCGCGTGCACCGGCGCCGCGGACGATCACCTTGCCGAGGTGGCTGACGTCGAAGATGCCCACCGACGTCCGGACGGCGGTGTGCTCCTTGACCACCCCGACGTACTCCAGCGGCATCTCCCAACCACCGAACTCGGAGAACTTCGCCCCCAGGGCGACGTGTCGATCGTGCAGGACTGACTGCTTGAGGGCCATGCCGGAAAGTTACCGCAGCAGATCGAGCGGGTTGGCGGACGCCCTCCGATCTGGATCGTGATCCTCGCTCCCCTCGTCAACGAGTTCTCGGCCACTCGGCCTCGAGCAAGCTCGGGCACTCGATAGCCTCGACTCGTGACGACCTACACCCTGCGCAAGGCATCGGCCGAGAAGGTCCGCACCGACGTGGTCGTCATCGGCATCACGGCCGGCAAGGCCGGAGCACTCGTCGCGGCCCCGGGAGGCGAGGCCGTCGCCGCCGCGTATGGCAGGACCTTCGCGCCGCTGCTGGCCTCGCTCGGCTTCTCCGGGACGTTCGGCGACATCGCCAAGGTGCCTACCAACGGCCACGTGAAAGCAGCCCAGCTGCTCGTCGTCGGTCTCGGTGACACGGGCGCCGTGACCACCGAGAAGGTGCGACGTGCCGCCGGGATCGCGGCCCGCAACCTGGGCAACGCAGCCTCGGTCGCCCTCGCACTGCCGGCCGCGGAGGCGGTTGAGATCCGCGCCGTCGTGGAGGGATTCACCTCGGGCCTCTACCGGTTCGAGGCCTTCAAGTCCGGCGAAGGGCGCGGGCGCGTGGCCGAGGTCGTCGTGATCAGCGATGGTGCCCGGCGCGCCGATGCGATCGCCGCGCTGGAGCTCGGCAGACTCCTCGCCGAGGTCACCGGCCAGGCCCGCGACTGGGTGAACACACCGCCGAACGCGCTCGTGCCGCTCCAGTTCGCCACCGAGATCCGCACCGCGGTCGAGAACAGCGCCGTCTCCTTCGAGCTGGTCACGGCGGCCCAGCTGAGGAAGCTCGGCGCCGGCGGCATACTCGGGGTCGGGATGGGATCGGAGAACCCGCCGTGTCTGGTCAAGCTGACCTGGCGTCCGGACGACGCCGTGGGTTCGGTCGCCCTGGTCGGCAAGGGCATCACCTATGACTCCGGCGGCCTGACCATCAAGCCGGGCGGCTCGATGGCCCACATGAAGTCCGACATGGCCGGCGCGGCTGCCGTGACTGCCGCGATCCGGGCGATCGCCGCGCTCGAGCTCCCCGTCGCCGTCACGGCGTACCTGCCGCTGGCCGAGAACATGATCAGCGGCACCGCCATGCGCCCCGGCGACGTGCTGACCAGCCTGTCGGGTCGCACGATCGAGGTCTTCAACACCGACGCCGAAGGCAGGCTCGTGCTCGCCGATGCCCTGACGATGGCTGTGCGCGACGAGCCGGACGTCATCCTCAACGTCGCGACCCTGACGGGTCCGTGCGTCGTCGCCCTCGGTGACCGGATCGCCGGCCTCTTCGGGGACGACACGACCGTGGCCGAGGTCGAGGCAGCGGCCGAACGCACCGGCGAGCTGTTCTGGCACCTGCCGATCCCGCCCGAACAGCGCAGCACTGTCCGAACCGCGTCGAAGGTCGCCGATCTGCTCCAGCACGACTGGGTCCGCTGGGGCTCGGCGCTCTACGCTGCGGCCTTCCTCGAGGTCTTCGTCGAGGACGTTCCGTGGGCCCACTTCGACATCGCCGGCCCGGCCTGGAACGGGGGCGGACCGTGGGGGCACGTCCCGAGCGGTGCGACCGGCTTCTCGATCAGCACTCTGGTCGACCTGGTCAGCGCCCGCGCGCACTCCTGAACCGTGGGCTGGGCCCGACTTCGGCTCAGTCCTTCGACGGGGCCGGCGGGCTGAACGGATTCGGTGCCTTGCTGGCCTGCTTCTGGCGGGAGTTGTAGTCGCGCATCCGTTGCGGCACCCCGACGACGGCTGCGTCGTACGAGGGCACGCCGAGCCCATTGGCGAAGTCGTGTGCCCACGGCACCGACGGGACCCGTCGCCGGGTCCATTCACCGTCGTGGGCGACCAGGAGCAGGGTCACCTCGCTGACCGTCGTCCGCGGCTCGACGAAACCCTCGACGCCGCGACGCGACGCCACGAAGTCACGCAGGTGGTTGGCATCGTCGGTGTCGGAGGCGCGAACCGTGGAACCCGTTGGCCCGCCGCGACTCAGACGACCACGTCGGCGAAATCGGTCCAGGAGGCTCATGGCGCCAATTGTGCTGCATGGGCGGTCAACATGGCTCCTCGACCCGCGAGTCGGCCTGCTGGTGGACAGGTGGGACAGAAGTGCAAGGATGGCCCGAGTCATCGAGAGCAAGCGGAGGGACCGTGGCGGAGGCCAACCACTTCGACGTGGTGATCCTGGGAGCAGGGTCGGGCGGCTACGCATGCGCATTGCGTGCTGCACAGCTCGGACTGAGCGTCGCGCTGGTCGAGAAGGGCAACCTCGGGGGCACCTGCCTGCACGTCGGGTGCATCCCCACCAAGGCTCTGCTGCACGCTGCGGAGATCGCGGATTCCACCCGCGAAGCCGGCCAGTTCGGCGTACGGGCGAGTCTCGAGGGCATCGACATGGCCGGCGTCAACGCCTACAAGGACGGGGTCGTCCAGCGGCTGTTCAAGGGGCTGACCGGACTGATCACCGGCCGTGGCATCACCGTGGTCACCGGTACTGGCCGGCTGGTCGCCCGCGACACGGTCGAGGTGGACGGCACCGCGTACGTCGGCAAGCACGTCGTGCTGGCCAGTGGGTCCTACGCACGATCGCTGCCAGGCCTGGAGGTCGACGGCGAGAAGGTGATCACCTCCGAGCACGCGCTCACCCTGGACCGGGTCCCCGCGTCGGTGATCGTGCTCGGCGGCGGTGTGATCGGCTGCGAGTTCGCCAGCGTGTGGCGTTCCTTCGGTGCCGACGTGACCATCGTCGAGGCCCTCCCCCGCCTGATGGCGGCCGAGGACGCAGACTCCTCCAAACAGCTCGAGCGCGCGTTCCGCAAGCGCAAGATCAAGGCCCTGACCGGCACCTCGTTCACCTCGGTCGAGACCACGGACACCGGCGTCAAGGTCACCGTCAGTGAGGGCTCGGTGCTCGAGGCCGAGCTCCTGCTGGTCGCCGTCGGTCGCGGCCCGGTCACCGACGGGCTCGGGTACGACGAGCAGGGCGTCGCGATGGACCGGGGCTTCGTCCTCGCCGATGAGCGTTGCCGCACCAACGTTGCCGGCATCTTCGCCGTCGGCGACATCGTGCCCGGCCTCCAGCTGGCCCACCGCGGCTTCGCACAGGGCATCTTCGTGGCCGAGGAGATCGCCGGCCTCGCTCCGGTGCCGATCGAGGAAGCCGGGATCCCGAGGGTCACCTACAGCGACCCGGAGCTGGCCTCCGTCGGCCTGACCGAGGCCCAGGCTGTCGAGCAGCACGGCCAGGACGCGGTGACCACGCTCGTCTACGACCTCGGCGGCAACGGCAAGAGCCAGATCCTCAAGACCCAGGGAAGCGTCAAGCTGGTCCGGAAGGTCGACGGGCCGGTGATCGGCGTCCACCTCGTCGGTGCCCGGGTCGGCGAGCTCATCGGTGAGGCCCAGCTGATCTACAACTGGGAAGCGTTCCCGGCCGACGTCGCCCCGCTGGTCCACGCCCACCCGACTCAGAACGAAGCCCTCGGCGAGGCCCACCTGGCCCTCGCCGGCAAGCCACTCCATGCTCACTCCTGAGCGCCACTCCTGATTCGAAGGAAGCCCATGTCGACTCCCGTCACCCTCCCCGCTCTCGGCGAATCCGTCACCGAGGGGACCGTCACGCGCTGGCTCAAGCAGGTCGGCGACACGGTGGCGGTCGACGAGCCTCTGCTCGAGGTCTCCACCGACAAGGTCGACACCGAGATCCCCTCACCGGTGGCCGGCGTGCTGCTGGAGATCAGTGCCGCCGAGGACGAGACCGTCGAGGTCGGCGCAGTGCTGTGCGTCGTCGGTGACGCCAGTGAAGGGTCTGGCTCCGCCCCTGCACCCGCCGCCGAGCCCGCTCCGGCCGCCGAGGCACCGGCCGCACCTGCGTCGGTCGAGCCCGCCGAGACGCCAGCACCTCCGGTCGTCGAGCCTGCCGAGACGCCCGCCCCCGCTCAGGAACCGACCCCCGCTGCCGCGCCAGCCGCAGCCGCTGACGCGACCGGCACCTCGATCACCCTGCCTGCCCTGGGCGAGTCGGTCACCGAAGGTACGGTCACGCGCTGGCTCAAGCAGGTCGGCGACGCCGTGGCGGTCGACGAGCCCCTGCTCGAGGTCTCCACCGACAAGGTCGACACCGAGATCCCCTCGCCGGTCGCCGGGACCCTGCTCGCAATCAGGGTCAACGAGGACGAGACCGTGGAGGTCGGCGCCGAGCTGGCGATCATCGGTGCCGCCGGCTCCGCACCCGCCGCTCCGGCCGCGGCCCCGCCTGCACCGGTCGCTGCCCCGCCTGCACCCGTCGCTGCCCCGCCTGCACCGGTCGCCGCGCCTCCCGTGGCAGCGCCACCGGCACCCGCTCCCGTGGTCGCAGCTGCTCCGCCGGCGCCGCCGGCACCAGTGGCCGCCACGTCCTCGGACAGCGGCAACTACGTGACGCCGTTGGTGCGCAAGATGGCCGCGGAGCACGGCGTCGACCTCGGCTCGATCAGCGGCAGCGGCGTCGGCGGCCGGATCCGCAAGCAGGACGTCCTGGCCGCGGCCGCGGCCAAGGCAACCCCGGCACCGGCTGTCGCAACGTCCGCGGCGCCGGCGCCTGCGGCAACGACACCCAGCCCGCTGCGCGGGACGACCGAGAAGCTGTCCCGGCTGCGTACCGTCATCGCCAGCCGGATGGTCGAGTCGCTGCACATCTCGGCCCAGCTCACCCAGGTCATGGAGGTCGACATGACCCGGGTCGCGCGTCTGCGCGAGAGTGCGAAGGCGGACTTCCTGGCTCGCGAGGGAGTCAAGCTCACCTTCCTGCCGTTCTTCGCGAAGGCGGCGATCGATGCCCTCAAGCAGCACCCGAAGCTGAACGCGAACATCGACACCGATGCGGGCGAAGTCACCTACTTCGACCGGGAGAACATCGCGTTCGCCGTCGACACCGAGCGCGGCCTGCTCACCCCCGTGGTCAAGGACGCCGGAGACCTGTCGATCGCGGGACTGGCCAAGAAGATCGCCGATCTTGCCCAGCGCACCCGGACCAACAAGATCACCCCGGACGACCTGACGGGCGGCACGTTCACGATCACGAACCTGGGCACGTTCGGCGCCCTGTTCGACACCCCGATCATCAACCAGCCGCAGGTCGCCATCCTCGGACCCGGTGCGGTCGTCAAGCGCCCGGTCGTGATCGACGACCCCGACCTCGGTGAGACGATCGCGGTCCGCCACATGGTCAACCTGGCGCTGACCTACGACCACCGCCTGGTCGACGGCGCCGACGCCGGCCGCTTCCTCTCCGACGTCAAGGCCCGTCTCGAGGCTGCCCTGTTCGAGGTCTGAGGTCATGAGCACCCTCGCCGTCGGCGCCGATCGACTCTGGTACGACGACAGCGGCGGCGAGGGGGTCCCTCTGGTGTTGCTACACCCGGGGATCACCGACTTCCGGATCTGGGACCCGCTGCTGCCCCAGCTGGTGGGCAGGCGGCTGATCCGGTTCGACCGCCGGGGATTCGGACGCTCGCTGCGTGCCACCGAGCCGTACTCAGCACTCGGCGACCTGGTCGCCGTCCTCGACGCGCTCGAACTCGAGCGTGTCCACCTTGTCGGCAACAGCATGGGCGGCGAGACGTCCCTGGCGCTGGCCGTGACCGCACCGTCACGCGTCGCGTCGATGACTCTCCTGTGCCCGGGCATCGGTGGGTACCCGTGGCCGGACGGCGACGACGACCCTGGACTCGAGGCACGGTGGAACGCCGCCAAGGAAACCGGCGATCTCACTGCGCTGGCGGCCATCCAGGTCGCGTACTGGCTGGTCTCCGGCAGCGACGACTACCTCGACGCCCAGGTGCTCGCGTCGACAGACCTGGACAACAGCCCGGCCGCCTCGTTCGAGCAGGACAACCCGGAGCAGTGGGCGTTGCTGGACCAGCTCGACGTGCCGACGACCGTGATCGCGGGCGAGTTCGATCCCCCCGGCTCCTTGCAGGCCTCGATCGACCTCGCCGCGAAGATCCCGGGCGCGGTGCTGGTACGCCTCCCGGTCGACCACGTCCCGCAGTACCGCGAGCCCGGGGCGGTCGCCGAGGTCATCCTGGCGACGGCCGATCGCGCTAGGTGACCCCTACCCCGCGCTCTGCGCCCTAAAGGTTGATCATGTGCCCGGCGATGCCCTCGATCGCTTCCTTGACGGCCTCGGACAGGGTCGGGTGCGCGAAGACGTTGCGGGCGACCTCGTCGGCGGTCAGGTCCCACTTCTGCGCCAGGGTCAGCGCCGGCAGCAGCTCGGTGACGTCGGGTCCGATCAGGTGCGCGCCGAGGATCTCGTTGTACTTCGCGTCGGCCACGATCTTCACGAACCCGACCGCGTCGCCCAGACCCATGGCCTTGCCGTTGGCCGAGAACGGGAACTTGGCCGTCTTGACGTCGTACCCCTTCTCCTTGGCCTGGTCCTCGGTGTAGCCGAAGGACGCGATCTGGGGCTGGCAGTACGTCGCCCGCGGGATCATGTCGAAGTCGATGGCCATCGTCTCGGCGCCGGCCATGGTCTCGGCCGCAACGATGCCCATGGCCTCCGCGGTGTGGGCCAGCATCAGCTTGCCGGTGACGTCACCGATCGCGTAGACGTCAGCGACGTTGGTCCGGCCGCGCTCGTCGACGGCGATGGCGCCACGGTCGGTGGTCGCGACTCCGGTGTTCTCCAGGCCGTAGCCGGTCAACCGCGGCGCGAAGCCGAAGGCCGCGAGGAACTTGTCGGCCTCGATGACCTGCTCGTCCCCACCACCTGCGGGAGCGATCGTGACCTTCACCCCGCTTCCGGTGTCCTCGACGCCCTTCACCGCAGTCGAGAGCAGCACGTTGATGCCGAGCTTCTTGTAGTGCCTGGCCAGCTCCTTGGACACCTCGGCATCCTCGGTCGGAACCATCCGGTCGAGGAACTCCACGATCGTCACGTCGACGCCGAAGTTCTTCATCACGTAGGCGAACTCGACGCCGATCGCGCCCGAGCCGCCGATGATGATCGAGCCCGGCAGGTTGCTGTCGAGGATCTGCTCCTCGTAGGTCACCACGTTCGGCGAGAGCTCGACGCCGGGAACGAAGCGGACGGTCGCGCCGGTCGCGATGATGATCTTGTCGGCGGTGACGACACGGGTCGAGCCGTCCTCCTGCGCGACCGAGATCTCCTTCGGGCCGGTGAAGGTGCCCCACCCGTTGATCTCGGTGATCTTGTTCTTCTTCATCAGGAAGTGGACGCCCTTGACGATGCCGTCGGAGACCTGACGACTGCGGGCGTGCGTCGGGCCGTAGGCCATCGCGGCGTCACCGGTGATGCCGAACTTGTCCTTCTCGTGCGTGAGCACGTGCGCCAGCTCCGCGTTCTTCAGCAGCGCCTTGGAGGGGATGCAGCCGACGTTGAGGCACACCCCGCCCCAGTACTTCAGCTCGACGACCCCAGCCTTCAGGCCGAGCTGGGAGGCACGAATGGCGGCGACGTAGCCACCGGGGCCGGCACCGAGGACGAGGACATCGAAATCGCTCACGCTGCAAGCCTACCGAGCGCCGGAGTCGTGCTCGTTGCGGAGTGGCTACAGGACGCGTGGCAGGGTGGAGGCATGCGCATCCTCATCGCGGGAGCATCAGGTTTCCTGGGCAGCAGACTGCGTGATCACCTGGTCATCGCGGGTCACGACGTCACCGCTCTCGTGCGCCGTGCGGCAGGTGCGGGGCAGGCGACCTGGGACCCGTACGCCGGTCAGCTGGACCCGGACCTGGTCGAGAAGGCCGACGTCGTCATCAACCTGGCCGGCTCCCCGACCCTCGGCAACCCGCACTCAAAGGCCTGGGCCGAGTCCCTCCGCACCAGCAGGGTGACCACCACCCGGGTCCTCGCCGACGCGATCGCCTCGAGTCAACGCCGCCCGGCGTTCCTGGCCGGCAACGGCATCTCCTGGTACGGCGATCGCGGATCTGTGCCGTTGCCCGAGACGGCTGATTCTGCCGGCGATGCCTTCCTGACCGGCGTCACGCGCGACTGGCAGGCTGCCACCGAATCGGCGAGTGCGGCCGGCGCCCGGGTCTGCGTGCTCCGCACGGCCCCCGTCCTCGACCGGCACCATGCGCCGCTCAAGCAACAGCTGCTCCAGTTCAAGGCCGGCCTCGGCGGCAAGATGGCATCGGGACGGCAGTACTTCCCGGTCATCTCGACCCCGGACTGGATCGCTGCGGTCACCTTCCTCGCCGATCACGACGACACGTCCGGCCCGGTGAATCTCTGCTGCCCGGTGACCCCGACCAACGCGGAGTACACCCGCGAGCTCGCTGCTCTGGTGCACCGGCCCGCGTTCTTCCGGGTCCCGGGAAGCGTGCTGCGACCGGTCGCCGGGCGGATGGCGCCCGAAGTGCTCGGCTCGATCCGCGCAGTGCCCGAGGTGCTGCTCGAGGCGGGCTTCCGGTTCGCCGACCAGCAGGTCAGCGACGTCCTGCGGACGGCGACCGCGTAATCTCGACGACATGATCGGCCTGCAGCACCGTCGCCTCGGCCTCGTGGACTACCGCGAGGCCTGGGACCTCCAGCGCCAGCAGCACGAGGACGTCGTCGCGGGTGGCGCCGACACCGTCCTGCTGCTGGAACACCCCCCGGTCTTCACCTGCGGGAAGCGGACGACGGCCGACGAGCGCCCCGTTGATGCCGGCGGCGCCGAGGTGATCGACGTCGACCGCGGCGGCAAGATCACCTTCCACGGCCCCGGCCAGCTCGTCGGGTACCCGATCGTGCGGCTGCCCGATCACGTCCTCGTCGTCGACTACGTCCGCCGCGTCGAGGAAGCCCTGATCGGCGCCTGCGCCGAGTTCGGCATCGTGACCGCACGCGTCCCGGGACGCAGCGGCGTGTGGCTCCGCGCCGATCCTGCCACCGGTCGCGCCGAGCGCAAGATCGCGGCGCTGGGGATCCGGGTCAGTCGTGGCGTGACGATGCACGGCCTCGCCCTCAACTGCGACGTGGACCTGGGCTGGTACGACCGCTTCGTGCCCTGCGGGATCGCCGATGCCGGGGTGACCTCACTGAGTGCCGAGCTCGGCCGCCAGGTCTCCACCAGCGAAGCGGTCGCGGTCGTCGAGGCGCACCTGGACCGGTTGCTCGCCTGGGCGCCGTACGAGGCGACGCCGGACTACGAGCCTCGACCTGAACCCGGTCGCGATCACCTGCGTGTCCCGGTTCTCAATCCGCTGGCCTGAGCCGCGCCCGCGAGATGCTGGATCCCTTGGACTCGGAGAGGGGCAGACAGAAGCAGATGAACGCCCTTCCTCAGGAGAGCCCGCAGCGCCCGGGTCGACCCGACCTGGTGGTCGAGACCCGAGGACTGCGCAAGGTGTACCGCGACCGGGGACGCAGGGTGTCCGCCGTCGACGGCCTCGATCTCGCCGTCGAGCGTGGTGGGGTCCACGGCTTCCTCGGTCCCAACGGTGCGGGCAAGACCACGACCATCCGGATGCTGCTCGGACTGGCCCGCCCCGACGAGGGCGAGATCCACGTGCTCGGCGGGCAGTACCCGGCCGCGATCCCGTCCGTGCTCGCCCGGGTCGGCGCCCTGCTCGAGCGCGGCCAGTTCGCCCCGGACCTCTCGGGGCGCAAGAACCTCGAGCTCCTCGTCCGCGGTGCCGGCCTGCCGACGAGCCGGGTCGGCGAGGTCCTGGACCAGGTCGACCTCAGCGGCGTCGCGAAGCGGCGCTACCGGGGGTACTCCCTGGGCATGCAACGTCGGCTGGGACTCGCTGGCGCCCTGCTGAAGAGCCCGGAGCTGCTGATCCTCGACGAGCCGTCGAACGGACTTGACCCTGCCGGCATCCGGGACATGCGCGACACCATCCCGAGGCTCGCGGCGTCGGGCGTCACGATCCTGCTCAGCTCGCACATCCTCGCGGAGGTGCAGCAGCTGTGCTCCTCGGTCTCGATCATCGGCAACGGCGCACTGCTCAAGGCCGGCCGCGTCGACGACCTGCTCGGCGAGAACACCTCACGCACCCGGGTCGGCGTGGCCGAGCCGGACCGGGCAGCCGCGCTGCTCATCGACGCCGGCTACTCCGTGTCCCGGGATGGCACCTTCCTGCTCGTCGAAGGCCACGAACATCCGGACGCGATCGCCCGTCGGCTCGCCGAGAACGGCTTGTTCGTCCACGAGCTCACCGCGATCCGGCCGACGCTCGAGACCTTCTTCCTCGAGCTGACCGGCCACCGCCCGGCATCATCGGAGGATCCGGCCGAGCGCGCCTTCGACGAGACCGCCGAGCATCTCGTCGTACCGGGCCACCGGGGTGAAGAGGTGGGCGCATGATCGGCCTGGTCCGGACCGAATTGGCTCGCTACCGATCCCGCCGCGTGATCACCCTGCTGCTGGTCCTCGCGGCCCTGCTCGCAGCGGTGGTGGCGTTCCAGTCGGCCTGGGAGACCCGGCCGCCCAGCAAGGCCGAGATCGCCACCGCACAGGCGCAGGCCGAGGTCGCCGCCGACCGTTCGGACATCCAGACGGACATCGACCGGTGCCTGGCCGACCCGGGCAGCTACCTCGGTACCGGCGCGACCGCCCAGGAGTGCAGGAACGCACTGTCCGCTGCCCCGACGAGCTACCTGCCGCGCAGCCCGCTCGACCTGCGCGGGACCCTCAAGGGCAACGGGATCGGACTGGCACTCCTGATCATCGTGCTGCTGATCATCGCTGCAAGCACCTTCGCCGGCGCCGACTGGGACTCGGGCTCGATCCGGAACCAGACGCTGTTCGAACCGCGACGTTCGCGCCTCTGGGCGGCCAAGGCCACCGCGGTGACCCTCGCGAGCGGTGTGGCGGCACTCGTCACGCTCGGTGGGTTCTGGCTGACGCTGTACCTCGTGGCAGCCAGCCGCGGCGTGGACCACTCCTCGGCGGTCGTGGGCGACGTGAGCTGGCACCTGCTTCGTGCCGTGATCCTGGCGATGGCTGCGGGACTGGGCGCGTTCTCGCTGACGATGCTGTTCCGGAACTCGGTGGCAACCCTC
Source organism: Marmoricola sp. (assembly GCA_025964775.1). GTDB lineage: Bacteria > Actinomycetota > Actinomycetes > Propionibacteriales > Nocardioidaceae > Marmoricola. The sequence continues at coordinate 15,869 of JAOPYE010000009.1, forward strand.
GCGCTGCTGTTCGCCTACAGCATCGGTGGCGAGATCCTGACCAGCCTGCTGCCGTTCGACGACACCGGCCGTTGGTCGCTGGGCAACAACGTGCTCGGCTGGCTGCAGACCCAGCTGGAGTACTTCGACCCGAACAGCCCGTGCTCGCGCCTTGGCACCTGCGCAGGCCCCGACCACCTCAGCCACGGCGTCACCGGCCTCTATCTCCTGGTCCTGGTCGTGCTGGCCGCCGCCTCCTCGTGGGCAACGTTCCGCCGTCGCGACCTCTAGCCACCGGTCGTCGAGCGTGCCGAGACGTCGTGAGGCTGGCGCCAGAGTGTGACCTACCCCGGCGTAGGCTTGAGCAGTGACTGACCTGCACTCCGCGCCGACCGCCCCTGAGGGCCGCAAGTTGCTTCGCCTCGAGGTGCGCAACGCGGAGACCCCGATCGAGCGCAAGCCGCCGTGGATCAAGACCAGGGCGAGGATGGGGCCGCAGTACCGCGAGCTCCAGCAACTGGTGAAGTCCGAAGGCCTGCACACGGTCTGCCAGGAGGCGGCGTGTCCGAACATCTTCGAGTGCTGGGAGGACCGGGAGGCCACGTTCCTCATCGGTGGCGACCAGTGCACGCGTCGCTGCGACTTCTGCCAGATCGACACGGGCAAGCCCGAGGCCCTCGACCGTGACGAGCCGCGTCGGGTCGCCGAGTCGGTCCGCACGATGAACCTGCGCTACGCCACGATCACCGGTGTCGCCCGCGATGACCTGCCCGACGGCGGAGCCTGGCTGTACGCCGAGACGGTCCGGGCCATCCACGAGCTCAACCCGGAGACCGGCGTCGAGAACCTGATCCCGGACTTCAACGGTGAACCCGACCTGCTGGCCGAGGTCTTCGAGTCCAGGCCCGAGGTCCTGGCCCACAACGTCGAGACCGTGCCCCGGATCTTCAAGCGGATCCGGCCCGCGTTCCGCTACGAGCGTTCGCTGGACGTCCTGACGCAGGCACGCGCGTTCGGGCTGGTGACCAAGTCCAACCTGATCCTGGGCATGGGCGAGACCCGCGAGGAGATCAGCCAGGCCCTCGTCGACCTGCACGCGGCCGGTTGCGAGCTGATCACGATCACCCAGTACCTGCGCCCCACCCTGCGCCACCACCCCGTCGAGCGGTGGGTCAAGCCCGAGGAATTCGTCGAGCTCGCGACCGAGGCCGAGGAGATCGGCTTCGCCGGCGTCCTGTCGGGACCGTTGGTCCGCTCGTCGTACCGGGCGGGGCGGCTCTACCGCCAGGCGATCGAGGCCCGGACCGGGAGCGAAGCCTCCGCCTAGGCCTCGACTAGGCTCGACACCTCACCCGCACGCACGAGTCATGACCCGCACAACGTAAGGCAGAAGCATGGCGAAGAAGGACCCGAGCAAGCCTGGACGCATCTCGCAGATCGTCCAGAGCTACCAGATGACCCGGAAGACCGACCACAGGATCGGGCTGATCCTGCTCGGCACTTTCGTGCTCGCCGGTGGCGCGGGCTTCGGCCTGGGCGTGCTCGTGTTCCACGCAGCGCTCACCTTCCCGATCATCCTGGGCGTCCTGTTCGGCATCCTGGGTGCGCTCATCGTGTTCGGCCGTCGCGCGCAGTCGGCTGCCCTGGCCTCGATCGACGGCCAGCCCGGCGCTGCCGCCGCGGCGCTCGGGATGCTGCGCCGAGGGTGGCAGACCGACCCCGCGATCGCCTTCACCAAGCAGCAGGACGTCATCCACCGCCTGGTGGGTCCTCCCGGCATCGTGCTGATCGGCGAGGGCAACCCGAACCGGCTCAAGCCGCTGATGTCCGCAGAGCGCCGCAAGCACGAGCGGGTCGCCGCCGAGACCCCGATCCACGAGGTCTACGTCGGCAACGGCCCCGACGAGGTCCCGCTGAAGAAGCTCGTACGCACGGTGACCAAGCTCGGACGCAACCTCAAGCCGGCCGCGATGACCGACGTACTCGCGCGGCTGAAGGCGCTGGACGCCAACCGCTCGAACATCCCGCTGCCCAAGGGCCCGGTCCCGACCTCGATGAAGGGCGCCCGCTCGAACATGCGGGGCCGTTGACCCAGCGTTACTTCTTGATGATCTGCGACGCCGGCGGCGCCGCGATCGACACCGACTTGCCCCAGTCGCTGACCTTCATGTCGATCTTCTGACCACCGACGGTCAAGTCCAGCTGGCGCAACAGCTTGCCCGAGTCGAGGTACATGTCGTAGGTGATGGTCGCCGGCTGACCCGAGCCCAAGGCGTTGGAGGCCGCGCCGAACGCAGCCGCCGCCTTGGCGGTGTCGACCGTGACCACGTAGTGGGTGACCTGCACGCCGTCGATCGACTCGGTACCGACGTCGAGGATCTTCTTGATCCCGGACTTCATCGAGAGCAGGGAAGCGGTCGGGCCGACGTTCGAGAGCTGGGTCAGCAGGCTGCCCAGTGACGGGTCGTTCTTCCCGATCTTGAGGTACTTGCCCCCGGTCGTCTGCTGCAGGTACATCACTCCACCGGTCAGCACGATGTCGACCTTCTGCGACCCCGTGGTCATCACCAGCCGCATCGCGGTGCCGTGCCGGTAGTCGACGTCGGCCTGGGCGCTCGCCGAGCTTCCGATGTCCATGACCATGTGCGCGGTGCCCTTGGCCTTCATCGCCGCGGTCACCTCGGTCACGAACTGGTTGATGTCGATACTCGTCCCGGTGGCCGCGGCACCGCCCTCGGTCGGAGTCGCTGTCGCTGTCGCTGTCGCTGTGGCTGTCGCTGTCGGGGACCCGGACACGGAGGCATTCGGCGAAGCCGCGGTGCCTTTCGCGTTGTCGGATCCGCAGCCCGCCAGCGGGGCGATCAGCAGCGCGCCGACGGCGATCGCGGCAAGACTGCGGGAACGGGTCTGGAACATGGATCCTCCGAAGGGGTTCAGCGGGAAGTCGGTCCCAGCCTAGGCGGTGGCCCTGTACGCCGCGGAGTTCGTGAGCAGGTCGTGCAGTCCGCGACCGTCGGCGCGGAAGACCAGCGGCGGAATGACCAGGCAGATGAGCAACTGGCGCTCGAGGGCCCGCAACAGGCTCAGCGGCCGCCCGTCGAGCTGCCGCACGCTGATCCGCAGCAGCTTCTGGCCGAAGGATGCCCCGGTCAGCGCGATGCCCACGGCGGACTCGAGCCAGAACAGGGCGAGGGGAAGCCACTGGTAGGCAGATCCGCCGAAGCCGCCCAGGATGAACGCGGCGACGAGCGATGACGCGGCCCAGTCGAGGAACAGCGCCCCGACCCGGTAGGCCCAGGAGGCCGTGTCGGGTACGAGCGGGTGGCCGGCGGGCGTGTGGTCAGACATCCGGGCGAGCCTATCGAGACGCTCGGGCCGTCCCGGAAAGTGGTCCCTATTACGCATCGGATTCAAACCAGATACGGTCGTTCCGCGGATCAACGTACGGTCAGTTCCAGCGCTGTGGCTCACCGTCGCGCCGCGGTCACCACACCCATCTTGATGCAGGTCGCGGGTCTGCGACCAAGGAGGACGAATGTTCAGCAACAGCGAAGAGCTACTCAAGTACCTCAAGGACGAGCGCGTCGAGATGGTCGACGTCCGCTTCTGCGACCTGCCCGGTGTGATGCAGCACTTCACTGTGCCGGTTTCGTCCTTCGACCAGTCGATCTTCGACGCCGGTCTCGGCTTCGACGGCTCCTCCATCCGCGGCTTCCAGGCCATCCACGAGTCCGACATGCAGCTGTTCCCGGACCCGACGACCGCCTGGATCGACCCGTTCCGTACGGCGAAGACCCTGGTCGTGAACTTCTTCATCCACGACCCGATCACGGGCGAGGCCTACTCCCGCGACCCGCGCAACATCGCGAAGAAGGCGATGGCGTACCTGGCCAGCACTGGCATCGGCGACCAGGCGTTCTTCGCCCCCGAGGCCGAGTTCTACGTGTTCGACTCGGTCCGTTTCGAGACCGGCGTGAACAAGGGCTTCTACCACATCGAGTCCGAGGCCGGCGCCTGGAACACCGGCCAGGACGTCGAGACGAACCGCGGTTACAAGGTCCGTTACAAGGGCGGTTACTTCCCGGTCGCGCCGTACGACCACTTCGGTGAGCTCCGCGACGAGATGGTCATCGAGATGGAGAAGGCCAACCTCCACGTCGAGCGTGCGCACCACGAAGTCGGTACCGCCGGCCAGGCCGAGATCAACTACAAGTTCGACGAGCTGCTCAAGGCCGCCGACGACGTCATGAAGTTCAAGTACATCGTCAAGAACGTCGCCTGGCGCAACGGCAAGACGGCGACCTTCATGCCGAAGCCGATCTTCGGTGACAACGGTTCGGGCATGCACGTGCACCAGTCGATCTGGAACGCCGGCTCGCCGCTGTTCTACGACGAGACCGGGTACGGCGGCTTGTCCGACATGGCCCGCTACTACATCGGCGGCATCCTGAAGCACGCCCCGTCGCTGCTGGCGTTCACCAACCCGACGGTGAACTCCTACCACCGCCTGGTGCCGGGCTTCGAGGCGCCGATCTCGCTCGTCTACAGCCAGCGCAACCGGTCTGCGTGTGTGCGTATCCCGATCACGGGTTCGAACCCGAAGGCCAAGCGCATCGAGTTCCGGTGCCCCGACCCGTCGGCGAACCCGTACCTGGCGTTCTCCGCGCTGCTGCTCGCCGGCATCGACGGCATCAAGAACAAGATCGAGCCTGCCGCGCCGGTCGACAAGGACATCTACGAGCTGCCGCCGGCAGAGATGGCCGAGATCGCCCAGGTCCCGACCTCACTCGGCGACGTGCTGAACAACCTGGAGTCCGACCACGACTTCCTGACCGTCGGCAACGTCTTCACGCCCGACCTGATCGAGACCTGGATCGACTACAAGCGAACTCAGGAGATCCTGCCGGTGCAGCTGCGGCCGCACCCGCACGAGTTCGAGCTGTACTACGACATCTGAGTTCAACAACTAGGTGTTGAGTTCGGTCAGCGGGCCGTCGATCTCCGGATCGGCGGCCCCTTCGCCTTCAAACAGAGGAGCACGTTGATGGAACCCTCGGAGCAGGAAGCCCAGGCCTGGGCGGCCGTCGGGCGCGCTTCGTACGTCTCGTTCACCAGCTATCGCAAGAACGGCACGGCAGTCGCGACCCCCGTCTGGATCGCTCCCGACGGCGACGACCTCTACTTCTTCTCGGACACGGGTGCCTACAAGGTCAAGCGCGTCCGCAACAACCCTGCCGTGAGCCTGCAACCGTGCGACGTCCGCGGTCGCATCAAGGACGGTGCTCCGCTGGTCACCGGCCTGGCTGCGGTGCTGGACCACGCCGACACCCCGCGGGTGCGTCGCATCGTCAACCGCAAGTACCGCGTCACCGGCACCATCGGCGGCCTGTTCAGCCGGCTCCGAGGCTCAGAGGCATCGATCGGGATCCGGATCCGGAAGGCGTAGACGTCTACTGCGCTCCCGGGAACCCCTGCTGGCGCCAGGCCTCGTAGGTCACCACGGCCGCAGAGTTCGCCAGGTTCAGCGACCTGCGGCCCTCGAGCATCGGGATCCGGATCCGATCGGTCACCCGGGGGTGACCCAGAACCTCCTCGGAGAGGCCGGTCGGCTCGGGCCCGAAGAGCAGGACGTCGCCCGCGTGGAACTCGACGTCGGAGTACCAGCGGGTCGCGTGGGCGGTGAAGGCGAAGACCCGGGACGACGCCAGTTCTTCGCTGGCGAGTGCCGTGTCAAGGTCCGGATGCACCACGACGGACGCCAGGTCGTGGTAGTCCAGTCCCGCGCGCTTGAGCTTGGGCTCCGACAGGTCAAAACCGAGAGGTTCGACCAGGTGCAGTGAACTCCCCGTGTTGGCTGCCAGCCGGATCGCGTTCCCGGTGTTGGGAGGGATCCGGGGCTCGACGAACATCACATGGAACACGCCTCACGGTATCCCGCACCAGACGGGGCACAGGTCAGCCGCCAAGCCTACTGAGCGTCTTCACCTCGTCGTCGCTGAGGTCGATGCCGGCAGCAGCCGTGTTGGACTCCAGGTGCGCAACCCTCGACGTACCCGGGATCGGCAGCATCACCGGTGAGAGCTGGAGGAGCCACGCCAACGCGATCTGGGTGACCGTCGCGTCGTGTGCGTGGGCGATGTCGGCCAGCGGGCCGGCATCACCGTTGAGGTCGGCGACCGGGCGCCACGGGATGAAGCCGATCCCGTTCGCCTCGCTGTAGGCGAGCAGGTCGTCGGCGTCGCGGGTGCCGAGGCTGAACCGGTTCTGGACGGTGGCGATCGCAGCGATCTCCTGGGCGGCCTTCAGCTCCTCGACGGTGACCTCCGAGAGCCCGATGTGCCGGATCTTGCCCTCGTCACGAAGGTCACGGAGCTCACCGATCTGGTCCTCGAGCGGCACGGCTGGATCGATGCGGTGCAGCTGGAACAGGTCGATCGTCTCGAGGTTCAGGCGGCGGAGGCTCAGCTCGGCCTGCTGTCGCAGGTACGCCGGCACGCCCACCGGGGTCCAGAGGCCCGGTCCCTGGCGGGTGAGACCGGCCTTGGTGGCGATCACCACACCATCCCGGTACGGGTGCAGCGCCTCGGCCAGCAGCTCCTCGGCGACGCCCGGACCGTAGGCGTCCGCAGTGTCGAAGAAGGTGATGCCGAGCTCAACCGCGCGACGCAGGACGGCAATCGCCTCGGCATGGTCCTTCGGCGGGCCCCACACCCCGTCTCCGGTCAACTGCATGGTGCCGTAACCGAGGCGGACGACGGGCAGGTCGCCGCCGATCGAGAAGGACCCGGACGGAGCGGCAAGGTTCTCAGAGAGTGAAGACGTCATGTCTGCGACAACGCCTCTACGATGACCGGGATTCCCATGACCGCCCCTGAAGATCGTCCCCGCAAGCTGTTGCTGGTCGTGGATGCGCCGTCGCTGCTGCACCGCAACCACCACGCCCGGGCGCACACCCGGATCATCGACCGATCGGGTCGACCGGCGTGGGCCCTGCACGGCATGCTGCGTCAGATCCTCGAGGCGATCGAGGCGTTCGCCCCCGATGCCGTGATCTTCGGCCTCGACGACCGGACCGCATCCATGCGCTCGGCGTACTACCCCGACTACAAGGCGGGCAGGGCCGAGAAGGACGCCGACCTGGTCGACCAGCTGGAGCGGGCCGGCGCGTTGCTCGATGCCCTCGGCCTCGCCACCCTCACTCCCCCGGGCCTCGAAGCCGACGACGTCAATGCCTCCGGCGCGACCTGGGCCCGAGCCAACGACTGGAACTGCGTGATCATCACCTCCGACCGGGACGCGTTCGCCCACATCAGCGACCACACCCAGGTCCTGCGCCTGATCAGCGGCGGCATCAACGGATCACCGCTGCTCAACCCGAAGCGCCTGTTCGCGATGTACGGCGTTGCCGCCGAGCACTACCTCGAGTACGCCGCCCTGCGCGGGGACGCGAGCGACAACCTGCCCGGAGTCACCGGCATCGGCGAGAAGACTGCCGCCGCCCTGCTCGCCCAGACGGGTTCGATGAGAGTCGTCTGGGCAGACATCGATCACAACGCCGGCCAGGTCGTCGAAGCCACCATGGACGCGTGGGCCGCAGAGACCGGTGCGCGCCGCATCGGGGCCACCGTCGTACGGCGGCTCGCGGCTCCGGGTGCACGCGAGCGCTTCGACTTCAATGTGCGGATCATGTCGGGGCGTGATGACCTCGATCTCGGTCTCACCCCCGAGATCCCTGGATCCCCCGGGCTCCTGCCGCTGGATCCCGACCGGGTGAGCCGGGTCGTGGGCTTTCTGAACGTCGAAGCCACGACGTCGTTGGCGATCCGGGTCCTGAGCACGGACCCGGCGTCAACGACCAGCCCGGACGCCCGGTAAATTCGGCCGAATGTCTGACAACCGGCCCCGCCGCACCTTCGCCGTCATCAGCCACCCTGACGCCGGCAAGTCGACGCTGACCGAGGCTCTCGCGCTGCATGCCCGGGTGATCACCGAGGCCGGCGCGGTGCACGGCAAGGGAGACCGCCGCGCCACCGTCTCGGACTGGATGGCGATGGAGAAGGCCCGCGGGATCTCGATCACCTCGGCTGCGCTGCAGTTCGTCTACCGCGACCACGTGGTCAACCTGGTCGACACCCCCGGGCACAGCGACTTCTCCGAGGACACCTACCGGGTGCTCTCGGCGGTCGACTCGGCCGTGATGCTCGTCGATGCCGGAAAGGGCCTGGAACCCCAGACGCTCAAGCTCTTCCGGGTGTGCGCCCTGCGCGGGATCCCGGTGATCACCGTGATCAACAAGTGGGACCGCCCCGGCATGTCGGCGTTGGCCCTGATGGACGAGATCGAGCAGCAGATCAAGTTGCGGCCGACTCCGTTGACCTGGCCGGTCGGCGAGGCAGGTGACTTCCGGGGCGTCCTTGACCGTCGTACGGGCGAGTTCGTGAAGTACACCCGGACCGCGGGCGGCGCGACCCGGGCACCCGAACGCCGGATGGCGGCCTCGGAGGTCGAGGAGGCCGACGCAGCTGTCTGGGCCGATGCCGTCGACGAGCACGAGCTGCTCGCCCTCGACGACGCCGATCACGACCAGGAGGGCTTCCTCGCGGGTGCCACGACGCCGGTCATGTTCGCCTCGGCACTGCAGAACTTCGGGGTGGCCCAGCTGCTCGACCTCCTCCTCGAGCTTGCGCCCGGACCGAGCGCGACCACGGGAACGGACGGCTCGGTGCGTCAGGTCGACGACGACTTCAGCGCCTTCGTCTTCAAGGTGCAGTCCGGCATGAACAGCTCGCACCGCGACCGGTTGGCCTACGCCCGGGTGGTCTCGGGAACGTTCGAACGCGGCATGATCGTCACGCACGCGTCCACCGGTCGACCGTTCGCCACGAAGTTCGCGCAGTCCATGTTCGGCCGCGAGACGACCTCGGTCGAGCAAGCCTCGCCGGGCGACATCATCGGGCTGGTGAACGCCCAGGCGCTCCGCGTCGGAGACACGATCTACGAGGGCGACCGGATCGACTACCCTCCGGTCCCGAGCTTCGCACCCGAGCACTTCGTGAGCGCGACTGCCGGCGACATCAGCCGCTACAAGCAGTTTCGCAAGGGTATCGACCAGCTCGACCAGGAGGGCGTCGTCCAGGTCCTGCGATCCGACCTGCGCGGTGACCAGAGTCCGGTCCTGGCGGCTGTCGGGCCGTTGCAGTTCGAAGTCGTCGAGGAACGGATGAGGAACGAGTTCAACTCGCCGATCCGCCTGTCCAGGCTCGACTACTCGGTGGCGCGTCGCACCGACGCTCCCGGTGCGCAGGTCTTGAGCGGAGTCCGTGGCGCCGAGGTGCTGCAGCGCACGGACGGCACCTACCTGGCCCTGTTCATCGACAAGTGGCGGGCGAACAACGCCGGACGCGAGAACCCTGAGGTGCTTCTCGAGGAGCTGCCTGCCGGCGGCAGCTGAGTCCGAGCTTGGCCCGCGTCGGCCGACTGGTTCCTACCCCGGGAGGACGCCTGCGTTGCTCCCGGACGGCAAGATGGGGTGATGACGAACCGGACGACGCCCAGGCCCGGGCGCAACGTGCTCAAGCAGCAGGTGCGCTGGGGACTCGACCACGCCCTCCCCCGGGCGGTGATGTCGTACGCCGCACGGAAGGGTGATCTGCCCGGCCGCCTGATCGTCGAGTCCGGCATTGCCGAGACCGCGGACCTCGTGCCGCTCTTCGACGCTGCCCGTGCGTCCGGTCCGATCCACCAGGGAAGCTTCTCGTTCACCACCGCGACCCAGTCCACCGTCAAGGAGATCCTGACCAGTCCGGACTTCCGCACCGGGATCGTCCGAACCGGTGGACCGCTGACCGGACTACGGGCCTGGGCCAACGTCGACATGCTCGGTCCGCTCGCGCCACCCTCGCTCCTGGTGACCGAACCGCCGGACCACACCCGCTATCGCAAGCTCGTGACGCGGGTCTTCACGGTGCGGGCGGTCGAACAGCTTCGCGGCCGTACCGAACAGATCGCGAACGAGCTCCTCGACCAGCTCGACCCGTCAGCACCGGTCGATCTCGTCGAGGCCTACTGCGCACGCCTTCCGCTGACCGTCATCACCGAGATCCTCGGGGTCGAACCTGCGGACCAGGACCGGGTCCTGGCGTTCGGGACCGCGGCTGCTCCGAGTCTTGACCTCGGTCTGTCGTGGCGATCCTTCAAGGCGGTCGAGGCGGCACTGAACGACTTCGATTCCTGGCTGACCAGCCACCTCGAGCACCTGCGCGATCACCCCGGCGACAACCTGATGAGCAAGCTGGTCGCAGCGACCGAGGACGGCGTCGGGCTCACCGACGCCGAGCTCAAGGCCACCGCGGGCCTGGTGCTCGCGGCAGGGTTCGAGACCACGGTCAACCTGCTCGGGAACGCGATCGCCTTGTTCGACAAGCATCCCGACCAGCTGGCCCGACTGCGTGAGACACCCGACCTCTGGCCGAACGCGGTCGACGAGGTCCTGCGGATCGACCCGCCCGTGCTGCTCACCGGACGGATGGCACTGCGCGACACGATCGTCGGCGGCGTCCACGTCCCCGAAGGCGCCCTCGTCTCGACGCTGCTGGCCGGGGCGAACCGGGATCCGGAGATCTTCACCGACCCGAACACCTTCGACGTCGAGCGGCCCAACGCGGCCGAGCACATGGCGTTCTCTGCCGGACGCCACTACTGCCTCGGTGCCTCACTGGCCCGGATGGAAGGTGAGGTCGGACTGCGGGTGCTCTACGACCGGTTCCCGGACCTTGCGCTGGCACCCGGCGCCCAGCGACGGCCGACACGCATCCTGCGCGGGTACGACGCGTTGCCGGCACGCCTAGTGCCCGCTGGGTAACGAACTGCTTCGGGAGCTCGGGCACCGGCGACGGTCAGGTCACCGCGGCCAGCAAGGTCTGGGAGGCCGTGAGCCCGGCACGAGCTGCGCTGGTGGGCCGGCCCCGGCTCCCCCATCGCGGTGTCACGATGTAGGTGCGCCCCGCGATGATCAGGGCTACCGCGCGGGCGCCCGGAATCGGGATCGGCCTGGCGGTCGTGGCACTGACGTGCGCAGAATCGATCAGGTCGCCCTTGGTGCCGAGCAGCGTGATCGAGCCGTTGCGCCGGATGATCACCCATCCGTGCCTTGTCAGAGGACGGACGCCGCGGGTGATCTGACATTCGTCGAAGACCACGTCGGTCTGAAAGCTGTGTCCCACGGGCTACCGGGCCGCGTCACCCGCGTGGATCGGGCACAGGTGGTACCCGATCGGCGGAAACACCGGCTCGACCGAGAACCGCAAGCGGGACTCCGACCCGGACTCGATGGCTGCCTCGTAGCGCGCCGCCGCCGAGGCAGCATCGCGTGACGGATACGGTCCGGAGTACGACGAACTGCCTGAGGCAGTGTCGATGCACGCGACGAGGTGCGGCAGCGCCGCCTCCCGATCGAGGTCTTCCCGCTCGGCCAGCGCGGCCATCGCTGCCATCACTTCGACACGTTCGCGCCCGCCCATGCCCCGCCTGCCTTTCGCCGTGGTCATCGGGTTGACGGATCGGTCCACCGATGGATTACGACCCGGTCGCCACAGGCGCGGGAACCCCGACACCGACAGTTGCGGAGCCTTGTGAATCCACCGCGTAGATCCGGCCACCCATGGGTCGTCGGAGGTCGGCCACCGACACGTCGAAGGAGAACACCGGACTGCTGCCGCCGAGGCACTCCTCTGCGACGGTGCCGGGCGCGGTCGGCAGGGTTCGACACGTCCAGGCGCTGGCCGTCCTCAATCGGAACCTGCTGGCATTGGAGATCCGGGCGGTGAGCCTGACCTGTCTGGTCGTGCGGTTGAGGACGGTCGTGATGCGGGAGTCCACGGTCTGTGACGTGCGCACCGTGACCACGTCGGGTCCGACGAGCCTGAGCGGCGGCAAGAGACGAGGCAGCGCCGGCGGCCGGACCGAGGGGAGGACCGGACGAGCCGTCAAGGCGGTTGGACCAGGTATCAGCGACGGCCCCGGGGTCGGACGCGGAGTGGGCCGCAACGGCGGCGCGGACAGGGTCGGAGTCGGAGCCGGAGCGACCGGAGCAGTCCTCGCGGCGGACGGACGTTCGGACGCGGTGTGGTGCACCCAGGACGCGACCGCAGTCGTCGCCACGGCGACCGCGATCACTGCCGCTGTGGCTTTCACCAGCAAACCGTGCAGCGCGGACTGCACCACGCCCGTGCCGGCGTGGGCGCCGGGTACCAGTCCCAGCAGCGCGACCGGGGCCAGGAGCGCGCCCAGGTTGCTGTTGATGCTCTCGAGATCGATGACCGCGCCAGGACAGAACTCGCAGACGGCGAGGTGCTCTTCGAGCTCCGCGGTCCGCGCCGGCGTGAGCTCGTTGCGGACGTAGCGCGGTATCTGGGGAGCAAATTTCAGGCACGCCGGGTCGGTCGACACCGCGAGGTGCTCGGCGAGGTAGGCCTGCCGGAACCCTTCCCGCGCCCGCCAGCTCAACACACCCACCGCGTTGGCCTTGACGCCGAACCGGGCGGCGACGGTCTCCAGCGATTCGTCGAGCACCTCGGTGTACCAGAGGACCTCGCGCCACCGGTCCGGCAGGGACGCGAACGCGCGGTTGACCACCGTGGACTCGGCCTGGTCGGCCGCGTGGTCCCGGACGAATTCGTTTCCGGTGCCGTAGGTGGAGACGTCATCGACCAGCTCTTCACGACGGTGCCGCCGCAGGTCGTCGATCATCACGTTGCGGATCGAGGTCAGGAGGTAGGAGTTGAAGTTCGAGTCCGGACCTCGCCCGTCGTCGAGCAGCGCCATGATCTTGATGAACGCTTCGTTGACCAGATCGCCCGCACGGGCGGGGTCACCGGTCAACGTGGTCGCGAACCGGAGTCCCGAGGCGCTGTAGCGCTCGTACAGCACGGCGTACGCATCGCGATCACCGGCACGACTGCGCGCGATGAGTTCCTGGTCGGAATCCTCAGGCATCGTTCTCCCCCGGCGGGTGCAGCCTGGCCAGGGACGCGTCCGGGTGACGGCCTCCGGCATCGAGCGCGTCCAGGGCGCTCAGTGCCGCGACCTCGGTCTCGTAGGGTCCCGTGTGCGACAACCGCCCCGACCTGCCATCGGCATGGACGACGATGTAGGGCAGATCCCAGTCCTGCCGGAGCAGGGAGTCGCGGACGCGCCGTACCTCGGAGTCCGGGATGACCCTCACCACGACCGGCGCCCGGTCGGTGGTCGAGCTGCTGTCGCCCCTCGGTGCGGCGCCCCCAGCCGCACCGCGGGTGCGCCCACGACCAGACCGAGGGCGACGTCAGCCCTGGTGATCCGGTACGGCGCAGAAGGCTTGCACCCCATCGACCGGCCCGGCTCGAGGGTGCGCGCAGGACAGCTCACGGCGATCCCGCTCCGGGTCAGGAGCCCGTCGTCGACCGTGACACCGGTCAGCGCCACGTCGCCGGTGTTGACGACCACGAACTCGTAGAAGATCTCGTCGTTGGCGTCGAGGTACCCGTCGCGGTTGACGTCGACCGTCCTGCTGACGCGCTTGTCGAACCTGAGCGACGGATGGGTCACGACCGGGGTCACCGTGACGTCGGCGTGCGCGTCGTTGTTGGTCGCCGTCGTGGTGGTGTCGGTGCCCGGAGCCGGAATCACGAGCGGGTTCGTCTCTGCGGCGTCGCCCGGCGCAGGACTCATCCATGCCTCGGTGCGCAGCAATCCGGACGTGCCTGCATCGATCGTGGCGACGACCCCGATCGGCGCGCCGTCAGTGCCGGCCACCAGACCCGCGGCAGCGACACAGGTGATCTCGGCTGCGGCACGGATTCCCGACCCGGTCCTTGGCGAGAGCTCGCCGCAGCCGTACCCGGTGCCGGCCGCCGAGCGCACGGTCATCCCCTGGGGCACCTCTTCGGTGACCGACCAGCCCGCGGCGGCGTCGCCCGGACCTTCGTTGTGCGGGACGAGGGTGAAGGCGACCGCCTGTCCCGGATGCACCGGACCGACCGTGAGCAACGTCGTGGTCAGGCTGAGATCGATCATCGGTGTCGCCGAATCCTCTGCCCCAGCCGGGGCGGCCACACCCAGCCCGTAGCCCACACCTGCGGCGACCGCCATCACGCCGAGCAGCACCCTGGCAAGGTCCGCGGCCCGGGAAGCTGGCGGTTGGAGGACCACCTTCCCGGACCGGGAGTCCTGGCGCATCACGCAATCCTGAAGAGTGCGAACGTGACGACGATCAAACCGACCGCGGCGACGGCCACCCCGACGCGCATGCTGCGCGCACCCAGGTCGACCGGACCTCGGTGCCTGGGGATGACCTTGGGCACCGGCTGCTCGGTGCGTAGTAAGCGGACCACGCCACACTGACGAAACTGAGGTCAACTTGATTACGCGGCGAATCAGCCAGGCGCCCCCAACGGCAGCGAACGCAGGCTGGTGAAGTGACGAGCCTCACCTGTGACGGGGTCGCTGAAGTCCACCTCGCTGGCCAGGAGTTGGAGAGGTCGGGCGAAGTCATCGACCGCGACGTCCAGGACCTCGGGGTACAGCGGGTCGTTCACGATCGGGATGCCCAGACCGGCGAGGTGCACCCGGAGCTGATGGGTCCGGCCGGTCCGCGGCGAGAGCCGGTAGACAGCCAGGTCCTGGGACCTCGACTCGACCTCGATGAGCGTTTCGGCATTGACCGCGGCGCCCGCCACCCTCTCGGCCCGGTGCACACCGCGTTCCTTGCGCAGGTGGTCGCGCACCGTGATCGGGAAACTCAGGTCGGGTCGCCACGGCGCGAGCGCGCGATAGGTCTTGCGCACCTCGCCACGTTCGAAGAGTGACTGGTAGGCACCGCGCCAACGGCGCTCGGTGGCCAGCATGAGTACGCCGGACGTGACCCGGTCCAGCCGGTGCAACGGCGAGAGCTCAGGCAGCCCGAGGTCCTGACGCAGCCGGACCACCACACTCTGCGTGACGTGCCGGCCGCGTGGAATCGTGGCGAGGAACGGCGGCTTGTCCACCACTACCAGGCGGTCGTCCTGGAAGAGGACCGGAATCCCGCCGGGGACGACCGGCTCATCGCGGCGGTCGCGGTGGAACCAGACGAACGTGTGCGGCGTGTAGGGGTCGCCCTCGACCACGGGCGACAGGTCGTCGTACACGAAGCGCCCGGCGGACAGCATCCCGGCGACATCGACGTGCTCGGGGAGTCGGTGCCGCAGCCAGGCACCCATCGTCGGCCAGGGCTGGAGATCGAGACGATCACGATCCGGCGTCCGGAGCCACGCGGCGCCCAGGCCGTGACGCGGCGGCAACGGCGAACGCGGGGACACGAACTTGATCGTAGAGCCATGTCCGAGGTGTCGGGTTTCGAAACCTTTCGAGGCAAAGATCCTCTTGACAAGCGTCGTACTTTTTTTCCAGAGGATTGCGACGCCCCCTTGTCCCGCTGCCCTCGTCCGTTTGTCGGGAATCGGATTGCTGCCTGCACGGCAGCGAGGGGTGCGCCATGTTCACCACGTCTCTTCGTCGCGGCGCGATCGCCATCGCCGCATCCAGCGCCTTGGCCGTGGTGACGCTCGCCGCTCCGGCGCAAGCGACCACGAACGACCAGGGATCGGCAGCGTCGATCATCGTGGCCGGTCCTTCCGGCGGCCTCGCTGCCGCATTCGCAGGATCACCGACCTCGTTGCTCCAGGGCCTGCTCTGTCCGATCGTGACAGCCCTGAGCAACACCACGACCAACATCCCGGTCGTCGGGCCGGTGGTGGACCAGCTGCCGAACGTCGTCTGCGCGCTCAGCGTGCTCGGGTACGTCTACAAGACCACGTACCTGCCACCGACCGGGCCACCGATCGTGCGCTACACCAGGGCACTCGCCGGCGTTCCGACCCTGCTCGACGTCGACGGCAACGGGTTCACCGACTTCCTCGGAACGCTGACCCTCAGCCTGAGCCTGAACGGCATCACCCTCAACGTCAGCCGGACCGGATTCCCGGTGACCGGGCGGGTCAGCATCGAGGCGATCGCGATCGACCCTGCGACAGCGAACACCTACGTCGGCTTCGGCGAGGACGGTACGGCAGTCGGTACGGCGCAGAACTGGTCCACCACGGTGAGCGTGCTCGGATTCTCGGGAAGCACGGCAGACATCGGACTGAGCCTGAAGACCAGCCAACCGCAGAGTTCCCTGGCCGCCATCGGGGAGCTGTTCTCAGGCGCGAACGCCGATGCCCCCGACCACGTCTACCGCGGAAATGCGTCCTTCGCCCCTGTACCCGCCGCCTTCACGACCGAGATCCGGGCCTCGCAGGGACGCCAGGAAGCGATCGTCACGAGTCCCCCCACGACGCTCACGGCCAAGGTCGACGTGCTCTCGCCAGGACGCGCCCAGAACATCGGCCTGACCGCCAACCAGCTGCCCTCGAGCATCGACGTCGTGCACACGACCAGCGGTACGAGCGACACGACCACCTACGACGCCTCCGGCTCGATCGCCCAGCTCAACGGCACCTACCGCGACACCGTCAGTGGCAACATCGCCACGGACGCTGCCCTGGATGCCTGGGGGGTGCCAGCGCACATCCGGTTCGACCAGACCGGTGCCACCACGAGTGTCGGCGCGACCAGCGGACAGTTCGACCGGGTCCAGGCCCGGTTCGCCCAGGGAACGGCTGCCGATCCGCTCGACCCCGCAACGACTCCGTTCGCGCGGTACCACCGCACGTCGAGCACGGCGTTCACCGCCGGCGTGCAGCTCTCGAACCTGAAATCGGTGTCGATCAACCAGTCCGCGCCCTACGGAGGTGAACTCGTCTTCGGCACTGCACCGGCGCTCTTCCCGTTCACTGCCCAGGACGACACCAGCGGCCTGCACCTCGACGGCTCACTGTCCAACCTGCCGGCCGACACGACCGTCGGCGTCGACCTCACCAACGGCCTGGTGACCTTCAACGGCCACGGCACCGGGATCGACGAGATCAAGATCCACGCCACCCGTCCGGCTCCGTTCTTCGCACGGGCCACCCGACTCGACGCGACCCTGGACAACCTGCCCGCCTCCGAGACCGTCAACGTGGCGCAGTCCAACGGCGGCGTCACCGCCAGTGCCAGCGCTCCCCTGGGTGCCCTGAGCCTGTTGGCCAGTGACGGGAGCGACGCCCCCGCCATCTCCGGGTCGGCGGCATCGTACGAGGACACCTCCAGCCTGTACCGGGCGTTCGTCCGGATCAGCGGCCTCGAAGGACTGAGCTTCCAGGCCAACCCGGTGATCGCCTCGATGCAGACCGCGACTCCGCAGGTGCTCACGGTCCACGGCAACCTGAGCGGCCTGACCTTCGACGGCACGATCGACAAGCTGCCGGCGAACCTGACGTTCTCGATGCAGCCCGGAGCCGGCGGGTCCAACGTCGTCGACTACAACAGCCACGGTTCGGTCATCGACAAGATCACTGCCAGCGGAAGCGGACTGCCGGCACCCACCGGGATGCCGAACTTCGAGGCCGAGATCGACCAGCTGCCGAGCCACCTGACGGTGACGTTGCCGGCGACCACCGGCAACGTCGTCTTCGACGCTCACGGCGACCACATCGGACGTGTCTACGCACAGGCTTGGGGTGGCACCAAAGCGAGCCTCGCGGCCAACCAGCAGACGGTCGAGTACGTCGATGGCCAGCACATCGCGGCGAACCTGCTGCAGGTCGGCAGCGCGCAAGTGAGTACCACCGCGTCGCCGTTCCACCTCCAGTACGACATCAGTTCGTCGCCCCTGGACTTCGAGTACGTGGCGGCTGATGCCAAGTTCCTGAGGGGCACGATCTCCAATCCCACGCCCGCAACGGTCGACTTCAACACCTCGAACAAGACCAGCGTGCACTACCGCGCCACCACCAACACGCAGATCAACTCGATCACCCTGAAGACCGATCTGGCCGGCGGCTACATCGACGCCGACCTGCAGAACATCGCGCCGGACGTCCAGGTCTGCTTCTCGAGCACGAACAAGGCCTGCAAGCCCGGCTTCGTTCCCGCGAACACCCTGACCACCACCGGCGGCGACACCTACACCATGCCGGCGGCACTCTTCGACTTCTCGCTGACGCCGACGGATCTCAGCGGCGCCCAGTGGCCCAACCGGTTCAGGTTGGACGGCACCTACTGCTTCAACGAGTCGGACCCGACCACCTGTCTCAACGGGTCCAACCACAAGCAGCGGATCACGATGGACGACCTCGAGTTCGGCAAGGTGGCCGTGGGCGCCGGCTTCCAGAGCGACGGCTGCACCGCCTGTACGGCGGGCCGGGCGTACGCCTACTTCGACACGAACAACACGCTGATCAGCGGGGACGTGAAGTACTTCAACGAGGGTGACAGCGACGCGTTCGTGCATTACCACACCGACAGCAACAGCAGCGGGATCGAGGCGCAGAACAAGTTGCTGTTCGTGCAGTACTGCATCGTCTGCCTGAACGAAACCAACCTCACGACGGTGAGTGGAGGCTCGTTCTCCTGCGTCGCGGATCCACACCTCGACATCTCCATCCCGGTCTTCGACGACATCGATGTGCTGAGCGGTAGCTTCATCCACTTCTGTTGACCCCGACAACGACTGGATCGGCGTACTGGAGGGCGAGCGTAGGGCCGCACCTTCGTGATACCCCTGTGCGGTGACCAATCGTGTGCAGGACCTCCTCGGCATCCAGATCCCGATCGTCCAGGCGCCGATGACCTTCATCGCCAACGCCGCTCTCGCCGTGGCGGTCTCGGAGGCGGGCGGGATGGGTGTCATCGAAACGCTCTCGCCCCAGGGGCGCGAGGACCTTGCGCGGGTCCGGGAGCTGACCAGCGCGCCGGTGGGTGCCAACCTGATGATCCAGGGCTGGAAGAAGGATCCCTCGATCGTCGAGGTGATCGCCGAGGCAGGCATCACCTACGTCGCCACGTCCGCGGGCGACCCGGCGCTGTTCACCGACCGTCTCCACGACGCCGGCATGACGGTGTTCCACGTGGTCGGCTCCTTGCGGGCGGCGCAGAAGGCCGTCGACGCGGGCGTCGACGGGCTGGTCGTCGAAGGCGTCGAAGGCGGTGGCTTCAAGGGAGCCCTCGGCGCGTCGACCATGGTGCTGCTTCCGCTGATCGCCGGACAGATCGACCTGCCGATCATCGCAGCCGGCGGGATCTGCGACGCGACCTCGATGGCAGCGGCGTTCGTCCTCGGCGCTGAGGGAGTCCAGATGGGCACCCGGATGCTCGCGACCACCGAGGCCGTCGTCCACCAGCACTTCAAGGACGCGATCACGGCGGCCGACGACTCCGGCACGGTGCTGCTCAGCGTGCCCGGCAACCCGACGATGCGGGTCCTGCGCAACCAGCTCACCGAGACGGTGGACGCCGCGGCCGGCGTCAATCTCCTGGAGCGGATCACCGACCTCTACTTCGGCGGCGAGATGGACGCCAGCGTCGCCAACACCGGACAGGTGTCGGCCCGGATCGACGAGGTCCTGCCCGTCGCGGCGGTGATAGAAGCGATGTGGGCCGGCTGCACCGCCGCGCTCGACGCCGGACGGGCGCGACTCGGCTGACCACGCCGTACGAGGTGGATCAGGTTGTCGCCATCACGTGCGCGATGACCTGGCCCAGGCGCGGTCCGGCGTCCTCCTGAAGGAAGTGTCCGGCTCCGCCGATGGTCACGTGCTCCTGTCCCTGCGCACCCGGGACCCGCTCGCGGAACACCGTCTCCCAGCCGCGGGTGGCCGGATCGCCGTCGGAGTAGGCCGTGACGAACGGGCGCTCGAAGGCCTCGAGCGCGCGCATCGTTCGCCTCCCGATCCGCGCCCCTACGTCGTTGCGGGTCAAGGGCAGCAGCGCGGTCATCTGACGCAGTCCCGCTGTGCAGGACGCATCCGGGAACGGCGCGTCGTACGCCGCGAGCACCGCGGGCGTGAGCGGACCCGTCGTGGCCGCCCCGACGAAATCGCTGGCCCGCAGCTCGGGGGCTCGCTGGGTGTAGAGCAGGTAGTCCACGAACGCCTCCTCGAGGACCACCCGCGACTCTCCTTCGCCGTGCAGTGCCCAGGTGAGGCGATCGGCCAACGCCGGATCGGCGGTGTGCAGGATCGTGTTCGCGGCCACGACCCGGGCGAAGCGGTCCGGGTCGCCCGCCAGGACGCTGAAGCCGATCGGCCCTCCCCAGTCCTGGGCGACCAGGGTGATCTCGCGCAGATCGAGCCCCACGACCAGGCTTCGCATCCAATCGATGTGGCGGGCAAAGGTGTAGTCGGTCGGGTTGGTCGGCTTGTCGGAGCGGCCGAAGCCGATGTTGTCAGGTGCGATCACGCGGATTCCGTGGTCGACCAGGACCGGCACCACCGTGCGGTACAGGTAGGACCACGTCGGCTGGCCGTGCAGCAGCAGGGCCACCGGTCCGTCGGCCGGACCTTCGTCGAGGTAGTGCATCCGGACCGGGCCGGTCCCCGCCGCCTCGACCTCGACGTAGTGCGGATCAAATCCGTAGCCAGGCAGAGCCGCAAAGCAGGCGTCAGGGGTCCGCACGACGGGAAGGGTCACTCGCGACATTGTGGCAAGGAGTGCCGCAGGGTCCTAGGGTGTGTCTCCCTGTCCTCGGCCGTCGCGAGCGGTGTCTGGCTGAGTGCCTCGCAAGGCCGAGGAGGAAGGCGGCCCGGGTTTGGCCGTCGACGACGAGAACGCGGCGAGGTGCCAGTCAGGCGCCGCGTAGCAGGCCACGGGATAGGGAGACACGCCCTAGCCGACCTGGGCGCCGAGACCGTAGCCTCGGCGTCGTGAGCGACGGATCACGATGAGTACGTCCCGCGAGTCCTGGCTCGCCGGCGGAGCCCGGGTACGCCCGAGCGGCGTCGGGCACGAGATCTTCGTCCGCACCGACGGGCCTCCCGCCGGACCACCGGTGACCCTGCTGCACGGGTTCCCGACGTCGGTCGCACGACTGGGCACCGGTCCTCGGATTCCTCACCGACGCCGGTTTCCGGGTCACCATGCTCGACTTCCTCGGCTTCGGCGACAGCGACAAACCACACCCCCACGACTACCGCCTGGTCGACCAGGCGGACATCGTCGAGGCGGTCTGGAGCGACCTCGGCATCACTCGCACGGCGTTGGTCGCGCACGACTACGGCGTCTCGGTCGCCCAGGAACTCCTGGCCCGCGACCCCGGGCGGATCTCGTCGATGACCTGGCTCAACGGCGGGCTGTTTCACGATCTGCATCGCCCGACGCGCGGTCAGAAACTCCTGCACGGACGGCTCGGCCCGCTCGCGGCGCGTGCCATGAACGAGTCGCGTTTCGGTACGTCGCTGCGGGAAGTGCTGGGCCGCCAGGTCAGCGACACCGAGCTCCACGAGATGTGGCTCGCGCTGTCCGCGCGCGACGGCGTCAAGGTGGCGCCCCGGCTGCTGCGTTACATCGACGAACGCCGCGTCCATGCCGGGAGATGGCTCGCGTCGGTGCGTACCTACGGCGGGCCGCAGCAGTTCATCTGGGGGCCGGCCGACCCGGTGAGCGGAGCGCACGTGCTGACGCGGATCCGCGAGGTGGCGCCCGGTGCCGCGGTGACCGTCCTGGACGGTCCGGATCCGGTCGGGCACTACCCGCAGGTGGAGGCGCCCGAACTCGTCGGACCGCTGCTGGTCGACGCGCTCACCTCGACCTGACCGAAGATCTCGGTCGAACCGTCACTGCGCACGAGTAGGCCGGTCCGCCCGGGTCGGCCGGCCAACCAGGTCGTGGCCTGCGAGCCGAGGACGAAGGCGGTCGTGGCGTCGATGTCGGCCCACGTCAGGTCGGGTCCGATCACCGTCGCCGAAGCCAGGTCGGTCGGCACCTGCGCCGTCCGCGGATCGATGATGTGGGCACCGCGACGGGCCAGCCCGGAGGTTGCCACGGCGCCGTCCCTGATCGGCACGACGGCGAGGATCTGGCTCGGGTCGAACGGGTTCTCGATCCCGATGCGCCACCCGGGCGAGTCCGGCATCCGGGTACGGCAGACCATGTCGCCGCCGGCGGACAGGCAGACGTCGGTCTGTTCGAGCGAGTCGAAGGCACGAGCCGCACGTTCGACGGCCCATCCCTTGACCACGCCACTCGGATCGAGGCAGGGGACGCCGTCGACGCCCGGGCGGGTGATGTCGAAGGCCCCGCCGGACTCGACGCGTGCCTGCTCCCCCAGCGCGAGAACCTCCCGGACGACGTCCGGGCAGTCGTCGATGCCGACCTCGCCCCGCTGGAGCCGGCAGATCGCCGAATCCTCGCGGTAGGTGCTGAAGATCCGATCGGTCTCGCGCAAGCTGACCAGTGCCTCCTGCCACGCCACGTCGGCGTCGTAGTCCTCAGCGTGGCGACCGCGCAGTGCCAGGCTGATCGGCATCCCCATCACGTGTTCGACGCGGCGAGCGATGCGCTCACCAGCCGGGGCGCCCGAGGAGGTCACAGCTTCGCCTGGTCGAGCGCGCTCTGCAGGGACTCCAGGTAGCCGCCGCTCGTCACGGTCGCACCGCTGACCATGTCGATGCTCGCGCTCTGAGCCTGCACGGTCTCCTGGATCAGGATCGGGAGCGCGTAACTGTTGATCTGGTCGTCACGGCCGTTGCCGCTCGGGTACTGCAGGACGCTCACGTTGGTGATCGACCCGGACGCCACGGTCAGCTGGACCTGGACCGGACCCCACTGGGTCTGGGCAACTGCGCCGGTGACGGTCCGGGAGGCCGACGCCGAGGCCGAGGGCTTCGCGGTCGCGGTCGGGCTCGTGCCGGTCCCCCCGCCCGAGCTGGCCGCCGCCGGCTGCGAACCGGACTTCCGGGCCGCGGCCGAGGGCGTGGTCACGGAACCGGTGATGGCAGCGCCCGTGCGCAGCGATGCCGCCGTCCCCGCGGTCTGCGGACCCGAGGTCGAGGTGCTGTAGCTGAACAGGAGGGCAACGGCAGCGACGGTGCTCAGGACCCAATAGGTGATGCGTCTCATCAGGTCACCATGCAAACGCTTCGAGATGGAATTGGTCATCAGGCAGCCCGAGGGCCTCGAGCGATCGGCGCACCGAATCTGCCCACGGCGTGGGGCCGCACACGAACACGTCACGATCGGCGATGTCCGGGATCCAGTGGCGCAGGGCATCGACGTCGTCGACCATCCCGATCCCGTCTCCCAGCCACGATTCCGGACCGCGCCGATGGCCGGGGAGTCGCAGCACCCCGAGGCCGCGCCGGGCGGCGAGGTGGTCGATCTCGCTGGCGAAGAGCGGCCGATCACGGAAGCGCTCGACGTACACCGCCTCACCGCTCGCGTAGTCGAGTCCCTCGGCCAGGGCACGCAGGGGGGTCACGCCGACGCCGGCTCCGATGAAGGCGACCTTGCGCCGGGTGCGGGGCCGGGAGCTGAGGCGGCCGAACGGCCCCTCGACCAGCACCCGCGTTCCGGGTCGGAGATGCCTGGTCGCTGCACTGCCGTCGCCCACACCCTGGATGGTGATCCTCAGCGACCGCGCATCCGGCGCTGCCGACAGGGAGTACGGGTTGGCGCGCGACCAGCCGGGTCCGGACAGGAAGCGCCAGGTGAAGAATTGGCCGGCCTCGTGACCGAGACGATCGAGCCGCCGCCCGGAGAGGTGGACCGACCAGATCCCGTGGCCCTCCTCGACCACCTCGCTCACCTTCAGCTGGTGACGCAGGTTGACGGCGACCGGTCGTCCGATGCGCCAGACGAGCACCGCACCGGCCGCGGCTGCCCAGGTCGTCCACCAGAACGCCGTCTTCGCCGGAGAGCTGATGAACTGCTGCCCGGTCCAGAGCTGGTGCGGGAGCGCAAGCCCTACCCCCAGGTACGCGTAGAGGTGCAGGAGGTGCCACGACTCGTAGCGCAGCTTGCGACGCGCCGCCTTCACGCTGGTGACCACCACCATGACCAGGCAGGCCGTGCCGGCCACGGCCAGCAACATGCCCGGCGAGTGCAGCGTCAGGTCCCAGAGCGTGGCGATGCTGGCGCCCAGCGATCCGCCGGCGTAGCCCCAGGTGATCGTCACGATGTGCACCAGCATCAGGTTGAACGACGTGAACCCGATGAGGCGGTGCAGGCGGGCGAGCCGGTCCTGCCCGAAGGCTCGCTCCAGCACCGGGACCCGCGCCATCGCGATGACCTGGGCAAGGAGCAGCACCGAGGCGACCAGCCCTGTCAGCCGTCCGACGGAGATCAGACCTGACGCCCAGGCGCCCAGGTCCTGGATCCCCCGGTCACCGACCCACCAGCACGTGACCAGGAGAAGGCTGAGCCAGAGAACGGCTTCAGTGGCAATGCGCACGCTCGTGTCGAGCCTCGCCCGGCGTCCGTGGTCGAGGTGGTGCGCACGTTGCCCCACCGCGGCGCGTGAAACCGTCGTCGCCATCGTTCCCGCACCGTGCCCTTCTGCTCTCGTGGGTGTCCGGTCCCGTGACCGTCGACCTTCAGGGTCCCGTGTCGATCTCTCAGGTCACTAGCACCTTGCTGTGAATCTGCTCAGGACACGTCCTGAACCACCTCTCGGTTCAGGTGCCAGGCGCGTTCAGGAACGGGCCGGGTTCTCCAGGAGCCGACGCACCAGCGCCATCGAGTCGGCAGCGCTGAGGCCGAGCGATCGGACCTGGCTCACGTACGCGAGCGCCGCGGCCTTCGCCTCACGTTCGACCAGATCACCGGTCACGAAGCTGCCCGCCCTCCCCCGGGTCTCGATGACTCCGGCCTGCTCGAGCTCGCGAAAGGCGCGGGCCACGGTGTTGGCGGCCAGGCCGAGCTCCCGGGCGAGCGCGCGCACGGTCGGCAACCGGTCGCCGGGTCGGAGCTCCTCGCGCTCGACCTGGGCAGCGATCTGGCTGCGCACCTGCTCGTACGGCGGGACGTCGATCGACGGGTCGATCCGGATCACGGTGCGCCCACCGGGAGGCGCGGGTCGGGTCGGAGGAATCCCATGATGGTCAAAGTAGACCAGTTCGGGCTGCTGCCGAGCGGGTCAGGTTCACGCGCCGTTCGGACAGCGTGGCCCCCTTGTTCACAGCTCGCTGATCTGCTGAGATGCCAACCTCGGGCCCGCACCCCTCCAGCAACCCCTCCCGCAACTCCTCCCCGCATCCAGGAGCACTCACATGTTCGAAAACATGACTCGCCGCGACGTCATGAAGCTGCTTGCGACGGCGGGTGGCGCAGCCACCCTGAACTCGATGGCGGGCCCGATCATCGATCGGGCGTTCGCGACAGACCCGTGCGGCACAGGGTCGCTCGCCGACATCGAGCACTTCGTGTTCCTGATGCAGGAGAACCGTTCGTTCGACCACTACTACGGCACCATGTCCGGCGCCCGCGGATTCAACGACCCCTCGGCCCTGCCCGGTGTGTTCAAGCAGAAGGGCTACAACATCGCGGCGAAGGCGGCCGACGACTCGTCGTACGTGATGCCGTTCCGTCTCGACACCACCCGCGGCGCCACGCTGGACGGCGAGGCGATCAACGACCCGACGCACAACTGGGGGCCGCAGCACCAGGCCTGGAACAACGGCGCAATGGACCAGTGGGTGAAGGTGCACGTCGCGAACGACGGCGTCGCCAACGGCCCGGCGACCATGGGTTACTACACCCGGCAGGACATCCCGGTGCACTTCGCGCTCGCTGATGCGTTCACGATGTGCGACGCGTACTTCTGCTCGGTGCTGGGACCGACCGACCCGAACAGGTTGTACTGGATCAGCGGCACGATCGACCCGGACGGCACCCACGGCGGGCCGCTGCTGGACACCCCGACCCTGTCGCCGCAGAACCAGTACTCGTGGCGGACCTTCCCGGAGAACCTCCAGGAGGCCGGTGTCTCCTGGAAGGTCTACACCAGCCAGCAGGCACCCGTCGTCTCGGGCGCGGTGCTGTCCGGGATGCTCGGTGCGTTCAAGAACTTCCAGAATCCGTTCAGCCCGCTGTACCAGCGCGGTCTGGCGCCGATCTACCCGCTCAACTTCGCCCTGGACGTTGCCTGCAACAACCTCCCGAAGGTCTCCTGGGTCATTCCCGACCTTCTCGCCTGCGAGCACCCGGCGCTGCCGCCCGCCTTCGGGGCGGTCGGCATCATGAAGGTGCTGGAGATCCTCACGTCCAACCCGGCGGTGTGGGAGAAGACCGCGCTGATCATCAGCTACGACGAGAACGGCGGGTTCTTCGACCACGTCGCCCCGCCGACCCCTCCGCCGGGCACGCCGGGCGAGTACCTGACCGTTCCCCTGTCCGGGTTGTCGACGGCCTCGGGGATCGCCGGGCCCATCGGTCTCGGCTTCCGGGTACCCGGCCACATCATCTCGCCGTACTCGCGTGGTGGCCTGGTCTCCAGCGACGTCTTCGACCACACCTCGCAGATGCGCCTGATCGAGACCCGGTACGGCGTCGAGGTGCCGAACCTGACACCGTGGCGCCGCAGCGTCACCGGCGACATGACCTCGGCGTTCAACTTCGCCGCACCCAAGGACGCCTCGAAGCCGAGCATCACGGTCCAGGAGCTCGACTTCACCCAGGTGCTGATCGAGACCCACGCCGGCCTGGACGTGCTCGCCGGAACATTCTTCGCCGCCGAGGGACTGACCCCCTACCCGGTGCCGCCGAACTCGATGCCGGTCGTCGAGACGACCCCGACGCGCGGCAGGCCGAGCGCGGCGTGCGCGCCGTCCACCGCAGCCGGCGAGACCACCAACTCGGTGCCTGGCCTGACCGACATCACGCCGGATGCATCGCCGACCCGGATCGCACTGGCGGGCGAGGAGATCAGGGCCAGCACGAAGAATGCCGGGAAGTCGCCGGCGAGCACGCTTTGAGGCTTCCGCCGGGACATGCCGGACTTCTTGTGACATGCGAGACCCGAGAGGTTCGCTAGGTTCCGCGACCAAATGTCCCGAATTCCTTGTGCACTACAGGTGCCACCCGTCACAGTAGGCGCATGTCACGTCGCCTGTGGGGGTCGGCGCTCATCGGTTGCGTCCTGATCGGTATGAGTGCATTGCCCGCTTCCGCCCTGTCCTCAGCTCCGTCGTCGGGTGCCGCAGTCGCGGCTCCGACCATCACCCCGGCGCAGTTCGAGTCGCGCGTCCTCACGAGGATCAACGAGCGCCGCGCCCGGATCGGCTGTGGTGCGTTACGGAGCAACACGGCGTTGAAGCTGGCAGCCCGCCGCCACGACGCCGCCATGATCCGGGCCAACGACCTGTCCCACCAGCTCCCGGGCGAACGGGGCCTGGTCTCCCGCATCGTCGTCGCGGGCTACAAGCCGTGGCGTGAGCTGGCCGAGAACCTCGCCTGGGGCGGACAGACCCCCGGTGAGACCTTCTGGATGTGGATGCACAGCGCACCGCACCGCCGCAACCTGGAGGACTGCACGTTGCACGATGCCGGCGTGGGTGTCGGCTACTCGCACAACCGCCCGTGGGTCACGATCGACTTCGGCAGGCACTGACCCGGTTCGCCGGAGCCGAGGCGTTGCGCGGGCATGAAACGCTGCCGGTGTGACCACCTTCGTACGCCGCGTCCTGGCACTGATCGGTGTCGTCGCGAGCACCTACGCAGTCCGCGTCATCGCCCGGCTCAGACCGCAGCGGTGGCTGACACCCGCGATCAGCCTGCGCCTGTTCCGGATGTCCTGGGGACCCTCGTTGGCGATCGTCGCGGCTGAGGTGCGCCAGCACCTGCCTGCCAGCGGCTGGTCCACCCGGACCGACCTCCAGTACGCCGCCGGCGCCGGACGCGACGGTCGTTTCGACCTGGTCCTGCCAGCCGGGCCCGGCCCGCATCCGCTGGTCGTGTGGGTGCACGGCGGTGGCTGGCACTTCGGTGACAAGTCCGATGCGCTCCCCTACGTCGAGCTGCTCGCCACCCGCGGGTTCGCCGGCGCGGTGCTCAACTACCCGCGCGCACCACGGGCGCGTTACCCAGCGGCACCGCGTCAGGTCAACGAAGCGCTGCGCCACCTGACGGCCCATGCCGCCGAGTACGACATCGACCCGGAGCGCATCGTCCTGGCCGGCGAGTCCGCGGGCGCCCAGATCGCAGCCGAGATCGCGGCGCTGGTCACCAACCCGGCGTACGCGGGCACGACGACGCTGGTCCCGGCACTCGAGCCCCACCAGCTCCGCGGCGCCCTGCTCTTCTGCGGGATCTTCGACCCCGCCGGACTGGTGGAGTCCGACCGGATCTTCGAGGCAGCGCTGGAGTCGGCGATGTGGTCCCTGGCGCGATCGCGGACGTGGCTCGAGAGCGAGACCAACCGCCTGATGCGCGTCGTCGACCACCTGACGCCGTCCTACCCGCCGACCTTCCTCGCCGCCGGCAACGCGGACCCGCTGACGCGTCGGCAGACTCCCCCGATGGCAGCCCGGCTGCACGAGCTGGGAGTGTCGCTCGACGAGTACTACCCCGGTGACGCGGCGAACCCGATCAACCACGAGTTCCAGCAGGCGCTCGACACCGCCGAGGGCCAGGAGGCCTTCGAGCGCGCCGTGGCCTTCCTGGAACGCGTCACCGCCGAGAGACCTTCCATTTCTCATTGAGTCCTCTATGATTCTGGATCGAGACCCAGCCAGAACCGGCGGCTAGAACCCAGGGAGACGACTTCATGCGCCACGGCATCGTGCTGTTCACCAGCGACCGCGGGATCACCCCGGCCCAGGCAGCCAAGGCTGCCGAGGACGCGGGCTTCGACACGATCTACGTGCCCGAGCACACCCACATCCCGGTCAAGCGCGACGCCGCCCACCCCGGCACCGGCGACGAGACCCTTCCTGACGACCGCTACATGCGCACCCTGGACCCGTGGGTCTCGCTCGCGACAGCGGCTGCGGTGACCTCAACGATCCGGCTGTCCACCGCGGTCGCCCTGCCGGTCGAGTCCGACCCGATCACCCTGGCCAAGACGATCGCCACGCTCGACCACCTCTCCGGCGGCCGGGTCACGATCGGAGCCGGGTTCGGCTGGAACACCGACGAGCTCACCGATCACCACGTGCCGGCGGCCAAGCGCCGTACGGTGCTGCGCGAGTACCTCGAAGCGATGCGCGCCCTCTGGACCCAGGACGAGGCGGCCTACGACGGCGAGTTCGTGAAGTTCGGCGCGTCCTGGGCCTGGCCCAAGCCGGTTCAGTCGCACGTGCCGGTGATCATCGGCGCGGGTGCCGGTCCGAAGACGTTCGCCTGGATCGCCGCGAACGCCGACGGCTGGATGACCACGCCGATCGAGTCCGACGTCCCGGAGAAGGCGGCGGCGCTCAGGCAGGCCTGGGCCGAGGCCGGTCGCTGCGGCGAACCGGAGATCCGCGTCCTGATCGCGATGAAGCCCTCGCCCGAGGACCTGGCCGCCTGGGCCGGGTGCGGTGTGACCGAGCTGATCTGGGGCTTGCCGGACAAGGACGCCGACGAGGTCGTCGCGTTCATCGGACGCCACGGCGCGCGCCTGGGCTTGTCGGCTGGGGCGGTGTCGTCTTGAGCGTGGTCAGGCGTGGTGCCTGGCAAGGCGGAGGAGGGAGCCGTGGCGGAGCCACGGCGACTGACGACAACGCGGCCAGGTGCCGCGGATGGCTGCGCTCAACTGGCTCCGTCCCAGTCGCCAAGCCCTGTGGCCTGAGCTGACCGTGCCCGCCCTCAGCGCCAAGGGAACGCGTCTGAACAGGCGCGGACTCGAGACCCGCAACGAGCTGCTCCAGGTCACCCTGCGATGCCTGGCCGACGGCGGACCTGAGGCCGTCAGCGCCAGCCTGATCGCGCGTAAGGCTGGAGTGACCTGGGGCACCGTGCAGCACCAATTCGGCGACGTCGACGGGCTCTGGGCCGCCTTCCTCGGGTACGTGCTCGGCGACGGCTCGGCCACGGCCCTGCCGGTTCCTGCGACGACGGACGTGGGCGAACGCATCGAAGCGGTCGTCGGACTGCTGTGGTCGGCGATGGACCTGCCGGCGTTCCGGGCGATCCACCAGCTCCGGCTCGCGCTCCCCCGCGATCGCGACGAGCTCGAAGCCGCGTACCCGCTCACGGCAGCGGCCATCGGCCGCTGGGACGCAGCCTGGACCGCCACGATGGAGCACGCGTTCGCCGGTCTCGATCTCGACCCGGTCCGGCTGACCCGGGTGCGCAGCATGCTGCCGGGAGCGATGCGCGGCCTGTACAACGAGCAGTACCTCAGCCCCTACACCGACTCCGACGAGGCCCGCCGTGGCCTGGTCGACGCGATCACCGCCTACTTTCTCGAAAGGCGCCCTGCATGACTGACTCCTACGACGTCGTCGTCGTCGGTTCCGGCGGCGGCGCCCTGACCGCGGCCTACCTGGCCCAGAAGCACGGGCTGCGCACGGTCGTGCTGGAGAAGACCCGGTACGTCGGCGGGACCTCGGCGTACTCCGGCGGCGCCTGCTGGCTGCCCGGCTCGGAGGTCCAGCAGCGCGCGAGCATCGCCGACTCCACCGCATCGGCGCGGACCTACCTCGACGCGATCCTGGAGAACCCGGATGCCGCCAAGATCGAAGCCTTCCTGGCCGAGGCGCCGCGACTGGTCGCCGAGCTCGAGGCAGACGACGCCTTCACCTTCGAGTGGCTGCCGTTCCCGGAGTACTACGACGCTCCGGGCCGGGTGAGCTCGGGCCGCTCGATCCAGCCGACCAACATCAAGCGCGCCGACCTGCCGGCCGACGTCGCCGCGCTGGTCCGCCCGCCGGTCGAGCTCGACCGCGCCGGCCTGCCAGGTCGCAACACGCTCTCGGGCGGCCAGTCGCTGATCGCCCGGTTGCTGCTCGCCTTCACCCGCGACGGCGGTACGGTTCTGACCGGGCACAGCGTCGAGGAACTGGTCACCGACGAGGGTCGGGTCACCGGCGTCGTTGCCCACGTCGAGGCGGGCGAGACCACCATCTACGGCACCCGGGGCGTGGTCATCGCCTCAGGCGGCTTCGAGCACAACCCCGAGTGGCGCACCCGGTACGGCGTACCGGGCGACGCGACCTGGTCGATGGCCCCCGAGGGGACCAACATGGGCGAGCCGATCGCCGCAGCCGTGGCCGTCGGCGCCGCCACCGACCTCCTCGATCAGGGCTGGTTCTGCCCCGGGCTGGAGCACCCGGACGGTCATGGTTCCTTCACCCTCGGGTTCCGCAGCGGTGTGATCGTGAACGCCTCCGGGCAGCGCTACGCCAACGAGTGCCTGCCCTACGACCGGTTCGGCCGCGAGATGGCGAAGTCGGCCGACCGGATCCCCTCGTGGTTCGTCTTCGACTCCCGCGAGGGCGGCCGACTGCCCGCCATCGCCATGCCCGAAGGCGATCCCGAAGCCCATCTGGCCGCCGGCACCTGGGTCCGGGCCGACAGCCTCGCCGAGCTGGCTGCCACGCTATCCCTGCCCCGGCTCGAGGAGACCGTGGAACGGTTCAACGGGTTCTGCGAGACCGGGCTCGATGAGGACTTCGGCCGGGGCACCGACGAGTACGACACCTTCTTCGCGGGCGGGGACGGCCCGAACAAGGCGCTGGTCGGCGTCACCCACGCGCCGTTCTTCGCAGCGCGCTTCGTGCTCTCGGACCTCGGTACCAAGGGCGGGCTGGTCACCGACGTCGCCGGGCGGGTCCAGCGGACCGGCGGTGGGTCGATCGACGGCCTGTACGCGACCAGCAACGCCGCGGCTTCGGTCGTCGGTGCCATCTATCCGGGTCCGGGCGCACCGCTCGGCACCGCGATGGTCTTCGGTTCCCTGGCGGTTCAGGACATGCTGTCGGAGTGAAACTGAGTACCCAGGCCTTCATCACCGTCCTCAAGGTCCACCAGGGCCTCTACGAGCACAGCCGGGGACTGATCGGGCACCGGCTGCTGCTGATGCCGACGCTGCTGCTGCGCACCACCGGCCGCAAGTCGGGGCTGACCCGCACCAACGCGCTCGTCTACGGACGCGACGGGGAGTCGTACCTCGTCTGCGGCTCCAACGGCGGCCACGACCTGCCGCCCGCATGGGCGCTGAACATGGAGGCCGATCCCGACGTCGAGCTCCAGGTCGGCGTACGGCGGATGGCAGCCACCGCGAGGGTCCTGCGGCCCGGAGACGCCGACTACGACCGGCTGTTCGCGATCTGCAACAAGGCCAACCGCGGGCAGTTCGCGGCGTACCAGAAGAAGACCGGGCGCCCGTTGCCGGTCTTCGCGATGACCCCGCGCTAGCTCGGGCTTTGAAACACCTCGGTCGGCAGCCGGACGTTTCCACGACCGAGGCGTTGCAACCACCGGGGTGCGGTCCGCTGCCGATCGCACCACGGGCAAGCGTCAGTCGGATTCGTTGCTGACGCGCTCGTCGCCGCTGTCGAAGTAGGTGTCGAGGTAGTCATCCGGATCCAGGTCGCTGTCGCGCATGAGCGAGAAGATCTCGGCGCCGTCCTCCGGGGTGTCGAACAGGTGGAAGCACTGGGCCAGCCCCAGGTAGGTCACCGGCACCTCCTCGATCGACGCGGCATACGCGATCGCCTCCTCCTCGGCCCGCTCGATCGCCTCGTCGGCGCTGACGGCCTGCCAGAGCGTGATCCGCTCCTCGTAGGTCGTCTCGTCCTCGGCGTCGCCCTCGGACCCGAAGACGCACCGCACCGTGTACCAGCCCAGAGGTTCCAGATCACTCATGGAGACATGTTCCCATCCCGACCCGCTCACTCGTCGGTGACGCGGCCCCGCAGGCTCTTGGTCTGGCCGCGCTGCTTCTTCTCCTCCACCCGGCGCCGCTGCGAGGCGCGACTCGGTTTCGTCGCACGCCGCGGCGGTGGAGGTGGAGCGACCGCTTCGCGCAGGATCGCGACGAGCCGTTCCCGGGCGGCGGCACGATTGCGCAGCTGGGAGCGGTGTTCGGACGCCGTCACGGAGATCGGGCCGGGCGCGATCGCAGCGAGGATCCGGCGTTGCTGCGGCTCGGTGAAGGCCGTCGAGGTGCTCGGGTCGAAGAGCAGCTCGACCCGCGTGTCGCTGGTGTTCACCGATTGACCACCCGGTCCGGGCGATCGCGAGAAGCGCTCGGTGAACTCGCCGGCCGGGATCGTCGTACCGCCGGGCAGGCCGGGTCCCGCTGGCACCTCCAGGTCGCGCCCGGGCTCGTTCGACACGAACGCCATCGTAGGTCCGAACCAGCCGACTCAGCTCCCCCAGAACACCCGATCGACGACGCCGAGTGCCAGCCGGGTCGTGCGCTGGTAGTCGTTGACCATCGCCGTGGTCTGTCCCGGCCCGTACCCGAGCACCTGCGCCACAGCGGCGCGCTCGCGCGGGTCGGTCGGGAGCTGGTCGGCCGCGCGTCCGCGGACCAGGACGGTGGCGTTGCGCGCCCTGCTGGCGAGCAACCACGCCGCGCGCAGGATCCCGGCATCCTCTGCCGTCAGCAGCTCGTGGGCGACGGCAGCATCCAGGGCATCCAGCGTCTTGGTCGTCTGGAGCTCGGGTACGCCGCCGGCGTACTGCAGCTGCAGGACCTGGACGGTCCACTCGACGTCCGCCAGGCCACCACGCCCGAGCTTGAAATGGGTCGCGGGGTCCGCACCGCGGGGCAGCCGCTCGTCCTCGACACGCGCCTTGATGCGGCGGATCTCGAGAAGGTCGTCGGCGCTGAGTCCGGTGGCCGGGAAGCGCAAGGGATCGATCAGTGCCCGGAAGCGCGCCTGCAGGTCCTTGTCTCCCGCGACGGGTTCGGCACGGAGCAGCGCCTGGGCCTCCCAGACTGCCGACCATTTCGCGTAGTAGGCGGCGTACGCATCGAGGGTGCGCACGAGCGCCCCCTGCTTGCCCTCGGGCCGCAGGTCGGCATCGACCTCCAGGGCGGGATCGGTACCTGGGGTGGCGAGCAACCGGCGCAGTTCGTTGGCCACGGCCTGCGCCATGTTCGACGCGAGCTCCGGATCGGCTCCGGGAAGGGGGTCGTGCACGAACATGACGTCGGCGTCGCTGCCGTAGCCCATCTCGTAGCCGCCGTACCGACCCATCGCGATGATCGCCATCCGTGACCCGAACTCGATGCCGCGGTCGGCCTGGACGGCTCCGATCGAGACCGCAAGGGCGGATTCGAGGGTGGCATCCGTCAGGTCGCTGAGCGCGTAGCCCACCGCGGCGACCCCGAACGGGACGCACAGATCGGCGGCACTGATCCGCAGGAGCTCGCGACGGCGGATCGCCCGGATGCTGCGGACCGCCTCGATCGCGTCGCCGCGTCGCGAGGCGTTCGCGAGCATCTCGGTCTGGACCGTCTCGCGGGAGAGCGGTTTCAGGTCGCTGCCGGCGCTGAGGATCTTGACGCCCTCGGGCTCGCGTTCGAGCAGGTCGGTCGCGAAGCGGCTCGTCGCCAGCACCTGGGCAAGCCGCTGGGCGGTCTCGCCCTCGTCGCGCAGCAGCGTGAGGTACCACGGGGTGGAGCCGAGCGCGTCGGAGATCCGGCGGAAACCGAACAGGCCCGCATCGGGATCGGGGGCGTCCGCGAACCACTCGAGCAGGGCCGGCAGCAGTGCCCGCTGGATCGCCGCGGTCCGCGACACCCCGCTGGTCAGCGCCTCGAGGTGACGCAGCGCGGCCACCGGGTCGACGTACCCGAGCGCGGCCAGACGCTCGCGCGCCGCGTCGGGGGTCAACCGGGCGCCGTCGCCGGGGATCCGCGCGACCGCGGCCAGCAGGGGCCGGAAGAAGAGTTTCTCGTGCAGCCGGCGTGCCTCGCGCCGGTGGTGGCGCCACTCCTTGTCGAGCTCCTCGACGGGATTGCGCAGGTGGCCCAGCGACCGGCCGAGGCGGCGCAACGACGCCTCCTCCTCCGGCACCACGTGGGTACGGCGGAGCTGGTAGAGCTGGATGCGGTGCTCGAAGGTACGCAGGAACGAATACGCCTCGTGCATCGAACGGCCGTCCTCGCGCCCGATGTAGCCGAACGCCGTCAACTTCGACAGCGCACTCAGCGTCGTCGGCGGACGCACGTTCGGATCGGTCCGCCCGTGCACCAGCTGGAGGAGCTGGACCGCGAACTCGACGTCACGCAGACCACCCGAACCGAGCTTGAGCTGGCGCTTGGCCTCGTTCGCCGGGATGTGCTCCAGCACCCGGCGGCGCATCGACTGCACGTCCTCGACGAAGCCCTCACGCGATGCGGCTCCCCAGACCATCGGCCCGATCGTTTCGACGTACGCGCGGCCCAGAGCGAGGTCACCGGCAACGGCACGGGCCTTGAGCAGCGCCTGGAACTCCCAGGTCTTGGCCCACCGCTCGTAGTACCCGCGATGGCTGGCCAGGGTCCGGACCAGCGGGCCGGACTTGCCCTCGGGCCGCAGGTTCGCGTCCACCGGCCAGATCGTGCCCTCGCCGGTGTGGTCGCCGCAGACCTGGATCAGGGTGGACGCGAGCTGGGTCGCCACCCGCAGCGCGTCGGTCTCGTCGGCCTCGTCGACCGGCTCGGCCACGAAGATCACGTCGACGTCGCTGACGTAGTTCAGCTCGTGACCGCCGCACTTGCCCATCGCGATGACCGCCAGCCGACACGTCGCGGCATCGGGCCCGACCTTGGCCCGGGCAACCGCGAGGGCAGCGTCCAGAGTCCCGGCGGCGAGGTCGGACAGCTCGGCGGCGATGTCGTCCATCGCCACGTGATGGGCAAGATCCCGGCTGGCCAGGCGCAGCAGCACCCGGCGGTACTCGACCCGAAGCGCATCGACCGCGGCGGCATGCGCCAGGGTCGCGACGGGCTCGGGCGCCGAAGCATCCGCTCCGACCGCTTCGAGCAGCCCGGTCCGCACCACGTACGCCGGGGGCCTGGTGGATCCCAGCGTCGGGTCGGTCAGCTCACGCCAGTGCCCCGGGTGCCGCACCAGGTGATCACCAAGGGCGGCGCTCATGCCCATCACCGAGAGCAACCGCATGGCCGTGCCCTCGTCGTCCTCCAGCGCCGCCATCAGCGCGTCCGGGTCCGAAGCGCTGCCGTGCAGGCGGGTCAGGGTCTCCAGGGCCAGGTCCGGGTCGGCCGAACGGCCGAGGATGGCCACCACCGGCGACGCCGGCGGCCCGAGGTCGTTGAGTCGCGCAGCAGCGACCGCGGTGTCCTGGAACCCGAGTCGGGCCAGGTTGCCCGCAGACAGGTAGTGAGAGACCTGACGAGGCACGGGGGTCCTGGCCTCCTAGATGACCGGAAGCATTCTGTCCCGCTCGAACGCGGAGACCTGGCCGCGGTACTCCTCCCACTCCTGGCGCTTGTTGCGCAGGAAGAAGTCGTACACGTGCTCGCCCAGGGTGTCGGCCAGGAGCTCGGACCGCTCGGCGATCGCGATGGCGTCGTACAGGCTCTTGGGCAGCTGTTCGAGCCCGAGCGCCTGCCGCTCGCGGTCGGTCAGCGACCAGACGTCGTCCTCGGCCTCACGCGGGAGCTCGTACTCGCCCTGCAGGCCCTTCATGCCGGCCGCGAGCACGACGGCGAACGCGAGGTACGGGTTGCAGGCCGCGTCGATCGTGCGCAGCTCGATCCGGGTGGACTGGCCCTTGTTGGGCTTGTACATCGGGACCCGCACCATCGCGGAACGGTTGTTGTGGCCCCACGAGATGTACGACGGAGCCTCGCCACCACCGATCAGGCGCTTGTAGGAGTTGACCCACTGGTTGGTCACGGCGGTGATCTCGGCTGCGTGGTGCAGGATGCCGGCGATGAAGTGCCGCCCGGTCTTGGAGAGCTGGTACTCGGCGCCGCCTTCGAAGAACGCGTTGCGATCGCCCTCGAACAGCGAGACGTGGGTGTGCATGCCCGAGCCGGGGTGCTCGGTGAACGGCTTGGGCATGAAGCTGGCCCACACACCCTGACCGAGTGCGACCTCACGCACGACGGTGCGGAAGGTCATGATGTTGTCGGCCGTCGAGAGCGCGTCGGCGTAGCGCAGATCGATCTCCTGCTGACCCGGACCGCCCTCGTGGTGGCTGAACTCGACCGAGATGCCCATCGCCTCGAGCATCGTGATCGCCTCGCGGCGGAAGTCCGAGCCTGCGCTGGTCGCGGTGTGGTCGAAGTAGCCGCTGTGGTCGACCGGGACCGGCGGCCTGCCGGGCTCGAGGGCGTCCTTGAACAGGTAGAACTCGATCTCGGGGTGGGTGTAGAAGGTGAAGCCCTGCTCCGCAGCGCCCTGCAGGGTGCGCTTGAGGACGTAGCGCGGGTCGGCGTACGACGCGGAGCCGTCGGGCATGGTGATGTCGCAGAACATCCGGGCCGTCGCCGGGCCGTCGCCGCGCCACGGCAGGATCTGGAACGTGGACGGATCGGGCCGGGCAAGCATGTCCGCCTCGGTCACCCGCGCGAAGCCCTCGATCGCCGAACCGTCGAACCCGATGCCCTCGCTGAACGCGCCTTCGAGCTCGGCCGGCGCGATCGCGACCGACTTGAGGTACCCCAGCACATCGGTGAACCACAGGCGCACGAACCGCACGTCCCGCTCTTCGAGTGCCCGGAGTACGAAGTCTTCCTGCTTGCCCATGGGGGCAACGATAGGGGCTACTCGTTTCGTGCGGGTGACAGGTCCGCGGGACTAGTTCGAGGGCACCTTGTCCAGGTCGGCCAGCCAGACCCGGGCGTTCGCGTCCGAGGGCATCCGCCAGTCACCGCGCGGTGAGAGCGAACCGCCTGCGACCACCTTGGGGCCGTTCGGCATCGCCGAGCGCTTGAACTGGCTGAACCCGAAGAACCGGTTCACGAACACCGTCATCCACTTCTTGATCGTGGCCAGGTCGTAGTCGGTGCGGCCCGCCTCGGGGTAGCCCGGTGGCCAGACGCCGGTACCGGCATCCGACCAGGCGTGCTGGGCGAGGAACGCGATCCTGCTCGGCCGGAAGCCGTGCCGGAGCACGTAGTACAGCGTGAAGTCGGCCAACGCGTACGGCCCGATGGTGGCCTCGGTGCTCTGTGGTTGTTCGCCGGGCTTCGTGGGGATCAGCTCGGGAGTGATCTCCTGGCCGACGATCTCGAGAAGGATCTGGTCGACCTCAGCATCGAACTGCGCGGTCGAGACGACCCAGCGGATCAGGTGCTGGATCAGCGTCTTCGGGACGCCCGAGTTCACGTTGTAGTGCGACATCTGGTCGCCGACGCCGTAGGTGGACCAGCCCAGCGCGAGCTCGGACAGGTCTCCGGTCCCGAGCACGATGCCGCCGCGGTGGTTCGCGATCCGGAAGAGGTAGTCGGTCCGCAGGCCGGCCTGGACGTTCTCGAACGTGATGTCGTACTGCTCCTCGCCGCGGGCGAACGGGTGGCCGAGGTCCTCGAGCATCTGCCGTGCCGCCGGCCTGATGTCGAGCTCCTCGAAGCCGACCCCCAGTGCCTTGGCCAGCCGGGTGGCGTTGCTCCGGGTGGTCTCCGTGGTCGCGAAGCCGGGCAGGGTGAAGGCGAGGATGTCGCTGCGCGGCCGGTCGAGTCGATCCATCGCCTTGGCCGCCACGATCAGCGCGTGCGTCGAGTCGAGGCCCCCGGAAATGCCGATGACGACCTTCGGGTTGTTGATCGCCCGTAGCCGCTGCTCGAGCCCCGAGACCTGGATGTTGTAGGCCTCGTAACAATCCTGGGCTAGTCGCTCGGTGTCGTTGGGGACGAACGGAAATCGGGCGACCTGCCGGAGAAGACCGATGTCACCGGTCGGCGGGTTGAGGGTGAACTCGATCGTCGTGAAGTCAGCGACGTGCAGTCCCTCGGCGTGCACGTTGTCGTCGAAAGTGCCCTGACGAAGCCGTTCCAACCGGATCAGGTCGAGGTCAACATCGACCACGGTGCTCCGCGGCCCGTCCGGGAACCGCTCGCTCTCGCCCAGCAGGACTCCCGCCTCGTAGACCATCGTCTGGCCGTCCCAGGAGAGGTCGGTGCTCGACTCGCCTTCACCCGCTGCGGCGTACAGGTAGGCACCGAGGTAGCGCGTACTTGCGCTCTGGACCAGCAGCCGACGCTGCTCGGATCGGGCGACCGTGATCGGGCTGCCCGACAGGTTGGCGAGCACGGTTGCTCCAGCGAGCGCCGCGTTGGCGCTCGGTGGGACCGGCACCCACATGTCCTCACAGATCTCGACGTGCAGGGCGAGTCCGCGGACGTCGTTGGACGCGAAGATCAGGTCGTGTCCGAACGGGACGTCGACTCCGTTCACCTCGATGATGGTGCCGCCGCACTGGTCGCGACCGGACGCGAACCAACGCGCCTCGTAGAACTCCCGGTACGTAGGCAGGTGCACCTTCGGAACGACGCCGAGGAGGCGGCCGCGGTGGATGACCACCGCGCAGTTGTAGATCCGGTGCAGGCTCCGCAGCGGAGCGCCCACCACGATGACCGACAGCACGTCCTTGCTCGCCTCGACGATGTCCTGGATCGCCGCCAGCGTCGCGTCGAGCACGACGTCCTGCAGGAAAAGGTCGTCGATCGAGTACCCGGTCAGGCAGAGCTCCGGGAAGACCGCGACAGCGACACCCTGGTCGTGGCACCCGCGGACCTCTGCGAGCACGCTCGCAGCGTTCGTCGCGGGGTCGGCGATGGCCACCGGGATGGTGCAGGCAGCCACGCGCGCGAACCCGTGCGCGTAACAGGAGTCGAAGTCCACCTCACCAGTCTCCCGGATAACAGGAGAAAAGGTCGAGTCGTTGTTGCGCGGACCCGGCAGGATGGGCCCATGAGCGCGTACTGGGTGAGCTACTACCACGAGGTCCTCGACGACGAGAAGATGGCGGCTTACGCCAAGGCGGCCGGCCCGGCGCTGCTGGACGCGGGCGGGACTTTCGTCACCCGAGGCACCTCGGAGCACCACTACGAGCACGGCGGCCCAGGGCGCGTGGTGATCATCCGCTTCGACTCGATGGAGGCCGCGGTGGCCGCCCACGACAGTCCGGCGTACCAGGAAGCGCTCGCGATCCTCGACGGCGGAGCGGTCCGCGAGATCCGCTTCGTGCCGGGTATCGACTGAGCCGGTGGGCGCGATCGCCGATCTCCCCGAGCCGCCGTACACGGCCGTGATCTTCAGCAGCATCCGCACTGACGGCGACCACGGGTACGCCGTGATGGGGGCCCGGATGCAGGAGCTCGCGAAGGAGCAGCCGGGTTACCTCGGCTACGAGTCCGCCCGCGAGGACGGCCTGGGCATCACCGTGTCGTACTGGGTCGACGACGCTGCAGCGCGGGCCTGGAAGCAGGTCAGCGAGCATGCGATCGCCCAGCAGCGCGGCAGCAAGGTCTGGTACGCCGACTACCAGGTCCGGGTCGCGACCGTGAGCCGCGCGTACGGTCCGGCCTGATGCACGAATTGCGGACCTCGCGGCTGCTGCTGCGGCAGTGGCGCGAGGACGACCTCGAGCCCTATCTCGCGATCAACGCCGACCCGCAGGTGATGGAGTTCTTCCCGAGGCCGTTCACGCCCGAGGAGACCCGCGCGCAGGTCGAACGCTTCAGCACCGCGCTCGCCGCCGACCAGCCCGGGATCTTCGCGGCCGAACGGCGCTCCGACGCCACGTTCATCGGCTTCATCGGACTGGCAGTCCCCCAGTTCGAGGCCGCGTTCACCCCGTGCGTCGAGATCGGCTGGCGGCTGGCGACCCACGCCTGGGGCAAGGGACTCGCGACCGAGGGGGCGCGGGCGGTCCGGGAACACGCCTTCGGCGTCCTGGGCCTCGAGGAGATCGTCTCGTTCACCTCACGCCTCAACGTGCGTTCGCAGGCGGTGATGCGCAAGATCGGGATGAGCCACGACCCCGCTGAGGATTTCGATCACCCTCGTCTCCAAGCGGGAGACCCGCTGCGTCCCCATGTGCTCTACCGGTTGTCGACCGGTGACGAGCACCACAGGCCAAACCAGCCCGAACAGGACTAGCGTTGAGCCTGGTCCGTGGACTCCGTGAGGGAGCCGCGAGAGCACATGAAGGAGCTCAATGATGAGCGAACCAGAAGAGACTGCGCCGTACGGCGGTGGCACTCCGCGCAAGCGGATCCGCACCCACCACCTGCGGGAGATGAAGGAGCGGGGCGAGAAGTTCGCCATGCTCACCTCCTACGACATGTACACGGCTGCGGCGTTCGACGACGCCGGCATCGAGATCCTGCTTGTCGGCGACAGCGCGTCGAACAACGTCCTGGGCAACGAGACCTCCATCCCGATCACGGTCGACGAGCTGCTGCCGCTGACTCGGGCGGTCGCCCGCGCCGCGCACCACTCGCTGGTCGTCGGCGACCTGCCCTTCGGCTCCTACCAGCGTTCCCCCGAGCAGGCCTATGACACGGCGGTCCGCTTCATGAAGGAGGGCGGCGCGCACTGCGTGAAGCTCGAAGGCGGTCGCGAGATGACCGGCCAGATCGAGTTGCTCACCCGTGGTGGCATTCCGGTGATGGCCCACATCGGGTTCACGCCGCAGAGCGAGCACGCCCTGGGCGGGTACCGGGTCCAGGGCCGTGGCGAGACCGCGCAGCGCATCCTGGCCGACGCGAAGGCGATCGAGGCCGCCGGTGCGTTCGCCGTGGTCATGGAGATGGTGCCCGGCGACGTGGCGGCCGAGGTCACCAAGGAGCTGAGCATCCCGACGATCGGCATCGGCGCCGGCAGCGGTTGCGACGGCCAGGTCCTGGTGTGGCAGGACGCCTTCGGGCTCCGGACCGGCAAGATGGCCCGCTTCGTCAAGCAGTACGCCGACGTGCACGCAGTCCTGAGCCAGGCTGCGCAGGCCTACTCCGCCGACGTGAAGGCCGGGACCTTTCCCGGCCCCGAACACACCTTCTGAGAGATTGTGGGCGAGGTAGCCTCGAGGACATGCGACGTACCGGATTCGTTGCGCTCCTCCTGGCGGCCGTAGCTGCTCTGGTGGTCCCGAGCGCACCGGTGGTCGACGCCGCAGGTACCCGGTCCGCTGCGATCCCGACCCTGCGGGTCACCCGGCAGATCACCGGCCTGACGATCCCGTGGGACGTCCAGGTGCTGCCCGGCGGTCGCCTCCTGGTCGACGAACGCAGTGGAAGGCTGATCGTCTGGCGCCGCGGGGTCAAGCACGTGATTGCGTTCCCGACATCGACGGTGTGGGCTGCCGTCGAGACCGGCCTGATGGGCCTGGCCGTGGATCCGTCGTTCACCAGCAACCGGCGGATCTACACGTGCCAGGGCGCCTTCACGGCGGGTGGCGGTCACGACATCCGGGTCATTGCGTGGCGGATGAACGCGTCCTTCACCGGGGTCAGACGACTACGCACGCTGATCAGCGGATTCCCCACCACGACCGGTCGCCACGGTGGTTGTCGGCTGCTGATCACCAGGGCGGGCGCCCTGATCGTCGGCACCGGTGACGCTGCCACCGGCACCAACCCGCAGAACCTGCGATCGCTCGGTGGCAAGACCCTGCGACTGAACCGACTGACCGGCGCACCGTGGCCGAGCAATCGCTGGATCCATGCCGCCTCGAAGAACCGGCGCTACATCCACACTTACGGCCACCGCAACGTGCAGGGTCTCGCCCAGCGCGCCGACGGATCGCTGTGGTCGATCGAGCAAGGCACCGATCGCGATGACGAGGTCAACCTGCTCAGCAACGGCGGCAACTACGGCTGGAACCCGGTGCCCGGGTACGACGAGTCGACGCCGATGACCGACTACTCGCTGCCCGGTCCGCAGATCGGAGCACGGTGGAGCTCCGGCTTCCCGACGCTGGCCACCTCGGGCGGCACGTTCGTGCGCGGCAAGCAGTGGGGCGCGCTCGACGGCACACTCGCGGTGGCGGCGCTGAAGGCCAGCGAGGTCGTCTTCATGAAGTTCGGCTCGCACGGCAGGTTGCTCTGGACCCGGGCACCGGCAGCTCTCCAGGCTTTCGGTCGTCTCCGGTCGATCACCGACGCACCGAACGGCGACCTGTTGATCACGACCTCGAACGGCAGCAACGACGCCGTCCTGCGGGTGCACCCGCAGTAGTCAGCTCGCGATCAGGACGACACCCAGCCAACACAACATCGAGAGGATCGCCGCCGCGACGACCCATCGCGGGTGCGTCATGAACCAGCGCGTGCCGAGGCCGAGCAGGACCAGCCACATCACGAACAGCCCGATCGCGGCGAACCAGCCGTACACCCTGAGCGCGCCGAAGATCAGGAACGGCGTACAGGCCATGATCGCCATGCCGATGAACGAGTCGCGATAGACCCGGATGTCCTTGATACGTCCCGGCGGCTGTTCTTGCACTCCGGCGACACCTCCTTTCGGTTTCTCGCTGCGCTCGAAACTACACTCGCCGCGTGACTCTCGTCGAAGCCGGCACGATTTCCCCGCGCCGCCCCGTGCCCGCGCACATCCCCCGTCCCGAGTACGTCGACCAGCCGCTGCCGGCCCGCTTCACCGGTTCCGAGGTCAAGGACGCGGAAACCATCGAGAAGATGCGGATCGCCGGTCGCATCGCCGCGCAGGCACTGGCCGAGGTCGGGCGGAACGTGGCACCCGGGGTGACCCACGACGAGCTCGACCGGATCGGTCACGAGTTCCTGCTCGACCACGACGCCTACCCCTCGACGCTGGGCTACCGGGGCTTCCCGAAATCGCTGTGCACCAGTGCCAATGAAGTCATCTGCCACGGCATCCCGGACAGCCGCGTCGTCGAGGACGGCGACATCGTCAATATCGACATCACGGCCTTCATCGGGGGCGTCCACGGCGACACCAACGCGACCTTCCTGACCCCCGGGGTCGCACCCGACGTGCGCGACCTGGTCGAACGGACCGGGGAGGCGTTGCGTCGGGCGATCGCGGCCGTCAGGCCCGGGCGCCAGTTCAACGTGATCGGCCGGGTCATCGAGTCCTACGCGAAGCGCTTCAACT
This sequence comes from Marmoricola sp., assembly GCA_025964775.1. Taxonomy (GTDB): domain Bacteria; phylum Actinomycetota; class Actinomycetes; order Propionibacteriales; family Nocardioidaceae; genus Marmoricola. The sequence continues at coordinate 59,686 of JAOPYE010000009.1, forward strand.
ACGGAGTCGTCCGCGAATTCACCGGCCACGGCATCGGTAGGTCGTTCCACTCGGGCCTGATCGTGCCGCACTTCGACGACCCGGCGTACGACACGGTGATCGAGACGGGCATGACGTTCACGATCGAGCCGATGCTCAACCTCGGCACCCACGAGTGGGAGATGTGGGACGACGACTGGACGGTGGTCACGCGCGACCGCCGCACGTCGGCCCAGTTCGAGCACACCCTGCTGGTCACCGACACGGGCGCGGAGATCCTGACGCTGCCGTGAGGCCGCCTGCGCGTCGCTGGTTGAGGAGGTTGCGCAGCAACCGTCTCGAAACTCAGATCAGGCCGGCGAGCCGCTCGACGCGCAGGACCGCGAGCTCGTGCTCGGGGTCTGCGGACATGGCCGCAGCCAGGCGCAGGTGCGGGAGCGCCTCGACGTACCTGGACTGCCGCTCCAGGGCCCTGCCGAGCGCGAACCGGACCCAGTCGTCATCGGGTCGCTCCTCGACCAGCGAACGCAGCTCGTCCTCGGCGCGGACGAGCTGGACCCGGATCAGGTAGGCCCACGCCCGCAGGGTGCGCAGTCCGGTACTCGTCGGATCCTCGGCCAGCGCCGGCTCCAGGACCTCGAGCGCCTGGTCCGGTGCACGGCGCACGAGCAGGTCGTAGGCAACCCGGTACGCCGACGTCGGGTCCTGCTGGCCCGGGCCATGTTGTTCGAGGCTGGTCAACGCGGGCGCGGTCAGGTCGAAGCTCTCCTCCACGCGTCCAAACCTACGTCGGGTGCCGTCGATTACAGAGTCCGGAAACCCGTTCAGTCCTCAGAGTTCCCGAAAACCATGTCCTCGATGCGCCAGTACCCACGCAAGTTCGTGATCAGGTGGTCCTCGTTCAGCCGGTAGCAGAAGATCCCGCGGATCTTGCTGGTCAGACCGCCCTCGAAGGCGCTGTGCAGCGTGAGGATGTGGGCCACCTCGAGGTCCGAGCTCGACGGGAACGTCTCCTCGCACTCGACACGCAGGTTGTTGGTCGCGATGTTCTTGTCGAAGAACTCCTCGACCGCTGCCTTGCCTCGAACGCCCTTGCCGTCCTCGTTGGTGATCGCGACACCGATCGGGTCCTCGATGACGATGTCGTCGGCCATCAGTGCGAGCCAACCGGCCTTGTCCCGGGCCTGCACGCAGCGCCAGGACGCCTGCGAGGCAGCGAGGGCGGGGCTGATGGTGGTCTGCTCGGACACGGGATCTCCTCGGTGGGGTGAAAACCCGAGAATTCCAGACACCGCGACGCAGGTCAACGATTTACATAGAAGGGTTGATGAAAGTTTGCGCGGAGGCTACTGCTCGACCGGCCGGACCTGGATCAGGGTCTCGTTGTGGACCTTCGCGCCACCCGAGCTGCATCGCCGTACGAGGTCGTCGCGAAGTGCCGGGTAGGCCTGCCCGTTGAGCGGGTTCGGAGCGTCCTCCTCCATCCGTTTCACGACGGAGAGCTGCCCCTTGCCCGTCATCGACAGGAAATCGCCACACGTCGTCTTGCCGCCGTGGTTGCAGGCGGTGAGCGTGAACAGCAGGCCGATGACGACCAGGACCCGAAGAGAACGCACCGGATCACCGTAACGCCAGGCTCGGAGGCGTGCCCTCAGGGGCGGTTGACACCTGGCAGTGGCCTCAGTTGGTCCCCTGACGGCGCCGGGCACCGAGCCGGCGAAGCCGCAGCGACAGCTTCGAGCTCTGGATGAGCGCTGCGCGCCGGAAGGCAAGGTCAACCTTCACCGGGTCCGGTGGGGTGACGTCCGGCTGCTCCAGCCTGGCGCTCGATTGCGCTCGCGGCATGTGATCCCTCCTCGACGACAAGTCCCCGTGTGAAGGGATAGACGCCGGAGACGGCGCATCGGTTGCACATCCACCGCACAAATTTGTGCGGGCTCCGCCCGTCAGGCCCAGTGGACCGTCAGCAAGGGGCTCGTCGCACGGCGGATGGTGACCATCCAGACCTTGGTGCGGTGGCCCGCCTTGGAGGCCTTGATGGTCAGCGTTGTCCGCGGGCGCAGTGCGGCGCCGCGGAGCGCCACACCCAGGTGCGCAGTCCCGCTGACCGTCCGTGAGTACGGCTTGAACGACGGGCAGCCGCGCCCGCGGCAGACCAGCGTCACGTGGACGCGCCGCTGGAGGTCGGTCAGCAGGAGCTGACGTACGTAGGTCCGATGACCCTGAACCAGGAACTGGTCGTGAAGCTGACCAGAGACGTAGGCAGGCCGCACCACCGGCGGAGGATCGAGGACGACCGTGCTGACGTTGAAGTGGTTGGTCTGCGAGGCCGCACCAGCCTGCACGGTGATCGTGTGAGACCCGGCGGAGACGTGACTGTAGGAGACCGGTGAGACGCACCCGGTCGGGGTCGCGCTGTCCAGCGAGCACATCGGCGTTGCGCCGGTCGCGGTGAAGTGCACCACGAGCGGGTCGGCAGCAACCGACGGCGAGGACGACTGCGCCGCCAGCTCGACCGTCGAACCATCGGCCGGTGAGCTGATCGCGACGCTGTCAGGGACCGCAAACGCCGCAGCCGGAAGGATCACCGCGACCGCAGCGACGATCGAGGCAGCAGCGGCAGCCACCACTGCGCCAGTCAGGCTCAGCCGCCACTTTTCCCTGCTCCGAGACGAGCGTTGCATCCCTCTGCCCTCCTGGCCGAATCGATCGGTCGACGGCATCAGTATCGGGTACCCGATCCGATTCCCCGAGTAGCCGGGGTTGAAACGAGACCAACAATCGAGGACAGCTCCAGCCACGACAACCCTGAGGATCATCAGGGAGAGGGGTGCGGACGGGCTGGCTCATAGGCCGGGTTCTGTTCGCCCCGGCGCCTCACGACGCCGGAGTTGGCGACCATCCATCTAGAGGTTCCGTTGCCGGAACCTTCGTGCGATCTACCCGTGAACTCGGGCGGGCCGCCCTCGAACGTTCACTGTCTGATCTTGCTCCAGGTGGGGTTTGCCTAGCCGCGACGGTCACCCGCCGCGCTGGTGGTCTCTTGCACCACCGTTTCACCCTTACCGCCGACCGGAGTCGGAGGCGGTCTGTTTTCTGTGGCACTTTCCCGCGAGTCACCCCGGGTGGCCATTAGCCACCACCCTGCCCTGTGGAGCCCGGACCTTCCTCGGTGGAGTTGCCCCCAACGCGGTCGCCCGGCCAGCCCATCCGCGGAGCAAGGGTACCGCCGGTGAACACCAGTAGCCTCACAACCGAAACAACTCCGAAACGGACGGTCTCTACTCTGCCCAAGATGACTCACCTCTTCGAGTCGTACGACGCTCTCGGGCCGCCGTACGACGAAATGTTTGCGGGCTCCGTACCGCGTGAGTCCTACGCGCGCCTGCACGACACCCTGGGCACCCTGTCCGCACGGGACCTGGCGGCCAGGGTCGAGGGCCTGGCGAGCAGCTACCTGGACCAGGGCGTCACGTTCGACATCGGCGGCGAGGAGCGCGCCTTCCCGATCGACATCGTGCCCCGGCTCATCGACCAGGACCAGTGGGCGATGATCGAGGGCGGGGTGCAGCAGCGGGTCCATGCCCTTGAGCTGTTCCTCGCCGACATCTACGGTCCGGGCGAGGCGTTCCGCGACGGTGTCATCCCCCGTCACGTCGTCACCACCTCGAGCCACTTCACGCGCGAGTCGCACGGCATCGAGCCGCCGAACGGCGTACGGATCCAGGTCTCCGGCATCGACCTGATCCGGGACGACGAGGGCGAGTTCCGGGTTCTCGAGGACAACGTCCGGGTGCCGTCCGGGGTCTCCTACGTGATGACCAACCGCCGGGCGATCTCGACCGCGCTGCCCGAGGCGTTCGCCGAGCACCGGATCCGCCCGGTCACCGCCTACCCGCAGCGGCTGCTCACCGCGTTGCGCGCCGCCGCTCCGGCGGGGGTCGACGACCCCACGGTCGTCGTCCTGACTCCCGGTGCCTTCAACGGTGCGTACTTCGAGCACGCCCTGCTGGCCCGGACGATGGGTGTCGAGCTCGTCGAGGGCCGCGACCTGGAGTGCCGCCGCGGGCGGGTGCTGATGCGCACCACCAACGGCCTGCAGCAGGTGCACGTGATCTACCGCCGCGTCGACGACGAGTTCCTGGACCCGGTGCACTTCCGCGCCGACTCGCTGCTCGGCTGCCCCGGTCTGGTCAACGCCGCTCGCTCCGGGAACGTGACCATCGCGAACGCCATCGGCAACGGGGTGGCCGACGACAAGCTCGTGTACACCTACATGCCTGACCTGATCCGCTACTACCTGAACGAGGAGCCCGCGCTCGCCAATGTCGACACCTGGCGCCTGGGCGAGCCGAAGCACCGCGAAGAGGTGATGGACAGGCTCGACGAGCTGGTCCTCAAGCCGGTCGACGGCAGCGGCGGCAAGGGCATCGTGATCGGGCCGAAGGCGACCCGCGCCGAGCTCGAGGTGCTGCGGAGCCAGGTCCTCCAGGAGCCTCGCGCGTGGATCGCCCAGCCGGTGGTCCAGCTCTCCACGGTCCCGACGTACGTCGACGGCGCGATGGCTCCGCGGCACGTCGACCTGCGGCCGTTCGCGGTGAACGACGGCAGCAAGGTCTGGGTGCTCCCAGGAGGCCTGACCCGGGTCGCGCTGGCCGAGGGCGAGCTGATCGTGAACTCCTCGCGCGGTGGCGGGTCCAAGGACACCTGGGTGCTCGCTGGGCCGGGCGCCGCCCCGGTCGCGTCCGACCTGCCGACCAGCGGACCCCGCGAGATCGCCCCGCTCGACGGAGGACCGGTCGGCGACAGCCGTGCGGCGCAGGCCGAGCAGCAACAGCAGCAACAGCAGGCGGCCCGGGAGGGCACGTGCTGAGCCGGATCGCGGAATCCCTGTTCTGGATCGGCCGGTACGTCGAGCGCGCCGAGGACACTGCCCGGATCCTCGAGGTGCAGCTGCAGCTGATGGTCGAGGACCCGTCCCTCGACATCCCCACGACGTGCGACGAGGTGCTCGCGATCATGGGCGCCCCGGTGCAGGCAGGCGAGATCGTGGGCACCGCAGAGCTGCTCCAGAGGCTCGCCTACGACCCCGACTCCCCCGCCTCCATCCATGCCACCCTGCGCGCCACCCGCGAGGTCGCGCGGCGGGCCCGCGAGACGATGTCGACCTCGATGTGGGAGGCCGTGAACACGACCTGGCGCGCGATCCCCAGCGGCCGCTTCGAATCGATGCAGCCCTCGGTGGCGTTCAGCTGGGTGCGCGACCGGGCCGCGTTGATCAACGGCACCGCGGACGCGACGATGCCGCGCGACGAGGGCTGGCAGTTCCTGATGCTCGGCCGCTCCATCGAACGGGCCGACATGACCGCGCGTCTCGTCTCGGCTGCCTCGGTCTCGGCGTCCTCGGCCTGGAGCACCTCACTGCGCGCCAGCGGCGGGTACGAGTCGTTCCTGCGTACCTACAACGGCCTGGAGACCGACCGGAAGGCGGCAGAGTTCCTGGTGCTGGACCGACTCTTCCCCCGCTCGGTCGTCTTCGCGCTGAGCCGTGCGGAGCAGTGCCTGGAGAACCTAGAGTCCGCAGGACAGCGGGCCGGCTTCCAGAACGAGGCGCAGCGGTTGCTGGGGCGCACGCGCGCCGAGCTCGAGTACCGGGCACTGGCCGACGTGCTCAACGACCTGCCGCACGAGATGGAGCGGTTGCAGCGCACCTGCGCATTGGCCACGGACGCGGTCACGCGGCGGTACTTCGCCGGGTCGGTCGCAACCATCTGGAACCCGGGTCGGTGGTGACGATGCAGCTCAGGGTCGTGCACACGACAGGATTCAGCTACGAGGGCGGGGCTGCGGCGTCGTTCAACGAGGCGCGCCTGACTCCCCAGACGCTGGCAGGCCAGATCGTCGTCCACACCCGCCTGGACGTGACTCCGGCGCCGTGGACCTGGTCCTACCGCGACTACTGGGGCACCCAGGTCACCGCCTTCGAGGTGCTCGACCCGCACGACTCGCTCACCGTCACCGCCACCGCGACCGTGCACACCGACCCGGTCGAGCACACCGTCACCCAGCGCCTGGACTGGGAGGAGATGGCCGCCGAAGCAGTCGCTGACCGCTTCACCGAGTACCTCGAGATCCGCGACCGGGTCCGACCTCCGGCGGACCTGGCAGCCCGGTACGCCGAGATCGGCGCGACCAGTCCCGATCCCTACTCAGCAGCGCGTGCGATCTGCTCGCTGATCCACGACGAGGTCGACTACGTCGTCGGCTCGACCGACGTGTCAGGCCGTGCCGCTGACTCGTGGGTCGCACGGGCCGGGGTGTGCCAGGACATGGCCCACCTGGTCATCGGCGGACTGCGCCAGCTCGGGATCCCGGCACGCTACGTCTCGGGCTACCTGCACCCGAGCCGGGAGCCGAAGATCGGCGAGGCCGTGCGCGGTGAATCGCACGCCTGGGTCGAGTGGTGGGACGGCGGCTGGCACGGGTACGACCCGACCAACGACACCGAACCGGCCGAGCATCACATCATCGTGGCGACCGGACGCAACTATGCCGATGTCCGGCCGCTCTCCGGGATCTTCACCGGTTCGGGAGCCTCCTCGATGTTCGTCGACGTCCAGGTGACCAGGCTCGCCTGAGGGTTTCGAGCCCTTCGAGACGCGCCGTGCCGGCGCTCCTCAGGGACCGCCTCCTCAGGAACCAACAGGCCGTGCCGGCCTTCCTCAACCACCGACGGGCTAGGGGTTGACGGTGAAACGCACCTTGCGCGCCACCGGATCCGCCGAGGTGAGGGTCAGGCCGACCTCGTCGCCGAGCGGCAACGGCTTCGTGTCGACTGCTTGCGCCTGGACTGCCGGATCGCGCAGGACGACATCACCCTTGGTCGGGTCGTCACGATCGGCCTCGACGACCACCCCGGTGAACTGCTCACCGATCCTGTTCTTCAAGGTGGTCGCCTCCAGCATGTTGACCACCGCGTTCTCGTAGCCGTTGGCGCGGTGGTCGGACTCGCGCATCAGGTCCGGGAGGTCACCCAGACCTGCGGTGACCCAGGCCGGGACCGGCGTACCGGCGCACAGTGCCGCACAGGTCTCCAGTCCGTAGCGGTCCACGAGCCGGCGCAGCGGCGCCGTGACGTGGGCGTACTCGGAGGCGAGCGCCGCATGCAGGGGCTGGACCGGCACCTCCCCGTCGAAGGCCGCGTAACCGGCACCGCGCAGCAGCGACGTGGAGGCCGTGACCATCGCCAGGTCGTGCGGCTTCGACGGGTCCAGCGACCGGAGGAAGTCCGGGTAGTGCTGCTCGGCCGGCCAGGTGATCCCGAGCGCTCTCGCCGTGCGGTGCAGGCGCTTGATCGCATCGCCGTGCGGCGGCGGCAGCGTCCTCAGGATCCCGACCTTGCCGTAGACCATCATCGCCGCTGCGGCGAAGCCGGTCAGCAAGGAGATCTGGGCGTTCCAGTCCTCGACCGGGAGCATGCGGCGGAACTCGAGGGTCCAGGCGTCGCCTGCGCAGTCGATCTCCTGCTCGGGCAACGGCAGGCTGACTCCCCCGCGCTCCGCCTCCTGGTGCTGGCGCAACAGGCCGACCTCCTTGAGCAGCTCGACCGTCGGATCAGCCTTGCCGCTCTCGAGCTGCTGCTGCACCTCGTCGTAGTCCAGGCGCGCTGTCGAACGGACCCGGGCTCGCTCGACGTGAGCGTCGGTCTGCTCACCGCTCGCGTCGAGCTTGATCGTCCACAGGAACGCCGGACGGACCTGGCCGGGCAGCAGCGAGGCCGCTCCTTCCGAGAGCACCGGCGGGTGCAGCGGGATCCTCGAATCGGCGCCGTACAGGGTCTCGCCGCGGCGGTGCGCCTCGAGATCGATCGGGCCGCCGGGCTCGACGAACGCCGCAACGTCGGCGATTGCGTAGTGCACGACGTAGCCGGTGCCGTCGCGCTCGATGTGCATGGCCTGGTCGAGGTCCATCGACCCACGTGGATCGATCGTCACGAACGAGAGGTCGGTGCGATCGAGGTCGGGCAGCACCGGGTTCCTCGCCGCCTGTTCCGCCGCGGCCAGGACCTCGGCAGGGAAGGCGGTGTCCAGCTTCAGCTCCTGCTGGATGGCGAGGACCGCCTGCTCCAGCTCGGCGACCCCGTTGCGGACGCGCAGGACGCGGCTGCTCATGCTCGACTCCCGGATGCTCGAAGGTGGTGGCCGGACGACCACTGCCCACCTTATGCATGCCGCTCGATAGGCTCCGCGCGTGCTGATCCTCCTTCCGCCGTCCGAGGGCAAGTGGTCCCCGAGACGCGGCAAGCCGCTGGACCTGGATCGCCTCGAGTTCGCGGAACTCACCAGTGCTCGGACGAAGACTGTCGAGGCGCTGATCGGACTCAGCACCACCGAGCGTGCCGCAACGGTGCTGGACCTGGGCCCGACCCAGCTGCACCACGTCGCGCATAACGCCGGTCTGGCCGTGGCCCCCGCAGCCCGGGCCGACCGCATCTACACCGGCGTCCTGTACGACGCGCTCGACCTGGGCTCGCTCGCCGGACCGGCCCGGGGCCGTGCGACCCGGTGGCTCGCGATCATGTCGTCGCTGTTCGGCGTGGTCCGGCCCAACGACCCGATCCCGGCGTACCGGCTCTCGGGCGACACCAACCTGCCCGGGATCGGGATCATCAGCACCTGGTGGCGCGAGCACCTCGGCGACGTCCTGACCCCACTGGCCGGGACCGGGCTCGTGGTGGACCTGCGGTCCTCGATGTACGCCGGTTTCTGGCGTCCGCCGAGTGCGATCGGCCCGAAGGTGGCGACGGTCCGCGTGCTCCACGAGGTCGGTCCCGAACGCAAGGTCGTCAGCCACTTCAACAAGGCCACCAAGGGCAGGATCGTCCGCGAGCTCCTGCTCGACGGCGGCAACCCGCGCACGCCGGCCGCCCTGGCCGACCACCTCGGCGCGCTCGGCTGGAGGGTCGAGGTTCACGAACCGAAGCCGGCCGGCCAGCAGCTCGACGTGATCGTTCGCGAGCTCTAGTCGAGACGCATCAGACGGCGAAGCCGGTCTCGGTCGGCCGCGCGTTGAACAGCCGCAGGCTGGCCAGCAGCTCGTCCCCGCCCTGGCCACCGCGGAAGTAGGAGATGACCGTCACCGACGCCGCTGCCAGCTCCATCTTGTAGAGCGCCTTCAGCGGCGCGCCGAGAGCATCCGCGACCAGGGTCTTGATCGGGGTCACGTGACTGACCACGACCACCGTGTGCCCGGTGTGTGCGGCGATGATGCGGTCGCGGCCCTGGATCACCCGGGCGGCCACGTCCTCGAACGACTCTCCCCCCGGAGGGGCGTAGTCCATCGCACCCAGCCACAAGGCCAATTCGTCCCCGAAGCGTTCCTGGACCTGCGCGAAGCTCAGGCCGTCCCAGGCGCCGAACTCCATCTCGGCAATCCCAGGCTCGGTGGTGACAGGTTGGTCGAGCAGGCTCGCGAGGATCTCGGCCGACTCGTAGGTACGCCGTACCGGCGAAGTGATCAGGGCATCGACCGACTCGGCCAACGGCGCCAGCCATTCACCGGTTGCCCGGATCTGGGCACGACCCTCCTCGTTCAGCGCCGGGTTCGACCCACCCAGACCTCCGGAGAACAGCTTGTCGGCGGTGTGGTCGGTGACCCCGTGCCGGACCAGGATCAGCGTCGTCGGCGGCGCCGTCGGCGGCAGCCAGCCGCGTGAGACTGCCGGTCGCGGAGGGGTGACAGGCTTCTGGTCCAGGGCCTCGTTCACGAGCCGATCGGCATGGGAGTTCTCGGCTCGCGGGATCCAGGTGTACACCGTCCCTGCGGGGGCGAGGGTGCTCGCCTGAGCTGCAAGCGGCCGCATCGACGGGTGCTTGATCTTCCAGGTCCCGGACATCTGCTCGACGACGAGCTTCGAATCCATCCGGACCTCGACGCTCGCCCCGGGCGCGAACTCGAGCGCCAGCTCCAGGCCCGCGATCAGGCCCCGGTACTCGGCAACGTTGTTGGTCGCCGTACCGATCGTCTCGCTGACCTCGGCGATGACGGCACCGGTGACGGCCTCCTTGAGGACGGCGCCGAAGGCGGCAGGACCAGGATTGCCGCGCGACCCACCATCGGCCTCGATGACGACCGACTCGTAGGAGCTCCCCGTCACAGCCCCGACTCGCCGGTGCGGATCAGGATCCGGTCGCACTCCTCGCACCGAACGACCTCATCGGCCGGCTTCGCCGCGATCACGGCCAGGTCCGAGGCGTTCAGGGTCAGCCGGCATCCCTCGCACTCACGACGGCGCAGGGCCGCTGCCCCGACGCCGCCCTTGGAGGCTCGAAGCTTCTCGTACAGCGTGACCAGATCGTCCGGGAGCCCGTCGACGGCCGCCGCTCGCGCCGAGGATGCGGACGCCAGGTCGGTCTCCAGGTCACCGGCCCGCTGGGCGCGGGTCCGTTCGAGGACCTCGGCCTCCGCATCGATCTGCTCGAGCGCGGCGGTGCGGTCGGCGAGTCCGGCCTGGGCGGTCTCGAGACGCTCCATGACTTCGATCTCGACGTCCTCGAGGTCGGAGATGCGGCGCTGCAACGACTCGAGCTCGCCGAGCATCCGCTGCAACGCCTTCGGGTCGGCGATCGAACCCGAATCGATCATGCCCTGGTCGCGCACGCGGCGTGCCTTGACCTGTTCCACGTCGGCGTCGGCGCGCTTCTGCTCCGTGGTGAGGTCGGCGACCTCGATGCGGTGGTCGCGTGCGGCATCGTCGACGTCCGAGCGTCCGCGCATCAGCTCCGCCAGGGCGATCGCTTCCGGGATGGTCGCCAGCTGGTGCCGCAGAGCATCGATTCGCGAGTCGAGCTCCTGCACGTCGAGCAGCTTCAACTGGACATTCGGGTCGGCTTTCAGCGGAAACGCTCCTCGGCAGATCAGACCCGGAAGGTCCAGGGGTCGGTGGGGGTGGTGCTCACGTGCACGGTCACCGTATCTCCCAGTGCCGCGACCAGACGATCCCGGAGCACCGGCAACCACAGGGATTCGGCTGCCCAGTGGGCCACATCCACCAGGGCCGGCCCGTGGTTCTCCACCGACTCGGAGGCCGGGTGGTGCCGCAGATCGGAGGTCACGTACACGTCCGCGCCCGCAGACCGGGCACGATCCAGCAGGAAATCGCCCGACCCACCACAGAGCGCGACCCTGCGCACCAGCTGGTCCGGGTCGCCGGCGACCCGCAGTCCATGCGCTGTCGGCGGGAACACCGTCGCAGCGAAATCGGCGAAGTCACGCAACGTCATCGCCTCGGCCAGGGTGCCGATCCGGCCCGATCCGCGGGCGGCGTCTGGCAGGGCGGCGAGCTCGACGACGTCGTAGGCCGGCTCCTCGTAGGGGTGCGCAACGCGGAGTGCAGCGAGCACGCGGCCGCGCAGCGCCCGGTCGACGATCGCCTCGACCCGGACCTCGTCGACGACCTCGAGGTCACCGATCGCCCCGACCGACGGGTTCGCGCCCGCGAGCGGGCGGAACCGGCCCTGGCCCGGCGTACTGAAGCTCGCCGAGTCGTAGTTGCCGATCGCGCCGGCCCCGGCCTCGGTGATCGCCGTACGAACCCTGTCCGCTTCCGCCACAGGGACGAACACGATGATCTTGTCGCGCGCTTCGGTCGGGTCCGGGTCGAGCGGGGCGATGTCACCCAGACCGAGGGCCAGTGCGATCGCCTCGCTGACTCCGCCGGTCGGTGAGTCCGCGTTGGTGTGCGCCGTCAGCAACGCGGCCCCGGCGCCGAGGAGCTGGTGGACGACCCGGCCCTTCGGCGTGGTTGCGGCCACCGAGGTGACGCCCTTGAGGTACAGCGGGTGGTGCACGATCACCAGGTCGAACTCGAATCCGACCGCCTCGTCGACCACCGCCTGCACCGGATCGACTGCCAGCAGAATGCGTCGCACCTCGGCGTCGGGGTCGCCACAGACCAGGCCGACCGCGTCCCACTCCTCGGCACGATCCGGCGGGTACCAGCCCTCGACCAGGGCGATGACATCGGCAAGTCGCATGCTGCAGTATCCCCGGTGGCCCCGAAACCTAGTTGACCTGCCGGTCGCGCCCTTCCCAGTACTGCGCCCGCAGCTTGAACTTCTGCAGCTTGCCGGTCGCGGTCCGGGCGAGGACCTCGCGGAACTCCACCGACGTCGGCGCCTTGTAGCTGGCCACCTTGCTCTTGCAGTACCCGATCAGTTCGGCCTCGGTCAGCGTCGACCCCTCGGCCCGCACCACCAGCGCCTTGATCGTCTCGCCCCACTTCTCGTCCGGTACGCCGATGACGGCCACCTCGGCGACGTCAGGGTGGGAGAAGATCACGTCCTCCACCTCGATCGAGGACACGTTCTCCCCACCCGTGATGATGACGTCCTTCTTGCGGTCCGAGATCGTCAGGTAGCCGTCCTCGCCGATGTCGCCCCCGTCACCGGTGTGGAACCAGCCTCCCTCGAGCGCAACCGCGCTCTCCTCAGGCTGCTCCCAGTAACCCTCGAGGACCACGTTGGACCGTGCGAGCACCTCTCCGGACTCCGAGATCTTCAGCGTCACCCCCAGAGCAGGGTTGCCGGCTCGCACGAGCTTGGCGGCGCGTTCCTCGGCGGACAGGTCGTCCCACTCGGAGCGGGTGCGGTTGACCGTCAGCACCGGGGAGGTCTCGGTCAGCCCGTAGATCTGCATGAACTCCCAGCCCAGCTCCTCGGCCACGCGGACGACCGTCCTGGTCGGCGGCGGAGCCCCGGCCACCACGATCCGCACGGTGTCGCGACCCGGGATCGGTCCGTCCCAGGTGGCGGCTGCCTCGAGAACGGCGTTGACGACGGCCGGCGCCGCGCACATCACGGTGACGCCGTGCTGCTCGATGCGGCGGAGGATCTCGGCACCGTCGACCTTGCGCAGGATGATGTGCGGAACGCCCAGTCCGGTCATGGCGAACGGCATCCCCCAGCCGTTGGCATGGAACTGCGGCAGCGTGTGCAGGTAGACGTCGCGATCAGTGACACCCGCGTGGAGCGCGAACGTGACCGCGTTGGTCCAGATGTTGCGGTGCGTGATCTGCACACCCTTGGGCCGGGCGGTGGTCCCGGAGGTGTAGTTGATCGTCGCGGTCGCGTTCTCGTCGTGCTCCCAGGCGCGCGGCTCGACCCCGGGCCAGTAGAGGTCCTCGTCCTCGCCCAGGACGAACTTGAACTCGCACGGCACCCCGGCCAGGGATTCGGCCAGCTCCGGGTCGACGTACAGGACCCGGGCACCGCTGTGCTCGACGATGTAGGCGACCTCGTCGGGGGACAGCCTGAAGTTCACCGGGACCAGGACCCGGCCGTAGCTGCAGACGCCGAAGAACGCGCTGAGCAGCCGAGCGCTGTTGTGCGAGACGAAGGCGACCCGGTCACCGACCTCCAGGCCGAGGGCGTCGTGCCGTGCGGCCATCTGCCGCGACCGCTCGCCGAGCTCGCCGTAGGTCAGCTCGCCGAGCGATGCCGCCGGCTGGTCCGGCTCGTCGACGACGCCGATCCGGTCGCGGTAGACCGCCAGGGCACGGTCGAGGAAGTCGGCGGCACTGAAGGGAACGATCACGCTGCCAAATGTAGCCAGATCGCGTCGTGGGTGGGCGCGGAGGGGATCGAACCCCCGACATCTTCCTTGTAAGGGAAGCGCTCTACCGCTGAGCTACACGCCCGCTTAAATCGGTACAGGAACCGGCACAGACTAGAGGGCGGAGAACAGAGGGAGCAAAAAAGGCTGCGACCGCTGACGTCTCGGGTCATCAGCGGTCGCAACATCGACAATCCTTGCAGGGATTCTTGAACATGCAAGCAGAAACCCCAAACGCGAGTACAAATAGCCCATTCGGACTAGGCCGATACCCGGAGCCGTTCCGCCTGCGCGTCGAGATCACGCGCATCGCCCATGTCGTTGTGGACCGCCCACGCCACCAGGCCGTCCTTGCCCACGATGTACGACGACCGCTGCGGACAGCCCTGCTCGTCGTCCAGGACCCCGTACGCCGAGGCGACCTCACCGTGCGGCCAGAAGTCAGAGAGCAGCGGGAAGAAGAGGGCGTCCCGATCGGCGAACGCCCGCTGGGTGTAGATCGGGTCGCAGGAGATCGCGACGATCGTGGTGTCGTCGGTCTCGAACTCGCCGAGCCGGTCGCGGAACCCGATCAGCTCGCCGGTGCAGACCCCGCTGAAGGCGAACGGGTAGAACACGATGAGGACAGCTTTCCTGCCCGCGTACGACGAGAGCCTGAACTCTGCGCCGTGCTGGTCGCGCAGGGCGAAGTCGGGGGCACGGTCCCCCACCTGGGGCTGCATCGGCCCGTCTTCAGCGGGTCTTCGGTGCGACGAGCTTGGTCGCAGACCAGTCGGTGCTGACACCGACGGTCGTGGTCGTCGCGAGCCCGGCGATCGGGGCGGCCTCGGCGATGTCGGAGGCGTCGACCGCGTTGGCTCGACCGATCTTCGGCGAGAGCAGCCACACCGAACCGCCGCCGACGAGATCGGTGAGGGAATCAACGAGTGCATCGACGAGGTCCCCGTCGCCGTCGCGCCACCACATGATCACGGCGTCGACCACGTCTCCGTAGTCACCGTCGACCAGATCGGCGTCGATCGTGTCCTCGATCGCGACCCGGACCTCATCATCGACGTCATCGTCCCAGCCGAGCTCCTGAACAACCATGCCGGGCTTGATCCCCAACCGGTCTGCCACCTGGTCGGCCCCTGCGGACGGGCTCACGTCAATGCCTCATTTCCATGCGTCCCCGCCCTCACGGTGAGAGCGGATGCCCAAGTTCAGCGGACAGCGCCGTCGGAAAGCAAGCCCGAAGTCGTCCGATACCGCCCACCGGACGGCGCAGCAGGCTGACCACAGCCGTTTTCGACGCCCGCGAAGCTGCCGGTCCGGGCGTACCGATGAGTAGATTTCTTCGGTGGTTTGAACGTGCCAAGATGATCGTGTGCCTCCAGAAATCGAAGCAGGGACCACACCCCAGCCCCTGCGTCCAGCGCCGGCAGCTCCGCCCGTCATCCACGAGGGACTGCCGACCCAATTGCCCGACATCGACCCGGACGAGACCACCGACTGGATCGACTCCTTCGACGCCTTGATCGACGACCGCGGTCGAGAGCGTGCGCGCTACGTGATGCTGCGCCTGCTCGAACGCGCCCGCCAGAAGCAGGTCGGCGTACCGGCGCTGCGCAGCACGGACTACATCAACACCATCCCGCCGGAGCGTGAACCGTGGTTCCCCGGGGACGAGGACATCGAACGCCGCATCCGCGCGTTCATCCGGTGGAACGCCGCCGTCATGGTCAGCGACGCCAACCGCAAGGGCCTCGAGGTCGGCGGCCACATCGCGACGTACCAGTCCAGTGCCTCGCTCTACGAGGTCGGCTTCAACCACTTCTTCCGCGGCAAGGACCACCCGGGAGGCGGCGACCAGATCTACATCCAGGGCCACGCGTCCCCCGGCATCTACGCGCGCGCGTTCCTCGAGGGACGCCTCGACGAGCAACAGCTGCTCAACTTCCGCCAGGAGGTCCAGCACGGGATCGGCAAGGGGCTGTCGTCCTACCCGCACCCGCGGCTGATGCCGGAGTTCTGGGAGTTCCCGACGGTGTCGATGGGGCTCACCGGCATCAACTCGATCTACCAGGCCCGGTTCAACCGGTACCTGTCCAACCGCGGCATCAAGGACACCGCCGACCAGCACGTGTGGGCGTTCCTCGGTGACGGCGAGATGGCCGAGCCCGAGTCGCTCGGCGCCATCCGGGTCGCAGCCCGCGAGGAGCTCGACAACCTGACCTGGGTGATCAACTGCAACCTGCAGCAGCTCGACGGTCCGGTGACCGGCAACGGCAAGATCATCCAGGAGCTCGAGTCGAACTTCCGCGGCGCGGGCTGGAACGTCATCAAGGTGATCTGGGGACGCGACTGGGACGACCTGCTGGCCCGCGACGTCGACGGTGTCCTGGTCAACCAGATGAACACCACCCCTGACGGCGCGTTCCAGACGTTCTCGGTCGAGGACGGTGCCTACAACCGGGAGTTCTTCTTCGGTCCGGACCCGCGCCTGCGCAAGATGGTCGAGCACATGACCGACCGGCAGATCGAGAAGCTGCCGCGCGGTGGTCACGACTACCGCAAGGTGTACGCCGCGTTCGACGCCGCCACCAAGCACGTCGGCCAGCCGACCGTGATCCTGGCGCACACGGTCAAGGGCTGGACGATCGATGCGCTGGAGGGCAAGAACGCCACCCACCAGATGAAGAAGCTCAAGCTTCCGGACCTGCTGAAGTTCCGCGACCGGCTCTTCCTGCCGATGAGCGACAAGGAGATCACCGACGCATACGAAGGCTCCGGGACGGCACCGTTCTTCCACCCGGGCGCTGCGTCGGCCGAGATCGAGTACATGCTCGAACGGCGTCGCCAGCTCGGCGGATCGCTGCCCAGGCGCGTGATCCGGTCCAAGCCGCTCAAGGTCCCCGGCGACGAGACGTACGCCGACCTGAAGGTCGGCTCCGGTGCCAACAAGATCGCCACCACGATGGCCATCGTCCGGCTGCTCCGCGACTGGATGAAGGACCCGGAGATCGGCCGCCGGATCGTGCCGATCGCGCCCGACGAGTACCGCACCTTCGGGATGGACTCGATGTTCCCGAGCGCCAAGATCTACAACCCGGGCGGACAGCAGTACGAATCCGTCGACCGGGCGCAACTGCTCAAGTGGCGCGAGGCGACCGACGGCCAGATGCTGCACGAGGGCATCTCCGAGGCCGGTGCGATGGCCTCGGCGATCGCGGCCGGATCGGCGTACTCGACCCACGGCGAAGCGATGATCCCGTTCTACATCTTCTACTCGATGTTCGGCTTCCAGCGCACCGGAGACTCGGTGTGGGCGATGGCCGACCAGCTCGCGCGCGGCTTCCTGATCGGTGCCACCGCGGGTCGCACCACGCTGACCGGTGAGGGCCTCCAGCACGCCGACGGACACTCGCCCCTGCTGGCTGCGACCAACCCGGCCGTCATCCACTACGACCCGGCTCACGCCCACGAGGTCGCGCACATCATGCAGGCGGGTCTGCGCCGGATGTACACGACCTCGCCGGAGCACCCCCTGGGCGAGGACGTCATCTTCTACGTCACCGTCTACAACGAGCCGGTCAGCCAGCCGGCTGAGCCCGAAGGCCTCGATGTCGATGCCTTGCTCAAGGGGATCTACCGGTTCGGCGACGGCCCGGACCTGGGCGCCGATGCCCCCAAGGCGCAGCTGCTCGCGTCGGGGGTCGGATTCCCCTGGATCGTCGAGGCCCAGCAGCTGCTGGCGAGCGACTGGGGCGTCAGCGCCGACCTGTGGTCGGTGACGTCGTGGAACGAGCTGGCCCGTGACGCGATCGAGAGCGAACGGCACGCGCTCCTGCACCCCGAGGAGAGCCCGCGGGTCCCGTTCGTGACCGGCCAGCTGGCCGACGCGACCGGTCCTTTCATCGCGGTCTCCGACTTCATGCGTGCCGTGCCGCTGCAGATCGCCCGGTGGGTTCCCGGCGACTTCCACGCCCTGGGAACCGACGGCTTCGGCTTCGCCGACACCCGGCCCGCAGCGCGGCGCTTCTTCAACGTCGACGCACCCTCGATCGTGGTGCAGACGCTGCAGGCGCTTGCCGCCCGCGGCGAGGTCAAGGCCGAGGTCGTCGTCGAGGCGTTCCACCGCTACCAGATCGACGACCCGACGGCCGTGAGCGGCGTGTTGCAAGAGGGCGGCGATGCATGAGCAAGGACGCGTCAGCGGCCTTGGACCTCATGCAGGTTGAGCAGCGAGTCCGGCTGAGGAACGAAGCCGGAACCGAGCGTGTCGAAACCTGGTGACGTGCGCGCCGAGGTGATCTAGGCGATCGGCACGGCCCGCGCGAGGTGCAGCTGCTCGGTGACCGGAGCCAGCGGACCGTTGCGCAACAGCTGGCGCCAGCGACCGCGGTGGTAGGACGCCGGTTGGGTGGAGCGCACGAAGTCGTTGAGGATCTTGACGAACAGGTCCGGGTGGTCCTTGTGCGGGAAGTGCCCGGAGTTGCCGAGCACCTCGACCTGGGCGCCGGGGGCGATTGCTGCGACGGTCTCGGCGTGCTTGACGGGGATGACCTTGTCCTCGGTCCCCCAGACCACCAGCATGGGCATCGCCTGGGTCAGGTAGGCGCGGTCGACCATGGTGACGATCTGGCCGCGCGTGTCGACGACCGCACGGACGACGTGGGCGATCGCCGAGCGCGCACCGGCGTCCTTGAACGAGTCGTAGATGTCGGCGACTTCGTCGAGGTCGTGGGTCGCCGCCAGGCCGGTGCGGGAGAGCGCACGCATGCCGGCGATCCCGACGTGGCGGATGCCGGGAAGCGTGAGCACCGCCATCGCGGTCTTGAAGCCCGGCAGGCCCACCATCCGGATCATCGGGGTGACCTCGGGGCCGAGGCCGCCGGGTGCCACCAGCACCATCCGCTCGGTGCGCTCGGGGAACTGGTAGGCGAACTGCATCGCCACGCCACCACCGAGGCTGTGGCCGACCACGGTCACCTTGTCGATGTTCAGCACCGTCAGCAGGTCGCGCATCCCGTTGGCGTAGCCGCCCACCGAGTAGTCGGCACGCGGTTTGGCGCTCTGACCGTGACCGAGCAGGTCCGGGGCGATCACGGTGTACTTCTTCGCGAGCTTCTCGATCACCGGATCCCACGTGGTGTGGTCGCAGCCGAGCCCGTGCAGGAGCAGGAGCGCCGGGCCTGCACCGGTCTTCACGTAGGCGCGCCGGTGGCCGTGGATCGTGACGTACTGAACCTCGGGCGCCTCGGCCACAACAACTCCCCTGTCTCAGGTCTTCAGCACGTGCTGTTCCATCCGGCGGCCGGGCAGCCGCCAGGTAGATGACGAGTCAATCAGAGGATCATGACGCACGTGTTACTCCTGGCGCGATTCGCGCCAATCTGTGACGGATGTGAAGGATGGGGCTGGTCTGACGCCCAGGGAACCCGTTGTCGAACGCGCCGGTAACCCCGCGGACCGGGCAGGATGAGCGCGTGACCCGAACCCGCGCCCAGATCGCCCAGCGGCTCACCCGTGCCAGCGGTGCGCTCTCGAGCGCGGCGCTGGGCCGGATGGACATCGACATGCCGTGGGTCACCGAGCTGCCGGCCGAGGACCGCTCCTTCATCGGGCTGATCGTGCAGGCCGGCATCAAGTCGTTCATCGACTGGTACCGCAACCCGGACGGGGCCCCGATGGTGCGGGCCGACGTCTTCGGCGTCGCGCCGCCGGAGATGGCCGGTGAGATCACCCTGGAACAGACCGTCGCGATGGTCCGGCTCTCGATCATCGTGGTCGACGAGAACCTCGACGAGATCCTCGGCGAGGACGCCGAGAACGCCCGCGGCCCGCTGAACAGGTATGCCCGCGAGGTCGCCTTCGCCACCGCCGAGGTCTACGCCCGGTACGCCGAGCAGCGCGGAGCCTGGGACGCCCGGCTCGAGGCACTGGTGGTCGACTCGCTGTTGCGGGGCGAGGCCGAGGAGACGATCTCGTCGCGAGCCAGCGCGCTCGGCTGGGACGGCACCGGCAAGGTGCTGGTGATGGCCGGCAGGCTCGGTTCGGGCGGCGCGCTGGACGGCGTACGGCGGATCGCGCGTGAGCACAAGCTCGACTGCCTGTGCGCGGTCCAGGGCGACCGGCTGGTGGTGATCCTCGGCGGTGTCGACCGGCAGGGCCGACCCGCCGCGAGCGTCGCTGCGGCGTTCGCCGACGGCCCGGTCGTGGTCGGACCGGTCGTCACGGCACTGACGGACGCCCGGGTCTCGGCCGATGCCGCCCAGGCCGGACTGCGGGTGGTTGCGGGCTGGCCCGACGCACCACGGCCGGTCAACGCCGAGGACCTGCTGGCCGAGCGCGCGCTCGCCGGCGATCCGCACGCCCGTGCGACTCTGGTCGAGCACGTCCACGCACCCCTCGAGGCAGCCGGTGGTGCCGTACTGGAGACCGTGGAGACCTATCTCAACCACGGCTCCTCGCTCGAAGCCACCGCACGCACGTTGTTCGTGCACGCCAACACCGTGCGGTACCGGCTGAGGCGTGCTGCGGAGGTCACCGGCCTGACTCCGGCCGATCCACGGGACTCCTACACCTTGCGCGTTGCCCTGACCCTCGGGCGCCTCGACGGCGTGGAGTTGTAGAAACCCTACAAAGTCTGCCCCGGCGTTTTCGTGCGATGCGGACGCGTCGTACCGCGACGGCGTCAGCAACAGTGGATGTGTGCTGATCATCGTCGCCCCCGGACAAGGGGCCCAGACTCCCGGATTCCTGGCCCCGTGGCTCGAGGATCCGCAGTTCGCCGAGCGCATGGTCTGGCTCTCCGCGGTGGCGGGTCTCGACCTGCCGTACTTCGGCACCAAGGCCGACGCCGAGACGATCCGGGACACGGCGATCGCCCAGCCCCTCATCGTCGCCTCGGGCCTGGTGGCCGCGCTGGCACTGTTCCCGCACCCCTCCGACGCCTTCGGGCGGATCGGCGCGGTGGCGGGGCACAGCGTCGGCGAGCTGACTGCCGCTGCCGGTGCCCGTGCGATCAGCGCCGAGCAGGCGATGGTCCTGGTCCGCGAACGCGGGAACGCGATGGCTCACGCAGCCGCCGTGACCCCGACCGGCATGACCGCGGTCCTCGGCGGCGACCCGGCGGAGGTGATGGCCGCGCTTACGCAGCACGGCCTCACCGCCGCCAACGTCAACGCCGAGGGCCAGATCGTGGCTGCCGGAACGCTCGAGCAGCTCGAGGCGTTCGCCGCCGACCCGCCGGCCAAGGCCCGCCTGATGCCGCTCTCGGTCGCCGGCGCGTTCCACACCGAGCACATGAAGCCCGCCGTCGGCGTGCTGGCCGGACTCGCTCCGGCCGTCTCCACCCACGACCCCCGGACCGCGGTGATCTCCAACCGCGACGGCAAGGTCATCCACGACGGCCGTGACGTGATGCGCCGGATCGTCACCCAGGTGGCGACCCCGGTGCGCTGGGACCTCTGCCTGGAGACCATGCGCAACCTCGGCGTCACCGGCGTCCTGGAGATGCCACCCGCCGGGACGCTGACCAACATCGCCAAGCGCGCGCTGCCCGGTGTGGAGACGTTCGCGCTCAAGACACCCGACCAGCTCGACGCCGCTCGCGCGTTCGTCGAGAAGCACGGCGATCCGTCGCCGATGGACCTGCACCCGACCTGGCGGATGCTCGTCTCGCCGTCCAAGGGCACCTTCGTCCGGTACGCCGGCGCCGAGGGCGACTCGCTGCTCGCCAGCGCCGAGGTGGGCCGGGTCCGGTCGACCCGCGACGAGACCGCCGTGGTCGCGCCGTACGGAGGCACTATCGTCGAATGGCTCGTCGAGGACGGCGACCTCGTCTCCCCCGGTCAGCCCCTGGTCCGGCTGCATCCCGAGGGCGTGACGGTGTGACCAGCCACTCTCCGCAGGCCACGTGGACGATGCCGGTCGGTGCGCCGCACGCGACCGTCCTGGGTCTCGGCATCCACCGCGCCGAGCGGATCGTGCCGAACGCGGACGTGATCGAGGCGATCGACTCCAGCGACGCGTGGATCCAGCAGCGCTCGGGCATCCGGGAACGCCGCTGGGTCGGCCCGGACGAGACCCTGGAGACGATGACCCTCGAGGCCTCCCGCAAGGCGCTGGCCTCCTCCGGCATCGACGCGGCGCAGATCGACGCCGTCATCGTGGCCACCTGTACCTGGACGATGCAGACCCCTGCCCTGGCGACCAAGGTCGCGCACGCGCTCGGGACGCAGAGCCCGGTCGCGTTCGACATCTCCGCCGCGTGCGCCGGCTTCTGCCACGCCCTGGCGCTGGCCAACGACATGATCCGCGCCGGCACCGCGCGGCACGTCCTGGTGATCGGCGCCGAGCTGCTGTCCGAGATGACCAGCAGGACCGATCGCGGGACCGCCTTCATCTTCGGCGACGGCGCCGGCGCCGTGGTCGTCGGACCGTCCGAGGTACCCGGGATCGGTCCGGTCGTCTGGGGGTCCGACGGCGAGCAGTTCGACGCCATCCGGCAGAGCACGGACTGGCGCGAGGTCCTGGCCAGCGACAGCCCGGAGATGCCCTACATCCAGATGGACGGCGGCACGGTCTTCCGCTGGGCGTCGTTCGAGATGGCCAAGGTCGCCCAGGAAACCCTGGACCGCACGGGCATCCGCGTCGAGGACCTCGACCTGTTCATCCCGCACCAGGCCAACATGCGGATCATCGACGCGATGGCGCGGGCGATGAAGCTGCCCGAGCACGTCCGGATCGCCCGCGACATCGCCGAGCAGGGCAACACCTCGGCGGCCTCGATCCCGCTCGCGCTCGGCAGGATGTACGACGAGGGCCAGGCGCACAGCGGCGATCTCGCGCTGTTCATCGCGTTCGGCGCCGGGCTCTCCTACGCGGCGCAGGTCGTCCGCATCCCTTGAACCAGCAGAGCCCTTGATTTCCCGCACCACCCCCGCAGTGCCCACAAGAAGCAAGCACCCATCACGAGAGGAACCCAGCATGGCCACCACCGAAGAGATCCGCACCGAGCTCGCCGAAATCGTCAACGAGGTCACCGGCATCCCCGCGAGCGACGTCCAGCTCGAGAAGTCGTTCACCGACGACCTCGACGTGGACTCGCTCTCGATGGTCGAGGTCGTCGTCGCGGCCGAGGAGAAGTTCTCCGTCCGGATCCCCGACGACCAGGTCAAGAACCTCAAGACCGTCGGTGACGCCGTCACCTACATCGAGAACGCCCAGGCCGCCTGATCATTCTCACCCCGCATCGAGCGCGAGGAGTCGCACCATGAGCCGCAGGAGAGTAGTCGTCACCGGACTGGGCACCACCAGCCCGGTCGGCGGAGATGTCGCCAGCACCTGGGAGGCGCTGCTCGCCGGCCGTTCCGGCGTACGGGCGATCACCGAGGAGTGGGCGACCGACCAGCCTGTCCGGATCGCCGGCACGGCAGCTGTCGACCCCGCTGACGTGCTCGACCGGGTCAAGGCGCGGCGGCTCGACCGCTCGGCGCAGCTCGCGATGGTGGCGGCCATCGAGGCGTGGGCCGACTCCGGACTGGCCGACGGCGGTGTCGATCCTGAACGGCTCGGCGTCGCCGTCGCCTCCGGCATCGGAGGCGTCACCACGTTGCTGGCCAATTACGACCTGCTCAAGGAGAAGGGCCCGCGACGGGTCTCTCCGCTGGCCGTTCCGATGTTGATGCCGAACGCACCCGCCGCCAACATCGGCCTGTACGTCGGTGCCCGCGCCGGAGTGCACACGCCGGTGTCGGCGTGCGCGTCGGGCAACGAGGGAGTCTCGCTCGCGCTGGACCAGATCCGTCTTGGCCGGGCCGAGGTGGTCCTGGCGGGCGGTACCGAGGCAGCGATCCACCCGCTGCCGATGGCTGCGTTCGCCCAGATGATGGCGCTGTCGAAGAACGAAGGCGACCCGACGACCGTCTCGCGGCCGTGGGACACCGGGCGTGACGGCTTCGTGCTGGGCGAAGGTGCTGGCATCCTCGTGCTCGAGGAACTCGAGCACGCGCAGGCCCGCGGTGCCCGGATCTACGCCGAGGTTCTCGGCGCCGGCATCACCAACGACGCCCACGACATCGCGCAGCCCGATCCCGAAGGGCGTGGCGGCACGCGTGCGATCCAGCGCGCCCTGGAGGATGCCGGCATCTCGCCGGGCGACATCGCCCACGTCAACGCGCACGCGACCTCGACCCCGCAGGGCGACGTCGCCGAGGGCCTGATGATCCACGCGACCCTGGGCAAGTACGCCGACGAGGTCGTCGTGACCAGCACCAAGTCCATGACCGGGCACCTGCTCGGTGGGGCGGGCGCGCTCGAGTCGATCGCGACCGTGCTGGCGATCCAGCACCGGATGTCGCCGCCCACCATCAACCTCGACAACCTCGATCCCGCGGTCGAGCTCGACATCCCGACGACGGCTCGCGAGCTGCGCGGCGGCGACATCGCCGCCTTGAACAACTCCTTCGGCTTCGGCGGCGCCAACGTGGCCGTGGCGTTCGGGAGCCTGTCATGACCCAGGCGCCCGAGAAGCCCGCCGCCCCGGCCCGCGAGCAGGACCCGCGGCACCCGCTGCAACGTCTCGCGGCATTGTTCGACGACGGCATCTTCGAGGCCATCTCGCCCGTCGACGACTCCGGCATGCTCGCCGCCGTCGGCCGGATGAACGGCAAGACCTGCGTCGCCTTCTGCTCCGACCCGACCGTGATGGGCGGCGCGATGGGCTACGAGGGCTGCAAGGTCGTCGTCGCCGCGTACCAGCGTGCGCTGACCGACCGTGTCCCGATCGTCGGCCTGTGGCACTCCGGCGGTGCCCGGCTCGCCGAGGGCGTGCTGTCGCTGCACGCGGTCGGCGAGATCTTCCAGGCCATGACCAAGGCGTCCGGCACGATCCCGCAGATCTCGGTCGTCCTGGGCCCGGCCGCCGGCGGGGCGGCGTACGGACCGGCGCTGACCGACGTCGTCATCCTCGGACCCGAGGGCCGGATCTTCGTGACCGGTCCCGATGTGGTCCGCTCTGTCACCGGCGAAGACGTGGACATGCTCCGCCTCGGCGGGCCCGAACCGCACGGCCGTCGTTCCGGCGTCGTGCACGTGCTCACCGACTCCGAGCGCGAAGCCCTGGACGCGGCCCGTGACCTGGCCTTCCTGCTGGGTGCGCAGGGCACGCTCGACGTCGCCTCGGTGGCCGACATCGACCTGGCCGGGCTGCTGCCCGACTCCAACAAGCGTGCCTACGACGTGCACCCGCTGGTCGAGAACGTGCTGGACGCCGGTACGGCGATCGAGCTGCACGCGAAGTGGGCCCCGAACATCGTCACCACGCTGGGACGCTTCGGCGGGCGCACCACCGGCGTCATCGCCAACAACCCGCTGCGCCTGGGCGGTTGCCTGGACTCCGCCTCGGCCGAGAAGGCGTCCCGCTTCGTGCGGATGTGCGACGCGTTCGGAATCCCGCTGATCGTGCTGGTTGACGTACCGGGCTACTTGCCGGGTGTGGGCCAGGAGTGGGACGGCGTCGTACGCCGCGGTGCCAAGCTGCTGCACGCCTTCGGCGAGGCGGTGGTCCCCCGGGTCACCGTGGTCACCCGCAAGACGTACGGCGGCGCGTACATCGCGATGAACTCGCGCTCGCTCGGGGCCACCAAGGTGTTCGCCTGGCCCGACGCCGAGGTCGCGGTCATGGGCGCGGTCGCTGCCGTCCGGATCCTGCACCGGCGCAAGCTTGCCGATGTCTCCCCCGAGATCCGTCCCGCGGTCGAGGCGGAACTCGCTGAGGAGCACGCCCGGATCGCCGGTGGCATCGCGAAGGCCGTCGAGATCGGCGTGGTCGACGAGGTTGTCGAGCCGTCGGCCACCAAGTCGGCCATCGCGCGCGCGATCGCCGGTGCCGGGCTGGTGCAGCGCGGCAACCACACGAACATTCCGCTTTAGTCAGTCCGCGCGTATGTCAGCGGGCTCAGACGACCTGGTGCAGCCACCTCACCGGGGCTCCGTCGCCCGCGTAGCGGAACGGCTCGAGCTCGTCGTCCCACGGCTTGCCGAGCAGCTTGTCGATCTCCAGCTCCATCGTGGTGTCGCCGAGCGCGGTCCGGACCACTGCCGCCTTGAGACGGTCCTCGGGGATCATCAGGTCACCGTGCAGGCCGGTCACGCCGTGGAAGACGCCCAGCTCGGGCGTGTAGGAGAAGCGGGCGCCCTCGGTGGACGAGGTCGGGTCCTCGGTGATCTCGAAACGGAGCTGGTTCCAGCCGCGGAGGGCAGAGGCCACTGCCGCAGCGGTGCCGGCATCACCGGCCCACGAGTACTCGGCACGGTAGGTGCCGGCCTGGGCACCTTGCGGGGTCCACCCGAGGTTCACGGCGTTGCCGAGTACGCCGCCCGCGGCCCACTCCACGTGCGGGCACAGCGCAGACGGCGCCGAGTGGATGAACAGGACTCCACGGGTCGCAGTACGTGTCACTTCAGCCTCCTCTGACTCCGGCGTTGAGCTACGCCTTCCCCGGCGGGCTCGATCGATGTCAGAAGCTGGTTCTGTGACGGTTGTGAACTTGTGTTCCCATTGTGACCCAAATCGTGCCCTGATGCCAGAGAAACACCCGACCAGCCCGAATCAGGCCTTCGGCGCCGCCGCGGCTCGTTTCCGCGCGGTCTTGCGCGGACCGAGCTCCATCAGCGTCTGGAGCACCTCGGTGGCCACCCCCATGCCGCCCAGGTGGGACTCACCGTGGATCGTCGCGAAGACCGCATCCGGGAGGCGCTGGGCCATGTGCACCCCGTGGGCGTACGGGATGATGTGGTCGTGATCCCCGTGCCACCAGCGCACCGGGACGGTCACCTCGGCCGCGGTGAAGCCCCACGGACGGGTGAACAGGATCAGGTCTGCCAGCGGCGCGCCCACCTGGAACCGGGCGCCGTTGATCAGGTCGTCGAGGAACATCGCCTTGAACTCGGGCCGGCCGAGGAGTTCCTTGTCACCGCGGGGCTGGACCGCGGCGTACCCGTCGATCGCCAGGCTCGCAAGCGGGCGCACAAGCCGGATGCCCAACGCCAGCAGGTAGCTCAACGGGATCCGGGTGGCCGCGACAACGGGAGCGACGTAGGGCGCCACCTCGACGAGACCGCCACGGATGGTGTCCGGCCCTTTGGTCGGAGCGACACCGCCGAGCACTCCGACACCGTGGACCCGGTCCGGGAACGCCGCGCCTGCGGCCAGGGCGTACGGACCGCCGCCGGACAGGCCGATCACCCGGAAGGTGTCGATGCCCAGGTTGTCAGCCACCATCTCGAGGTCGCCGGTCCAGTCGAGGACGTCGTCGTACAGGTGCGGTGTCGACGTCCCGATCCCGGGGCGATCGATGCCGATGATCCGGACGTCGTTCTCGAGGGCGAACGCCCGGGCCTCGACCGGCACCTGGCGTCGGCCACCGGGCGTGCCGTGCAACCAGAAGACCGGCGCTCCTCGCGGCGTACCGAACTCGGCGAACGAAAGTCGACGGTCGTCGCGGACGGCGACAGAACCTTCGAGACGGGGGCGTGCGAGGTCGGCCATCTGCACATCGTCCCAGTTATCTCGGTTTCAGGCCGAAGCAGACCGAGCCGCGGTCAGGTCCACCACGTTGTCGGGGTCCCGGACGGCGCCGTACAGGTGGCCGTCGGCGTTCACCGCCGGTCCGTCGATCACCGTCGCCACCACGCAGGTGACGTTGTCGCGCCCGCCGCGCGCGAGTGCGGCAGCGATCAGGGCGCCCACCGCGTCCTCGTCCGAGCGAGGCAGGATCGTGCGGACCAGCTCGGCGTCGGAGAGGAGGTCGGTCAGACCGTCGCTGGCGAGCAGCAAGCGGTCACCGGCCACCAGGGAGAGCTCGATCAGGTCCGGTTCGCCCTCGACCGTGCCGTTGACGGTCCGGAGCACGACGTTGCGCCAGGGGTGCTCGGCCACATCGGCCGGTTCGATCCGGCCCTGGTCGAGCAGGTCCTGGACATAGGTGTGATCGCGGGTCAGCCGGGTCAGAACCTCGCCGCGCAGCAGGTACCCGCGCGAATCACCGAGGTGGGCCAGCGTGAACCGCGCACCATCGGTCACCACGGCCGTCAACGTCGTCGCCATCCCGGCCCGTGACGGGTCCGCGGCCACGCCGGCCGCGACCTGTGCCTGGGCGAGCCGTACGCCGTCGCGGAGCACATCGGCCGGATCCTCCTCCGAGCGCAGCAGGGCCGTCGCACAGACGGCGTACGCGGTGGTGGCCGAGGCGACCTCGCCGGCCGCTCCCCCACCGACGCCGTCGGCGACCAGCATGCAGAACGGGCCGACGAACGCCGAGTCCTCGTTGTTGGTGCGCACGAGGCCCACATGACTCTCGCCGGTGCCGGAGATACGGAGCATGGTTCCTCCCGTCCACGACGACCGTCCTGTGCCTGAAGCGACCCTCTCACGCTTCCCTGTGGCGCGCATGTGCGTCGGACCCGCAACAATGGGCGACATGGACTGGCTCCTGCTGGGTGTCTCGCTGGCCTTGATGGTCGCCTGCGGGCTCTTCGTGGCGGCCGAGTTCGCCTTGGTCACCGTCGACCGGGCAGAGGTCGAACGAGCCTCGCAGTCCGGTGACCGGAGTGCCGCCGGCGTCTCGACCGCGCTGCGCTCGCTGTCCACCCAGCTCTCCGGCGCCCAGGTCGGCATCACGCTGACGAACCTGGCCATCGGCTTCCTGGCCGAGCCCGCGATCGCCGACCTGCTCAAGGGCCCTCTGCGTGATCTCGGTCTGGCCCACGGCGGCGTGGATGCGGTCGCGGTGACCATCGGACTGGTCCTGGCGACCTTCGCGACCATGATCTTCGGCGAGCTGGTCCCCAAGAACGTGGCCATCGCACTACCACTGGGGACCGCGAAGGCCACCCAGTCCGGGCTGCGGATGTTCACCACCGCGATGTCGCTGCCGATCCGGCTGCTCAACGGTTCGGCCAACGCGCTGATCAGGTCCTTGGGGGTGGAGCCCCAGGAGGAGCTGCGATCGGCGCGATCTGCCGAGGAGCTGTCCTCCCTCGCCGGCAGGTCGGCCTCGGAAGGCACGCTGGACACCGAGACCGCCCACCTCGTGCAGCGCTCGATCGCGTTCGGACCGCGCACCGCCGGCGAGATCATGACGCCGCGGATGCGGATGGCGACTGTGGATGCCACCGACCCGGTCTCCGAGATCATCGAGCTCTCGGCCGCCACCGGATTCTCGAAGTTCCCCGTCACCAGGGGCAGCACCGACAACATCGTCGGCTCGGTGCACGTCAAGCAGGCCGTCGCGGTCCCGCGCGCCGATCGTGGCTCGACGCTGGTGCGCGAGGTGATGGTCGACGCCACGATCGTGCCCGAGTCGCTGCGCCTGGACCCGCTGCTCGCCCTGCTCCGGGGGGAGGGCTTCCAGATGGCGATCGTCTCCGACGAGTACGGCGGCACTGCCGGCGTGGTCACGCTCGAGGACGTCGTGGAGGAGATCGTCGGCGACATCGCCGACGAGCACGACCGGTCAGGCGCGCGACTTCGCCAGCGACCCGACGGTTCCTGGATCGTCTCGGGTCTGCTGCGGCCCGACGAGGTCCGCGACGCCACCGGGCTCGACCTGCCCGAGCACGAGGACTACGACACGATCGCGGGCCTGCTGGTGCAGGCGCTCGGCAGGATCCCGGTACGCGGGGACTCGGTGGTCGTCCCGCTGCCGTTGATCGTGCCGGAGGACGACGACGAGGACCCGATCGAAGAGCTCGTCGAGCTGCGGGTCGAGCTGATGGACGGCCTGCGCGTGGACCGGATCTCGATCCGCAAGCACCAGCGGGCCGAGGCGGAGGCATGAGCACCCACGCTGCGCTGATCCTGGGCGCCCTCCTGCTGCTGGGCAATGCGTTCTTCGTCGGCGCGGAGTTCGCGCTCGTCTCGGCTCGTCGTACCCAGATCGAGCCGAAGGCCCAGCAGGGCTCGACACTCGCCCGTTCGACGCTGCGCGCGATGGAGCAGGTCTCGCTGGTGATGGCCGGCGCCCAGTTCGGCATCACCGTGTGCTCGGTCGGACTGGGTGCCGTCGCTGAGCCGGCGTTGTCGGACCTGCTCGAGCCGCTGGCCAGGGCGATCGGGCTCCCGCACGGCGCCGTGCACGCAGTGGCGTTCGCGGTCGCACTCGCGATCGTCGTCTACTTGCACGTCGTCCTGGGTGAGATGGTTCCCAAGAACCTCGCCCTGGCCGGACCCGAGCGCGCCGCGTTGGTCTTCGGCGCGCCGATGATCGTCGTGGTCGCGGTGCTCAAGCCCGTGGTGTACCTGCTGAACGCGACGGCGAACGGCATCCTGCGACTACTGCGGGTCGAGCCCCAGGCCGAGATCTCCTCGGCCTTCACCCGCGAGCAGGTCGAGGCACTGGTCGACGAATCGCGTGCCGAGGGACTGCTGGAGGAGAGCGAGTACGAACGGCTCTCAGGCGCCCTCGGGTTCACCTCACGCACGGTGGCCGACGTACTGCTGCCGATGGCGGATCTTCAGACGATCGCCCGGGGCACCCGGGCCACCGAGGTCGAGGCGATCTGTGCCGAGACCGGGTTCTCACGCTTCCCGGTCGTGGCCGAGGACGGGTCCCTGATCGGGTACCTGCACATCAAGGACGTGCTCGCGCCGGACCCGCACGGACGGGCTCAGGTGGTCGAGGACCGACGGATTCGCGCCTTCGCCGATGTCCGGGACACCGACACCCTGGTCGCCGCCCTGCAGACCATCCAGTCCAGGGGCGCCCACATGGCGCGGGTCGTGAACGAGGCCGGCGAGGTCATCGGGGTCGCCACGCTCGAGGATGTCATCGAGGAGTTGGTCGGCGAGATCCGAGACGCCGCCCACCACTGACGTCCGTCGTTGGTTGAGGCCTGTACTGAGGAGGGCGCGCAGCGCCCGTCTCGAAGTGAAGGCCGGCACGGCCTGTCTCGAAACCTCAGGCGGAGAGCGGAACGCGCTCGACGTGTCCGTCGGGTGCCAGGTAGCTGCCGTCGTCGAACAGGATGACGCCGTTGCACAGCTGGCACCAGCCCTGCTCGGAGTGGTCGGCAACCGTGTGGGCGCTGCAGCAGTCGTGCGATGTGGCGTCCGGACAAGCCGGGGTGTGGGTGCACGTCATTGTGTCCCCCTTTCTGAGGTGAAGATGGGTGCTCAACCCATGCAACACCTATATCGGCAAGGAATCACGGGAAACACGCAAATCGGACAGCCAATGTTTGAAATCGTGACCTTGACCGTTCAGCGGGCGTTGCGCCGGCGGCCACTCAGAGCCAGCCGAAACGGGCCGCGGCCACGAAGGCGGCGAGCAGGGCAAGCACGAGGTTCACCGGCAGCGCCTCCTTCTCCCCCCGGCGCCAGTGCACCGGGATCGCCAGCACCTGGATGACCACAAGGCCGGTGGCCGCCAGAGCGGTGAGCGTGCCCTGGACGCCGGCGCGGTCATCGACCACTCCGGTCAGCTTCGGGAGGATGAGGCCGAGGGCGCCGAGGAGTTCGCTGACGCCGATCAGGCGCAAGGTACGCAGCGAGACGTCCTCGACCCATCCCATCTTCGGTTGCAGCTTCTCGGCGGGCTGGGTGGTCTTCATGATTCCGGCCATCAGGTACGCGGCCGCCAGCACCCCGGAGACGATCCATGCTGCGAGATTCATGCGGCTTCCTTTCGAGGCGTCCCCACGCACCGGCAACTCTGCCAGAGCCCGGGTTGAGCCAGTCGCCGGCCCGGGCCGGGACCATGGTCCCTGCGCCTCGCTCTGTTCGGTCAGACCTCGAAGGTTCCCCGCCCCGCCAATATCGAGCCTCCTAGTCTCGGAAAGCGGATACGCCGCTGTGGGTGATCGTGTCGTCCCGGGAGGGTGCTGCGCCATGCAGCGGTCGCGGTTCCACGCCTGAGAAGGGGAACCATTGATGAAGGCATTCAAGACTCGAAAGGCCGCCGTGGTCGGCGTACTGACGGTGATGGTGCTGGTCGCCATTGCCTCGTTCGCCAATGCCAGCGGCGTCCTGCTCCACCACGGGAACACCGTCGTCGTCGCCTGTTACAAGACCGACGGTGGCGCGATCCGGATCGTGCGGGTCCAGACCCAGTGCCACAACAACGAGACCGTGCTGCGCTGGTACCGGTACGGCAAGACCGGAGCGACGGGCCGCACCGGTCCAGCCGGCCTGGTAGGTCCCGTCGGCGGCACCGGTGCCGCCGGTGCCGGCGGTGCCGCCGGTGCCGCCGGAACGCCCGGCACGCCCGGATTCATCGGTCCTCCCGGGCTTCCTGGAGCACCCGGTGCAACCGGTCCAGCTGGTGCAACTGGTCCAGCTGGTGCGACCGGGCCAGCCGGAGCCACCGGGCCAGCCGGCGCGGACGGGACGAACGGTGCCGGCGCGATCCTGTCGTCCAGCAGCGGCACACCGGCCGCGATGACGACCGTGGCGGGTGGCCTGGCTGGTGTCGTCGCAGTGCTGCCCATCAGCGGCGCCGCATCGCAGAGCGTGCCCCTCAGCGGGGGCAACCTGGACACGACGTCGAACGCCGGCGGCCTGGTCCAGATGATGCCGCGCGACGGCACTATCACCGGTGTCTCGGCACGCGCGTCGCTCACGGTCGCGCAGGCTCTCGTGGGGACCACCGTGACGATCACGGCACAGGTGTTCACCTCGTCGGTCAACGGTGTCCTGTTGCCGGTGCCGGGTACGGCGTGCACGCTCGCGCCCGCCCTGACCGGGATCGTGGCCATCGGAACGGAGGCCGACTGCGAACTCACCGGCCTCAGCATCCCGGTCACCGCCGGGACGCGTGCCGTCATCGTGTTCAGCACGACGTCCTCGGGGATCAGCCTGATCAACACGACCACCGCGAACCTGGGTGCAGGAGTGGCCATCGGCTGAACCAGAGATCGAAGGCCGGGGCGCTCGGGCGCCCCGGCCTTCGTCGTTCGCGGGGCCGTGCGGCGTTCAGGCGGCGTGGGTGCGCGGCGGAGGGATCGTGGCTGCAGCGGGGATCTTGACGGTGACCGACGTGCCCACATCGGGCGTCGAGGCGATCGAGATGGTGCCGCCGTGCTCCTCGATGATCCTCTTGACGATGACCAGGCCGAGTCCGGTTCCCTGGATCGCCATCCGCGTCGCATCCGTCGAACGGAAGAAGCGGGTGAAGAGCTTCGCCTGCTCATCGATGGGGATGCCCATCCCGGTGTCGGACACCGTGACGACCAGCTCTTCGCCTTCGCGGGTTGCTCGCAGATCGACCGTGCCTCCCGCCGGTGTGAACTTCACGGCGTTCGTGAGCAGGTTGAGCATCGCGCGACCCATCTGTTCGCGGTCCATGAAGACGGTGCCGGCCTGTGGGCAGCAATCGACCAGCAACTCGACGGACTTCGCCACGGCCGCCGCGCTGACCTGGGTCCGCATGTCGTCCACCAGGGTCATGACAGGCGTCGGTTCGAGATGCAGCTGGAGAGCGTTCGTCTCCATGTGACTGAGGGTCAGGAGGTCCTCGACCAGCAGCAGGAGCCGCTCGCTGTTGCGACCGATGACCTCGAGCCCCTCGGCCTGTCGCTCGGCGAGCTCACCGAGGTCACCGTCAGCGAACAGCTCGGCCACCCCGATGATGTTGGTCAACGGCGTTCGGAGCTCGTGCGAGACCGTCGCGACGAACTCGCTCCTCATCCGGTCCAGCTCCTCGAGTTCGCTGACCTGGCGCTTGAGCCCGACCTCGAGGGCTTTGCGTTCGCTGATGTCACGGGCGGTCACCACGATGCCGTTGACGCCCGGGTTCGTCAGCAGGTCGGTGCTGACCACCTCGATGTCGGTGAAGCTCCCGTCACCGCGCCGCATCCGCCATTCGGCGCGGCTGCTCGTCCCTGGCCGCGGTTCCGGCGGAGAGAAGAAGGCCGTCAAGGCCGGAGCCTCGGCCAGCTCGACCAGGCCCAGCAGTGACTCGCCTACCAGGCCGGCCGGGGAATATCCGAGAACGTCCAGCACCGACGGGGTCACGTAGCGGATCGACAGTCGGTCATCGAGCACCATGATCACGTCTGAGGAATTCTGGACCAGCGCGCCGACCCAGGCCTCGCGGCGCTGCTGGATGAAGCGTTCGGTGAACGACGCGGCCTCCAGAGCCATGGCGACCTGCGATCCGAGGTTCCGCAATCCGTCGATCACGTCGGCCGGTACCGCCTCGGAACTGGCGACGACCAGCCAGCCGTAGGTGGCGGTCTGGGTGGACAGGGCGATGACGACAGCGTCCTCAGGCGCGGTTGCCGGACCGCCCGCCCGGACATCGCTGTCGCGGATCTCCACCGCGATCTCGACGGCCGCAAGTCCCTGTGCCAGGGACCGCGCACCGTCGACAGCAGCCTGCCGGATCCCTTGCCGATCGGGCGCGACAGCAAGCGCCGTGGCGGCGTGACGCAGGACGCTCTCATGTCGCTCGGCCCGCGCATGCCGACCAACCGCTTCCCGCTCGCTGGAGACCAGCCCGAGCATGCGGACGATCACGAGGATGAACATCACTGCCGCCGCACCAGCCGCCACGGGTACGTCGAAACCTGGAATCGGCCAGGTGCTGTTGGCCAGGAGCATGGCGGGCGCGATCAAGGTCGCAGCAGCCAGCAACGCCAGCCGCTTCCCGCTCAACGAGACGCTGCCCGTCTCAGTGGGCGTCGACAGCTCGCGCATCGACGGATGCAGCGCGGCCGCACCCCACAGGATGTACGCGGCCATCCAGCCCAGGTCGAGCCAGCCGCCCGGGGTGAAGCTGCCGTTGAGCTGGATGGCGCCGAAGGCCGCATCGGTGGCGATCAGGCACAGGATGCTCGTCGCCATCAGGTAGAACGCCCGCGGACGAGCTCCGTTGCCCATCACCATGCGGACGGCCACGGCGAGGAGCAGTACATCCATGACCGGGTAGGCGATCGGGATCAGGTGTGACAGTTGACTGACTGCTGTGCGGCTGACGTTCGGCTTGATGAGGTAGACCCAGGACAGCAGGCTGAGACCGACGGTGATGATGAGCGCGTCGATGAGGCTGGCCAGGTCCTTGCCCGGGTTCCGGCTCCGGATCAGCAGCAGCAGGCCGGCTGCCTGGAACGGGTAGAAGGCGATGTACAGGCCGTCGGCGTAGGACGGGACGGGGAGGTGGAAGGCTGCGAAACAGAAAGCGGCCGCCATCGCGAACATCTGGGCGACCGCAAACAGGACCCACGGCAATGCGGGCTCGGGCCGGTACCGGAAGAGACCGATCCCGATCGCCACCACCGGTGACAGTCCCACAGCGAGGAACAGCAGGCCGGTGCCCACCACAAAGGGCATGGTGGCGTAGCTGACGAGGGCGAGTGTGCCCCCGACCAGATACCGCCGCGATGTCCTGTGTTCCACACCCCTATCGTCGGCCTGCAGATCGGGCGACCTGAGTCTCGAGCACGCCAGGTGACCTGGCCCTCGAACACCCGTGACCAATGGACCCGGTTCGACGGGACCAAGGTCCTCAATTTCCGGCGAAATACGCCCGATTCGGGCCACCGGTCTAGATTTTTCTCCGACGCGCGAGGTGGTCGATGCGTGTGTAGGGCGGGTGGGGCTCGAACCCACGACCCAAGGATTATGAGTCCTCTGCTCTGACCGACTGAGCTACCGCCCTGTGCAGGTGTGCCTGCGGGTCGGAGCCTACCTAGTCGTCGAGGTCGATCCGATTTCGACAGGCTCAATCACCGGGGTCGAGACTGCGCTTCTCTCCCGATGCTGCGGTACCACTCGTTCGCGTCGCCGGTGAACAGCGACAGCCCAAGCGAGCAGCACCGCGGCCTCGAGGGCGAAGCCACGGAAGGCGCCGGACACCTGGCCGGGAAGGTGGCTGCCATGAAGGCCCGCCGAACGTTGCGTTGGCCATGGCAAGGTCACCGATCGCGAAGCGACTCAGGTAGTACCCGTACAGCGCCAGCAAGCCCCACGTGATCGCACACGCGGTGGTCACCGACCCCGGTCGGTACAGCGGCGGCCGGTCACTGCGGTCGCCCTGACCGTCAGGCGGGGTGTGCTGCCGGGACCGGAGGACGGGGGCAGGTGTCGCCGCGTACCGCGAGGCAGGGGGCGCCGGGGGCTCACCGTCCGACAGGTCGGTCATGCTTCATTTGACCATGCTGAAAGGCGCGGCGCGGCACGACGACCTGACGAGGCAGCACGAGACCTGCCGGGCGCAGATTGCCCGGCAGGTCTCGTCGTACGGCGATCCTCAGTGCGCGGCGGCGAAGGCCGAGGCTGCTCCGTAGATCTTGTAGAGCGCGAAGGCGCCCGCGTAGCTGGTGCTGCAGCGATCGTCGAACAGCGTGGCCGCGTTGCTGGCGCGCAGCACGTTGCCGTACCCGACCAGGGTGGTGTTGTTCCCGGAGACCGGACCACCGGTCCAGGTGCGGACCCGTTGGAGCAGGCCTGCCTTCTGCGCCGACGATGCCTGGCGCCACCAGCTGCACGTGTACATGCTCAGGGGCTTGGTGTCGGTCGCGGCGAGGGCGGCCTGGGTGGTCGGCATCAGTGGACGGATCGCGTTGGCGACGTACACGACGCTGGCCAGTGCCCCCACGAACGGCGCACAGGTCCTCGTCATCGGGCCGCCCGAGCAGAGCTCGGCGAACGACTGAAGCTGTGCGGAAGACACCCCTGCCCGGCTCGACGCGGTCTGCCGTGCGGCCGATCCCGGCCTCGCAGGGGTGTTCGTCCAGGTGCACACGGTGCTGTTGCCAGCCGGGTAGCCGGAGAGCTGGTAGCCGGCCAGGCACGCCACCAACTCGGCTTCGTTGCCGACGTCGCCCAGACCGATGCTGGTCGACGGCATCGTGCCGTTGCTGCACGACGGCAGCAGACCCGGCGAGCTCGTGATCTGCTTGCCCGGCGCAGCCTTGTTGTTCCACCAGCAGTTGCCCGTGTTGGTCGGGAACGAGTCCCAGAAGAAGTCGGTGCCGTTCGGCCTGACCGTCCCGCCCGGCGTCAGACCCATGGTGTTGCCGTGGATCCGGTTCCGGTACGACGTCGAGATGCCGGTGATCGAGCACCCCGGGATCGGCGTCGTGGTCGTTCCGAGGACCGGGCCGCAGACCGTCGCGTCCGGGACGGCGAACAGCATCATGCCCCGACGCCAGTTGTTCCAGAAGTGGTTGCCCTCGACGACGTTGTCGTTGCCGCCGGCGAGCCACAGGCCCGTGCCCACCGGGGCACCGATGAACGGCTGGACGTCCGACCCCGCGTTGAACGGGTTGAAGTTGTTCGAGTAGAAATTGTTGTCCCGGATGACGTTGCCCTGCTGCGGGAATCCCGGGTGACCGGCCGCGGTGAAGACGTCGGTGGTGAAGCCGAGGGCGTTGTTGTAGAAGTTGTTGTGGTCGATCAGGGTGCCGTGGCTGTCTGTCCCCGAGAAGCCACCGGTGTTGTGGTGGACGTCGCAGTCGCGGAACTCCTGGCTGAACCGAGCCATCGGGTAGAACGCAACGTCGCGGTCGACCAGCGTCGGAGCACCGGCTCCCGGGTAGATACCCGAGTCGCCGTTGCCAGCCGCCTCGCAGTTCTCGACGAGACCGTGGTCCTCGACGAAGGTCAGGACGCCGTACGAGCCGGCGTAGAACGTCTTGAACCTGTCGAAGAGGTAACCGTCGGTCTCCAGGATGTAGATGTCGTGCTCGCGCGCGTGCCGCACAGTCAGGTTGCGCAGCACGAACCCGTCGGCACGGTCGACGAAGATCCCGACGTCCTTCTTGTGGCCGGCTGCCGAGGGGCCACCGTCACCCTTTTTCGCGTTCCCGGCCTCGACGATGACGTCGTCAGCGCTGACGCCGGAACCTTCGAGCTGGAAGTTGCAGCGGATGCACCTGCCCTGGTTCGGGATCCCGTGACGGTCGACCAGCGCCGGGTCCGGATCGGCCTTGACGCCGTTGCCCAGACCTCGACCCTCGATCGAGATCAGGTTCGCGTCGTTGGGGCACTTCAGCTGGTACTCGTGCGACAGCGCACCCGGGTCACCGCTGTCGGAGTGCACCCGGTACTGCGCGCACCTCGCATCGAAGGTGGGTTGGGCCCGCGAGTGCGGCTCGGTGTAGAGGCCCGGCATCACCACGACGCGGTCGTTGTTGTGCGACGCCGTGACCGCTCGCTGGATCTGGTGGTACGAGCACATCCTGAACAGCGCCCGGTTGATCCGCAGCAGCCGGGCAGCACCCCGGGCGCTCAAGGACCGGTGATCGGTGGGCCGGATGTAGTAGCCGTGCGCACGCGCAGCGGCGATGGACCTCCGCAGGCGCACCATCGAGTCCGCGTGGCAGACCACCCGCGTGGTGCCGATCGCGCTCGCGTTGAGCGCCGAGGCCAGCGACCTCGCGTGCGGTATCGCGCCACCGGCGCACGGGCTCACGCTGCAGTCAGGTGCCGGGTCGGGCCAGTACGACGGCCGCTCCACGTGGGCTGACGCGAGCTGGGGCACGGCGAGAACCGCCGACAGAACGATCACCAGGGTAAGGAAAAAACGCCGCACGCTCGGTTTCCTCATCATCGTGCGCCTGAGCGCAGGGGCCCTCACCCACTGCGCAAACTAAGCGCCCCGACCGAGCGTGTCAATCTTCGAATGTGTAACTCAGGCGGCGTGTCGCCCGGCCCAGCCGGCGGTGCTCACAACCCGCCGACGAACGGCAGGACCAGGGAGCAGACCAGCGGCCGCGGGTGAGCCGGGTCGAGCGCGTTGAGCACGAAGATCGACGCGTTCTTGTCCGCCGCGATCTCGAAGTGCTCGGTGAAGTCCTGCGGGCAGTAGTCCTGGAGCACGATGTTGGTCATCCCCGGCTCGTTGCCGCTGGTGTACGGCTGCACCAGCTCGTCGTACTTGGTCATGATGTTGACGTAGTTGATCCCGGGCACCACCACTCCCCCGGCACGCATCATCGTCATGAACGGCGAACCCGTGGCCATCTGACCCAGGGAAGGTCCGACCAGGTCCAGCGGATCGAACCCGGGAGCGAACGCCAGGGCGGACAACGCACCCGTGCCGGTCGAGGAGGTGCCGTGCCACAACGGCGCCAGCGAAATGTAGGAGCCGATCTTCGAGGCCCCGCCCAGGTACTTCGCGTAGTAGTCCGGCATCAGCGTGCCCTGCGAGTGCCCGACGATGTCCACCTTGCTCGCTCCGGTCGCCGCCAGCACCTGGTCGACGAACACGGCGAGCTGCTCGGCGCTCGCCGGGATGTCACCGAGGCCGCCGAACGCACCCGGGTACGGCAGCGGCAGGGTCGCGCCGTAGGTGAGGGCGAAGACGCAGTAGCCGTTGTTCTTCAGCAGCGGGCCGTAGGTCTGCCAGTTCGTGGAGCGGTTGCCCAGGGTCCCGTGCACCAGCACGACCGGCCGCGGGTGCGCCGTACTCGGCTTGCAGGTGAAGTCGTTGGTCCCGGGCGCGTTCGAGCCCGGTAGACCACCGAAGGCAGCGTTCGGCAGGAACGAGTACGGCACCGGCAGCGGATCGGTCGCCGCGGCGGGTCCGACCAGGGCGAGACTGGTCAGGAGGAGGGTGGCCAGGACGGCGAGTCGACGCATGGAGCCGATCCTAGGGTTTCGGGAGGGTTACTGGTCCCGGTTCTTGTGGCGGGGCTTCTTGGTCCCCGAGTACGACGATCCGCCGGTGGCGCTCCAGGTCTTGTTGGGGCTCCCGGTCGGGCCGGCGTGGCCGCGCTTGTGCCCGCGGTCGAATTTGTCCGGCTTGATGTTGATCAGCACCCCGGAGATCCGGGTGCCCGACAGCTTGTCCAGGACATCCGGGTCCAGGTCGACCGGCAGCTCGACGATCGAGAACGCCGGCTTGATGTCGATCTTGCCGAAGTCCTCGCGCGACAGGCCGCCCTCGTTGGCCAGGGCACCGACGATCTGGCGCGGTTCGACATGGTGACGCTTGCCGACCTCGATCCGGTAGCTCGCGAACCCGCGACGCTCGTTGCTGCGCGGGGCGCGGTCGTTGGAGCGCTCCTTGGACGGCACTCGCAGCGGCTCGGGCATGTCCTCGAGGAACAACGGCTGGCCCGCCTGGGACAGCACTGCGATCGCCGCGGCGATGTCGAGCGCCGGGACGTCGTTGTTGCGCTCGTAGTCCTCGATCAGCTCGCGGAACTGGCCGAGCTGCGGGTCGTCCATCGCCTGGCCGATCGACTCGGTGAACTTGGCGACCCGGAACGCGTTGACGTCGGAGACCGACGGCAGCCGCATCTCGACCAGCGTTGTCCGGTTGGTCTTCTCGATCGCCCGGAGAAGGTGGTTCTCGCGCGGAGTGACGAACGAGATCGCGACGCCGGGGCGACCAGCACGGCCGGTGCGTCCGATCCGGTGCACGTAGGACTCGGTGTCGGTGGGGATGTCGTGGTTGATCACGTGGCTGATCCGCGGCACGTCCAGGCCGCGGGCGGCGACGTCGGTGGCGACCAGGATGTCGAGCTTGCTCTTGCGGAGCTGGTCGACGGTTCGCTCGCGCTGGACCTGCGCGACGTCACCGTTGATGGCAGCCGCGGAGAACCCGCGAGCACGCAACTTCTCGGCGAGCTCCTCGGTGGCGTGCTTGGTGCGGACGAAGACGATCATCCCGTCGAAGTTCTCGACCTCGAGGATGCGGGTGAGCGCGTCCACCTTCTGCGGGTGCCCCACCTTGAGGAAGCGCTGCTCCACGTTTGCCGCCGTCGTCGAGGACGACTTGACCTTGATCTCGGTGGCGTCCGGCGCGTGCTTCTTGACGATCCGCCTGATCTGGCTGGGCATCGTCGCGGAGAAGAGCGCGACCTGCTTGTCGTCGGGCGTCCCGGACAGGATCGACTCGACGTCCTCCGCGAAGCCCATGTTGAGCATCTCGTCGGCCTCGTCGAGCACGACGAAGCGCAGCTCGCTCAGGTCCAGGGTGCCCTTCTCGATGTGGTCCATGACCCGGCCCGGCGTGCCGACGACCACGTGAACGCCACGCCGGAGCGCGGAGAGCTGGACGCCGTAGCCCTGGCCGCCGTACACGGGGAGGACGTGGAGGCCCTTGATACCGCTCGCGTACTTCTCGAAGGCCTCCGAGACCTGGAGCGCGAGCTCGCGGGTCGGGGCGAGCACAAGGACCTGCGGGGTCTTCTGCGACAGGTCGATGCGCGACAGGATCGGCAGAGCGAAGGCGGCCGTCTTGCCGGTGCCGGTCTGGGCGAGTCCGACGACGTGACCGCCGGCCAGCAGCGGCGGGATGGCCTCGGCCTGGATCGGCGAGGGGGTCTCGTAGCCGACGTCCTTGATGGCCTTGAGCACTTTGGGGTCAAGACCGAGGTCGTCGAACGAAATGGAGGCTGGGGTCTCGGTCACCGATCAAGGGTAGTGGGGTCCGGGCTGGGCGCCTATTCCCGAAGCCCCGCGGGCAACGTACGTTCGGACACATGGACGCACCCGGAGCACTGGAACCACTCGACGAGACCTGGACGCGCGCGCTGTGCATCGTCGCGCACCCCGATGACATGGAGTTCGGTGCCGCTGCTGCGGTCGCCCGCTGGACCGGGCAGGGCAAGTGGATCGGCTACACCATGGTCACCAGCGGCGAGGCCGGGATCGACAGCCTGCCGCCCGACGAGTGCCGCGTCGTCCGTGAGGCCGAGCAGATCGCGTCGGCCCACGTCGTCGGCGTCGAGGTCGTCGACTTCCTCGGCCTGCCCGACGGGATCCTGGAGTACGGCGTCGCGCTGCGCCGGAGCCTGGCCGCGGAAGTCCGCCGCCACCGCCCCGACATCGTGATCACCGGCAACTACCGCGACACCTGGGGCGGCTCGAACCTCAACCAGGCCGACCACATCGCCGTCGGCCGGGCCGTCCTCGACGCCGTGCGCGACGCGGGCAACCGGTGGGTCTTCCCCGAACAGCTCACCGGCGACCTCGAGCCCTGGGGCGGCGTGAAGGCCGTGTGGGCGTTCGGTTCCCCCGCCTCGACCCACGGAGTCGACACCACCGACACGTTCGACGCCGGCGTGGAGTCGCTGAAGGCGCACGCCGCCTACATCGACGGACTCGGGTGGGAGAACTGGGACCCGCGCGAGTTCCTCGAAGGGATGGCCCGGGCTACCGGCCAGCGGATGGGTGTCGCCTTTGCCGCGCCCTTCGAGGTGATCCCGATGGGCTGGGGCGACTGACGTCAGCCCCAGCCCTCGAGAGCAACCAGCTGTGCCCGGGTCGGCACGTACGGTTCGACGTGCAATCGCATCCCGGCCTCGCTCGGAGTGCGATTGCCCTTCTTGCCGTTGCACGTCGCGCAGGCGGCCACATTGTTCGTCCACGACCATCCGCCGCCCCGTGACTCCGGAAGGATGTG
Organism: Marmoricola sp.; assembly: GCA_025964775.1. Taxonomy (GTDB): domain Bacteria; phylum Actinomycetota; class Actinomycetes; order Propionibacteriales; family Nocardioidaceae; genus Marmoricola. The sequence goes on from JAOPYE010000009.1 coordinate 101,619, forward strand.
GTCGATCGTGCTCGCCCGCGCACCGCAGTAGCCACAGGAGTGGCGGTCACGGACGAGCACGCCCTGGCGTGTCCAGCCGGCCGGCCGGTACAGCCACGTGGTGGCGACGTACCGGACCAGCCGGATCACCCGCGGCCACGGGTGCGGACCGATCATCCTGCTACCACCGTCCGGGTGGCGGTCGGCCTCCTCCACGACGGCTACCTCGCGGAAGAGCATCTTCACCGCGTGCTTGAACGACACCTTGGCCAGCGGCTCGTAGGAAGCGTTCAGCAGCGTTACTGCAGTCACCGCTGAACACCTCCTTTCCTGGTCGTGGCATCCGTCGGCAATAGGGAGTCGAATCCGTAGATACACGGATGCTTGGCCAGCTGTGCCCCCGGCAGGATTCGAACCTGCGGTGCCCTTGCGGGTACGGGGTAAAAGCCCGGAGTCATCGGCCACTAGACGACGGAGGCAGGTCGCGTTTCGAGTACGCCGCCCGGGATTCGAACCCGGAATCCACGGAGTAAGAGTCCGTTGCTCTAGCCAGTTGAGCCAGCGGCGCAAATCAGGTGTGGTCGCGGGCGTCCAACCCTGCCCGCGCCGGCTGCCCAGGCTGCCCAGGCAGGCTGCCCAGGCAGGGATCGAACCTGCGACCTCCCGGGTAACAACCGGGCGCTCTACCAACTGAGCTACTGAGCACTGTGTTGCTGCGTATCCCCACCGGGACTTGAACCCGGGCGACCGGACTGAGAATCCGGCAGGCTGCCGCTACCTCATGGGGACCAGAACCGCGGGCAGCCTTCGACCCGCAGATTCCGGTGAAACGTGCGTTCCACTATTGAGTTGGTCGTTGTTCCGAACATGCAAAAGGGCCGCTCAGAAGGCGTTGTCTGCCTTGCTGGAGCGGCCCCGAAGAACGGGCGCGTCATGCGCCTACTTCACAGGCAGCTCCAGTCGGCCGACAGCAGCTGGGCTTCACCCTTGCCGCTGACCGGTCGCCGATTGCCGAGCTCGAGCAATTTTTCGACCGGCGTGACGGCAGCACACGTCGCACGATCTGCGCTGGGGGCGATCGCGGTCGGGATGCTGCAATAGCTGCGCACTGGCCTGGCTTTCATGTCGGCACTGCTCTGATCGGGGTTGCGTCGAGAACCATAGGGGGAACGGCGGACCGCACCAACAGGTTTTATTGACCTACGACTCAGAGATCGCTTGAACCAGGTCGCCCGGATCGGTGTTCGCCCCGCACAGCACCACCACCGTGCGCTCGCCTTCCTCGGGCACATAGGCGCCGCTCGTCAACGCTGCCAGCGCGGCCGCAGCACCGTGCTCGACCACGATCCTGCGGTGGTCCCACAGGATCTGGCGTGCCTCGATGAGGTCGTCGTCGCCGACCAGCACCGAGCGAACTCCCGTCCTGCTGGCGACCTCGTAGGCGATCTCACCGATCCGCCGGGCACCCAGCGAGTCCGCCGCGATCCCCGAGACACTCACGTCCACCGGCTGGCCGGCGGCGAGCGCCTCGGAGAGCGTCGGGCACAGGACCGGCTCGACCGCGATCACCCGGGCGACGCCCTCCAGCGCGGCAGCGACGCCCGCCATCAGTCCACCTCCCCCGACTGCGATCATCACGGTGTCGAAGACGTCGACCTGGTCGAGGAGCTCGATCCCGATCGTGCCGGCTCCGGCCACGATCGGGACCTGGTCGTAGGCGTGGCAGAAGACCGCCCCCGAATCGGACGCGTGGGCACGTGCGGCCTCGTACGCGTCGGCGTACTCCGTGCCGACCTGGATCACGGTCGCACCGAGCGCCTCGAGCCGGGCCAGCTTGACCGGCTTGGCGGTCGTCGGGACGAACACCGTCACCGGTACGCCGAGGTGGGCGGCGGCGTGCGCGTGCGCGAGGCCGGCGTTGCCGCCGGAGGCAGCGACGGTGCCGATGGCCGGGTCGAGCTCGCCGGTCTCCTGCGCCTCGAGGATCCGGTTGAACGCACCGCGGGCCTTGAAGCTGCCGGTGTGCTGGAGGTACTCGAGCTTGAGCCACGCGGGTCCGGGGAACGCTCCGGGATCGACCGCCGTAACCGGCGTGCGGCGCACCCGGTCACCGATCCGGTCCCGGGCTGCGAGAACGTCGGCCTGGGTGATCACGCACCCATCGTGACACCGGAGGTCTCAGGGCGCGATCAGGCCGCGTTCGATCGTGGCGAGAAGATGATCGAGCGCCGCTTCACGCTCTGTCGACGGGGCATCGCTCACCGGTCCGGAGAGGTGCAGCAGCGAGAACCCGTGGACTGCGGCCCAGCAGCTGACGTCGGCGCTGGGTCGCCGCCTGGCGGGCATCGCGCCACTGTCGCGCAGTTCATCGAGAACCTCGTTGAGCAGGGCGTAGGGCGCCACCAGAGCCAGCGCACGCTCCTCGGAGAGCACAGCCTCGGACTTCACCGTGAACGCGATCGTGAACAGGCCGGGGTTGCCCAGGGCGAAATGCACGTACGCGCGGCCCACCTCACGGAGGCAACGACGCGCGCGCACCTCGCGATCGCGACTGCGGACCGAGGCGATCCCGGACCGCATCGCGGTCTCGAGCTGGCCCATCGCGAACTCGGCCACCTCGGCCATCACGTCGTCGCGATCCGAGAAGTGCCGGTACGCAGCATTGTGCGACACCCCGACGAGCCGGGCCATCTCCCGCAGGACGACCGCATCCGGGCCGCCCTCACGAGCGAGTCCGACCGCCGCGTCGACCAGGGCCGCACGCAGGTTCCCGTGGTGGTAGCTCTTCGTCACAGCCCCACCCTACCTTGATGTTGACATTGCCAACATAGCGTGCTGAACTCTGTATGTTGTCACCGTCAACTTTGGAGATCCGATGAGCCCTTCGACCACTACCCTGAGCCGGGCACGCCGACTCGCCATCCTGGCCACCGTGTGCACCGCCGTGCTCGCGATCAACCTGGACACCACGATCGTCAACGTCGCCCTCCCGAGCATGTCGCGCGAGCTCGGCGCAGGCACCCGCACCCTCCAGTGGATCGTCGACGGCTACAACCTCGCCTTCGCCGCCCTGGTACTCGTCGGCGGCAGCCTGTCTGACCGCTTCGGCCGTCGCCCGGCGCTGATCATCGGACTGCTGGGCTTCGCCATCACCAGCGCGATCGGAGCGATGGTCGGCAACGGCGGCGCACTGATCGTGGCGCGGGTCGGCATGGGCACCTTCGCCGCGCTGATCTTCCCCACGACGCTGTCGATCATCAGCAACACCTTCAGCGAGCGTCGCGAGCGGGCAGCCGCCCTCGGGGTGTGGGGAGCCGTGGTCGGGATCGGGGTCGCAGCCGGACCGGTCACCGGCGGCTGGCTGCTGGGTCACTTCTACTGGGGCAGCGTCTTCTGGGCATTGGTCCCGGTGGCCGTGATCGCCGCAGTGCTCGCCATCGCGCTGGTCCCGGAATCACGCGACCCCGGCACGCCCCGCCTGGACCGGCCTGGCCTGCTGCTGTCCGCGTCGATGCTGACCGTCCTCACCTACACGATCATCGAGGGCGCCCGAACGCGGTTGGGCCTCGGCCGCCACCATCGGTGGATTCGTCGCTGCGCTCGCGCTGCTCGCCGTCTTCGTGCGCCAGGAACGAGCCGCCGAACATCCCATGCTCGACGTGACGCTGTTCAAGGACCGTCGCTTCAGCGCCGCCAGCGGAGCAGTGACCCTGACCTTCTTCGCCCTGGCCGGGTTCATCTTCCTGATCACGCAGTACTTCCAGTTCGTGCGTGGCTACGGGACCCTGTCGACCGGCGCGAGGATCCTGCCGGTGGCCATCTGCATCGCCATCGCATCGGTCATCGGGGCGATCCTCGCGCCCAGGATCGGCACCAAGGTGGTCGTCGCGACCGGAATGACCCTGTTCGGTGCTGCCTTCCTCTGGATCGCGTCCGTCGACGTGAACACGTCGTACGCGCACGTGATCGTGCCGCAGATGATCCTGATGGGCCTCGGCATGGGATTCATCTCGACGCCCGCCACCGAGTCCATCCTGCTGGTGCTTCCGCCGTCCCGCGCGGGCGTCGGCTCGGCGGTCAACGACGCCACCCGCGAGCTCGGCGGCACCCTCGGCGTCGCCGTGGTCGGCTCGGTGTTCTCCTCGGTGTACGCCGCCCATCTCGGCGAGGGCCTGTTCGGACGACTCCCGGGCGGCGCGCTCGCACAGGCCAGGGACTCAGTCGGAGCTGCCACGGCGATGGCCACGACCGGTCAGCTCCACCATGCGTTCGAGAACGCCTTCATGGCCGGGCTGCACACGTCCTGCCTGGTGATCGGGATCGTCTGCTGGGTCGGCGCCCTCGGCTCGGCCGTGTTCCTGCCGGGCCGGATCCGCCCCGTCGCCGGCCTCGAGGCGCCCCCTGCGCTCGAACCGGTCTGCGCCTGATCCCGGCACAGCAAAGGCCCGCACCTGACGGTGCGGGCCTTTCTGGTGGCTCCCCCGGTTGGACTCGAACCAACAACCCTCCGATTAACAGTCGAATGCTCTGCCAATTGAGCTACAGGGGATCGCGCCCGCAAAGATTAGCAAGGCCCCTCGCGGGGAAGCGAATCGGAGTCCTGGCTGCGCCTCAGTCCTCGCCGACGTCGGCCCGGGCGCGCGCAAGCGCCTCGGCAGCAGCGATGGCGACGTCCGGATCGTCCGGATCGATCCCGGCGTCGTACTCGTGCATCCAGGCGATCGGTCCGCCGTCCGGGGAGCGTCTGCCGATCACCTTGAACCCGCTCTTGTCACGGATCAGGTAGCCGCGCTGGAGCACGACGCTGGCCGTGACCCTCTCCCTGATCAGCTGGAGCAACAGGGCTGGGTCCTCCAGGGTGAACGCGTACGACGCCCGTGGCCGGCCGTACTCGCCGACCTCGCTGACGACGAGCCTGCGTTCCTCCTTGTCCCAGTCGGCAGCCTGGATCGATTCCCACCCGAACCGCACCGGGTCGACCCCCTGCTCGGCGATCACCAGGGCCAGCCGCGTCCCCAGCAGCCAGCGGTCACCGTCCTGCGCGAAGGCCAGGACCCGGTCTCCGCGGCGCAGCCCGGCGAGCCCGCCGATCCCGGCGGGAACGCGCTCGGCCCGGGCGAACAGCTTCATCGGCCGGTCACGACTGATCCGTGGCGAGCTCGCGCAGCGCCCGGCGGTGCTGCTCGAGGGCGACGAGCTCGCCGAACATGCGGTTGTACTCGACCGCCTCGTCGACCGGATTGGTCCGCTGGAGCTTCGACTTCAGGTCGGTGATCCTGCGCAGGGCCGTCAGCTCGCGCAGCCGGTGGACGTGCACCGAGGCGTACTCACTGGTCGGCTCCTTCGAGGTCGGCAGTGCCTCCACGCTCAGGGCGCTGAGCAGCGACTGCACGCGTTCGTCGGCCGTGTTGGCCTGCAGCCGTGAGGACCACAGCCCGTCGGCGGCGCCCGCGCCACCTGCCAGCGTCACCACCGCCCAGACAGCCCGGTAGGCCGGATGCGTGAAGTCCTCCTCGGAGACCTCGCCCAGTGCCGACGCGATCACGTCGGGATGCTGGACGACGAGCTTGAGCGTCTCTCGCTCGAGCGCGAACCGGGGGTCCCTTGCGTCCGGGAGACCCTGGTTCGCGGCGGCCGCCGGTGTGCTCGTCGGTCCGACCGCGGCCTGCTCGCGGTTCGCGGCCCGGCGTACCTCGCGCTGGACGTCATTCGGGTCCAGCCCGAGCATGCCGGCGAGCTCACGGGAGAAGGCATCGACCTTGGAGCGGTCCCGGATCGCCCGCACCAGCCGGGCGGCGTCCCGGAGGGCGTCGACCCGTCCGTCGGCCCGGTCGAGGTCGTAGCGGCTGACCACGTTGCCCAGGACGAAGCGGTACAGCGGCACCCGACGCGCGACGAGCTCCCGCACGGCAGCATCACCCTCGGCGAGGCGCAGGTCGCACGGGTCCAGCCCGGTCGGCTCGACCGCGACATAGGTCTGGCCCGCGAAGTTCTGGTCGCCCTCGAACGCCCGCAGCGCCGCCTTCTGGCCGGCCTCGTCACCGTCGAAGGTGAAGATCACCTCGCCGCGGAACTCGTCGTGGTCCTGCAGCAGTCGGCGGATGACCCGGCCGTGGTCGTCACCGAACGCCGTGCCGCAGGTCGCCACCGCGGTCCTCACCCCGGCCAGGTGGCAGGCCATCACGTCGGTGTACCCCTCGACGATCACCGCCTGGCTGGCGCGGGCGATCTCGCGCCGCGCCAGGTCGATCCCGTACAGCACCTGGCTCTTCTTGTAGATCGGCGTCTCGGAGGTGTTGAGGTACTTCGCCGCGATCCGGTCGTCCTCGAAGATCCGGCGCGCGCCGAAGCCGATCGTGTCGCCGCTGCTGTCGCGGATCGGCCACATCAGCCGCCCGCGGAACCGGTCGTAGAGGCCGCGGTTGTTGTCGCCGGCCAGTCCGCTGGTGACCAGCTCGTCATCCCTGAACCCCTGCTGGCGCAAGTACTTGGTGAGCTCCTCGCCGCCGCGTGGCGAGAACCCGACGCCGAAGTGCTCGGCAGCGTCCTTGTCGAAGCCACGGGTGTCGAGGAACTGCCGGGCCTGCATCGCGTCGGGCGTGGCCAGCTGCTCGACGTAGTACGCCGCGGCCAGCTTGTGCGCCTCGACCAGTCGGGGCCGCTGCGGCCCTCCGCTCGGCCTGGTCGGCCCGCCCTCCTCGTACCGGAGCTCGACCCCGACCTTCTCGGCCAGTCGCTCGACGGTCTCGCTGAACGAGGTGCCGTCCATCTCCATGACGAACTTGATGACGTCCCCGCCTGCTTGGCAGCCGAAGCAGTTCCCCGTGAGAATGTTGTCCGCGAGCGTGAACGCATGACCGTCTTCAACGTCGGCGCAGAAGACTTCTTCGACCCGGTCCGTTTCCTCGACCGACTGGACAACCCAGCCGAGGCGAGCGGACTTCTTCTCCGTCGAAGCGAAGCGCCGCCTGTGCTCGTCGATGAGGAAGAACTCTTCAGGCAAATCGGCGTTCACGACATGAACGCGGAACAGATCGGTCTCGATCCCATCAATGCCCATGCGGCGTTGAGACGTGATGCCGTAAGTCGCGATGCCAAGCCGAGAGCACAGCGTGCGGACGTACTCAAGATTCTCTCGCTCGGCCGAGTTCAAGATCACGGTGCCGTCTGCAGCGACGCAGCCCTCGGCCGCGAAATACCCGGCTAGCCAACCAAGTAAATACGGACGGGACTCATCGAGATCGGGGCGATCCTTGAAGAACTTCGGCAAATGATGAACAAGCAGGTCGTCCCCAGAAGCGCTCGTCACGCTGTTCGGGAACCATTTCAGCATCGCCTGGTCCTTGGGCGGGCAGATCAGAGCCATCGACCCGGTGCCGTTCAAAGTTCCGTCCCCGAAGGTAAACCCATGCGCAATGCCGAAGGGCGACAGAGTCGTATTTCTGGTCAGGTTCCGCGGATACGTGGAGGCGAGTCGATGGCCGGGCTTCAGATCCTTGGTGAGAACTTCGCGACGCTTGCTCGTGGCTCCTGCCCCGTCGCCGCGCACGAACCACCGGTGCTCGTCGGTCGCGAAGATCTCCTTGACCTGACGGTTGCGGGTCGCGGTGATCTTCACCAAGGGCTGGACGCCGTACGACTTGAACGGCGCCTCGATCCAGTCGGCACGTGCTCCGAGGATTCGGTGCGTGCCGCCGGCCAGGTCGCGGATCGGGCGCACCCCGTCCCAGGTCAGCACCTCGGTCTCGCCGGCGAGGCAATGGTACATACCTCGCGCAGGTGTCACATTGAACGACGGCGACTTCTCGTCGTGGAACGGGCACAGCCCCTTGAGGTTGCCGCCGCCCGCGTTGCGCAGCGTCACGTAGGCCCCGATGACTTCGTCGATGCGTGCCTTCTCGCGCACGGTCGCGATGTCTTCGTCCTTGATCCGGCCCGCCACGCTCGTGAGTCTACGGGGGACCACCGACCGCACCGCCAGCCATGGACCGGGCCGGTGAGGAGTGGTACGAAAGTCACAGGACGCACCCGCGTCCCGGGACTTCGGAGGCAACCGTGGCGGAGAAGGTCAGGATCGGAACAGTCGCCGAGTTCTCGGACGGCACCCTGCACGGGGTCAAGGCGGGCGGGACTCCCATCATCGTCGGCCTGGTCGACGGCAGCCTGCACGCGGCACGCAACCACTGCCCGCACCTGGGCCTGTCGCTGACCACCGGTCCGGGCGGCACCCGGTTCACCGACGGCACGGTCCAGTGCCCGTGGCACAACTCGACCTTCAACCTGTGCACCGGCGAGAACCTCGACTGGACACCCGGCTTCGCCGGTCGCACGATGCCGCGCTGGTCCTCGAAGTTGATCGCGCTCGGCAAGAAACCGGCGCCGCTGACCGTCTACCCGGTCACCGTCGAGGGCGAGGACGCCTTCGTGGAGATCTGATCCAGCTCACGTGTGGGTCCTGCGGATTCGGGTAAGGAAGTAGGGACGACACCTGAAGGGAGTCACCCATGTCCACCAAGACCGCAGACCTCGGCGCGCAGATCGCCGAGCACCGCGACCGGCTGACCGAGACCGTCGGCGCACTGGCCGACAAGATCGACACCCACGACCTCGCTGACGGGATCAAGGAGCGGGCTGCCACCGGCGCCGGGGAGATCCGGGAGAGCGCCAGCACCCGCGACGGCCGACGCGGCCTGATCCTCGGCCTCGTGGGCGGCGTGATCTGCCTGGTCCTCCTGCGACGCCTGCTCCGGTGAGGTGTCCTCGATGATCAAGAGACTTCTCGTGGTCACCTCGTTCGGTGCCGGGTACGTCGCCGGGGCGGCCGCGGGGCGGGAGCGTTACGAACAGATCCGCAGGATCGCCCTGCGGATCAAGGACGACCCGCACGTGCAGCAGGCACTGGACGACGCTGCCGACTTCGCCATGCACCACGACCACTCAGCGGCAGAGCCGTTCGTGCCAAGTCAGGGCGCTCGCGTCGGTCAGTGACGCGATCTGGTCCACGACCACCCGCGTCCGCGCAGCGTCATCAGCGGCCTCGGCATAGTCCTGGGCCAGGTTCGGGTCCAGAGCGCGACCGTCGGTGGCTGCCAGCGCCCAGAACAGCTCCTCGACCAAGGCCCGCTGGCTGTCCATGATCCGCATCCGGGCGTCGGTCCGCATGACGTAGTGCGCGGCGATCCCCTTGAGCACGGCGATCTCGGTGACCGTCGCCGCCGGCACGACCAGATCCGCCTGGTGGCGGACGAGCGGTTGGTCGCCGTACCGCTCCCGGGTGGCCGTGTGCACGCTGCCGCAGAAGACACCGATCAGGTCGCTGGTCAGGTTCTTGAGCACGGACATCGCTCGGCGGGTTCCGTCATACGCCGTCTCGGGCCAACGGCCGGTCGCGCGCACCCGGTCCAGCGCCGCCCTCAGCTCGTCATCGGCGGCGCCCGGCAGGTACCAGTCGCGGACGGTCTCCCAGACGCCGCTCAGCTCGGAGGCCGAGTCGAGCCGTGCCAGGTCGATGTGGCCGCCGACGATGCCGTCCTCCAGGTCGTGCACCGAGTACGCGACGTCGTCGGAGAAATCCATGACCTGGGCCTCCAGACACCGGCCGGCCCCCTCGGAACCGTCGCGCAGCCAGGTGAAGACACCCAGGTCGTCGTCGTACGCGCCGAACTTCGCGGTCCCCTCGGGCCCCTCGCCGCGCCGCCACGGGTACTTCGTGCACGCGTCCAGGGTCGCGCGGGTCAGATTCAGGCCGATGGAGCGACCCTCGGCGTCGACCGACTTCGCCTCGAGCCGCGTCAGGATCCGGAGCGTCTGGGCGTTGCCCTCGAAGCCGCCGCAGGCCGCCGCCAACTGGTCCAGGGCCTGCTCGCCGTTGTGCCCGAACGGCGGGTGGCCGAGGTCGTGCGCGAGAGCGGCGGTCTCGGCCAGGTCGGGGTGGCACCCGAGCGGGTGGGCGATGTCGCGGGCAACCTGGGCGACCTCGAGGCTGTGGGTCAGCCGGTTGCGGATGAAGTCGTCCGACTGCGGGCCGAGGACCTGCGTCTTGGCGGCCAGGCGGCGCAACGAGGCCGAGTGCACCACCCGCGCCCTGTCCCGCTCGAAGGGCGTCCGTTCGGGGGCCGGGACCCGCTTGGCGGGTTCCTCGACGAGACGGGCACGGGCAGCGTCGTCGTAGAGGTCGTCCCAGGTCACGGCCCGAGAGTATCTGCGTACGTGGTCAGAGCCAGCCGTTTCCTTCGGCGATCAGCACTGCCTCGGCGCGGTTGGTGGCACCGGTCTTCCCGATGGCCGACGACAGGTGGTTGCGCACCGTGCCCTCGGACAGGAACAGCTTGGCGGCCATCGCGGCGACCGACGAACCGTCCTGCGCCGCTTTCAGCACCTCGGTCTCACGACCCGTCAAGGGCGACTCCCCGGCGATCAGGCTGTCGGTGGCCAGGGCAGGGTCGACGACCCTGAGACCGGCGTGGACGCGACGGACCGCGTCGGCGAGCTCGGCCGCCGGCGTGTCCTTGACGACGAACCCGGACGCACCGGCCTGCAGCGCACGGCGCAGGTAGCCGGGCCGTCCGAAGGTGGTCACGATCAGGACCCGTACGTCGGGGAACTCGGCTCGTACCAGCGCGGCCGCCGCGATGCCGTCGAGACCCGGCATCTCGACATCGAGGAGGGCCACGTCGGGCCGGTGCTCACGCACCGCATCCAGGACGAGGTCACCGGCACCCACCTCAGCCACGACCTCGAGGTCCGGTTCGAGGGCCAGCAGTGCCGAGAGGGCGCCGCGGACCAGTGCCTGGTCGTCGGCGAGCAGCAGCCTGATCGTCACGAGGCGACGACCTTGAGCGAGAAGCCGGGCTCGGTCGCAGCCGTGACGATGGTCGCGCCGACCGCGGCCGCGCGCTCGCGCAACCCGACCAGCCCGTTGCCCGGGCTCGATCCGTCGGGGCCACGACCGTCGTCGGCGACCTCCACGCTGGTCGGCGTCAGCCGCACGACGCAGCGCTGCGCCTCGCTGTGCCGGATCACGTTGGTCACTCCCTCGCGGATGGCCCAGGCGAACAGGTCCCGCACCTCGCCCTGGACCTCCTCGGTCGAGTTCGGCAGGTCGGCCTCGATCTCGGCGGCCGCGAGCGCAACCCGGGCACGCGCGAGCTCTCCGGGCAAGGTGAGCTCGCGGTACCCCTCGACCGCACGTCGTACGTCGGCCAGCGCATCTCGCGAGAGCCGTTCCAGGTCAGCGATCTCCGCCAACGCCCGATCGGGGTCGACGCCGATCAGCTTCTGCGCGAGCTCGGCCTTCACGGTGATGACGGTCAGCGAGTGGCCCAGGATGTCGTGCAGGTCGCGCGCGAAGCGGTTGCGCTGATCGTCCAGCGCCAGCCGGGCGTTCTCCTCGCGCACTGTGAGCACCTCGATGTTGCCGCGGATCGCCTGCGAGATGCCCCAGATCGCCAGCCCGGCGACCAGGATCCCGAAGAGCAGCCCACGGTCCTGCGTCCAGCCGGGGACCGTGAGGGTGGCGCCGTACGTCGTCGCGGCGACCGCCAGCGTCATCGCCCAGGCCAACCTGGTCGGCAGGCACAACATGCTGATCACGGCGATGTAGACCGAGGTCGCCGTACCGGCCTGGCCGATCGCCAGGCAGATCACGACACCGAGGACGATCTCCGCCCCGATCACCGCGGCACTGACACCCGGTTTCATCGTCGTCCAGAACGGTCGACCCAGCTGCCGGCGGGCCCGCATGACGATGAAGACGGCGCCGTAGACCACCGCGAAGGCCAGCGTGGCCACGATCCCGATCCACCCCGAGACACTGTCGCGCTGCTTCCACGCCGCGTCGAGCGGGTTGAGCAGGTAGAAGAGCCAGACCAGCGCGAACAGGCTCCCCCATCGACGCGACGGGCCGGTGCCGTACGCGTCGAGGGGGAACGTGGTCTCTTCCATGCAGGTCACGCTATTCCGGTCCGGTCTCAGACCCGGGCCGTGTCCTTGCTCATCCGCCAGGCAGCGCCGGCGACGAACAGGGCGAACCAGCCGGCCAGGTTCACGATCCAGACCAGGTGCGGGCCACCGCCGTACAGCGGCCAGCGCGCAAGGTTCGCCAGACCGTAGATCGGTGTCCAGGCGGAGATGTGGTCCAGCACGCTGCCCTTGTCGATCGGGAACCAGAGGCCGCCGATCGCGGCGAGGCCGGCCATGATCGGCCCGAGGACCTGCATCACGTTCTCACTCGGCAGCAGGTAGCCCATGAACAGGCCGAAGGCGCTGAACACGATCGACCCGGCCCACGCGATCACCGCCCCTGCGATCCAGACGTGCGTCGGCATGTCGGCCTTGTTGGTCAGGATGCCGACGACGTTGACGGCCAGGACCGAACCCAGGCCCAGGGTCAGCGCCACGAGGGACTTCACGACGATGTAGGCGATCGGCGACAACGGCGTCAACCGAAGCTGGCGGGACCAGCCCAGAGCTCGTTCGGTGGCGACCATCGCGCCGCCGCTGGTCGAGGCAAGGACGGCGCCGTACGTCGCCATGCTGATCAGGATGTACGCCGAGACGTTCCCGGAGCCCGCGCGTTCGTTGGTGTACTTGGCGTTGGACGCGATGATCACGTAGAGCAGCACCGGCATCACCAGCGTGAAGATCATCGTGCGCTTGTTGCGCATGATCCGGCGCAGCTCGATCTTGAGCATGGTGACGTTGAGGCCACCTAGCGGGGGCACCCGTCGGGTGGTCGGGTCGATCGATGCGGTGGTGCTCACTGGGCTGCTCACTGGCCTGCTCCTTGCGTGTCGTGGTCGCCGGTGAGGCTGAGGAACGCCTCTTCCAAGCCCTTGGCTGCAATCTCGATGTCGCGTGCGGAGGTCTGGGTGAGCAGGTAACGTGCCACCGCGTCGCTGTCCTTGGTATGCACGTAGACCGAGTCGCCGCGCACCTCCACGCTATCGACGCCGGCGATCCCGGCGAGTGCCGTGGTCGCAGTCTCGGCGTTGTCGAGGGTGGCGCGCACGGTCCGGCCCGAGGCGAGCGACTTGATCTCGCTGCCCGATCCGTCGGCGACGATCTTTCCCTGGCTGATCAGGATGATCCGGTCGGCGTACTGGTCGGCCTCCTCGAGGTAGTGCGTCGCGAACAGGACCGTGCGGCCCTTCTGCGCATCGCTGCGGATCGAGGACCAGAACGAGCGGCGCCCTTCGACGTCCATGCCCGTCGTCGGCTCGTCGAGGAGGAGCAGCGCCGGGTCGGAGAGCAGGGCCATCGCGAATCGAAGCCGCTGCTGCTCGCCTCCGGAGCACCTGGCCACGAGGCGATCCGCGATCCCGCTGATGCCGGCGTCGGCGAGGACGTCGTCGGCAGTCCGGGTGTCAGCGAACAGGCTCGCCGTGTACTCGACGGTCTCCTTGACGGTCAGGTCCTTGAGCAGGCCACCGGTCTGCATCACGGCCGCAACCAGACCGCGTGCAATCGCCTCGCGCGGCTCGAGCCCGAGAACAGACAGGGAGCCCGAGGTCGGTGTGGACAGCCCCAGGATCATGTCGATCGTGGTCGTCTTGCCGGCGCCGTTGGGGCCGAGGAAGGCCACCACCTCGCCGGGCTGGATCGAGAGTTCGATGCCGCGGACAGCGTGCACGTTGCCGAAGTCCTTGGTCACGCCGGTCAGGCTGACCGCGGGGCGGGCGCCCGCCGGGTCGACCGGAGCGAGTCCGAGATGTTCAGTAGCTGAAGTCATGGCTCCAGCCTGCCCGTATCGGGCGCCGGATGCATCGCCCAGCCGTCATGTCCCTGCCATGACATTTGTCAGATGCGAGGATCGCACCATGACCCAGACGCCGCTCGCCCTCTTCGGGACCGACGACCTGATCAGCTCCGAGGACCGGGCCATCCGCGACACCGTCCGCCGCTTCGTCGACGACCGGCTGCGCCCCTCGATCGCGGAGTGGTTCGAGGCCGGGACCGTGCCGGCCCGCGAGCTGGCCGGCGAGCTGGGCGCCCTGGGCCTGCTCGGGATGCACCTGGACGGCTACGGCTGCGCCGGTACGTCGGCCACGGCGTACGGCCTGGCCTGCATGGAGCTGGAGGCGGGCGACTCGGGCCTCCGCTCGCTGGTCTCGGTCCAGGGGTCACTGGCCATGTTCGCGATCCACGAGCACGGCAGCGAGGAGCAGAAGCAGGAGTGGTTGCCGCGGATGGCCACCGGCGAAGCGATCGGCTGCTTCGGCCTGACCGAAGCCGACTTCGGCTCGAACCCCGGCGGGATGCGCACCCGGGCACGTCAGGAGCCGTCGGGTGACTGGGTCCTGAACGGCACCAAGATGTGGATCACGAACGGCTCGGTCGCCGACGTCGCGATCGTCTGGGCACGCGCCGACGACGGTGTCCGCGGGTTCGTCGTACCGACCGGCACTCCGGGCTTTTCCGCTCCCGAGATCAGGAGGAAGCTCTCCTTGCGCGCCTCGGTGACCAGCGAGCTCGTCCTCGAGGACGTGCGACTGCCGGCCTCGGCCGTGCTTCCGGGTGCACAAGGCCTGGCCGGACCGCTGTCCTGCCTGACCGAGGCCCGGTTCGGGATCATCTTCGGTGCGCTCGGCGCGGCCCGGGACTGCCTGGAGACGACGATCGCGTACACCCGCGCCCGGGAGATCTTCGACAAGCCGCTGGCCGCGTTCCAGCTCTCCCAGGCCAAGCTCGCCGACATGACGCTCGAGCTCGGCAAGGGGATGCTGCTCGCGCTGCACCTCGGCATGCTGAAGGATGCCGGCACCCTGCGACCAGAACAGGTCAGCCTCGGCAAGCTCAACAACACCCGGGAAGCACTGGCGATCGCTCGGGAGTGCCGGACGCTACTCGGTGCCAACGGGATCACGCTGGAGTACCCGGTGCTCCGGCACGCCAACAACCTCGAATCGGTGATCACCTACGAGGGCACCTCCGAGGTCCACCAGCTGGTGATCGGCCAGGCGCTGACCGGGGAGAGTGCGTTTCGGTAGCGGGTCTCGACACTAAAAGCCGAGCTTGCGCAGCTGCTTGGGATCGCGCTGCCAGTCCTTCGCGATCTTGACCCGCAGGTCGAGGTAGACCGGGGTACCGAGGATCGCCTCGATCTGCTGGCGGGCCGCGGTGCCGACCTCGCGGAGCCGCGCTCCCTTGTGACCGATGATGATGCCCTTCTGGGAGTCACGTTCGACGTACAGGTTCGCGTGGATGTAGAGCAGCGGCTTGTCGGCGGGGCGATCCTCCTTCAGGCCCATCTCCTCGACGACCACGGCGATCGAGTGCGGGAGCTCGTCGCGGACGCCTTCGAGGGACGCCTCGCGGATCAGCTCGGCGACGATCGCCTCCTCGGGCGCATCGGACAGGTCCCCGTCCGGGTAGAGCTGCGGCCCCTCGGGGAGCTGCTCGACCAGCAGGTCGGCCAGCAGCTGGACCTGGTCGCCGGACTTCGCCGAGACCGGGACGATCTGGGCCCACTCGGTCCCGGTCTCGCGACCGAGCTCGGCGATCGCGAGCAGGTGCCGACCCAGCTGCTCGGAGGTGACCAGGTCGGTCTTCGTCGCGATCGCGAACTTGATCGACTTCCGCACCTTGGCCAGCTCGTTGACGATGAAACGGTCGCCGGGACCCGGCTTCTCGTTGGCCGGGAAGCAGACCGCGACCACGTCGACCTCGGACCAGGTCGTCCTGACCAGGTCGTTGAGGCGCTCACCGAGCAGGGTCCGCGGACGGTGCAGGCCCGGCGTGTCGACCAGCACCAGCTGGGCGTCGTCGCGGTGCACGATCCCGCGCACGACCGTCCGGGTCGTCTGCGGCTTCGAGGACGTGATCACGACCTTGGAACCGACCAGCGCGTTCGTCAGCGTCGACTTGCCGGCGTTCGGGCGGCCGACGAAGCACGCGAAGCCACTCTTGTAGCCGGGTTCCGTGCTCATGTCCTGCCCTCTGACTGCGCGCCTCGCGCCTTGTCGTAGTCGTCCCAGATCTGCTCGTCGCTCTTGCCGGCAGCCTTGCCTGCCGCGTAGATCGGGCCCGGATCCACGGCGCGGCGCTGGCGCCCCCGGCTTCCGCTCCAGTAGCCCATCACGTCGTACGCCGTCGAGGCCCAGCCGAGGTCCTGGCGCACGTGCCGGCGGATGTCGCGCATCTGCGCGGACTCGCCGGCCATCCAGAAGTAGCCGGCGCCGTCGGGCCACTCGAGCCCGCGCACGAATTCGGCCAGGCCGCTCTGCTCGGCCCCCGGAGCGTCGACCCAGGTGATCGGGAGGTCGGTGTAGCCCGAGAGCGGGTGGTCCGGCGTCTCGACGTAGGCACGCACCGGAAGATCCAGGGTCTCGCCGATCCGCGTGATCGCCGGCAGCCCGGTCAGATCGCCGACCAGCACCACCCACTGGGCATCGAGCGGCAGGTCGAACGACCCCTTGGGCGCGGACAGGCCGACCACGTCGCCGACACAGTCCGTCTGCGCCCATTCGGTCACCAGGCCCGCGTCGTGGATGACGACGTCGAGCACCAGCGCGTCCTCGACCCACGAGCGCACGGTGTAGTAGCGGGTCTGGAACTGGCCGGGCACCGTCAGGGCCACCCATTCGTCCGGGACACCCGTGCTCGCAAAGCCGTCAATCCCCGTCAGCGTGATCCGGACCAGGTGGTCACCGAGGACCTCGCGAGCGGAAACCGTGCCGGAAAAGGCGCGGGTATCTGGACGGGCGTTCACCGGGCAAGATTAGGGCACGCTCCGGCACGGCCCTCCCGCGACGACCTCACTCCCGCGCGACGACCACCAGGTCGCCGGTGCGCGCAGCCCGCAGGGTGGCGATGTGCAACCGGCGCTGCGGGCAGCCGAGCGTGGCGCCCAGACAGTCCGTCGACGTGGGATAGCCGACCGCCCCCGCTCGCCAGGCATGGTAGGCGAGACGCAGCCGCCCCAACCTGTCCAGGAACGGAGACGGACCGCCGGGCCCGGCGATGTCGCCTCCGGTGGCCAGCAACGGGCGCTTGAGCGGTCGTCGGCAGTCGCCGGACAGGTTCTTGCAGATCAGGTAGCCGATCGCGTAGCGCGTCGACGCGTACGAATTGGCCGAGTAGAAGAGGTACAGGCGGCCATGGAACCGGATCATCGCCGGGTTCTCGATGATCGAGCCCTCCCAGGGTTGCCGCACCCGGGCCAGGACATGGTTCGACCCGGGCGTGGTGAGGACAGCGGTCGCGGCGAGGTTCATCGGAGTCGACATGAGCCGCGCGGGATGGTGGTCTGCCTTCCAGATCAGCCACGGACGCCCGGTCGGCGCCACGATGATCTGGGGATCGATCGCCCCCAGCGTGGGGCAGACGACCGGACCCGTCGAGGTGTCGACGAACGGCCCGAGCGGCCTGCTGCCGGTGGCGACCGAGATGCACATCTTCTGGCCGGGGGCTCCCCCGACCTGGGTGGCATAGGCGAGGACGTACCGCCCGGGACCCAACCGGGTCATCGACGGTGCCCACGTGGTCGCGACGAAGCGGCCGTCGCTGAGTGCGCTACCGGCCGACCAGACCGGTGTGCGAGGCAGTGCGTCGCCCGACGGGTTCGTCGCCGTTGCTGGCGCCGCCCGCCAGGTGCGCAGGTTCGCCGACGTCAGGGTCGGGACGTTGAGGCCGTCGCTGGTCGTCGAGTAGGCGTAGAAGGTGTCGCCCACGCGCAGGACCGACGGATCCGGGAAGTCACCGGAATAGATCTGCCCGGGCACGAGCAGGTCCTGCCCCAGCGGAGCCGGACGAGCCTGCGAGACGCCGGTTGCGACCCCGGTCAGGAGCACTGCGACCAGCAGCGTGGTGAGGACCCGAGACCGAGGCACGAGCGCCTGTCAGCTGGTCCAGGTCGGGCGCAGCGGGAAGGCGCCGGCACCGTCCGGAGTCGTCTTGCCGGCGAGCACCTGGTGGAGCTGGATCTCGTTGGTCTCGAAGCCCATCCGCGAGCCGGCCATGTACAGGCCCCAGACCCGCGCGGTGCCCTCGCCGACCTCGGCGACGCACTCGTCCCAGTGCTCGACCAGGTTGCGGTTCCAGCCGGCCAGGGTCTTCGCGTAGTGGATCCGGAGGTTCTCCTCGTGCTGCACCTCCAGCCCGGCGTCCTGGATCTCGGTGATGATCCGACCGGACCCGGTCAGCTCGCCGTCGGGGAAGACGTACCGGTCGATGAAGGCGCCGGTGCTGGTCCTCTTGTTGTCCGCACGCGTGATCGAGTGGTTGAGCAGCCGGCCGCGGGGGGTGAGCTTGTCGCGCAGGTAGCCGAAGTACGCCGGGTAGTTCGCCACTCCGATGTGCTCGGTGAGCCCGATCGAGCTGATCGCGTCGAAGGCGCCTTCCTCGACGTCGCGGTAGTCGAGGTGTCTGACCTCGGCCAGGTCGTCCAGGCCCTCCTCCTTGATCTTGTTCTGCGCCCAGGAGGCCTGCTCGGCCGAGAGGGTGACGCCCAGCGCCTTGACGCCGTACTCCCGAGCGGCGTGGCGCACCATCCCGCCCCAGCCGCAGCCGACGTCGAGGAGTCGGTGGCCCGGCTCGAGGCCGAGCTTGCGCGCCACCAGGTCGTACTTGGCGAACTGGGCCTCCTCCAGCGTCGCGTCCTCGGTCGGGTAGCACGCGCAGGTGTAGGTCATCGACGGCCCGAGGACCAGCTCGTAGAAGCGGTTGGAGACGTCGTAGTGGTGGTGGATCACCTCGGCGTCGCGCTCCGGCGAGTGCAGCATGCCTTCGACGATCCGGCGCCACCGGGGCAGGTGCTCCTGCTCGGGCACCGGCGGCGGGATGAGCTGGGCGATGCCGACCGTGCGCAGGATGGCGATCAGCTCGGTGGGCGTCGGAGTCCGGAACTTCAGTCCGTTCTTGCTGCCCTTGACCTGCATCAGCGCTGGATACGGGTCGCCGGGGTGGGCGCCGGTGATCACCAGGTCACCCATGACGTAGGCCCGCGCGAGCCCCAGGTCGCCCGGCGCCGTGAGCAGGTAGGACAGGCCACGCTCGGTGCGCAGGTCGAGGCCGAACTCGGCGGTGTCGGGACCGGCGAAGCTGCCGTCGTACGCGGTGAACCGGAAGGGGATCTCGCCGATGAGCAGCGAGGTGAACGCGTCGGCGATCGAGGTCGTGGGTGCGAGGATGCTCATCGTCGTTCCTTATCCATTCTTGGCGGCCTTGTCGTACAGACTGATCAATCGGTCCTGCGGGTCGTAACGCTGCTTGACCGCCGCGAGATTCCGCCCGTCGTAGAGCGCGTCGAACGTCTCCCGGTCGTAGAACGACTCGGAGTACAGCGACTTGTGGCCACCGAGCTCGCGGACCTTGGCCTCGATCGCGCGGTTGCGCGGCGCGTTGACCCGGTCCGGACCGACGTGCACCGTTCCCCAGAAGCCAGCGTTCACGTAGACCTTGCCCGGCTCGAGCGGGTAGGAGGGCCAGTCCTCGCGGGCCAGCAACGGGCACAACCACACGGGACGCATGCCCACCGCCTCGTCGAACCAGTCCAGGAAGTCCCCGAGCCGTTCGACCGGGACCTCGACATCCTGGATCACCCGTTCGCGCAGGGCCCGTCCGGCGCGCCGGTCCAGGCGGTCGGCGATCCCGAAGCGCCGGTCGATGCCGAGCAGCTTCATGTAGACGTCCGAGCGTCGCCAGCGTCGCGGCCAGAGGCGCCTGATCCTCGGGTCCTGGGCACCGAACGCCCCCGAGCACCAGAACCAGTCGGTGTCCCAGCGCCACAGGTAGTCGTGCATCGTCAGCCGGTCGCTCTCGCGCTGCTGGATCGAGCGGAAGTAGATGTCCTGGCCCGTGTAGTCGGATGGCCCTGTGTCCGAGGTGGCCCCACGTTCATCGGTCCAGCGCGCCAGGGTCAGGTAGTACTCCCCCGGCTCGAACGCGACCCCGTCCATCCCGTCGACCCGTTCGCCCTGCCAGGTGCCGGTCTCGGCGATCTCCGCGATCGCCGTGGAGAGCTTGTCGGTCTCGTGGAACCGCACGTGGCGCAGGGCGACGAAGGCCGGCACTGGCTCGAGGCGGATCCGCAGCCGGGTTGCGTATCCCAGCGATCCGTAGGAGTTCGGGAACGTCCGGAACAGGTCGGCGTGGGTGTCCGGAGAGCAGCTGACCACCTCACCGGCACCGGTGAAGACGTCCATCTCGAGGACCGACTCGTGCGGCAGACCGTTGCGGAACGAGGTGGACTCGATGCCGAGTCCGGTGACAGCACCGCCGAGGGTGATCGTCCGCAGCTGCGGGACGACGTACGGGATCAGGCCGAACTTCAGGGTTTCAGCGACCAGGTCCTCGTACGTGCACATCCCTTGCACGTCCGCTGTCTGCGCCCGGGTGTCGATCGAGATCACGCCGCCGAGCCAGCCGACGTCGAGTCCCGGCGAGGTCGACGCCGCGCGCTCCCGGAAGAGGTTGGAGGTCTTCTTGGCCAGGCGGACCGTCTGGTTCGGAGCGATCGCGGCATACGAGGCCCGCAGCCGGTCCACGGCCACGTCGTGCGAAGCAGTCCCGATCAAGCCCACACCTGCACGATATCGCTACCGGAGGCGCCCTCCGCAACAAGTTTCGCAGGCTGTTCAGCTGGAGAGACGGGAGCCGATCGTTCCGGCAGGGTCCCCCAGGTGCACCGGGACACCGGGACCGGCGAAGTCCCGAAGGGCCTCGAGGTCGCTCGCGGCCAGCTCGGTGTCGCCGAGCACGACCACCGCTTCCGCGCCCTGCGCGCCGCTCGAGACCGCCATCGCCAGGCAGACGCCGAGCGCGGACACCTGCAGCGAGGGCAGGTCGACCGTGGCACCGGCGTAGGTGCGCCCGTCGAGATCGCGCAGGGCGGCGCCCTGGGCGGCACGGGTGCGAGCCCGCGTTGCTCGGGCCAGCACGACCAGCTTGTTGTCCTCGGCACTCAGGGCATCCACGGCCGCGAGTGTACGGCTGCCCAGGAACAGGAACTGCCGAGGGGCGGCGATACTCCGGCACGTTCTGGCCCCACATCACGCCCGAGAAGGGCAAGAACGTGCCGGATTATCGGCTTCGCTGGGTCAGGCGTGCGCGGTCGACGCGGCCGCACCGTCGTCGGCCGGTACGGCGACCGGGGTGATCAGCACGGTGCCGATCCGGTTGCGCCGCCCCTTGGCCTCCTCGGCACGGAAGACCAGTCCGGACACCTCGACCTGCGAGCCCGGGATCGGGACCTTGCCGAGGTGCTTGGCCATCAGCCCGCCGATCGAGTCGATCTCGTCGTCCTCGATGACCACCCCGATGACCTCGTCCAGGTCATCGACCGGGAACCGCGAGGACACCCGGACCGAGCCGTCCGGGAATTTCTCGAACGGCACCTCCTCGGAGTCGAACTCGTCGGCGATCTCGCCGACGATCTCCTCCAGGATGTCCTCGATCGTGACCAGGCCGGCTGTTCCGCCGTACTCGTCCACGACCACCGCGACGTGACGCCGCGAGGCCTGCATCTCGCGCAGCAGGTCGTCGGCCGGCTTCGAGTCGGGCACCCACATCACCGGCCTCATGACCGATTCGACGTGCTCGGTGCTCTCGGCGTCCTTGCGGTCGAAGACGCGGCGGCTGACGTCCTTGAGGTAGGCGAAGCCGAGGATGTCGTCGAGGTCCTCGCCGACCACCGGGACTCGGGAGAACCCGCTGCGCAGGAACAGTGACATGGCCTGCCGCAGGGTCTTGTGGCGCTCGATGAAGACCACATCGGTGCGCGGGACCATCACCTCGCGCACGATCGTGTCGCCGAGCTCGAAGACCGAGTGGATCATGGCGCGCTCGTCGGATTCGATCAGGCTGCTCGCCTCGGCCAGGTCGACCAGCTCGCGCAGCTCGGCCTCCGAGCCGAACGGTCCTTCGGAGAAGCCCTTGCCGGGGGTGATCGCGTTGCCGATCAGGATCAGCAGCTGCGGGATCGGGCCGAGGACCCGGGTCAGGGCGATCAACACCGCTGCCGACCCCAGGGCGATCCGTTCGGAGTGCTGGCGGCCCAGGGTCCGCGGACCCACGCCGATCACGACGAAGGACACCACCAACATGATCGCGACCGAGACGCCGACCACCACCCAGCTGTCCCGTCCCACCGAGCCCTGGATCATCAGCGTAGCGATCACGACGGCGCCGGTCTCGGCCAGCAGCCGGAGGAACAACGCCGTGTTCAGGTAGCGCGGCGCGTCGTCGAGGATCCTCAGCACGCGGCGTGAGCCTGCCCGGTTGTCACCGGCCAGTCCAACGGCTCGGGCGCGGGAGAACCCGGAGAGTGCCGCCTCGCTCGCACTCAGCAGCCCGGCGATGAGCACCAGACCGATCACGGTCAGCAGCAGGCCGGGACTGTCAGCCCTCATGTCGAGGGAGGCTCCCCCGTGAGGGTGCCCGAGAGATGGCCCTGCCAGCTCGCCAGCAGGCGTGCCTGGAGGGCGAACATCTCGGCGTGCTCCGCCGACTCGGCATGGTCGTAGCCGAGGAGGTGCAGGATCCCGTGCACCGTCAGCAGGTCGAGCTCGTCGGTGACCGTGTAGCCGGTCTGCCCCTGGGCTGCGGCTTCCTCGGCCTGCTTCTGCGCGATCGACGGACACAGCACCAGATCGCCGAGGATGCCCTCCTCGGGCTCCTCGTTGACCTTGCCCGGGCGCAGCTCGTCCATCGGGAAGGCCAGTACGTCGGTGGGGCCCTCCTTCTCCATCCAGGTCGTGTTGAGCTCGGCGATGGTGTCCTCGTCGACAGCGGTGACGCACAGCTCGGCCAGCGGGTGCACGCGCATCTGGTCCAGGACGAACGCCGCGAGCTTCTGGGTACGCCGGACGTCGAGGGTGTCCTCGCCGGACTCGTCCAGGACCTCGACGGTCATTCGGTCGCCCCTGAACGAAGGGTCCGCTGCTTCTCGCTGACCTGGTCGAACTCCTCGTACGCCTCGACGATCTTGCCCACGAGCCGGTGCCGTACGACGTCGTTCGCCGTGAGCCTGTTGAAGGAGATGTCCTCGATGTCGTCGAGGATCCCCTCGATCACCCGCAGCCCGGACTTGACCCCCGAGGGCAGGTCGGTCTGGGTGACGTCACCGGTCACCACGATCTTCGAGCCGAACCCGAGCCGGGTCAGGAACATCTTCATCTGCTCCGGCGTCGTGTTCTGGGCCTCGTCGAGGATGATGAACGAGTCGTTGAGCGACCGGCCGCGCAGGAACGCCAGCGGCGCCACCTCGATGGTGCCGGAGGCGAGCAGCTTGGGAATCGTCTCGGGGTCGACCATGTCGTGCAGGGCGTCGTACAGCGGGCGCAGGTAGGGATCGATCTTCTCGCTCAAGGTGCCGGGCAGGTAACCGAGCCGCTCGCCGGCCTCGACGGCGGGGCGACTGAGGATGATCCGGTTGACCTTCTTGGCCTGCAGGGCCTGGACGGCCTTCGCCATCGCCAGGTAGGTCTTGCCGGTACCGGCCGGGCCGATGCCGAAGACGATCGTGTTCTTGTCGATCGCGTCGACGTAGCGCTTCTGGTTCAGCGTCTTCGGTCGGATCGTGCGCCCGCGGTTCGACAGGATGTTGAGCGAGAGCACGTCGGCCGGGCGTTCGTTGGTCTCCGCGCGCAGCATCCCGATCGTGCGCTCGACGATCTCGGCGTTGAGCGACTGCCCGGTCCGGATCAGCGTGACCAGCTCGTCCAGCATGCGCTCGGCCAGGGCGATCTCGCCCGGTTCGCCGCGCAGGGTGATCTGGTTGCCGCGGACATGGATGTCGGCCTCGAGTGACTTCTCGATCAGGCCGAGGTGTTCGTCACCGGGTCCGAGCAGGGACACCATGTTGATGCTCTGCGGCACGACCACGGTGTGCACCGTCTCAGGACGGTCGCTGCCCTCGCGGCGTGCCTTGCTCGTCTCGCTCATGTGTGGCCCTGGTGGGCCGCCCTTCCGGTGGATGCTGGTGCATCCCAATGCTACGGGAGTGGGGGATGTGAGGCACCTGCTTAGAGTTCCCCGCGCCTCAGGGACGGGTGACCAGCAGGATCGCGAGGCACATCTCGTCGGTCGTGCCATCGCCCCACATGACGTATTTGTCCGGCTGGCCCTTGAACGCGGGCAGGAGGTCACGCAACGCCTGGGAGTGCGTGCAGGTCACCGTGATGGTGTCGCCGACCTTGAGGTGGATCGGCGGTGTCGGCCGGCTCCCCTGGTGGTCGAAGTCCCAGACCGGGATGTCGAGCACGGTCCGCGCGCGTGGCGTCCCCTTGTTCACCACGACGGTGATCGCCTTGCCGAGCAGGTGCATGTGGCCCGCGATGCCACGGATCGTCTCGGGCGAGGTCACCGGCCGGGTGCAGGACTGCACCGGTCCGGCGGGCGCACCGCCGCACAGCAGGTGCAGCAGGTTGGCTGTGGAGGCGGGACCGGCCCCGAAGCGCGCCACCAGGTTCGCCATCGCGGCCGCGCGATCACACAGCGGTCCGGTGTGGCCCGGCCGGCAAGGAAGCTCGACGGGGGCGGGGATCAGCTGGGTCTGGAGCACCTGGGTGTGCGGGTTCTCGGTCAGCCGCAGCTCGGCCGAGCTTCGGTCGGGCTCGATGCCGTTGAGCAGGTTGTAGTGGACCTGCATCACGATCCGCGAGCCCGCCGGGAACGGCTCACCCAGTCCGTTGCCGTAGAGCTGCTCGGAGCCACCGGGTGCCCAGGCGCCGAGCCACGGAGCATCGTCGATGCTGCCGTCGCTCGTCAGACCCGAGGTGCCGAAGCAGGTCCAGCCCTGGCCCGAGGACTGGGCGTCCTTCTGCTCGGCCTGGGCGACCATGTTCGGCGGCACCCGGAACAGGATCACGTGGTGCACGACGTGCGGGTTGCCCGGCTTCACGTTGAAACCGGTGATGAACGAGTCCTTCGTGACGTTCGGGTCCAGAAGGAAGCAGCGGTAGTCGTCGGTGCCCACACCGGTCGGAGCCGAGGGCGTGTAGGTCGCCGGCATCTCGACGCTGACCCGGTGCTCGCCCGGGCGCAGCGGCCGGTTCTGGACCGTGACCGGCTGGCTCGTCGTCGGGGTCGGGGTCGAGCCGACGGCACTCGGAGCGGTCGACGGGTTCGTCGTACCGGACGAGCCGCAGGCGGCCAGGACGGTCAGTGCTGCGGCGGTGAGGACGGTGGCGAGGTGGCGGTTGCGGCTCATCCCGGTGGCCATCCCATCGAACGCCCGCCGAGCAGGTGCATGTGCACGTGGAAGACGGTCTGGTGAGCATCCGGCCCGGTGTTGAAGACCAGTCGGTAGCCGTTGTCCAGGCCGTCGGCCGCAGCGATCTCGTTGGCCGCCGCGAACAGGTGCGCTGCTGTGGCCGGTTCGCCGTGGGCGAGCTCGGCCGCGTTCGGGTAGTGGCTTCGCGGAATCACCAGCATGTGGGCCGGCGCCTGCGGGGTGAGGTCCCGGAACGCGATCGTCGTGGCGCTCTCGTGCACGATGTCGGCCGGGATCTCACCGGCGACGATCTTGCAGAAGAGGCACGCGTCGTCACGTGGCCGGTCCGCACTCATGAAGCGAGCATATGCGGAGAAAACGCCCCGCCGTGGCGGACCGTGCAAACCAGCAAGGATGTCCGTGGGTAGAAGTAGCGTGAGCTCGATTCCCACCGGTGAGCGCAGAGGAGCCCATCGTCCAGTGACCACCTTGTCGACCCGGACGCTGACCAGGACCCTCTGGTTGCGCCAGCAGCTCGTCCCGGGTGAGCGTTCTGTCACCGGCGTGCAGGGGATGGTCGAGCACCTGATCGGGCTGCAGGCGCAGGACAACCTGCCGCCGTACCTGTCGCTGGCGGCACGTCTCGGCTCGTTCTCTGCTGCCGACCTGTCGGACCGGCTGGCGTCGCGCGACCTCGTCCGGATGCTCACGATGCGCGGCACCGTTCACGTCCTCACCCCTGCTGACGCACTCCAGCTGCGCGGCTGGGTCCAGCCGGCGCTGGACCGGGTCAGCGCGTCCAACCAGCTGAGCCGTCCCGCCAAGCACCTGACGACGTCCGAGCTGGAATCACGGCTGCGGCCTTTGCTCGGCGAGGGTTCGCGGCCTCTCGCCGAGATCGGTGCGCACCTGTCCTCGGCACATCCTGACGTCGCGGAGGACGCGCTGCGCCAGGTCGTGCGGGAGCGCCTGCCGCTGCTCCAGGCTCCGCCGAGGGGGCTCTGGAAGCAGAGCGGCGGGGTCGCCTACGCGTTCGCGGACAGCTACCTCGGCCAACCGTTCGGCACGGCGGACCTGGAAACGCTCGTACTGCGCTACCTCGGCGCGTACGGCCCGGCGACAGCCGCGGACATGACGACCTGGTCGCTGGTCACCAGGCTCGGTCCCGTCTTCACCGCGATGGCGCGAGAAGGCCGGTTGACCACCGTGACCGACGAGTCCGGCCGCACCCTGTATGACGTTCCCGGTGCCCCGATCGCCGACCCCGGCCTACCGCTGCCGCCGGTCCTGCTGGGCAAGTACGACAACGTGTTCCTCTCCCATGCCAACCGGGACAGGATCGCGCCCGAGGCCGCGCGCAAACGCTGGATGGGCAGCAACGGCGGCGTCGGCGCCACTCTGTTCATCGACGGACTTCTCGCCGGCCTGTGGCGCCTCGAGAACGACCGGGTCGTGGTCGAGCCGATCCGCACTCCGACCGCGGCCGAGCAGGACGGTATCGACGCCGAGGTTGCCCGCGTCGAGGCACTGCTGGCGTCGTAGGTTTCGAGACAGGCTGTGCCGGCCTTCCTCAACCATCGGTGGTTGAGGAGGTTGCGCGGCAACCGTCTCGAAACCCTCAGCGCCAGCGGGCGGTGCGGGACAACAGTGCCGCCACCGCCGCCACGCCGGCGGTCGAGGTCCGCAGCACCGAGGAACCCAGGCGGACCACCTGAGCTGCCCCGAACGCTGCGAGCTCCTCGTCGCTGATCCCGCCTTCGGGTCCGACGACCACGACGATCGACGACACCCCAGCGAGCGGCAGGTCGGCCAGAGCAGTGTCGGCCGCCTCGTGCAGCACGACGGCGAGGTCTGCCTGCTCGATCAGCGCGACCACCTCGTCGGTGGTCGCGAGTCCCGGGATCTCGGGGAGCCAGGCCCGCCGCGCCTGCTTGGCGGCAGTGCGAGCGGTCGCCCGCCACTTTGCCAGGCCCTTGACCTCCCGGTCGCCACGCCACACCGCGACCGAGCGGGCGGCGGCCCACGGCACGATCCGGTCGACGTCGATCTCGGTGAGGACCTCGACCGCCAGCTCGCCGCGATCACCCTTGGGCAGGGCCTGGACGACGGTGACCAGCGGCAGCTGACGTTCGACGTACCGGGACTCCTCGATCCTCACCTCGAGGCTGGACCTGCCAGCGAGGGCGACCGTGCAGGTCGCCGACGTACCGGCGCCGTCGGTGAGCACCACCTGTTCACCCAGCCGGATCCGCTTCACGGTCGCGGCATGCCTGCCCTCGTCACCGTCGAGCACGATCCGGTCGCCGACCCCCGCACCCGCCAGGTCGTCAGCGAGAAAGACCGGCAGGCTCATCTCGGGTTGAACGCGTCCCGCATGCGCCCGAACAGGCCCTTGTGGGCGGGCTGGATCCGGCCGTCCGGCGACTCCTCGTTGCGCAGCCCGGCGAGCTCGCGGAGCAGCTCCTCCTGGCGTTCGTCGAGCTTGGTGGGCGTCTCCACCTCGATCATGACCACCACGTCACCCCGCGCCTGGCTGCGCAGGCTCGGGACACCACGTCCACGCAGGACGTGCTCGGTGCCCGACTGGGTGCCGGGCTTCACGTCGAGCGTGACCGACCGCTCGATGTCGATGCCCTCGGCCTCCAGATCGGCCTCCAGCAGCGGCAGCTCGATCGACGTACCCAGTGCGGCGGCGGTCATCGGTACGGCGACCCGGCACTGCAGGTTCAGTCCCTCACGGGTGAAGATCTTGTGCGGGGCGACGTTGATCTCGACGTACAGGTCGCCGGGCTGCCCGCCTCCCGGGCCGACCTCGCCCTCGCCGCTGAGCTGGACCCTGGTCCCCGTGTCGACGCCGGGTGGGATCTTGACGGTGATCGCGCGACGCGAGCGGACCCGTCCGTCACCGGCGCAGTCGCGGCAGGGGTCCGGGATGATCTCGCCGTACCCGCGACAGGCCGCACACGGACGCAGGGTCCGGACCTCGCCGAGGAACGAGCGCTGCACGTGCTGGACCTCGCCACGGCCGTGGCAGGTCTCGCAGGTCACCGGACGCGAGCCCTCGGCCGCACCCGATCCCTGGCAGGTCGTGCAGAGCACGGCGGTGTCGACCTTGAGCTCGCGGGTAGCACCGAACGCGGCCTCCGCCAGCTCGAGGTCGAGCCGGACCAGGGCGTCCTGCCCCCGGCGCTGGCGCGACCGCGGACCACGGGTCTGGGGCTGGCCGCCGAAGAACGCGTCCATGATGTCGGTGAACGAGAAGCCGGCGCCCTGGCCGAAGCCCCCGGCACCACCGCCGAACGGGTCGCCGCCGAGGTCGTAGATCCGGCGCTTCTCAGGATCGGAGAGGATCTCGTACGCCGCCGAGACCTCCTTGAACCGCTCCTGGGCACCGGGGTCGGAGTTGACGTCCGGGTGGTACTGGCGCGCAAGTCGCCGATACGCCTTCTTCAGGGCATCGGCATCAGCATCACGATCGACGCCGAGGATGGCGTAGGGGTCGGTTGACATTCCTGGGGTCACGCGTCCTTTTCAGGCTTCATCGAGGATGGTGGAGACGTAGCGGGCAACGGCGCGCACAGCGGCCATGGTTCCGGGGTAGTCCATCCGCGTCGGGCCCACGATGCCGAGCGAGGACAGCGCGCCGTCGGACGCGCCGTAGCCGGTGGCGACCACGGAGGTCGAGGCCAGCGGCTCGTAGGGACCTTCCGCACCGATGCGGACGGTGACCTGGGAGGACGAGGTCGCCTCGCCGAGGAGCTTGAGCAGGACGACGTGCTCCTCCAGGGCCTCGAGCATCGGCTTGATGGTCATCTCGAAGCTGTCGCCGAAGCGGGCCAGGTTGGCGGTGCCGCCCACGACCACCCGTTCGTCGGAACCGTGGTCCGACATCGCCTCGACGAGGGCGGCCACGACGACCGCGTAGGTACGGGTCGTCTCGGCAGCCACCTGGTCCGGGAGCTCGCCGAGTGCCGCTGCGGCCTCACCGATCCGCTCGCCGGCTGCAGCGGCGTTGGTCCGGATCCGGAGCTCACCGAGCAGGTCGTCGGTCAGTTCCAGCGGCACCTCGACCACGCGTTGCTCGACCCGGCCGGTCGACAGGATCAGTACGGCGAGCAGCCGCGAGGTGCTCAGTGCCACCAGCTCGATGTGCCGGACGGTCGACCGGGCCAGCGTCGGGTACTGGACGATCGCGACCTGCTGGGTGAGCTGCGCCAGCAGACGCACGCTGCGCTGGACGACGTCGTCGAGGTCGTGGGCTCCTTCCAGGAAGCCCGAGATCGCGCGCTTCTCGGCGGCCGACATCGGCTTGAGGTTGGTCAGGCGGTCGACGAAGAACCGGTAGCCCTTGTCGGTGGGGATGCGGCCTGCACTGGTGTGCGGCTGGGCGATCAGCCCTTCCTCCTCCAGCGCGGCCATGTCGTTGCGAACGGTCGCCGGCGAGACACCCAGCTGGTGCCGCTCCACGAGGGCCTTGCTGCCGACCGGCTCCTGGGTGGCCACGTAGTCCTCGACGATCGCGCGGAGCACGGCGAGCTTGCGGTCCTCGACCATGGCCGGCTCCTCTCGTCGTGCGGCGTCCGGTGCCGGGGTTGGCACTCACGGTTGCGGAGTGCCAAGTCTACTAGGCCGTTCCTGCCGCTTAGGGTGACGCCGTGGCCACATTCGAGGAGATCGCTGATCGGGTGTGGGTGGCGCGCCACGAGTGGTTCGACGTGAACGTCGGCCTCATCGCCGGTTCGGCGGGTCTGGTGCTCGTGGACACGAACGCCTCCGCATCCATCGCGCGCGAGGTCCTGGCCGAGGTACGCCGGATCTCGCACGCTCCCCTGCTCGCGGCCGTCAACACGCATGTGCACTTCGACCACACCCTCGGCAACGGTGTCTTCGCCGAGGCAGGTGCCGAGCTGGTCGCCCACGAGGCTGCGGCCGCGGCACTCGTCGAACACGTCGCCGCGATCCGAGTGCAAGCCGCAGCCGAGACCGACCCGCGGTTCACCGACCTGGTCGCCACCGATCCGGTCGTGCCGGAGCTGACCTTCTCCTCGGCGAAGGCACTGGATCTCGGCGATCGGGTGATCGAGCTGATCCACCCCGGTCGTGGCCACACGGCCGGCGACCTGGTGGTGCGGATTCCGTCGGCGGACGGCTCGGCGGCCGCGCTCTTCGCCGGCGACCTGGTCGAGGAGTCAGCGCAGCGGTCGGCCGTCCCCGGCCTGGGCTCTGACAGCTATCCGATGGACTGGCCGGCCTCGCTCGACCTCGTGATCACCCTGATCACCGGCGGCACAGCGGTCGTGCCGGGCCACGGATCGGTGATCGATCTCGATTTCGTTCAGGAGCAGCGCTCGGCCCTCGGGGTCGTCGCCGAGACGATCCGCGACCTTGCCGGCCGCGGGGTGCCGCTGGACCAGGCCCTCGAGGCTGCCGACTGGCCCTATCCGCGGGAGGAATTGGCCGACGCCGTACGCCGGGGCTACGAACAGCTCCCCAGCGCACGGCGCCAGCTTCCGTTGATCTAGTCAGCAGGTATTCAGCACGCCCAGCCACGAGGGCCGCCGCGCCAGTGACCCCAGTGCCGCCTGCGGGGCAGGAAGACCAGCAGCACGACAGCCAGCACGATCAGCGGGACCCACGGGAAGTGGCCGGTGACGGCCAGCACGATCGCGCCGATCAGCAGGAACGGGAACAGCGGGAACGGCAGCCAGGCCCGTCGGTACAGCCGCGGTCGCGGCGACCGCAACGGGCGAAGGTCGGCGAAGACCGGCCCGAGGTCACCGTGGGTCCGAGCCGTGCGGACCGCGTCGCTGCGCTCCTCGAGCTCGGCACTGTCGATCCGGCCGCGCGCGTGCTGCCTGCGAAGGTCCCGCAGGGCGGCCTTGCGCTCGGCATCGCCGAGACGCAGGTTTCCCGCGTATGGATTGCCGGTGTACCAGCTGGACATGATCACTCCTCTTCGGACGCGTCGGGCCCCTCGGCGAGGAGTCCGTAGAGCTTGCGGCGGGTGTCGGCGAGGATGTCGACGGCCTTCGCCTGCTGGGCCGGTGTACCGGCGGTGGCGACCTGGACGATCGCGCCCACGGTCTGCTTGATCACCTGGCGCAGGTCGGCGTGCGATTCGTCGACGACCTCGTCCTCGTCGAAGGCCACCCAGACGGCGGCGATCTCGTCGGCGTTCTCGGCGACGTGGGCACGGCCGGCCTCGGTCAACTGGACGGTCTTGCGACCGGCCGGCGCGTCCTCGACCAGGCCTTCGTCGGCAAGCTGGGCGATCGTCGGGTACACCGAGCCGGGGCTCGGCTTCCATGCGTCCTCGGTGCGCTCGGCGATCTGCTGGATCACCTGGTACCCGTTGATCGGCTCGCCCGACTGGGCCAGGACGTCGAGGATCGCGGAACGCACGTCGCCACGGCGGACCCGCGAGCGACGTGGCCCACGGCCACCGCCCGGACCACCGAACTGCGGTCCGAACATCTCGCCGACCCACGGCGGCGGGCCGCCCATCGGGCCACCCCATCCGCCGCGGTGACCGCGGCGTCCGTGGCCGCGTTGGCGGCGTACTGCTTCAACCTGGGCTGCGTCGAACGGAGCCCACTGAGTGTTGTTTCGGTTGTTCATTGCTTTCTCCTTGCATCGGGATCGAGGCGGCGTCCGCGGCCTGGTGCCGTGGTCGCCGATCTTCTCGATGTGTTAACGATATATCGCGAACACTACCGACACAAGTCATGTTTCGAGACAGGCGCTAGCGCGCCTTCCTCAACAACCGCTTCCCGGGACTCAACGCGACGTCCAGCGCTCACTCGGCAGTGGGAACGGGTTGAACCGGCAGCCGTGCAGTCCCTTGGACTGCTGCATCATCACCGGGGCGAGTCGCCCCGGCCCGGGACAGGTGAGGTGACCGTGCCCGAGCCAGTGCCCGGTCTCGTGGTCGACGACCATGTTCTGGTAATCGCGCAGCGGGAGGTGCTGGGCGTTCCAGGCGGGCGAGGCGTGCAGCCACCGGGTCTGGTTGATCACCACGTAGCGCCCGACGCGGCAGCTCCAGGTCTCGTCGCACGGGTAGCCGAAGCTCGGGACCGACGACGCGTTCGCGAGCACGACGGTGAAGTCTCCGCCACGGGCGACCCGACGGAACGCGAAGCCGGCAGCACGCCAGCCGCGCGGGTTGGCATAGGTCTCGGCCACGAACCTGGCGAACGTCGCCACGTCGGCAGCGACGTGACCCCGGGTGGCGATGCTGTACGTGAACGTCTTGCGGACTCCCACGCGCTGACCGATCGGCGCCGTGGCTGGCGAGACCACGCTGGAGTCAACGTAGTCCGGACGGCGTGCCACCTCGCGGATCGAGATCCGGTCGCCGAAGAAGCCGACCTTGAGGGCGAGCGAACGGCCCGTGGCCCCCGGGATCGGCGCACCGTCGCGAAGCCACTGGTAGCTGACGCTGGACGGTGCCAGACTCCACGAACCGGTCGACGCCGTGAGGGTCCGCCCCCACCTGCGTACACCGGAGATCGTCGGTGCATGCAGGATCGAGAAGACTCCGGGACCGTCCTCAGCGCTCGACCCCGACTGTGCCGGCGCGCCGCCGGCTGCACCTGCCGAGGTCAGCGGTGACAGCACCGTCATCAGGACGACGACCAGGACCACGACCCAAGATTTCCGTGCCATGACCACGACCGTACGTCGCCCGGCACTGGTTCACCCGCGAGTCTGCGCAACTCTCCACGTCGCAGTGCCTAGCGTTGAGGCGGTGACCTTCGATCGCTACGGACCCGACGTCCTCACCACCGACTGGCGCGCGCCGAAGAACGGCCGCGCTGTCGAGGTGGCCGCAGAGATCGGCCAGGTCGTCGAAGCTGTCTTCGATTCTGGGGTCAAGACCGATTTCTGCGGCGAGATCGTCAAGGTCGAGCGCGACCTCGGCACGGTGATCCTCGAGGACCGGCGCAACAAGCGGCGTACCTTCCCGCTCGGCCCCGGCTTCCTCCTCGACGGCGTGCCGGTGATCCTGGTCGCGCCGACCCGGAAGGGCCCGCAGGCCCCGACACGGACGGCCTCCGGCTCGATCGCCGTCAGCGGCGCCAAGGCTCGGGTGGCACGGGCCAGCCGGATCTTCGTCGAGGGCCGCCACGATGCCGAACTCGTCGAGAAGGTCTGGGGCGCCGACCTGCGCATCGAGGGTGTGGTCGTCGAGTACCTCGAGGGCATCGACGACCTCTCGTCACACCTGCGCGACTTCGGCCCGGGACCCGAGCGACGCGTGGGGGTGCTCGTCGACCACCTCGTGCCCGGATCGAAGGAGAGCCGGATCGCCCAGTCTGTGCGCAAGTCCCAGATCGGCCGCCACGTCCTGATCGTCGGCCACCCCTACATCGACGTCTGGGCGGCGGTGAAGCCGCAGCGCATCGGCAAGGAGGCGTGGCCGAGCGTGCCCCGCAACCTGGAGTGGAAGAAGGGCGTGTGCCAGCAGTTCGGCTGGCCGCACCGCGACCAGGCCGACATCGCCCGCGCGTGGCAGCACATCCTGTCCAAGGTCACCTCGTACGCCGACCTCGAGCCGTCACTGCTCGGCCGGGTCGAGGAGCTCATCGACTTCGTGACCTTCGGTGGTTGAGGTGCTCCGGAGCGAGGCACGAGCGCAGGAGCCTCGAAACCCGGTGAGCTGACAGCGCGCCTGTCAGCAGGTTTCGAGACAGGCCGTGCCGGCCTTCCTCAACCACCGTGAAGCAGGTCCCGGACCACCGCATCGGCGAGCAGGCGTCCACTCCGGGTGAGTACGAGGCGGTCGCCTTCGAGGGTTGCCCGCTGATCGCTCACGACCTCGTCGGCCCGGTCGCGGTCGACCAGGTCCAGGGGAAGCCCGTCGCGCAGCCGGATCTCGAGCAGTACCCGCTCGGTCCGGCGGGTCTCGTCGTCGAGCACCTCGCGGGCGAAGGCCGGTGACTCGCCGGCCGCGAGCCGGGCGGCGTACGCAGTCGGGTGCTTGACGTTCCACCAGCGCACGCCCCCGACGTGTGCATGAGCGCCCGGCCCGATCCCGAGCCAGTTCGCCGACGTCCAGTAGAGCTCGTTGTGCCGGCACCGTGCGTCCTCGGCACGCGCCCAGTTCGACACCTCGTACCAACCGAGCCCGGCCTGGGCGAACTCCTCGTCGGCGAGCGCGTACTTGTCGGCGAGGTCGTCCTCCTCGGGCATCGGCAGC
The DNA here is from genome assembly GCA_025964775.1 of Marmoricola sp. GTDB lineage: Bacteria > Actinomycetota > Actinomycetes > Propionibacteriales > Nocardioidaceae > Marmoricola. The sequence goes on from JAOPYE010000009.1 coordinate 135,950, forward strand.
ACACCCGATCGCACCTGACGAGCGAGGGCGGTGCCGTCCTCCACGATCAGCGAGTACGCCGAGACATGGTCGGGCGCGCACGCGAGCGCGGCGTCGATCGACCGCTGCCAGTCGCTCAGCGACTCCCCCGGGGTCCCGTAGATCAGGTCCAGGCTGACCTGCTCGAAGCCCGCCTCCCGCGCCCAGGAGACTGCTTGCGGGACGCGCTCGGGATCATGGGTCCGATCGAGGGTGGCGAGGACCGACGGAACCGCCGACTGCATCCCGAAGGAGATCCGGGTGAACCCTCCGGCCCGCAGCTCCGCGAGGCTCTCGGGCGAGACGCTGTCGGGATTGGCTTCGGTGGTGACCTCCGCATCCGGTACCAGGCCGAACCGTTCCCGGACGGCTCCGAGCATGGCCACGAGGTCGGCGCTGGGCAGCAAGGTCGGTGTGCCGCCGCCGAAGAAGACGGTCTCGACCGTCGGTGCACCCGCCAGTACGCCGGCGAGCAGGTCCACCTCGGCGATCGCCGAGGCCGCGTACGACGCCTGCGACGCACCGCCGCCGAGCTCGGTTGCCGTGTAGGTGTTGAAGTCGCAGTAGCCGCAGCGGACCGAGCAGTACGGCACGTGCAGGTAGACGCCGAGCCTGTGCGAGTCCAGTTCGGCCAGCGCGGCAGCCGGCAAAGATCCGTCCCGCGGCGCGGCTTCGCCGTCAGGCAGGGTCGATGGCACCCGGTGAGGCTACCGACCTACGCATAGAGAGCGTCGATCAGCGCCTTGTTGTTGTCCTCGACGACGTTGCGCTTGACCTTCAGCGACGGGGTGAGCTCGCCGGACTCGATGGTGAGGTCATGGTCGAGCAGCTCGAACTTCTTGACCGTCTCCCACCGGTTCAGCTGGCCGTTGAGCTCATCGACGTAGGCCTGGACCATCGCGTGCACCGGGGCCGAGGCCACCAGGTCGGCGTACGAGGCTCCCGCCTGACCGTTCTCCGCCGCCCAGCCCTTCATCGCGTCAGGGTCCAGCGTCACCAGCGCGATGCAGTAGTTGCGCTCGTTGCCGAAGACCATGAACTGGCTGACGTAGGGGCAGATCGCCTTCATCTTCGCTTCGATCGCAGGCGGCGCGACGTACTTGCCGCCCGAGGTCTTGAACAGCTCCTTGATCCGGCCGGTGATCGTCAGGAAGCCATCGGCGTCGATCGAGCCCTTGTCGCCGGTGTGCAGCCAGCCGTCGTCGGTGAGCGTCTTCGCCGTCTCCTCGGGCATGTTGTGGTACCCGTCCATGATGTTCGGGCCCTTGATCTGGATCTCGTCGCCATCGCCCAGACGGACCTCACCCCCGGGGAAGACCTGGCCGACGGTGCCGATCTTGTAGTCGTCCGGGCTGTTCACGAAGGCGCCCGCCGAGGTCTCGGTCAGGCCGTAGCCCTCGAGGATCAGGATGCCAGCGGCGTGGAACCACTCGGCGATCTCCCGGTTCAGCGCTGCCGAGCCGGAGAGGAAGAAGCGCACCCGGCCGCCGAAGCGGTCCCGGATCTTGGAGAAGACCAGGCGGTCGAAGACCGCGTGCTGGAGCTTGAGGGTGATCGGGACGGGCTTCCCGGCGAACTTCAGGGCGTCGACCTGCTTTCCGACGGCGAACGCGGCGTTGAAGATCTTCTCCTTCGCGCCTCCTTCGGACTCCTGCATCGTGATGATGCGGGCGTAGGCCTTCTCGAAGATCCGGGGCGCGGCGCCCATGAAGGTCGGGCGCACGATCGCGAGGTTGTCGATGATCCTGTCCACCCGGCCGTCCACCGCCGTGGCGAACCCGCAGGCAAGCTGGGCCGAGAGCAGCACCTTGCCGAACGAGTGCGCCATCGGCAGCCACAGGAACTGGAGGTCGGACTCGTCGAGGATCTTCTGGCTCTGGACGACCGCACCCTCGTAGGTCCACGACGAGTGCGTCAGCCGCACGCCCTTGGGCTTGCCCGTCGTACCGGAGGTGTAGATCAAGGTGGCCAGCTGGCCTGGCTTGATCCCCGCGACTGCCTGGTCGATCGCGTCCGGGTGAGCCGCCAGGTGCTTCTCGCCGAGCTCGGCGAGGTCGTCGAGGCTGATCAGCCAGCCGTCATCATCTGCCGCTTGTCCTGAGCTTGTCGAAGGGTCGATCACGACGACCTTGAACAGGTCCGGCAGCGTGGCCCTGTTGTCGCGCAGCTTCGCGACCTGGGCGTCGTCCTCGGCGAAGACGACCCGCGATCCGGAGTCCGCCAGGATGTAGGCCACGTCCTCGGCCATGGTCGAGGGGTATACGGTCGTGGTGGCCGCGCCGGCACACATCACGGCGAGGTCGGCGACGATCCACTCGACGCGGGTACCGGCAGCGATACCGACCCGCTCCTCGGAAGCGATGCCGAGGGCCAGCAGGCCGGCTGCCCACTTCTCGACCAGCTCGCCGGTGTCCTTCCAGGTCATCGAGACCCACGGCTGACCGTCCTCGGCCGGGTAGCGGTACGCCTCGGAATTCGGCGACGAAGCCACCCGCTCACGGAACTGCAGCGCCATGTTCGGCGAACGCTTCTCGATGAAGGAGGTGTCTCTGACAACGGGCGACATGGGGTTTCTCGCTTCTGGTCTGAGGTGTCCAAGGGCTTGGACGTAACCTAGATCACGTCAGGTGAGCGCGCCTAGTTAACCATTGCTAACCCTGTGGCCTCAGCGTGACGCCGCAGCCTCGGCGCGCTCATGGATCCACGGCTTGAGGTCCGGCACCTCCAGCAGGCGCGGCAGCAGCTCCGGGCGGATGGTCACCGCGCCGAAGAGGTCGGCGACCGTGACGCCGTGGTCCGGCACGGACTCCACCACGATCTCGTCGCCTGCCTGCACGTGGCCTTCACCCAGCACCCGGAAGTACGGCCCGGGGCGTCCGGCGAGGGCGAACCGCTTCACCCAGGCTCCTGCGTCGTACCCCGAGTGGCCCATCCAGCCCTTGAAGGTCAGGCACGGGACCCGGACGTGCGCGATCTGGAGCCGCGCGGTCCCGATGCGCCAGACCTCGCCGACCAGCGCGGCGTTGAGGTCGATGCCTTCGGTGGTCAGCTGCTCGCCGAACTGGCCGGGGACCAGGTCGCGGCCCAGCTGCTCGGCCCACCAGGCGTAGTCCTCGACGGAGTAGGCATAGACCCGCATGTACTCGTCGCCGTGGCTGGCGGTGTCGGCGACGGCATTGCCCTGGACCCCGTCGAAGCTGATCGCGACCGGACCTGGCACCGGGTGCTTCTCGATCGCCGTCGTCGGAAGGGACGTCGTTTCGTACGGCACGGCCTTGGGCAGACCGGCATTGACGGAAACCACGGAGGGCATGGGACCAGTCTCTCAGGCCACGCCCGGATCGCTGGAACCCTTTTCCGCGAACGTGTCGTATCGGGCGCACGCCGTTCGTGGAGGGGGTGACACGACAAGATGGGGCCAAGAAGACCTGGGGCCCCCAGACCGAGGAGAACGTCATGACCCACTACCTGCTGTCCGTCATCCACGCCGAGGGCCTTCCGCACCTCTCCGAGGAGGAGATCCAGCAATCCTTCGCCGACACCGGCGTCTTCAACGAGGAGATCAAGGCTTCCGGCCACTGGGTGTTCGCAGGCGGACTCGAGCCGCCGGCCAGCGCCACCGTCGTCGACAACGTGAAGGGCACCAACGTGATCACCGACGGCCCGTACCTGGAGACCAAGGAGCAGCTCGGTGGCTTCTGGGTCATCGACGCCGCCGATCTGGACGAGGCCCTGGCGATCGCCGCGCGCGGTTCGCATGCCTGCAAGAACGTCGTCGAGGTCCGGCCCTTCCAGGGCCTGGCCTGACGCTCGTGCCCGCCGACGACGCAGCCGTGCTCGCGCCCGGGTTCGCGGACCAGATCACCGCGATCGTCCGGGCCGAGCACGGACGCGTCGTCGCCACCCTGATCCGCCGTCTGGGTGACATCGACCTCGCCGAGGACGCCGTTGCCGAGGCCCTCCTTGCCGCCCTCGAGCGGTGGCCGGTCGACGGTCTGCCCCCGAACCCGGGCGCCTGGCTGACCACGACCGCAGGCAACAAGGCGATCGACCGGATCCGGCGCGAGGGCAAGCGCGACGCGAAGCACACCGAGGCACTCATGCTCATCGATGACACTCCACCCGAACCCACCGGCCCGGTCACCGACGACCGGCTCCGCCTGATCTTCACCTGCTGCCATCCGGCGCTGGCACCGGAGAACCGCATCGCCCTGACCTTGCGCCTGCTCGGTGGTCTCACGGTCGGCGAGATCGCCCGCGCGTTCCTGGTGCCCGAGACCACGATGGCCCAGCGGATCACCCGTTCGAAGCAGAAGATCAAGGCGGCCAACATCCCCTACCGAATCCCTGGGGAGGAGGACCTCGCCGTCCGCCTCTCCGGCGTGCTCGCAGTGCTGTACCTGATCTTCAACGAGGGTTACCTGGCCACCGAAGGCCCGGGCCTTCGCGCCGATCTGTCCGCCGAGGCGATCCGGTTGACCCGCCAGGTCGCCACCTTGTTGTCCGACCCGGAGATCGACGGTCTGCTGGCGCTGATGCTGCTCACCGAGGCCCGCCACTCCGCTCGGGTGAGCGACGGCGTGCTGGTCACGCTCGACGAGCAGGACCGCAGCCTCTGGGACTCTGCGCTGATCGACGAAGGACACGCCCTGGTACGTCGCTGCCTGGCCGCCAACCGGCCCGGGCCGTTCCAGCTCCAGGCTGCGATCAGCGCCGTGCACACCGACGCGCTCGACGCCTCGATGACCGACTGGTCGCAGATCGTCCAGCTCTACGACCAGCTGTTCGCGCTCCAGACGAACCCGGTGGTCGCGCTCAACCGCGCCGTGGCGATCGCCGAGCTGGACGGGCCCGGGGTGGCGCTGGCCATCGTCGAGCGACTCGCTCTCGAGAGCTACCACCCGTGGCACGTCACGCGGGCCGAACTGCTGCGTCGTCTCGATCGCCGCGACGAGTCCGGGGCGGCGTACGAGCGCGCGCTCGAGCTGGCCGGGAACGAGGCCGAGCGGGCGCACCTGATCAGGCGGCTGGACTCGCTCCGGCGCTGAGTGCTGGCGGGCGCGAGCGATTCAGCCCCGCGTCCGTCAACCTGCGGACGATCTGCATGGCGAGCACAGCTGCGCCGAGGCTGATGATCGAATCGGCGATCATGAACCCGACTCTCACGTGAAGGTCGTGGAGGGCGTGCGCAGGGCGCTCCGTCGGGGCGAAGCGGACCAGGACGGCCGAGACGATGAACGCCGTCCACCACCACGTGACGATCGTCGTCCGCAGGGATACGAACCGACGCCAGAGATCTCGCACGTTCTGGAACGGCATCACGAGGTTCGCGAACGGAAGGAACCACGAGCCGGCGTGCCAACCGGCGTCACGCGCGAGCTCGCCAGGCCTCGCCGACCGGGCCAGGTGGAACTGCCAGATCGCCCAGCAGATGCCGGTGCTGAGGGAGAGCACCACCCGAGCGATCGACATGGCGCGGTTCAGGTGTCGAACAGGTTCAGGCTGTCCAGGTCCCCGGTCGCGACCGCGTTGTCGAACATCGACAAACCCCAGCTGTAGAGCATGATCTCAGCGACCAGGACCGCCACCGACAGCCCGAGACCGACACGGATCGCATGGGCCAGCCGACCGAAGCCGGCACCGACCGGATGGTTGTAGGGGTCCTCGGGCGTCTGGAACCGCTGCTCGGTCCACCTGCTTCCGTCCCAGTAGCGCATCTGTCGCGGAAGCTCAGGATCCGGATACCAACCGCTCGGCGGCAGCGACAGCTCGGTCATCGCGCGATGCTAGCCGACGAGTCCGTCGTCGCACCCGGTTTCGAGACGGGCGTTGCCCGCCCTCCTCAACCACCGTGGGAGCTATTCCTGGATGGCCTTCGCGACGGCGATGCAGGTCGTCAGCCAGTCGGCGTCGCGGTCCTCGAGAGCGTTCACGACCATCCGGACGACGACCCAGTCGCGGGCCCGGTCCTCGTCGAAGCCTGCGGCATCGACGAGCGTGTGGAAGCGCCGACGTACGCCGTTGCGGAGGTCACCCTCGAGCTCGGCGACGCGGTTCCAGAGCATCGGCGCCACTTCGTAGTGAGGGTCCCCCGACAGGGGCTTCGGGTCGATCGCGACCCACTCCCCTGCGTTGTCCGCCAGCACGTTGTCGTAGTGCAGGTCGGTGTGCACGAGGATGCCGTCGGTCTGCTCGTCGGTGATGAAGTCACGTCCCAGTGCGACGGCCTGCTCGACGAGGCGTCGAGGTACCGACGCGTTCCGCGGCAGTGTCGCGAGCCGGTCGATCGACGGCGCCAGGTACTCCGAGAGGCGCGCGAACGGTGCGCCGACTCCTCGGTGCAGATGTGGGTACAGGCCGGCGACCACGGTGCAGGCTTCGAGGTCCCAGGCATCGCTGAGGCTGACAGCGCTGAGCCGCTCGAGCAACAGGGCACCACGGTGCGGATCTGCGCGCAGCAACCGCACGGCACCGTCACCGTCCCACCGGGTGAGCGCCAGGTGCTCGAGCTCGGACTCCGGATGACGCTGCCCGACCTTGAGGACAGCCGCCTTCCCGGTCCGGGTCAGCACCGGCAGGACGACCGCCGTCGAACCGTGCATCACCGCGCCGTCGGGCTGCAGGTCCCACTCCTCACAGAGGTCCGCCAGCGTCGATACGCTCACGCCGTACGGATCCAGTGGTCGTCCGGGACGTCCGGCCGGTCGGGGACGGGCACCCGCTCCTCGGTCCACGCCTCCCCGAAGGCGTCAGCGGCCACGACGCGCCAGAAGGCGCCGGCCGACGGGTTGTCGTGCTGGAACGCGATCCGCCAGCGACCGGGATGGAGCGCAAGCACCTCGGCGGCGAAGTCGCGACCGGTCCCCACCCGACGACTGGCCGGTACGACGAAGAAGGCCGCCAGCTCGCGCTCGTCGGTGTCGAGCCCGTCGACTAGGGCGAAGGCCACCGGGGCGTCCTCGCTGGTGTTCGGATGCGGTTCGGTCGCCAGGTACCCGACCTTGCCGGGACCCGGGTAACCGTCGAGCTGGGTGTGCCGATAGCGGCCGTCGGCGTACGGGAAACCCATCACGACCGGTGCCAGGTCGTGCCGGAAGTCCTGCCAGAGCCACGCGACGATCGGCCACTGGTCGGCGGCCACCGGCCGGACGATCACTTCTTCTTGTCCGCCGGGGCAGTCGTCGAGAGCGCAGCGATGAAGGCTTCCTGGGGGACCTCGACGCGACCGACCATCTTCATCCGCTTCTTGCCCTCCTTCTGCTTCTCGAGCAGCTTGCGCTTGCGGGTGATGTCGCCGCCGTAGCACTTGGCGAGCACGTCCTTGCGGATCGCGCGGATCGTCTCCCGGGCGATCACCCGGGCACCGATCGCGGCCTGGATCGGCACCTCGAACTGCTGGCGCGGGATCAGCTCGCGCAGCTTGCCGGCCAGCATCACGCCGTAGCCGTACGCGGCGTCCTTGTGCACGATCGCGCTGAACGCGTCGACCGTCTCGCCCTGGAGCAGGATGTCGACCTTGACCAGGTCGGCGGCCTGCTCGCCGGAGACCTCGTAGTCCAGGGACGCATACCCCTTGGTGCGCGACTTGAGCTGGTCGAAGAAGTCGAAGACGATCTCGCCCATCGGCAACGTGTAGCGCATCTCGACCCGATCGGCGGAGATGTAGTCCATCCCCTCGAGCTGGCCGCGCTTGGACTGGCAGAGCTCCATGATCACGCCGATGTAGTCGCTCGGCGAGAGGATCGTCGCCTTGACCACCGGCTCGCGCACCTCGGAGATCGTGCCGGCATTCGGGTACTCGCTCGGGTTGGTGACGAGGATCTCGGAGCCGTCGTCGGTGATCACCTTGTAGACGACGTTGGGAGCGGTGGAGATCAGGTCGAGGTTGAACTCGCGCTCGAGGCGCTCGCGCACGATCTCCATGTGCAACAGGCCGAGGAAGCCGCAGCGGAAGCCGAAGCCGAGCGCTCCCGAGGTCTCGGGCTCGTAGGCCAGCGCTGCATCGTTGAGCTGAAGCCGCTCGAGGGCATCGCGCAGCGTCGGGTAGTCGTCGCCGTCGATCGGGTAGAGCCCGGAGTAGACCATCGGGTTCGGATGCTTGTAACCACCCAGCGGCGTCGTCGCCCCGTGGTGCTGGCTGGTCACGGTGTCACCGACGCGCGAGAGACGGACGTCCTTCACGCCGGTGATCAGGTAGCCCACCTCGCCGACGCCCAGGTCGCCTGCCTTGACCGGTTCGGGGCTGATCACGCCGACCTCGAGCATCTCGTGGACGGCGCCGTTGGACATCATCTTGATCCGGTCGCGGTGCGACAGCTTGCCGTCCACCACCCGGACGTAGGTGACCACGCCGCGGTAGGTGTCGTAGACCGAGTCGAAGATCAGCGCGCGCGGCGGCGCGTCGGGATCGCCGACCGGACCGGGGGTCTGGGCCACGATGTGGTTGAGGAGTGCCTCGACGCCGAAGCCGGTCTTGGCGCTGACGTGCAGCACGTCGGACGGCTCGCAGCCGATGATCCCGGCGAGCTCGGCGGAGTACTTCTCGACATTGGCCGACGGCAGGTCGATCTTGTTCAGCACCGGGATCACGTGCAGGTCAGCGCCGAGCGCCAGGTACAGGTTCGCGAGCGTCTGCGCCTCGATGCCCTGGGCCGCGTCGACGAGCAGGACGGCAGCCTCGCAGGCCTCCAGTGACCTGGACACCTCATAGGTGAAGTCCACGTGGCCGGGGGTGTCGATCATGTTCAGGACGTACGTGCCCGGTTCGGCGCCGGCGACGTTGTCGACCGGCACGGTCCAGGGCATCCGCACGGCCTGGCTCTTGATCGTGATCCCGCGCTCACGCTCGATGTCCATCCGGTCCAGGTACTGCGCCCTGGCAGCCCGCTCGTCCACGACCCCCGTCAGCTGCAGCATCCGGTCCGCGAGCGTCGACTTGCCGTGGTCGATGTGCGCGATGATGCAGAAATTCCGGATGATCGCGGGGTCGGTCTTGCCCGGCAGGGGCGCATGCTGACTGGACAAGGAGCACTCTCGGGTCGGGCGTCACGTCGAACCTGCATTCTCCCACGGCGAGCACGTCGGTCCCTAAACGCGCCCCAAGGGCTCCCCGCATCCCTAGGGTGACGCCATGAAGCGGATGAGCGGCCTCGATGCGGCGTTCTGGTACGGCGAGACGCCGGCCTGGCACATGCACATCGGCGCGGTGGCGATCCACGAGACCGCGGATGCCCCCGAGTTCAGCTTCGAGGCAGTCCGCAAGCTCGTGATCGAGCGCCTCCCCCAGATGCCCCAGCTGCGCTGGAAGGTCGTCGAGGCGCCGTTCGGGATGGACCGGCCCTGGTTCGTCGAGGACGAGAACCTCGATCCCGACTTCCACATCCGCCGGATCGGCGTCCCGCAGCCGGGGACGCGCAAGGAGCTCGACGAGCTGGTCAGCCGGCTGATGTCGTACAAGCTCGACCGCAACCGGCCGCTGTGGGAGCTGTGGGTCATCGAGGGGCTGCAGAAGGGCCGCGTCGCCACGCTGACCAAGATGCACCACTCGATCGTCGACGGGGTCTCCGGTGCCGGGCTCGGCGAGATCCTGCTCGACATCACGCCGGAACCGCGTGAGCCGTCGACCGACGTCGTGCACGGGATCGGGTCGAGCACGCCGCACCCGGTCAAGGCGCTTGCCGGGGCCTGGGTCAACGTCGCGGTCCGTACGCCGGCCCGCGTGGTCGGCATCCTGAACCAGACCGTCCGCCAGCAGCTGGCCGTGCGCAACTTCGCCAACAAGCCGCCGGCGTTCTTCAGCGCACCGACGACCCGGTTCAACGCGACCCTGAGCCCGCACCGCCGCATCACCGGTGCGCGGATCGAGCTGGACCGGGTCAAGGCGCTCAAGACCGCGTACGACGTGAAGCTCAACGACGTCGTCCTCGCCCTGGTCTCGGGCGCCCTGCGGATCTACTTCGCCGAGCGCGAAGGCATCCCGACGAAGCCGCTGATCGCGCAGATCCCGGTGTCCACCCGCACCGAGGACACCGCGGGCGAGGTCGGCAACCAGGTCAGCTCGATGACGGTGAACATGGCCACCGATGTCGCCGACGCCGGGGAACGCATCCGGGCCATCTACGAGAGCTCGCAGGGCGCCAAGGAAATGGCCAAGGCACTCAGCGCCCGCCAGATCATGCAGCTGCCTGACATCACACCGCCCGGACTGCTCACGATCGCGTCGCGCGCCTACACGGCCAGCGGGCTCGCGAACAACCTCGCGCCGATCAACCTGGTGGTCTCCAACGTCCCCGGCCCGGCGTTCCCGCTCTACATGGCGACCGCTCCCCTGCTCTCGTTGCTCCCGATCGGCCCGCTGGTGCTCGACGTCGCCCTGAACATCACGGTCTTCAGCTATCTCGAGTACGTCGACTTCGGCTTCGTCAGCACGCCCGAGGTCGCGCCCGACCTCGACCAGCTCGCCGATGCCATCAAGGACGCGCTGGTCGAGCTCGAGGAAGCAGCCGGCATCAGCCGGTCCTCTGCTTGAATCGCGGCCATGGCCCCCACCTCCGCACCCAGCGGCCCGTCCGACGTACCCGGAGTCCCGCACGGGCGCACCGCCCTGCGGCTGGAGTGGAAGTTCCTGCCCCGCGAGGTCCGGGCACTGGTGGAGGACGAGCTCGGATCGCCGGTCGTGCGGGCCGAGTCGAAGACGTCCGGTTTCACGCCGGGCTTCGCGTCGGTCCTGACCGGGGCAGACGGATCGCAGGTCTTCGTGAAGGCAGCCAGCAAGGTCGCCCAGGCCGAGATCGCCGCGTCGTACACCGAGGAGATCCGCAAGCTGGTCCTGCTCGGCGGTGCGATCCCCTCCCCGGCCCTGCAGTGGTTCAGCAAGGACGAAGCCTGGGTCCTGCTCGGCTTCGAGGCGGTCGCAGCGCGTCAGCCCCGTCGTCCGTGGCGACCCGCCGAGCTCGACAGGGCCCTGGACCTGGCCGAGCAGATCGCCGCGTCGACCACCGACCTTCCCGCCACCCTGAACCTCGAGCCGCTCGTCGTCGACCTGCCGGACCTCGTGACCGGGTGGCACCACGTGGACCCGTCGTGGCCGCACCGCACGGAAGCCGCCGAGCTCGCGGCGAGCCTGGCCGACGTACCGGCCGACCGTTTCGTCCATGCCGACCTGCGTGACGACAACATCCTGTTCGCGACCGACGGCCGGACACTTGCGTGCGACTGGAACTGGCCTGCCCTCGGAGCGGTCTGGCAGGACACCCTCGACCTGCTGATCTCCGCCCACGGCGACGGCCTGGACGTCGATCCGATGCTGGGGACGCGCGACCTGACCCGCGACGTCCAGGCCGACCACATCGACGCCTGGCTTGCGGGCGTCTGCGGGTTCATGCTGAATGCCAGCCAGCGGCCGGTCCCACCGACCTCGCCGCACCTGCGGACCCACAACCGCTGGACCGCCGAGGCCGCGTGGTCCTGGCTCGCCCGTCGACGAGGCTGGCAGACCTGAAGGGGATGGCATGACCCGTACCGCCCTGATCGCCGGCGCGACCGGTCTGGTCGGCTCCCAGCTGCTGGACCAGCTGCTCGAGGACGGCACCTGGGACCGCGTGGTGAGCATCGGCCGGCGCCAGGTCGACCGAGCCCACCCGCGGCTGGAACAGTTTGTCGTTCCTTTCCCGGAGATCGGCGACCTCCCGTCGGCCGACGATGCGTTCAGCTGCCTCGGCACCACGATCAAACAGGCCGGCAGCCAGGACGCCTTCCGGATGGTCGATCACGACTCCGTGGTCGCGTTCGCCACGTCGGCCGCACGCTCCGGGGTCAGCCGTTTCCTGCACGTGACGGCCCTGGGCGCCTCGCCGCGCTCGCGGATCTTCTACAACCGGGTCAAGGGCGACGTCGAGCGGGACGTCGCGGCCAGCGGGGTGCCGTCCACGGTCGCGTTCCGGCCGTCGATGATCGACGGTCAGCGCGCCGACGCCAGCCGTCCGGGCGAGAGCCTCGGCCTGGTCGCGATGCGTGTCGCGGGCCCCGTCCTGGGCAGATACCGCCCGAACCGGGCCTCCGACATCGCTGCGGCGATGATCCGCGAGGCCAGGGCCGGAATCGAGGGTCACCGGGTGGTGGAAGCAGGGGACATCGGTCGGTCCTGACGATTTGGGCGCTGAGGCGCCCCGCTGGTATCGTTTCCCCTCGTGTCTGGGCTACCCGCCCGCACCCTCGACTTTCCATCCGTACACGCATCAACAGACAGGTGAGCCTCCGTGGCCAACATCAAGTCCCAGATCAAGCGCAACCTCCAGAACGAGCGCGCCCACGAGCGCAACAAGGCCGTCCGCTCGGCCCTGAAGACCGCCGTGCGCAAGTTCCGCGAGGCTGCTGCCACCGGCAACGCCGGCGACGCCAAGACCCTGGCTGCCGAAGCCGGCCGCGCCCTGGACAAGGCTGCCTCGAAGGGCGTCATCCACAAGAACCAGGCCGCGAACCGCAAGTCCTCGATCCAGAAGCAGGCTGCCTCGCTCTGAAGCTCGGCCACTGATCGGCGCCCGTCCCCGTGGGGACAGGGCGCCTTTCTGTTTGTCAGCCCGTGCGCGTCGGCTTTGCGCGGACTATCTCCAGGACCATCTTCTCCAACGCGTACGCCGCGTCGTGCGCCTTGCCCTTGATCTCGGCATCGGCGGTGGCGACGAGCCGGATGGCGCGACCCAGACCGGCTTCGTCCCAGCCCTTCGACTGCTCACGCAGCGTGCGCAGCTTCCAGTCCGGCACGCCGACCTCGCGCATCAGGTCGCTGTCGCGCATGCCGCGCGGCGCTCCCTTGAATCTCGCCAGGCTTCGCAGGCCGCCGGCCACGGCACTGGTGATCAGGACGGGAGCGGTGCCGCCCTCCAGCGCCCAGCGCAGCTCCTCGAGAGCCTTGGCCGCTCGCCCGTAGATCGCATGGTCGGCCACGGCGAACGACTTCGCCTCGGCGCGGCCACCGAAGTACTTCTTGACCATCTCGACGGTCAGCGGCTGACCCGCGAAGTCGCCGGCCAGCTGGTGGCAGGCGGCCGCGAGCGAGCGCAGGTCCTGGCCGACGGCCTGGACGAGGAACGTCGCTGCCTCCGGATCGACCTTCACCTTGAGGAGCCGCAGCTCGTTGGTCACGAACCCGGGGTACTCGTGGGCCTTCAGCGTCACCGTCTTGACCTCGGTGACGGCCGCGACCTTGCGAAGTTTGGTCAGGACGCCGCTGCCCTTCTGACCACCGCCGTGGACCAGGACGAGCGCGACGCCGTCGGCCGGATCCTCGCCGTAGTCGAGCAGTCCGGCCACGGACTCCTCCGGCAGGTCCTCGAAGGACCGCACCACCACGCACCGGGTCGAGGAGAACAGCGACGGCGCGGCCAGCTCACCCAGGGTGGCCATCGTCAGCTGGTCCGCTGCTGTCTCGCTGAACTCCGCCTCGGCGTCAGCGCTTCGTACAGCGACCCGGACAGCGGCGACGGTGCGCTCCGCCAGGAACTCCTCGGGACCGGTCACCAGCGTGATCCGACCGAGGACCTGGGAGGGATCGGGCGTCGCCATGAGCGCAGCCTCTCACGGCGTACGGACAGCGGACCGGAGGGCTCCGGACGTGTCCACCACGACGGCCACGTCTCCGTCCAGGTCGGTCCGCAACACCTTCATCCCGGCTCGCCCGAGCAGGTCGAGCGTCGCCGGTGCCGGGTGCCCGTAGTCGTTGCCCAGCCCGACCGAGATCACGGCCAGTCGCGCGCCGAGCGAGTCGATGAGGCTCGTGTCCTGCTTGCTGCTCCCGTGGTGCGCGACCTTGAGGACGTCAGCGTGCAGTCCCGGCCAGGCCTCGTGCAGATCACCCTGGGCGGGCCGCTCCTCGTCGCCCATCATCAGGATCCGGATGCCGGCGACCTGGACGAGCATCACCAGGCTCTCGTCGTTCGGTGGTGAGTCCGAGTCGGGATAGCTGTCACGGACCGGTGCGAGGAGCTGCCATCGCAGCGGCCCGATCGTCGTGCTCTCGCCCAGCACCGGGACCCGTACGCCGATCCCGGCCGCCGCCGCGAGGCGCCGGACCCTGGCTGCCGCCCCGACCGGTCGTGCGAGCGGGGACACCTCGATCTGCCCGACCGAACGCGCGTGCAGGACGCCGGCGAGCCCGTCGACGTGGTCGGCGTGGAAGTGCGTGAGCAGCAGCACCGGCACCGTCCTGATCTTCAGGCGTTTCAGGCAGTCATCCATCGCGACAGGATCCGGACCGGTGTCGACGACCACGGCAGCGTGCGGCGCCACGTTGAGGACCAGGCCGTCACCCTGGCCGATCGAGCACGCCACCATCACCCAGCCGGGCGGCGGCCAGCCCAGGACCGGAACGGGCACCAGCATCGCGACAGTCACCATCCCGGCGAGACCGAGGGCGAGGATCGGCCGGACCAGCACCGAGCGCAAGGCCAGGGCGATCAGCACACAGCCCGAGACCAGCACCACCAGGGACAGCCAGTTCGTGGGCCAGGAGATCGCTGCCACCGGGAGGCTCGCGGCGTAGTGCGCAATGGCGAGGATCGCTGCGGCACACCAACCCGCCGGCGCTGCGACGACCTGGCCCGGCGCGGCAGCGACGACGGCAATCAGGCCGCCGCTCAGACCGAGGACGGTCGCCGGTGCGACGAACGGCGCTGCCGCAAGGTTGGCTGCGACGGCCACCAGGCTGACCTGGCCGGAGATCGCCGCGACCAGGGGCGTGCAGGCGAGCTGGGCGGCCATCGGGACCGCGAGTGCTTCGGCCACCCAGGACGGCAACCACTGCGCGAGTGCGTCGCGCCAGCCCGGGGCGAGCAGCAGGATCCCTGCGGTGGCGCAGGCCGACAGGGCGAACCCGATCGAGGTGGCGAGCCACGGATCGGCGAGCATCAGGCCGACGACCGACACGCCCAGTGCCCGTACGCCGCGCTCTCGTCCGCGCGTACCGAGCCCCAGGAGCGCCACCGTGCCCATCGCTGCGGCCCGCAACACACTGGGCTGAGGTCCGGCCAGCAGCACGAAGCCGACCACCCCGAAGGCGCCGACGACGATCAGCCAGCGCCCGCGAACCCCGACCCACCTCGCCAGGACCAGCAACGCCCCGAGGATCAGCGTCAGGTTGGTGCCGCTGACTGCGAGCAGGTGGGTCATCCCCGTGGTGCGGAACTCGGCCACCACGGCATCGGGCAGAGCACCGCGCTCGCCGTCGACCAGCGCGGGCAGCAGCACCCGGGGGCCTGCGGCCTGCGGCGCGGCCGCCTCCCGGATCCCCCGGCGCACCCGCTCGGCGGCCGACGTGAGCGGACCCGGTCCGGCGGTCACGACCAGCGGCGGATGCGCGATCAGGGTCGCGGCCTCGTCGGTGGACGTGGCCGGGCGCAGGCGTCCTTCGAGCTCGACGTGGCTTCCGGGACGCAGCGCATCGACCTTCCCGTCGACCACCACGAACACCGGGACCCGCAGCCGGTAGTGGGTCCCGCGGGCCGCGACCTCCAGCACGGTGGCGGTGAACCAGGCCCCGGGACCGAATCTCCCGGTCGTCGACACGGGTGGGGTGTCCACGACCAGCTCGACCTGTGCGGTGGCCCCGCGTGCTGCCAGATCGTCGAGCGGGGTTTCCCGGACGCGTGCCGTGTGCAGGCCGGCCGACATGGTCACGGCTGCCGCCACCAGCAACCAGCCGGTGTAGGTCGTCGTACCGGCCGGGCGGCGCACTGCGACGACTACTGCCACGACCGCGAGTCCGGCCAGCGTGCGACCCGGCGCGAGGAGCCCGATCAGCGCGGTCAGCCAGGCGACCAGGCCGAGCGTGAGCACCCGCAGGTCGGGGGCGAGCGCGCTCACAACGTCGCATGCGGCGTCAGGTTGGCCAGGGTCTTGGCGCCGATGCCGGGGACCTCGAGGAGTTCGTCGACCGAGGTGAAAGACCCGTGGGCCGTGCGCCAGTCCAGGATCTTCTGAGCCGTGACCGGACCTACGCCGGGCAGTCCTTCGAGCTGGTCCAGCGTGGCCGAGTTGAGATTGACCAGGGCGCTTCCCGCACCAGTGGAACCCGCGCCAGGAGCCGGCGCCCCTCCTGCCGGTGGATCACGACCGACGAGGACCTGTTCTCCGTCGACCAGCACCCGCGCGAGATTCACCCCGGACAGGTCGACGCCTCGCCTGGCTCCTCCCGCCCGACGGATGGCATCGATCACCCGCGATCCCGCCGGCAACGTCAACACCCCGGGGTGCGGGACCTGGCCGGCGACGTCGACCACGACGACCGAGGACGCGGCGGTCGGCGCGCCAGCGGTCGGCACCCGGGCGGGAGTCCTGCTCGGCCCGGCTGGCCGGTGCGCAGCCGGCGAGGTGTGCGCGACGGGTACCCGAATCGCGTCAGGCGCCGAACGCAGCGTGAACCATGCCGTCACCGCGAGGGCGATCCCGACGGCGACCGCGAGCAGCGCCAGGTGGGTCGTGGCGAGCTGGACCCGGCCCTGCAAGGTGTCCGGCAACCGCCCCTGGAGCGCCTCGGCCCACCGGGCCGACGACGACCCGGCCCGACGACGGGAGTGCCGCCCGGGATCGGGCGGCAGCGCAGGTTCCGGCAGCTCGGGCGGCGCCAGCCCGGCACGGGCCAGCTCCTCGCCGAGCAGCGCGAGGCGTTGCTGCGCCGCCCGAGCCGTCCGCGTTGTCGGAGCCTGCGAATCCCTGCGCATGCCGCGAACCTAGGCACGCCCGAACTGTCACGAGCGGCGCTCGTGCAGGCCTGTGGAGATCAGTCCCCGGGAGGATCGCTGTGCGTGGTCCGGCGCGCGACGCAGACCGCCACCATGCCGGGTCCGACGTGCGCCCCGAGAACGGCTCCGATCTCGCCGACCACCACCGACCGGGGACCGAGGCCGTCGGCGAGC
This sequence comes from Marmoricola sp., assembly GCA_025964775.1. Taxonomy (GTDB): domain Bacteria; phylum Actinomycetota; class Actinomycetes; order Propionibacteriales; family Nocardioidaceae; genus Marmoricola. The sequence goes on from JAOPYE010000009.1 coordinate 152,878, forward strand.
CGGACGCCGAGTCGCTCGGCCAGCGTGGCGGCGCGGTCCGGGGACGCGAGGTGCGCCACGGCGACCTCGACGTCATGGCCGCCTGCGGCCTCGACCGCGAGTTCCTCGAGCCGTCCCAGCGCCTTGCCCGACGTACGGACCCGTTCGAAGGGTCCGATCCGACCGCCGTCCACCTTGAGGATCGGCTTGACCGCCAGTGCGGATCCGAGCAGGGCGGCAGCGGCACCCATCCGGCCGCCGCGACGCAGGTACTCCAGGGTGTCCACGTAGAACAACGACGTCGTCGCGGCTGCGCGTTCGCGCGCAGCGGCCGCCATCAGAGTGCCGTCGGCTCCGGTGTCGCGGGCGTCCGCGGCCGCCAGGACCGCGAAACCGGCGCCCATCCCGACCTGTCGGCTGTCCACCGCGTGCACCCGCACCGCAGCACGACGCGCCGCCAGCTGGGCGGACTCGAACGTCCCGGACAGATCGGCCGAGAGGTGGATCGAGACGATTTCCGAAGCGCCCTCGGCGGCCAGCCGTTCGTAGACCTCGAGCATCTGGTCCGGATTCGGCCGCGACGTGCTCACCGGCGTCCAGGCCTGCAGTGCCTCCGCGAGCAGCTCGGGCGTCACACCACCCTCGACACCCTCGTCGTAGGACTCGGCACCGATCACGACCTGCAGCGGGACCACCGTGATCGAACGCGCGGCCGCGACCTCGGGGGTCAAAGAGGCCGTCGAATCGGTGACGAGCGCGACGGTCATGGCCGCAGCCTAACCAGCCGGGTCAGACGACGATGTTGACGAGCTTGGGCGCGCGCACGATGACCTTGCGAACCTCGGCACCGTCCAGGGCTCGTACGACGTTCTCGTCCGCCATCGCCAGCGCCTCCAGGTCCGCCTCGGAGATCTCCGGGGAGACCTCGAGCCGCGCACGGACCTTGCCGGCGATCTGGACGACCGCGGTGACAGCGTCCTCGACCAGCAGAGCCGGATCGAGGACCGGCCAGGCCACCCGGCCGACCGCCGGCTCGTGGCCCAGGCGTTCCCACATCTCCTCCGCCGTGTACGGAGCGACCATCGAGAGCAGCATCGCGACGACTTCAGCAGCCTCGCGCACGGCAGGATCACCGGGGCCGGCACCGGCGTCGATGACCTTGCGGGTCGCGTTCACCAGCTCCATGACGCGGGCGATCATCACGTTGAAGCGGTACGACTCGACCAGCTCTGCCGCGTCGTACAGGGTGCGCGCGGTGCGCTTGCGCAGTGCCACGTCGCCGCCGTCTCCGGTGAACGGAGCGCCCGCGGCTGAGCTGACATCGCCGCTGAGACGCCAGGCGCGCTGGAGGAACCGCAGCGATCCACCCGGCGACATCTCGGACCAGTCGATGTCGTCCTCGGGCGGGCCGGCGAAAACCAGGGTCAGACGGACCGCGTCCACTCCGAACTCCGCAAGTTGGTCCCCCAAACTGACGCCGTTGCCCAGCGACTTGCTCATCTTCTTGCCACGGTTGATCACGAAACCCTGGTTCAGCTGGGCCGAGAACGGCTCGCGGAAGTCCAGCATCCCCATGTCCGCCAGCACCTTGGTGAAGAACCGCGCGTACAGCAGGTGCAGGACGGCGTGCTCGACTCCGCCGACGTAGATGTCGCAGGGCATCCATGCGTTCACCAGGGCCGGGTCGAACGGCTGGGTGTCGTCGTGCGGCGAGCAGTAGCGCAGGAAGTACCACGACGAGTCCACGAACGTGTCCATCGTGTCCGAGTCGCGAGTGGCGGGACCGCCACAGGTCGGACAGTCCACGTTGACCCAGTCGGTCGCTGCCGCCAGCGGCGAGACGCCCTTCGGCTTGAGGTCGGCGCCCTTGAGCTCGGGCAGCTCCAGCGGCAGCTGGTCGTAGGGCACCGGAACCTCGCCACAGGTGGCGCAGTGGATGATCGGGATCGGCACACCCCAGTAGCGCTGCCGGCTGAGCAGCCAGTCACGCAGCCGGAAGTTGACGGTGCCTCGACCGGAACCGGCCTGCTCCAGGAACGCGATCGTGGCGCTCTTGGCCGCCGCGACGGGCAGCCCGTTGATGTCCAGTCCCGCGTCGATTCCGGGCGCCGGCGAATTGATCGCCGGTCCCTCGCCCGAGTAGGCCTCGCCTTCCCAGTCGGCCGGCGGCTCGGTGGTCCGGACGATCGGCAGACCGAACTTCGTCGCGAACTCCCAGTCGCGCTGGTCGCCGCCCGGAACCCCCATGACGATGCCGGTGCCGTAGTCGGCCAGTACGTAGTCGGTGGCCCAGACCGGGATCTCCTCCCCCGTCACCGGGTTGGTGGCGGTGATGCCCAGGTCGACACCGGTCTTCGGACGGTCCGTCGCCAGCCGCTCGATGTCGGAGGCCGCCTGGATCTCCTCGCGGTACGCCTCGAAGGCCGCCCGCTGCTCGGTGGTCACCAGTTCCGAGGCCAACGCCGCGTCGACGGCGACGACCATGAACGTCGTACCGAAGATGGTGTCGGGACGGGTGGTGAAGACCGTCAACGGCTCGGCCCGACCCTGGACACGGAAGTCGACGTGCGCACCCTCGGAGCGGCCGATCCAGTTGCGCTGGGCGGTCACCACGCGGTCGGGCCAGGTGGGAGCCAGCACGTCCAGGTCGTCCAACAGTTCCTGGGCGTACTCGGTGATCCTGAAGTACCACTGGTTCAGCTCACGCTTGGTGACCTCGGCGCCGCACCGCTCGCACCTGCCGTCGACGACCTGTTCGTTGGCCAGCACGGTCTGGTCGTTGGGGCACCAGTTGACGGGCGAGAACTTCTGGTACGCCAGACCGCGTTCGCGGAACTTCAGGAACAGCCACTGGGTCCAGCGGTAGTACTCCGGGTCGGAGGTGTGCAGCCGTCGCGACCAGTCGAAGCTGACGGCGTACTTCTTGAAGGAGGCGGCCTGGGTCTCGATGTTGGCGTAGGTGTACGTCGCCGGGTGCTCGTTGTTGCGGATGGCTGCGTTCTCCGCAGGCAGGCCGAAGGAGTCCCAACCCATCGGGTTCATGACCTCGTACCCGCGCAGCCACCAGTAGCGGGCGATCACGTCGTGCAGCGCGGTCACCTCCGCGTGACCCATGTGCAGGTCGCCGCTGGGGTACGGGAACATCGTCAGCGCGTAGCGCTTCTCCCGGGGGGCGGAATCCTCGGCCCGGAACGGGTCGAGGCGCTCCCACACGGGCAGCCACTTGGCCTCCGTCGCGTGGACGTCGTATCCGACCTGCTCTTCTCGCTCGCTCATCTCGTCCTTCTCCCGGGTCGCCTGCTCCGTTTGTGCCTGAACATGAAAAAGGCCCCTCGGGCACGAGGGGCAGCCGCATCGCAGTGGTCGCGGTGCGGCTAGGTAAGGAGCAGGCGGAAACTCATGGCAGCATGCTACCGCCGAGCACGGCGCCGGAAAGCAAGGGATTGCCCGCGCAGGGGTTATCCTCGGTAGGTCGGCAATCTTGCCGCGCTCAGGGCAGACGTCTTTCGACCGTCGCCTCCTCTGAGACTTCTCAGAGGAACCGCATGTCACCGCTGTCCAGCAATTCGCCCTTCGACGCGCCTGACGTGGGGCGCGACTCCAGCCCAGCCGAACCGTTCGCCCTTCCGGTAGGCGCGACGGCGGTCGTCTACTGCGAGGGCCAGTTCGGAGAACAGGACGGCAAGACCGCCAACGGGCTGGTCCGGCACTCGGAGAGGTACGAGATCCTCAGCGTCCTCGACAGCCGGCACGCCGGTCTCGACGCAGGCGCCTTCCTGGACGGTGTCGCCAACGGCATCCCGGTGCTGGCAGACCTGCACGAGGCGATCGCCCATGCCGGTCGGGTCCCGGACTACCTGATCTGCGGAGTCGCGCCGGCTGACGGCCTGCTGTCCGACGCCCAGCGGGTGGTGCTGCTCGACGGCATCGCGCGCGGCATGCACGTGATCAACGGCCTGCACGAGTTCCTCAACGACGACGCCGAGTTCGTCGCCGCCGCGCTGATCGCCCGGGTGACCATCACCGACGTACGCCGCCCCAAGGACACCCGCGACCTGCACCTGTTCTCCGGCAGGATCTTCGAGGTCACCTGCCCGAAGATCGCCGTGCTCGGAACCGACGGCGCGATCGGCAAGCGCACCACGGCCACCCTGCTGGTCCAGGCGCTCAACGAGCGCGGCATCAGGGCCGTCATGGTCGGCACCGGTCAGACCACTCTGATCCAGGGCGGCAAGTACGGCGCCGCCCTCGACGCGCTGGTCCCGCAGTTCATCTCCGGGGAGGTCGAGCACCAGATGGTCCGCGCCTTCGAGAACGAGCACCCGGACGTCATCGTGGTGGAGGGTCAGGGCGCCCTGAGCCATCCCGCGTACCTCTCCTCGGGGCACATCCTGCGCGGGAGCCGTCCTGAGGCCGTGATCGTGCAGCACGCGCCGAAGCGCAAGGTCCTCGGCGACTTCCCGATGATGCCGATGCCGACTGCTGGGAGCGAGATCGCCCTGATCGAAGCCTTCGCCGACACCCGCGTGATCGGCGTGACGATCAACCACGAGGAGATGACTCCCGAGGAGATCGACACCGCGATCGCCGACCACCGGCTGCACCTCGGGCTCCCGGTCACCGACCCGCTGACCCGGCCCGGCTCCGAGCTCGTCGACATGGTGCTGACCGCGTTCCCGTCCCTGGCTCCAGGTCTTTCGTCCCTGACTGCGTGACCGCATGACAGCGCCTCGCCTCGAAGTCGAGCTCGAACGGATCGAGCACAACACCCGGACGCTGGTCGATCGGCTCGCTCCGCGGGGCATTCGTGTCTGCGGGATCACCAAGGCGACCCTCGGCTCTCCGGGGGTCGGAGCGGCGATGGTCCGCGGCGGCGCCGACGGACTGGGCGACTCGCGCCTCGAGAACCTTTCCCGTCTGGCCGGGCTGGACGAATCGACGTCACGCACGTTGATTCGCGCTCCCATGCTCAGCCAGGCGGGTCAGGTCGTACGGATCGCGACCTCGAGCCTCAACACCGAGCCGGCGGTGCTCGAAGCCCTGGCAGCCGGGGCGAGCAGGTACCGGCGCGTCCACGACGTCGTGCTGATGGTCGAACTGGGCGACCTGCGTGAAGGCATCGCCGCCGCTGACGTGATCGCGGCTGCGGGCGCCGTCGTGGAACGCACCAACCTGCGGCTGGTCGGACTCGGCACCAACCTCGCCTGCCAGAACGGCGTGGTTCCCGACGATCGCAACATGGGCGAGCTCACCCGGCTCGTCGAGCAGGTCGAGGCGGCGTACGGGATCGCGCTGACCCGCGTCTCCGGCGGCAATTCTGCCAACCTGGACTGGGCCCTGAGCACCGAGGACGTCGGCAGGATCGACGAGTTGCGACTCGGGGAGTCGATCCTGCTCGGTACCGAACCACTGCACCGCACGCCGATCGACGGCTTGAGCACCGATGCCTTCGTCCTGGTCGCGGAAGCGATCGAGGTAGGCGAGAAGCCGGCTCAGCCCTGGGGGGACCGTGCCCAGATGGCCTTCGGCGAGCCCCCGGTGCTCCGGCGTACCGGCACCGTGCGCCAGGCGATTCTCGCCCTGGGCCGGCAGGACGTCGACATCGACGGCCTGATCCCTCCTGCCGGGATCGAGGTCCTCGGGATGAGCAGCGACCACCTGGTCGTCGACCTCGGTGACCACGACCTGGCCGTCGGCGAAGAACTCCGGTTCGGACTCGGCTACGGCGCCCTCGTCCGGGCCATGACCTCACCGTTCGTCACCAAGGTGGAGCGGGAGCGGATCGGCCGCGTGAAGGCCCTCACTGTCGTGCGATGATCCGGCGGTGCCGATGATCGCGCCGAGGTTCGTGAACATGAACCGCTTCCATCGCTGGTACTGCGGGACCGGGCACTGGCGTCGACACCTGACCGGCGCGATCCTGCCTCAGGCCATCGCCGGGGTGGACCTCGGCGACCAGGTGCTCGAGCTCGGCCCGGGTCGCGGCGCCAGCACCGCGTGGTTGCGCACCGCCACCTCGTCCCTGACCAGTCTCGAGCTCGACCCGGACCTCGCGGCGGCACTCGAGCAGCGGTTCGGCGACGTCGAGATCGTCCACGGCAGCGCCACTGCAGCGCCGTTCGACGACGCCTCATTCTCGGGAGTCGTGTGCACGACGATGCTGCACCACGTCCCGACTGCGGCCGAGCAGGACCAGCTGTTCCGTGAAGCCCGCCGGGTACTCACCCGCGACGGGGTCTTCTGCGGGTCCGACAGCCTCTCGACCCCGATCTTCCGGCTCGCTCACCGCGGCGACGTGATGAACGTCGTCGATCCGGACACCCTTCCCGACAGGCTGGCCGCCGCCGGCTTCACCGATATCCGGGTGACGCGCGGGTCGGACTTCTTCACCTTTCGCGCAGGCACATAGGGTCAGGGCTGGCAATCGAGGAGGAACACATGGCTTGGCTGGTCACCGGGGGTGCCGGATACATCGGGTCGCACATCGTGCGCGCCTTCGAGGCGGTCGGGATCCGGGCCGTCGTCCTGGACGACCTCTCCAGCGGGCACCGTGAATTCGTCGGACCGCAGACCCCGTACGTCGAGGGCTCGATCCTCGACACGGACCTGGTCACCCGGACGCTGCGCGAGCACGAGGTCACCGGGGTGGTGCACCTGGCCGGCTACAAGTACGCCGGGGTCTCGGTCGAACGTCCGCTGCACACCTACACCCAGAACGTCACCGGGACGGTGACGCTGCTCGAGGCGATGGCTGCGGCGGGGGTGGGCAACATCGTGTTCTCCTCGAGTGCCGCCACCTACGGCAACCCGGACGTCGAGAACGTCACCGAGCAGACGCCGACCGCACCCCAGTCGCCGTACGGCGAGACCAAGCTGATCGGTGAGTGGCTGATCCGCGACCAGGCCGTCGCCACGGGTCTGAGGTTCACCGCGCTGCGCTACTTCAACGTCGTCGGCTCCGGGGCCGGCGACCTGTACGACTCCAGCCCGCACAACCTGTTCCCGAAGGTCTTCGAGGACCTGCTGGAGGGCCGGACCCCGACGCTGTTCGGCATCGACTACCCGACTCCCGACGGCACCACCGTGCGCGACTACGTGCACGTCCAGGACCTGGCCGAAGGCCACGTCGCAGCGGCCCGACGTCTCGAGTCCGGAGCCGCCATCGAGCCGGTCTACAACCTCGGCAGCGGCAGCGGTTCCTCGGTGCGCGAGATCATGGACACCATGCGCGAGGTCACCGGGATCGACTTCTCCCCCACGATCGGCGCACGCCGGGCCGGCGATCCTGCCCGGATCGTCGCGAGTGGTGAGCTGGCGGGACGGGATCTCGGCTGGGCTCCGCAGCGCGACCTGCGCGACATGGTCGAGAGTGCCTGGCAGGCCCGTCGGGGCAGCGTCCAGGACGCCTGATGCTCGAGCTCCGACCCGGCTGCGAGTGCTGCGACGTCGACCTGCCGCCCGACTCCGCGGATGCCCGGATCTGCACCTACGAATGCACCTTCTGTGCCGATTGCGTCGAGAACTGCCTGCACGGGGTCTGCCCGAACTGCACCGGCAACTTCGTCCCGCGTCCGATCCGGCCGGCCACGCTGCTGCCGCTCCATCCCGCCAGCACCGAGCGCGTCTTCCAACCAGGCCTGCACCGCCCCTGACCGATCGGGCATGATCGGCGCATGCCAGAAATCAGCCCGGAAACCAGCACAGCACCGATCACCGATCTGTTCCGCCTCGACGGAAAGGTCGCCATCGTGACCGGTGCCTCGTCGGGGCTCGGCGTCGCGTTCGCCCAGGCACTCGCCGAAGCCGGCTGCGACGTGGTCCTCGGAGCACGCCGCGTCGACAAGCTGGCCCAGACGGCCGCCCTGGTCGAGGCGGCCGGCACGCGAGCGCTGAGCGTGGCCACCGATGTCGCCGACCCGATGTCCTGCCAGGCCCTGGTCGATGCCGCCATGGCCGAGTTCGGCCGGGTCGACATCCTGGTCAACAACGCCGGCATCGGCACGGCAGTCCCGGCGACGCGGGAGACACCCGAGCAGTTCGCCGGCGTCATCGACGTCAACCTCAACGGCTGCTACTGGATGGCCCAGTCGTGCGGCCGGGTGATGGGCCCGGGCAGTTCGATCATCAACATCTCCTCGGTCCTCGGACTCACCACCGCAGGACTCCCTCAGGCCGCGTACGCCGCCTCGAAGGCCGGGCTGATCGGCCTGACCCGTGACCTGGCCCAGCAGTGGACCGGACGCAAGGGCATCCGCGTGAACGCGATCGCGCCCGGCTTCTTCACCTCCGAGATGACCGACCAGTACCCGGAGGGCTACCTGGAGTCCCAGATGCACCGCAACCCGATGGGGCGCAAGGGCGACCCGCGCGAGCTGGCAGCCGCGGTGGTCTTCCTGGCCTCGGATGCCGCCGGCTACATCACCGGTCAGACGCTGCCCGTCGACGGCGGCATGACGATCACCTGAGGCTGCGCGTCTAGCTCAGTGCCCAGATCACCAGGGAGACGAGTCCGAGCGCCGGGAACAGGCCCTGGACCAGCGCACCGCGGGCCTTGCCCGGATCCGAGCCGATCAGCACCAGCGCCGCGGCGAGCATCGAGCCGGTGGCGAGGCTGATCAGCGCGATCGCTGCGTCCCGGTTCGTTCCCGCCAGCGCGAGGCCGGTGACCGTCCCGATGGCGAGGAAGAGGTTGTAGAAGCCCTGGTTGAAGGCCCACGGCTTCATGATCGCGGCGTCCTGGGCGCTGACCCCGAACGCCTTGCGGCCGGCGGTGTCGAAGGCGAGCGCCTCGAGCCAGAAGATGTAGACGTGCACCAGGGCCGCCAGGCCCGCGAAGACGTACGCAACGGTCAGCATGCTCGGAGCCTAGACTCCTGCGTCCGTCTGGACGCGACCCGCGCGAGCCTCACCGATGACGAGTCTCCTACGGTGGGGCCATGACTCCACCGCGCATCGTGATCATCGGCGCCGGCTTCGGCGGGATCGGCACCGCCATCGAGCTCGCGTCACACGGATTCGACGACGTCACCGTGCTCGAGAAGGGCGACCACCCGGGAGGAGTCTGGCGTGACAACACGTACCCGAACGCTGCGTGCGACGTGCCCTCCTCGTTGTACTCGTGGTCGTTCGCACCCAACCCCGAGTGGGCCCGCCGGTACGCCGGCCAGGCCGACATCATGGACTACATCGACCGGGTGATCGACGAGCACGGCCTCCGCAGCCGGATCCGCACCGGGGTCGAGGTCACCGCAGCCGCGTACGACGACGCCTCCGCGACCTGGCGCGTCGAGACCTCCACCGGAGAGAGTTTCGAGGCCGAGTTCCTGGTCAGCGCCGTCGGCCAGCTGTCCCGACCGGTGATCCCGAAGATCCCCGGGGCAGCGGCGTTCGCCGGCCCGGCCTTCCACTCGGCGCAGTGGGATCACACCGTGGACCTGACCGGACAGCGGGTCGCCGTCCTCGGGACCGGAGCCAGCGCCATCCAGTTCGTCCCGGGTATCCAGCCGATCGCCGGCCTGGTCACGGTGTTCCAGCGCTCCGCCCCGTACGTCGTCCCGAAAGCCGATCGCGCGTACACCCGGACGCACCACCGCCTCTACTCCCGCTTCCCACGCTCACAGGCCCTGGGCCGCAACCTGACCTGGACCATGTCCGAGCAGCTCAACAAGTCGCTCACCGGGACCAACCCGCTCAAGAAGGTGCTCGAGGCCGTCTGGCGGCTGCACCTGCGGGCCCAGGTCCGGGACCGCGACCTGCGCGCCAAGCTGCACCCGGACTACCCGATCGGCTGCAAGCGCCTGCTGTTCTCCAACGACTGGTACCCGGCGCTGGCCAGCCCGAACACCGATGTCGTGACCGACGAGGTGGCCGAGATCCTGCCGCACGGCGTCCGGACCGCCGACGGAACCGTGCACGAGGTCGACGTGATCATCTACGGCACCGGCTTCGCGGCCACCGAGTTCCTCGCACCGATGAAGATCACCGGCGCCGGCGGCCTCGACCTCGACGGAGCCTGGCGGAACGGCGCCCGCGCCTACCTGGGCGTCTGCCTGCCCGGCTTCCCGAACTTCGGCATCGTCTACGGCCCGAACACGAACCTCGGCGGCAGCTCGATCATCAACATGATGGAGTCCCAGTCCGGCTTCATCCGCCAGCTCGTCGAGGTGGTCGCCCGCGGCGGGAGCATCGAGGTCAAGGAGTCCGCCGAGGCTCGCTTCGACGCCGAGATCCAGGAGCGCCTGGCCGCCAGCGTCTGGGGCGGGTGCACGAACTGGTACCGCGACGAGGCGGGGCGGGTCACGACCAACTGGCCCGGGACGGTGCGTGAGTACAAGGCCCGTACGGCGTCGCTCGACCTGAACGAATTCGCCGTCGCGCGCTGATCACCCAGCCCTGGCAGCCGCCATCGTCCGGGTCCGCGCGATCAGGAACAGCGGAAAGGCCACGCTCACGGCGATCGCGAACACCAGTACGACGTACAGCCAGAGCAGCGGGACTCCCACCCGACGGCCCTCGACGACCATGAAGATGGTCGCCACGATCGCGACCGTCAACAGGTCGATCGTCGTGAAGGTGGCGGCCGGCCCGTCGATGGTCGCGTGCAGGAAGTCCGAGATCCCACCGGAGCCGGCGATGAAGTCGGCCAGGGCCCACTGGGTACCCACCAGGGCGCCGCCGGCCAGCAGCCCGAAGACCCAACAGTGAACTGTCTCGGCGCGTGTCATGCGCGCCAACCTAGTGCCTCAGGCGACGGCGGGCAGCCGCACCACGAACCGGCAGCCGGGATCCTCGTTGGCGACCGAGACCGTCCCGGAGTGGGCTTCCACGATGCCCTTGACGATCGCGAGACCGAGCCCGGCACCGCTCCCGAACACCGTGGCGGTGTCGGGCGTGCGGGCCGTGCTGCCCTGCCAGGCGACGTCGAAGGCACGCTCCATGTCCTCGTCGGTCAACCCCCCACAGCCATCCGTGATCGCCAGCTCGACACCGAGGGGGCCAGGACGACCGATGACCTCGACCGACCCGTCAGCCGGGGTGTGCCGGATGGCGTTCATCAACAGGTTGGCCACCACCCGCGAGAGCTCCGCCGGATCGGCGACGACCTGGAGCCCTGGTTCGACCTCTCCCCCGAGCCGGACGCCGTGGGCCCGGGCCACCGGGTCCGCGCTGGCGAGCGCCTCGCTGACGACGTCACCGAGCATCAGCGGTTCGAGGGTCAGCTTGAGGTTGCCGGCATGGATCCGGGACAGCTCGAAGAGGTCGTCGACCATGCGCACCATCCGGTCCACCTCCGAGGAGATCTGGCGGTGGTAGCGCGCCGGGTCCTCGGCCATCCCGTCCTCGAGGGCCTCGGTCATCGCCCGCATGCCCGCCAGCGGACTGCGCAGGTCGTGCGAGACCCACGAGATCAGCTCCCGTCGGGAGCCCTCGAGCCGCGATTCGCGATCACGCGACTCGGCGAGCTTCTGGCTGGTCAGGGCGAGCTCGTCCGACAGCTTCTGGAACTCGGCCGGGGCGCCCTTGGGCGCCACGAACTCGCCGCTCTCGCCGAACCGTCTGGCCTCGGCCTGCATGGACTGCGACCACCGCACCAGTGCGGTCCCGACCGCGGTCGCACCGACAGCGGCCACGACGCCGGAGACGACCAGCACCCACAGGGTCACATTGAAGTCGTGGTGCGAGATGAACATCGCGTTGGCCGTGCCCGCCATGCCCGAGACCAACGCCGCGACCGCGACCAGCGAGACGGCCGCCACCAGCCAGCGCAGCGAACCGCGTCGCAGCCTCCACACGACCCCGAGGCCGACGGCACAGGCTGCCGCCGACCATCCCGCCGCGATCAGGACGATCTGGACCTCGTCGCCGCTCATGCTGCCTCCCACCGGTATCCGACACCCCACACCGTCACCAGCCGGGTCGGCTTGGTCGGGTCGCTCTCCACCTTTTCCCGCAACCGGCGCACGTGCACCGTCACCGTGGACTGGTCCCCGAAGGACCAGCCCCAGACCTGCTGCAGCAGTTCCTCGCGCGAGTACGCCGTCCCGGGGTTCCCGACGAAGAACCGGAGCAGGTCGAACTCGCGCGACGTCAGCGGCAGCGCATCACCCGCGAGCCGCGCCTCGTGGCGTCCGGAGTCGACGACGAGGTCACCATCGGCGAGCGTCCCGGTGTCCGGCACCGAGCGTTCCCCGACCCGGCGCAACAGCGCATCGACGCGGAGCACGAGCTCGCGCGGACTGAAAGGCTTGGTCACGTAGTCGTCCGCACCTGACTCCAGACCGACGACACGGTCCGTCTCCGAGCCGAGCGCGGTCAGCATGATGATCGGGACGTCGCCGATCGCGCGCAGCCGTCGGCAGACCTCGATCCCGTCGATCCCCGGCATCATCAGGTCGAGCACCACCAGGTCGGCCGGCCCGTCCCGCATCTGCTTGAGGGCGGCCGCACCATCGGCCGACTCCGCCACGTCGTGCCCGCCGGCACGCAGGTAGGAGACGACAACTTCGCGCACCGTCACGTCGTCATCGACGACCAGGACCCGTGCCATGTCCACCCCCTTCGTCAGCCCGGCCGGACGTCCGGCGGCCTCGCACGACCAGTGCGAGGACCAGGAGCAAGGTTAGTCCGGCGAACACGAGCCACCCGACGCCGTACGAGCCGTCGAGCAGGGTGGTGTTGTCCGGGCGCTGCCCGAACCGGCCCAGGACCGGGATCGCGACGACGGTGACCGTGGCCAGTACGATGCCGCCGACGATGACCGCTGCGGGAACCCGACCCCGGAACACACGGCCGACCACGAACGCGGCCGCGATCACCGCCGGGCCGACGATGCCGTCGTGCAGGACGACGCCGCCAGCCAGCCACTCCACGGTGGCGATCAGGTTGCGTTGGCCCAGACCCAGCAACAGGGAGATCCCGAAGGCACCGGCCGCGGCACCAGCGGCGATCAGCACGGCACGGATCGCAGTCACGCGATCACCTCCAGCTTGCGGACCCACTTGGTCTGGAAAACGCCCGGACGGTCGGGCGCGATCAAGCGGCACGGGTAGCCGTGGTCCAGGGCGAGCTTCTCCCCGTGAAGCCCCAGGGCCAGCAGTGTGAGCGGATCATCGACGAACTGGTTCGGCAGCACCGTCGTTCCGAACGCGCCGCGGGTCTGCATCGAGACCACCCGGACGTCATGACCGGCCGGCGCCCCCACGAGGTCGAGCAGGTCCCGCAGCCGTACGCCGGTCCACGTGCCGCTCGCACTCCAGCCCTCGACGCACGCGATCGGCAGGTCGTGGGTGCGTTGCCGCAGCTGCTCGAGGTCTTGTCGGCTGAAGCTCAACTCCCGGCCGCCGTACGCGATCGTCAAGCGGTAGCTGTCGCTGAGCGCGGCCGGGATGACGCCAGCGTGCTTGGCCGAGGTGTTGATCGGGATGCCTGCCGGACCAGCACCGGTGCGGATCTCGAAGACCGAGACCCTGCGCAGCAGGGGCACCGTGCTCCCGGCAGTCGCCAGCACCGCGACCCCCGACGCCAGGAAGGCACTGCGGACCAGGCCGCGACGGCTGATCGGCGCTGCCGCGGCCATCGACTCGCGATCGTGGAGTCCGGCATCGATGTCGGCCCCGAGGACGTCGCGGATGACCGGCAGCTTCACGGCTATGTGCACGATCAGCGCGCCGATCGCGACCCACGCCATCGCGTAGTGGGTCGCACGGAAGTCGAAGCCCCACGGGTACCACTGCGAACTGTTCAGCAGGCCGGAGGCGAGCTGGAAGATCGAGGACGCCACCAGGACGGCGATCGAGCCGCGCTCGAGCGACTCGACCAGGAGCAGCCCGACCTTCTTCGGCGGTCGCGAGAACAGCTTCGGGAAGACGGTCCACAACTTGACCAGCAGGAGCGGGATCGCCGCCGTGCCGGTGGTGACGTGCAGGCCCTGGGTGACCCGGTAGAGCCACACCGGTCGGGTCGGAAACGCGATGAACGGGTGGTGGACGTAGGCCTCGTGGCTGATCAGGCCGGTGATGAAGGCAATCGCGAAACAGATGCCGAGCCACACCCCGACCCTCGCCGCGACCGCCGGACTGCGCAGGCGGGACGTGAAGTCCGACTCGTCGGGGACCGGCGGAGGCCTGAGCTGAGGCACGACCTCAGCCCTCCTTCACGAGTACGGCGAACCAGCGCTCGCCGTGGCTGTGCACCGAGGCGACCCGCAGCCCGGTCCCGGCGGCCACCAAGCCGATCGCGTCACTGCCGACGATCGTCCACTGGAACGGGTGACTGCGCCCGGACCGCGTCTCCAGGCGCACCCGTCGGGTCTGGACACCGCTCCCCGGAGGCTCCAGGTCCACCACGACGCGGCCGCCCGGCTCGATCAGCTCCACCACCCGGGTCAGCAGAGACCGCGGATCGCCACCGATGCCGATGTTGCCGTCGGCGAGCAGCGCGGTGGCCCAGCGTCCCTCACCGGGTACGGGCTGGAAGACATCACGCACCAGTGCAGAGACACCACGATCGCGGGTCTGGGCCACGGCCTCGGGTACGACGTCGATGCCGAGCGCCGCGTGACCGGTCTGGGCGAGGAACTGCGTCATGCGTCCCGGCCCGCAGCCGATGTCGAGGGTCGGCCCGACGCAGTGTCCCAGCAGAGCCCGGTCACCGGCGTCTGCATAGCGCGTCCAGGCAGCGACAGGGAGCGGCCGCCGGCTCTCCCCCGGACCGACCACGTGGCAGGCCTCGCCACGCAGCGCCGCGGAGTACACCGTCGTGAAGGACCTCGCGCCGAACACGGTCACGGCGGTCATCGCGCCACCGCCGCGAGTCCGAGCCAGGTGCGACCGAACCGGGTACCGGGCGCAGCACTGGCAACGAGCGCGGCGTCCTCGACGGTATCGACGTCGACAAGCGCGCCGGTGTCGCGAACTTCCAGGCCGGCTGCGGCCAGCGCGGACCACGTCGCGGCGTAGGTCCCCTCAGTCGACATCGGTACGCCGGACAGGACCGCGGCCCGCTCGGCGTGGTCCAGCGCGAGCACCCACCACCCACCGTCGAGGGCCGGCCCGAGGACAGCAGCGCCATCCGCGGCCAGCCCAGCGGCCAGGCGGAGGTCGGGGGAAGTCACCTGGGGCGTGTCCATCCCGATCTGGACCACCACTCCGGGTGAGCCGGCGGCAAGGCGACCGTGGGCGTGCGCCAGGCGCTCGCCGAAGGTGGCACCGCACTGGGCGAAGACGGTCCAGGTCGCCAGCGCGTCCGCGATCTCGTAACCACGACGACCAGCCCGGAGGTCACCGTCGAGGGCCAGGTGGCAGTCGTCGCCGAACGCCTCTCGACACGTCGCGAGGGTGTCCAGGAGTGCCGCCGCAGCGAGATCGGCGGCCACCTCCATCCCGATCCCGGCACCCAGACGCGTCTTGGCCAGGCCTGGAACGGGAGCCTTGGCCATGACCAGGACCCGGGCGTTCATGCCAGCACCGCCAGGAAGTCGCGTGCGGTCCGCAGGGTGCCGCGCACCGACCCGGACACCTTGGAGCGGGTTCCTGCTGCCCGCGGGTGGTACGCGACGTCACGCTCGGTGATCCGCCAACCAGCCCGGCTCGCCCGCTGCATCAGCTCGACCGGGTACCCGAACCGTCGATCCTCGACCCCGAGGGCGAGCAGGTCGTCGCGGCGGCACACCCGCATCGGCGCGATGTCGTGGACGGGGAAGTCCGAATGCAGCCGCAACCACGCGACCACCACCCGATTGCCCAGCCGCGCGTGCCAGGGCCACACCCCGCGACCGGTCGGGCGTCGCCGGCCGACGGCCATCGTGGCGCGACCTGCTGCCACGTCGTCGATCATCGGCACCAGGTCGGACGGATCGAACGACCCGTCGCCGTCCATCACCGCGACCAGGTCGGTGGTCGCGGCCTCGATGCCGGCATGGACCGCCGCGCCGTACCCCGGTCGCTGTTCGTGCACGACGCGCGCGCCGAGACTGCGGCTGATCGCGGCAGTGTCATCGGTCGATCCGTTGTCGACCACCACGACCTCGAGCCAGGTCGGCACCTGCGGCAGGACCGCCCGCAGGGCTGGTGCCTCGTTGAGGCACGGCAGGATCAAGGTGCAGGTCGTGGTCACTCATTCACCGTAGGGACGGCGACCGGTACGCCGGGCCGGGAAAGCCTTACGGATGGGTGACGTCGGGCTCGCCGCGGCCGCGCGAGCTGATCGGCTCCCTAGGCTCGACGCCATGCCCCCGTCCTCCTCGCGCGCGCCCTGGCACGGCCTCGGTGCGACCGTGGTGCTGGTCGCGCTGGCCATGGCTGTGCCGGCGATCACCGGCTGGCAGGTGCACGTTCCCTTCCCACCTCTGAATGCCGTGTGGGACCCGCGAGTCGGCATCGGCACCGTGCCCGCACTCCTCATCGCCGGGCTCGGGGCCTGGCAAGCCGTCGGCCTCGCAGCCCGACTTCCGTGGAACAGGCTCCTGCTGGCCGCGTACGGGACCGGCCTGGCATGGATGTTCTCGCTCGCCTACGTCGACGGGAAGGCCGGCGTCGGGACGATCCTGGGGACGCCGAACGAGTACCTGACCACCGCACGGGCGACGACGAACCTGCACCACACCCTGGAGATCTACGTCAGCAAGATCCCGCTCTCCGTGCCAGACGGCTGGCCGGTGCACATCGCCGGCCATCCACCGGGGGCGCTGACGTTCTTCGTCGTCCTGGAACGGATCGGCCTGGGAAGCACCTTCATGGCCGGGGTCGTCGTGACCGTCATCGCGGCGACCACCGCCGTCGCGGTGATGACCACCCTCCGGGTGCTCGGCAGCGAGGACCACGCCCGCAAGGCTGCACCCTTCCTGGTACTCGGCCCGGCAGCGATCTGGCAGTGCGTCTCGGCCGACGCCATGTTCGCCGCCGTCGCAGCCTGGGGACTCGCGACCCTGGCGGTGGCCGCCACCCGGCGGGGACCGGTCGCCCTGCTCTGCTGGTCGGTCCTTTCGGGGCTCCTCCTCGGGTACTGCGTGATGCTCTCCTACGGGCTGCCGCTGCTCGCGGTGCTCGCGCTCGCCGTCCTCCTCGTCGCCCGGTCGTGGCGTCCGTTGGTGCCGGCCGCCATCGCAGCGGCCGCCGTCGTGCTCCTCTACGCCGGGTTCGGGTTCAACTGGTGGGACGGCTACACCGTGCTGCGTCGTCGCTACTGGGCGGGTGTCGCGCACACCCGCCCGACGTCGTACTGGCTCTGGGGAGACCTGGCCGCGCTTGCTCTCGGTGCCGGACCGCTGGTCGGCGCAGGCCTCGCCCAGGCGGTGAGCCAGTGCCGCACCCGGATCACCGAACCGTCGGGTCGGGTTGTGCTACTCCTCGCGGCAGCAGCAGCGGCCAGCATCGTGCTCGCCGATGCCTCCCTGATGAGCAAGGCCGAGGTCGAGCGGATCTGGTTGCCGTTCGTCGGTTGGCTCCTGGTGGCGTGTTCCGTGCTCCCGGAGTCGTGGCGCCGGCGCGGGCTCGTCCTGCAGGTCGTGGTGGCGCTCGCTCTGCAGCACCTGCTCGCGACCGGCTGGTGAGTGCTCTCAGCCGGCGGGCAGCCGGAGCGGTGCCGTCGCGAAGGCCGGCAGTCCATCAGCCGGTGCGATCCGCGCGGTGAATCCGAGCTCGCGGGTCGCCAGTTCCCCGGAAGCGACGACGTGCCGGACATCGCCGAGGCGAAACCCTCCGGTGATCTCGGGCTCGAGCGGCGTGGGGGCGCCCCGGGCCACCAGGGTCGCCACCTCACGGATCGGGATCGGAGACCCCGAGCAGACGTTGTACGCCGCGAACCCGCTCCGGTCGACCACGGCCTCGATCGCGCGCAGGTTGGCTCGCGCGACATCGTCGACGTGCACGAAGTCCCGCATCTGGCCCCCGTCCTCGAAGACCTGCGGCCGCTCCCCGCGCTCCAGCGACGACCGGAACATCGCCGCCACCCCGGAGTACGGCGTGTCCCGCGGCATCCCCGGTCCGTAGACGTTGTGGTACCTCAACGCGATCGCAGCGGTGCCCGCCTGCCGGACCCAGGACGAGGTGTAGTACTCCTGAGCCAGCTTGCTGGCGGCATAGCTGCTGCGTGGATCGAGCCGCGCATCCTCCTGGACCAGGTTCCAGGCCAGGGGCTCACCGCAGATCGGGCACAGATTCTCGAAGCGACCTGCCTCGAGGTCGGCGACCGAGCGCGGGCCGGGCAGCTGCACCCCGTGCTCGGCACAGGCGTAGCGACCCTCCCCGTAGACGACCATCGACGAGGCCAGCACCAGCCTGGTCACCTGCTGCTCGTGCATCGCGGCGAGCAGCGCCGCCGTGGCTAAGTCGTTGTGCGAGGCGTAGTCGGGAAGGTCGGCGACCCGGACACCGGCACCGACCAAGGCCGCCTGGTGGCAGACCACGTCGACGCCGCGCAGCAACGTCGACCACTGGGCGACATCGCGCACGTCCAGCAGGTGGGTTCCCTCGGGGGCGTCGGTCGTCCCGTGCGCCTGGGGAAGCATCACGTCGACCCGGACGACGTCAGCGCCAGCCTCCTCCAGCCGGGTGGCGATCGCCGTACCGATGAAGCCGGCCGACCCGGTGAGCAGGACCTTCACGGACCGGGGATCTCGTAGGTCAGCTCGAGGCCGTCGGCCCACGAGCGGCAGCTGCACCCGGCCGGGTCGGGCAGGTCGCCGATCACGCCGAGCAGGATCGCCTTGAGGCGGTCGATGTTGCGCGCGAACATCGCGAACACCTCCTCCTGGCTGACCCCCTCCCCCGACTCGACACCGGCGTCCATGTCGGTCACCAGTGCGATCGCCGCGTAACAGAGCCGCATCTCGCGGGCCAGCACAGCTTCGGGATGCCCCGTCATGTTGATCAGCGACCAGCCCTGGCCGGCGTACTGCTGGGACTCGGCGCGGGTGGAGAAGCGCGGGCCCTCGACGACGACCATCGTGCCGCCGGTGCTGACTCCCGGCACGGCGCCGAAAGCGCCGATCAGGCGACCGCAGTAGGGGTCGGCGAACGGCGCGTGCACCGCGCCGGTCTCGACGTAGCTCTGGACCCGACCGCTGGTGCGGTCGACGAGCTGGTCGGGCACCACGATGTCGCCCGGAGCCACGACCGGCAGCAGCCCCCCGACGGCGCACGGCGCGAGCACCTGCCGCACCCCGAGCGAGGCCAGCAACCAGAGGTTGGCGCGGTAGTTGATCAGGTGGGGCGGATAGGCATGGCCCGCACCGTGCCGCGGCAGGAACGCGACCAGGCGACCGGCGACCTGGCCGACACTGACCGGGCCGGATGCTTCGCCGTACGGCGTCGAGGTCGGGATCTGGACCGGGTCGTCGAGGAACTCGTAGAAACCGCTGCCGCCGATCACGGCGACCTCTGCCTTTGTCACGAGACCACTCTGTCAGGACCCGGTCGGCTCGGCCGATCCTGTGTCCACTGCGGCCGCTGCGGCCGTCTCCCGGGCCAGGAACGCACCGAGCTCGCCGATCGTGCTCATCAGCGGCGCCGGGAAGACGACGGTGGTGTTCTTGTCGACCCCGATCTCGACGAGGCTCTGCAGGTTGCGCAGCTGCAGCGCGAGCGGGTGCTCCATCATGATGTCCGACGCTTCGCCGAGCGCCGCCGCGGCGAGCGACTCGCCCTCGGCGTTGATGATCTTGGCGCGCTTCTCACGCTCGGCCTCGGCCTGGCGGGCCATCGCCCGCTTCATGCTGTCGGGCAGCTGGATGTCCTTGAGCTCGACCAGCGTCACCTCGACGCCCCAGTCGATCGTGCTGACGTCGAGGATCTCGCGGATGCCCAGGTTGATCCGGTCCGTCTCCGACAGGGTCTCGTCGAGCGTGTGCTGACCGACGACCTTGCGCAGCGTCGTCTGCGCGATCTGGTCGATCGCGGCACGTACGTTCTCGATGGCGATGACCGACTTCTCCACGTCGACGACGCGGAAGTAGGCCACCGCCGAGACGTCGACACTCACGTTGTCGCGGGTGATGATGCCCTGCGACTGGATCGGCATCGTGACGATCCGCAACGAGACCCGGTGCAGGACGTCGACGACGGGAATGATCAGGCGCAGGCCTGGCTCACGAATGCCCTGAACCTTGCCGAGCCGGAACAGCACGCCGCGCTCGTACTGCTTGACGATGCGGATCGACAGCGCGGCAACGACGAGCACCAGCACAACCAGGACGACAACGACGGTGGCCATGCTGCCAACGTACGCTCCGGGTGGGCGACTCAGGACCGCAGCGGCTCCAGCACGTCGGCAGCGAACCGGCGGATGCCGTCGACCTTCTGCTCCAGCGTGCAGTCCAGCCCGTGGTAGTAGGCCCAGGGCATCGTCCACACGTCGGTCACGCCACCGGCCTCGGCAGCCGCGAACTGCTCGGGCAGGAACGCATCGGTCAGCGCGGTGATGAACCGGAAGTCGCCGGTCGCACCGATCTCCTCGCGGATCTCGGCCAGTCGGCGTGCATGCCCGCTCGCTTCCTCGATCGAGTAGAGGTCGCCGATCCAGCCGTCGTGACGGGCAGCCCGGCGCATCCCGACCTCCGACAGCCCGCCGACGTAGATCGGGATCCGCGCCGTCGGAGTCGGCTCCATGACCAGGCGCGGCGTCGGGTAGAACGTGCCCTCGAATTCATTCCAGCCCGGGGTCCAGAGCTCAGCAAGCAGGTCGAGCGCCTCGTCGGTGCGCTTCCCGCGCGTGCTGAAGTCCTGGCCCATCAGCTCGAACTCCTCGCGGCACCAGCCGACCCCGACGCCGAGGGCCACCCGGTTGCCGGACAGGACCGCGGCCGTGCCCACGGACTTGGCGACCTGGTACGGGCTGCGCAGCGCAGCGACGTAGACCGAGGTGTAGAAGTGCAGGTTCGCCGTGATCGCGGCGAGCGAGGCTGTCAGCACCCACGGGTCGGCCCAGGGTGCGTCGTGCTCCCAGCGACGGGCGCCGTCCGGCGTGTACGGGTACGGCGTGTCCAGAGTCTCCAGGTCCACGACGTGGTCCGGGATCGAGAGGGCGTCGTAGCCACACTCGTCCGCAGCTCGAGCGATGGCGGCGAGCTGGTCGACCGGCTGGAAGGCGACACTGATCGAGAAGCGCATGCCCGCCAGACTAGAACAGGTTCTAGGAGTTCGGGACAGGACGCCGATCGGGGTGGGGTTCGGGAATCGTCATGACCTCAATCTAGGGACGACCACCGACAGAAATCTCAGCCCGCCAGCGCCGGGTAGTCGATGTAGCCGGTGGCGTCTCCGCCGTAGAACGTGGTGCCGTCGGGCTCGTTGAGCGGCGCGTCGGTCCGGATCCGTTCGGGCAGGTCCGGGTTGGCGATGAACGCCCGCCCGAAGGCCGCTGCGTCGATCACGCCCGCCGCGATCAGGCGCTCGGCCTTCTCCGGGGTGTAGTTGCCCGCGCCGATGATCGCGCCGTCGAACGCGGCACGCAGGTCCCGCCTGAACCCGTCGTCGACCGCTGGTCCGCCGGCCCAGTCGGGCTCCGAGAGGTGCAGCATGGCGAGGTCGCGCCGGGCGAACTCCGCGGCCAGGTAGAGCCCCATCGGCTGCCCGTCGTTGTCGTCGAGTCCGTTGAAATTGCCCTGTGGCGAGATCCGGATCCCCACACGGCTCGGGTCCCACGCACCAACGACGGCGTCGACGACCTCGAGCGCGAAGCGGGCACGGTTCTCCAGCGATCCGCCGTACTCGTCGGTGCGCTGGTTGCTCTGCTCGCTGAGGAACTGGTGGACCAGGTAGCCGTGGGCCCCATGGATCTCGACCAGGTCGAACCCGGCCTCGCGCGCGTTCAGCGTCGCCCGGCGGTAGTCCTCGACGGTCGCCGCGATCTCCTCGATGCCCAGCGCGCGCGGTGTCGGGCAGTCGGCGCGCAGCGGCCTGCCGTCCTCGCCCTTGATGGTCGCGCGGTTCCGGTACGGCAGCGCGGAGGCCGAGACCGGGAGCTCACCGTCGTGGAAGGACTGGTGCGAGACCCGGCCGACGTGCCACAGCTGGGCGGCCATGGTGCCGCCCTCGGCGTGCACGGCGTCGGTGATCGGGCGCCAGCCGGCGACCTGTGCCTCGCTGTAGATCCCCGGCGTGTCCATGTAGCCCTTGCCGATCGGCGAGATCTGGGTGCCCTCGGACACGATCAGCCCTGCGCCCGCGCGTTGGCGGTAGTACTCGAGCATCAGGTCGTTGGGGATGTCGTCCGGCGCCGTTGCACGCATCCGGGTCAGCGGGGCCATCACGATGCGGTTCGCGAGCTTGATGTCGCCGATGCTGAGCGGCTCGAAGAGAGAGGAGGTCACGGTGTGCTGCAACAACCCCGGGGTGGGCGTCTATTTCCGTGCGAGCCTGTGACTTTCCACCGGCGACCCGCCGACGAAGTGCTCGGCGACGATCTGCGCCGCCACCCCGGCATCCACATGGCCGTACCAGACGTCGTCAGGCTGGACGCTGATCACAGGGGCCTGGTTGCACGGGAACTGACAACCCGTGTGGACCAGCAGGACGTCGTCATCGGTGAGCCCGTGCTCCATCATCGCCAGCACCATCGCCCGTACGCCGTCCATGGCGCCGTTCGCGGTGCAGCGCGGGCCGCGACAGAGCATCACCTGGTGGCGGTGGGCACCGACGTCCTCCCAGGCTGCCGACGTCAGGCCGGGCTCGTCACCGGTGATCGGACGGGCGCCGGCGAGTGCGGCTTCGACCGACGCCGGGTCGGGGTCTGCGAGGAGCCGGGTCGCGACCAGGATCTGGGGCCGGCTCCCCGCGCGTTCGCGCCACCAGTACGCCGCGATCCGGCGTAGCCACGAGTGCGCCGGTGCCAGCGGGCCGGCACCCACCCCGACCAGGGTGATCTGCTCGACGCCGCGATCGGCCAGCCTGGTGAGCTCGGCAGACAGCGATGGCTCGGCCTGCTGCAGGAAGGCGATGCTTGCCCCGCACCCGTTCGCCAGCACCCCCAACCGGTCGCGGCGGTCGGCGTCGGCGCTGGTCATGCCGCCGACGACCGACGCCAGGGCGTTCAGGGGCGGACCAGCAGGCGGGGGTCCTGCTGGGGCGCGCCGGCCA
>JAOPYE010000038.1 GCA_025964775.1 Marmoricola sp.
GGTGCCACCGTTGTGGACCACCACGTCGTAGATGACTTGGCCGCCCGCGGCCGCGGTGGTGCTGCGCGGGGTCTTGGTGACGCTGAACGAGGGTGCAGCAGTGACGCAGACGGTCGCAGTGACCGAACCAGTGGTTCCGGCCGTCACGTTGGTGCCGCTGGCGAGCGTCGCGGTGTTCTGCACCGCGAAGGCGCCGCCGGTACACGTACCGGTGCCGGTAAAGGTACTGGGCAGGTTCGCGGTGTAGGTGAACGTTCGCGACGCACCTGCCGCCAACGCAGTAGCCGTGCACGTCATCGAACCGGTGCCTTGCGTGCAGCCGGCCGGCGTCGTCACGTTGGTGAGGTTGTTGTCGTAGTCGTCGGTGAAGGTGACGTCTCCGGCGACTCCACCGGTGTTGGTCACCGTGACGGTGTAGCTGACCGGGCCACCCGGTGCGGCGCCGGTGGTCGGCGACGCGGTCTTGGCGATCGTGAACGCGGCTGCCGGGAGCGGGGCGATCGCGTTGGTCTGGATTCCGTTGTTGCGGCTGGAGCCGGTCTGCCGGATCGAGAGCGACCCGCCGGGGTAGCTGGAAGCGCCGTTGCCATTGCCCCATGAGCGCAGTGCGGTCGACGGGGTACCGACGGCCAGGTGGCCGCCGAAGAGCAGGACCACGGTGGTAACGCCCGGGTTCGAGTGGAACGTCACGGTGGTCGTCGCCTGGTTGCCTGAGTGGGTCGGCGCAGTCGTCGAGACCAGCGTGCCGCCGTACAGGGTCCACTGGCGGTTCGCCTGGGGGAGCTCGTGCGAGGAGATCGCAGAGCCTCCCTGGACGGTCGGGTCGGAAGCCATGTTGAGGGTCGACGGCGTGCCGCTGCACAGGCTGGCACTGAGCGGCGCCTGGCAGGGCGAGGCGCCGGTGATCGAGTAGTTGTACGTGGCCAGGAAGTCGTAGCCGTGCTTGGTGCCGTTGATGTTGTCGTAGGTGACGCTGAACGTGTAGTCGGTTCCCGGGGTGGTGGCGAACGAGGCGCGTTGCGGGACGACCATGTCCTCGGCGTAGTGGTTGCTGTTGTTAATGCCGCCGTTGGTCCAACCGCTACATGTGGTGTAGGGCGCCGGGGCCTGGTTCTGACACTGGTCGAAGGTGGTGAGCGCCGCCGGCACGGCCGCGCCGGCGGGGGCGGCTGTGAAGGCCGCGATGCCGGTCGCTGCCAGGGCGGCGACGAGAAGGAGACGAAGAGAGCGCATCGGATACCCCCGGGCAGGTGTGCAGTGAGCCGCCCCCCGGGTTTAGTCGCGCTCTGGGACCTGGGAGGGGTGAGGGCGAGACGGGTGCTTCTCGATTAGATGAAGTCGCGGGCCGGCTGTCAACGGGGTGTCTAGATCAGCTCGATCGTCTGTTGACGCGCAAAAGCGGCACGGCGGCCCAAATCATCTCGGAGTGCCGGGAAAACTTCCTTTCGACGGCCCGCTAGCCTCAACCAGTGCCCGATTCCGCAAGGTCGAACGTCGACGAGTGGTTCGTCGCGAACACCAGTTCCTGGTCCGACCACACCCTGCCCGACCTGGTGGCTGCCAAGGCGGCGAGCGGCCTGACAGTGAGCCTGGTCGTCCCGGCACGCAACGAGGCCGCCACGGTCGGCGACGTGGTCACCCGGGTGCGTGAGGCGCTGGTGGAGACGACCGATCTTCTCGACGAGATCGTGGTGATCGACTCCGATTCCACCGACGACACCTTCGTCGTCGCCCAGGACGCCGGTGCGGTCGTGCACCGCGCCGCCGAAATCCGTCCGGACCTCGGAGTGGCCGGCGGCAAGGGCGAGGCGATGTGGAAGTCGCTGTTCGTCACCCGTGGCGACCTGCTGGTCTTCATGGATGCCGACCTCCTGGACTGGGACACCCATTTCGTCCCTGGCCTGCTCGGACCGTTGCTGACCCGCCCCGACGTCAGCCTCGTCAAGGGCTACTACGAACGACCGCTCGTCGGCTCCGACCTCGACGACGACAGCGACATCTCTCGGGCGGCGTACGAGGGTGGTCGGGTGACCGAGCTCGTCGCCCGCCCCCTGCTCAACCTGTTGTTCCCCGAGCTCTCCGGCCTGGTGCAGCCGCTTGCCGGCGAATGGGCGGTACGCCGCGACCTGTTCGCCTCGCTGGCGGTCCCGACCGGGTACGCCGTGGAGACGACGGCCCTGATCGACACCGTGCGCAGCAGGGGCCTCGCTGCGATCGCCCAGGTCGACCTGGGGCGACGGGCGCACCGGCACCAGGCGCTCCGGGACCTCGGCGCGATGGCCACCCAGATCATCGCCGCGGTCCAGCAGCGCTCGGGTGGTGCGGCCTCCGAGGGTCCGGTCATGTTGCGCCAGTACCACCCGGTCGCCGGGACGATCGCGCCGTTGACCCGGATCGTCGAGGTCACCGAGAGGCCGCCGGCGAACACCGTCACGGGGGACCAGCGATGACGCTCAAGCTCGGCCGCCGCTCGTTCGCCGACGACGCCACGCTGATGATGGCGATCGTGAACCGCACCCCCGACTCCTTCTACGACAAGGGCGCCACCTGGGCCGAGGACAAGGCCTTCGAGCGAGTCGCGCAGGTCGTGGCCGAAGGGGCCGAGATCGTCGACATCGGCGGCATCAAGGCCGCGCCGGGCGCCTTCATCGACGAGGACGAGGAGAAGGACCGCGTCGTCGGTTTCGTCGCCCGGGTCCGGGCCGCGTACCCGGACCTGGTCATCTCGGTGGACACCTGGCGGGCCCCCGTCGGCCGGGCGGCGTGCGAGGCCGGCGCCGACATCCTGAACGATGCCTGGGGCGGGGCCGACCCGGAACTCGTCGACGTCGCCGCCGAGTACGACGCCGCCATCATCTGCACGCACACGGGTGGTGTGACGCCGCGGACCAGGCCGTACCGGATCGAGTACGACGACGTGGTGGCCAGCGCCATCGCCGACACCACTGCCTACGCGCGCCGGGCGATCGCGGCCGGGGTCGACCCGTCGAGCGTCGTGATCGACCCGGCCCACGACTTCGGCAAGAACACCTTCCACTCCCTCGAGCTGACCCGTCGGCTCGACGAAATGGTGGCGACCGGGTTCCCCGTGCTGGTCTCGCTCTCGAACAAGGACTTCGTCGGCGAGACCCTCGACCTGCCGGTCGGCGAACGCCTGACCGGGACCCTCGCGGCGACCGCGATCAGCGCCCTCGCCGGTGCCCGGATCTACCGGGTGCACGAGGTGGTCGAGACCCGGCAGGTCGTCGACATGGTCAACACGATCGCCGGCCGTCGGCGCCCGCAGCGAGCGATCCGGGGGTTGGCATGAGGGTCGCCATCGTCCCAGGCGTGCCGGCGCTGCGGCCGGAGTACGCCTCGATCGAGGATCCGGTCCCCGAGCTTCGCGCGGCGGTGGCCGAGGCGACGCGATGGCTGGGCTCCGGCCGGCTGGTCGTCGCGAACGGGTCGGCCAAGCGGACCGAGAAGGCACCCGGCTACTTCGACGACCGGGCGGCGGCCTTCGACGGGGCCCTCGGCGCCGCGCTGCGCGCGGGTGACCTGTCCGGCCTCGACCTGTCGCTGGCGGGAGAGCTGTGGGCCGACGTTGCCGGGCTCACCGAGCTGGCGGGCGTGCGTGCCAGCGAGGTCCAGGTCGACTACGACGATGCGCCGTACGGCGTCCAGTACTGGGTGGTGAGGTGGCAGTGCACGCCGTGAAGATGAACGTCCTGATCGATGCGCTCGGAGCGCTCAGCGAGGAGATCGCCGACCTCTACCGGCCACCCCGGCTGCCCTGGCTCCGGGTCAACATGGTCAGCACCGTCGACGGTGCCGCCACCGGCGACTCGGGCAAGAGCGGTTCGATCAACAACGGGGCCGACCAGCAGGTGTTCCACGCCTTGCGGGCCCAGTGTGATGCGATCGTCGTCGGTGCCGGCACGGCACGGACCGAGGGCTATCGCGTGGCGGACGTCCCGCTGGTGGTCGTGTCCGGGCGCGGAATCGTCCCCGAGCAGCTGCGCGACGCCGAGCCGGGCAAGGTCGTGCTCGCCACCTGTGCTGAGGCCAACGGCCTCGCAGAGGCACGCGAGCTGCTCGGCGCGGAGCACGTGATCGTCGCCGGCACCGGACAGGTCGACCTGGTCGGCGTGAAGGCAGCGCTGGTCGACCGCGGCCTGACCAACCTGCTCAGCGAAGGCGGGCCGAGCCTGCTGCACGACCTGATCGCGTCGGGAGCTGCCGACGAGCTGACGCTGACCCTGGTCCCGAGAGCGGTCGGCGGGGTCCACCCCCGGATCGTGATGGGCGACTCGATCGACGCCGACCTCGACCTCGCCCTCCTGCTGGAGCACGAGGGCACCCTGCTGGCCCGCTACCTGATCCGGGGACGATAGTCCGGAGCGTTTGGCACGTTCTTCAGGGTGCCGAACCGTGCCAACTGCTCCGGACTATCGCAGCTCTAGGCCCAAGGGTCTTCGCGGTTCCAGACCGTCGGGAAGGACAGCGCGACGCCGTCGCGTTCGGCCAGCCGGGACAGGGTTGACATGGTCGCGTCCAGGTCGTCGCCGGCGTAGGGAAGCGCGCGCAACCCGGGATCGGTCGGGCCCATCGGCAGCGGGCGGAAGAAGTCGTCCCAGTGGGTCAGCACCGCCCGGCGCGCGCCGACGCGTCGTACGGTCTCGTCCCAGTACGTCGTCACGTAGGCCTGGTCCTGGAGCCCGAGCTGGCCGATCCCGAGGTAGGCCACCTCGGCGTGGTGGCCGGCCAGTGAGCCGATGACGTACCCGGCACTGCCCTGGACGAGGGCCGAACGGCCGTCGCGGTGGTGGACCAGGATCGACCAGGCCTCGCCGCAGCGATAGGCGCCGACCCTGACCGGTGGCGTGACCGGCTCGGTGATGGTGCCCGGGTACCGGTCGGGCGGGCAGTGGTGGGAGACGACGAAGGTGAGCGACCACGGCCCGAGGACCACGGGCGTGCCGGGGTCGACGACCGTGACCTGATCGGCGGGCAGGCCGGCGCCGTGGCCGAGGTTGGCGGTCGAGCTGCCGCCGAGCAGGCGGGCGCCGGTCCGTTCGGCGACCACGGCCGAGTCCAGCGCGTGGTCGAAGTGGCTGTGCACCGGAGCAACACCGACAAGGTCGAGACCGTGCAACGCGCGGCCGAGGCAGGCATCGATCCTGGCGGTGTCCGGCGCGATCTTCCCGAGCAGGACGCCGAGCATCCCGGGCCTGCTGAAGAACCCGTCGGTCAGGAACGCCGACTCGCCGTCGTCGAAGAGCAGCGTGCTGACGCCGAGGAAGGTGACGCCGATCCCGGTGCCAATCTCTGGGCCGGCCTCGGGCACGTCGAAGCGACCGGCGTACCGGGTCAGATCGGGGCGTCCGAGCCGGGCTCTCATACCGGGCCCTCGACGTACCAGAGCTCGTGCTCGCCCGCGAAGCCCTTGAGCTCGACGGCCTCGGCGGGATGGAAGGTGTAGAGCTCGGCCATCGCCTCGGCTATCTCGCCGGTCACCAGGATCTCGCCGCCCTGCGCATGCGCGGCGACCCGCGCGGCCATCGCGACGTTCTGACCGAAGTAGTCGCCGTCCCGCTCGATCGCGGTGCCGGTGTGCAGCCCGATCCGGATCCGGATCGGCGTGCGTCGCAGCTCCCGGCTGCGGTTCCAGTTCGCACCGAGTGCGCGCTGGATGTCCAGCGACGAGGCGATCGCCAGCTCCGGTGTGGTGAAGACGACCATGTGGCCGTCGCCCTGGTTCTTCACGATCAGGCCACGGTACTTCTCGACGTAGGTCTCCACGAGGTGGTCGTGCGCGGTCAGCACCCGGAGCCACCGGGCGTCGCCGAGCTGGGTGTTGAGGGTCGTGGAGTTCTCGATGTCGGAGAAGAAGATCGTCACGGTGCCGTCGTCGGCGGCCATCCGGCCGATGGCAGCCCGCTGGTCGGCGGCCCACCGGTTGAAGTCGTCGAGCGTGGACAGCAGCATCGGCCCGACGCCCTGCTCGCGCACCCGGCTCACGGCTTCGAGCACTCCGCGCATCGCGGTCCCGGCGGTCAGGACGGCGCGTTGGGTCGAGTTCCCGGCCAGCGGCGGGGGCACCCGGAGGTTGGCCTCGGCCAGCTCGGACCGGGTACGTCGCAAGGCCACCGATGTCACGATGAGGCTGGCCACCACGAGGACCAGGGCCGCGGCCAGGATCCAGGCGATCGTCGAGGCGTCGAGCACGCCTGAACTCTGACACACCGATGTTTCGGGAGTGCTACCCGTGAGATAGTGAGAACAGGTTCTAGTTTCGAGACGGCCCACGCAAGGGGAGACCATGACTGCCACGACACCGGCCATCGAGGGCTGGTTCACCACCGGGGAGGCTCCGGCGCTGATCGGCTCGCGGTGCACGACGTGCTCAACGGTGTTCTTCCCCCGGACCGAGGGCTTCTGCCGCAACCCCGCGTGCCACGGTGAGGAGTTCAGCGACACCGAGCTGTCCCGTCGTGGGCGGGTCTGGTCCTACACCGACGCCCAGTACCAGCCGCCGGCTCCGTACATCCCGGCAGGAGACCCCTACGTCCCGTTCGCCCTGGCCGCCGTCGAGCTGCCGGAGGGCATCGTCGTGCTCGGCCAGGTCGCTGACGGGTTCACGGTGAACGACATCAAGGTCGGTGACGAGATGGAGCTGGTCGTGGAGACGCTGTTCGTCGACGAGACCGGGGAACGCACGATCTGGCGCTGGAGGCCTGTCCGATGAGCGGGCTGCAGAACAGGGATGTCGCGGTCGCCGGAGTCGGCATGCACCCCTGGGGCAAGTGGGGCAAGAACTTCGTCAGCTACGGCGTGGTCGCGGCTCGTGCCGCCCTCGCCGACGCCGGCATCGCCTGGACCGACATCGACCTGATCGTCGGTGGCGAGACCGTCCGCAACGGGTACGGCGGCTACGTCGCCGGCGCCACCTTCGCCCAGGCCCTCGGATGGAACGGCGCCCGCGTCGCCACGTCGTACGCCGCCTGCGCGACCGGCGCCCAGGCGCTGGACACCGCCCGCGCCCGCATCCTGGCCGGGATGAGCGAGGTCGCGCTCGTGGTCGGAGCCGACACGACCCCGAAGGGCTTCCTGGCCCCGAACGCCGGCGAGCGCTGGGACGACCCGGACTGGCTGCGCTTCCGCCTGCTCGGCATGACCAACCCGGCGTACTTCGCGCTCTACGCGCGCCGCCGGATGGACCTGTACGGCGCCACCCAGGCCGACTTCGCCCAGGTCAAGGTCAAGAACGCGAAGCACGGACTGGCCAACCCGAACGCGCGCTACCGCAAAGAGGTCGCCGCCGAGGACGTGCTGAACTCCGCGATCGTCGCCGACCCGCTGCACCTGTTCGACATCTGTGCCACCTCGGACGGCGCCGCCGCGGTGATCCTGTGCTCGCCCGCCTACGCCGAGAAGCACGGGCTGGGCGGCGGAGTGCGGATCAAGGCGATCTCGACGGTCACCCCGACCTTCCCGAACACGGTCATCGACATGCCCTTGATGTCGACCGAGTCCTCGGCCGGCGGCGTGCCCGAGCAGACGTTCAAGGAGTCGATCGGCGCTGCGGCGTACGAGGAGGCCGGCATCGGTCCCGAGGACGTCGACGTGGCCGAGGTGTACGACCTCTCCACGGCGCTCGAGCTCGACTGGATCGAGGACCTCGCCCTGTGCAAGCCCGGTGAGGCCGAGCAGCTGCTGCGCAACGGCGACACCACGATCGGTGGCCGGATCCCGGTGAACCCCTCCGGTGGGCTGGCCTGCTTCGGCGAGGCCGTGCCGGCGCAGGCGCTGGCCCAGGTCTGCGAGCTCACCTGGCAGCTCCGCGGCCAGGCCGAGGGCCGTCAGGTCGACGGCGCCCGGGTCGGCATCACCGCCAACCAGGGGCTGTTCGGTCACGGCTCCTCGGTGATCCTCGCGCGCTGAGCGCTGCGCCGTGACGAACCGAGCCCGTTCTCGTTGGACCTGACATGCGACGGTTCGTTGTGCTGGTCGTCGCCCTGGCAGCGTGTCTGAGTCTGGGCGCTGTGGCGGTCCTGCCTGCCTTCGCCGACGACGCTCCGCCACCGATACCGTTTCCGCCGGGCATCTCCGGTCCGACCCCGACGGTGCACGCGACGCCGAAGCCCGGGCCGACGTACGTGATCACACCCGGTACGAAGGGGTCGCAGCTGCCCGCTCCGGTGACGGTGCTGCCGTCGGGCACGAAGCCGCTGGCCTCGGGGTCACCGCACCCGACCCCGTCGACCCGGAGTCCGGCCGCGAGCCCCACCGCCGGCTCCACCCCGACGCTCGGGGTCACCGAGGTGGCGGCACCCGTTGCCGGCGCGACGGCCGCGTCCTCCCCGAACGACACGGACCGGTGGTGGATGATCGGTGCAGCCGGGTTCCTGCTGCTCGTGCTCAGCGAATTCGCCCGACTGGACCTGCGGGGCCGCAAGCACCCCCTCCCCGTGCGGTGAACCGCCCGAACCCCGAAGGACACCCGATGCGGCGCGCCACTCCGTTCCTCCTCGTCCTGCTCGCGGTACCCGTCCTTGCCGGGTGCCAGTCCGTTCCGAGCAACGCCTCGGTCAAGGCGTTCTGCTCCTCGGGTGATCGGTTCTCGGCCTCGACCAGGTTCGACCAGGGTGTCGCTGCGGCGAAGAACCTGGCGAAGGTCGGTACGCCGGTAGGGATCAACGCCGACGCCCGCGCCGGCTTCATCGAGCTGATCAACCGGGTCACCAGCGCGCACGACGGCAACGACTTCACCACCAAGTCCAGGAAGCTGACCGTCGACGAGCAGAAGCACCTTGTGGCGCTGACCAACTACATCGCGAAGACCTGCACCGACACGGCGTCGATGCCCTAGAGCGTCTCGCCCTCCAGGTAGACCCAGCGTCCGGTCCGGCGTACGAAGGTGCTGCGCTCGTGCAGCGCACCGGTCTGGCCGGACCAGGCCCAGTGCGCCCGGAAGGTGACCTCGCCCCGGTCGGCGTCGTGCTCCTCGACACCGAGCACCTCCAGGCCCGTCCAGATCAAGCCTTCGTCGGGAGCCAGGTCAGCGGGTCGGGTGCGGGGATGCCAGGTGCGGAACAGGTGGTCGAGGTCGCCGAGCACGTACGCCGTGTAGCGCGAGCGCATCAGCTCCTCGACACCGTCGGCGGCGCGTTCGTTGCGAACCAGGGGACCGCAGCAGTCGTTGAACCGGGCACCGGATCCGCACGGGCAGTCGTCGGGGCTCTCGTCAGCTGGCAGGAGACGCACAACCGGCACGCTACTGGGGTTCGCTGGGTAGCCTGAAGCGGTGACCCCATCGCAGCCCTCCGCCCCTCCCGCCCCCACCACCGTCGGCGAGCTCCGCGCCTCCGGACACGTCCAGAAGTCCCTGCGGGCCGAGTTGCGCGACAACCTGCTCGACGCCCTGCGCGAGGGCCGCGATCCGTGGCCCGGCCTGCACGGCTTCGAGAGCACGGTCATCCCGCAGGTCGAGCGTGCCCTGCTCGCCGGCCACGACATCGTGCTTCTCGGTGAGCGCGGCCAGGGCAAGACCCGGCTGCTGCGGACGCTGGTCGGTCTGCTCGACGAGTGGACCCCGGTCATCGCCGGAGCCGAGCTCGGCGAGCACCCCTACGAGCCGGTCACCCACGCGTCACAGCGCCGGGCCGCGGCCGAGGGCGACGCACTCCCGATCACCTGGCGCCACCGCGACGAGCGGTACGCCGAGAAGCTGGCGACCCCGGACACCAGCGTCGCGGACCTGATCGGCGACGTCGACCCGATGAAGGTGGCCGAAGGCCGGTCGCTCGGGGACCCGGAGACGATCCACTTCGGCCTGATCCCGCGCAGCCACCGGGGCATCGTCGCGATCAACGAGCTCCCGGATCTGGCCGAGCGCATCCAGGTCGCGATGCTCAACGTGATGGAGGAGCGCGACATCCAGATCCGCGGCTACGTGCTGCGCCTGGACATCGACGTGCTCGTCGTCGCCAGCGCCAACCCCGAGGACTACACCAACCGTGGCCGGATCATCACGCCGCTCAAGGACCGCTTCGGTGCCGAGATCCGTACCCACTACCCGGTGCGCATCGAGGACGAGGTCGCGGTGATCCGGCAGGAGGCGCACCTGGTGGCCGACGTACCGGACCACCTGGTCGAGATCCTGGCCCGGTTCACCCGTGCCTTGCGGCAGAGCCAGTCGGTGGACCAGCGTTCCGGGGTCAGCGCCCGCTTCGCGATCGCCGGGGCCGAGACCATCGGCGCGGCGGCCCTGCACCGCGCGACCTCGCAGGGCGAGCCGCACGCCGTGGCCCGGGTCGTCGACCTGCAGACCGCTGTGGACGTGCTCGGCGGCAAGGTCGAGTTCGAGACCGGCGAGGAGGGTCGGGAGGAGGAGATCCTGACCCACCTGCTGCGGACCTCGACCGCCGAGACCGTGCGGGAACACCTGGCCGGCCTGGACCTGGGCCTGCTCGTCGACGCCCTCGAGGACGACGCCGCGGTCGTGACGGGCGAGCAGGTCTCCGCGGCAGATTTCCTGGCGAGCCTGCCCGAGCTGCCGCCGACCGAGGCCAGCGAGTCCGACCTGTACGACCAGATCGCCGATCGCCTCGGCGCGACCAACGACGGCCAGCGGGCCGCCGCGATCGAGCTCGCGCTCGAGGGCCTGTACCTCGCACGCAAGGTCGCCAAGGACGAGTCGGCGGGGGAGACGGTCTACGGTGGCTGACCCCGGAGGCCGGCGGACCCGGGGACGTCGCCGCGCGCGCTACGCCCGGTACGACGGCGGTCCGGACCCGCTGGCACCGCCGGTGGACCTGGCCGAGGCACTCCAGCACATCGGCGAGGACGTGATGGGCGGGTACTCGCCCGAGCGCGCGATGGCGGAGTTCCTCCGCCGTGGCCCTTCGACAAGCTCAGGAGGGGCCGGCAGTAGGGGGCTGGACGAGCTGGCCCGCGAGGTGGCCCGCAAGCGCCAGGAGATGCTCCAGCGGCACAGCCTGGACGGCACCCTGAACGAGGTCCGCGAGCTGCTCGACAACGCGGTCCTCACCGAACGCGCCCAGCTGGCGCGCGACGTCGACCTCGATGACACCGACCGCGCCTTCCGGGAGATGCAGCTCGAGGGACTGCCCGCCTCGACTGCGGCGGCGGTCAGCGAGCTGGCGCAGTACGACTGGCAGAGCGCCGAGGCGCGGGCGGACTACGAGAAGATCAAGGACCTGCTCGGTCGCGAGCTGCTCGACCAGCGCTTCAAGGGCATGAAGGAGGCGATGGAGGGCGCGACCGACGCGGACCGCGCAGCCATCAACGAGATGCTCGCCGACCTCAACGAGCTGCTCGAGAAGAACCGGCGCGGCGAGGACACCCCCGAGGACTTCGCCGAGTTCATGGACAAGCACGGCGACTTCTTTCCGGAGAACCCGCGTGACATCGACGAGCTGATGGACGCGCTCGCCCAGCGGGCGGCGGCGGCCCAGCGGATGATGAACTCGATGACGGCCGAGCAGCGGCGCGAGCTGATGGAGCTCTCGGCCCAGGCGTTCGGGTCGCCCGAGCTCATGGAGGGCCTCAACCGGCTCGATGGCAACCTGCAGGCGCTCCGGCCCGGCGAGGACTGGAGCGGCTCGGAGCAGTTCGGCGGTGGCGAAGGCTTGGGGCTCGGCGACGGCACTGGCGTGCTGCAGGACCTGGCCGAGCTCGACGCGCTGTCCGAGCAGCTCTCGCAGTCCTACGGCGGGGCAAGGATGGATGATCTCGACCTGGACGCGCTGGCCCGACAGCTGGGGGACCAGGCGGCGGTCGATGCCCGGACGCTCCAGGAGCTCGAGCGAGCGCTGCGCGACTCCGGCTACCTCAAGCGGACCTCGGACGGCCAGCTGCGCCTCTCACCGAAGGCGATGCGCCAGCTCGGCAAGGCGCTGCTCAAGGACGTCGCCACCCGGATCTCCGGCCGCCAGGGCCAGCGCGACCTGCGCCACGCCGGTGCCGCCGGAGAGCGCAGCGGAGCCACCCGGGAATGGGCCTTCGGCGACACCGAGCCCTGGGACATCCCGCGCACGGTGCTCAACGCCGTACGTCGCCGCGCTGCCGACGACGATCCATCGGTGGTTGAGGAGGGCCGGCACGGCCCGTCTCGAAACCGCCTCTTCGAGCTGGCCGACATCGAGGTGATGGAGACCGAGGCCCGGACCCAGGCGGCCGTAGCCCTGCTCGTGGACACCTCGTTCTCGATGGCGATGGACGGTCGGTGGGTCCCGATGAAGCGCACCGCCCTGGCGCTGCACCAGCTGGTCACCAGCCGGTTCCGCGGCGACCGGCTGCAGCTGATCGGCTTCGGGCGGCACGCCGAGGTGATGGAGATCGAGCAGCTCACGGCACTGGACGCGATGTGGGCCAAGGGCACGAACCTGCACCACGCCCTGCTGCTGGCCAACCGGCACTTCCGCAAGCACCCGAACGCGCAACCGGTGCTGCTGATCGTCACCGACGGCGAGCCGACCTCCCACCTCGAGCCCGACGGCGAGGTCTACTTCTCCTACCCGCCGCACCCGCTGACGATCGCCTACAGCGTGCGCGAGCTCGACAACGCCGGCCGGCTCGGCGCCCAGGTCACGTTCTTCCGGCTCGGTGACGACCCCGGCCTGGCCCGGTTCATCGACTCGATGGCGAAGCGCGTCGACGGCAAGGTGGTCGCGCCCGAGCTGGACGACCTCGGCGCCGCCGTCGTCGGCAGCTACCTCGGATCGCGAGGCGGCCGTGGTTCCGGCGCGTCTGCCGCCGAGGACTTCGGCGGATGGTTTGGCAACCGGGGTTTCTGGGTGGGGTGAGGGGTTTCGAGACGGTTGCTGCGCAACCTCCTCAACCACCGTGGTTACGTGAAGAGCTGAGCCGCCATCGCGCCGATCACGGCGGTCAGCGCCTTCATCGGCCGGATCATCACGGTGAACGAGACGATCATGCCGTCGTCGTCCCAGGTGATCAGGTCGATGCCCTCGACCTGCATGCCGTCCACGACGGTGGTGAACCGCAGGACCGCGTCGTTCTCGCGCTGCCAGGTGTCGTGGTAGGCCAGATCCGGGCCGAGGACCACCAGCGCGGCGCTGAGGTAGGCCACCACGGTGTCCCGGCCCTCCTGCGGCGTGTGCACCGCCGGGGAGCGGAACACGGCATCGGGCGCGATCATCCCGGCCAGTACCGAGGCGTCCCGGGACGCGACGACCTGGTGCCAGCGCTCCAGGCCAAGCTCGGCCGCGGTGCTCACAGCAGGGCCCGGGCACGGACCAGGAACGCCCGGTTGTCGGCACCGTAGATGCTCGCGTTGGTGGCGACCAGCACCACCGAGGAGACCTGACGCGGGTTGAAGGTGACCACCTTGGTCCCGTCGCCGCGGTTGTTCAGCGGGACCGTGTAGATCAGCACCTGCCCGCTGTGCATCCGGACCTGGACGGTTGCCCAGCCGATCGGCGAGTACGGCGCATTGATGCTCACCCGCGGCCGGGTCCTGCGCGGCATCGCCGGGCCGGGTCGCACGATCATCGAGGCGTTCGTCAGGTGGTTCAGGACCACCTTCCGCCAGCCGGTGTCGCGACGGCTCCGGGTCAGGTGCGCACGGGCCCAGTACGCCGGCGCCGGGTAGAGCGAGCGATCGACGTACGTCCGGGGCGGCAGGGTGTTCCACACCCCGAACAGGCCGAACTCCGAGCGGAACGAGAGCCCGCGTGCGGCGAGCGCGCTCACGACGTCCTGCATTGCCGTCCGGTTCACATACGTACTGGCCAGGTTCCAGACCTGCTTGACGATGCTCGGGTCGTGCCGGCTCTCGGAGAGGAACTTCCAGAACAGCGTCGCGGCGTACCACTGCGACTGCGCGTCGGTGTCGATCGGCGTGCGCGGGTTCACGATCGCCCCGCCCGCCCGGACGTACTGCAGGTAGTCGTTGACCGACGGGTAGACCTGGTCCTCCATCCAGACCGCGGATCCCTCCAGGAGCCAGCGCTCCTGGTAGGAGTTGTAGCCGAACTGGATCGCGTGGAAGAACTCGTGGGCGGCGGTGACCTCGAGGTCACCGAGAGAGCTCGTCGGGCCGGGGAACTGGTTCGGGGAGAAGTCGTTGTCGACTGCACAGGCAGCCGAGGCTTTGACACCGTGCAACCCGATGGGCGTGCACTCGCCGTAGTAGCGGAAGGCACCCATGTCTTCCAGCGTGACGTCGGTGAGGCCATCACCGTCGCTGATCGGCCGTCGGTAACCGAGCGTGCCGACCTCGTAGGCGTAGACGTGCTCGAAGGTGTCAGCAGTGAGTTGCGCCTGCTGTTCGCTTGCAGCGTCCGAGCCGACAATCGTGTAGTGAACACAGAAGTGGCCAGGGCCGCCCTGCCCGTTTTTCGACAGGATCACTGGGTTCGTAATTGTTCCGGTGCACGTCGGATACGAGACCGGATCTGCCGGGCCGTCTGCCGTCAGCGCAGCGGCACGTGCGCGGTCAGTGGCGCTCATCGAACCCATCGCGTGGCGCAGTTCCAGGAGCAGGACGGTGAGGTCCCGGTAGTGGCTGAGACCTGCCGAAGGCCTGGACTTCAGCTCGGCAGCGACGTTCTCCAGCACCTGGTGGGCCGCCGCCTGGCCGATCCGCGAGGTCACCCGATCGCCGGTGCCAGCGGCTGCCTGGGCGCCGGCAGGGACGGACGTGGACACGGCAAGGACGAGGGCGACAGCGAGGGCCGAGACGACGCTCGTACGGAGAGGAGAACGCACCCGGAGAGCCTAGGTCACCCACCTGAGAATTCGGACAGATCCCGGAGTCCGGTACCGTCCGAGGCGCGATGACGATCTCGATGATCCTGCCTGAAGGTGCGGCCGACGCCGACCGTCGTCGCCGTCTGCGGCAGATGAAGTCGCTGGCAGCGGGGTTGCTGCTGGTGGCCGCTGTGGTCTATCTGGTCACCCTGCACCGCTCGGGATTCTGGGGTTACGTCAACGCCGGCGCCGAGGCCAGCATGGTCGGCGCGATCGCAGACTGGTTCGCGGTCACCGCCCTGTTCCGGCACCCGCTCGGCCTGCCGATCCCGCACACGGCGCTGATCCCCAAGCGCAAGGACGAGTTCGGCAAGTCCCTGGAGGACTTCGTGGCCGAGAACTTCCTGCAGGAGGAGATCATCCGGGACCGCTTGGTCGCGTCCCGGGTCTCGGCCCGCGTGGGCGAGTGGCTCCGTGACCCGGTCAACGCGGCGAAGGTCGTGGCAGAAGGTGCCTCGCTCGCCACCGTCGGCCTGCGCCGGCTGCGCGACGCCGACGTGGAGTCGCTGGTCGCCGAGGTCCTCCTGCCGAGGCTGGTCGACGAGCCGATCTCGCCGATCGCCGGCAACCTGCTCAGCGAGGTGCTCGCCGACAACGCCCACTACGGCTTGGTCGACCTCGCCCTGGAAGAGGGGTACCACTGGCTGGTGCACAACCAGGAGACGTTCACCTCCGTGCTGGGCGAGCGCGCGCCACGCTGGGTGCCCGACAGGGTCAACGAGCTGGTCACCGATCGGGTCCACCTCGAGGCCATCCACTGGGTCGCCGATATCCGCGCCGACCCGCACCACCGCGCCCGGGGAGCCCTGGACAGCCTGCTGCACCAGCTCGCCGACGACCTGCTCACCAATCCGGCCACCCAGGAACGCGCCGAGCGGCTCAAGACCCGGTTGCTCGAGCATCCGCAGTTCCTGGCGAGCGGGATGGCCGTCTTCGACGCCTTCAGGAGCGCCCTGCTCGATGCCCTAGGCGACACCGACGGGCCGCTGCGAGCCCGCGCGACGGCCGAGTTGGTCAGGTTCGGCGAACGCCTCGGGACCGACGAGGAGCTGGCTGCCAGGCTCGACGCCTGGGTGGCCGACGCCGCGGTCTTCGGCGTACGCCGGTACGGCGGCGAGCTGACCGCCGTCATCACGCACACGGTGGCTCGCTGGGACGGTCGCGAGGCCGCCTCGCGGATCGAGCTCCAGGTCGGCCGCGACCTTCAGTTCATCCGGATCAACGGAACCATCGTCGGCGGCCTGGTCGGCGTGCTGATC
Organism: Marmoricola sp.; assembly: GCA_025964775.1. GTDB lineage: Bacteria > Actinomycetota > Actinomycetes > Propionibacteriales > Nocardioidaceae > Marmoricola. Next base: position 16,041 of record JAOPYE010000038.1, read on the forward strand.
CACGCCGTCAGCGTGGCCGTGTCCTGAACCCCACCGAGAAGGGAGTCCTGAGGTGAGAGAGATCGAGATCCGCGATGCCTCGATCCGGCTCGGCCAGCTGCTCAAGCTGGCCGACTTCATCGACAACGGCAGCGATGCCAAGGACGTGCTGATGCGCGGCGGTGTCGAGGTCAACGGCGAGGTCGAGACGCGGCGGGGTCGCCAGCTCGTTCCGGGCGATCACGTGACGTTCGCCGGCGAGACCGTTGGCATCACGTCATCGGCAGTCTAGATTCGAAGCATGAGGATCAGCGAAGTTGTTGCCGGCAAGGCGAGCCAGGACATCGTGACGATCACCCCGGACGCGACGGTGCGCGAACTGATCGCGCTCCTGACCCGGAAGAACGTCGGTGCGGCCGTGGTGAGCACCGACGGGTCGAGGTTGACGGGCATCGCCAGTGAGCGGGACATCGTCCGGAAGCTCGACGGCAACGACGCCGCCCTGGATGCCAGCGTCGCGGAGATCATGACCAGCAACGTCGTCACCTGTGGCCCCGACAGCACGCTGGATGAGGTCCGCACGATCATGACCGACGGTCGCTTCCGGCACCTCCCGGTCGTCGACGGGGACCGGGTCGTCGGGGTCGTCAGCATCGGCGACATCGTCAAGGCCCACATCGACCAGCTCCAGTTCGAACGCGACCAGTTGGACCACTACGTCCACCAGTCGTAACCAGCGACTAGGGTTTCTTGCCATGACTGAGAAGCCCGAGATCGACTTCTACGACGGCCCGACGCCGACCGACCTGGTGATCACCGACCTGACCGAGGGCGACGGCACCGAAGCCGCCGCCGGGCACACGGTCTCGGTGCACTACGTGGGCGTCGCGCACTCGACCGGCGAGGAGTTCGACGCGTCCTACAACCGCGGCGCCCCGCTCGACTTCCGCCTCGGCATCGGCCAGGTCATCGCGGGCTGGGACCAGGGGGTCCAGGGGATGAAGGTCGGCGGTCGTCGCCAACTTGTCATCCCGCCGCACCTCGGGTACGGCGACGCCGGCGCCGGTGGCGTGATCAAGCCGGGCGAGACCCTGATTTTCGTGGTGGACCTTCTGTCTGTGCGCTGAGCTTCTAGCGTTGTCAGATGTGGTGGTCGGCAAGGCGGAGGAGCGAAGGCGGCCTTGAAGCGGAGCGGGCCGTCGAGCGACGACAACGCGGCCGGGTGCCGCGTCTGGCGGCGCTAGTCAGTCCTCGGCGGGTTCGAAGTCCTCATCCTGCAGCCGACGTCGTTCATTGAGGTCGTGGACCGAGCCTCCGCCGCGCTGGGCGTGACGAGACTCCTCGTCGACCGAGCCGAGGAAGGCCAGCGCCTGGTCGTGCAGCTTGCCGTTGCTGGCCAGGGCGTTGCCGCCGGTCGGCCCGGGCTCGCCGTCGAGCGAGGTGAAGATGCCGCCGGCCTCACGCACGATGATGTCGAGGGCGGCCATGTCGTAGAGCTCGAGCTCGGGCTCCGCAGCCAGGTCGACGGCGCCTTCGGCCACCAGCATGTAGGACCAGAAGTCGCCGTACGCGCGGGTGCGCCAGCAGCGTCGCGACAGCGCGAGGAAGTCGTCGAGCCGGCCGCGCTCCTCCCACCCGTGCAGTGATGCGTAGGACAGCGAGGCGTCCTCGATCCGGGAGACGTCCGAGACCTGGATCGGGGTCGCGCGCAGCAGCGACGTACCGGTCCAGGCGCCACCATCCTTCATCGCCCACCAGCGGCGGTGCAGCTGCGGAGCCGAGACGACGCCGAGGACGACCTCGTCATCGACCATCAACGCGATCAGCGTGGCCCAGACCGGGACGCCGCGGACGAAATTCTTGGTTCCGTCGATCGGGTCCACCACCCAGCGGCGCTGACTGTGCCCGGTCGAGCCCTGCTCCTCGCCCAGGACGGCGTCACGCGAGCGCGCCCGCGACAGGGTCCGTCGGATGCCCTCCTCGACGGCCTGGTCGGCGTCGGTGACCGGGGTGAGGTCCGGCTTGGTCATCACGTGCAGGTCCAGGGCCTTGAACCGTGCCGTGGTCAGCGCGTCCGCGTCATCGGCGAGCACGTGAGCCAGGCGAAGATCATCGGTGTAGTCGAGGGCCATGGGAGCAGGCTATCGACCCGTCTCGCCGACCTGCCGGCCAGTCGTCCTAGTCGCCCTCGCGCACGTCGCGGGTGGCCAGCAGCCTGCGGAACGAGTCCACCCGGTCGCGCTGGTCGCCCTCGGCAGCGTCGAGGCCGCACTCGGGCTCCCCGAAACCGTGGGTGCACCCGCGCGGGCAGGCGGCGGTGAGCTCGTGCAGGTCGGGGAACGCCTCGATCAGCTGATCGGGCTGCACGTGCGCCAGGCCGAAGGACCGGATGCCGGGGGTGTCGATGATCCAGCCGTCGGTGACCCCGCCGTGCTCGCCTGCCGGCAGCGGCAGCATCAGCGCATTGGTCGAGGTGTGCCGGCCGCGCCCGGTCACCGCGTTGACGATGCCGACCGAGCGCATCGCGTCGGGCACGAGCGCGTTGACCAGGGTGGACTTGCCGACGCCGCTGTGGCCGACCAGCACGCTGGTGCGACCGGTCAGGCGTTCCCGGACGGCACTGACCTCGGCTCCGCGCTGGGTCACGACGTACGGGACCCCGAGCGGGCGGTAGATCGAGACCAGCGTCTCCGGGTCGGCCAGGTCCGCCTTGGTCAGGCACAGCAGCGGATCCATGCCCGAGGCGTACGCCGCCACCAGGGCGCGATCGATCAACCTCGGCCGGGGCTCGGGGTCGGCCAGCGCCGCGACGATCACCAGCTGGTCGGCGTTGGCCACCAGGATCCGCTCGACCGGGTCGGTGTCGTCCGCCGTACGCCGCAGCACGGTCACGCGCTCGTCGACCAGCACGATCCGGGCCAGGCTCCCGTCGTCGCCGGAGGTGTCGCCCACGAGGCGGACCCGGTCGCCGACGACCACCCCCTTGCGGCCGAGCGGCCGTGCCTTCATCGCCATCACCGTGGTGCCGTCGTCGAGCAGGCACGTCAACCGGCCACGATCGACCGTGATCACCCGGGCCGGCACCGCGTCGTCGTAGCTGGGCCGGTCCTTGGTGCGCGGACGGGTGTGCCGGCGGGGCCGGTCGTAGGACTCCGGATCGGTCTCGTCGTACCGGCTGGTCACGGGGTCGACGATCCTGCGAACAGCTCGGACCAGACCCGCTCGAATCCCGGGAAGGTCTTGGCCGTCGTACCGATGTCCTCGACCAGCACCCCGTCGACGCCGGAGCCGATCACGACCGCGGCGTGCGCCATCCGGTGGTCGGCATAGGTGTGGAAGGTACCGCCGTGCAGGGCGGCCGGCCGGAGGTCGAGCCCGTCGTCGTGCTCGCTGACATCGGCTCCGAGGTTGCCGAGCTCGGTGGCGAGTGCCGCGAGCCGGTCGGTCTCGTGGCCGCGGATGTGGGCGATCCCGCGCAGGTGCGAGGGTCCGTCGGCCAGGGCGGCCAGCGCGGCGATCGCCGGGGCCAGCTCGCCGACGTCGTGCAGGTCCACGTCGATCCCGCTGATGCCACCGGTGCCGGTCACCGCCAGGCCGGTGTCGGTCAGGGTGACGTCGGCCCCCATCGTGGCGAGGATCTCGCGTAGGGCATCACCGGCCTGGGTGGTGTGCCGCGGCCAGTCCCGCACCGTGACCGTGCCCCCGCTGGTGAGCGCGAGCATGAGGAACGGTGCGGCGTTGGACAGGTCGGGCTCGATCGCCACGTCGCGCGCGGCAACCGGCCCGGGCAGGACCCGCCACCGGTCAGGTTCGCTGTCGTCGACGTCGACCCCGCGGGCGCGCAGACAGGCGACGGTCATCTCGATGTGCGGCTGCGAGGGGACCGGCTTGCCGTCGTGGCGGATGTCGATGCCGAGCTCGTAGCGCGGCGCCGCCAGCAGCAGCGCGGAGACGAACTGGCTCGAGGTCGAGGCATCGATGACCACGGTCCCGCCCTTGACCATGCCGGTCCCGGTCAGGGTGAAGGGCAGCCGGTCGGCATCGGGATCGATCGCGACGCCCAGGCTCCGCAGCGCCCCGAGCACCTCGGCCATGGGACGGGTCCGCGCGTGCGGGTCGCCGTCGAAGTCGATCGCGCCGTTGCGCAGCGCCGCGACCGGCGGGACGAACCGCATCACGGTTCCGGCGAGTCCGCAGTCGATCGCGACCGGCCCGGCGACCTCGGCGCTGATCCCGGGTTCGACGGCCCAGTCGTCCCCGCTGAGGTCGACCGGCGAGCCCAGGATCCCCAGTGCCGCGGCCATGAGCTCGGTGTCGCGCGATCGCAGGGCGCGTCGTACGACGCCGGGGCCGTCGGCGATCGCAGCCAGCACGAGCTCGCGGTTGGTCAGCGACTTCGAGCCCGGCAGCGAGACCCGGACGTCGACCGGTGCGGTGGCACGCGGAGCGGGCCACAGGTCGGTCGCCGAAGGAGGAGTCACACCAGCAGGCTATCGAGCCGGACGGCGGTGGCTCAGAGCAGGCCGAGGAGCATGCTGTCGGAGTTGTTGGCCATCACCGGGTCGTTGACGTTGGTCGGCGTGGTGATGGTGGCCGTCGCAGTCACCGGGACGCCGTTCACCTTGAAGTTGAGCAGCGGCGTACCGGACCGGATCTGGCAGACCGTCGTGTCTCCGGCCGAGATGCACCCGGAGCCGATCTGGGTCAGCGTTCCACCGAGCACCTGGATGGTCAGCGTGCTCGTCGTGCCGGCCGGGACACCGGCGACCTGGGCGTCGATGTTGCCCAGCGTCCCGGTCGTGTTCGGCGAGAGCAGTCCGAGGCCGACCTTGAACGAGAGGTGGACGCTCTCGTCCGAGGAGGCGGTGACCGGCGGGGTGACCGGAGGGGTCGGCGTGATGACCACCGGCGGGGTGGGCTTGTGGTGCGGCTTCGTGGGGGTCTTCGTCGGGGGGTTCACGAAAACCACCGGCGTCACGCCGGTCCCGCCGCCGGTGTTGACCCGGGTCGGTGTCGGGGTCGGCGTGGGGGTCGGTGTCGGTGTCGGGGTCGGCGCGGCCGGCTGGGTCGGGGTCGTCGCGATCGGCGGGACGGCGACCGGCGGCGGAGTGTTCGGCGAGGAGTTCGAGGCGACCAGGACGGCGACGACCGCGACACCGGCCACCCCGGCAGCCGCGGCGACGCCGACGGCGACCTTGCCCTGGGCCAGGACCGCGTCGCGGACGCGGCCGAAGCCGACCAGCAAGCCGCCCATCGCGCCGGAGGGAACGGTGGTGCCGAGGTAGGCCATGGTGGCCGAGCCGAGCACGACGGGCCCGATCACGCCGGCCATCGAGGAGTTGACCTCGCTGAGCTCCATGAACAGGGCGGTGCACTTGCGGCAGTTGCGCAGGTGCTCCTCGACCTTGGCCGCGTCGCGGCGGGAGAGGCCCTTGCGCACGTAGGCACCGAGCTTGTCGTGGGTCCAGCGGCAGTCGGCGTCGGTCAGGTCGGCCGAGTGCATCTGCAGGTACGCCTGGCGCAGGCCCTCGCGAGCCCGGTACGCCAGCGCGGAGACGGAGTTGGGGGTCATCCCGAGCAGGGGAGCGATCTCGGCCGGCTTCTGGCCCTCGACCTCGAGGTGCCACAGCACCAGCTGCCAGCGCTCCGGCAGGCTCGCGTAGGCACGTGCTGCCGCGCCGCCCTCGAAGCCGGCGATCACGGTGTCCTTGAACGGCTCGCCCGAGTCGTACGGCGTGAGGTCGTCGGTCGGCATCGCCCGGTTGGTCGCACGGATCTTGTCGACGTGCAGGCGGCGTACGGCGGTGAGCAGGTACGCGCGGAAGGCGACATCGGGCCCGCCGCCGGCCAGGAGGACGTTGAGGACCTTCGCGAACGCCTCGGAGACCAGGTCGTCGGCGTCGGAGTGCGAGACCAGCTGCCGGGCCAGGCGGGTGGCCGCGTCACGGTGCCGCGCGAAGAGGTCGCCGTAGGAAGAGACGTCGCCACCACGGACACTCGAGATCAACTCGGCGTCGCTCAGTTCGCCCTGGTTGGCGGCGTGGTCTATAACGGTCATTTGTCTCTATAACGGCGTAGAAGCGGATAAGTCACGCCATCCTCGCATGCGGCTGGGGATGACGCGGATTCGACGGTATCGCGCGCCCCGAGGAAATATCCTCCGTTCTGCGTCATGAACCCACGCCGCGACCGTTTCTCGTTGTGAGTTCGATCGTCGGGGAGGACCGAACTTGCCAAGGAAAAGTGAGCCCGGAGGATGGGTGATGGGACTCTTCGCGACGATGTCGAGCAGAGGCTCTGCCACCCCCGGCGGTAAGAGCCAGGAGTTGTCCGAACGCCTGCGGCAGAGATTGCCCGCACGCTTCGAGGCAGTGGGGGAGGCTCTTGCCGCGGGTTCCGGGGCTCACGATTCCTGTGCAGTGCTGGGCCGGGACCTCGCCCGCGACGGGATTGACCTGAGCGAAGCACTCCATGGCCTCCGGTCCACCTTTGCACTGGTGGTCGGCCACGAGCCGGACTTCGACTCGACGCACGCGCTCAGCATCGCGTGGGCCGACGAGACTCTCGGATACCTGCACCAGGTGTCCTGCGAGAACCCGCTGACCGGGCTCGCGACGCTCGCCCACCTGCGCGGCCGTCTCACCGAGATCCAGCGCGGCGCCGAGTCGCGCGGCCACGGCGGAGAAACCGGTTACGCACTGGTCGTCGTCGACGTACCGGCGGTCGGCGAACGCGAGGGGATCCTGGGAGGGCCCCTCGCGATGGCGCAGATCGCCAGCAAGGTGCGCCTCGTCTTCGAGGGCGACGAGAGCGTCGGTGAGGCCAGCCCGAGCAGGCTGCTGGTCATCGCCCGCCGCACCGACAACCTGGGCACGCGGCTCAGCATGCTGCGCGAAGTCCTGGCCGAGTCGACGCCCGCAGGCATGGCGGTCCGGCTCTGGATCGAAGGCCTGCCCGCGACCGCAGCCGCGACATCGACGTTGCTCGACGAACTAGCCCGCACCTGACCTGCGGCCGGAACCGGGCTCTTGTCCGCTGGGGCGCCTAGTCTCTTCCCATGTGCGGCCGTTACGCCTCGAGCATGGACCCCGAGGACATCGTCGAGGAGTTCGAGATCCATACCGCCGTGCCCGACCTGCCGCGCATCCCGGCCGACTACAACGTCGCGCCGACCAAGGAGATCTACGCGGTCCTCGAGCGCCCGCCGAAGCGGGAGTCCGACGGCGAGCCGGCGCAACCAGCCGTGCGCCAGCTCCGCGTGGTCAGCTGGGGCCTGGTGCCGTCCTGGGCCAAGGACCCGAAGGTCGGCAGCCGGATGATCAACGCCCGGGTCGAGACGGTTGCGGAGAAGCCGTCCTTCCGCCGTGCCTTCGGGCAGCGGCGGGCGATCCTGCCGGCGGACGGTTACTACGAGTGGTACGTCACCGACGAGCTCACGCCCTCGGGCAAGCCGAAGAAGCAGCCGTTCTTCATCCGGCCCAAGGACTCCGCGATGCTGGCCATGGCCGGGCTGTACGAACTGTGGAGAGACCCGGAACGAGCCGCCGACGACCCGTTGCGCTGGCAGTGGTCCGCCACCGTCATCACCACGACCGCGACCGACGAGCTCGGTCGCATCCACGACCGGATGCCGTTGATGCTCACCCCTGACGCGTACGACGCCTGGCTCGACCCGGCGCCACGACCGCCCGAGGAGCTGCTCGGCCTGCTGCGCCCGGCGGCCCCGGGGCTGCTGGAGGCGTTCCCGGTCTCGACGCTCGTCTCCAACGTCGCGAACAACGGACCCGAGCTGCTCACGCCGCTGCCGGTCGAGGGGCTCGTATGACGGAGCGGATGATCGCGACCTCGATCGGAGAGGCCCGGGTCGTGGTCCGCCGCGCGCGCAAGCCGATCGCCGGCCTCGTCCTCACCCACGGGGCCGGGGGCGGTATCGACGCACGGGACCTGGTCCACCTCGCCGACCTGCTGCCGTCGCAGGGCATCACGGTCAGCCTGGTCGAGATGCCGTGGCGGGTGCAGGGCAAGAGGATCGCTCCGCGTCCGGCGGTGATCGACGAGGCCTATCGGGCCGTGATCGCCGGCCTGCGACCGACAGGACCGTTCGTCCTCGGCGGCCGCAGCGCAGGTGCCCGGTCGGCCTGTCGTGTCGGCGCCGGGGCCGGGGCAACGGGCGTCCTGGCGCTGGCGTTCCCGCTGCACCCTCCCGGCAAGCCGGAGACGTCCCGGGTCGACGAGCTCACCTGCGCCGGCGTACCGACCCTGGTGGTCCAGGGAGAGCGGGACCCGTTCGGTGGACCGGCGGAGTTCCCGGGCGGCGTGGACGTGGTCGTCGTACCGGGTGCCGACCACGGGCTGAGGGTGCCTGCCCGACGTACGCCGACAGCCCCGCTGGACCAGGCCGGTGCGCTGGCGGTCGTCAGCCAGGCTGCCCTGGAGTGGATCGTGCGCGACGTGGCCGGGAATCCCTAGCGCTCCAGGGTTGTTCTTCTGTGCGTGACGGCAACGAGTGCCGCGCACGAGTCCGGAGGGAGACCGACCTTGCTGGCCACACTGGAGCGTCCGCACGATGCGTCTTTGCTGGACTCGTCGCTAGGCTGGGGAGCGATGACCGAATCAATTGACCCTGAGGTCCCGGGCCCCGACGAAACCGAAGCCGAACGACAGCTCCGGTTCGAGCGGGACGCCCTGCCGTTCCTCGACCAGCTCTACTCCGCGGCGATGCGCATGACCCGCAACCCGCAGGACGCCGAGGACCTGGTCCAGGAGACGTTCGCCAAGGCCTTCGCGGCCTTCCACCAGTTCAGGCCGGGCACGAACCTCAAGGCATGGCTGTACCGGATCCTGACGAACACCTTCATCAACAGCTACCGCAAGAAGCAGCGCGAGCCCCAGCAGTCGATGGCCGAGGACGTCGAGGACTGGCAGCTGGCGCGCGCGGAGTCGCACACGTCGACCGGCCTGAAGTCGGCCGAGATGGAAGCGCTCGAGCACCTGCCCGACTCCGACGTCAAGGCCGCCCTGCAGCGGCTCCCGGAGGATTTCCGCCTCGCCGTCTACCTCGCCGACGTCGAGGGATTCCCGTACAAGGAGATCGCCGAGATCATGGACACCCCCATCGGCACGGTGATGTCGCGGCTGCACCGCGGCCGCCGTCAGCTGCGCGAGATGCTCTCGGACTACGTGCGCGACAACGACCTGACGCCGACCGGACCGCGGGAGACGGTCTGATGAGCGACCCCAGCCACGAGACCGACTGCTCCCAGGTCATCCACCAGATCTTCACGTTCATCGACAACGAGATGCCGCAGGCCGACTGCGCACTGATCCAGAAGCACCTCGACGAGTGCGGCCCGTGCCTGGCCAAGTACGACCTGGAGCGCACGGTGAAGTCGCTGGTCGCGCGGTCCTGCTCCGAGCAGGCGCCCCTCGAGCTGCGCGAGAAGGTGCTGTTCCGCATTCGCGAGGTCCAGATCCAGCTGCGGATCGACTCCGAGTAGCCCCAGATTCGCGCGCGCACCGATCTCCTGAGAGGATGGTCGCTGCCCTGATCATCGCTGGGTGATGGCGGGCAGGACTTTCGAGGAGGACCGCATGGGTAAGACCGGACGCAAGCGTCGCGCTCGCAAGAAGAAGGGCGCGAACCACGGAAAGCGCCCGAACGCCTGAGACCGGACTCCTGGGTCGTTCAACGACCCGGGAGTTCGTGGTCTCTGCAGGCGACACCGCGGCTGCGGTCGGGTCCGGGACACTTCCCGTGCTCGGTACGCCGATCCTGCTGGCCTGGTGCGAGGCGACCACGTGTGCCGTGCTCGACCTCCCGGAGGGCTCGACCTCGGTCGGCACCCGGATCGCCCTCGAGCACCTCGCTGCCTCGCGCCTCGGTGCGACCGTCGTGGTGAGCGCGACGGTCTCCTACGTCGACGGCAGGCTGGTCCGCTTCGACGTCGAGGCGCGCGAACCAGGCGGCAAGCTGCTCGGCTCCGGTGAGATCACCCGCGTGGTCGTCGACGCCGAGCGCTTCCTCGGGCGCCTGTAGCGCCTCAGATCCCGAAGGTCGCCCGCGGGTAGGCCGCATTCACGTCGGTGATCACGTTGATCAGGTACGGGACGTTCGACGCGAACGCCCGATCCATCGCCTCGCCGATCTTCGACGGGTCGGTCACCATCTCGCCCGCACCGCCGAGCGACGTGACGACCTCGTCGTACCGGGTCCGTGGTGCGAGGTCGGCGGCGACGTCGTACCCGTAGAGGAACTGCATCGGGCCCTTCTCCAGGCCCCAGGCCGAGTTGTTGCCGCAGATCATCACCACCGGCAGGTCGTGGCGGACCAGGGTGTCGACGTCCATCAGCGACATGCCCGCAGCCCCGTCGCCGTACAGCAGGACGACCTGGGCCGACGGGCGGTGCAGGCGCGCGGCGATGGCAGCACCGAGCCCGGCGCCCAGGCACCCGTAGGGTCCGGGATCCAGCCAGCCCCCGGGCTGCTTGGGCTCGACGAACTTGCCGGCGAACGAGACGAAGTCACCTCCGTCGCCGATGACGATCGAGTCGTCGGCGAGCCGGGGGAGCAGCTCGCCGTAGATCCGGGCCGGGTGGATCAGCTCGGCCGTCGCACCGAGCAGGTCGGCGTCGCGCGCGGTGGCCTGGCCGACGGTCTCCTGCAGCGATCCGACCCACGCCGACCAGTCCGGCTTCGTCGCCAGCCGAGTGACGCCGTCGCCGAGGGCGTCGAGGACCAGCGTGAGGTCGCCGGACGCGCTGGCGGCGAGCTCGGCGTGTCCGGAGACCTGGCCGGGCGAGTCCGCGAGGTGGACCACGGACGCGACCGGGGCACCGTCCTTGCCGCCGAAGATGCCGTATCCCAGCCGGAAGTCGAGCGGTGTGCCGACCACGATCACCAGGTCGGCGGTCCCGAGCGCCTGGCTGCGTGCCTTGGTCACCAGCAGCGGGTGCCCACCGGGGATCACACCGCGGCCCATGCCGTTCGTGATCACCGGGATGCCCAGGTCGTCGACCAGACGGAGCGCGGCAGCCTCGGCGCCGTCTGCCCACACGTCGGTACCGAGGACCAGCACGGGGCGGCTGGCCCGACCGAGCAAGCCGGCAATGGCAGTGAGCGCTTCGGGGTCCGGCTCCAGCCGCACCGGCGGGCCCACGAGCGGGCGCACCGAGCTGGCGGTGTTGAAGAACTCGTCCATCGGGACGTCGACGAAGACCGGGCCGCGGTGCGAGGAGCCGGCGACCGTGAAGGCCTCGTCCAGGCCGGGCGCGACCTCGGCCGCGGTGTGCAGCGTGCGCGCGAGCTTGGACACGGGCGCCAGGATCGGGGGCTGGTCGAGCTCCTGGAGTGAACCCGACCCCCAGCGGTTCGCCGGTGCGCGTCCGCCGACCACGACCATCGGCGAGCCGGCGAACTGGGCCTGGGCCACGGCGCTGACGCCGTTGGTCACCCCGGGGCCCGCTGTCAGCACCGCGAGACCGGGCTTGCGGGACAGCTTGCCGGTCGCCTCGGCGGCGAAGGCGGCGGTCTGCTCGTGCCGGACGTCGACGATGCGCATCGGTGGGTCGGCGGTCACGGCACCGTCGTACATCGGGAAGACGTGCGCACCCGAGAGTGTGAACATCGTCGAGACCCCGTGGGCGCGGGCGACAGCGACCGCGTGCTGGCCGGCGTGCGCCTCGACGGAACCGTCCGCCACGGACAGGTTCGAGGGCTGCTCGGGTTCGTTCGTCATGCGGTGAGGTTACCGACTCGCGCCTCGCATGGTCAGTGTGCCCGCGGCGGCGTGAAGTAGGCGGGATTGGTGGCCCGCAGGTGGCTCATCAGGACGAGCAACAGATCCGTGCGGACGGCAGGGTGCTGGGTGCCCAGCGCGAGCTGCAGGTGCAGGCTGCGCAGGTAGGCCTGGACGTTGCCCGCGACGTGGAACGGATTCTGCTCGGCTGTGCCCCTGGGGGTGGCTCCGGCCGCCACCCGGGCCACCCAGGGCTCGAGGACGTCGAGGGCCAGGATGTCGCGACGAAGCACGTGCATCGTCGCGAAGGCCAGCCGGTCGTCCTCGCCGCAGACGAAGAACTCGTCGGTCGGGGCGAGCAACCGGTCGGCGACCATGTCCAGGACGACGGTCAGCTCGAGTCGGCCCAGGTACGGCGACCGGGCGAGCGCGCCGAGGGCGTCGGCGCCGTGCGCGACGGCATGGGCCCAGCCCTTGCCGGGCACGAAGCCGCGCAGGTCGCGCTCACGCACCAGCCAGCCCATCAGCAGGTCCCCCCAGCGAAGTACGACGTCCGGTCCGCCGAGGCCGGCGCGGGTCGTCCGGTCGATGCACTCGGTGAGGATCAGGGCGGAGAAGCTCCGACGGAAGACGCTGTCGTCACCCCGGTTGCCCAGGCCGACCTCGAGGCCGTGGCACATCCCGTCACCGAGTCCGACGAGCAGGTCGTCGTACACACCCTCGTCGATCCAGGTCGCCATCGTCGGGAACGCGATGCCGTCACGGATGTCAGGATCCGGGTCGCCGAGCATCCGGGTGAGTTCCTCGGTCATCTCGACCAGAGACCGATCCGGCGGGACCTGGAGCCCGCCCGCGACAACCTGCTCCCAGAATCCCGAGGCCATGTCGGCATTCTTGCATCCGGAACCGACCGGTCTCACCGGCGACCTCGCGGCCCGCGTAGCCGCCGCGCAGCCCGTCTAGTCTTGGCCAGTGCCGTCGCTTCCCGAGCTCGCCCGAGCGCACACCGACCTCACCGAGGCGGATGTGGCGTGGCTCGCGCTGCTCCAGGCCGACTGGCAGATCATTGCGGACCTGTCGTTCGCCGACCTGGTGATGTGGCTGCCCGATCGTGACGGCACCGGCTACTGGGCGGCGGGTCAGATGCGCCCGACCACGGGTCCCACTGCTCTGGTCGACGACGTCGTCGGCACCTTCATCGCGCACGGCCGGCGCCCGCTCCTCGACGCTGCTCACCTCGAGGGACGCATCGCCCGTGAGGGTGACCCGGAGTGGCGCGACGACGTGCCGGTGCGCGTCGAGGCCATCCCGGTACGACGTGGCGAGAACGTGATCGCGGTCGTGGCTCGCAACACGAACCTGCACGGCGTACGGACTCCGAGCCGGCTCGAGCTCTCGTACCTGCAGACGGCCAGCGAGCTGACCCAGATGATCGCGCACGGCGCGTTCCCGTACGCCGGACAGCGCAGCGACCACGCCGATTCGCCACGGGTCGGTGACGGGTTCATCCGCGTCGACGCTGCCGGCCGGGTCACGTACGCCAGCCCGAACGCGCTCTCGGTCTACCGCAAGCTCGGACTGTCCGGCGACCTGGCGGACCAGGATCTCGCCGCGGTCACCCGCGCCCTGGTGCCGCCCGAGCTGCGCACCGACGAGGAGGCGATCAGTGCCGTCCTGGGTGCCCGGATGCCGCGTGACGCCGAGATCGGCAATCGCCAGGCGACCGTGATCATCCGGGCGATCCCGCTGCGTCCGACAGGTCCGACCACGGGAGGCCTGATCCTGCTGCGTGACGTCACCGACCTGCGACGACGCGACCGTGAGCTGATCACCAAGGACGCCACCATCCGTGAGATCCACCACCGGGTGAAGAACAACCTGCAGACGGTGGCCGCCCTGCTCCGCCTCCAGGCCCGCCGGATCGAGTCGGTCAGCGGGCGCGAGGCGCTCGAGGAAGCCGTACGCCGGGTCGGCGCGATCGCCGTGGTGCACGAGACGCTCAGCCAGAGCTTCGAGGAAGAGGTCGAGTTCGACACCGTCGCCGACCAGCTGATCGGCCTGGTCAGCGAGGTCGGCGCCCACGAAGGCTCGGTCGTGCTGCGGCGTACCGGTTCTTTCGGGACCCTGAGCTCCGCCGCCGCCACTCCGCTGGCGATGGTGCTCACCGAAGTCCTCCAGAACGCGATGGAGCACGGCTATCCGCAGGACCGCTCGGGCTGCGTCGAGGTCAGCGCCGGGACGCGAGCAGGCGATGCTGCGCTGCTCGTGCGGGTGCGCGACGACGGGGTGGGCCTGCCGGACGGGTTCGACCCGCAGGCGTCGACCAGCCTGGGACTCTCGATCGTCCGCACCCTGGTCGCCGAGCTCGGGGGATCCCTGGAGATCGGCCCGCACCCCGACGGGGTCGGGACATTGGTCGAGTTCGCGTTCCCGCGCTGAGGTGCGCCGGGATCAGCGCGCTTGGCTCACGCCGTGCGCACCCGGGCGCGGGCGTTGCGGCGCTTCAGCGCGCGGCGCTCGTCCTCGCTGAGTCCACCCCAGACGCCGTGGTCCTGTCCCGCCTCGAGCGCCCACGCGAGGCACTGCTCGCGCACATCGCAGCGTCGGCAGACCTGCTTGGCCTCCTCGATCTGGAGGATGGCCGGCCCGGTGTTGCCGATGGGGAAGAACAGCTCCGGGTCTTCGTCGAGACACGCAGAGCGGTGGCGCCAATCCATGGCCAGGAACTCCTGTTCGGGATGTGTGTGAACGCGTTCACTAGGTCGCTCCTGCTACCGGGCCGATCGGGTCCGGAACAGGGAGATGCGGCCGCGGCCGACGTACTTCCGGGCGCAACTACCTCTAGATGCTTGCAACATCTTGCCCGGGAAACAAGACCCCGCGCAGGTCGCCTTGGTCACAATGACCGTTTCGTACCGGTGCCGACCTGTTCTTCCGGGCCTCCGACTACGCTGCCATCCCGTGGACACCAGCCCAGACCCGACCCCGGCGGCACCGCTGCCGCTGCTCCTCGCGGCCGGCTTGGCCGCGCTCGAGGGACTCGGTACGGCGGTCTACGGCATCGCCGAGGCGCTGCACACCACCTCGTCGCGGGTGGTCATGGGGACGACGACCTCGCTGTTCTTCGTCGTGTACGGCGCGGGGATGCTCGTGTGCGCCTGGGGCCTGCGCCGGGTGCGCACCTGGGCGCGCGGACCGGTGATGCTCGTCCAGCTGATCTCGCTCGGACTGGCCTGGAGCTTCCACACCGGCAGCACGCTGCCGCTCACGTTCCTCCTCGGCGTACCGGCGGTGCTGGTGCTCGTCGCGATGCTGCACCCGGCGACGATCGCGGCGCTCAACCCGCCGTACGACGAGTCCGAGGGTGAGTCCTAGTCGATCCCGTTCCGGAGTCGTTCCAGGGTCCGGGTCAGCAACCGGGAGACGTGCATCTGCGAGATCCCGAGCTGCTCGGCGATCTGGGACTGGGTCTGCTGGCGGAAGAAGCGCAGGACCAGGATGGTCTGCTCGCGCGGCGGCAGGCTTTCGATGAGAGGCCGCAGCGACTCCCGGATCTCCACGTTCTCCAGCGCCTCGTCCTCCATGCCGAGGGACTCCAGCCAGGACTGGGACTCGTCGCTGCCCTCGCCGGCGTCGAGCGACACGGTCGAGTACGCGTTCGCCGACTCGATGCCTTCCAGGACGTCCTCGACGGTGACCTCGAGTCGATCGGCGATCTCACGCGGGGTGGGCGAGCGGCCCAGCGACTGGGAGAGCTCGCCGGTCGCGGTCGCGATCGACATCCGGAGCTCCTGCAACCGGCGCGGGACCCGGATCGCCCAGCCCTTGTCGCGGAAGTGGCGCTTGATCTCGCCGATGATCGTCGGGGTCGCGTACGTCGAGAACTCCACCGCCCGGTCGAGGTCGAACCGGTCGACCGCCTTGATCAGGCCGATGGTGCCGACCTGGACCAGGTCGTCGAACGGTTCGCCTCGCTGGGAGAACCTGCGTGCGCAGTGCTCGGCGAGAGGCAGGTGCAGCTCGATCAGGGCATCCCGGATCGCCTTCGCTGCGGCCGGATCCGGAGCGGCCGCGAGGTCGACGAAGAGCTCGCGACTGCGCGTGCGCAGGTCGGAGAACAGGGTCGAGGAGTCCTCGGACATGATCAGGACAGTGCGCTCGTCGTGCTCGAGGCCACGGCCAGCCTGATCGTGACGCGGTCGGGGGCGACCTCGGAGCTGACATCCGTCGCAGTCGTCACCAGCACCTGCCAGGCGAAACCGTCCAGGTCCGGGCCGATGGGATCGTCCGCATCGGCGGAGACGTGCACTTCGATCCGCTCGTCGCCGAGGTAGAACCTGGCCGTCAGGTCGGCACCCTCACGCGCCTCGGCGAGCACCATCGAACAGGCTTCGCTGACGGCCATCCGGAGGTCCTCGACGTCGTCGAGGGTGAAGTCGAGCCGCGCCGCGATCCCGGCGGTGGCCATCCTCACGACCGCGACGTACGCGCTCTCCGCCGGCAGGCGGACTTCTGCGTCGGGCTGCATGTCTTCGAGACTAGGGGAGGGCGGGGTGGAACGACGAAGGGGCCGACCGCTGTGCGGTCGGCCCCTTCGTGCAAAGCTGAGTTACGCCTTCTTGGTCTCCCAGAAAATTTCAGCGATCTCGTCGATCTTGGCGAGCAGCTGGTCGGCCGCGGCGGCGTCCAGGCTGCCCTTGGTGCCACCGGCACCGGCGAGCTTGGTGGCCTCGTTGACCAGGGTGTGCAGCTGCGGGTACTTCTCGAAGTGCGGGGGCTTGAAGTAGTCGGTCCACAGCACCCACAGGTGGTGCTTGACCAGCTCCGAGCGCTCTTCCTTGATGATGAGCGCCCGGGTACGGAAGTCGGGGTCGTCGTTGTCGGCGACCTTGGCGATCAGTGCCTTGATCGACTCGGCCTCGATGCGGGCCTGGGCGGGGTCGTACACGCCGCAGGGAAGGTCGCAGTGCGCGGAGACCTCGACGGTGGGGGCGAACATTCGCGCGAACATCCTCGTGTCCTCTCAGATAGCTGACATCAGACCAATGGGTCACCTGCGACACTACTCCGCGTGGAACGGAGCCGGCGGTGGGGTCTCGCCGTGGTTCGTGGCGACTCGATGCGGCCGACGCTGCGGCCCGGCGACCGCCTGCTGATCGCGTACGGCGCCGGGGTCGAACCGGGCTGCCTGGTGATGGCGCGCTTCGTCGACGGGACGCTGGCGGTCAAGCGGGTGGGTCATGCCGCGACCACCGGCAGCGGCGGGCCCGGCTGGTTCCTGACCAGCGACAACCCCGAACAGGGGATCGACTCGCGGCACCGCGGCCCGGTCCCTGCCGATGCGGTGCTGGGTGTGGTCCGTGCCCGGCTGTGGTCGCGGCCCCGCCGGTTCGGCGCCGGTGTCTGATCGGCCACATTCGGCGGCGGGCCTGCTGTCGGCTCCTGTCCTGTGAGACGATGGTCGCGGGTGATCCCCCGATTCTTGGCACGACTTCCAGGCAACTCCGCGGACTCAATCAAGGCCCGTGTCGAGCAGCCTCAGCACTTCGCAGCTCACTTCCCCGATGTCATGAGAGAGCCACCGTCATGGTCGCATTCGACCCCATGCCCGATCTCGACCCAGCCCCGGCTGACGTCGACCGCCTGCACGACCCCGTCTTCGCGCTGCACGTCGGCGGCAAGATGGAGATCGCCTCGACCGTCGCACTGAACGGCCCCGACGAGCTCTCGCTGGCCTACACGCCCGGCGTGGCCAAGGTCTGCGAGGCGATCGCCGCGGACCCGGGCCTGTACGGCGACTACACATGGACGGCCAACACCGTCGCGGTCGTGACCGACGGCACCGCCGTCCTCGGACTGGGTGACATCGGCCCACGCGCTGCCATGCCCGTGATGGAGGGCAAGGCCGTGCTGTTCAAGCAGTTCGGCGGGATCGATGCGATCCCGATCTGCCTGGACACCACCGATGTCGACGAGATCGTCGAGACCGTCGTCCGGCTCGCACCGAGCTTCGGCGGGATCAACCTCGAGGACATCTCGGCACCGCGCTGCTTCGAGGTCGAGGAACGGCTCAAGCAGCGCCTCGACATCCCGGTCTTCCACGACGACCAGCACGGCACCGCGGTCGTCGTCCTCGCCGCGCTGGAGAACGCGATCAAGCTGACCGGCAAGTACCACGACACGATCCGGGTGGTCGTCTCGGGCGCAGGTGCTGCCGGTGTCGCCGTGACCCGGATCCTGCTCGCCGCCGGCATCCGCGACATCGCGGTGCTCGACCGTGCCGGAGTGCTGCACCGCGACCGCAGTGACCTCAACCCGAGCAAGCGGGCACTCGCCGCTGACACCGCCGACACCACCGGTCGCTGGGGTTCGCTGGCCGCCGTGATGGACGGAGCGGACTGCTACATCGGGCTGTCCGGTGGCACCGTGCCCGAGGAGGTCGTCGCATCGATGGCCGCCGAGCCGATCATCTTCGGCCTGGCCAACCCGACCCCGGAGGTGCACCCGGACATCGCGCACAAGTACGCACGCATCGTCGCCACCGGCCGCTCGGACTTCCCGAACCAGATCAACAACGTGCTCGCGTTCCCGGGCATCTTCCGCGGCGCCTTCGATGCGCGTGCCACCGCGATCACCGAGGGCATGAAGCTGGCCGCGGCCCAGTCGCTGGCCGCCATCGTCGGTGACGACCTGCGTGAGGACTACATCATCCCGTCGCCCTTCGACCCGCGCGTCGGGCCGTCGGTGGCGAGCGCGGTGGCCGAGGCCGCAAGGCGGGACGGCGTGGCGCGTCGATAGGGTCGTGGGATGTTCGCCGTCTACGCCGAGAAGTTCTCCTCCGACGACCCCCTGTCCGGCCTGGTGGTCGGCGAGCGTCCCGACCCGGTCGTGCCGGAGGGGTGGGCGAAGGTCACCGTCAAGGCGGCGTCGCTGAACCACCACGATCTGTGGTCCCTGCGCGGGGTCGGCCTGCGCGAGGAGGCGCTGCCGATGATCCTGGGCTGTGATGCCGCCGGGTACGACGAGGACGGCAACGAGGTGGTCGTGCACGCGATCGTCAACGACCCGTCCTGGTCCGGGGAGGAGACGCTGGACCCGAAGCGTTCGATCCTGTCCGAGCGCCACCAGGGCACGTTCGCCGAGTCGGTGATCGTGCCGCGGGCCAACCTGATCCCCAAGCCCGCGTCGCTGTCCTTCGCCGAGGCGGCCTGCCTGCCGACCGCCTGGCTGACGGCGTACCGGATGCTGTTCACCCAGGGCGGTCTGAAGGCCGGCGACACGGTCCTGGTCCAGGGTGCCGGTGGGGGAGTCGCGACCGCGCTGATCATCCTGGCCCGCGCCGCCGGTCTCAAGGTCCTGGCGACCAGCCGTGACGACACCAAGCGGGCCCGCGCGCTCGAGATCGGCGCGCACGAGGTCTTCGAGTCCGGGGCGCGTCTGCCGGTCAAGGTCGATGCCGTGATGGAGACCGTCGGAAGGGCGACCTGGTCGCACTCGATCCGGGCCCTGCGTCCCGGCGGCGCGATCGTGATCTCCGGAACGACGTCGGGACCGAACGTGGACGATGCCGAGCTGACGCGCATCTTCTTCCTGCAGCTGCGGGTGATCGGTTCGACGATGGGCAGCTCGACCGAGCTCGCGAGCCTGATGAACATGCTCGATGCCACGGGTGCGCGGCCGCTGATCGACTCCGAGATCGCCATGGACGACGCCCGCGACGGATTCGCCGCGATGGCCGGTGGCGACGTGTTCGGCAAGATCGTCCTGACGCGCTGAGATGGCCCGCTGACATGGCGCTGCACGTCGTCACCGGTGCTGGCTCGGGGATCGGAGCCGACCTGGCCGACCGTCTCGAGGCGCGCGGTGACCGGGTCATCCGGCTGACCCGGGCCGTGGTGGACCTGGCCGACGCCGAGGCGGTACGGCGCTGGGCCGCCGTGCTCGACGAACCCCGACTCGATTCGCTCTGCCATGTCGCCGGGACGGTCGAGCTGGGCCGCGTGGCCGATCTCGACCTGGCGGCGTGGCAGCGGCAGCTCGACGTGAACCTCACCGCGCCCGCCGTCCTGACCGCCGCACTGCTGCCTGCTCTGCGCAGGGCTGCGGGCACCGTCGTCTTCGTGAATTCCTCCGCGGGCCTGGTGGCGAACGCGGACTGGGCCGGGTACGCCGCCTCGAAGTTCGGCCTCCGCGCACTGGCCGACGCGCTGCGCGCCGAAGAGGCCGAGCACGACGTGCGGGTGACGACGGTCTTCCCCAGCCGGACGGCGACGCCGATGCAGGAGAAGGTGCACGAGCAGGAGGGCCGGACCTACGACGCGAGCCGCTGGATCCGCCCCGGAACGGTCACCGACGCGATCCTGCACGTGCTCGACCTGCCCGCGGACGCCACGATCCCGGAGATCGTGGTCCGTCCGCGTTAACGCGGATTTAATGCATTTCAGGAATGTCGGCGCCCTCGCCTAGCGTTCTTGTTGCGCCGCCGGTGTCGGATCAGCCCTCGCCCGTTCGTCGTAGTGGTGACAGAGCCCGCAACTTTCGAAGGACCTTCCCATGTCACATGGCATCTCGGCCCCGGCAGCCAGGACCAGCAGCGGCGACATCGCCGTCCTGCGCTGGTTGGTCGGCGCGACCTTCATCGTGATCCTCAACGAGACCATCATGGTCAACGCACTTCCCAGGCTCCAGGTCGAGTTCGGCGTGACCGAGCGGGCCTCCCAGTGGCTGACCACCGCGTTCCTGCTGACCATGGCGGTGGTCATCCCGATCACGGGCTGGTTCCTGCAGCGGGTCACGACGAGGCAGGCCTTCGGCCTGTCGATGACCGTGTTCTGCACCGGGACCCTGCTCGCGGCCCTGGCGCCGTCCTCGATGTTCTGGGTGCTGATCGTCGCTCGCGTGATCCAGGCGTCAGGCACCGCGGTGATGATGCCGCTGCTGATGACCACCCTGATGTCCGTCGTCCCGGAGAGCGACCGCGGCCGAGTGATGGGCAACGTGACGCTCGCGATGTCGGTGGCTCCGGCGATGGGCCCCGCAGTTTCCGGTGTGATCCTGGAGTACCTGTCGTGGCGCTGGATGTTCGGTCTGGTGCTGCCGGTGGCGGCCCTGATCGGGCTGGCAGGCATGGCCCGTCTGAAGAACGTCGGTGAGCCCACGGCCGGCTCGATCGACGTGCTGAGCGTGATCGCTTCCGCCCTCGGGTTCGGCAGCCTCGTCTACGGACTGAGCCTGATCGGTGGCAAGGACCAGCCCGTTCCGCCGGGACTCCTGATCCCGGCCGGACTGGTCGTCGTCGGGCTGTTCGTCCTCCGACAGGTTCACCTGCAGCGCAACGGGTCGCCGCTGCTCGATCTGCGCACCCTCCAGCACCGCACGTTCACGCTGTCACTTGCCCTGATGGTCGTCGCGTTCATGGGCTTCCTGGGCTCGTTGGTCCTGCTCCCGTTCTACCTGCAGAACGCGCGCGACCTGAGCGTGCTGAAGACCGGCCTGCTGATGATGCCGGGCGGCCTGGCGATGGGACTGCTCGGTCCCCAGGTCGGCAAGGTGTTCGACCGGGTCGGCGGTCGTCCCCTGGTGATCCCGGGCGCTGCCGCCATTCTCGTCGGTCTCGCGCTGTTCACCCAGGTCGGGCTGGACACTCCGTACTGGCAGATCGTGGCCACCCACGTCCTGATGATGATCGGTCTGGCCTGCGTGTTCACCCCGGTCTTCACCCTCGGACTGGGAGCCGTTCCGCCGAACCTCTACTCGCACGCGAGCTCCCTGCTGGGCGCGCTCCAGCAGGTCGCGGGCGCCATCGGTAGTGCGATCTCCCTGACGATCCTGGCTTCCTACTCGGCCGGCATCGCCGCGACGAGCGTGCACTTCAAGCCTGCGTTGATCGACGGGCTCGACCGGGCATTCACGGTGAGTGCGGGTCTGGCGGTGTTCGTCCTGGCCCTGGCGATCGTCCTGCCGGGCCGGCTGCCAGCCGGCCCGCGCGGCGGCCATGGCGACCCGGGCGAGATGCTCGAGGGACCGATGGGTGTGATCGAGGACGACCTCGACGAGCTCGGGGACCCGCTGCCCGCGCACTGATCAGGTCTGCTCGCGCGACTTCCAGTTCAGCGCGCCGACGATCATCATCATGAGCTGGCTCCGGGCCCGGTGCCTGATCTCGGGCAGGTCCCGGGCCTCGGCGTGCAGGATCGACTCCGAGGTCGTGATCATGGCGCCGACGATCAGGTTCGACAGGATCTGCAGGTCGGCGCTCGACCAGTGGTCCATGGGCAGCCGTGCCAGGTCGAGGCTGAGTTCCCGCTCGAACAGCTCGAACTGACGGCGTACCGCGTCGCGTACGACGGCCGACCCGCCGGACTGCTCGCGGGCGATGAACCCGAAATGGGCACGGTCAGCCCGGACGTGCTCGACCAGGACGTCGACCGAGCGATCGACGATCTGGCCCAATGAGGGGCTGCCCTGGCGGACGTCGCGGATCATGGCCCGCAACGAGCTGAAGGACTCCTCGACCAGCGCCAGTCCGAGCTGGTCGATCGAGTCGAAGTGCCGGTAGAACGCGGTCGGGACGATGCCGACCTCCTTGGCGACCTGGCGCAGCGAGAGCCCCGCCAGACCGGTGTCCTCGGTCAGCCCGAGCGCGGCATCGAGGATCGCGCGGCGGGTGCGCTCCTTCTTGTCGCTGCGGCTCTCCACAACAGGAGGGGTCGGCTGGCTCGTCACGGGGCACAGGGTATCCGGGATGCCAGGAACAGAGATCAGTACACGTGTGTGCACCGTGTTCGGCGTCACGTCCCTGCGTGCTTGACCCGGGCTTGCCGTCGAAGTCATAGTTTCAGTGTACGCACGTTCACTGAAAGGAGGCCACTCATGACCCTCACCACGAAGCTCCTCGGCTCGAAGGCCGTTGCCGCGTTGACTGCACCTCACGGTGTGGACCGCTACCTGGAGATGTTCAATCCGATGTGGGCCGCCACCGAGGTTCGAGCCCGCGTCGTCGACATCCACCGCGAGAACCCGGGCGCCGAAGGCTCTGCCCCGGTCGCGACCCTGACGTTGCAGCCGACCAGCACGTGGCGCGGCCACCGGGCCGGCCAGTACGTCCAGGTCGGCGTCGAGCTGCCCGGTTCGGCTCGTCGTCTGACCCGGTGCTTCTCGATCTCCTCGGCGGCTTCGCTGCCAGGCGAGCGGTTCACGCTCACCATCCGGGCCAACGACGAAGGCCAGGTGAGCACGTTCCTGGTCAACTCCGCGCAGGTCGGCCAGATGCTGCACCTGAGCCAGGCCGACGGCAAATTCACGATCCACGAGAGTGCCGCCACGCCGACCAACAACCACCTGGTGATGATCTCCGGCGGTTCGGGCATCACCCCGGTGATGGCCCAGATCCGCACCTTGCTGCGCGACGGGTACGACGGTCGGGCGAACCGCAAGGTCACCTTCATCCACTACGCACGCAGCGAGGCGGACCAGATCTTCGCCGACGAGCTGGCCGAGATCGCCGCCGGTGACAACCACGTCGACGTGCACCTGCGCTACGGCGACGCGACGTTCAGCGAGTTCGAGCTGCGCCGGCTGGTGCCCGACTTCAAGAACACCGACACCTGGGCCTGCGGGCCGGGCGGCCTGATCGAGCTGGTCAGGGACGCCTTCGGTGAGGAGAACCCGCGCCTGCGGGTCGAGTTCTTCAAGCCGCCCACGGTGAGCACGGGATCCGCCACCGGCGCCGTCTCGTTCGTCAAGGCCGGCGCGACGGCTGAGAACACCGGAGCCACGCTGCTCGAACAGGCCGAGGCGCTGGGCCTCACGCCAGAGTTCGGCTGCCGGATGGGCATCTGCTTCTCCTGCGTCAAGACCAAGACCGACGGCACTGTTCGCAACGTCCTGACGGGCGAGGAGTCCTCCCTGCCCGATGAAGAAATCCGAATCTGCGTGAGCTCGCCCGTGGGCGACTGCTCCGTGGACCTCTGAAAGGAACCGGCATGACCATCACCGACATCAAGCCCCGGAACACGAAGCCGGCCACCAAGAAGCGCGCGACCGTCCGCGCCTCGGACCCGAAGAACCCGAACCTGACCCCCGAGCAGCTCGACGCGTTCGGCGACGAGCTGGACGACCTGCGCCAGCGGGTGCTCGGCAAGCTCGGCAAGGAGGACGCCGACTACATCCGGATGATCGTCAAGCGCCAGCAGCAGTTCGAGATCGCCGGCCGCGCGCTGTTCTACCTACCGCCTGCCTGGCCCCTGGCCGTCGCCGCGCTCAGCGTCTCGAAGATTCTCGAGAACATGGAGATCGGCCACAACGTCATGCACGGCCAGTACGACTGGATGGGCGACCCGAAGCTGAACTCGCGGATCTACGACTGGGACACGATGGCCCCGGGCGAGAACTGGAGGTACGGGCACAACTACATCCACCACACGTACACCAACATCCTCGGCAAGGACCGCGACATCGGCTACGGCATCCTGCGGATGGACGAGGACCAGAAGTGGCGCCCGTACTACCTGGGCAACCCGATCTACGCCCTGCTCCTGATGCTCCTGTTCGAAGAGGGAGTGGCGGTGCACGACCTCGAGGTGGACCGGATCATGGCCGGCGAGCGCACCTGGGAGGAGACCAAGAAGGTCGGCAAGCCCATCCTCAGGAAGGTCGGCAAGCAGACCCTCAAGGACTACGTGCTGTTCCCGCTGCTGACCGGGCCGTTCTTCCTCTCCACCCTGGCCGGCAACGCCGTGGCCAACGTGGTCCGCAACATCTGGACCTTCAACATCATCTTCTGCGGCCACTTCCCGGCGGGCGTCGCCACGTTCACCGAGGAGGAGTGCGAGAACGAGTCGCGCGGCCACTGGTACTACCGCCAGCTGCTCGGTTCGGCGAACATCACCGGCGGCAAGCTGTTCCACATCATGTCGGGCAACCTGTCCCACCAGATCGAGCACCACCTGTTCCCGGACATCCCGGCCCGCCGTTACCCCGAGCTCTCGGTGGAGGTGCAGGCGCTGTGCGAGAAGTACGGCATCGAGTACAACACCGGCGGCCTGACCCACCAGCTGTGGACCGTCGCGAAGAAGATCGTCCGGCTGTCTTTCCCCACCGGCACGGCGAAGCCGCAGCCGGCTCCGGTCGCCACCTCTGACGAGACCCTGGCGGCCTGAGAGACGCCTCACGTTGCCCCGATGCCGTCCTGGACCGAGACTGGAGCCATGAAGGATCACATCAGCAAGTCGGAGATTCGCAAGGACGCGATCCAGGACGGTGTCGAGGCAACCACCCACGCCGTGGGTGCGGCCACCAACATCGTGATCGGTGCCGTCACCGACATCGCCAAGACGGTCGGCGGCCTGGCCACGGACCTGTTCGAGATCCGCGAGGCGACCAAGCGCGCGTCCGCCGACGGCCCTGGTGAGGCAGACGAATCCCTCTGATACCGGTGGTTGAGGAGGTCGGCAGCGACCGTCTCGAAACCCTCAGCCGAAGGACATGCGGAAGTCGGCCTGACGGAACGACGCGATCGAGCGCTTGCCGGCCAGCCAGCCCAGGGCGCCGTCGGGGTTGAAGTCCCAGTGCGCCCGGCAGGGCGCTGCCCTGGACGATCCGACCAGCGCGGCGGTGACTTCTTCGCCGTCCGCACGCCGCTGCCAGGTGTTGCCCTTGAAGGGCAGTCGGACCATGGCGCGGGAGACATCGGCGAAGCGCGCCGAGACGATCGGTACGCCGTCAAGCGCAGCCGTCCAGGACGCCTTGGTCACCGGACCGCTGGTGCTGATCTGGTGGGTGAAGTCGCACAGGTCCTTCGGGATCGCCCAGAGGTCGCGGCCGCCGTGCACCGACTGGATCGAGTCGACCCAGATGTCGGTGATGTTGACGGCCTTGTTGAGCGGGCGGGCGACGAGCAGTTCGCCGTAGGTCAGCGGGCTCGGCTCCTCGTACTTCACCAGCGCGACGCCGTACACGCCGGGCTCGCGGTCGGGATGGTCGCCGGCACGCACCTTGAAGAGGGACAGCCACAGCTGACCGGTCATGTTCCACGGGGCTTCGGGGTACGTGACGTCACCGGAGGTCGGTGAGGAGGTCCACTGCACGGTCATGGCCGCAGTGTAGGGCGTGTCTCTAGTCGTCGTCCGGGTCGTCGGCCCGGGCCAGCCAGGTCGCGAACCGCTCGATCGGGTTCTCGTCGTCCGGGTGGAGGTCGACATAGGCGCGCAGCTGGTCGGCCAGCCAGGCCAGGGTGACGTCCTCATCACCGCGGCGCTTCTCGAGCTCCTCGATGCCGCGGTCGGTGAAGTACATCGTTGCTCCTAGGTCACCACGTCTCGGCGAGGATCACGCAAAAGCCTGGTCCATGAGCGACTTCTGCTCCTCGACGTGCCTCGAGTGCTGGCCGACCGACGGCGAGGACGACTTGGCCCGTGAGATCAGCGAGACCTCCTGGTCGAGCTGGCCGAACAGGTTCAGCCGGAAGTGCGGAGCCGGGCCCATGTTGGCCGGCTCGTCCTGCACCCAGCGCACGCTGCGCAGGTTCGGGAAGCGGCTCAGCTCGGCGCGCAGCTCCTCGACCGGCAGCGGGTACAGCTGCTCGATCCGCACGATCGCCGTCGTCGGGTCCTCGCCCTGGCGCTTGGTCCGCTCGACCATCAGGTCCCAGGTGATCCGGCCGCTGCAGAGCAGAAGCGTGGTCACCCTCGCCGGATCGGCGACGACGGTGTCGACCGCGACCGGTGCGAAGGAGCCCTGGGTGAACGCCTCGGGCTGGGAGGCGGCCTCCTTGCGCTTGAGCATCGACTACGGGGTGAACACGATCATCGGCTTGTGCGCTTCGCCGAGCGCGTGCTGGCGGAGCAGGTGGAAGTAGCTGGCAGGAGTCGAGGGCTGGGCGACAACGAAGGCGTTGTCGGCCGCCATCTGCAGGAAGCGCTCGATCCGGGCCGAGGAGTGGTCCGGGCCCTGGCCCTCGTAGCCGTGCGGCAGCAGCAGGACGACGCCCGACTGCTGGCCCCACTTGGTCTCGCCGGCGGTGATGTACTCGTCGATGACGATCTGGGCGCCGTTGACGAAGTCGCCGAACTGCGCCTCCCACAGCACCAGTGCGTCTGGACGGGCCACCGAGTAGCCGTACTCGAAGCCGAGGGCGGCGTACTCGGACAGCAGCGAGTCGTAGACGAAGAACGGCGCCTGGTCCTCGGTCAGGTTCGACAGCGGCGTCCACTCGTCGGCGTTCTTGCGGTCGATGATGGTGGCGAACCGCGAGACGAACGTGCCACGGCGCGAATCCTGGCCGGCCAGGCGCACCGGGCGGCCCTCCATCAGCAGCGAGCCGAACGCGAGGATCTCGCCGGTGCCCCAGTCGATCGGGCCCTCGTTGATCGAGGCGGCCCGGCGCTGCAGCTGGGGGAGCACCTTCGGGTGCACCGTGAAGCCCTCGGGAGGGGAGACGTAGGCGTCCGAGATCCGCTTCATGGTCTCGGGGCTGATGGCGGTCGGCGCTTCGCCGGTGGCCAGCTTGTCCGGGTAGTCCGGCACGGTGGTCCAGGAGTCCGGACGGGCGTCGGCCTCACGGACCTCGGTGAAGACGCGCTCAAGCTGCTTCTGGTAGTTCAGCAGCACCTGCTCGGCCTCTTCGACAGTGATGTCGCCACGACCGATCAGGGACTCGGTGTACAGCTTGCGCACCGAGCGCTTCTGCTCGATCAGGTCGTACATCAGCGGCTGCGTGTACGACGGGTCGTCGCCCTCGTTGTGGCCGCGACGCCGGTAGCAGACGAGGTCGATGACGACGTCCTTGTTGAACGTCTGGCGGTACTCGAACGCAAGCCGGGCGACGCGGATGCACGCCTCCGGGTCGTCACCGTTGACGTGGAAGATCGGCGCCTGCACCATCCGGGCGACATCGGTGCAGTACAGCGAGGAGCGCGACGCGGCCGGTGAGGTGGTGAAGCCGACCTGGTTGTTGACCACGACATGGATGGTGCCGCCGGTCCGGTAGCCGCGCAGCTGGGACAGGTTGAGGGTCTCCGCGACCACGCCCTGGCCCGCGAAGGCCGCGTCCCCGTGCAGGAGCACGGGCAGGACCGGATAGGCGGCACCTCGGTTCAGGACGTCCTGCTTGGCGCGGGCGATGCCCTCCAGGATCGGATCGACAGTCTCCAGGTGCGACGGGTTCGCGGCGATCGAGACCTTGATCCGGGCACCCGAGCCGGCGAGGAACTCGCCCTCGGCGCCGAGGTGGTACTTCACGTCACCGGATCCCTGGACGGTGCGTGGGTCGATGTTGCCCTCGAACTCGCGGAAGATCTGGTTGTAGGACTTGCCGACAATGTTCGCCAGCATGTTGAGCCGGCCGCGGTGGGCCATGCCGATGGTGACCTCGTCCAGCGACGCCTCGGCGGCCGCCTCGCAGATCTCGTCGACCAGCGGGATCGTGGTCTCGCCGCCCTCGAGGCTGAAGCGCTTCTGGCCGACGAACTTGGTCTGCAGGAAGGTCTCGAAGGCCTCGGCCTGGTTCAGCTTCAGCATGATCCGCAGCTGCTCCTCGCGCGGCGGCTTCTGGTGCGGCTGCTCGACCCGCTCCTGGATCCACCGGCGCTGGTCGGGGTCCTGGATGTGCATGTACTCGATGCCGACGGTGCGGCAGTACGAGTCGCGCAGGATCCCGAGCACGTTGCGCAGCTTCATGAAACGCCGCTCGCCGCCGAACTCGCCGGTGGCGAACTCACGGTCCAGGTCCCACAGGGTCAGGCCGTGCGACTCGACCTCGAGGTCGGGGTGGCTGCGCTGCTTGTACTCCAGCGGATCGGTGTCGGCCATCATGTGGCCGCGGACCCGGTAGGAGTGGATCAGCTCGAGGATGCGGGCCTGCTTGCTGACGTCCTCGTCGTGGCTGTGCGAGACGTCGACTGCCCAGTGGATCGGCTGGTAGGGGATCCGCAGGCTGCGGAAGATCTCGTCGTAGAAGCCGTCCTCGCCCAGCAGCAGGTGGTGCACCTGGCGGAGGAACTCACCGGACTGGGCGCCCTGGATCACCCGGTGGTCGTAGGTCGACGTCATCGTCATGATGCGGCTGATCGCGTTGCGGGTGATGGTCTCCTCGGAGGCTCCTTGCGCCTCGGGCGGGTAGTCCATCGAACCGACGCCGATGATCGCGGCCTGCCCGGCCATCAGGCGGGGGACCGAGTTGTTGGTACCCAGGCCGCCGACGTTGGTGAGGCTGATCGTCGTACCGGCGTAGTCCTCCATCGTCAGCTTGTTGTCCTTGGCCTTCCGCACGATCTCCTCGTACGCCGTCCAGAAGTGCGCGAAGTCCATCGACTCGCAGCCCTTGATCGACGGGGCCACCAGCTGCCTGGTGCCGTCGGGCTTCTGCTGGTCGATGGCCAGACCGAGGTTGATGTGCTGCGGCGTCACCATCGTCGGTTTGCCGTTGATCTCGGCGAAGGTGTTGTTCATCTCGGGCAGCGTACGGATCGCCTTGATGATCGCGTACCCGATCAGGTGCGTGAACGAGACCTTGCCGCCGCGGGCTCGCTTGAGGTGGTTGTTGATCACGATGCGGTTGTCCCAGAGCAGCTTGACCGGGATGTTGCGCACGCTCGTGGCCGTCGGCACCGCGAGCGAGACGTCCATGTTCTTGGCGGTGGCAGCGGCGATGCCGCGCAGGACCGTGTAGTTCGGTTCGTCGGTGACCGCGGGCGCTGCCGGCACCGACGGCTCCTTCGGCACCGGCGGCGCGGTCGGGGTCACGGGCGGCGCGGGAACCGGGTTGGTCACAGTGGCCGGGGTCGGTGCAGGCGAGGGCGTCGCGACCGGGGTCGGCGCGGGCGAGGGCGTCACGACCGGGGCGGCAGGCGCCGGAGCGACCGCGGCCGGAGCAGGCGCAGCGCCGTTCTTGTAGGTGGCGAAGAAGTCCCACCAGGCCGGATCCACGGTGCTGGGATCCTTCTGGTACTGCTCGTACATCTCGTCAACGAGCCACTCGTTGGCTCCGAATGCTGCGAGGGGGTTGCCTTCAGTGGGCTCGTGCACGGCTGTTCTTCGCCTCTTCCGATGCAGTGCGACGGGTGATGTCGAAGGCAAGGTTAGTCCCCGCACCCACGCGCCGCAGCACCGCGCGCAGAGTTCGGACGGGGCGGCAACTCCCGGGCGTGTTTCAGTCGCCGCGGACTGAAATCACCGCTCGGTGGTCCGATGGTGTCGCCAGGAGTCGCACGTCCTCGGCCGGCCCTTCCGACGACGCGGGGAAATATATTGACACATCTATATAGAGAGATCTATGCTTATGGCATGGCAACCGACAAGGAGGCTCTGGGCGAGGCGCTCTACGGCCTTGCCACCGGCGTCGTTCGACGGCGGTCCCGGACCCTCAGCCTGACCGCGTTGTCGACGCTGGCGACGCTGGAGCAGACCGGTCTGCGGAGATTGACCGATCTCGCCGTGACCGAGGAGATCACCCAGCCCTCGATGACGTCGCTGGTCAGCCAGCTCGAACAGCTCGGCCTGGCCGAGCGGCATCGGGACCCGGGTGATGCGCGGGTGGTCCTGGTGGGTATTACGCGCAACGGGCGACAGCTGATGTCCGCGCGCCGCAAGGCCGGTGCGGAGTCGTTGGCCGAGCTGATCGACAAGCTCGACGGGCAGGAAGCAGCCGAGCTCCAAGCAGCGCTCCCGGCGCTGCTGCGTCTGGTCGACCTCGTCACCGAGAGTTGATCCGACGACCTGAACAGCACATCGTGATCAGAGGTGATGGCAATGGTGCACGACACGGATGCAGGACACGGAGTCCGCGGCCTGGATCGCAACGAGGTCACGAGACCGGTGATCGTGGTCGGTCTCGACGGCTCACCGAGCAGCTGGGACGCGTTCTCCTGGGCCGCCGGCGCGGCGACGCGCGTCGACGGCAGGATCGTCGCCGTCTACGTCGTTCCGCCCGCCGCGCCGATGGTCTCGTTCGAGGTGCCCTATGACTACGCGGCAGCGGCGCAGGCCAGGCACGACGTCGCAGAGGACCTGCGGGACGAGGCCGCCCGGCGCGCCGACGAGCTCGGTGTCGACCTCAGCTTCGCGATGGGCCAAGGCGACGCGACTCGCGCGCTCACTGAGGTTGCGCGCAGCGTGCACGCGAACCTCGTGGTCGTCGGCAGGTCGACGAAGGTGCTGCATCGTCTCGCCGGCTCGCTGAGCCACCGCATCATCTCGCGCAACGATGCACCCGTGGTGGTCGTCGTGCCGTGAGCGCCTCCGGCAGGATTCGAACCTGCGACACCTGGTACCGGAAACCAGTGCTCTATCCCCTGAGCTACGGAGGCATGCGTCCAACCTCGGACGCTGCGACGCGATGACGAACACTACCGGGCGAAACTGGTGGATAAGAAACCCGGGCCCGCCGATAGGCTTGGCGGGTGAATCCCGAGCAACTCTCCGCCACCTTCGTCGCTGCCCTGACCGCACTGGTCGACCAGGGCCGCCTGACCCTGCCTGACGGGGTCCCGACGTCGGTCGTGATCGAGCGGCCGCGGAGCAAGGAGCACGGGGACTACGCGACGAACGTCGCCCTGCAGCTGGGCAAGAAGGCCGGCCTGAACCCGCGCGACCTCGCGGGGCTGCTCGCCGAGGAGCTCGCGAAGGCCGACGGCATCGCCAAGGTCGACGTCGCCGGTCCGGGATTCCTCAACATCACGGTGGCCGCCGATGCCCAGGGCCAGGTCGCGGCCGAGGTCGTGGCGGCGGGGTCGGCGTACGGAGGGTCGGACCTGTTCGCCGGCGAGAAGATCAACCTCGAGTTCGTCTCGGCCAACCCCACCGGACCGATCCACATCGGTGGTGTGCGCTGGGCGGCCGTCGGTGATGCGCTCGGCCGGATCCTCACCCTGGCCGGTGCGCAGGTCACCCGGGAGTACTACTTCAACGACCACGGCGGCCAGATCGACCGGTTCTCCGGCTCGCTGCTCGCGGCCGCACACGGTCGCCCGGTGCCCGAGGACGGGTACGGCGGTGACTACATCGACGAGATCGCCAAGAACGTGATGGTCCAGCGCCCCGATGTCCTGGACCTGCCGGACGCCGAGGCGCAGGAGGTCTTCCGCGCCGTCGGGGTCGACCTGATGTTCGCCGAGATCAAGCAGAGCCTGCACGACTTCGGCGTCGACTTCGACGTCTTCTTCCACGAGGACGACCTGCACACATCGGGAGCCGTCCAGCGTGCGGTGGACCGGCTGACCGAGCTCGGCAACACCTACGAGCAGGACGGCGCGATCTGGCTCCGCACCGAGCAGTTCGGTGACGACAAGGACCGGGTGATCATCAAGTCCGACGGCCAGGGTTCCTACCTGTCCGGCGACCTGGCGTACTACCTGGACAAGCGCAGTCGCGGCTTCGACCGGTGCTTCATCATGCTCGGCGCCGACCACCACGGGTACGTCGGCCGGATGATGGCCATGTGTGCTGCCTTCGGCGACACCCCGCACGTCAACCTCGAGATCCTGATCGGGCAGCTGGTCAACCTCCTGCGCGACGGCCAGCCCCTGCGGATGTCCAAGCGTGCGGGCACGGTCGTGACGATCGACGACCTGGTCGAGGCGATCGGTGTCGACGCGGCGCGCTACGCCCTGGCCCGGTACAGCTCAGACTCGATGATCGACCTCGATCTCGACCTCTGGGCGCGGCAGTCCAACGACAATCCGGTCTTCACGGTGCAGTACGCCCACGCCCGGGTCTCCAGCCTGCTGCGCAACGCGGCGGACCTCGGCGTCGTGGCCGCGTCCCATCCCGAGCTGCTCACCCACGAGAAGGAGGGCGAGCTGCTGCGCGCCCTCGCCGAGTTCCCGCGGGTGGTGGCGAGCGCCGCCGACCTGCGGCAGCCGCACCGGATCGCGCGGTACCTCGAAGAGCTCGCCGGCAAGTACCACCGGTTCTACGACAACTGCCGGGTGCTGCCGATGGGCGACGAGGAGCCGGGCGACCTGCATGCCGCACGGCTGCTGCTGGTCGACGCGACCAGGGTCGTCCTGGCCAACGGCCTCGGACTGCTCGGCGTCTCAGCGCCGGAGCGGATGTGAGAGCCCACGAGGCCGGCTGGGCGCATGCCGCTGCCTCGGTCCGCGGGCCGGCGTGGCTGCGCGAGCCCGCAGACGTCAACGCCCTGGTGCCCCAGCTCTGGTCGGGTACCGCGCGCAAGGTCGACGGAGTCCTGGAAGTCGGGGGAGTCCTGGTCACCGATCTGGTGCGCGAGCACGGGTCGCCGGCCTACGTGCTGGACGAGGTCGATTTCCGGGCGCGCGCCGCAGCCTTCAGGACGGCGTTCGAGGCCTTCGACGTGTACTACGCCGGCAAGGCCTTCCTCTGTACGACGGTGGCCCGCTGGGTCGTCGAGGAGGGGCTGTTCCTCGACGTCTGCTCCGGTGGGGAACTGGCTGTCGCGATCCGTGCGCAGGTCCCGCCGCAACGGATCGGCTTCCACGGCAACAACAAGACGCCTGGCGAGTTGTCCGAGGCCGTCGAGCTCGGGGTCGGCCGGATCATCGTCGACTCGGTCCACGAGATCGAGCGGCTCGCGGCGATCACCCGTGAGCTGGGCCGGACCGCGCGGGTGCTGATCCGGGTCACCGCAGGCGTCGAGGCGCACACCCACGAATACATCGCGACCGCGCACGAGGACCAGAAGTTCGGGTTCTCGATCAGCAGCGGCGACGCGCTCGAGGCGGCCCGCGAGATCGCCGGGGTGCCCGGCCTGGAGCTGCTCGGCCTGCACAGCCACATCGGATCCCAGATCTTCGACTCCGCCGGCTTCGAGGTCGCCGCGCGGCGGGTGCTCGCGCTGCATGCCCAGATCTCCGACGAGGTCGGCCTCGAGATGCCGGAGATGGATCTGGGTGGCGGCTTCGGCATCGCCTACACGACCCAGGACGACCCGTCCGACCCGGCGCAGCTGGCGATCGAATTGACCAAGATCGTGACCGACGAGGCCAAGGCGCGTGGCGTCGCGGTCCCGCGCCTCTCGATCGAGCCCGGCCGTGCGATCGTCGGACCGGCGATGTGCACCGTCTACGAGGTCGGCACGGTCAAGGCCGTCGAGCTCGACGCGGGCCCGGGAGTGACCAGCGTGCGCACCTACGTCTCGGTCGACGGCGGGATGAGCGACAACATCCGCACCGCCCTGTACGACGCCGACTACTCGGCCACCCTCGCCAGTCGTCACTCCGAGGCGCCCGCCCTGCTGTCCCGGATCGTCGGCAAGCACTGCGAGGCGGGCGACATCGTGGTCAAGGACGAGTTCCTGCCCGGGGATGTCATGCCGGGTGACCTGCTCGCCGTACCGGGGACGGGTGCGTACTGCCGCTCGATGGCGAGCAACTACAACCATGCGGCCCGGCCTCCGGTGATCGTGGTCAAGGACGGTTCCTCGGCGGTCGCGGTCCGCCGCGAGACCATCGATGACCTGCTGAGACTCGACGTCGACCCGGCGGCCGGAATGGAAGACTGAGCCCGGTGAGCACCCAGGAGCCTGACAAGGCGAGACCGATCCGCGTAGCCCTGCTGGGTTGCGGGGTCGTCGGCACCCAGGTGGCCCGGCTGCTCGCCGAGCAGGCAGCTGACCTGACGGCTCGCGTCGGCGCTCCGGTCGAGCTGGTCGGCATCGCCGTACGCCGTCTCGGGCTCGAACGCGACACGGCCCTGCCCACGGACCTGTTCACCACCGACGCCGAATCGCTGGTCACGCGTGAGGACGTCGACGTCGTCGTCGAGGTGATCGGTGGCATCGAGCCGGCGCGCACGCTGATCCTCGCCGCGCTGCGGTCGGGCGCGTCCGTGGTCACGGCCAACAAGGCCCTGCTCGCCGAGGACGGTGCCACCCTTTTCGCGGTGGCGGAGGAGTCCGGCCGCGACCTGTACTACGAGGCCGCGGTCGCCGGCGCGATCCCGATCCTGCGCCCGCTGCGCGAGTCCCTGGCCGGTGACAAGGTCACCCGTGTGCTCGGCATCGTCAACGGGACCACCAACTTCATCCTCGACCGGATGGACACGGTCGGCGCCGGTTTCACCGAGGCGCTCGAGGAGGCCCAGTCCCTCGGCTACGCCGAGGCCGACCCGACCGCCGACGTCGAGGGCTTCGACGCCGCCGCCAAGGCGGCGATCCTGGCCAGCCTCGCGTTCCACACGCGGGTCACCGCCGGGGACGTCTACCGCGAGGGCATCGCCGAGGTCACCGCCAGCGACGTGGCCTCCGCCCGGGAGATGGGCTGCGTGGTCAAGCTGCTCGCCATCTGTGCGCTCGAGGAGACCCCCGAGGGCACGTCGGTCTCTGCCCGGGTGCACCCGGCGATGATCCCGCGCTCGCACCCGCTGGCGAGCGTCCGCGAGGCGTACAACGCAGTCTTCGTCGAGAGCGAAGCGGCCGGCCAGCTCATGTTCTACGGCCCGGGCGCCGGCGGCGCCCCCACGGCCAGTGCCGTCCTCGGCGACCTCGTGACGGTGGCGCGCAACCGCCTCGGCAACGTCCGCGGCGCCGGCGAATCGGCGTACGCCGATCTCCCGATCCTGCCGATGGGGAGGACCGAGACCCGGTACCACGTGCAGATCGACGTCGATGACAAGGCCGGTGTGCTTGCCGCGGTCGCGCAGGCGTTCGCCGAGCACGACGTCTCGATCCAGACCGTTCGCCAGGAGGGCCGTGGTGACGATGCCCAGCTCGTCGTCGTGTCCCACGCAGCCACCGATGCCGACCTGTCCGCCTGTGTGCAGGCGATCCGCAGCATGGCGTTCGTCCGTGACGTGTCCAGCGTGATGCGCGTAGAGGGAGCGACCGAGTGACACACCAGTGGCGGGGCGTGATCGAGGAGTACCGGGACCGGCTCGACCTGCCCGAGAACACCCCGACGATCACGCTGGGTGAGGGTGGCACCCCGATGGTGCACTCGGACTGGCTCTCCGGCGTCACCGGAGCCGAGGTCTGGCTCAAGGTCGAGGGCAACAACCCGACCGGTTCGTTCAAGGATCGGGGCATGACCGTCGCGCTGTCGGTCGCCGTCGGCCAGGGTGCTAAGGCCGTCGTGTGCGCCTCGACCGGCAACACGTCTGCCTCGATGGCTGCCTATGCCGCCAAGGCCGGGATCAAGCCGCTCGTACTGGTGCCCCAGGGCAAGATCGCAGCCGGCAAGCTCGCCCAGGCGATCCTGCACGGCGCCCAGGTGATCATGGTCCGCGGCAACTTCGACGACTGCTTGCGGATCTCGCGGGCGCTGGCCGAGGACTACCCGGTCGCCCTGGTCAACTCGGTGAATCCGATGAGGCTCGAGGGTCAGAAGACAGCGTCCTTCGAGATCGTCGACTTCCTCGGCGAGGCCCCCGACGTCCATGTGTTGCCGACGGGGAACGCCGGCAACATCTCGGCGTACTGGAAGGGCTACAAGGAGTACCGCGACTCCGGCGACTCCACCCGGACTCCGGTGATGCGGGGTTGGCAGGCCGCCGGCGCGGCTCCTCTTGTGTTGGGTGCGCCCGTAGCGGATCCCGAGACCGTCGCGTCGGCGATCAGGATCGGCAACCCTGCTTCCTGGGACCTCGCGATGGCGGCGGCCAACGAGTCCGGTGGCATGTTCCGCAAGGCGACCGACGACCAGATCCTGGCAGCGCAGCGCGATCTCGCCTCGCGTGACGGCGTCTTCGTCGAACCGGCGTCGGCGGCCGGGGTCGCCGGGATCCTCATCGAGCACGCGGAGGGCGCCGACCTGCGGGGCAAGACCGTCGTGATCACGGTGACGGGACACGGACTGAAGGACATCGACACGGCCCTGTCGACCTTCACCGACCTCGTTGATGTGGTCGTGGATGCCGACGTCACCGCGGCCGCGCGCGCTGCCGGCCTGGACTGATGTCTGCCAACTCAGACAGCCGCTGGGTCACCGGACCGGTCACCGTCGAGGTTCCGGCTACCAGCGCCAACCTCGGCCCCGGCTTCGACTGCCTCGGGCTGGCTCTGGACGTGCACGATCGGCTGACTGCGGAGGTCACCGGGTCAGGCGTGGAGATCGAGGTCTCGGGCGAGGGCGCCAGGTCCCTGCCGCGCGACGAACGCCACCTGGTGCTCAGGGCGATGCGTCGCGCGTTCGAGGTGCTCGGGGTGGAACCACCGGGACTCCGGCTGGCGTTCGACAACGCCATTCCGCAGAGCCGCGGCCTCGGGTCGTCGTCGGCCGCGATCGTCGGCGGTCTGGCGCTCGCGCGGGCCCTGGTGCTCGACGCCGGTGATTTCGACGACCAAGCCCTGCTCAGGCTCGCCAACGACATCGAGGGCCATCCCGACAACGTCGCTCCCGCCCTGTTCGGCGGGCTGGTCGTGTGCGGCCAGAGTGCTGAGGCGGTCTGGGCCGTCAGGGCGCCGATCGATGCGTCGATCAGCGCGGTCGCGTTCGTTCCGCCTGACGGTGTGAGCACCGAAGCCGCCCGGGGCCTGCTGCCTGCGCAGGTCGATCACTCCGTGGCCGTTGCGAACACCGGGCGCGCCGCCCTGCTGGTGGCGGCCCTGGCGGGCGAGACCGGCCAGCTGCTGCGGGGTACCGAGGACTTCCTGCACCAGGGTTTCCGCAGCTCGGCCATGCCGGCGTCGTTCGACCTGGTGACCGCGCTCAGGGGCGAGGGTCACGCGGCGTTCATCTCCGGCGCCGGGCCCACGGTTCTGGTGCTGGTCACCGACGACTCGGACCTGGCCGACTGGTGCCCTGCCGGCTGGGTGTCGAGCCGCCTCGCCCCGGACCTCACAGGTGTGCGGGTTGTCACATCGTGAGTGCTTCGCTGGTGCTAAGGTTGCCTTCGCGTCCAGTGAGATCGCACCGCTGATCCGATGATCGGCGCGACACCCTGACGCACTTCTCCTGATCGGAATCTCACCCCCGGACTGCTGTGTCTCGTGCAGGGGAGTGGGCCCGTATCGGGTCATCGCACAGCGCCTACGAATCACACGTACGGCCCGCACCTGGGGAAGGACCCCGCATGACGGAAGAAACCACGACCACTCTGGACGCCGGCAAGGGCTCGGCGAAGCGGTCGGGAGGTGGACTGAGCTCGATGTTGCTGCCTGAGCTCAAGCAGGTGGCGGGTGGCCTCGGCATCAAGGCCACCGGCATGAAGAAGGCCGAGCTCCTCGCCGCGATCAAGGCCGCCCAAGGTGGTGGCCAGGGTGGTGGCGCGCGGAAGCAGGAGCGCCGTCGCGAGGACCGAGCCGAGCAGCCCGTGAGCGCCGACGCGCGTCCGGAGCAGGTCGCCGTCCAGCCCGAGCGCGTCGAACCGGCCGAACCCGCGGCCGCCCCACGCGACGGCCAACGCGAGAGCCAGCGCGACAACGAGCGCGACACCGAGCGCGACAACCGCACCCGCACCCAGAACGGCGGCCAGCGCGCCGGCAACCAGGTCGCGAGCCAGGTCGCGAGCCAGGGCGCCGACGAAGAAGGCGGCTCACGACGCAACCGTCGGCGCCGGGGACGCGACCGCGACCGTGTCGGGGGTCAGGGTGGCTCCGCCAACCAGCCGAACCAGGGTGGCAACCAGCCGAACCAGGGCGGGAACCACCAGTCGAACCCGGGGCGGTCCAACCGCAACGAGCCCGACCTGCAGATTCTCGAGGACGACGTCCTGGCGCCGTGCGCGGGCATCCTCGACGTCCTCGACAGCTATGCCTTCGTCCGGACCAGCGGCTACATGCCCGGCCCCGACGACGTCTACGTCTCGCTCTCGACCGTGCGCAAGTACGGCCTGCGCCGCGGTGACGCGATCACCGGCCAGGTGCGTCAGCCGCGTGAGGGCGATCGCAAGGAGAAGTTCAACCCGCTGGTCCAGATCGACACCATCAACGGCGGCGACCCGGACTCGGCGCGAAACCGGGTCGAGTTCAGCAAGCTGACGCCGCTGTACCCCTCCGAGCGCCTGCGGATGGAGACGACCTCGACGAACATGATCGGCCGCGTGATCGACATCGCAGCCCCGATCGGCAAGGGCCAGCGCGGCCTGATCGTCTCGCCGGCCAAGGCGGGCAAGACGATGATCATGCAGTCGATCGCGAACTCGATCACGACGAACAACCCCGAGTGCCACCTGATGGTCGTGCTCGTCGACGAACGTCCCGAAGAGGTCACCGACTTCGAGCGTTCGGTCAAGGGTGAGGTGATCAGCTCGACCTTCGATCGCCCGGCCACCGACCACACCATGGTCGCCGAACTGGCCATCGAGCGCGCAAAGCGCCTCGTCGAGCTCGGCCACGACGTCGTGGTGCTGCTCGACGGCATCACCCGCCTGGGTCGCGCGTACAACCTCGCGGCACCCGCAAGCGGCCGGATTCTCTCCGGCGGCGTCGACTCGGCCGCCCTGTACCCGCCCAAGCGCTTCTTCGGTGCGGCCCGCAACATCGAGGACGGCGGCTCGCTCACCATCCTGGCGACCGCGCTGATCGAGAGCGGCTCGAAGATGGACGAGGTGATCTTCGAGGAGTTCAAGGGCACCGGCAACATGGAGCTCCGCCTGCGGCGCGACTTCGCCGACAAGCGGATCTTCCCGGCCATCGACGCCGTCAGCTCCGGCACCCGCCGCGAGGAGCAGCTGATGAGTCCCGAGGAGCTCTCGATCGTGTGGAAGCTGCGTCGGGTGCTCTCCGGGCTGGACGGGCAGCAGGCGCTCGAGCTGCTGCTGGAGCGGCTGAAGAAGTCGCAGAACAACCTTGAATTCCTGATGCAGGTCCAGAAGACGACGCCGACGCCAGGTGCGCAGGAAAACTGACTTTCCCAACGGAAGCCGGATCCATCGTTATGCTGGACCGACGTCCGCTGGGGGCAGCGCGATGATACGAGGGGGACTGTGGTGGCACGCATCGTGATCGCTGACGACGACGCTGACATCCGTGAGCTCGTCGTCTTCAAGCTGCGTCATGCCGGGCACGACGTGCTGCCGGTCGCCGACGGTGCCGCAGCGGTCGAGGCCTGCCTGGCGTCGCCCCCGGATCTGGTGATCCTCGACGTGATGATGCCGGGGATGAGCGGCCTCGAGGCGGCCCGGGCGCTGCGCGCCGAGGAGGCGATGACCGGCGTACCGATCATCATGCTCACGGCCCGCGCCCAGGAGTCCGACATCGAGCAGGGCTTCGAGGCGGGCGCCGACGACTATGTCGTCAAGCCGTTCAGCCCCCGCGAGCTCGCCACCCGGGTCGCAGCGGTCCTCGCCGGCACCTGAGCGGGCTCGACGGGAACAACTCCGGTCCGTGCGCTGTTGTGCACGGTGGACCACCCCGGCTCCGATTTCCTCGGGACGCCTCAGGGGTGGCAGAATCGCTGGTTGGCTCCGGTTCACGTCCGCACCCGCGGACGACCCGGCGGCTCGAAAACCCGAGAGGACCGCAATGAAGAAGGACATCCACCCCGAGTACGTGGTGACCGAAGTGAGCTGCACCTGCGGCAACACGTTCACGACGCGCAGCACCTCGACGAGCGGCACGCTTCGCTCCGAGGTCTGCTCCAACTGCCACCCGTTCTACACCGGCAAGCAGAAGATCCTCGACACCGGCGGCCGCGTGGCCCGGTTCGAGGCCCGCTACGCCAAGAAGACCGCCCCGGAAAAGGACGCCGCGAAGTAGTTCCGTACCAACGCCGGTCCCGCAGCTCAGTCTGCGGTGGCCGGCGTTGTGCATGTGGAGACGCCCGCAGTCGATGCCGAGGAGCCAGAGATGTTCGAAGCAGTCGAAGGACTGATCGCCGAGCACGCCGAGATCGAGCACACCCTGGCCGACCCCGAGGTCCACGCTGACCAGTCCCGGGCCCGCAAGCTCAACCAGCGGTACGCCGAGCTGAGCTCGATCGTGCGGACGTACCGCGAATGGCTCCAGCTGGGCGACGACGCCCAGGCGGCCGGTGAGCTGTCGGGAGAGGATGAGGCATTCGCCGCCGAGGCCGTCGAGCTGGCCGAGCGACGGGTCGTCGTCGGCGAGCGGCTGCGCCAGTTGCTGGTCCCGCGCGAGGCCTCGGACAGCAAGGACGCCCTGCTCGAGGTCAAGTCGGGCGAGGGTGGCGAGGAATCCGCCCTCTTCGCCGCAGACCTGCTGCGGATGTACACCCGGTACGCCGAGACGCGCGGCTGGACCACCGAGATCCTGGACGCCAACGAGTCCGATCTCGGTGGCTACAAGTCGGTGACGGTGGCCGTGAAGGCGAAGGGGATCCCGGCGCCCGGCGAGGCGCCGTACGCGCTGCTCAAGTTCGAGGGCGGCGTCCACCGTGTCCAGCGGGTTCCGGTCACCGAGAGCCAGGGCCGCGTGCACACCTCCGCGGCCGGCGTCCTGGTGATGCCCGAGGCGGAGCCGGTCGACGTGTCGATCAACGAGAACGACCTGCGCATCGACGTCTTCAGATCTTCGGGTCCGGGCGGCCAGAGCGTGAACACGACCGACTCCGCGGTGCGGATCACCCACCTGCCGACCGGCATCGTGGTCAGCTGCCAGAACGAGAAGTCGCAGCTACAGAACAAGGACTCGGCGATGCGGATCCTGCGGGCCCGACTGCTCGCGGCTGCCGAGGAACAGGCGAACGCCGAGGCGAGCGATGCCCGTCGCTCCCAGGTCCGCACGGTCGACAGGTCCGAGCGCATCCGGACCTACAACTACCCGGAGAACCGGATCTCGGACCACCGCACGGGCTACAAGGCCTACAACCTGGACCAGGTGCTCGACGGTGCCCTCGAGCCGGTGATCGAGTCGTGCGTTCAGGCGGACATGGCGGCGCGGCTCGATGCCCTCGGTGACTGAGCCCCGTGAGCCGGTGGAGCACCTGCTCCGCGAGGCGTCCACGATCCTGTCCGCAGCCGGAGTGCCGTCCCCGGAGTTCGATGCGGCCTCGCTGCTCGCGCACGTCACCGGCACGCTGCGCGGCGCACTGCAGTCGGTGGGTGATGTCCTGCCAGCCGAGGCCGACGCGTTTCGCGAGCTGGTAGCGCATCGCGCCCGGAGGATCCCGCTCCAGCACCTGATCGGTTCCACGGGTTTCCGGTACCTCGACATCGAGGTGGGCCCGGGGGTCTTCACCCCGCGGCCGGAGACCGAGCTGCTCGCGGGCTGGGCGATCGAGGCGGCCATTGCTGCGTCGGCACCCGGGCGCGATGTCCGCGTCGTCGACCTGTGCACCGGTTCCGGAGCGATCGCGGCGAGCGTGGCCCGTGAGGTGCCGCGCTGCGAGGTGTACGCCGTCGAGCTCGATCCGGCCGCTGTCTCGTGGGCCGAGCGCAATCTGCTCAACAGCGGGGTCGAGTTGCGCCAGGGCGACATGGCCGATGCGTTTCCCGAGCTCGACGGCACGGTCGACGTCGTGGTCTGCAACCCGCCGTACGTGCCGCTGACCGAGTACGAGGGGGTGGACCCCGAAGCACGGGAGCACGATCCGGCGCTGGCCCTGTTCTCCGGTGAGGACGGCCTGGACGCGATGCGCGTGCTCGAGCAGGTGGCCGCCCGGTTGCTCCGTGCCGGGGGTGTGGTGGGCGCGGAGCACGCCGACCTGCAAGGTGAGTCGGCTCCGGCCGTCTTCGCCGGGAGCGGTCGCTGGAGCGAGGTACGCGATCACCGCGACCTGGCAGGTCGACCCCGCTACCTGACCGCGCGACTGGCACGATGACTTCCGTGCACACCCGTTACGACGTCGACGACGGGTCGGTCCTCGAGGCCGGCCTGGCTGCCGCGACGATGGCGGTGCGGGCGGGTGAACTGATCGTGCTGCCGACCGACACGGTCTACGGCCTCGGTGCCGACGCGTTCGACGCCGCTGCCGTGAACCGCCTGCTGGCGGCCAAGGGTCGGGGTCGGGAGATGCCGCCGCCGGTGCTGGTCGGCTCGGCGGTGACGCTCGATGCACTGGCCACCCAGGTGCCCGACTGGGCCCGGACCCTGGTCGGTCACTACTGGCCGGGACCGTTGACGATCATCGTGCGCCAGCAAACCTCGTTGCAGTGGGACCTCGGCGAGACCCGGGGCACCGTGGCGGTTCGCATGCCCGATCATCAGGTCACGCTCGAGCTTCTGGCCCGCACCGGGCCGCTGGCGGTCTCCTCGGCCAACGTGACCGGGCAGCCCGCCGCCACCAACGCCGACCAGGCTGTCGAGATGCTCGGCGAGAAGGTCTCGGTCGTCCTCGACGGTGGCCCGACGACCGACGACCGTCCTTCCACGATCGTGGACTGCACCGGCACCCAGCCGCGGGTGCTGCGCGTCGGGGCGATCCCCGTGGACGAGATCCTCGAGGTCCTGGCGGCGAGCAAGCAGAGTCCTCCGGAGCCGGATGCGGTGCTGGATCCTGAATCCGATTCTGGGCAGGACGCGCCCGGTGCGTGAGTACCTGCTCGTCTTCCTGATGGCTGCGGTCGTCAGCTACCTGCTCTGCGTGGTGGCCCGGGAGCTGGCGATGCGCACCGGAGCCGTGGCCCAGGTGCGCGACCGCGACGTGCACGCGATCCCGATCCCCTACTTCGGCGGGGTCGCGATGCTCGGCGGTCTCGGCGCCGGGTTCCTGCTGGCTCACCACCTACCGTTCCTGCGGCTCTCGCAACCCACCGTCTTCCACGACGCCGGGGTCGTGCTCACCGGGGGAGCGATCATCTGCGCGGTCGGGGTCCTGGACGACCTGATCGAGCTCGATGCGCTGACCAAGCTCGCCGGACAGATCGTCGCCGCGGCGTACCTGGTGCTCAACGGCGTCCAGCTCTACTCGCTGCGGGTTCCCGGTCGCGACCAGATCGTGCTCGACTCCAGCCAGGCCGTGATCCTCTCGATCCTGCTGATCGTCGGCACCGTGAACGCGATCAACTTCGTGGACGGGCTCGACGGACTGGCCAGCGGGATGGTGTGCATCGGCGCGTTCGCGTTCTTCGCGTTCTCCTACCGCCTGGCCGAGACCAACAACCAGACCCTGGCGATCACCGCTGCCCTGCTGTGCGCCTGCCTGGCCGGAGCGTGCGTCGGGTTCCTGCCGCACAACTTCTACCCGGCGCGGATCTTCATGGGCGACTCCGGCTCGATGCTGCTCGGCCTCGTGCTCTCCGGCTCGACCCTGACCCTGACCGGCCAGTTCGCCGGGGTGCAGCTGAACTCGGGCTCGGACCAGGGCAGTACGACACTGGTCATCCTGCTGCCGATCCTGCTCCCGCTGGCGATCCTTGTCGTCCCGTTCGTCGACCTCCTGCTCGCTGTCGTACGGCGCACCCGCCGCGGGCAGATGTTCTACCAGCCCGACAAGGAGCACCTGCACCACCGGTTGCTCGAGTTCGGGCACAGTCAGCGCAAGGCGGTGCTGATCATGTGGCTCTGGGCCTCCCTGATCGGGTTCGGTGCCGTCCTGATCAGCCTCTACACCCGCCCGTTGACGGTCGTCGCGCTCGGCATCTGGGCCGCCCTCACCCTGGTGCTGACCTTCGTCGTACCGCGACTGGAACGGGCGTCGGCACCGGTCCGCGACGCCTGAGAGCAGCCTGAGGCACCCCGGGTTACCCCTCAGTTCGGAGTCTGTGCTAGTTTTCACAAGCACTCACCGACCGCCCGCTGACGACCCAAGAAGGCCGCCATGACGACCGCTCCGAACCGACCCGTCACCGGGCGACTCCAGCAGCGGATCCATGGCCGGATCACGGGCCTCGGGAGCACCGAAATGCGCTGTGGTAGCGTCCGAACGTCGTCGCCCGCGGACGCGTTTTTGCGCGTGCGCAGCCCATTTTCCGACGACCTCACCGCACCTGCTCGAACGGACCTGACTGGATGGCCGATGACGTACCCGGACAAGGCTTGCGGGGTCGCGATCTCATCGGCCTCGGCGGTCTCCTTGCGGGCGCAGTCATCGGCGGCCTGGTCATCGGTCTGGTCATCGACGACCGTGCCGGTACCGAGCCTGTCTTCACCCTCATCGGTGTCTTCTCGGGCATCGTTGCCGGCGGCGTCGGCTTCTGGGTCCGCGTCCGTAGTGCCCTGCGCGGCTG
The DNA here is from genome assembly GCA_025964775.1 of Marmoricola sp. Classification (GTDB taxonomy): domain Bacteria; phylum Actinomycetota; class Actinomycetes; order Propionibacteriales; family Nocardioidaceae; genus Marmoricola. The sequence continues at coordinate 60,734 of JAOPYE010000038.1, forward strand.
ACCGTGCAGGAGGGGGTGAGTGGTGATGACCGACGAGCGGTCCGCCCCGGCGATCACTGACCTGCCCGACCACGCGAGCATCGGGAGGGTCGTGCGCGACCAGCGCAAGACGATCCTGATCGCGCTCGCCCTGATGGTCTTCGGACTCTGGTTCGGCCAGTACGGCACCTGGACGCTCGCCGGCTGCATCGCCGGGGGTGTCCTGATCGGGCTCGCGAACCTCCTGCACACCGAGTACTGGCTGCTCCGGATCATCACGTCCGGAATCGAGCCGACGCGCGGCCAGATCACCAGGACGACGATCGTCCGTCTCCTGGTCCTGTCGGTCGTCGCGATCGGCATCGCAGTAGCCTTCTGGCCGGCCGGCATCGGGCTGTTGCTCGGCTTGGCGATCTTCCGGCTGATTTCCCTGGCGATGACCGCGATCCCGCTTCTGAAGGAGCTGAAGAACCAGTGATGGCCCTTGTCCCTGCCGATATCCACATCACCCCGGGTGAGCACCCCACCCGGGACTGGTTCGGGTTCACCGTCAACCTGGACACGGTGACGAGCACGCTGATCGCCGCGGCGATCGTGCTGCTCCTCGGCCTGCTCGTACGCCGTGCGCTGACCCGCACGGCCGAGGACCACGTGCCCACCAAGCTGCAGCTGATCTGGGAGAGCGTTGTCGGCGAGGTCAACAAGCAGGTCGAGGACAACCTCGGCAAGGTGCACCCGTACGTCGCGCCGCTGGCGATCTCGCTGTTCTTCTTCATCCTGATCGCGAACTGGCTCGAGCTGATCCCGAGCGAATTCGGTCCGGGACGCCTGCACGCGCTGCCGGCCCCCACCGCGGACACGAACCTGACCTACGCGATGGGCATCTTCGCGGTCGGAAGCGTCTGGGTCTACGGCATCCGCACCAAGGGCGTCAAGGGCTACTTCAGCCACTTCGTGCAGCCGTACCCGATCCTGCTCCCGCTGAACGTGCTGGAGGAGCTGGTCAAGCCGGTCACGCTGGCGCTGCGACTCTTCGGCAACATCTTCGCCGGCGGCATCATGCTGGCCCTGATCGCCGCGATCCCGTGGTACTTCGGGATGCCGGTCGCGAACATCCTCTGGAAGATGTTCGACCTGGCCATCGGCGGGCTGCAGGCGTTCATCTTCGCCCTGCTGACGGTCCTCTACTTCGCGATGGCCAGCGGTGGCCACGACGACGAGCACGCGCACGACAGCAAGACGCACGAACTCGCGGCCTGAGCAAACCCGCTCAGCCGCCCCTAGTTGTACAACCAAAGCGACGAGTGATCGTCGCGGAACTCAAGGAGAGACATGGCAGTCAAGACCATGGAACAGGCCATCACCCTCGCCGGCGGATTCGTCGGTGGCGGTCTCGCCCTCGCCGGCGGTGCAATCGGCGCCGGTATCGGTGACGGTCTGGCCGGTTCGTCGTACATCGAGGGCGTCGCCCGTCAGCCGGAGGCCCAAGGCCGCCTGCAGACCATTTTCTTCCTGACCGTCGGTCTGGTCGAGGCGATGTTCTTCATCAACCTCGCCTTCATGGCGCTGTTCGTCTTCGTCCTCGGCGGCAAGTGACCCACTGTTCGTCCACCAGACAGGAAATGGGTAGATGACACCCCTCGAGAGCAACTTCCTCGTACCGAACGGCACGTTCTTCGTCGAGCTGATCGCGTTCGCGATCATGTTCTTCATCATCGCGCGGTACATCGTCCCGCCGATCAACAAGGCGATGACGGCGCGTCAGGACGCGATCCGCAAGCAGTTCGCGGAGCTCGACGAGGCCAAGGAAGAGGCGACGTCGGCGGCCGACGAGTTCCGTGCGCAGATCGAGAACGCCCGGCACGAGGCCGCACGCATCCGTGAGGACGCGCGCGAGCAGGGTGCGGCGATCGTCGTCGAGATGCGTGAGCAGGCCCAGGCCGAAGCAGCGCGGATCGTCGAGCACGCCCGGGCCCAGATCGAGGCGGACCGGCTGCACGCGGTTACCTCGCTGCGCAGCGAGGTGGGCACCATCGCCACCGAGCTGGCCGGCCGGATCGTGGGGGAGTCCCTCGACGACGAGGCACGCCAGAGCCGGGTCGTGGACCGCTTCCTCGCTGAGCTCGACGCGACCAGTGGAGTGAGCTGATGCTGGGTTCCTCAGGGGCATCCTTCGCTCGTCTGACCGACGAGTTGGATGCTGCCCTCGCCGGGGGCGCCGACGGCGCTGCGCTCGGTGACGGGCTTCTGACCGCCGCCGAGGTGCTGCGCGGGCAGGCGGCGCTGCGCCGGGCGGTGACCGATCCGACGATGCCGTCGGCCGCGAAGTCGGCCCTGGCCACCAACGTGTTCGCATCACACCTGGACGCCGGGGCCACCAAGCTCGTCGCGAGCGCCACCACGACCCGCTGGGGTCGTAGCGGTGATCTGGCCGACGTACTGAACCAGCTCGGCGTGATGGCGATCGTCAAGGCGGCCGACAAGGCCGGCGAGGGCGACCGGGTCGAGGGCGAGCTGTTCACCTTCGGTCGCACGGTGACCGAGAACCACGACCTGCGCGATGCGCTCTCGGACCCGGCTCGTTCGGTGGCCGACAAGCAGGCGCTCGTCCGGTCGCTGCTGAGCGGCAAGGCCGCAACGGCCACCGTCCGGCTCGCGGAGGAGTCGGTCAAGGGCACCTACCGCACGGTGATCGGCGCGATCGACGAGTACACCCGTGCCGCGGCGTCTGCTCGCAGCCGCCTGGTGGCCACGGTCCGGGTCGCACGTCCCCTGGCCGCGGCGCAGGCCACCCGCCTGGCGACCGCCCTGGGTGGCGCGCAGCAGCGCCCGATTCACCTCAACATGGTCATCGACCCGTCAGTGGTCGGTGGCGTTCATGTGGAGATCGGCGACCACGTGGTCGACGGCAGCATCTCCAGCCGCCTGGATGACGCCCGCAGGCGCGTCGCCGGCTGAGGCACCAGCCTCACCCCACGAACTCAGACATCAGCAAGAGAGTAGGCAGGAAGATGACGGACCTTTCGATTCGTCCCGAAGAGATTCGCGACGCCCTGGCGAAGTACGTCGCCGACTACCAGCCGGAGACGGCCAGCAAGGAAGAGGTCGGCACCGTTGCCGAGGCCGGCGACGGCATCGCGCGCGTGACCGGTCTTCCGTCGGCGATGGCGAACGAGCTGCTCAAGTTCGAGGACGGCACCCTCGGCATCGCCCTGAACCTCGACACCCGCGAGATCGGTGTCGTCATCCTGGGTGACTTCGACAAGATCGAAGAGGGCCAGACAGTACGCCGCACCGGCGAGATCCTCTCGGTCCCGGTGGGCGACGCCTTCCTCGGTCGCGTGGTCGACCCTCTGGGCACCCCGATCGACGGCCTGGGCGAGATCACCTCCGAAGGCCAGCGCGCCCTCGAGCTGCAGGCCCCCTCGGTGGTGCAGCGCAAGTCGGTCCACGAGCCGCTCGCCACCGGCATCAAGGCGATCGACTCGATGACGCCGATCGGCCGCGGCCAGCGCCAGCTGATCATCGGTGACCGTGCGACCGGCAAGACCACGATCGCGATCGACACGATCATCAACCAGAAGCAGAACTGGGAGTCCGGCGACCCGGACAAGCAGGTGCGCTGCATCTACGTCGCGATCGGCCAGAAGGGCTCGACCATCGCGTCGGTCCGGGCCGCGCTCGAAGAGGCCGGCTCGCTGGAGTACACGACGATCGTCGCCTCGCCCGCCTCGGACAGCGCCGGCTTCAAGTACCTGGCGCCCTACACCGGCTCGGCCATCGGTCAGCACTGGATGTACGCCGGCAAGCACGTCCTGATCGTGTTCGACGACCTGACCAAGCAGGCCGAGGCCTACCGTGCCGTCTCCCTGCTGCTGCGCCGCCCGCCGGGCCGCGAGGCGTACCCGGGTGACGTCTTCTACCTGCACAGCCGTCTGCTCGAGCGCTGCGCGAAGCTCTCCGACGACCTCGGCCACGGCTCGATGACCGGCCTGCCGATCATCGAGACCAAGGCCAACGACGTCTCGGCGTACATCCCGACCAACGTCATCTCGATCACCGACGGTCAGATCTTCCTGCAGTCCGACCTGTTCGCGTCCAACCAGCGCCCCGCCATCGACGTGGGTGTCTCGGTCTCGCGAGTCGGCGGCGCGGCGATGACCAAGGCCATGAAGAAGGTCACCGGTTCGCTCAAGGTCGACCTGGCGCAGTTCCGCGCCATGGAGGCGTTCGCGATGTTCGCCTCGGACCTCGACGCGGCGTCGCGTCAGCAGCTGGACCGCGGTGGGCGTCTGATGGCTCTGCTCAAGCAGCCGCAGTACTCGCCGTACCCGCTCGAGGAGATGACGGTCTCGCTGTGGACCGGCACCACCGGTCGCCTGGACAAGGTCCCGGTCGAGGACGTGCTGCGCTTCGAGCACGAGTTCATCGACTTCCTGCGTCGCACCAAGGCCGATCTGCTGGCCGGCATCCGCGAGACCCAGGACTTCTCCGACGACACCGGCACGGCTCTCGAGGCGGCGTACGAGGAGTTCCTCGGCCAGTTCGAGACGGCTGACGGCAAGTCGCTCGCCGGTCCCGGCACCGACCCCAAGGTCGTCGCCACCACCGACGAGGAGCTCGGCCAGGAACAGATCGTCAAGCAGAAGCGGGGCTGAACCTTGGCAACCTCAGTGCGTGAACTCCGCGCGCGGATCAAGTCGACGGAGTCGATGAAGAAGATCACGCGTGCCATGGAGCTCATCGCTGCGTCCCGCATCATCAAGGCGCAGCAGCGGGCTCAGCAGGCCGCGCCGTACGCTCGCGAGCTTGCCAAGGCGGTCTCCGCCGTGGCGACGTACTCCAACGTCGACCACCCGTTGACCACCGAGCCGGAGAACCCGACCCGGGCCGCGGTGCTCATCGTGACCAGCGACCGCGGACTGGCCGGCGGCTACTCCTCGAACGCGCTCAAGGAAGGCGAGCGGCTCAACGAGCGGCTGCGTTCCGAGGGCAAGACCGTCTCGACGTACATCGCCGGGCGCAAGGGCGAGGCCTACTACAAGTTCCGCCAGCGCCCGATCGTGCAGGCGTGGACCGGGTTCTCCGACCAGCCGACGTACGACGACGCCCGGCAGATCGGCGAGGCGCTGATCGAGGCGTTCATCGCCGGGACCAGCGCGGACGGCGAGGGCGGGGTGGACGAGGTCCACCTGGTCTACACGCAGTTCAAGTCGATGCTGGTCCAGGATCCGGTCACGGTCCGGATGCTCCCGCTCGAGGTCGTCGAGGGCGAGGAGAAGCCTGCGGCCGACGAGGTGCTGCCACTCTACGAGTTCGAGCCCAGTGCGGAGCAGGTCCTCGACGAGCTGTTGCCCAAGTACGTCGACAGCCGGATCTTCTTCGCGCTGCTGCAAGCCTCGGCCTCGGAGCTGGCCGCACGTCAGAAGGCGATGAAGTCCGCGACGGACAACGCCGAAGAGCTGATCAAGAAGTTCACCCGAATCGCCAACCAGGCCCGTCAGGCCGGGATTACCCAGGAAATCAGCGAGATCGTCGGTGGCGTCAACGCGCTGGCCGACGCGACCGCCGGGAGTGAGTGAGAAGACTATGACTGCCACTGTTACCGAGACCACCGCCACCAAGGGTGGAAGCGTCGGACGGATCGCCCGGGTCATCGGCCCGGTCGTCGACGTCGAGTTCCCCGCGGACGCGATGCCCGGCATCTACAACCTGCTCGAGACCGAGTTCGAGCTCATCGGCGAGAAGGTGAAGCTCTCGCTCGAGGTCGCCCAGCACGTCGGCGACGGCATGGTCCGCGCGATCTCGCTGCAGCCGACCGACGGCCTCGTCCGCGGCGCGCAGGTCACCGACACCGGCGGACCGATCACGGTCCCCGTCGGCCAGGTCACCCAGGGTCACGTGTTCAACGCGCTCGGCGAGTGCCTCAACCTCGAAGAGGGCGAGACGCTGGACGTCAAGGAGCGCTGGGGCATCCACCGCAAGGCACCGGCGTTCGACCAGCTGGAGTCCAAGACCCAGATGTTCGAGACCGGCATCAAGGTCATCGACCTGCTCGCGCCGTACGTGCTCGGCGGCAAGATCGGCCTGTTCGGTGGCGCCGGTGTCGGCAAGACCGTGCTGATCCAGGAGATGATCGCCCGCGTCGCCAAGGACCACGGTGGTGTCTCGGTGTTCGCCGGCGTCGGTGAGCGCACCCGTGAGGGCAACGACCTGATCGCGGAGATGGAGGAGGCCGGCGTCATCGGCCAGACCGCCCTCGTGTTCGGCCAGATGGACGAGCCGCCGGGGACGCGTCTGCGCGTGGCCCTCTCCGCCCTGACGATGGCCGAGTACTTCCGCGACGTCGCCGGCCAGGACGTGCTGCTCTTCATCGACAACATCTTCCGGTTCACCCAGGCGGGTTCCGAGGTCTCCACGCTGCTCGGCCGGATGCCGTCCGCGGTGGGTTACCAGCCGAACCTCGCCGACGAGATGGGCACGCTCCAGGAGCGGATCACCTCGACGCGCGGTCACTCGATCACCTCGATGCAGGCGATCTACGTCCCCGCCGACGACTACACCGACCCGGCTCCGGCCGCGACGTTCGCGCACCTCGACGCGACCACCGAGCTCTCGCGCGAGATCGCCTCGCTCGGTATCTACCCGGCGGTGGACCCGTTGACGTCGACCTCGCGGATCCTCGACCCGCAGTACATCGGCAACGACCACTACGCCTGCGCGGTCCGGATCAAGCAGATCCTGCAGCGCAACAAGGAGCTCCAGGACATCATCGCGATCCTCGGGGTCGACGAGCTCTCCGAAGAGGACAAGATCATCGTGTCCCGGGCCCGCCGTATCCAGCGGTTCCTGTCGCAGAACACCTACGTCGCCAAGCAGTTCACCGGCATCGAGGGTTCGACCGTCTCGGTCGGCGACACGGTGGAGGCGTTCAACAAGATCGCCGACGGCGAGTACGACCACGTGGCCGAGCAGGCGTTCTTCATGTGCGGCGGCCTGGACGACGTCGAGCGCAAGTGGGCCGAGATCCAGAAGGGCCTCTGAGCTGATGACGAACACGATGCAGGTCTCCCTGGTGGCGGCGGATCGCGAGGTGTGGTCCGGCGAGGCCACCGTCGTCAACGCCAGCACCGTCGAGGGCGAGATCGGTGTCATGGCCGACCACATGCCGGTGCTCTCGGTGCTCGCGGCCGGCCAGGTCGATGTGCGCACCGAGAACGACGGCCACTGGGTGGCGGCGATCGACGGGGGCTTCCTGTCGGTCTCCAACAACCACGTCAAGATGATCTGCGAGCACGCCGAGATCTCGTTCGAGAGCAACTTCGACGAGGCCAAGCGCAAGCTCGACGCCAAGGTCGCCAGCGAGCAGTAGGACCGATCCGCTCCGTCGAGTTCACGAACCGAGAACGAGGTATCGATGCCGCTATGGCGTTGGCTGCTTGATTCAGCCGGTGTCGTGCTGCTCTGCGTCGTTGCCTACGGGTTCCTCCTGGTGATCCGCCGACGGCTGCTCTCCCGCAACGGGGGCACCTTCGAGCTCTCCGTCCGCGTCCGGCCTTCCGAGGCCGGGCGCGGTTGGGTTCTCGGCCTCGGCCGGTACTACGCCGAGGACCTCGAGTGGTTCCGGATCTTCTCGCCATCGGTGCGTCCGCGCCACCGGTGGGCGCGGGTCGACCTGCAGATCACCAGCCAGCGCGAGCCCTCGGGCCCCGAGGCGTTCGCCCTGTACGGCGGCAGCAGGATCGTCGAGTGCAGGACGCCTGCGGGCCAGGTCGAGCTCGCCATGACCACCTCGGCCCTGACCGGCTTCTCCGCCTGGCTCGAGGCCGGACCGCCGGGCGCAGACTGGAACCAGCCGCCGACGAGCCGTTAGGACCGTTCGCCGCCGGGGACCCAGAGCACGTCACCGTTCTCGCGGTTCGCGTACCGGGCCAGGATGAACACCAGGTCCGAGAGCCGGTTCAGGTAGGTGATCGCCAGCGGGTTCATCACTGCGGCGTACTCGGCCCAGGCCGCCCACGCCTCACGTTCGGCCCGGCGGATCACGGTGCGCGCCACGTGCAGCTGGGCGGCGCCGGGCGTCCCGCCGTTGAGGATGAACGAGCGCAGTACCGGCAGGTGCTCGTTGTAGGTGTCGCACCAGCCCTCGAGGCGGTCGATGTAGTCCTGCTCGATGCGCAGCGGCGGGTACTCGGGGTCAGCCACGACCGGCGTGCAGAGGTCGGCGCCGACGTCGAACAGGTCGTTCTGGACGTGCGTCAGGACGGCGACCACGTCGGCGTCGAACTCGCCGGTCGCGAGTGCGACACCGAGGTGCGCGTTGGCCTCGTCGACCCCGGCGTAGGCCTGCAGGCGCGGGTCGGTCTTGGTCGTCACGCTCATGTCACCGAGGCGTGTCTCGCCCGCGTCGCCGGTCCGGGTGTAGATGCGCGTGAGATTGACCATGGTCCCTTAAACTCACTTTCATGTCGAAGCCGCGTAACCCGGCAATCTATGCCCGCATCTCGCACGATCCGGACGAGACGCGACTAGGTGTCGAGCGTCAGGTGCAAGCCTGCCACGACGAAGCAGCGAAGCGCGGGTGGGCCAAGCCTGTCGAGTATGTCGACAACGACGCTAGCGCCTACAACCGTCGCGTGAAGCGCCCGATGTTCGAGCGGCTGTTGGACGACATCGAGCACGGGGAGATCGACGGAATCATCGTGTGGCATGACGATCGTTTGACCAGGCAACCGCGTGACTTCGAACGGTTCTTAGACGCTTGCGAGCAGCGCGGCATCACCAACAACTACGTCACTGCAACGGGCAACTCGAACCTGAGCACTCCGGACGGAATCTTCACAGCGCGGCTCATGGCCAACATCGCGAACTTCGAGTCGGCTCACAAGTCCGAGCGGGTCAAGGCCAAGCGCCGCGAGGAGGCTGCAGCCGGGAAGCCGCAGACTGGCGGAGTTCGACCATTCGGATACTTGGCAGACAAGCGGACGCCGCACCCAGTTGAAGGTCCTGTGGTCACCGAGTTGGCCCGACGGCACCTGGCGGGCGAGAGCGTGGCGACTCTTGCACGTTGGTTGGTTGACCAGGAGGTCGCGACTGTCAACGGCGGAGACTGGTCGTATGGGTCTGTGGTCCGCATCCTCACGAACCCGCGCTACGCCAGCCTCAGAAGGCATCGTGGAGTCGTGGTCGCGAAAGGCGATTGGCCGGCGCTCATCAGTGAGGCCGATCACCGCGCAATCAGCGCACGCCACGTCGCGCGGCAACAGCGACCTACTCGCGAGCCCCGCACGTACTTGCTCACCGGTCTCATCCATTGTGGCCGGTGCGGTCACCGGCTGATGTCGATGCCCTCGAAGGGGGTACGTCGCTACGTGTGTCCGACCAGGGTCGATGGCCGGTCCTGCGCGGGTGTGTCGATCAACGCCGACCCAGTTGAGCGCCTGGTCGCGCAAGTCGTGCTGTACCGCCTCGACTCCCCGGACCTTGCTCAAGAGCTGGACTCGGCGCCGGGCACAGATGCGGATGACGCTGAGGTCACGATTCGTGGGGCGCGTCAGGAACTGGTTGCGTTACAGGCGGCGTATGACGCCGACGAACTGAACCTTCAAGAATGGCTAGGCGCAAAGAAGAAGCACGAGCGCGTCATCGACTCTGCGCAGTCCCGCCTAGCGACGCTGGGACGGACACGAAGCGCTTCGGAGTACCTAGGTCTAGGCGCACAGTTGGCCGAGGTCTGGACTGACTACGACATCGGACGGCAACGCGCAATCGTCGATGCCGTCGTTGATCGAGTCGAGGTTCGGCCTGTCGGGAGAGGAAAGAAGGTCGCTGTCAGCGATCGCCTGGACATTAGGTTCGGAGCCTGACCCTCAGCGCTGGAATGCCCGGACAGCCTACGGTTTCTCGCGAGGTCGTTTCCGCGCCCTGACAGACGTCCCGATTAGTGCGGTTACGGTCGCGATCACTTCGCCGTCGATCACCTTCACACTGAGCCCCTGCGCGATCGCAAGCCCGCGGACGAACGCCTCAAGTTCGGATGGCGTCAGGACGGGGACCAACGCAGCGATTTGCGCGACTAGTCCCATCGGAGCACCACCCTGGGCGGCGCATCCCAGACTTCAGCGTCGTCCGATACCCACGTTGACGCCGGGACCACGCCGCCCATCGACTGGATCGCCAGGCCGATCGCCTCCGAGCGCGACCATCCCTCTACACGGACAACCTTCGGATCGAACCCCTGGGCTACGTCGTATCGGTGTTGCCAGGCGATTGCTGCGGACGTATCGTTCAGCGACTTGCTCAAGTACTTCGACAGGTAGCCAGCAGCATGGCGAGCCTCGTTAAGCGCGCTTCCGCCTGATGGTCGACCAGTGCGCTGGCGCATGAATACATGTCCATGTCCCCAAATTTCGCGGATCAAGCCGACCGGAATCCTTCGGTCAACTCCGAAGTGCGCATGCAGGCCGTGATCCGTCTTGTGCCACTCCGGAACCCATAGGTATGGAAACGCCCCGCGTCCCCGCTCGTCCCGGAGAGCACGGAAGAACTCGCCGAGGTCGCTGCGGATCTGAGCCTGATCGTGGCACCCGGTCCCGGCGTACGTCAGCGTACCCATCACCGTCAATCGGTTGGCAGCGCAGTAGCGGCGCACACGTCGCGCGGACCGAGCTGCGGACTCGATTGCTGAGCGAGCAGACGGCACGGGCGCAACGAGTCTCGGTCGTGTCGCGTCCTTTGCCTTCTTCGAGGGGCGCAGGTAACCGCCCCCAGCCTCACCCGCATCCGGGTAGACGTTCATGAACCACGGTGGGCGATAGAGCAAGCCTCCGACCGCCCCGAGAATTGGATCTCTCAACGCACCAGCCTCCTTCCGTCGCCGGAAGCGAAAATCCCTTCCGGACGCTCTGATTTAGAGCATCGAAAGGGACAGGGGTGGGGGCGTGGGCGTTGGATCAAGTGTAGACACCCCTAGCCGCCTGAGCCGTGGAGGACGGCGTCCAACACGCCGCGAGAAGTGTTGTTTTATTCAAGTAAAGTCGGCCCGCTTCGCGGTCCGACGCGGCGGGCCGGTCGAGCGCACGCCGCCACCCCCAAACCCGCTCCTGCGTCGCGGCTCCGGGGCCCCTGGCGGCAAGGGGAAGTGCGCACGCCCGACCGGCCCGCCTCACCCCCGGGTGTCCTCGTCAGCGACGCACTGCGTTCCGTCTCACAATCCGTCGACGCCTCGTGATTTGCGACGTCGATTTCGCACACGGATTGTGAGACGCCTGCGTACGAATGAGCGTGGGTTCACGGGTTCTGAACGGAACGGGCCAGTTGTGACCGTCCGGCTGCGTAGGATCTGGCGACGTGCGCAAACTCTGGGTGAGTGTCCTCTCGGTCCTCCTAGTTAGCTGCGGCACTGGGAATGCAGGCTCCAACGCCAGCGACTCGTATCTAAGAGATCTGCACAAGGCTCTGCCGTCCTTGAGCGACGTCTCCGACGCGGCCCTTGTCGCGTATGCAAAGGACGTTTGCCGTCACCCGAACGAGCTGCGCTACGCAGGTTTCGAAGGTCACGGCACGACGACCCCGAGCGAATCCGACGGCATGTACAAAGTTGCTCTGAGGCACTGCCCAGCTCTGAGCATGCGCTAGCGACCAGTATCAGAACCGTCCGCTTGCGGGCACTCCTCGTACGATCTGGACCATGGCAGGCGCTGACTTCACCGACCAAGGAGTGACTCTCCATCTGTCGAAGGAGGAGTGGTGGTTCGTCACCTCGGCAATGTCGTACGCCCTACATGGACGCCGACTGCCGGACCACGATTTCCGAAACGTGCTGATGATGGACAGCGTCGAAGCCGAGCGCCTGCACAACGACCTGACAGCCTCAGAAGGTGTCGCTAGGTCGGCGGGTAATCATTGGAATCCGTTCTAGCAAGGTTCTCGTCTCAGAACCCTCCGTTTTTGCGCCCGTTTCGGCAACCTCGCCACCGATGCACCTGACCAGGCCCTCAGCCTGGGGAGCCGGAGTGTCGAGCGGCGCCTCCGGCGGGCGCTCGACGCTCCGGCCCGCCCAGTCTGCTGGCACCCGGTAGGCGTCCCTGTTGCGCTTCCCGCCGACACGATCTCAAAGTGTGATTAACAGTTCATGATCTTGACCATGGCACCAGCCTAAGGGGCGTCCGCTGCACTCATCGCTCGCCACTAGTGTTGGCCGCGTGGAGAGCTTCCAGGTCACCGCAGCCGGTCCCTTCGCCCGTCCGCTCGAGGGGACGGTGCGCGTCGGCGGCGCGAAGAACTCGGCTCTGAAGCTGATGGCTGCAGCGCTGCTGGCCCCCGGGACGAGTGTGATCCGCAACGTTCCCGACATCCTGGACGTCACCGTGATGGGCCAGCTTCTGCGGCAGCTCGGCTGCACCGTCGATGTGGTGCAGCCCGAGGGCACCGTGACGATCGACGTGCCCGAAGAACTCGGCTGGGAGGCGCCCTACGAGCTCGTACGACGCCTCAGGGCATCGATCGCGGTCCTCGGCCCGCTCGTGGCCAGGTGCCACCGCGCCAGCGTCGCGCTGCCCGGCGGGGATGCCATCGGCTCCCGCGGCCTGGACATGCACATGGCCGGTCTGCGTGACCTCGGAGCCGTCATCCGGGTGGAGCACGGCCAGGTCGTCGCCGAGGTCCCCGGAGGCCTGGTCGGTGCGACGTTGTGGCTCGACTTCCCCTCGGTGGGGGCCACCGAGAACCTGCTGATGGCCGCGGTCACCGCGAGCGGGTCGAGTGTCCTGGACAACGCGGCCCGCGAGCCCGAGATCGTCGACCTGTGCCGGATGCTGGTGTCGATGGGTGCCCGGATCGACGGGATCGGCTCCTCGACGCTGAGCATCGAGGGGGTGGACCGGCTGCGACCGGTCGAGCACACCACGGTCACCGACCGCATCGTCGCCGGCACCTGGGCGTTCGCCCCGGCACTCGCCGGGGGCACGGTGACGATCGAGGGCGGAGTGGCCAGCCATCTCGACCTCGTCCTCGACAAGCTGGCGTCGGCCGGCGCCTTGATCACGACCCAGGAGACCGGTTTCACGGTCACGGTCGAGTCCCGGCTGCGGTCCTTCGACGTCGTCACGCTGCCGTTCCCGGGGTTCCCGACCGACCTGCAGCCGTTCGCGATGGCGTTGGCCTCGGTGAGCGAGGGGACCGCGATGATCACCGAGAACGTGTTCGAGTCGCGCTTCATGTTCGCCCAGGAGCTCGCCCGCCTCGGTGCCGACCTGCACACCGACGGCCACCACGCAGTGGTACGCGGCGTGCCGACGCTCTCGGGTGCTCCGGTGGTGGCGCACGACATCCGGGCAGGGGCGGCCTTGGTGCTTGCGGGGCTCGCCAGCCAGGGCGTCACGACGGTGGCCGAGTCGCACCACATCGATCGTGGCTATCCGCGGTTCGCCGAGGTGCTCGCGGACATCGGAGCCGACGTCGTCCGGATCTCCGACTGAGCGCGCCGAGGCCCGTTTCACGGCGGATGTGACCTATCGGACGCGTGAGACAGTCCACAACGCGTACCGGTGAGTAGCAAAGTCGTCCTACCCTGCTCGCATGAGCGCAGAGAACCACGTCAAGGACCGCCCCTGGGTGATGCGGACCTACGCCGGCCACAGTTCGGCGGCGGAGTCGAACAAGCTCTACCGCGGCAACCTCGCCAAGGGGCAGACGGGCCTCTCGGTCGCCTTCGACCTGCCGACGCAGACCGGTTACGACCCGGACTCGCCGCTCTCCCGCGGTGAGGTCGGCAAGGTCGGTGTCCCGATCCAGCACCTCGGTGAGATGCGCCGGTTGTTCGCCGACATCCCGTTGACCGAGATGAACACCTCGATGACGATCAACGCGACCGCGATGTGGCTGCTCGCGCTCTACCAGGTGGTCGCCGAGGAGCAGAACCCCGGCGTCGACCCGGTCGAGGTGGCCGGGCAGATGGCCGGCACCACCCAGAACGACATCATCAAGGAGTACCTGAGCCGCGGGACCTACGTGTTCCCGCCCGAGGACTCCCTGCGACTGACCGCCGACATGATCGCGTACACGGTCAACAACATCCCGAAGTGGAACCCGATCAACATCTGCAGCTACCACCTGCAGGAGGCGGGAGCGACCCCGACGCAGGAGCTCGCCTTCGCGCTGTGCACGGCGATCGCCGTGCTCGACGCCGTGAAGAACTCCGGCCAGGTCAGTGAGGACGACTTCGAGAAGGTGGTGGGGAGGATCTCGTTCTTCGTCAACGCCGGCGTGCGGTTCATCGAGGAGATGTGCAAGATGCGCGCCTTCGTCGAGCTGTGGGACCAGATCACGCGCGAGCGGTACGGCGTCCGGGACGAGAAGATGCGCCGCTTCCGGTACGGCGTCCAGGTCAACTCGCTCGGACTGACCGAGGCCCAGCCGGAGAACAACGTCCAGCGCATCGTGCTCGAGATGCTCGGCGTGACGCTGAGCAAGAACGCACGCGCCCGTGCGGTCCAGCTGCCGGCCTGGAACGAGGCCCTGGGCCTGCCGCGGCCGTGGGACCAGCAGTGGTCGCTCCGGCTGCAGCAGGTGCTGGCCTTCGAGTCCGATCTGCTCGAGTACGAGGACATCTTCGAGGGCTCGGTCGTGATCGAGGCCAAGGTGGCCGAGATGATCACCGACGCGCGCGCCGAGATGGACCGGATCCAGGCCATGGGCGGTGCCGTGGCCGCGGTCGAGTCCGGTTACATGAAGTCCGAGCTCGTCTCGAGCCACGCCACCCGCCGGGCACGCATCGAGAACGGCACCGACATCGTCGTCGGCGTGAACAAGTTCGAGACCACGGCGGTGTCCCCGCTCACCGCCGATCTGGACGGCGCCATCCAGACGGCAGACCCCGAAGCCGAGAAGACCGCGCTCGCCTCGCTCGCCGCCTGGCGGGCCGAGCGTGACGACGCGGCGGTGAAGGCTGCTCGGGAGCAGCTCGCGGCCGACGCCAAGACCGAGAAGAACCTGATGTCCGCGACCCTGGCCGCGGCTCGTGCCGGGGTCACCACGGGTGAGTGGGCAGGGACGCTGCGCGAGGTGTTCGGAGAGTTCCGGGCACCCACCGGTGTTGCCGGCGCCGTCGGCGTCGCCGAGGCCGGCTCCGAGCTGACCGCGGTGCGCGAGGCCGTGCGGGCGACCGGCGAGGAGCTGGCCGGGAACGCCGGCGGACGGCTGCGCCTCCTGGTCGGCAAGCCCGGCCTGGACGGCCATTCCAACGGGGCCGAGCAGGTCGCCGTACGGGCCCGGGATGCCGGGTTCGAGGTCATCTACCAGGGAATCCGCCTGACGCCCGACCAGATCGTGGCGGCCGCTGTCGCCGAGGACGTGCACTGCATCGGCCTCTCGATCCTGTCCGGATCCCACATGGAGCTCGTGCCGGACGTGCTGGACCTCATGAAGGCGCAGGGGATCGCGGACATCCCGGTGATCGTCGGCGGGATCATCCCGGACTCGGACGGCAAGAAGCTGATCGAGCTCGGGGTGGCGATGGTCTTCACCCCCAAGGACTTCAGCCTGACCCAGGCGATGGCCGGGATCGTCGACGTGATCCGGCGGGCGAACGGCCTCACGGCCTGACCGGTCTCCGACTCGAGGTCAAGGCCGCGCTAGACCGATTGGCCCATTTGCGTCATGTGTTGGGATTTGAACCGTCATGCTTCTAGCGTGGGGACCGGTCGGGTGACCCCGATCACGGTGAGGGAGCCTCATGAGCACGGACCAGGGGAGACGGACGTTCCCGACGGACCTGGGCGGCCTGCTCGAGGCTGCGCCCGACGCGATGGTCGTCATCGACCACAGTGGCCAGATCGTGCTCGTCAACGCCCAGACCGAGACCGTCTTCGGGTACACCCGCAACGAGCTCCTCGGCCAGCTGGTCGAGATCCTGGTGCCCAAGGCCCTGCACACGATCCACCGGCGGCACCGCACCGATTACCTGGTCGAACCGCACGTGCGGTCGATGGGCTCCGGGCTCGACCTGCAGGCGCGGCGCAAGGACGGCAGCGAGTTCCCGGTGGAGATCTCCCTGGCACCGTTGGAGACCGAGGACGGCGTCCTGATCTCGGCTGCGGTGCGCGACGTGACCAACAAGCGTAGCGAGGAACGGCTCTTCCGTGGGCTGCTCGAGGCGGCGCCGGACGCGATGGTGATCGTCGACCAGGCCGGCAAGATCGTGCTGGTCAACGCCCAGGTGGAGAACCGCTTCGGGTACGAGCGTGCGGAACTGATCGGCCAGTCCGTCGAGGTGCTCGTCCCCGAACGTTTCTCCGGGATGCACGTCGCCTTCCGGTCCGGGTACGTCGCCGGCCCGCGCACCCGGCCGATGGGCCTGGCCGGCGATCTGTTCGCCCGTCGCAAGGACGGCAGCGAGTTCCCGGTGGAGATCTCGCTGGCCCCGCTGGAGACCGAGGACGGCCTGCTGGTCTCCGCGGCCGTCCGCGACATCAGCGAACGTCGGCGGATGCAGGCCGAGGCCGACCGGGTGAAGGACGAGTTCTTCGCGACCGTCTCCCACGAGCTGCGGACCCCGCTGACCTCGATGCTGGGCTACAGCGAGCTGATGGCCGATCTGGAGCACCTCAGTCCCCAGGGCCAGCGCTTCCTGCAGGTCATCACCCGCAGTGCCGAGCGCGAGCTGCGGCTCGTCGACGACCTGCTCACCCTGGTGGCCATCGAGGAGAGCGGCCTGACGATCCGGCCTGAGATCATCGACCTCGAGCCGATCGTGCGCGATGCCGTCGAAGCAGCCCGGCCCCGTGCCGAGGAGGTCGACATCAGGCTCAGTCTGGAGATCCCCGGCTTCCCGGTCCAGGTCGACGCGGACCGCGACCGGGTGGGACAGGCGATCGACAACCTGCTCTCGAACGCCCTCAAGTTCACGCCGCCGAGCGGCTCGGTCCGGGTGGTGCTGTCGGCCACCGACACCGATGCCGAGATCGAGGTCGCTGATTCGGGCATGGGCATCGGCGACGTCGAGGCCAGCCGGATCTTCGAGCGCCTCTACCGGTCAGGCTCGGCGGTCGCCCAGCAGGTCCCCGGCGCCGGCCTGGGGCTCACGATCGCCCTGGCGATCGTCGAGGCGCACCACGGCTCGATCGGCGTGGTGAAGAGCGATGCCACGGGTACGACGTTCCGGATGAACTTCCCCCTCTGTTCCTAGGCCTCGCGCTCGCCTCGCGGCGCCGCGAACAGCGCCGTGTCCTGCCGGGTCCGGCCGGATCTGGTGTCACCATGGGCGGATGACCGAGCACGCCTGGGACGACGCCCTGCTCGCCGGCTGGTGGGAGCACCACCGACTGGTGGGTGGCACGCGGGAGGAGCGCCTGGCTCTGGAGCACGGCGAGCCGGCCGATGTCCAGACGGCGTACGACACCATCGAGGCGCTGGTGGACTCGGGCCAGGACGAGGCCGTCGACGTGCTGGCCGCGTTGATCGACGTCGGTCCCGACGGAGCAGCGGCGATTGTCGGCGCGGGACCCCTCGAGGACCTGCTCCACGGCTACGGGGATGCGCTGGTCGATGGGATCGAAGAACGTGCCCGGCAGTCACGGTCCTTCGCGAAGGCGCTGGCGAGCGTCTGGCTCGAGCACGGAAGCGTCAGTCCCGAGACCGAGCAACGGCTCGCGCGCTGGGTGCGCTGAGGGTCAGAACAGACGTTGTGCGGGGTCGTCGAGGCCGCGCAGGGCGTCGTAGTCGACCAGGGCACAGGTGATGCCCCGGTCCTCCGCGAGAACGCGCGCCTGGGGCTTGATCTCCTGGGCGGCGAAGATGCCCTTCACCTCGCCCTTGCCGGTGAGCAGGGGATCACGGTTCAGCAGCTCGAGGTAGCGGGTGAGCTGCTCGACCCCGTCGATGTCGCCGCGCCGCTTGATCTCCACGGCGACCGACCTGCCGTCGCTGTCACGGCACATCAGGTCGACCGGACCGATCGCCGTCGGGAACTCGCGACGTACCAGGGTCAGGCCGTCGGCCAGGGTCGCGGGATGGTCGGCGAGCAGCTCCTGCAGGTGCTTCTCGACCCCGTCCTTCTGCAGGCCCGGATCGACACCGAGGTCGTGGGAGGTGTCGTGCAGGATCTCGTCGATCAGGATGCGGAGCGTGTCGTCCGGCCCCTTCGACGTGCCCCGCGAGGTGACCACCCACTCGGGCCGTCCGTCCTCGGACGTTCCCTCCTTGACGGTGCACGGCGGGCTCATCCAGTTCAGCGGCTTGTACGAGCCGCCGTCGGAGTGCACGAGCACCGACCCGTCCGACTTCAGCATCAGGACCCGGGTGGCCATCGGCAGGTGGGCCGAGAGCCGCCCGGCGTAATCGACCTGGCAGCGGGCTACGACGAGTCTCACTGTAGGAACCTAACCGATCGGTCAGCGGGTCCGGAGGCGGCGTACGACGTCGCGAGCCACCGCGGTGCCGATGGTGACCGGGTGGTTGACCAGGGTCGCGATCCGGCCGTACAGGGTCAGGGGGTCGTGGGCGATCCCGAGCTGGCGCAGGATCGTGGCGGAGTCGAAGTAGGGCCGTTCGCAGATGATCCCGACGCCGCCCTGTTCGAACTCGAAGATCGCCACGCACCGGACCTGGAAGGACCGGCCGGTGGCCGGCAGGCCACGGAACGGGCCGAGGTGGGTCCCGAGCAGGAGGAACTCGACGACGACCGACGATTCGGCGTGGTGCATGGCGATGAGCTCGTTGCGCTGGTCGGGGAACGCGGTCCTCGACTCGGTGAAGTACTCGAGAACGCGCTCGGTGCCGTCGAACACGTCGCCGGTCGGCACGATCTCGTAGCGCGGGTGCGCGAAGGTGGCCATCGTGACGTCGTAGTCGTGGGTGTTCTCGGACTCCATGTGCTCGACGACCACTGCCTCTCGGCGGGCTCGCAACGAGGTCTGCGCAGCGGGGCTCATGGGACTCACGCTAACCGGCTGGCTAGCCTTCGGGCATGCCCGTCGGTGATCTGGACTCCCTCGACACCAGCCTCCTCGCCCAGGGTGCGTCGATCTTCACCGCGCTCAGCGGTACGGCGAATGTCGTGATGCAGCTGAGCCGTCCGGAGATCGGGTACGGCGTCAAGGACAGCGTGGTGACCGAGGGCAGCCTCTTCGGCAACCCCCGGCGCCGCCAGCGCACCACGGTCGGGCTGCTTGCCGTCGCCGTCCTCGGAGCACCGGCAGAGAGGGCCGCCTACCGCGATGCCGTGAACACCTCGCACGCGCGGGTGCGATCAGCGCCGGGCGCGGCACCGGCATACAGCGCGTTCGATCCCGAGCTGCAACGCTGGGTCGGGGCGTGCATCTACAAGGGCTTCGAAGAGGCGCGCGAGTACGCCCGCGGACCCCTGCGCGGAGCCGAGCGTGAGGAGTTCTACCGCCAGGGCATGATCTTCGGCGGCATGCTCCAGATGCCCGCACACCTGTGGCCGGCCGACCGGGATGCGTTCGAGACCTACTGGCGTGGCGGGCTCGAGCAGGCCCGCATCGACGACCCGGTGCGCGCGTACCTGGAGCGGGTCATCCGGCTGGAGTACCTGGGCCGACCGGTCCCGGCCCGACTGCTGCGCCTGCGCGTCTGGCTGGTCAGCGGCTACCTGCCGGCCGAATTGCGTGCCCAGATGGGGCTCACCTGGACGCCGGACCAGCAGAAGAAATTCGTCCGGTTCAACCGGAATCTGGGGCGGATCGTCCGCCGTTTGCCGGGTCGGTCCCGGAATTGGCCGTTCACCCGCTCGATCCGCGACATCCGGTCCCGGCTGGCCTCTGGACGGGACCTGTTCGATTCCTGAGATGTTCTACTCGCCAGTAGGACCCGTGGCACCATTCTGGCCATGACTGACACCTCAGCCACCCAGATCGCCCAGACCCTGGTGCTCCCGTACCTGAACCACGCGGTACGGATGTACGAGCAGAAGTACGCCTCGCGCGGTGACATCGACGCCGCGATGCAGTTCGGGTGCGGCTACCCGCGCGGTCCGCTCACCACGCTCGACGAGCTCGGCCTCGGCGTCGTCCGCGACCAGCTCGCCGCCCGTTTCGCCGAGACCGGGGACAACCTGCACAAGCCTGCCGACCTGCTCGAGGCCCTCGTCGCCGAAGGTCGTACCGGCAAGGGGTCCGGTCGTGGCTTCTACACCTACGCCGACGGCGAGGTGGCCGTCGACGACGAGACCCCGTCCGCCCATGACAAGCCCGAGCTGCAGCACACCATCGCCTCGGTCGGCGTGGTCGGCACCGGCACGATGGCCGCGGGCATCATCCAGGTCTTCGCGCAGAGCGGCTACGACGTCGTGTTCGTCGGTCGTGGCGACGACAAGGTCGCCGGCGTCATCGCCGGGATCACCAAGGCGCTCGACAAGTCGATCGAGCGGGGCAAGCTCGACGAGGGCGGCAAGTCGGCGGTCCTCGACCGGCTGATCGGCTCGACCGAGCGCGAGGCGCTCGGCGACGTCGACATCGTGGTCGAGGCGATCGCCGAGGACCTCGACCTGAAGCTCCAGCTGTTCCGCGACCTCGACCGGATCTGCAAGCCGGGCGCGATCCTGGCCACCACCACATCCTCGCTGCCGATCACGCAGCTCGCCGATGCGACCACCCGTCCCGAGTCGGTCATCGGCATGCACTTCTTCAACCCTGCTCCGGTGATGAAGCTGGTCGAGGTCGTCACCACCGCGCTCACCGGCGAGGACGTGGACGAGACCACCAGGACACTGTGCTCGAGCGTCGGCAAGGTGGCGGTGTCGTGCTCGGACCGCTCCGGCTTCATCGTCAACGCGCTGCTCTTCCCGTACCTCAACGACGCCTGCACGCTCGCGGAATCTGGCGTCGACCTGACCGTGATCGACGACGCGATCAAGGCCGAGGCCGGCTTCCCGATGGGCCCGTTCCAGCTCCTCGACGTGGTCGGCAACGACGTCTCGCTGGCGATCCAGCAGGAGCTCTTCGCCGAGTTCAAGGAGCCGGGCTTCGCCCCCGCCGCCTCGCTGGAGAAGGTCGTCGCGGACGGTCACCTCGGTCGGAAGACCAAGAAGGGCTTCCACGACTACAGCTGAGCCCGAAAGATCCGAGCCCGACTCCCGGCCCTCCCGCCGGGTGCGCTCACCCGAGGCCGCCGTCCCGTCGGGACGGCGGCCTCGTCGCGTCTGGCACGCTGTGCATGTGAACGACGTCCCCGGGCTCAACATCACCCAGTACGGCGAGGACGGGACCCGGGTGGTCTTCCTGCACGGCCTCTTCGGCCAGGGCCGGAACTGGACCGGGATCGCCAAGGCGCTGGCACCCCACCATCGCGTGCTGCTGATCGACCTGCCCGACCACGGCAGGTCGGCCTGGACCGAGCACTTCGACCTGCTCACGGTCGCTGACCTGATCGCCGATGTCTTCGACGCCGGTGATCCTCCGGCACTGGTGGGGCACTCGCTGGGCGGCAAGGTAGCGA
Source organism: Marmoricola sp. (assembly GCA_025964775.1). Classification (GTDB taxonomy): domain Bacteria; phylum Actinomycetota; class Actinomycetes; order Propionibacteriales; family Nocardioidaceae; genus Marmoricola. Next base: position 82,166 of record JAOPYE010000038.1, read on the forward strand.
TGGTCCTGGCCCTGCGTCGTCCCGAGCTCGTCGAACGCCTCTGCGTGGTGGACATCGCTCCCGTTGCGTACGAGCGCGCCAGCGAGTTCGCCGGCTACATCGAGGCCATGTGCGGTCTCGATCTCGAGACGCTCTCCCAACGAGCCGATGCTGAGGCCGCCCTCGCCGGCGCGGTCGGGAACCCGGCGGTGCGGTCGTTCCTGTTGCAGAACCTGCGTCGCGACACCCGTCCCGACGGCAGCAGCGGCTGGTACTGGCAAGCGAACCTGGCCGGGCTCGGCCGGGACCTTCCGGCGATCACCTCGTGGCCCGCCGACCGGCTGGGCGCCGCCTCGTATCCCGGGCCCGTCCTGTGGATGTCCGGTGCGAACTCCGACTACGTCACGCCTGAGCACGCGCCGGCCATGGACAGGCTGTTCCCGCACAACCGCCGGGTCACGATCAAGAACGCCGGGCACTGGCTGCACTCCGAGCAGCCCGAGGTCTTCCTCGAGGTGCTGGAGCGCTTCCTGGAGGCTCCGCGGACCTAGGCGTCCGGAGCGGTCAACGGGGCCTTGTCCTCCTCGTCGCTGCCGAAGCCGGCGACGACGTCCTTGAGGGCTCCGAGCTGCGCGACGATCGCGTCACGTCGCTTCGAGACCCGGTTGACCTCGGCCTTGATGGTGGCCAGCTCGCGCTCGGCGTCCGCGTGTCCGCTGCTGCGCAGGCTCTCGGCCTCCTTCTTGGCGGAGTTGACCAGCTGCTCGGCCTCACGGCGTGCCTTGGACAGCAGGGCCTCGGCGTCGGAGGTCGTCTGGTCGCGGTGCAGGTTCGCCGCGGAGGTGGCTTCGCGGGCCCTGTCCTCGGCAGCGTTCGCCCGTGCCTCGGCCTCGGAGACGAGTCGCTGGGTCTCGGCCGTCGCGCTGGAGTGGTGCTCGGCAGCCTCACGTGCCAGTCGCTCCCGCTCGACGGCGAGGGTCCGGCGCGCCTCGGTGACCTCGCGGTCCACGGCCGCACGCTGCTGCTCGACATCGCGGATGGCGCTGGTGCGCTGCGCATCGGTCTCGGTCTCGGCACTCAGCCGGATCTGGGCGGCCTCCCGGGTCGCCGCGGCGATCAGGTCCTCCGCGTCGGCCTTCGTACGGCCTCGCTCCGCCTCGAGCTCGTTGAGCGTGCGGGTGCGCTGGTCGTCGATCTGGCCGAGCTGCACGACGCGCATGTCGTCGGCGTCGCTCTCGGCCCTGGCCCGGATCGCGGTGGCATCGCGTTCGGCCTGGGCCAGGATCTGGGCGGCCTTGTCGTTCGCCTCGGCGACGACGTCCTGGGACTGTTCCTCGGCGAGCCGCAGCATCTCGCTCGCGCGCCCGCCCAGCCCGGCGTACGACGGGGTCTCGATCTCGGTGGCCTTCTCGCGCAGCTGGTTGTTCTCGCTCGCGAGCGCCCGGAGCTTCTCCTGGGCCTCACCGAGGCTGGCGAGCAGGCCAGCCCTCTCGGCAGCCGCGGTGCGCAGGTGCTGGTCGACGGCGTCCTTGTCGTAGCCGCCGCGTCGTACGAGCGGGAGGGCCGCCGTCGTGCTCGCAGCTGCCCTCGGTGCCACCGCCGGAGGCACCGCCGACCGCGGTGCGGCCGTCTCGGCCACGTGGGTCGGCGCCGCCGTCACCGGAGCGGGCGCAGGCGGGGTGACGACCTGGGGTACCGGCACCGGTGCCGGGGCGGCGGCGACCGCGGGCGCCGATGGGGTCGCTGCCTTCGCGGCAGGGGCTGGAGGCGCGGGCGGGCTCACGGGTGCGCTCGCCGGCTTCGAGGCCGGGGGAACCGAGGCCGCGGGACGAGGCGCGGGCGGCGGAGGAACCACCGACGCCGGCGGGATCGCCGGACCGGCCGAGGCATGCTTCGCGGCACGTTCCGCGGCGTCTTCGGCGTCCGCGGTCTCGGCGGCGATCTGCCCGGCCGTCTTGGGCGGGGCCGGAGCCAGGTCGTCGACCACGCGCGGGATCACCTGGGTCGGTTCGTCCGCCGTGGCGTCATCGAAGATGGACAGGCCGCGGTCTTCAGTCATGGTTCCCTCGCAGTTGGCATCGTGTGTCCCCTCGAAGGCTCAGTGTGTCCGATGCAGCGGCCTAATCCCAAGCCGTGCTCGGGGGTTGAGTGCCGACGGGGCCGAATTCCCCGCTGGTGCAGGAAATTCGGCCCCGTGCGGAGCGGTCGGACGCCGGCCAGAAGGCGGTGGACCCGGTCAGACGCCGCGGAACGCGTTGATCTTGGTGAGGTGCTCGGCGCGCAGTTCCTCGTTCCGTACGCCGAGTCCTTCCTCGGGGGAGAGGCACAGCACGCCGACCTTGCCCTGGTGGGCGTTCTTGTGGACGTCCATCGCGGCCTGGCCGACCTCGTCGAGGGAGTAGGTGCGCGAGAGCGTCGGGTGGATCATGCCCTTGGCGATCAGGCGGTTGGCCTCCCACGACTCGCGGTAGTTCGCGAAGTGCGAGGAGATGATCCTCTTGAGGTTCATCCACAGGTAGCGGTTGTCGTACTCGTGCATGTAGCCCGAGGTGGACGCACAGGTGGTGATGACGCCGCCCTTGCGGGTCACGAACACCGAGGCGCCGAAGGTTTCGCGGCCGGGGTGCTCGAAGACGATGTCGATGTCCTCACCGCCGGTGAGCTCGCGGATCTTGGCGCCGAAGCGCTTCCACTCGCGGGGGTCCTGGGTGTGCTCGTCCTTCCAGAACTTGTAGCCCTCCTCGGAGCGGTTGATGATCAGCTCGGCGCCCATGCTGCGCGCGATCGCGGCCTTCTCCTCGTTGGACACGACGCAGATCGGGATCGCGCCGCCGTTGAGGGCGTACTGGGTGGCGAAGCCGCCGAGGCCGCCCGAGGCACCCCAGATCAGGACGTTGTCGCCCTGCTTCATGTCGCCACCGTTCTTGCTGACCAACTGGCGGTAGGCGGTCGAGTTCACCAGTCCGGGCGAGGCAGCCTCTTCCCAGGTGAGGTGGCCCGGCTTGGGCATCAGCTGGTTCGACTTGACCAGGGCGATGTGGGCCAGGCCGCCGAAGTTGGTCTCGAAGCCCCAGATCCGCTGCTCGGGGTCGAGCATCGTGTCGTTGTGCCCGTCCGAGGACTCCAGCTCGACCGAGAGGCAGTGGGCGACGACCTCGTCGCCGGGCTTCCACGAGTGCACGCCCAGTCCGGTCTTGAGCACGACGCCGGCGAGGTCGGAGCCGACCACGTGGTACGGCAGGTCGTGGCGCTTCGACAGCGGCGACATCCGGCCGTAGCGCTCGAGGAACCCGAAGGTGGAGACCGGCTCGAAGATCGAGGTCCACACGGTGTTGTAGTTGATCGCCGAGGCCATCACGGCGACCAGGGCCTCGCCCGGGCCGAGCTCAGGCAGCGCGACGTCCTCGACGTGCAGGGACTTGCGTGGGTCCTTGTCCCGGCTCTCCATGCCCTCGAACATGCCTGCTTCGTCCTTGTGGACCGTCGTGGCCCGGTAGGACTCGGGGAGCGCGAGGTTGGCGAAGTCGTCGCTGCTGGTGTCGCCGGCGAGGATCGCGTCGAGGATCTGCTGCACGTCAAGACTCCTGGATCAGGTGGGTGGATCGATGCGGATACGCGCGAGCATGTTACCCGCGAGTTAACCCCAGTAGCGCCTGCTGTGCCGGACGTCTCAGTGGGCGTCCGAAGCGGGCTCGACGAGCTCGACGAGGACTCCGCCGGCGTCCTTGGGGTGGATGAAGTTGATCCTGCTGTTCGCGGTGCCGCGCTTCGGGGCGTCGTACAGCAGTCGCATGCCCCGCTCGCGCAGGATCGCTGAGACCTTGTCGACGTCGGTGACCCGGTAGGCGAGCTGCTGCAGCCCGGGGCCGGAACGCTCGAGGAACTTGGCGATCGTCGACTCGTCGTTCAGCGGCGCGAGGAGCTGGATGCGCTGGGTGGTCGTGTCACCGCCGGTCCCGTTGATCTGCATCATCGCTTCCTCGACCCGCTGCTCCTCGTTGACCTCGCGGTGGGCGACGGTCATCCCGAAGACGCCGGTGTACAGCTCGATCGCGGCGTCCAGGTCTGGAACCGCCACCCCGACGTGGTCGATGCAGACGAACAGGTCTTCGGGGAGATCAAGGGGAGTGCTCATGGGTCCATCCTCGACCACCCGGTCGGGCTGCCTCAACCTGATCGGTCCCGGTGTGACGTCAACGACACCGACCGCAGCACGAGACCCCTCCCGCTGACGACTACCGATGGGTAGTGTCGGAGCGACCCATTTGTTCTTTCCAGGAGGACCCCCATGTCCGGAAATGTCATCGTCGCCGGAGCGCGTACGCCGATCGGTCGCCTACTGGGCGGCCTGAAGTCCCTGTCGGCGGCAGATCTCGGTGGCGTCGCCATCAAGGGCGCGCTCGAGAAGGCCGGCGTGGCTCCCGAGCAGGTCGACTACCTGATCATGGGCCAGGTCATCCTGGCCGGTGCCGGTCAGAACCCGGCGCGCGCGGCCGGCCTCGCCGGTGGCCTGCCTGCCGGGATCCCCTCGATCACGATCAACAAGGTCTGCCTCTCCGGCCTGAACGCGATCGCCACGGCCGACCAGCTGATCCGCGCCGGTGAGCACGAGATCATCGTGGCCGGCGGCATGGAGTCGATGACCAACGCCCCGCACCTGCTGCCGAAGTCGCGCGAGGGCTTCAAGTTCGGCGACACCAGCCTGGTCGACTCGATGGCCTACGACGCCCTGTACGACCAGGCGACCCAGCAGGCCATGGGCGGACTGACCGAGCAGATCAACGCCGAGGGCGTGAAGCTGACCCGCCTCGAGCAGGACGAGTTCGCCGCCGCCTCGCACCAGAAGGCCGCAGCGGCCTGGAAGAACGGCCTCTTCGACGACGAGGTCGTCCCGGTCTCGATCCCGCAGCGCAAGGGTGACCCGATCGTCGTCACTTCCGACGAGGGCGTCCGCGGGGACACCACGGCAGAGTCGCTCGGCAAGCTGCCGGCCGCGTTCGCCAAGGACGGCACCATCACCGCCGGCTCCGCCTCGCAGATCTCCGACGGTGCCTGCGCCGTGGTCGTGATGAGCAAGGCCAAGGCCGAGGAGCTGGGCCTGGAATGGCTCTGCGAGATCGGTGCGCACGGCATGGTCGCCGGCCCGGACTCCAGCCTGCAGCTGCAGCCCGCCAACGCGACGGCGCTGGCGTGCGAGAAGGAGGGCATCTCGCCCTCCGACCTGGACCTCATCGAGTTCAACGAGGCCTTCGCCGCCGTCGGCATCGAGTCGGCCCGCAAGCTCAACCTCGACGAGTCGAAGATCAACGTCAACGGCGGCGCGATCGCCCTGGGTCACCCGGTGGGCATGTCCGGCGCCCGCGTCGTGCTGACGCTGGCCCTCGAGCTCAAGCGTCGCGGCGGCGGTGTCGGGGCTGCTGCGCTGTGCGGCGGCGGCGGCCAGGGTGACGCCCTGATCGTCCACGTTCCGAAGTCGTAACAGAGCCGGAAGGCTTGATGTCGCGTAGATCCACTGCGGACGTCCCCGGACTGGTCGAGAAGGCCAGGTCCGGGGACGCTCGTTCTGTCGCCCGGCTGATCTCGCTGGTCGAGGACGCCTCGCCGTTGCTGCGCGAGGTGATGGCCGGGCTCGCCCCCCTTGCCGGTCATGCCCACATCGTCGGGATCACGGGTTCGCCGGGCGTCGGGAAGTCGACCTCGACCAGTGCGCTGGTCGGTGCCCTGCGAGCGCAGGGCAAGCGGGTCGGCGTACTCGCGGTCGACCCGTCCTCGCCGTTCTCCGGAGGCGCGCTACTCGGAGACCGGATCCGGATGCAGGACCACGCCCTCGATCCTGACGTGTACATCCGCTCGATGGCCTCCCGCGGCCACCTCGGTGGGCTCTCCTGGGCGGCACCGCAGGCGCTACGGGTGCTGGACGCTGCCGGGTGCGACGTGATCCTGGTCGAGACCGTCGGGGTGGGGCAGAGCGAGGTCGAGATCGCCTCGATGGCCGACTCGACCCTGGTGCTGCTGGCCCCGGGCATGGGCGACGGCATCCAGGCGGCGAAGGCCGGCATCCTGGAGATCGGTGACCTCTACGTGATCAACAAGGCCGACCGCGACGGCGCCGACCAGGTACGACGGGAGCTCCGCTCGATGCTCGGCCTGGCGCAGCGACCCGCCGGCGCGTGGACCCCGGAGATCGTCAAGACCGTCGCGACGACCGGCGCAGGCGTCGACGAGGTGATCACGGCGCTCGATGCGCACCTGGCGTACCTCAAAGCCTCGGGCGAGCTCGAACGGCGCCGGGTGCGGCGGGCCCGCGAGGAGATCGAGGCGATCGCCGTGACCTCCCTGCGCGAGCGGTGGGGCGACGTCCATGCCCGCACCGAGCTCGACGTCCTGGCCGAACAGGTCGTCGCCGGCACCAACGATCCCTATGCCGCCGCGGACGAGCTGCTGGAGAGCTACACCGACCGCTGAATGGTTGGATGGGCGCCATGACGAACGTCGGGACCATCGCGACCGGACCGGTGACGCAGATCGCCTGGGTGACAGCCGACATCGATGCCACCGAGAAGTACCTCAGTGCCGGCTTCGGGGCCGGCAACTGGACCCGGATGAACGACATCCACTTCGGGCCCGAGGACTGCACGCTGCGCGGCGAGCCGGCCGACTTCGTCATCCATGTCTCGATCGTCTATCTCGGGGACCTCCAGCTCGAGGTGATCCAGCCGGTGAGCGGCGCCTCGATCTACGCCGAGTTCCTGGCGTCGAACGGCCCGGGGCTGCACCATCTCTGCTTCGATGTCGAGGACATGGGTGCTGCGTTGGCCGGAGCTGCCGAGCTGGGCCTCCGCATCCACCAGGCCGGGAGCATGATGGGCGGCGCGATGGACTTCGCCTACGTCGACGGAACCTCCCACGGCGTGCCGTACATCGAGATCGCGCGCATCGGGCCGGACATGAAGGCGGTCTTCGACGCGATCCGCGCCGCGTCCTGAGCGCGCCTCCGGCGTTTGGCCGCCGGACCTTGGTACAAACGTGGATGACGTGTGTGCGCTCGGCCACGCGTCGATGCACGTGGCCTCGGCCGGATCAGGACAGGAGTGTTCGATGGCGCTGAAGAAGGTCCTGCCCCTTCTGTTGGTGGTGTTCATCGGCTACTACATGTTCACCGACCCCAGCGGGCTGGCTCAGATGTCCAAGCACGGCGGAGCAGGCCTCTGGGTCGGGCTCACGAAGGTGTTCACGGCCACGATCAACTTCCTCAACGCGATCGTGCATTGAGGCAGGGTCTTCCATGGCCTTGCTCCCGCGGTTCCTGACCGACCCCGAGATCGGGCGTCACCTGCTCCGCGACGAGGGCGAGGTCATCGTCGACGAGGTCGGAAAGCACTGGGTCGTCTATGTCGTGCCGGTCCTCATCGCGCTCGGTGGTGTCGGAGCACTGGTCGTGTTCGCGATCGCCTCGGTCAACCTCGCCTGGTTCCCGCTGCTGCTCGCTCTGATGTTGTTCGTGTGGGCAGGCTGGCGCGCGCTCGCGGCCAACATGGATCGTTTCGTGATCACGAACATGCGGGTCTTCCGGGTGCACGGGGTCCTGGTCCGTTCGCTGGCCACGATGCCGCTCGGCCGCATCCTGGACATCACCGTGGTCAAGCCGGTGGCAGGCCGGATCCTCGACTACGGCCACTTCACCTTCGAGTCCGCAGCCCAGGACCAGGGGCTGCGCGACATCCGGTTCGTCGGCGCGCCGGACCAGCGCGACCTGTCGATCCAGCGGGTCGTCCAGCGGGCCGGCCTGCGCGGCCCGAAGGTCAACTGACCACGATGCTCGATTTCGACCCGATCGACGAAGCGGCCCGTCAGTGGGCGCTGCGCTGGGACGGCGTACCGGAGATGCATGCGGTGACGTCGCTCATGCGGGTCCACCAGCTCGTCCTGTCACGGCTGGACGCCCTGTTGCGTCCGCACGACCTGACCTTCGCCCGTTACGAAGCCCTGGTGCTGCTGTCCTTCACGCAGGCCGGTGAGCTGCCGCTGGGCAAGATGGGGGAGCGTCTCCAGGTGCACCCGACCTCGGTGACCCCGATCGTCGATCGCCTCGAGCTCGCCGGTCTGGTCCGGCGCAAGCCGCACCCGGTCGACCGGCGGGCGGTGCTGGCCTCGATCACGCCTGCCGGGCGCGCGCTGGTCGAGGTGTCGACCGCGGACCTGGTGGCTGCCGGGTTCGGCCTGGACGCGCTGGGGGAGTCGGAGCTGCGCAGCGTCTCGGCGCTGCTGCGACCGGTCCGCGAGGCGGCCGGCGACTTCTGAGGCGGTCCGACCGGGCTGTCCGCGGGGCTTCCCAAAAGTAGTTTGACGTCCTACTATCTTGCTATGGAAGAATACGGCGAGAAGAACGCCCGTACCCGCTGGCAGGAACGCTACGCGGCTTCACGCGTGCGTGAGGCCGACTTCACCACACTCTCCGGGCTCGAGGTCGAGCCCGCGTACGGCACCGAGGACAGCGAGTGGCCCGGTGAGTTCCCCTTCACCCGCGGCCTGTACGCCGCCGGACAGCGCGGGCGCACCTGGACGATCCGCCAGTTCGCCGGGTTCGGCAACGCGAAGCAGACCAACGAGCGCTACAAGATGATCCTGAATCGCGGCGGCGGCGGCCTCTCGGTGGCGTTCGACATGCCGACCCTGATGGGCCGCGACTCCGACGACCCGCGTGCCCTGGGAGAGGTCGGTCACTGCGGCGTCGCGATCGACTCCGCCGCCGACATGGAGATCCTCTTCGACGGGATCGACCTGGCCGACGTCACCACGTCGATGACGATCAGCGGCCCAGCGGTCCCGATCTTCTGCATGATGCTGGTCGCTGCCGAACGCGCGGGTGTCGAGACCGGCAAGCTCAACGGCACGCTGCAGACCGACATCTTCAAGGAGTACATCGCCCAGAAGGAGTGGATCTTCGGACCCGAGCCGCACCTGCGTCTCATCGGTGACCTGATGGAGTACTGCGCCGAGAACATCGCGGCGTACAAGCCGTTGTCGGTCTCGGGCTACCACATCCGCGAGGCCGGATCGACGGCCGCGCAGGAGCTCGCCTTCACGCTGGCGGACGGGTTCGGCTACGTCGAGCTCGGCCTGGACCGCGGTCTCGACGTGGACGTGTTCGGGCCGGGACTCAGTTTCTTCTTCGACAGCCACCTGGACTTCTTCGAGGAGATCGCGAAGTTCAGGGCGGCTCGTCGGATCTGGGCGACCTGGATGCGCGACGTCTACGGGGCCAGGACCGACAAGGCCCAGTGGCTGCGCTTCCACACCCAGACCGCAGGCGTTTCCCTGACGGCCCAGCAGCCGTACAACAACGTCGTGCGGACCGCGGTCGAGGCGCTGGCGGGTGTCCTGGGAGGCACCAACTCGCTGCACACCAACGCGCTCGACGAGACCCTGGCCCTGCCGAGCGAGCAGGCCGCGGAGATCGCGCTGCGCACCCAGCAGGTGATCATGGAGGAGACCGGCGTCATCAACGTTGCCGACCCGCTCGGTGGTTCCTGGTACGTCGAGGCGCTGACCGACCGGATGGAGGCCGAGGCCAACGCGATCTTCGACAAGATCCTCGCGCTGGGCGGCTCGTCACTGACCTCGACCGACCACGCCGGGCTCGCCGCCGCTACGGCCGCAGGCAAGAACCCGATCACGGCCGGACTGCTGCGCGGGATCGAGGACGGGTGGTTCTCCTCGGAGATCGCCGAGGCCGCGTTCGTGTACCAGAAGGCGCTCGAGAAGGGCGAGAAGAAGGTCGTCGGCGTCAACGTCAACCTGGAGTCGGTCACGCACGACCTGGAGATCCTCCGGGTCTCGCACGAGGTCGAGGTCGACCAGGTCCGCGAGTTGAAGGCTCGCAGGGCAGGTCGCGACGAGGGCGTCGTCGAGGCGGCGATCGCCACCATGGTCGAGGTCTCGAAGACCGGCGGCAACATGATTCCGGCGATGCTCCAGGCGTGCCGCGTCGAGGCGACCCTGGGCGAGATCTGCGACGCGCTGCGCGCCGAGTGGGGCGAGTACCGGGAACCCGCGCGCTTCTGAGTCAGGCGTCGACCGGGACCTGGTCGGGCCGGCCCGGCGTCTGCGCCGGGGTGGCCAGCAGGGGCAGCCGGAAGACGAACTCGCTCCCGGCGCCGTGGGTTGCCGGAGCGACGTGAATCGTGCCGCCGTGTCGTTCGACGATCCGGCGGCAGATCGCCAGCCCCAGCCCGGTGCCGACGAAGTTGCTGCCGTGAGCGCGGTGGAAGTTCTCGAAGATCGCCTCGCGCTGCTCCTCGGGGATGCCGATGCCGTTGTCGGCCACGTGGACCTCGAGCCAGTCGTCGACGGGGTTGCCGGTGACCTCGACGATCGGACGGGTGCCCGGAGCGACGTACTTGATCGCGTTGCCCAGCAGGTTGTCGAGCAGCTGGCGCACCAGCCCGGCGTCGGCCCAGACCTCGAGGTCGTCGGCCACGACGATCAGCGGCGCGGAGTTGGCTGCGGTTCGCAGCCCGGCCAGCGAGCGGACCATCCCGGTCAGGTCGACCGGGCCGGGGCGGATGGAGGCGTCACCGGCGATCGTGTAGGACATCAGGTCTGCGATGAACACCCGCATGTGCGCGGCCGCGTCGTGGATCCTGGTCACCATCGCGTGCCCGACCATCGGCGAGACCGGGCCGCCCTCGAACTCGTCGGCAAGTGCCTCGGTCCAGCCGTCGACCACGCTGAGCGGGTTGAAGAGGTCGTGCGCGACCACGCCGGCGAAGCTGGACAGGGTGTCGCGGTGCTGGCGGTCGAGGGTCACGTCGCGGATGTTGACCATCGCGCGGTGGGGTGCTGCCGGGTCGTGGTTCTCCAACGGATGAGCGCTGATCTCGACCACCCGGCCGAGTGGGACCGAGGGGGTCCGGACGTGCAGGTCCACGGGGGCGACGACTTCGCCGGCCAGTGCGCGGTTGGCCGGCAGCTCGGCGTCGGTCACCTGCACGCCGTTGCTGTGGAACAGCCCGTACGCAGCCGCCGGCTGGAGCTCGTGCGGCTGGTCCTCGTCCACGCCGACGAGCTTGCGCCCGGCCGTGTTGCGAACCAGGACCCTCCCGCCCTCCTCGATGACGAAGATCCCTTCGTTCATCGACTCGAGGACCGCGTCGAGCAGCTCGGCGCGTTCGTCGGCGGCGCGCCGTGCCTCGGCGAGCTGACGGTTGGCGGTGTCGCGTTCCAGGCGGCTGAAGGCGAGTGCGAGACCGGTCAGGACGGTCATCGCGACGAAGCCCTGCGCCACCAGGGCGCGGTAGTGGATCGAGGCGACCGCGGCGAACGGCCCCTGGCCCGCCAGGGTGAACGCGACGCCGCACGTGCCCATCACGACGCCGTGGATGACCACGCCGATCGGGCTGTAGCGCAGACCGGCCCAGACCGACATGACGAGCAGCAGGAACGCGAGCGGCTGGGCAGTGACGTCCCCGAAGATCAACAGGGCGAGCGCGACCGAGAGTCCGAGCAGGCCGACGGTCTCGACCGCACGGCCGGCCGATGCGGGTCGCAACCCGTCGAGGAGCCGGCGGAAGGCCGGACCGGCTCCGCCGGCCGTGGCGAGCGGCTGACCGGCCAGGATGCCGAACACGCTGATCACGATGAGCGCGATGGTGTTGCGTCCCCACCAGACGGTCAGGGTCGGTACGTCGATCAGCCTGTGCAGTTCGAGCGCCGCACCGACGACACCGATCGAGATGCTCGCGACCCCGGACAGGCAGGCAGCGATGATCAGCCGACCGAGGTCCTGGCTGCGTCGCAGCGGCTCGGTGCCGCCCAGGCCCCAGATCTGCGGGATCCAGCGGCGGGTCATGGCCACGAAGGTGAGCACCTGGATCAGGTTGGTGGCAAGAAAGACGGTGGCGCTGGCCAGCGTGGCCCCGGTCGTCATCGTGACCACGACGATCGAGAGCGACAGGGCGATCAGGTCGGTGGGCCAGGTACGGCGGTTGCCGCTGCCGATCCACAGGCCGGCCACCCCGACGGCTGGCCAGATCAGGCTCAGACCCTTCCCGTCGATGACGGTCGTCCGACCGAAGTACCCGGCGGCCACGAAGACCGAGGTGGCGAGAGCAAGGCGAAGTGCCCGACGCGCCAGCGTCGGCTCCGTCGCGCTCGGTCCCGCGCTCACCACAAGGTCCTGATCGGCGGCACGGTTGCGGACCTGAGAAGAAGTGGCCGGCTGTTGTCGGCCACAATGGGGGCATGACGCAGCAACCCTTCTCCCGGCCCGGCGCGATCGACCTCTCCGGGATGTCCGGTCGTGCTGCCCCGACCGATGCCGCCGGCGCACCGGGCGTGAGCGGCGCCTACACCATCGACATCGATCAGACGAACTTCCAGACGGTGCTCGAGAGCTCGATGACCGCCGCCGTCCTGCTGGCGTTCTACTCCAGCACCCGGTCCCCGGCGAGCGTGCAGCTGGCCGATGACCTGCAGCTGCTGTCGAACGAGTTCGAGGGCCGGTTCCTGCTAGGCCGGGTGGACATCGAGAAGAACCCCGAGATCGCCCAGGCCATGCAGATCCCTTCGGTCCCCCTGGTGGTGCTCGTCGCCCAGGGCCGCCCGGTGCCGCTGCTGGAGGCCGCAGCACCGATCGAGGACCTGCGTGCGGCCCTGACCCAGGTGCTCCAGCAGCTGACGGCCGGCGGCTTCACCGGACGCCACCAGCCCCGTTCAGGCGAGATCGACGCCGAGACGGGCGAAGAGGTCCTCGATCCCCGGTACCTGCCGGCTCAGGATGCCCTGGAGCGGGGGGACATCGCCGCGGCCGTTGCCGAGTACCAGAAGCTGGTCGATGCGAACCCGACCGACACCGAGGCGGCCGCGGGACTCGCCATGGCCAGGCTTCTCGAGCGCACCGACGGAGTCGACCTCTCCGAGGCCCGTGCCGCGGCTGCGGAAGCCCCCGACGACGTGGCAGCCCAGACGATGGTGGCCGATCTCGACCTTCTCGGAGGCCACGTCGAGGACGCCTTCGTCCGCCTGATCAACCTGGTCGCGCGGACCTCCGAGTCCGACCGGGACCAGGCACGCACGCACCTGATCGGGCTCTTCGCGGCCGTCGGCAACGAGGACTCCCGGGTCCAGAAGGCTCGCCGGGACCTGGCTTCTGCGCTGTTCTGAGGGCACCGGTGGTTGAGGAGGTTGCGCAGCAACCGTCTCGAAACCTCGGCATTTGTTTCGCCGTTCTCACCACGCCCGGCGGCCGATGTGAGCCGGCTCGCACATTTCACGCGCCCGTGTGACCCACTGCGAGAAACGCTTTACACCTGAGACACGACCATCGTGATGGCCGCGAAACATCGCGCTGACACCTTTCCGATCAGGACCCGTTCCGGGGTCCGTGATCGAAGGAGTCCCGATGTCCGCTACCGAGACGCAGAGCCCAGCAGTCGCTGCGGCCGCCCCAGAGGCCGCGCCCAGCGGCCGCTGGATCGAGCACTGGGAGCCGGAAGACCCCACGTTCTGGGAGAGCACCGGCAAGAAGGTCGCTCGGCGCAATCTCGCCTTCTCGATCTTCGCCGAGCACCTCGGCTTCTCGGTCTGGCTGCTGTGGAGCGTGAGCGCGGCCCTGCTGACGAAGGCCGGATTCGGGTTCAGCCCGCAGCAGCTCTTCTGGCTGGTGGCTGTGCCGAACCTGGTCGGCTCGCTGCTGCGGCTGCCGTACACCTTCGCGGTGCCGAAGTTCGGCGGCCGCAACTGGACGGTGATCAGCGCACTCCTCCTGGTGATCCCGACGATGCTCTTCGCGTTCTTCGTGCAACGCCCGGACACGCCGTTCTGGGTGTTCGTCCTGATCGCCGCGACCGCCGGCGTCGGTGGCGGCAACTTCGCGTCGTCGATGGCCAGCATCAACTTCTTCTTCCCCTCGGACAAGAAGGGCTCCGCCCTGGGACTCAACGCTGCCGGCGGCAACGCCGGTGTCGCGGTGATCCAGTTCTTCCTGCCGATCGTGGTCGGCGGTGCCGGCGCCTTCGGCCTGGTCAAGGCGAGCCAGCACGGCATCGTGCTGCAGCGGGCCGGGTACCTGTACGCCGCCCTGGCCGTCCTCGCGGCCGTCTGCGCCTTCGCGTTCATGAACAACCTGCGCGCCGCCTACTCGCGGCCGCGTGAACAGCTCGCGGTGGTGCGCTACCAGCACACCTGGGTCATGGCATTCCTCTACATCGGCACGTTCGGGTCGTTCATCGGCTACTCCGCCGCCATGCCCCTGCTGATCAAGATCAACTTCTTCCGTTCACCGATCCCGACAGCGTCGATCGGCATCAACTTCGCCTACTACGCGTTCCTCGGTGCGCTCGTCGGCTCGCTCGCCCGCCCGTTCGGCGGCTGGCTGGCCGACAAGTACGGCGGGGCCCGGGTGACCCTCGGTGCCTTCATCGCGATGATCCTCGGCACGGCCACCGTGTACTTCACGCTGACCCGCCTCGAGAAGGTCCCGGTGCCTGATCCCGCCAAGGTCGCCGCGTGGGTCAAGGATCCGACCAGCTTCCCCGGATTCCCGCCGGCGGTGGTCACTGCGGTGAACCACAACTCCGACATCTTCCCGTGGTTCCTGATCGCGTTCCTCTTCATCTTCGCGGCGACCGGAATCGGGAACGGGTCGGCGTACCGGATGATCCCGGCGATCTGGAAGACCTACGCGGTCTCCAGCGGGCCAGTCGGTTCGACCGCGCGCAAGGATGCCGAGGGCAAGTCCACGAAGGAAGCCTCGGCGGTGCTCGGAATCGTCGGTGCTGTCGGTGCCCTCGGCGGCTTCCTGATCCCGATCACCTTCAGCTCGCCGTGGGTCACCGACCCGGTGCAAGCCACGAAGGGCGCGTTCATCGTCTTCGGACTCTTCTACGTCGTCTGCCTCGCGGTGACCTGGGCGTTCTACCTGCGCCCGACCTCGGAGATGGCGAAGGCCGGCGTGTGACCCCAGCCGTCGACACGCACTGCCCCTACTGCGCACTGCAATGCGCCATGACGCTCACTCCCTCTCCGGAGGGGGTGAGCGTCAGCGCGCGGGACTTTCCGACCAACAAGGGCGGGTTGTGCCAGAAGGGCTGGACCAGCGCAGAGGTGCTCTCGGTGATCGACCGGATCACCACACCACTGCTGCGCGGGGCCTCCGGCGGGCTCGAGCCGACCTCGTGGGAGCAGGCGCTGGCGTTCATAGCCCAGCGGGTGCAGTCGCTCCAGACAGAGCACGGGATGGACTCGATCGGGGTGTTCGGCGGTGGCGGGCTCACCAACGAGAAGGCCTACCAGCTCGGCAAGTTCACCCGGACCGTCCTGCGCAGCCGGCACATCGACTACAACGGTCGCTTCTGCATGTCGTCTGCCGCGGCCGCCGGCAACCGGGCCTTCGGCATCGATCGGGGCCTGCCGTTCCCGCTCGCCGATGCCGGGTCGGCCGACGCGATCCTGCTGCTGGGCAGCAACGTCGCGGACACGATGCCGCCGCTGGTGCAGCACCTGGCCGGAGTACGTGACCGGGGTGGGCTCCTGGTCGTCGACCCGCGCCGGTCAGCGACCGCGGCGTTGACCGCGGACGGGGCCGGCGTACACCTGCAGCCGCTGCCGGGTACCGATCTGACGCTCCTGCTCGGGGTGCTGCACCTGGTCATTGCCCACGGTCATGCCGACGAGGCCTACCTCGAGGACCGGGTTTCCGGCTGGGACGAGGTACGCCGGTCGGTCGCGCTCTGGTGGCCCGAACGCGTCGCGGACATCACCGGCGTTGCCGAAGGCACCCTGCGTCGGACGGTCGAGGTCCTCGCAGCTGCCTCACCGGCAGCCGGTGGGCGCGGTGCGATGGTGCTGAGCGGCCGCGGAGTCGAGCAGCACACCGACGGGACGGACACCGTCACCGCCGCGATCAACCTGGCGCTGGCACTCGGGCTGCCCGGGCGGCCGGCCAGCGGCTACGGCTGCCTGACTGGGCAGGGCAACGGTCAGGGCGGCCGCGAGCACGGCCAGAAGGCGGATCAGCTTCCAGGCTACCGCTCGATCGAGGACCCGGCGGCCAGGGCCTACGTCGCCTCTGTGTGGGGCGTCGATCCGGAGACGCTACCCGGCAAGGGGGTGCCGGCGGTCCAGCTGCTCGACAAGCTCGGCACCGAGGTCCGGGCGCTGTTCGTCCACGGCGCCAACGTGCTCGTCAGCGCGCCGGATGCTCTCGCGGTCCGCGCGCGGGTGGAGGCCCTCGACCTGCTGGTCGTGTGCGACTTCGTCCCGAGCGAGACCGCGCTGCTGGCCGACGTCGTCCTGCCGGTCACGCAGTGGGCCGAGGAGGAGGGCACGATGACGTCGCTGGAGGGCCGGATCCTGCGTCGGCGCAAGGCGATCGATCCGCCGGGCCAGGCGCGCAGCGAGCTCACCATCCTTGCCGACCTGGCTCGCGAGCTCGGTTCGACGGTCCATTTCGACACCGCTCCGGCCGAGGTCTTCGACGAGCTCGCCCGGGCCAGCGCGGGCGGTGTCGCCGACTACTCGGGGCTCTCGCACGCCATCCTGGACGAGGAGGTCGCCGGGTTCCACTGGCCCGTGCCCCTCGGATCGACCGGGAGCCCGCGGATCTTCGTACGCCGGTTCGGGCACGCCGACGGGCGAGCCCGGATGGTCCCCGTCAGCCCGGGTTCACCCCAGGACGACCTGCGGCCGGGTGCGCCGCTCTACCTGGTCACCGGCAGGGTCCTGGCGCAGTACCAGTCGGGAGCCCAGACGCGCCGGGTGCCGGCGCTCGCCAAGTCGGCCCCGGCCGCGTTCGTCGAGCTCCATCCCGCCCTCGCCGGGCGCTACGGGATCGAGGACGGTGACGACGTCAGGGTCACCTCGGTCCGGGGGAGTGCCGTGGCCCGTGCCCGGATCACCTCGACGATCCGTCCCGACACCGTCTTCATGCCGTTCCACTGGTCGGGGGTCGGGATGGCGAATGCCGTGACCAACTCGGCGACCGACCCGATCTCCGGGATGCCCGAGTTCAAGGTGTGCGCCGTCGACATCGCCCGGGTCGCGACGGAACTTCTCGAGGAGGACATCCATGAGCTCGCCCGCTGAGAAGGTCGTCGTGATCGGTGCCGGCATGGTCGGTCACCGCTTCGTCGACGAGCTCGTCCGCGCTGACCGGATCGGTCGCTTCGAGATCGAGCTGATCGGTGAGGAGACCTACGAGCCGTACAACCGGATCCTGCTCTCCGAGGTCGTCGCCGGTCGCGCCGACCTGAAGGCCCTGAGCCTCCCGCTGCCGGACTCCGAGCGGGTGCGGTTCCGTCGCGGTGTCGCCGCGGTCGAGCTCGACCTGGGCGGACAGCGGCTCCTGCTGGACGACGGCACGTCGACGACCTATGACCGGCTGGTCCTGGCGACCGGGGCCCGGGCGTTCATCCCTCCGATCGAGGGGTTGGAGCGCGCTCCGCGGCACGTGCACGTGCTGCGCACGCTCGACGACTGTCGCAACATCGCGGCCCGGGCGATGAACGCCAAGCACGCGGTCGTGCTCGGCGCAGGCCTGCTCGGGCTCGAGGCCGCGTGTGGCTTGCGCAGGCGAGGAGTGCCGGTCACCGTGATCGATCTGGACGACCACGTGATGGCGACCCAGCTCGATCCCGCGCCGGCCCGGATGCTCGCGGGGCGGTTGCGCGACCTCGGTGTCGACGTGATCACCGACAGCAGCATCGGCGAGGTGATCAGCGCGTACGACGAGATCGTCGCCGTCCGCCTCGCCGACGGGCGACTGCTGGCAGCCGACCTGATGGTGGTGTCCTGCGGCGTGCGCGCCAACGTGCGGCTCGCAGCCGATGCCGGACTCGCGGTCGACCGCGGCATCCTGGTCGACGCCGATCAGACGACGGCACGGACCGGGGTGCACGCGATCGGGGACTGCGCCCAGAGCCCTGCTCCGATGACCGGACTGCTCGCGCCCGGCTGGAGCCAGGCCGAGCGACTGGTCGCGGTGATGACCGGCAGCACCGTCGAGATCGGCGCCGAGGCGCCGACGACACCGGTCCAGGAGCCGGTCCGGCTCAAGGCGGCCGGCGTAGACCTGATCACGATGGGGGTCCGTGCTTCGCTGGCGAGTGATGATGACCGGCTGGTCACCCTGACCGACAGTGGCGCGAGGCGCCACGTGGACCTGGTCATCCGTGACGACACCCTGGTCGGCGTCACCTGCCTCGGAGCGCCCGAGATCTCGGCCTCGCTCAGCGTCGCGTTCGACCGTCGTACCCCACTGCCCGTCGATCCGCTGACGCTGCTCGTGCCCGAAGGGCGCGCCGAGGAGCCGACCTCACCCGTGCGGATGCCAGGTGCCACCACCGTGTGCCGCTGCAGCAGCGTGACCAAGAAGGACATCGTGACCGCGTGGGAGGACGGAGCCCGCACCGCGGGCGACGTCGCCACGGTGACGCGTGCCAGTACCGGATGCGGTGGCTGCCGCGAAGTTCTGTGCGGCCTCGTCGACTGGTTGAACGCGAGTGATCCGGAGGTCGGAACAGGTGCGGAACCCGCCGGCGGGCCGGCAACTCGTAGCACGCCTGTAACACCACGAAACATGCCCGTTGAATCGACTACCTAAGGTGCCTGACATGTCCAGTACTCACCCGACACTGGCCAGCAACGACGACCCCTCGCAGCCGAAACGTCTCGTGGTCGTCGGTGGTGGCATGGTCGCCCATCGCCTCGTGGAGGCGTTGCGCGACCGGGACACCGACGGGCTGTGGTCCGTCGACCTCTTCTGCGAGGAGCCGCACGCGCCGTACGACAGGGTGGCGCTGACGTCGTACTTCGCGGGTCAGAGTCCTGAAGACCTGCTTCTCCCGCAGGGCTTCGCGGTCGACGCGTCGACCCGGGTCCACCTCGGTGCTCCGGTGACCGCGATCGACGTCTCCGCGCGCACGGTACGGGTCCAGGGGCGTGACGAGCCGTACGACGCCCTGGTCCTCGCGACCGGTTCGTCGGCCTTCGTGCCGCCGGTCGGCGGCGCCGACCTGCCGGGCACCTTCGTCTACCGGACGATCGCCGACGTCCAGGCGCTCGAGGCGTGGGTGGCCGAGCGTGGGCCCGTGGCCACGGGCGTGGTCGTCGGTGGCGGCCTGCTGGGGCTCGAGGCGGCTGGCGCCCTGCACGGCCTCGGCGTCGCCACCACGGTTGTCGAGTTCGCCGACCGCCTGATGCCGCTTCAGGTCGACGAGGGCGGCGGCTCGGCCCTGCGCCGCATCGTCGAATCCATGGGCGTTTCGGTGCTGACCTCGACGGCATCGGCAGCGGTGCACGCCGGCACCGACGGTCGGGTGGCCTCGATGGAGTTCGCAGACGGCTCAACCGTGGATGCCGATGTCGTCGTGTTCGCCACCGGGGTGCGTCCCCGCGACGAACTGGCCCGCGACGCCGGGCTCGTCCTCGGGGAGCGCGGTGGCGTCGTGGTGGACGACGGCTGCGTGACCGTGGCTGCCGACGTGTACGCGGTCGGTGAGGTCGCCTGCATCCAGGGCCGGACCTGGGGCCTGGTCGGCCCCGGCTACACGATGGCCGAGGTGGTCGTGGACCGGCTGCTGGGCGGCGCGGCGACGTTCCCCGGCGCCGACACCAGTACCAAGCTCAAGCTCCTCGGCGTCGACGTCGCGTCCTTCGGTGACGCGTTCGCCGAAGCGCCGGGCAGTCTCGAGGTCACCTACGCCGACCCTGTCGTCGGTGTCTACAAGAAGCTGGTCGTCTCCGACGACGCCAAGATCCTCCTCGGTGGCGTGCTGGTCGGCGACGCGAGTACCTATGCCTCGTTGCGTCCGATGCTGGGTGCCGAGCTCGGCAGCGACCCGAACGCCTGGTTGCTGCCAGACGGTGTGGGAGCCCGCGTGACCGGTGAGCTCCCGGACTCGGCGAACGTCTGCTCGTGCAACAACGTCACAGCCGGGGCGATCCGTGAATCGGTCAGCTGCGGCGGCTGCACGGACCTGGCCGGTGTGAAGGCCTGCACCAGGGCCGGGACGAGCTGCGGGTCCTGCCTGCCGTTGGTCAAGACCCTCATGGCCGGTGAGCTCGAGAAGGCCGGCGTGACGATGAGCAACGCCCTGTGCGAGCACTTCGAGTTCAGCCGTGCCCAGCTCTTCGACATCATCTCGGTGACCGGGCTCCGTACCTTCAGCGAGATCATCGGGCAGCACGGCACCGGTCGGGGCTGCGACATCTGCCGCCCGGTGATCGCCTCGATCCTGTCCTCCCTGGGCACCGGTCACGTCATGGATGCCGACCAGGCCCGGCTCCAGGACACGAACGACCACGTGATGGCCAACTTGCAGAAGGACGGCACCTACTCCGTCGTACCGCGGGTGCCCGCGGGCGAGATCACGCCGGGGGGCCTGATCGCGATCGGGCGGGTCGCTGAGGACTTCGGGCTCTACACCAAGATCACCGGCGGCCAGCGGATCGACCTGTTCGGAGCACGGCTCGAGCAGCTCCCGGAGATCTGGCGCCGGCTGGTCGATGCGGGCTTCGAGTCGGGCCATGCGTACGGCAAGGCCTTGCGCACGGTGAAGTCCTGCGTCGGTCAGACCTGGTGCCGGTACGGCGTCCAGGACTCCGTAGGCCTGGCGGTCGACCTCGAGCTGCGCTACCGGGGCCTGCGGGCGCCGCACAAGATCAAGCTCGGTGTCTCAGGCTGTGCGCGCGAGTGCGCGGAGGCGCGTGGCAAGGACGTCGGGGTGATCGCGACCGACAAGGGCTGGAACATGTACGTCGGCGGGAACGGCGGGTTCACCCCGAGGCACGCGCAACTGTTCGCCGAGGACCTGGACACGGCAACATTGATCCGGACCATCGACCGGTTCCTGATGTACTACGTGCGCACCGCCGACCGGCTCCAGCGGACGGCTCCGTGGGTCGAGACCCACGAGGGTGGCGCGGACGCGATCCGTGCCGTTGTGCTGGACGACTCGCTCGGGATCTGCGCAGATCTGGATGCGGCGATGGCAGCCCACGTCGCCAGCTATCGCGATGAATGGGCTGCCACGCTGGCTGATCCGGACAAGCTGGCCCAGTTCGTCTCCTTCGTCAACGCCCCGGACGCCGGGGACCCGGACCTGAGCTACGTGACCGAACGCGGGCAACGCAGGCCCGCGACGGCACAGGAGCGCGGGTCGACCTTGATCGCCGGCGTGAAGCTGGAGGTGCGCGCATGAGTGAGTGGGTCGCCGTGTGCACCAAGGGACAACTGATTCCGGAGCGTGGCGTGGCCGTGCTGGTCCGTGAACAGCAGGTGGCGCTCTTCCGGGTGACCGGCACTGACGAGAAGGGGGATCCAGCCGATTTCGTCTACGCAGTGGGGCATCGTGACCCGTTCGCGGACGCCAACGTGATAGCCCGAGGCATCGTCGGATCAGTCGGCCATGGTCCCGAGCAGCGGGACACCGTCGCCTCGCCGATGTACAAGCACGTCTTCGCTCTCGCGACCGGAGAATGCCTCACCGACCCGTCCGAGTCGCTCCCGGTCTACCGGACCTGGATCGCCGGGGGAGTCGTCTACGTCCATCCCGTCCCCGTTTCGTTATTGGTCGCCTGAGGAAACCATGACCGAACTCACCCCGGTCCTCGCCGGCACCAGGATCCTGGTGACGGCACAACGCCGTTCCGACGAGTTGTCGGCTGCGCTGACGCGACGAGGGGCGGACGTCGTGGTCGCACCGGCGCTGGGCGTCGTCCCGCACATCGACGAGGACGAGCTGTTGCGGCGTACCCGCGAGATCCTGGCGGACCCGGTCGAGGTCCTGGTCGTGACCACGGGGATCGGCTTCCGTGGCTGGATGGACACCGCCGAGGCGGCGGGCCTGTACGACCAGCTGGTCGCCAACCTCGAGAACACCCGACTCGTTGCGCGCGGTCCGAAAGCTCGTGGCGCGCTCCAGGCTGTGGGGCTCCAGGCCGACTGGGTCGCGGAGTCCGAGACGTCCGCCGAGCTCGTCGAGTTCCTGCTCGCCGAAGGTGTCCAGGAACAACGGATCGCCGTCCAGCACCACGGTGCCGGCGATCCCCATCTCGAGGAGCTCCTCGTGGGTGGCGGAGCGGTCGTGATCCCGCTTGAGGTCTATCGCTGGGGGCCAGCCCAGGATCCCGACGCGGTGACCGAGACCGCACTCCAGGTCGCGGCGGGTGCCTTCGACGCGGTGATGTTCACGTCTGCCCCGGCCGCGATCGCCTGGATCGCCGAGCTCAACGGGCAAGGCGTCACCGAGATCGTCCGCGAGCTCGTCACCGACGGTCGGTTGCTCATCGCGGCGGTCGGTCCGATGACCGCGGAGCCGCTGGTCAACGCAGGCTTGGGCCCAGTGCATCCTGATCGTTCCCGGATGGGTGCGTTGGTTCGTCTGGTCATCCTGACTCTGGGCGACGACGCGCACAGCGTGATGACCCCCTCGGGGGTGCTGCACGTGCGGGCATCAGCGGCGACGCTCGACCACGAGGTGCTCCCGCTGTCGCCCAACGGGCTGGCCATCCTGCGCCGGCTCGCGCTGCACCCGGGTGAGGTCGTCAGCCGCGACCGGCTGCTGGCCGCCCTGCCCGGCGAGTCCGCCGATCCGCACACCGCAGAGGTCGCGGTCGCGCGGTTGCGCGAGGCGCTCGGTCCGCACCCACTGGTGCGGACCGTGATCAAGCGCGGGTACGTGCTCCAGACCGCCTAGGTTGCCCGGCCAGGGCGAGCGCCTCCACCAGCATCAGGACGGCGGGGGAGCGGCCCTGGCTGCGGCGCCAGACGGCAATCACCTCGCGCTCGGGCTTCGGCTCCCGGACCCGGATCGCGCGTGTGCCCGGCGGAAGGACGGACCGGCCGAGGCGTGGCACCAGCGCGATCCCGAGTCCGGCGGCCACCAGGGCGAGGTGCGAGTCGAACTCCATCGAGGTGTGCTCGATCACCGGTACCCGGCCCGTGCCGGCGTACATCCGGGAGAGCCACTGGCGACAGATGGTTCCGTCGGGCGTGGCGATCCAGCGTTCGTCGACCAGGTCTCCCGGGGTCAGGCTCTTGCGCGCCGCGAGCCGGTGACCAGCGTGGACGATCACCTCGGCCTCGTCGCGGTGCACCGTACGCCGGTCCAGGTGATCGGGGATGTCGATGGGAACGTCGCCCCACCGGTGCACGACGGCAAGGTCGGCCTGGCCGGTCGCCACCCGCTCGACCGCCTGCCAGGGTTCGACCTCGGCCAGCCGGAGGCGCAGCTCCGGATGGGCGCCCATGACCGCTGCCGCGACCGGACCGATCAGGCCGCGCATCGCGGTGGAGAAGCCGATCAGGCTCAGTTCGCCGGCAACGCCACCGGCCTGGGCGTGAAGATCCGTCTCGAGTCGCTCGAGGTCGGCAGCGATCCGGGAACCCTCGGAGACGAGGACCCTCCCCGGCCCGCTGAGGATCACGCCCCGACCGACCCGTTCGAGCAGCTCGACGCCTGATTGCCGTTCCAGGCGCTTGATCTGCTGCGAGACGGCCGACGGCGTGAAGCCCAGTGCGTCGGCTGCGGCGACCACCGAGCCGAACTGGTCGACGGCTTCCAGGGAGCGCAGTGCGGCCAGATCCATCATGTAGTGATGCTACATGGATCCATGCAGATCTCATCGCTGGTGCTTCATGGATCTGAACGGCAGAATCGAGCGCATGAGCCCCCGCCACGTCGTCCTCGCCATCCTCGTGGCCGTCATCTGGGGCTTCAATTTCGTCGTCATCGAGTGGGGCATGCACGGGGTGCCGCCGCTCCTCTTCGTCGCGCTGCGGTTCACCGCTGTCCTGGTGCCCGCGGTGTTCTTCGTGCCGCGTCCTCAGGCGCCGTGGCGCACGGTCGTCGCGGTCGGCACCTTCATGTCACTGGGCCAGTTCGGACTCCTCTACACCTCGATGCACCTCGGGATGCCGCCCGGACTCGCGGCCCTGGTCCTGCAGGCGCAGGTTCTGTTCACCGTGCTGATCGCGGCCGGCTGGCTCGGCGAACGGCCGACCTCGCGCCAGTTGCTGGGCATCGTGATCGGTGCGGGAGGGCTCGTCGTCGTCGGCCTCGGTCGTGGCGGGCACATCCCGCTGGGCGCGCTGCTGCTGTGCATCGCGGGCGCGCTGTCGTGGGGGATCGGCAACGTGGTCTCGCGCCGGGCGAGCGTCTCCTCGGGGCTCTCGCTCGCGGTCTGGTCCTCGCTGGTCGTCCCGCTGCCGCTGGTGCTGCTCAGCCTGAGCTTCGACGGGCCGGCGGCCGTCGGTCACGCCCTCGGCCACCTGGGGTGGCACGCTGTCGTGTCGACCGGCTACACCGCAGGGCTGGCGTCACTGGTCGGCTACTCGATCTTCAACGGACTGCTCGCGCGATACCCGGCGTCCGCAGTCGTCCCGTTCGTGCTGATCGCGCCACCGGTCGCGATGCTGAGTGCCTGGGCGCTGCTCGACCAGGTGCCCGGGGTCACCGAACTCGTCGGCGGCGCGGTCGTCCTGGTCGGCGTCCTCGTGACGCTGCTGCGCGGTGCCTCAGTAGGCGAACGGCTCCCACTTCTCGAGCAGGCCGGCGGTCGGGTCGTTCATGACCTCGGCAGGCATGTCGCGGACCTTGAGCCCGGCGGCGTCGGCGGCCGCTAGCGCCGCGGCGTCGTACGGGGCCTTGCGCCAGCGGTTGACCATGTAGGTACGGGTCTTGAGGTAGTCGCCGTACCGCTTCGCGTGGGCATCATCGGCACCGAGGTGCGCGAAGATCGCGATCCGGTCACCGTCGGCCTTGGTGCGCTTCCAGGCCGGGTACTTGTCGTGCTCGAGCGGCAGCGGGACCTCCTTGAACGGCCACCGCAGCAGCAGGCCGTTGCCTGAATGGGTGATCCGCATGCTCCAGACAGCGAGGTCGCCGGGCTTGACCTTGACGTACCGGTTCGGGCCCTTCTTGTGATCGACCCACTCGTGCGAGCCCTCCCGCAGGTTCAGGCCGCCGGTGTGCCGGGTGTGGTCCTGGCAGTAGATCCCGAACCGCAGCTGGGTGTAGCGACCCTGGGTCCAGTCGGGTCCCTGGTCGTCCTGGCGGTCGGTGTTGTCCTTGTGGAAACCGAGCTGGCTGCCGTTGATGGTGAACGAGCTGTCGCCGCCGTAGTGCACGACGTCGGTCCCGAGCAGCTTGCGTGCCACCTGCACCAGTCGGCCGTCGGTCAGGATGCTGCTCAGCCGGGGGTTGGCCAGCAGGTCGCCACCGTCGTCCTTGGTGGCGTAGGCACCTTCACGGAATGCCTGGATCTCCGCGGCGGAGTACATCCCGGGCAGAACGGTGTAGCCCTTGGTCCAGAAGTCGTCGACGTCGAGGCGTTCGATTGCCTGATTGCTCATCATGCCCTCCGAGGTTGCCTGCAGATGGCGGTCACCCTACCGTCTGCCCAGCGGGCCGAGGACAGGGTCAACCACCGCTTCAGCCAGGCTGGTTCACAGCCCGCTCTCCGTGTATGCCGGACCGGGGCGGTCGGTCACGTTGATCAGCGCCGAGACGATCCGGCGTGCGGTGAAGTCGGCGCACAGCTCGTGGATCTCCTCGATCGTGCAGAAGCGTGCCGAGCGGATCTCGCGCTGCTGACGAACGATGCTCGCGGTGATCGATTCGTCGTGCACGCCGCCGTCGAAGACCAGGCACACCGCGTCGTCCCAGCCACCCCACGCGGGCAGCCAGTCGGTCAGCACCAGCGGCCCCGCCTCGATCTCGAGCCCGAGTTCCTCGGTGACTTCGCGCGAGACAGCGAGTCGCGGTGACTCACCGACCTCGACCACCCCGCCGGGCAGGTCCCAGTCCTTCTTGTAGGTCAGCTGGCACAGCAGCACCCGCTCGTCAGTCGAGCGGATCAGCATCTGGCTGATCGCGCGCTTGCGCGGCAGGAACGAGTTCAGCAGCCTGCGGAAACCGATCGGGTCGTCCACGGGGGTGTCGTCGGCCAGGCGTGCATAGACGATCCGGTCCGAGCCGTCGGCGACCTGGCGAGCCACGCCTTCACGCATCAGGCCGGAGAAGGTCGCGATCCGTTGGGCGTCCTCGTCCTCGGGGTCGACCAGTGCCTCGATCCGGTGGTGGCCGGCACCGAAACCCTCTGCCAGGGCTCCACGGACGGCCTCCACCGACGGCCCGAGACCCTCGGCCTGGAGCTCGACCGTCCAGCTCACGCGCACGACTCCGGGGGAGACGGGCGTCAGGTCTGCGGGCACAGGATCAGCCTAGGGGTCGACCGGGGTCAGCCACAGCGTTCCCAACGGAGGCAGCCTCAACGTGGCGCTGGCGGGCTGGTCGCCGTACGGCTGGGCGACCGCGGTGACGACGCCGAGGTTGCCGACCCCGGACCCGCCGTACGGCGTCGCGTCGGTGTTGACGGCTTCGCGCCACATGCCCGCGAACGGCAGCGGCAGGCGGTAGGCCTCGTGCGGTCGACCCGAGAAGTTGCACACGCAGACCAGTGCCCGGCCGTCGACGGCCCAGCGCACGAAGGCGATCACGTTGGCCGCTGCGTCATCGGCCGAGAGCCAGGTGAATCCCGCACCGCTGGCGTCCTGCTCCCAGAGAGCGGGGGTCGCGACGTAGGTCCGGTTCAGGTCAGCCACGAGGGTCCGTACGCCGCTGTGGGCGGCATCGCCGAGCAGACCCCAGTCGAGCTCGCCGGACTCGGCCCACTCCCGGTCCTGCGCGAACTCGGTGCCCATGAACAGCAGCTGCTTGCCCGGATGGGCCCACTGGTAGGCGAAGAAGGCCCGCACGCCGGCGAACTGCTTCCAGCGGTCGCCGGGCATCTTGCGCAGCAGCGAACCCTTGCCGTGCACGACCTCGTCATGGCTGATCGGCAGGACGTAGCGCTCGGAGAACGCGTACACCAGGCTGAAGGTGAGCTCCGCATGGTGGTGCGACCGGTACATCGGGTCACGCGCGATGTAGCTCAGCGAGTCGTGCATCCAGCCCATGTTCCACTTGAACCCGAAGCCGAGTCCGCCACTGTCGGTGCCGGCCGTCACGCCCGGCCAGGACGTCGACTCCTCCGCGATCACCATCGCCCCCGGAACGACGCTGGCCACCACGTCGTTGAGCTCGCGAACGAACGCGACCGCCTCGAGGTTCTCGCGGCCGCCGTGCACGTTCGGCGCCCACTCGCCGGCCTCGCGGGAGTAGTCCAGGTACAGCATCGAGGCCACCGCGTCGACGCGCAGGCCGTCGACGTGGAACTCCTCGAGCCAGTACAGCGCGTTGGCGACCAGGAAGTTGCGGACCTCGAGCCGCCCGAAGTCGAAGACCAGCGTGCCCCAGTCGGGGTGCTCGCCTCGGCTCGGGTTCGGGTCCTCGTAGAGCGCCGTCCCGTCGAAGCGGGCCAGGGCGAAGGCGTCCTTCGGGAAGTGTGCCGGTACCCAGTCGAGGATCACCCCGACACCCGCCGCGTGCAGCGCGTCGACGAGCCGCCGGAAGCTGTCGGGGTCACCGAAGCGCGCGGTCGGTGCGTAGTAGGAGGTCACCTGGTAGCCCCACGATCCGCCGTACGGGTGCTCCATGACCGGCATCAGCTCGACGTGCGTGAACCCCGTCTCGACCACGTACGCCGTGAGCTGGGTGGCCAGCTCGTCGTAGGACAGGCCGCTGCGCCAGGAGCCGAGGTGCACCTCGTAGATCGACATCGGGCGTGCCGGGCGGTCCTGGTGGGCACGTGCCTCGATCCAGGCCTGGTCGGTCCAGCTGTGGGTGCTCCGGAAGATCACCGAATGGGTCTCGGGCGGCACGGCGGTGTGCACCGCCATCGGGTCGGCCCGGTCCGACCAGGCGCCGTCGGCGCCGCAGATGACGTACTTGTAGCGGTTCCCGGGCACAGCCCCCGGGACGTCGAGTTCCCAGATGCCGGACTCGCCGCGCAGGGCCATCGGCATCGTCGAGCGGTCCCAGCCGTTGAAGTCGCCCACGAGCCGGACCTCGCGCGCGTGCGGTGCCCAGACCGCGAAGCGCGCTCCGTTGCCTCCGGGGCCCTCGTAGGGCTGCGCGCCGAGGGCCTCCCACAGCCGGTGGTGACGGCCTTCTCCGATCAGGTACAGGTCGAGCTCTCCCAGGGAGCCGGTCATCGAGGCTGCTTCGCGAGCCGGTCGAGTGCTGCCAGCGGGATCGGGAGCCAGCCGGGCCGGTTGCGGGCCTCATAGGCTGCTTCGTAGACGGCCTTGTCCGCGACGTAGGCGTCCAGCAACGTCTGTTCGACGCCCGTGATCGGGACGCCCCGCTGCTCGGTGTACCCGTCGAGCAGGGCTGCCACGTTGTGCTCGACCCACTCATGGGCGCGGTAGCCGATCTGGTCGTAGCCGTGCTCGGTCGCCTCCAGGTCGGCGGCGGTCGAGGCGGCGGCGTAATCCAGGGACCGGACCATGCCGGCGACGTCACGCCACGGCGAGTCCGGCAACCGGCGCTCGGCCAGCGGCTTGGCCGGCTCGCCCTCGAAGTCGACCAGCTTCCAACCCAGCGAGGTGCGCAGCGTCTGGCCCAGGTGCAGGTCGCCGTGGATCCGGTGCGCGACCAGTCCAGGAGTGCCGGACGGCACCTCGGCCAGGGCAGCGAACCGGCTCTGCACCGCGTCCTCGTACGCCGACAAGTCAGGTACCACGCTCGTCGCAGCGCGGAAGCGGTCACTCATCTGCTGCCCGATGGCAGCCGGGTCGATCGTGGTGGTGCCGAACGTCCCGGCCAGGACCTGGTGGATCTCGGCGATGGTCGCGCCGAGCCGGTGCGCCTCGGCAGCGAAGTCGCCGCCCACCTCGTGCGGGTGCAGGTCGGCCTCGAGATACAGGTTCCGCGCACTCGTCAGTGCCAGCACCCACCCGTCGCTCGCGGTCCGCAGGAACTGCTGGAGCATCGCCAGCTGGAGCTGTTCGTCCTCGGCGCTGAGGTAGCCGTAGAGCGAGGCGACGTGGGTGTTCCCGGCGCGGGTCAGGGCCTCGTGGATCTCGACGTCCGGGTTGGTGCCGGTGGTCAGCTTGCGGAACACCTTCATCAGGCTGTCCTCGCCGAACGCGACCGAGGAGTTGCTCTGCTCGCCACCGAAGACGGTCGAGTGCGTGCTGGTGTCCAGGTCGTGGCCAGCGAGCCGGTGCACGGCCAGGCCGTCCAGGTCCTCGCCGGTGTCGAAGACCTCCAGGTAGACCGCCATCGCGTCGCGGTCGTGGACCGCGTCGTAGGTCCACTCGCCGTCGCCCTCGCGGACCAGCGCGTGGCCGAGCCGTTCCTGTGGGCCGGGGTAGTGCGAGACCGGCATCTGGTAGGTCTCGGTCGCCGGCGTGCCTTCGGCGTACGCGACGTCGACGAGTTCGATCCGCACGGTCTCCGAGAGCGCGGCCAGCACCCGGACGTCGGTGATCTCGAAGTCGCGGCCCTTCCCGGCGAACCAGCGCTGGTTCGCCAGGAAGGATGCGCGCTGCGGGTGCTCGCTCACGTGCTCACCTCCTCGGTCGGCCCCAAGTCAGGCAACCGGATCCAGTAGAACCCGTAACCGCCCAGGGTGAGCAGGTAGGGAAGCTCGCCGATCTGCGGGAACCGGACCCCTCCGAGCAGCTCGACCGGGGTGAGGCCCTCCCACCGGCGCAGGTCGAGCTCGACCGGCTGGGGGAACCGGGACAGGTTGTTGACGCACAGCACGGTGTCGGTCCTCTGTGAGCCGTCGTCGTCGGTGAACGCGTACTCGCGGACGTAGGAGAGCACCGAGGGATTGCTGCCCCCGAGGTCGTGGAACTCGCCGAGACCGAAGCTGGGGTGCTGCTTGCGGGTGTGGATCATCCGCCGGGTCCAGTGCAGCAGGGACGAGGTGTTGTCGAGCTCGGCTTCCACATTGACCGACTGATACCCGAAAACAGGATCCTGAATCACCGGCAGGTGCAGGCGGCCCGGGGTGGCGGCCGAGAAACCGCCGTTGCGGTCCGAGGTCCACTGCATCGGCGTACGGACCCCGTCGCGGTCACCGAGCCAGATGTTGTCGCCCATGCCGATCTCGTCGCCGTAGTACAGAACTGGCGAGCCGGGCAGTGAGAGCAGCAGCGCGCTGAACAGCTCCATCCGGTTGGTGTCGTTGTCCAGCAGCGGCGCGAGCCGGCGACGGATGCCGATGTTCGCCTTCATCCGCGGATCCTGGGCGTACTCCGACCACATGTAGTCGCGGTCCTCGTCGGTGACCATCTCCAGGGTCAGCTCGTCGTGGTTACGCAGGAAGATCCCCCACTGGCAGCCCGACGGGATGGCCGGGGTCAGCTCCATGATCTCGGAGATCGGGAACCGGGATTCGCGCCGGACGGCCATGAAGATGCGCGGCATCACCGGGAAGTGGAACGCCATGTGGCACTCGTCGCCGCCGACCTCGGGGTCGCCGAAGTACTCCACGACGTCGGAGGGCCACTGGTTCGCCTCGCAGAGCAGGACACGGCCGGGGTACTTGTCGTCGACGAACCTGCGCACCATTCGCAGGAACTCGTGGGTCTCGGGAAGGTTCTCGCCGTTGGTGCCGGGGCGTTCGTAGAGGTACGGGACCGCGTCGAGGCGGAAGCCGTCCAGGCCGAGGTCGAGCCAGAAGGACATCGCGTCGAGCATCGCCTCGTGCACCTTCGGGTTGTCGAAGTTGAGGTCGGGCTGGTGGGCGAAGAACCGGTGCCAGAAGTACTGCTGGCGCACCGGGTCCCAGGTCCAGTTCGAGGGCTCGGTGTCGACGAAGATGATCCGGGCGTCGGCGTACAGCTCATCGGTGTCCGACCACACGTAGAAGTCGCCGTACGGGCCCTCAGGGTCGTTGCGGCTGGCCTGGAACCACGGGTGCGCGTCGGAGGTGTGGTTCATGACGAAGTCGATGATCACCTTGATGCCGCGCGAGTGGGCCGCGTCGAGGAAGGCGTGGAAGTCATCGACCGTGCCGCACTCCGGAAGGATGTTGGTGTAGTCCGCGACGTCGTACCCGCCGTCGCGCAGGGGCGAGGTGAAGAACGGCGGGACCCAGAGGCAGTCGACGCCGAGCCACTGCAGGTAGTCGAGCTTCTCCGTCAGGCCGCGGAAGTCGCCGACGCCGTCGCCGTCGCTGTCCTTGAACGAGCGCACGAGGACCTCGTAGAACACCGCTGTCTTGAACCATTCCGGCTGCTCGCTCACGCTGTCCTCACGCTCAGGATGTGGGCCACCTGTCCGACCTCTGCGCCAATTTCTGGGCCGGTCGGGTCGACACGGACGTAGTTGTCGGCGCTCCAGGCCCAGGTGTGGCCCGAGAGCTCGTCGTGCACCTCGAAGCGGGCGTCGGATTCCAGGCCGAGTGCCGCGAGGTCGAGATGGATCATCGTCTCGTGGGCCGTGTGCGGGTCGAGATTGACCACGACGATCACGATGTCCCCACCACCGTCGGTTGAGCTTGTCGAAGCCTTGCTGAACACCACGATGCTCTCGTCGTCGCTGCCGTGCACGACCAGGTTCCGCAGCTGCTGCAACGCCGGATGCGCTCGCCGGATCTCGTTGAGGTGGGTCAGGTACGGCGCCAGCGACCGCCCTTCGGCCTCGGCGCCGGCCCAGTCGCGCACCTTGAGCTCGTACTTCTCCGAGTCCAGGTACTCCTCGCTTCCCGGGCGTACGGCCATCCGCTCGTAGAGCTCGAAGCCGGCGTACACGCCCCACGACGGTGAGCCCATGGCGGCGAGCGTCGCGCGGATCCGGAAGGCCGGGGGACCGCCGTACTGCAGGAACTCGTGCAGGATGTCGGGGGTGTTGACGAAGAAGTTCGGCCGCAGGAAGTGCGCCGTTTCGGTCGCGACCTCGCGCAGGTAGGACTCGATCTCCTCGCGGGTGTTGCGCCACGTGAAGTACGTGTAGCTCTGGTGGAAGCCGACCTTCGCCAGGGCCTGCATCATCGGCGGGGTCGTGAAGGCCTCGGACAGGAAGAGCACGTCCGGGTCGCTGGCCCGGAGCTCGTCGAGCAGCCGCTCCCAGAACTCCAGCGGCTTGGTGTGCGGGTTGTCGACCCGGAAGATCCGTACGCCGTGCTTCATCCAGTGCCGCACGACACGCAGGACCTCGGCGTAGATCCCCTCGGGATCGTTGTCGAAGTTGATCGGGTAGATGTCCTGGTACTTCTTCGGCGGGTTCTCGGCGTAGGCGATCGACCCGTCGGCGCGGGTCGTGAACCACTCCGGGTGGCTCTGGACCCACGGGTGGTCCGGCGAAGCCTGGAGTGCGAGATCGAGGGCGACCTCGAGGCCGAGCTTCGCAGCCTTCCTCACGAACGCGTCGAAGTCCTTGAGCGTCCCGAGCTCCGGGCTGACCTTGTCGTGGCCGCCGGCTTTCGACCCGATCGCCCACGGCGACCCGACGTCGGTGGGCTTGGGGGACAGGGTGTTGTTGCGCCCCTTGCGGTTCACCTGCCCGACGGGATGGACGGGGGGCAGGTAGATGACGTCGAACCCCATCGCGGCGACCGCGTCGAGGCGCTCCGCCGCGGTCTTCAGGGTGCCCGTGTGCAGCGACCCGTCGGGGTCGGCGTACGCGCCCTCGGAGCGCGGGAAGAACTCGTACCAGCTGCCGGTCAGCGCCCTCCGCCGGTCGACGAACAGCGGGTAGGGACCTTCGACCGAGAGCAGGTCGCGGATCGGGTAGGCGGCCAGGACAGCCACCAGCGCGGGATCCTCCGCCACAGCCAGGCGGACCTCGGTCGGCCTGGTGGTGTCGCTGATGGCGGTGATCGCGTCGAGCACGACGCGCCGCTCCGCCGAGGGTGCCTGGACCTGGCGACCCCAGCGCTCGAGCAGGAGCGCCCCTTCGGTGAACATCAGGGAGACGTCGACGTCGGCGCGGATCTTGATGCCGGCATCGTGCAGCCAGGTCGCGACCGGGTCGCTCCACGACTCGATCGTGAATCCCCAGGCGCCTTCGGCGTCGGCGCTGACCTGTGCGGCGAGCCGGTTGACGCCGTACGGCGCCGGGCTCATCCGGACGGGCGGCCGCGAGATCCCGGCCGGATCGATGAGCACCACATCGGCCCCGAGCTGGTCGTGCCCCTCACGGAAGACGAGCGCGGTGACCTCGAACTGCTCCCCGACCACGGACTTGGCGGGATAGCGCCCGTGTTCGACCACGGGCGTCACGTCCATCACGGGGATCCGTCCCACCATGGCTCAACCCTTGCGAACTAAGCGTTGGGAAGCAAACGCATGCCGGTCGCGGTCGTGACGATCGTCGGTTGAGCCTGTCGAAACCTGCTGGTCGCCGGTCGCAGTCGCGACAACCGACAGTGATCAGCCGTGGATGAGCGGGGACATCGCCTTGGCGATCAGGCTCGGCCGGCGGGTGAGGCGTTCCTCGGCGTCGGCTGCGCTCATCGCCCGGAGGCCGGCGTTGATGCCGAGCCAGCGAAACGGCTCAGGCTCCCAGGAGCGGCTGCGGTGATCCACCCAGGGCAGCGAGGTCAGGTCGGTGTCGCGCCGCAGGATCAGGTCGGTCAGGGTCCGCCCGGCCAGGTTCGTCGTACCCACTCCGTCGCCGACGTAGCCGCCCGCCCAGGCCTGGCCGCTCGTTCGGTCGAGTCCGACCGAGGCCGACCAGTCACGAGCGATGCCGAGCGGTCCGCCCCACGCGTGGCTGAACTGCGCGTCCCCCAGCTGGGGGAGCAGGTCGACCAGGGATCGACGCAACTTGTCGAAAACCCCCGGTTCGGAGTCGAAGCCCGGACGGATCCGCGAGCCGAGGTGGTACGGCGCACCGCGACCGCCGAACGCCAGCCGGCCGTCGGCGGTGCGCTGGCCGTAGATGATCACGTGGCGACCGTCGGTGAACGTCGGGCGTCCGTCGAGGCCGACCTGCGACCAGGTTTCGGCGGAGAGTGGTTCAGTCGCGACCATCAGCGAGTAGACCGGTGCGACCGCCCGCCGGCTTCCCGGCAGCTGGGACGTCCAGGCCTCGGTCGCCCGCACCACGACGTCGGCCCCGACCCGGCCGACATCGGTCAGGACGGAGCCCGCGTTGATCGCGTGCACGCGAGTCCCCTCGAAGATCGACACCCCGCGACGCTCGACGGCGGCCGCCAGGCCACGGACCAACCGCGCCGGCTGGACCGCCGCGCAGTGCGGGGTGAAGAGTCCGCCCTGCACGCCGGTCGCATCGAGTTGATCGCGCGCCTCGGCCTCGTCGAGCCAGCGCACGTCCTCGTCGGTGAATCCGTGGCCGAGCGATTCGGCGAGCTCCTCGCGCAACCTGCGCACCTGGGGGCGGGAGCGAGCAAGGGTCAGCGTGCCGCCGCGTTGGTAGTCGGCCTCGATGCCCTCGGCCTCGACGACGCGACCCACCTCAGAGACGGTGTCGGACATCGCGCGGTGCAGGCGCAGGGCCTCGGCGGCCGATGATGAGGCAGCAAGCTTCGACCACGGCGTGGGGAAGAGCGCGCTGCACCAGCCACCGTTGCGCCCCGACGCCCCGAATCCGGCGCGCTCGGCCTCGAGCACCGCGATCCGCAACGAGCGATCGGCGGCGCTCAGGTAGTACGCGGTCCAGAGCCCGGTGAACCCCGCACCCACGACCACGACGTCGTACGACGCCGGTCCCGGCAACGCGGCACGGACGGGCGTCTCCTCACCGACCGTGTCGGCCCACAGCGAAACGCTTGTGCTGTGGAGGGCGGGCTGCGCCCGTCTCGAAGTGCTCAGCGGACGCCCCACGAGTAGGTCTGCTTGCGCAGCTTGAGGTAGACGAAGGTCTCTGTGCTGCGCACGCTGGGGATAGCCCGGATCCGCGAGGACAACACCTCGAGCAGGTGCTCGTCGCTCTCGCAGACGGCCTCGGCGAGGATGTCGAATCCGCCGGCGGTGACGACGACGTAGTCGATCTCGTCCATCTCGGCGAGGGCATCGGCCACCGGCTCGATCGGTCCGTCGACGTGCAACCCGATCATCGCCTGGCGGGCGAAGCCGAGCTCGAGCGGATCGGTGACCGCGACGATCTGCATCACGCCGCTGTCGATCAGCCGTTGCACCCGCTGTCGCACGGCGGCTTCGGAGAGTCCGACCGCCTCGCCGATGCGGGCATAGGGTCGTCGTCCGTCCTGCTGGAGCTGTTCGATGATCGCCTTCGAGACGGCATCGAGGGGCGCACTGCGTCGGGAGGTCACGTCAGGCTCGGCCATGGCGCCATGGTGTCGCCATCAGGACGGCTAAGGCAAGTTAATGCGCCGGTTTTCGTTGCGAAACACGATCTTCACGACGGAATCCCTTGTCGCGAGCCATCTGGCGTGTCACGATCCCCCAACGGACAGTCCGAGGATGAGAGGGAGGTTTCGTGACTGACGATCCCAGATTGAGTCGCCGGACGATCATCAAGGGTGGTGCCGGTGTCGCCTTCGGCATCGGGAGCGTCGGTGCCCTGCGCCTGTTCGGCACCCCCGACGCGAAGCAGAACCCTGCCGACTGCACCACTCGCGACCTCTCGGCGAGTGACAAGCAGTTCATCATCTCGAACTGGCCGCTCTACATCGACGAGAACAGCAAGAAGAACCCTTCGACGCTGCAGCGGTTCGAGAAAGCCACCGGCATCAACGTCAGCTACACCGACGACGTCAACGACAACGACCAGTTCTTCGGCAAGGTCAAGAACCAGCTCGGAACCTGCCAGTCCACCAAAAGGGACATGTTCGTGCTCACCGACTGGATGGCGGCCAGAGTGATCGACTTCGGCTGGATCCAGCCGCTCGACCCGGCTGTAGTACCCAACCTGCACGCGAACATCATCGACTCGCTCGCCGCGCCCGCCTGGGACCCGAAGCGCACCTACTCAGCGCCCTGGCAGAGCGGCCTCACCGGGATGGCGTACAACAAGAAGTACCTGCCGAAGGGCATCAAGGCCTACAGCGAGCTGCTCACGCGTAGCGACCTCAAGGGCAAGGTCACGATGCTCACCGAGCTGCGAGACACGATGGGCCTGATCATGCTCGGCCAGGGCACCGACCCGGCGAAGTTCACAGACGCCCAGTGGCAGAAGGCGATGGACGCCCTGAGGAAGGCCACCAACGACGGGCAGATCCGGCGCTTCACCGGCAACGACTACGTGCAGGATCTCTCGGCCGGCAACGTGCTCGCGTGCGAGGCCTGGTCCGGCGACATCGCGAACGCCGGCGACGACAACCTGGTCTTCGTCCCTCCCGAGGAGGGAATGATGATCTGGGCCGACAACATGCTGGTGCCGAACCTCGCGACCCACAAGACCAACGCCGAGAAGTGGATCAACTACTACTACGAGCCCGAGGTCGCCGCCCGGCTCGCGGACTACAACCAGTACATCTGTCCCGTGAAGGGCGCCCAGCAGGCGATGGAGAAGATCGACCCGGGCAACGTCGACAACGAGCTGATCTTCCCGACCGACGAGACCCTCAAGACGACCCACCGGTTCATGGCGCTCGACGAGTCACGGACCAAGAACTACGGAAGGCAGTTCTCCGATGTCACAGGGTAGTAGCGAGGGCTCGCGCAGCCTGCACCTCAGTCAGCTCACCAAGGAGTTCGCGAACTTCACCGCCGTGAAGTCCCTGGACCTCGACGTGCCGCACGGGTCGTTCTTCGCCCTGCTCGGCCCCTCCGGGTGCGGCAAGACCACGACGCTGCGGATGGTGGCGGGCTTGGAGACGCCGACCTCGGGCACGATCCGGATCGGCGACACGGACATCACCTATGCCAAGCCCTACCAGCGCCCGGTCAACACGGTCTTCCAGAGCTACGCGCTCTTCCCGCACCTCGACATCTACGAGAACGTCGCCTTCGGGTTGCGTCGGCGCAGGTCGTCGGAGGTCCACCGGCAGGTGAACGACATGCTCGCGCTCGTCGAGCTGACCAGTCAGGCGCGGAAGAAGCCCGCCCAGCTCTCGGGTGGTCAGCAGCAACGCGTCGCGCTCGCGCGGGCCCTGATCAACCGGCCCGACGTCCTGCTGCTCGACGAGCCGCTCGGCGCGCTGGACCTCAAGCTGCGCCGCGCGATGCAGTTGGAGCTCAAGCGGATCCAGACCGAGGTCGGCCTCACCTTCATCCACGTCACCCACGACCAGGAGGAGGCCATGACGATGGCCGACACCATCGCGGTGATGAACGCCGGCGTGATCGAGCAGATGGGCGCGCCCAACGATCTGTACGAGAACCCGAAGACGACCTTCGTGGCCAACTTCCTGGGCCAGTCGAACCTGATCGCCGGCAAGGTGCTCGGTCCGGACGGAGACTTCGCCAAGGTCAACATGCACGGCGTCACGGTGTCGATTCCGACCTCCCGAGCGCACGCCTCCGGGTCCGATGGCTGGATCGGCATCCGCCCGGAGAAGGTCCTGATCGCCGGTGTCGGTGAGGAGATCGACGCCCCGGGCAACCACCTCGACGGCGGCATCGTCACCGACGTCAGCTTCGTCGGTGTGAGCACGCAGTACATGGTGCGGATGCCGTGGGGACAGGAGCTGCAGGTCTTCGAGCAGAACACTGGCCGCCGACGGCTGTTCGCCAAGGGGGAGACCGTGGACCTGTCCTGGCGCCCGGAGTACGCGTTCCTGCTCGACGCCAGCCAGGACGTGAACGCCGGGATCGAGGAGGACTGATGGCGCGGTCGGGAAAGAGACGCTACACGGCGTACTGGCTGCTCGCGCCCGGCGCGATCTGGCTGGTGCTGTTCTTCGTCGTCCCGTTCTACTCCCTGGTTGCGACCAGCCTGTACGACCCGAACGGCTCGGTGCTCTCCGGGTACAAGGTGACCTACCACTTCTCGAACTACTGGCACGCGCTCAAGAGCTACCACCCCGAGCTGCTGCGGTCGCTCTGGTACGCCGGTCTGGCCACGCTGGTCTGCCTGGTGGTCGGGTACGTGCTGGCCTATGCGATCGCCTTCAAGGCCGGCAAGTGGCGCAACCTTCTCCTGGTGCTGGTGATCGCACCGTTCTTCACCAGCTTCCTGCTGCGCACGCTGAGCTGGAAGCTGATCCTCTCCGACCACGGCTTCGTCGTCTCGACGCTCCAGAACGTGCACATCCTCAGTCACGACGGCAGGCTGCTGAACACCTGGTTCGCGGTCGTCGCCGGCATCGTCTACAACTTCCTACCGTTCATGGTGCTGCCGCTCTACGCCAGCCTGGAGAAGGTCGACGGACGTCTCATCGAGGCGGCTGGTGACCTCTACGCGAACCCGTTCAGGGCCTTCTTCAAGGTGACCTGGCCGCTTTCGCTGCCCGGCGTCGTCGCCGGGACGCTGCTCACCTTCATCCCGGCGGCTGGTGACTACATCAACGCCCAACTCCTCGGCGGCCCCGGACAGACGATGGTCGGCAACAAGATCGAGAACCTGTTCACCACGTCCCAGGACTACCCTGACGCGGGCGCCCTGTCGATGATCCTGATGATCCTGATCATCGGCATGGTGATGGTCTATATCCGCACGTCCGGGACGGAGGACCTCGTATGAGCCCCGCCGCCCGCTTCTTCCGCTGGGTCAAGGACCACCTGGTCCTGGTCCTGGGCCTGCTCGTCTTGGTCTACATGTTCGTGCCGATCGCCGTCGTGGTGCTCATGAGCTTCAACGACCCCGGCAAGTCGAAGAACGTCTATGCGTTCCGCAGCTTCACCTGGAACAACTGGCTGCACCCCTGCCACTCGGCCGGTATGTGCCACGCGGTCGGCGTGTCCGTCGGGATCGGCGTACTCGCCACCGCGGCAGCAACCGCCATCGGCACAATGGCGGCCTTCGGGCTGGTGCGCCACGAGTTCGCTGGCCGGTCGATCGCCAACACCGTCATCTTCCTGCCGATGGCCAGCCCCGAGATCGTCATGGGCTCGTCGCTCCTGGCGCTGTTCATCGCCGCCCACCAGGGCGGGCACCTCGGCGTCTGGACGATCTTCATCGCCCACGTGATGTTCTGCTTGTCCTTCGTCGTCGTCACGGTGAAGGCACGGCTCTCCGGACTCGACGACAACCTCGAGCAGGCCGCGATGGATCTCTACGCCAACGAACGAGAGACCTTCTGGCGGATCACCTTCCCGCTGGTGCTGCCTGGCATCCTCGGTGCGGCACTGCTCAGCTTCTCGTTGTCCTTCGACGACTTCATCATCACGAACCTCAACGCCGGCCAGACGACCACCTTCCCGATGTTCGTGTACGGCGCTGCGCAACGCGGCGTCCCGATGCAGGTCAACGTGGTCGGCACGGTGATGTTCCTGATCGCGATCACCGTCGTCCTGGGTAACACGATCTACAACAGGATCCAGACGAAGGCCCTCGCGACGCGTTGACCCCGCACCACCCACCGTTGTGCGTGGCTAGTTGTTCGCGCGGTTCACTGGTTCTGCAGCGAGGGACGGGCCGTCGACGCCACGAGCGTTCCTCATCCTGGGCCCTCGCGCGAACCACACCGTGATCGCGACGGCGACGAGTCCGATCATCGCTAGTGCGACGTCATCGACAAATCGCGGGCTGGCGAGGTGATCGAAGGGCTCGTCGATCGGTATCGATGTACGAACGAAGATGTCCGAGACTGCCAGGGTGATCAGGACGACCACCGAGCCGACGTACCAGTACCGCGCGCGGCCGCGTTGATGATCACGTCCGGAGGCAACGGCCAGCACGAGCCACCACACGCTGAGAGGGAAAAGCAGCACCGCGAAGCCCTGAAGACCCATCGCCCAACTCGGTGGCCCGTACGAGCCGGATCCTGACGCGGATTCGAGCGACCTCTGTACGAAGCGGTAGAACATCCACTCGTTGAAGTACGCCGATCCGGCCCCCGCCGCGATGGCAGACCCGCCCCATGCGATCCCTACGCCGATGGTGACCCAGCCCTGTCGAACACGTTCCTGTCGTGGGAGGTCACCGATCACGGGCCCAGCGTAGGGCCCGCTCGCACGGCCAGGCTCCTCGACAAGCTCGATGACGGGGCTGACTACAGGTGGTTCTCGGCTTCCTTGAGGACGCCGCGCAGGGCCTGCTCCATCTCGTCGAAGTGGGTCTGGTCGCAGATCAGCGGCGGCGCGAGCTGGACGACCGGGTCGCCTCGGTCATCGGCGCGGCAGTAGATGCCGGCCTCGAAGAGCGCCTTCGACAGGAACCCGCGGAGCAGCCGCTCGGCCTCGGCATCGTTGAACGTCTCCTTGGTCGCCTTGTCCTTGACCATCTCGATCCCGAAGAAGTACCCGTCGCCGCGGACGTCACCGACCAGCGGCAGGTCGAGCAGCTTCTCCAGGGTGGCGCGGAAGGCGCCCTCGTTGTCCAGGACGTTCTGGTTGAGGCCCTCGCGCTCGAAGATGTCGAGGTTCGCCATCGCGACCGCCGTCGAGACCGGGTGGCCGCCGAAGGTGTAGCCGTGCAGGAAGGTCTCGCCGCTGGACTTGAACGGTTCGAACAGCCGGTCGGTGGCGATCATCGCGCCGAGCGGGGAGTAGCCCGAGGTCAGCCCCTTGGCGCAGGTGATGATGTCCGGCTGGTAGCCGTAGCGGTCGGCGCCGAACATGTGGCCGAGGCGGCCGAAGGCGCAGATGACCTCGTCGGAGACCAGCAGCACGTCGTACTCGTCGCAGATCTCGCGGACCCGCTGGAAGTACCCCGGCGGGGGAGGGAAGCAGCCACCGGCGTTCTGCACCGGCTCCAGGAAGATGGCGGCCACGGTCTCGGGACCCTCGAACTCGATCGCTTCCGCGATCCGGTCGGCGGCCCAGAGCCCGAAGGCCTCCTCGTCGGCTGCTGAGGGTCCTTCTGGGCCGCCCTGGAACTGCTCGGGGGCCCGGTACAGGTTGGTGTTCGGCACCCGGAACGTGCTCGGGACCAGCGGCTCGAAGGGAGCCTTCAGGCCGGGCAGGCCGGTGATGGAAAGTGCGCCGTGCGGGGTGCCGTGGTAGGCGATGGCCCGGCTGATCACTTTGTGCTTGCCGGCCTTGCCGGTGAGCTTGAAGAAGTTCTTGGCCAGCTTCCACGCACTCTCGACTGCCTCGCCGCCACCGGTGGTGAAGAAGACCCGGTTCAGGTCGCCGGGTGCATAGCCCGCGACCCGCTCAGCCAGGTCGATCGCGCCTGGGTGCGCGTAGGACCAGATCGGGAAGAAGGCGAGCTTCTCCGCCTGCTTGGCGGCAGCTTCGGCGAGCTCCTTGCGACCGTGGCCGGCCTGCACGACGAACAGCCCGGAGAGGCCGTCGAGGTAGCGGCGGTCATGGCTGTCGTAGATGTAGGCGCCCTCGCCGCGGGTGATGACCGGGACCTCTGCGGTCTCGTACGACGAATGCCGGGTGAAGTGCATCCACAGGTGATCCCGTGCGGCCTGCTGGCGGTCCTCTGCTGCTCCATCGCTCATACGGGCAGTCTGCCAAGCAGATCTGGTCTCGGCAAGTGAATCCGCACTGAACAGCGGTCGAAAACGTTGCTTTCGTGTTAACAATCGAATCTGAGCGACGGATTTCGTTGTTCTCGCTTGACGAGGCTGCCCTCGATGGATTGACTTGGGCTCATGTCCACGACCTTCTCCAACATCGTCAACGGTGCGGCAGTTCCCGCGGCCGACGGCGCCACGTACGACGTCATCGACCCGACCACGGGCGAGGTGTACGCGCAGGCGCCGATGTCGGGCGCCGAGGACGTCGACCGCGCGTACGGCGCCGCGGCTGCTGCGTTCGAGTCCTGGGGCAACACCACGCCCGCCGAGCGTGCCTCTGCGCTGCTCAAGATCGCCGATGCCATCGAGTCGCGGGTCGACGAGATCAACGCCGTCGAGTGCCGCGACACGGGAAAGCCGATTCAGATCACGAAGGACGAGGAGATGCCGTACGCCTCGGACCACTTCCGGTTCTTCGCCGGTGCTGCCCGGGTCCTCGAAGGGAGGTCGGCCGGCGAGTACATGGCCGACCACACCTCGTGGATCCGTCGCGAGCCGATCGGCGTCGTCGGGCAGGTGACACCGTGGAACTACCCGTTGCTGATGATGATCTGGAAGATCGCGCCTGCGCTGGCGGGTGGCAACACCGTCGTGCTGAAGCCGAGTGACACCACTCCGGCCAGCTCGACCCTGCTTGCCGAGCTGTGCCAGGAGTTCCTGCCACCGGGTGTGCTCAACGTGGTCTGCGGTGATCGTGACACCGGACGCGCCCTCGTCGAGCACCGGACCCCGCAGATGGTGGCGATCACCGGTTCGGTCCGGGCCGGCATGGAAGTGGCCGCGACCGCTGCCACCGACCTCAAGCGGGTGCACCTCGAGCTCGGCGGCAAGGCGCCGGTGATCGTGTTCGACGACGCCGACGTCGCGAAGGCTGCTGAGGGCATCGCCGGCGCGGGTCTGTTCAATGCAGGCCAGGACTGCACCGCCGCGACCCGGGTGCTCGTCGGCGCGGGCATCCACGACGAGTTCGTCGCCGCCCTCGCCGAAGCTGCCCAGGGCATGCCCACCGGGATGCCAGACGACGAGAACACCTACTACGGGCCGCTGAACAACCAGGGCCAGTTCGACCGGGTCTCCGGCATGGTCGACCGGCTGCCGGACCACGCGAACCTGGTGACCGGCGGAACCCGCAAGGGGGACAAGGGCTACTTCTACGAGCCGACCGTGCTGTCGGGGCTGCGCCAGGACGACGAGCAGATCCAGACCGAGATCTTCGGGCCGGTGATGACCGTCCAGAAGTTCTCCGACGAGGGTGAGGCGCTGCGCTGGGCCAACGGCGTCGAGTACGGCCTGTCCTCGAGCGTGTGGACCAGGGACCATGCGCGGGCGTTGCGGATGTCGAAGCACCTCGACTTCGGGGTGGTCTGGATCAACACCCACATCCCGTTCGTCTCCGAGATGCCGCACGGCGGCTTCAAGCACTCCGGCTACGGCAAGGACCTCTCGATGTACGGGCTCGAGGATTACACCCGGATTAAGCACGTCATGTCGTACATCGGAGAGTGAGCACCCCATGAAGATCCTCCTCGTCGGTGCCGGCGGCGTCGGTGGCGCGTTCACCGCGATCGCCGCGCGCCGTGACTTCTTCGACCAGATCGTCGTCGCCGACTACGACCTCGTCCGCGCCGAGAAGGCCGCGTCGATCGACCCGCGTTACGTCGCGGCCCGCATCGACGCGTCGGACGCGGCGTCGGTGACCGAGCTGTGCCGCGAGCACGGCATCACCCACGTGATGAACGCGGTCGACCCGATCTTCAACATGCCGATCTTCGAAGGCGCGTTCGCGGCCGGTGCCGACTACCTCGACATGGCGATGTCGCTCTCCAAGCCGCACCCGAGCGCGCCGTACGAGAAGGTCGGCGTGAAGCTGGGGGACGAGCAGTTCGCGGTGGCCGGCGACTGGGAGACTGCCGGACGCCTCGCGCTGGTCGGGATCGGCGTCGAGCCCGGGCTCTCCGACGTCTTCGCGCGTTACGCCTCGGACCACCTGTTCTCCGAGATCGACGAGCTCGGAACTCGTGACGGCGCGAACCTGGTGGTCACCGACGAGGACGGCCGCGAGATCTTCGCGCCGTCGTTCTCGATGTGGACCACGATCGAGGAGTGCCTCAACCCGCCGGTGATCTGGGCCGGTGACGGGTCCGGGCAGGGGGACTGGTTCACCACGGCGCCGTTCAGCGAGCCCGAGGTCTTCGACTTCCCCGAGGGCATCGGACCGGTCGAGTGCGTCAACGTCGAGCACGAAGAGGTGCTGTTGATGCCGCGCTGGATCGACTGCAAGCGCGCGACCTTCAAGTACGGCCTCGGCGACGAGTTCATCAACATCCTCAAGGTGCTGAACACCCTGGGCCTAGATCGCACCGAGAAGGTGCGGGTGAAGGGCATCGAGGTCAGCCCGCGCGACGTGGTCGCGGCAGTGCTCCCCGATCCGGCGACCGTCGGTCCGCGGATGAAGGGCAAGACCTGTGCCGGGCTGTGGGTGACCGGCAAGGGTAAGGACGGAGCGCAGCGCTCGACCTACCTGTACCACGTGGTCGACAACGAGGAGGTGATGGCGGAGTACGGCCATCAGTGCGTCGTCTGGCAGACCGCGATCAATCCGGTCATCGCGCTGGAGCTGCTCGCGACCGGGGTTTGGTCGGGTGCCGGTGTGCTTGGCCCCGAGGCGTTCGACGCGGTCCCGTTCCTGGACCTGTTGACCGCCTACGGATCGCCGTGGGGACAGAAGGAGCTGACAGCATGACCGGACCCGTCGGGGGCCCTGACCTACCCCAGGAACGTCGGCTCGTCACCGAGATCCCCGGACCGAGATCACGCGAGCTCCAGGAGCGGCGCAACGCGGTCGTCGCCTCAGGGGTCAGCAGCGTGCTGCCGATCTACGTGGCCGCTGCCGGCGGCGGCGTGATCCTCGACGTGGACGGCAACTCGCTGATCGATCTCGCATCAGGCATCGCGGTGACCTCGGTCGGCAACGCCGCGCCCCACGTCGTGGCGCGGGTGGCCGAGCAGGTCGCCGCGTTCACGCACACCTGCTTCATGGTGGCCCCGTACGACGGCTACGTGGAGGTCTGCGAACAGCTCACGGAGCTGACGCCCGGAACGCATGCCAAGAAGGCAGCGCTGTTCAACTCCGGCGCCGAAGCCGTCGAGAACGCCGTGAAGATCGCCCGGGTGCACACCGGACGCACCGCGGTGGTCGTCGTGGACCACGCGTACCACGGTCGGACGAACCTGACGATGGCGATGACGGCCAAGAACATGCCGTACAAGGAGGGTTTCGGGCCGTTCGCCAACGAGGTCTACCGCGC
This sequence comes from Marmoricola sp., assembly GCA_025964775.1. Taxonomy (GTDB): domain Bacteria; phylum Actinomycetota; class Actinomycetes; order Propionibacteriales; family Nocardioidaceae; genus Marmoricola. The sequence goes on from JAOPYE010000038.1 coordinate 126,853, forward strand.
TCCGGTGTCCTACCCGTTCCGTGACGGACTGGACGGGCAGGAAGCCGCGGCTCGCACGATCGACGTCATCGAGAAGCAGGTCGGGTCGGGGAACGTCGCCTGCATCGTGATCGAACCGATCCTCGGCGAAGGCGGCTTCATCGTGCCGGCACCCGGTTACCTCGCGGCTGTCGCCGAGTACGCCTCGGCCAACGGGATCGTGTTCGTCGCCGACGAGATCCAGTCCGGCATGTGCCGCACCGGCGCCTGGTTCGCGAGCGAGCACGAGGACGTCGTCCCGGACCTGGTCACCGTCGCGAAGGGCGTCGCCGGCGGACTGCCGCTCGCGGCGGTCGTCGGACGCGCAGAGATGATGGACGCCGTACATCCCGGCGGACTCGGAGGCACGTACGGCGGGAACCCGGTCGCCTGTGCTGCGGCACTCGGTGCGATCACGACGATGCGCGAGCAGGACCTGAACAAGCGTGCCATCGAGATCGAGGCGCTCCTGATCTCGCGGCTGGCCGAGCTCGCGATCCAGTTCCCGGCCATCGGTGAGGTGCGCGGTCGCGGAGCGATGATCGCGATCGAGATCGTCGTACCCGGCACGAACCGACCGGACGCGGCGTTGGCCTCGCGGCTCAGCGCGGGCTGCCACCAGGCCGGCGTACTGACCCTGACCTGCGGCACCTACGGCAACATCCTGCGTTTCCTGCCGCCCCTGGTCGCGCCGGACGCCCTGCTGCACGAGGCGATGGACGTCCTGACCGAGGTGAGCTCAGCCCTCACGCAGCGCTGACGAGCTTGCGGCCCAGCAGGTCGTCGAGGAACGCGACGATGTCGTCGCGGCAGTCCTCGGCAGTGACCGTGTACTCCTCGCAGACCAGCGCGACGAGTTCGTCCAGGGTGCGCGGCTCGGCGAGGTGGTGCCAGATCGAGGCTGCCACGTCGCGCATGCCGTAGTACTCACCCTGCTCCTGGCCCATCATCACCAGCTCGCCGTCCATCTCGACGGCGTGGAGCTCGGGTCGCCGCACGTAGGCGACCTCAGGGTTCCTGCTGGTCATGCACACTCCTGCGGGAGATTGTCGTGGACGTCGGCGAGGATCGTATCGGCGGTCGCGGTGACCGTCATGGATTCGACCGGACGACACACCCGGACGACCCGGGCGGCCGCCACCAGGTCGGCGCACTGCTGCAGGTGCCGGGCGGCCGCGTCCGGCCCGTGCACCAGCTCGTTGCGGTACGTGTGCTCGTGCAGCAGCGCGAAGGTGGCGGCGCCGTGGACGGGAACGGTCAGCATCTCCGACCCCGCATGCCGTTCGAGGACGTAGATCCAGCGCAGCGGCAACGGCGACAGGTCGGCGCGCCTCAACGGGAGCTGGAACTTCTCGTGGTCGTCGCTGATCCGTTCGAGGCCGTCGGTGGCGACCCCGAGACGTTCCAGCGCGTCGTCCCACAGCTTGATCCGCGGATAGCCCGGCACTGCCCGTCCGGCCGCATCGACCGGGACGACGTCGTCGGAGAACACGTCGTAGCCGCGTCGGTCGAACTCGGCGGCCAGGGTCGACTTGCCGGCGCCCGAATGGCCGAGGACCACGGCACAGGCCTCCCCGATCCGCACCGCGTTGCCGTGCAGCACCAGGTGGTTGCGCTGCATCATCACCGCGCCCATGACCGTGCCGAGCAGAAAAAGGCGTAGTGCCCTCGGGTCGGCGTCGGCGACGGGATCGATCGTGACCTCGCGCCCCTCCCGGGCCTCGTACCGGCCGACCTCGGGCACCTCGACGCCGCACGCGGCCCCGGACCGCCACAACCCGTAGGGGAGAGGATCGGTCCCGGGTGGTGGGGGCGACAGGGGTCCGAACCGGATGACCACGTCGGGCTCGGCGCCTGCGGCGACAGGTTCGCCGAGGTCGGGCAGCTCGATCTCGCTGCTGAGCACCAGTCCGTAGCAGGAGTAGGTGATCATCGAGCGCTCATACCTTCTTCCGGGGCGACCAGGAGAACGCGCCGACCTCGGTGTAGTCGGCCCCGCTACCTCCGGTGACCTCGACGTCTCCGGCGTGCACCCAGGCGTGGGCGACCAGGGCATCGCCGTCACGGCGTACACCGAAGGAGACTACGTGCGGGATGCGCCGTGCGGCCAGGAAGGTCCGCGCGGTGAGCGCCTGGGGGTAGCAGTCCGCGCGCCAGGGCGCGTGCGCTGCGGCAACCGTGACGACCCGGCCGATCTGGGCTGCCCGCAGGCGTTGGGTCTCGTCGAGCTCCACGGTGTCCGGGGACTCGGTCGTGGACCGGTTCTCGCCGAGGAGCCGTCGGACCACGGTGAACGGCATCAGCACGATCAGCAGGCGGGAGAAACCAAGCAGGGACCAGGCCGCCGCGAGGCGAACCTGGTCCCTGAGCCCGGTACGGGCAAAACCACCCATGGGAGCAAGTCTCATTCAGGTGGCCTCTAGGGGGTACCCGGAGGCACCCGATTTGATAGGGCTTGAGCCGTCAGCTACCGAGCGCCGGGAACGGGATGTGAATCCCGATGCCGATGTCGATGTCACTGGTGGCCCGCAGGCTGAGCGACTCCAGCTTCGGAGCGCTGTACGCCTTTTCGGAACCGGTCATGGTGGAGCTCCTGTCGGTTGTTGCCTTCTCAACAACCTGAAACGATCCGCAGCGCCCGAGGTGACGCCTCCCACGGGGTTTTCTTCGAAACATGGCCCAATCGGACTATGTCGGGCCAACTTGATCGTTAGCCTCCCGCTCCTGCAGCGCGACTCCTACCCTTGCCGGGTGCAACCCACCGCAGCGTCAGTCGGGCGCGTTCGCGCCTGGGTGCGCGGCGCCCTGACGCTGGAGCGCGGCGGCTCCTGGACTCCGCAGCACGCGACCGAGCCCGATGCCGACCTGGTCGACGCCGTACGCCGGCACCGGGTCACCGAGCTCGTCGGTGCCCACGCCGAGGAGCTGGCGGTGCCGGCACCGGTGGCCGAGCAGCTCGCGCCCCTGCGCGCCGCCGGCCGGCGGGCCCTGATGGTGCAGGTCCTCGAGGTCGAGCGGGTCCAGCACCTGTTCCTCGCCGCGGGACTGGACTGCCTGGTGATCAAGGGCCCCGCACTGGCTGTGCAGAGCGCCGGCGACGCGACTGCCCGGGGGGCCGGTGACATCGACCTGCTGATCTCCCCCGACCGTGTCGAGGAGGCGCACCACCTGCTCTCGGCGAACGGCTGGAGCATGCGTGCAGGCACCGAGATCATCCCGGGGACGTGGGCCTGGAAGCACGTGCTGAGCTCGTTCAACGCCTTCACCTACGACGGACCCGGCAGCACGGTCGACCTGCACTGGCGACTCGATCCGACCCTCGATGCTTTGCCGAGGTTCGACGAGGTCTGGGAGCGCCGCGAGATCGTCGACCTCGGCGGGATCCTGGTGCCGTCGCTGGGACGCGGAGACCTGTTCGCGCATACCTGCCTGCACACCGCCAAGGACTCCTGGCGCTGGATGCGCAGCCTGGTCGACGTGCACCGCCTGGCCCGCGATCCCCGGACCTGGGAAGCCGCCGGGACCGGTGCGTCGCTGCGACGCCTCGAGGTGGACACCCTCGCCGTGACCCGCTTCCTGGTCGGCCTGCCGCCGAGCGTGCCGGCCGACGTGCTGGCCCGGATGGACCGGGTGCCGGCGTCCCTGCTCCACCGGGCACTGCGCGCCCAGGAGCGCTCGGTCTACGCGACGTTCCCGTTCCCCGGCGTGGAGAGCATGCGGCAGTTCCGTTACATGGTGGCGGCGAGCTCCACTCCGCGGGACCTCAAGCACTCCGTGGTCAGTACGGCGCTGCCGGTCAAGGCCGTCGTCGGGATCGACAGCAGGACGGCCTGGACCGGCGTACCGCTCACGCTGTGGCACCGGGTACTCCGGGTACGTCGACGCGGGCTGGCGTGGGTGCGCCGCGAGCCCGGTGCCGGAGTCGTCGAGCCGATCGTCCGGACCCGCTGATGGTTCGTCGGGTCCGCGCGAGTCTCGGTCTGATGAGCCAGACCGTGGGCCGCCGCCAGGTGGCGTGGCTGCTGGTCCTGCAGGTGCTCACCGCGATCTTCGAGGGCGCCAGCCTGGTGTTGCTGGTGCCGGTGATCCAGGCCCTGGGGGGCGGTTCCCGGTTCTCGGTCCCCGGCCTGAGCGTGCACCTCACCCTGGCACGCTCGTTCGCGCTGGTCCTGATGGTCGTCGTACTGCGCGGCGTGGTGCAGTGGCGGGCGAGCGTGCTCGCCGTCGAGATCCGGCTGGCCACGATCGACCGCTTGCGGCTCTCGCTGATCGACGATCTCTACACCGCCGACTGGACATACCTATCGGGCCAGCGGCGCAGCGACGTGATCGCGAACCTCACCACCGACGTCGAGCGCGCCCACAACGCGGTCGCGATGGTGTTGCGGCTGTTCGTGGGCAGCTTCATCATGCTCGCCACCGGGGCGGTCGCGTTGCTGGTGGCGCCCAAGGCCGGCGCGCTCGCCCTCCTCGCTGCGGCGGTCATCGTGGTGCTCGCCGCGCGTTCGACCCGCAATGCCAGTGCACTGGGCCAGGTGATGACCCAACGGATGGCGGGGTTCGGTGCGGCTCTGGCGGATTCGCTGACCTCGGCGCGAGTGACCCGCGCGCACGGAGCCCAGAAGGCGTGGTCCGACCTGGTCCGGGCCGAGGCTGCCCGGGTTCGCGAGGTTAGGCGCAACTTCGTGGCGCGCTCCACCCTGGTCGGCTCGGTGCTGACGGTGGTGGCGGTGGCCGGCGTTCTCGGGCTGGTGCTGATCGGTCGCCAGGCGGGGTTGTCGCTCGCCGAGCTGGCCACCTTGTTGATCGTCGCGACCCGCTTGCTGGCGTCCTCGCAGTCGCTGCTGATGGCTGCGCAGGCGTTCGCCAACGACGTGCCCGCACTCGAGCGGCTCTCCGACTTCCGGGCCGAGGTGCTCCAGCACCCCGAACGCGTCGCCGACGAGCTCAGCGTCGACGAACGCCAGCGGGTCCGCGCGCTGCGCGACGGCGGCCACGGTGCGGCCGGGCTGCTCGAGCTCCACGGCGTCGGGATCACCTACGACGAGGGCAGCGAGCCGGCCCTGGAGGGCATCGACCTCGAGCTCGCGCACCGCGGTCGGCTCACCGTGACCGGTCCGAGCGGCGCCGGCAAGAGCACCCTGCTCGACGTGATCCTCGGGCTGCTGGTGCCACATCAGGGCGTGATGCTGGTCGACGGCGAGCCGGTCACCGACCTGGCGGCCTGGCGCGCACGGCTGGGCTACGTGCCGCAGCAGACGGTCCTGGTCCCGGGCACCGTCTGGCAGAACCTGGCGTGGTCGCTGCAGCCCGGCGCCTCCCTGACCGAGGAGGGCGCCTGGGCCGCGCTCGAGACAGCCTGCCTGGCCGAGGTCGTCCGGGGGCTCCCGGGTGGCCTGGAGGCGCCACTCGCCGAGCTCGCCGAGCTGTCCGGGGGCGAGCAGCAGCGGCTGGCGATCGCCCGCGCGCTCGTGCGAGACCCCGAACTGCTGATCCTCGACGAGGCCACCAGCGCGCTGGACCGGGCGACCGAGGCCCGCGTGCTCGGGAATCTGCTCGACGGCCGCAGGGCGGTCGTCATGGTCACCCACCGCGCGCTCGCCGAGAACCCGGGCACCGTCGTGAGGCTGGATCGGGGGCGCCGGCTCGCGGACTGAATTGGAACGATCAAGTCCTCCTCGGTTACCGTCGTTCCGTGCGTGCGATCCGACGATTCACCGTCCGTCCCGTCCTCCCGCCGGCTCTGGCTCCGTTGCTCGAGCTGGTCACCAATCTGCGCTGGTCCTGGCACCCGGAGACGCAGGACGTCTTCGCGGCGATGGACCCGGACGCCTGGGACGAGGTCGGCCACGACCCGGTCAAGCTCCTCGGGGCGCTGCCGCCCGAACGTCTCGACGCGCTGGCCGCCGACGAGGACTTCCGCGCCCGCCTCGAGCAGGCGCAGGCCGACCTGGCGACGTACCTGACCGGCGAGCGCTGGTTCCAGAAACGGCCTGCCGACCTGACGGCACCGCGCGCGATCGCGTACTTCTCGCCCGAGTACGGGATCACCTCGGTGCTGCCGCAGTACTCCGGTGGTCTCGGCATCCTGGCCGGCGACCACCTCAAGACCGCCAGCGACCTCGGCGTCCCGTTGATCGGTGTCGGGCTGCTGTACCGGCACGGCTACTTCCGGCAGTCGCTCTCGCGTGAGGGGTGGCAGCAGGAGACCTACCCGGTGCTCGACCCGGACGGACTCCCGATCACGCCGCTGCGTGAGGCCGACGGCTCCCACGCGCAGGTCGGTCTCGACATCCCCGGGGACCACCAGCTGCTCGCCCGGATCTGGGTGGCCCAGGTCGGCCGGGTTCCGCTGTTGCTGCTGGACTCCGACGTCGAGGGCAACCCCGAAGCACTCCGCGACGTCACCGACCGCCTGTACGGCGGCACCTCCGAGCACCGGCTGCGCCAGGAGCTGCTGCTCGGGGTCGGGGGCGTCCGGGCGCTGCGGACCTGGTCGCGGCTCACCGGCGCGCCGGCCCCGGAGGTCTTCCACACCAACGAAGGCCATGCCGGTTTCCTCGGACTCGAACGCATCCGCGAGCTCAGCGTGGCGCCGGACGGGCCCCACCTCGACTTCGCGACCGCGCTGGAGGTCTCGCGAGCCGGCACGGTGTTCACCACCCACACCCCGGTGCCTGCGGGCATCGACCGGTTCCCGCGCGAGCTCATCGCCCAGTACTTCGGATCGCAGAGCCCGGTCGCTGGTCTCGAGGCCGAGGACGTCCTGGCCCTGGGCACCGAGGACTACGAGGGCGGCGACCCCGGCGTCTTCAACATGGCGGTGATGGGTTTCCGGCTCGCGCAGCGTGCGAACGGTGTCTCGCTGCTGCATGGACACGTGAGCCGCGGCATGTTCAACGGGCTGTGGTCCTCCTTCGACGAGGCCGAAGTGCCGATCACGTCGATCACCAACGGCGTGCATGCTCCGACCTGGGTCGCGAGGGAGGTCTTCGAACTGGCGGCCCGCCTGGGAGCCGACGTGGACTCGGATGATGACGAGGTGTGGTCGGTCGTCGATCGCATCGGTGCCGCCGAGCTCTGGGCGACCAAGCGCGACCTGCGGCAGCGGTTGGTCACCGACGCGCGGTCCCGGTTGAGGAAGTCGTGGCAGCAGCGCGGCGCCGCACCGGCCGAGCTCGGCTGGATCGACGACGTCCTCGACCCCGACATCCTGACGATCGGGTTCGCCCGGCGGGTGCCGTCGTACAAGCGGCTCACGCTGATGCTGCACGACCGCGAGCGGCTCACGCGGTTGCTGCTCGATCCCGATCGACCGATCCAGCTGGTGATCGCGGGCAAGTCGCACCCCGCCGACGAGGGCGGCAAGCGGATGATCCAGGAGATCGTCCGGTACGCCGACGAGGCGGGGGTGCGGCACCGGATCGCCTTCCTGCCGAACTACGACATCGCGATGGCCCAACCGCTCTATCCGGGGTGCGACGTCTGGCTGAACAACCCGCTGCGCCCCTACGAGGCCTGTGGGACCTCCGGGATGAAGGCGGCGCTGAACGGCGGCCTGAACCTCTCGATCCTCGACGGCTGGTGGGACGAGTGGTACGACGGCGACAACGGCTGGGCGATCCCGTCGGCCGACGGCGTCGACGACCCGGAGGCCCGCGACGCGATCGAGGCGAACGCACTCTACGACCTGATCGAGAACCAGGTCGCGCCACGTTTCTACGACCATGATGCGGACGGCCTGCCGATCCGCTGGATCGAGATGGTGCGGCACACCTTGAAGTCGCTGGGGCCGAAGGTGCTCTCGACCCGGATGGTGCGCGAGTACGTCGAGCGGCTCTACGTGCCGGCGGCCGACGCCGCGCGCGCGATCAACGCCAGCTTCGACGGCGCGCGCGACCTCGCGGCTTTCAAGGCTCGGGTGATCGCCGGCTGGGAACACGTCCGCGTCGACCACGTCGACTCTGCCGGACTCCCGGACTCACCCGAGGTAGGCGGCGCGTTCGACCTTCGGGTCTACGTGTCGCTGGGCGACCTGGCTCCCGCCGACGTCGAGGTGCAGGTCGTCCACGGCCGGGTCAAGGGCGAGGACACGATCCTCGATCCTGTGCCCACACCGCTGGCGCTGGGCGAGACTTACGAGGGCGGCCGGCATCGCTTCGAGGCCCACATCGCGCTGGACCGGCCGGGCCCGTTCGGGTACACCGTCCGGGTGCTCCCCTCGCACCCGGGGCTGGCCTCGGCAGCGGAGCTGGGCCTGGTCGCTCAGGGAGTCGCCGGCACGGAGTGAGTGCGGTGGGCGATCACGCTGTCAACGGCCGCGTCGAGGTTCCCCGGGTCCAGGGTCACCGGCAGCGGCCGGCCGTCGCGCACCACGGTGACCTGGTAGGCGCAGCCGGGCTGCCAGCGGAAGGCGAGAACGTGGGCGCCACCACTGAACGTGATGGCGTAGACCAACGGGGGGCTCGGGCTCATCGGACAGGGGTAGACCTGCGGATCGATGAAGTTTCCGTACATCCGGTTCACAGCGGCTCGCAGCTGGGCGATCGTCACAGGGTCGGTGAAGGTGAGGTCAACCGGTGCCGATGCGCTCCCCGCACCGACATCTCTGGTGCGGGTGACGTGGACGGCGGTGACGCCAGCGCCGACCAGCGAATCGGACGGGCGCACGTGTCGGGCTTGGACGTCGGCGTGCATCTCCACCAGCGTGTGATCGCCGACGTCGCCCCAGATGACGAGAAAGCTGGGGCCGCTGAACGCGACCCGGTCAGGCATGCGGTTCTGGTAGAGATCCATCGAGATCGTGTCGGGCCCCTGGCCGTAGCCGCCGCCCCAGTGCATGCCGGTCGGGGGGTGCGCACGCAGGTAGGTCCAAGTGGCACTGCGGTTCAGCGGCACCGAGAACCACGCGACCCGGCCGTCCTGCCACAGCGAGAAGCCGCCATTGACAGGCACTCCGTGCGGCCGCCCGGGGAGCCTCGTCGAGCCTGCCGGCAGGCGCATCAGGCTGAATGACCTCGTGACTGCGAGCTGGGCAAGCCGCTGGTTGCGGGCGTCGCTGGCGGTTTGCGCGCCGGGGTGGCTGGTCTCGGAGGCCGCGTGGCCCGACGACGCTGGTGCCGGGTGGGCCGCGCCGGCGGAGCAGGCCGCTGTGCCGAGCACGACGGCGGCAAGCAACCCCGCTCCGGCAGTGCTGATCCGGGTACTTGTCATGCCCGCTCCGTTCGGTGTGGACCTAGCTCCCCTGGAGTAGGACGACGGACTCGCCGGTCAGGTTCCACCGGCTCCCGGCGCGCAGCTCGGCGCTGAGCGGTACCTCGGGATCGGTGGAGAGCACGACCGTGCCCTGCTGGACCCACTGGTTCTCGGGCAGGCACACCTCGCACGCACTTCCCGAGCCGTTGAACCAGAGCAGGAACGAGGCGTCGCGCTGCTGCTCGCCGCGCGGACCGGGGGAGCGCAGCGGGTCGCCGGAGACGAACATCCCGAGCACCCGGAGGTCGTTGTCGTTCCAGTCGTCGCCGGTCATCTCGCGTCCGGACGGGTGGATCCAGACCAGATCCTTCGGCCCGCCGAGGATGGCGGGTCGACCCTCGAACCAGTGCCGCTGACGCAGCGCCGGGTGTTCGCGCCGGATCTTCAGCGCTGTCCGGGTGATGTCCCACATCCCGAGCCAGGCGTCGTCCGGCGACCAGTCGATCCACGACGTCGCGTTGTCCTGCGCGTACGGGTTGTTGTTGCCGCCCTGGGTCCGTCCGCGTTCGTCGCCGGCGGTGATCATCGGGACGCCGTTGGACAGGCACAGCGAAATCATCAGGTTCGCGGCGATCCGCTGGCGTTGCTCGATCACCTCAGCATCGTCGGTCGGTCCTTCGACACCGCAGTTCTGGGACCGGTTGTTGTCGGTCCCGTCGCGGTTCTCCTCGCCGTTGGCCTCGTTGTGCTTGGACTCGTAGGAGACCAGGTCGCGCAGGGTGAAGCCGTCGTGCGCGGTGATGAAGTTGACCGAGGCGTACGGCGAGCGGCCGTCGTCGGCGTACAGGTCCGAGGAGCCGGCCAGCCGGGTCGCAACGGTGCGGATCCCGTCGGACTGCCCGCGCCAGAAGTCGCGCATCGTGTCGCGGAACTGGTCGTTCCACTCCACCCACGGCGGTGGGTACTCGCCAACCTTGTACCCGTCACCCGACGCATCCCACGGCTCGGCGATGAGCTTGGCGTGCCGCAGGGTCGGGTCCTGGCCGATCGTCGTGAGCAGGTGGCCCTTCATGTCGACCGAGTACCCCGAGCGGGTCAGCGCCGAGAGCAGGTCGAACCGGAAGCCGTCCACGTGCATCTCGGTGACCCAGTAGCGCAGCGAGTCGAGGATCAGCCGCAGGGCCGCGGGGTTCTGCGCCGCCACCGTGTTCCCGCACCCGGTGACGTCCCAGTACGTGTCGTCGAACAGGGCCGGGATCGGGACCTCGTCCTCCTCGGTGGTGGCGCCGACGCGGTGGTAGAAGCCGCGATCGTCCAGCCCGCGAAAGCTGTACGTCGGACCGAGCGCCCCGGCCTCCGCGGTGTGGTTGTAGACCACGTCGAGGATCACCTCGAGCCCGGCAGCGTGGAAGTTCTTCACCATCTGCTTGAACTCGGTGACCTGCTGCCCGCGGTCGCCCGAGGCCGAGTAGGCAGCGTGCGGTGCGAAGAAGCCGATCGAGTTGTACCCCCAGTAGTTGCGCAGCCCCATCTCGGCCAGGTGCGGCTCGGAGACGAACTCGTGGATCGGCAGCAGCTCGACCGCGGTGACGCCCAGGTCCTGCAGGTACCGGATCACTTCGGGGCTCCCGAGGCCGGCGTACGTGCCGCGCACCGCTTCGGGGATCTCCTGGTGCAACGCGGTGAAGCCCTTCACGTGCAGCTCGTAGATGACGCTGTCGCGCCAGCGGCGCTGCAGCGGCGGATCCCCGTCGGGCCCCCAGTCGAACGTGTCGGCGACCACCACGCTGCGCGACATCGCGGGTGCCGAGTCCAGCTCGCTCGGGCTCTCGGGGTGGTCGGGGTCGTGGGCGAAGATCGCGGGACCCGGGGTCACCGTGCCGCTGACCGCGCGGCCGTAGGGGTCGAGCAGCAGCTTGTGGGGGTTGAAGCGCAGGCCCTGGGAAGGCTGCCACGGCCCGGCGGCCCGGTAGCCGTAGCGGGTTCCCGGCGCCACCCCGGGCACGGCACCGTGCCAGATGCCGAGGGTGTGCTCGGTCAGCTGGTACGTCGACTCGACGAGATTTCCTTCTGGGTCGTCGTCGAACAGGCAGACCCACATCGCCGTCGCCTCGGGCGCCGCGACCGCGAAGTTGGTCGCCTCCTCGCTCCAGGCTGCGCCCAGCGGCCAGCTGCGTCCCGGCCAGACCGGTGCGCTCTGCTCGTTGCTCGTCCAGTGCCAGATGTCGAGTGCCACCCGAGGATCATCGCAGCCGGGTGTCATAGGTTGGGGCGCACGGGCAGGTCCGCCAGATCGAGGCGGGCTGAGGCGAAGGGGCACAGAGATGGGTGAGTTCGTACGGCTCGAGGTCGCCGACGGCGTGGGGACGATCCGGCTGGACCGGCCGAAGATGAACGCGCTCGACGTCGCCATGCAGGAGGAGATCCGCGCAGCGGCCGCCGAGGCGACCGACCGCGACGACATCAAGGCCGTGGTGATCTACGGCGGCGAGCGGGTCTTCGCGGCCGGTGCCGACGTCAAGGAGATGGCGGACATGTCCTACACGGACATGGTCAAGCGCTCCTCCGGGCTCACCTCCGCCTTCACCGCGGTCGCGCGGATCCCGAAGCCCGTCGTCGCTGCCATCACCGGCTACGCACTGGGCGGTGGCTGCGAGCTCGCGCTCTGCGCCGACGTACGGTTCGCGGCCGACAACGCGACTCTCGGGCAGCCCGAGATCCTGCTCGGCATCATCCCCGGCGCTGGCGGCACCCAGCGGCTCTCCCGCCTGGTCGGGCCGAGCCGCGCGAAGGACATCATCTTCACCGGCCGGTTCGTCAAGGCTGAGGAGGCCCTCGCGATCGGCCTGGTGGACCGCCTGGTGCCGGCGGCCGACGTCTACACCGAGGCAGTTGCCTGGGCGAGCCAGTTCGCGCATGCCGCGACGTACGCCGTCCGGGCTGCGAAGGAGGCCATCGACCGCGGCCTGGAGGTCGACCTCGAGACCGGACTGGAGATCGAGCGCCAGCAGTTCGCCGCACTTTTCGCCACCGAGGACCGCACCGTGGGCATGGGTTCGTTCGTCGAGAACGGCCCGGGCAAGGCGCGATTCGTGGGTCGGTGAGCGCGGGGCCTCGGGTACCTTTTGTCCCGTGGCCAAGGTAGTGAAGTCCGACGAGCCGTTCCCGGAGCGCGCGAAGGCGACGCAGGCCGAGAACGACAAGATCCGCGACATCATGGCCAAGATCCTGCGGGTCGTCTTCCTGTTCTTCTCGGTCGTGCTGGCACTCGGAGCCTTCCTGGTGGCCGCGCACGACAACGTCAGCCAGACCAACGTCGTGGTGAAGTTCGTCCTCAATTTCGCCGGCGTGATCGACGGCCCCTTCAGCCGTGACAACGGCATCTTCAGCTTCCACGGCACCAACGCGGCCACCAAGGACGCGGTGGTCAACTGGGGCATCGCCGCCCTGGTCTACCTGGCGATCGGCCGGTACCTGCAGCGCTTGCTCGCCCCGCGGTCCTGATCTGTGATTGACCCCACCCGGGATCCGATGAGATGGGGTAGGAGTCGGCGATTACCGCCTAGTAGTCTCAGGCGAACTCAACACTCTGATTCAGGAGGGGCCCGCCAGGGCCGTAACCAGCATGAACATTGTCGTCTGTGTGAAATTCGTACCTGACTCGACCGCCGACCAGGCCTTCGAGTCGGACAACACCGTGGACCGCGTTGGCGTCCCGGGCCTGCTCTCCGAGCTCGACGAGTACGCCGTCGAGCAGGCGCTGCAGCTCAAGGAGAAGAACGCCGACCCCGAGTCCGTCACGGTCACCGCGCTGACCGTCGGCCCCGAAGGCGCTGCGGACGCGATCCGCAAGGCGCTGCAGATGGGTGCCGACGCCGGTGTCCACGTGGTCGACGACGCCGTTGCCGGCTCCGATGCCCTGGCCACGTCCAAGGTCCTGTCCGCCGCGATCACCAAGATCGGTGGCGTCGACGTCATCGTCTGCGGGATGGCCTCGACCGACGGCGGCATGTCCGTGGTTCCCGCGATGCTCGCCGAGCGCCTCGACCTGCCGCAGATCACCTTCGCCTCGGTCATCGAGTCCCAGGGTGACCAGTTCCGGATCAAGCGCGACGGCGACACCGCGACCGAGGTCATCGGTGCCACCGCACCGCTGGTCCTCTCGGTGACCGACCAGACCGGTGAGGCGCGCTACCCCTCGTTCAAGGGGATCATGGCCGCGAAGAAGAAGCCGCTGGACACGTGGTCGCTCGCCGACCTCGGGGTCGAGGCGAGCCAGGTCGGTCTCTCCGCCGCCTGGACCGCGGTCGAGAGCACCGAGGCCCGCCCGCCGCGCACGGCAGGCACCATCGTGACCGACGAGGACGGCTCGGGCGCCAAGGCGCTGACCGAGTTCCTCGCGTCCAAGAAGTTCATCTGAGGGGCTGGGAAATATGAGTGAGATTCTGGTTCTGGTCGACCACCTCGACGGTGCCGTCCGCAAGCCGACCTACGAGCTGCTGACCATCGCCAAGCGCCTCGGTGAGCCCGCTGCGGTCTTCATCGGGTCGGCCGCGTCGGCCGCGGGTGCCGTCGAGTCGGTCAAGAAGTACGGCGCCGAGAAGGTCTACGTCGTCGACGACAGCGAGATCAAGGGCTACCTCGTGGCCCCCAAGGCCGAGGCGCTGCAGCAGATCGCCGCGCAGGCCAGCCCCGGCGCGATCCTGATCACCTCCTCCGCCGAGGGCAAGGAGATCGCAGGTCGTCTGGCCGTCAAGCTCGACTCGGGTCTGATCACCGACGCGGTCGACGTCCAGGCAGGCCCGGTCACGACCCAGTCCGTGTTCGCAGGCAACTTCACCGTGCAGGCGAAGGTCACCCAGGGCACGCCGATCATCACGGTCAAGCCGAACGCGGCCGCTCCCGAGGAGTCCGCCGGCGCCGGCGCCGTCGAGAACGTCGCCGTCACGGTGTCCGACTCGGCCAAGAAGGCGCAGATCGTCGCGTCGCAGCCGCGTGAGTCGACCGGTCGTCCCGAGCTGACCGAGGCCGCCATCGTGGTCTCCGGCGGACGTGGCACCGGCGGCAACTTCGAGCCGATCGAGAACTTCGCCGACGCCCTCGGTGCCGCAGTCGGCGCCTCGCGTGCCGCTGTCGACTCGGGCTGGAAGCCGCACGCCTTCCAGATCGGCCAGACCGGCAAGACCGTCTCGCCGCAGCTCTACGTGGCTGCGGGCATCTCCGGTGCGATCCAGCACCGCGCCGGCATGCAGACGTCGAAGACGATCGTCGCGATCAACAAGGACGAAGAGGCGCCGCTGTTCGAGCTGGTCGACTTCGGCGTGGTGGGGGACCTGCACACGGTGCTGCCCGCTGCGACCGCGGAGATCATTCAGCGCAAGGGCTGAACCAGCCCTGTCCCGCCTGAACCGAATCAACGGACCGGTCAGGGTCGCCATCGCCTGCATCGCAGGCGGCGCCCTGGCCGGTTCGGTCGTTTTCACGCTGCTGCGGCTGATCACGCCGGAGTCGTTCTGGTTCGTGCTGGTGACCAGCTTCGTCCCGTTCGCGCTGGTCGGGTACCTCGTCGCGGCGATCGGCCTGGCGGTGCTTCGCCCCGGGACGGATCCGGCGCTGAAGCGCTGGACCACCGGCGGCATCGTGCTGGCGCTGGCCGGCGTCGTCTTCCACGGAGCGCTGCTGGTGCCGGCGTACTTCGGTGCCCACCCGACCGGCAAGCCGGAGCTCACGGTGATGGCGCTGAACCTGCGCCACGGCAACGGGGAGGCGACCCGGGCGGTCGCCCTCGTGCGGTCCCAGCACGTGCAGCTGGCAACGCTCGAGGAAGTCACACCGGCCGAGCTCGCGAGGTTGTCGGCCGCAGGGCTCAACCAACTCCTGCCCTACTCCGCAGGTGCTCCTGGTCCGAACGATGCGGGCACGATGATCTTCTCGACGTACCCGCTGACGGCGACCCAGGTGGTGCCGCTCGGTCATGGCGCCTACCGGGTCCGGGTGCTCGCCCCGACCCCGTTCTGGCTGGTCGCAGTCCACGCCACCCAGCCCCTGGTCTCGCCGGGCGGCTGGCGCGCGGACTGGGGCGTCCTGAACACGGTCGTCCCGCAGCTGCCCGGGTCCGTGATCCTGATGGGTGACTTCAACACCACGCTGGACCACGGCCCGATGCGCGACCTGCTCGGCAAGGGTTTCCACGACGCGGCGCGCACCGCGAACTCCGGCTGGCAGCCGACCTGGCCCAGCGGAGGCTCCATCGCCGGGATCCCGGATCTCGGCCTGATCGCCATCGACCACGTGATCACCCGTGGCGCCTACGACGCGATCAGCACGGAGACCTTCACCGTCCCGAACACCGACCACCGGGCACTCGTGGCCCGCCTCGCGCGGACCGCGCCGTAGGCTGGGTCGGCCATGACCGTTTATCTCGACCACGCAGCGACGACGCCGATCCTGCCTGAAGCCGCGGCAGCGATGACTGCCCAGCTCGGCAGCGTCGGCAACGCCAACTCGTTGCACGCCTCCGGCCGGGCCGCGCGTCGGGTCGTGGAGGAGTCCCGCGAGACTGTCGCCCGGGCGCTGGGCTGCCGGCCGGGCGAGGTCGTCTTCACCTCCGGGGGCACCGAGGCGGACAACCTGGCGCTCAAGGGCCTGTACTGGTCGCGACGGGCGGCCGACGATCGCCGCCGACGGATCCTGAGCACCACGATCGAGCACCACGCCGTCCTCGACCCGCTGCACTGGCTGGCAGGCGAAGAGGGTGCCCAGGTCGAGCTCGTCGGTGTCGACCACCTCGGACGCATCGACCTGGCGGCCTTCCGGGCCGCGGTCGAGGCGGATCCCGGAAGTATCGCCCTGGTCTCGGTGATGTGGGCGAACAACGAGGTCGGTACCGTCCAGCCGGTCACCGAGGTCGTGGAGATCGCGCACGCACACGGCATCCCGGTGCACACCGATGCCGTCCAGGCCGTCGGGCAGGTCCCGGTCGACTTCGCCGCCTCCGGTGTCGACGCCATGACGGTCACCGGGCACAAGATCGGCGGCCCGTACGGCGTCGGGGCACTGCTGGTGCGTCGCGAGGTCCAGCTGACGGCACTGCTGCACGGCGGCGGCCAGGAGCGTGACGTCCGGTCGGGGACCATCGATGCCCCCGCGATCGCCGGCTTTGCGAGCGCCTGCGAGATCGCGGTCAAGCACCAGCCCGAGCTCGCGGTGCGGCTCTCCGCGCTGCGCGACGAGCTGGTGGCCGGCGTGATGGCCGCGGCCCCGGAGGCGTCCTACAACGGGGATCAGGTCAGTGACCTCGGGCACCGGTTGCCCGGCAACGCGCACCTGACGTTTCCCGGGTGCGAGGGCGACTCGCTCCTGATGCTGCTCGATGCGCGCGGGATCGAGTGCTCGACCGGCTCGGCCTGCAACGCCGGCGTACCGCAGCCCTCGCACGTGCTGCTCGCCATGGGCTGCGACGACGAACAGGCGCGCGGTTCGCTGCGGTTCTCGTTGGGGCACACCTCGACGGCCGCGGATGTCGAGGCGCTGCTCGCGGCGATCGGTCCCGTGGTCGAACGGGCGCGGGCTGCCGGGAACGGCGCGAGAGGATCGGCGGGCTGATGCGGGTCCTGGCAGCGATGTCGGGGGGCGTCGATTCGGCGGTGGCGGCTGCCCGCGCGGCCGAAGCAGGCCACGACGTCACCGGAATCCACCTCGCGCTCTCGCGCAACCCGAAGTCCTACCGGACCGGGGCGCGTGGCTGCTGCACGATCGAGGACAGCAACGACGCACGGCGCGCGGCGGATGTGATCGGCATCCCGTTCTACGTGTGGGACATGAGCGAGCGCTTCCACGAGGACGTCGTCGAGGACTTCCTGGCCGAGTACGCCGGCGGCCGGACACCCAACCCGTGCTTGCGCTGCAACGAGAAGATCAAGTTCGCCGCGGTGCTGGAGCGCGGGCTGGCGCTCGGCTTCGACGCGGTCGTCACCGGCCACTATGCGCAACTGCGCACCGGGTCGGACGGCCTGATCGAGATGCATCGGGCATCGGACCACGGCAAGGACCAGTCGTACGTGCTCGGGGTGCTGACCCAGCAACAGCTGGCGCACTCGCTGTTCCCGCTGGGCGACACCACGAAGCCGGAGATCCGTCGGGAGGCCGAACGCCGCGGGCTTCAGGTCGCCGACAAGCCCGACAGCCACGACATCTGCTTCATCTCCGACGGGGACACCGGGGGATGGCTGAGCGCGAAGCTGGGGACCGACGCCCCGAACTCGGGCGGGCCGATCGTGGACGGCGAGTCCGGCGAGATCCTCGGTGTGCACGCGGGCTCGTGGCGTTTCACGATCGGACAGCGCAAGGGCCTGCGGATCGGTACGCCGGCACCCGACGGCAAGCCGCGTTTCGTGCTGGACATCGAGCCGGTCTCGGGCACCGTGACGGTCGGACCGAGGGAGGCTCTGGCTGTCACCGGCCTGAGGTGCATCCGGCCGCTGTGGTGCGGTACCCCTCCGGACAGCCCGCTGGAGTGCACCGTCCAGCTGCGCGCGCACGGCGAGGAGCACCGGGCGGTCGTGGTGCCCTCCGATACGGGCTTCGAGGTGACGCTCGCGGACCCGGCTTCGGGGATCGCGCCGGGGCAGGCCTGCGTGATCTACCAGGGGACCCGCGTCGTGGGCTCGGGGACCATCTCTGCGACAGTCCCTGGCACCCCGCGCTGAGCCGGGATCGCCGGTGTGGTGCCGGTGGTGAGCCGTGCCAGCGCCACTTCCTGGCGCAGCTGGGCCAGCCCGGCCAGGTGCCCGCGGAGCACCCGTTCGAACCCGTCCGGGTCGGCCGGCGTCACCGTCGGCTTGAACCGCTCACCGGTCTCCAGGACCAGGGCGACATGCTTCTCGGTCCGGTGGGTGTCGAGGTTCCACCAGTGCTCGAGGTCGGCGGGACCCCAGATCCTCCACGGCGCGATCATGGACCAGTCGCTGAGCTGCAGCACGGTCAGGTCGTGGATCTCGCCGTACCGGATCCGGCGTGCGCCCCACGGGTAGTAGCGCTGGATGGACAGACCGACCTCGTCGCACGCGACAGTGCCGTCGTCGTAGTGCGCTCGCGCGTAGTCCATCTGCCCTCCCCAGAGCAAGACCGAGAGCCGTTGAACGTGCTTTCGGGCCATCCTGCGCCCAGGACGGCCCAGTGGTCCAGTGGGCGAACGTCCCTCCGCGGTGACTAGTCCCTCGGGGGAGCGGGAAGAACATGCTGGTCCTCGCGGCGTACTCCGGGTAGCCCGGGCGCTGCATCATCGTGCGTTCCAGGAGGCGCGCGCCGGTGGCGAAGACCAGGAAGTAGGTCATCGCGAGCGGGGACACGATCGTCAGGACTCCGGGCCACGACGACGCGCCGACCAGGTAGATGCCCCACCAGACGCAGGCGTCGCCGAAGTAGTTCGGGTGCCGGGTGTAGCGCCACAGGCCACGATCCATCACCGGACCGCGGTCCGGATCCTTCTTGTACGCCGCCAGCTGGGCGTCGCCGATCGACTCGAAGGCCACCCCGAGGATCCACAGGACGACCCCGACCGCGACGACAGCAGGCACGCCGTTGCCCGCTGCCGCGGAGACCTGCACGGGAAGCGAGACCAACCAGATCGCCCCGCCCTGGGGGATCCAGACGCGAACCACCGGGCCGCCGCGACCGGAGCCGAGAAGCTCGGTGTAGCGGGGATCCTCGCCGTGGCCGAACGAGCGCTTGAGAATGTGCCAGGACAGTCGCAGCCCCCAGGCGGCAACCAGCGCGAAGACCAGCCAGCGGCGCCAGCCGGGCGCGTCTCCGAGGACCGCGCTCACGCCGGCGACCGCTGCGAGCGCGAGCCCCCAGGTCACATCGACCACCGAGACCCGGCCGGTCCGGCGCGCGGCGTACGCGGTGATCGCCATCGCGACGACGCAGACACCGGCGGCGGCCGCGGACACCACGAGGAAATCGCTCACCAGGAACGCACCGCCGGCAGCTCGTGCGGGGCACCCGGGCGCACCGCGAGGATCTGGTCGACCCCCATCCTGCCGTCGCGGAAGGCCATGCCGCCACCGACCAGGTACAGCCGCCAGACGCGCAGGCGGGTCTCCAGCGTGGTCATCAGGCCTCCCGCGTGAAGGTGAGCTGCTGTACGTCGATGTACCCCGACGCGAAGCCGGCCCGCGAGTACTCGAGGTAGAAGTGCCAGAGCCGGCGGAACGTCTCGTCGAAGTCCAGCGCGAGCACCTCGTCGCACGCGGCCATGAACGTCGTGTCCCAGTGGCGCAGGGTCTCGGCGTAGTGGCTGCCGAACGTGGTGCGCCCGGTCATCCGCAGCGAGGTGTGCTTGCGGGTGACCTCGTCGAGGAGCGCGGTCGACGGCAGGAAGCCGCCCGGGAAGATGTACTTGTGGATCCAGGTCCAGGTACGACGGGTGGCCAGCATCCGGTCGTGCGGCATCGTGATCGCCTGGATGGCCACCTTGCCGCCCGGCGCCAGGACCCGGTCGATGGTCTCGAAGTAGCTCGGCAGGTACTCGTAGCCGACCGCCTCGATCATCTCGACGGAGACGACGGCGTCGTAGCTGCCCTCGACGGCGCGGTAGTCGAGCAGGTCGACCTGGACCACGTCCGCACGAAAGCCCTCCGCTGCGACGGCATCGGCGAACCGGGCACGTGCCAGTGACTGCTGCTCGCTGGACAGCGTCACCGACCGGACCGTCGCACCCCGGCGCGCCGCGCGGATCGCGAGCTCGCCCCAGCCGGTGCCGATCTCCAGGACCCGGGTGCCGCGGGTGACGCCGGCCGCGTCCAGGATGCTTTCGATCTTGCGACCCTGGGCCTCGAGCAGGTCCGAGCCCGGGAGCGGCGGCGCCATCGTGGTGTGGTCGGCGTCGGTCACGCTGTCGGTGTCGAACATCGCCGAGGAATAGCTCATCGTCGGATCCAGGAACAGCGCGAACAGGTCGTTGGACAGGTCGTAGTGGTGCGCGATGTTCTTCCGGGTGTTCTTCGTGCTGTTGCGCTGGGCACGTGGCGGTCGGGAGACGTAGACGGCGCGCAGGCGCTGCATCCACATCGGGACCAGGTCGCCGATCTGGTTGCACAGCACAGTCAGGGTGCCACCGAGGTCCTCGGCGTCCCACGCGCCGGTCATGTAGGCCTCGCCGAAGCCGATCAGGCCGTCGTTGCCGAGCCGGGCGAAGAACTCGTCGGGCCGGTTCAGGACCAGGTCGGCGGGACTGCCATCGGTCGAGACGGTGATGCCGAGACGGTCGGTGACCTCGAGGAAGATCCGCCGCGCGATCGCGGTCGAGATCCCGGCCTTCGGTCCGCGACGGATCGGGGAGATGTCGGACCAGTGGTCGAGCGACAGCGGTGCGGCTTCGAAGCTGATGGTCATCGGACACCTTCCTGGTGGTGGTGCGGGCGGGGCTGCATCGGCAGGCGGCGCGCCCAGAGCCGGACACCGTGCATTCGGATCAGGAGTGCACCCCGGATTGCGGCCGCAGCCGCACGGAGGACAACCAGACCTGTGGTCGCGGTCACCAGGTCGCCGCGCAGGGTGGCGTCGAACGTGGCTCCGGAACCGGTGACCAGCCGCACGCCGATGTGCAGCCGGTCCGTCGGCACCGGAATCGTGAGCTCGTAGTGCCCGTCGGTGCCGTGGAACGGGGAGACGTACATCTCCTTGCCGACCAGGGCATGCCCATGGTCGTCGGCGTGGACGAGGTACGCGTGCCGGTCACCGTAGGTGTTGTGCACCTCGACGACCGTGGCGGCAAGATCGCCGGTCGAGTCGTGGCACCAGAAAACGCTGATCGGGTTGAAGTTGTAGCCGAACGCGCGGGCGTTGGCCGCCATCAGGATCCGCCCGCCGGTCACGACCACGCCCTCGGCCGAGAGGAACGTCTCGAGGTTCTCGCGGATCGTTCGCGTCGGGTCACCGAGATGGTCACGGGCCTCGAAGCGGCCCAGAAGTCCTCGCAGCACCCCGTGATCGGGCAGCTCGTCGAGATCGACCAGCCACGTGTGCGACCGGGTGACGAAGCGGTTCGCCACCGGCGTGCGGCGGGTGTGCGTGATCGTGCTGCGATAGACCCGTGGCGTTGCCACCGGTTCGGGCAGGTGCCCCGAGGGCCACTCGAAGCCGAGCCGCTCGGCAGCCACCAACCCCGAGCGCGCGCCGTCCTCGTGGAAGCCCCAACCGTGCCAGGCGCCGGCGAAGACGAGCCGGTCGGAATCGATCTCGGTCAACCGCCGCTGCGCCGCGACCGACGCCGGGTTGTAGATCGGGTGGGCGTAGTCGCGACGGGCGATCACCTTGGTGGGATCGATCTGGTCGCCCGCTCCGAGCGTGACGAAGTACCGGGTCCCGTCCGGAGTCGGCAGGGACATCAGCCTCGTCATGTCGTAGGTGACGGTGACCCCGTTTTGCGATCCGTCCTGGCCCGGCCGGTCCCACTGGTTCCACGACGCCCAGGCCTTGCGGTTGCGAGGCATCACCGAGTCGTCGGTGTGCAGGTGAGCGACGTTCGCCGAGTAGGGCATCGAGCCGAGGAGCTCGCGCTGCAGCGGCGTCGGGTCGGCGAGGACTCCGAGCGCCTGGTCCGGATGGGTGGCGATCACCACGGCGTCGAACTGGTGCACGTGCCCGTTGCCGTCCGTGACCTCGACCCCGGCTGGGGTCTCGACGACCGAGGTGACCTTGGTGTCGAGCAGGACGGAGCCGCCCTGTGCGACCAGGCCGGCCGCCACCTTGTCGACGTACTGGCGCGAGCCACCGGTGACCGTGCGCCACTGCGGTGAGCCGAAGACCGTGAGCATGCCGTGGTGCTCCAGGAAGGAGAACAGGTAGCGGGCCGGGTACTCCAGCGCGATGGCAGGGTCGCAGGACCAGACACAGGCGACCAACGGGGTCATGAAGTGCCGACGGAAGTACGGGCTGAAGCGACCCTCGACCAGGAACTCCGCCAGCGTCTGGTCCTCGCCGTGGGCTTGGGCCAGCAGTCGCTTCGCCCGGCGGTGGAAGCGAGGGATCTCGGTGAGCATCCGCAGGTACGCCGGCCGCAGGTAGTTGCGGCGGCTCGGGAACAGCCCGGCAGGCCCGAGCGCACCGGCCCACTCGAGGCCGCGTCCGCCGTGCGCCTCGTCGGCGCGGACCGACATCGACATGTCCGAGGGCTGGGTCGCGACCCCGAGCTCGGCGAACATCCGCAGCAGGGTGGGGTAGGTGCGCTCGTTGTGCACGATGAAGCCGGTGTCGATCGCGACGGGTCCCTGGGAGGTGGACACCGTGTGCGTGTCCGCATGGCCGCCGAGCCGGTCGTCGGCCTCGAAGAGCGTGACCTCGGCACCCTTCGCGATCACGTGCGCCGCCGTCAGGCCAGCGACACCGCTGCCGATGATGCCGACGCGGCGGGTGTGCGGGCGGGTCATGTCGTCTGCTCGAAATTCAGCAGTGCGACCGGGATCGTGGTGGGCTGCTTCGAGCCGCCGGCGGGTTCGACGGTCACGCCGACGCCGCGGGCGTTGTTCGCGTTGCCCTCGAACAGCACCGTACGGTTGCCGCCGCCCGCCATCAGCCCGGCCGGAACCATGGTGCCGTGCTGGTCACGGAACCACAGCTCGTAGACGTGACCGGCAGGCAGGCCGGGCAGGTCGTGGGTGACCAGGACAGCAGCGCTCTGCGACTTCGAGCGGAACACCGTGGCCGAGGCGCCGTGCGGCAGCGGCTGGCTGACCTTCTGGACGTCGGCGGCCTCCAGCACCCGGTCGATCGCGCTCGGTGCCCGCGTACTGGTGCCCTGGTGGGTGTCCTGCCAGATCGCGGTGCCGCCGCCGACGGCACCGATCACGGCTGCCGCCGCAAGCAGGTTGGTCCAGCGACGTGGGCGGCGCTCGGTGATGCGGGCGACGGTCGGGGGCAGCGGGCGCACGGTCTTGATGTCGGCCAGTACCCGGCTGCGCAGCTCCGGGGGCGGCGCCGTCTCGGACAGGCCGGAGAGCAGCGTGGTCGCGGCCTGAAGGCTGGTGACCTCGGCCCGGCAATCGGCACACTCCGCGAGGTGTGCCTCGAACCTCGCCCGTTCGACCTCGTCGAGGGCGTCGACTGCATAGGCCCCGGACAGGGCATGGATCTCGTGAGCGGTCATTGGCCCACTCCCATCGCGTCGCGCAACCGGATCAGTCCGTCCCGGATGCGGGTCTTTGCTGTGCCGACCGGTAGGTCGAGCATGGTGGCCACCTCGGTGTGCGTGTAACCCCCGAAGTAGGCCAGTTCGATCGCCTCGCGCTGGACCGGGGTCAGCTCGACGAGGGCAGATCGGACCCGTCGTGCCTCCATCGACTGCTCGGCCGCTTCGGCTGTCGAGTCGTGGGGGACGACATGGGCACCCTGGTGGTACGAGGTGTCCTGTCGGTTGACCGCCTCGGCGGCACGGACCCGGTCGACGGCTCTGCGGTGCGCCAGGGTCATCAGCCAGGCCATGGCGCTCCCCCTGGCCTCGTCGTACCGGGCTGCGGTGCGCCACGCCTGGAGGTACACCTCCTGGGTGACCTCCTCCGACTGGGCCGGGTCGCGGACGACTCGGAGAACGAGGCCGTGGACCCGTGCTGAGGTGGCGTCGTACAGCTCGGCGAAGGCCTGTTCATCGCCACGCGCCGAGAGGCGCAACAGCGACGCCAGCGAGACGCCACCGGATTCCGCCGGCGTCACGTCGCCGGTCGGAACGGGCTGGAGATGGGACACGAGGTGTCCTTCCTCATCGTCTGCTGGGTCAAGTATCGGGTCTCTCACCCGGTATTCGGTGCCCTCGAGGTCGCGGATTGCCGTCGGACCGGCGAATTTCAGAACCGGCTCGGCCAACGCTGCACCGCCGGGGAGCCGGGCCGAGCCGGTCGTGGGGGATTCGCAGCAGCTCCGTACGCGGATTGGTCTGGTCCGGACGGCTGCGCCTAGGGTGCCGAGAGTGAGCGCACAGTGAGTACAGCGAGTGTGGCGTCCGGGATCGGCTCGCTGCCCGGTGAGGAATTCGCAGAGGCAGTGCGGATGGTGTTCGGGGAGCTGCCCGACCTCCCGCACCTGCCGGAACTGCCTGCGCGCGGCGCGATCGCCGCAATGACCGGACGGACGCTCGGAGTGGTGGCCGAGCTCGGCTTCGACCTGCAACCCGCCGGCTGGCGGCTGACCGATGCTCCGGGCATGGACCACCGGCGGGCACGCTCGCTGCTGGCCCAGGACCTCGACGTCCTCGAGGAGCAGGCGCAGTCCTACGTCGGCGAGCTCAAGGTCCAGGTCGCCGGGCCCTGGACCCTGGCGGCCACCGTCGAGCGGCCCCGTGGCGACCGGATCCTGGCGGACGCCGGAGCCCGCCGCGAACTGGCGCAGGCACTGGCCGAGGGCCTGGTCGCCCATGTCGCCGATCTGCGTCGCCGCGTACCCGGAGCCGAGATCCTGGTCCAGATCGACGAGCCGGTGCTGCCGGCGGTGATGTCGGGGGGAGTGCCGACCGCGTCCGGATTCAGCCGGCACCGTTCGGTCAAGCCGCCCGGTGCCTCCGAGGCACTCGAGTGGGTCTTCGCCGCGATCGCCGGCGCCGGCGCGCGCAGCGTCGCGCACTGCTGTGCCGCCGACGTACCGATCGGGCTGCTGCGCGGAGCGGGGGCGCAGGGGATCTCGGTCGACCTCGACGTGCTGGCGGCCGAGGGCTACGACGCGCTCGGTGCTGCGCTCGAGGAGGGTGATCGCGTCTTCCTCGGCGTGGTTCCCGCGCATGACAGCGCCGTAGGTTCTGGCCTGCCCACCGAGGTCCAGGTCGTCGAACGCGTGCTGCGGCTGCTGGACATGCTCGGGTTCGATCCCGACGACGTGCGCGGCCAGCTGGTGCTGACGCCGACCTGTGGCTTGGCCGGCGCCAGCCCGCCGTACGCACGAGCGACGCTGTCCCGACTCCGGGACAGCGCCGCTCGGTTGTGCGGAGACTGACGCTAGTGCGTTGCGACGACCTCGGCCGGACCGTCGGTGGCCATCTCCTCGTGGCTCACGTTGAGGAAGACCCACAGGAGCAGTGAGGCCGTCCAGATCATGAATGCCCCAACCAGGAAGGCGTGCGTGCCTCCGCTGGTGAAGGCGGCCTGATAGATGATCGACGCCTTGGCGTGCGCAAGCGCTGGCGCGGTGTCGACAGCCTTGCTCAAGTGGGTCGTCGTGTTGGAGATGAAGTGCGCGGCGATGGTCGCCAATGTGGCCAGACCGAGTGCACCTCCGACCTGCTGCATCGTGTTCAGCACGCCCGACCCGATGCCGGAGTCGGCCTCGTCGACGTGGTGCAGTGCCGAGAGCGTCAGCGGGATGAACGTCAGGCTCATGCCGAACGCCATCAGCGCGATGAACGGGAAGATGCTCGACCAGTAGTTGATGTCGCTGCCGATGTGCACGATCGCCGGGTTGGTTCCGCCGGTCGCGAAGTTGTGCGCCTGGGCCGCGATCTTGCTGGTCAGGTTGCCCGCTGACACGTCGACCGAGAGCCGGTGGAAGTTGAGCAGCGCGATGCCGGCAAGGATCGTGCCGGTGCCGGCCAGGAACCGTGGGTCGATCCGGTTCATCAGCTTCGAGCTCAGGGTGGCGCCGATGACCATCGCGAACGGGAACGGCATGAACGCCAGACCGGCCTGCAGCGGCGTGTAGCCCATCACGGTCTGGATGAACTGGGAGAGGAAGAAGAACATCGCGAACATCGCAGCCGGCACGATCATCATCGCGACGAACGCCGTGGCGCGGGTCCGGTTCGCGAGGATCCGCAGCGGGAGCAGCGGGTGCTCGACCCGACGTTCGATGGTGATGAAGCTGACCAGCAGGGCAACGCCGAGGCCGATCGCGATGAGCGTCTCCGGGGCGGTCCACTGGGTCGTGCCGGCAGCGTTGACGGTGCCGGCGTGGCTGATGCCGTAGACCAGCGAGACCAGGCCGAGGGTGCCGGTGATCGCGCCGGGCAGGTCGAGCGCCACACCGCGATGGGTGTCCGATTCCTTGAGCAGGCGTGGGGCCGCGAACGCTGCGATCAGGCCGATCGGGACGTTGATCAGGAACGTCAGCCGCCAGCCGTGGACGTCGAGTCCGAGCAGGTGCGGCGTCAGACCGGTCAGCCAACCGCCGAGCAGCAGACCGATCGCTGCGCCGACACCGGACATCGCGGCGTACACCGAGAAGGCGGTGTTGCGGCGCGGGCCGGCCGGGAAGGTGGTTGCGATCAGCGCGAGTGCGGCCGGGGAAGCGATGGCGGCGCCGAGGCCTTGCAGGCCCCGCGAGGTGAGCAGCATGGCTTCGTTCTGTGCAAGACCACCGAGGCCGCTGGCCACGGCGAAGACGGTCAGACCGATCATGAAGACGCGGCGACGGCCGTACAGGTCGCCGAGACGACCACCGAGCAGCAGCAGCCCACCGAACGCCAACGCGTAGCCGGTCACGACCCACTGCAGGTTCGCCGGGGAGATGCTCAGGTCGGTCTTGATGAACGGCAGTGCGATGTTGGCGATGGTGCTGTCGAGCACCACCATCAGCTGGGCGACGCAGATCAGGACCAGGGCCCAGCCGAGGTGCTTGCTGCTCCCGGTCTCGTCAGCTGAGGCGTCCCCGGTGGGGGAAGCGTCAGCGGCAATCAGGTCAGTCATGGAATCTTCCTTGCGTTCGTTGGTGTCAGTGGCGGTGTTGTACGGCCGGGAGGATGACGTGGTCGACGACGCGCTCGATGGTGGCGTCGTCGGGGGGCAGGCCGAGGATGAACGTGCGGTGCAGCAGGATCCCGGCCAGCGCAGGGCCGATCACTTCGAGGTCGATGTCCTCGGCGACCTCGCCGCGCGCCTGGGCGCGGTGGTAGATCGCCTGGGTGACAGCGATCTTGGGGGCGATGAACTTCTCCCGGAACTCGTCGGAGAACTCGGGGTCGGTCGAGAGCGCGGTGATCACCGAGCCGAGCACCGCAGTCGCCTGCTCGTTGACGCCCTCGTGGCCGCAGAACGTGGACAGCAGGTCGCCTCGCAGGCTGCCGGTGTCGTGATCGGCGACGTGCGCGGAGGACTTGGCGCGGACCAGCGCATCGACGACGAGGCTGGCCTTGCTCTCCCACCGGCGGTAGAGCGTCGCCTTGCTCGCACGGGCCTTCTTGGCCACCGCGTCCATGGTGAAGCGGTCGTAGCCGACCTCCATGAGGAGCTCGACGGCACTGTCGAGGATCTCGTCCTCGCGCTCGCCCTCGACCCGGGGACGAACCGACGTTCGGACGGTCATCATCGGGTTCGCCTCCTGATCTCGACTGGATGAAACGGAACCGTTCCGTTTCATCAACAGGGTAGGTCGGAAGTGCATTCCCGCAAAACCGAATATTTTTCAAGCCTTTCGGCCGGTCTTCTTCATACGGGTCCAACAGGTCCAGTAACTGGTCCACATACGAAACCGGACATATCAGGTACTTAACAGATTTCCGTTGTGTACCGCTCGCTGTGGCTGCTAGAACACGTTCCGGTGCTGACCTCCCACAGCACCTCTCACCGTGATGCAAGGGGCCCTGTCATGCGTGCACGCGTCTCGTCAGTCAGTACTCAGAGCAAGCGCCACGCCCGGCGCTCGCGCGGTCTGGCGGTCATCACGACCGTCATCGCGCTCTGCACCGCGCTACTGGTGACTGCAGGCATCGCTCCTGCGCAAGCCGTCCAGGCCCCCGGCCACGACGTCGCGGCTTGGAACAACGGCTGGTCCTGGACCTATGCCACCTCGTTCCGGTACTACGACGCGAGCACCCCGACGGACGTGACGATCAACGAGAACGTCACCTACACCGTTGCTGACCGCGAGACGTTCAACGGCTACGACGCGTACAAGCTGAACATCGCGGGCACCATCACCGGCGGTTCGGGCTCGACGAACACCAGCGTCGGCACGGCGAACCTCAGCAACTTCTCGGGCACGGTCTCCGGCACGCGCTACGTGCGCGTCTCCGACCTGGCCCTGCTGCAGGAGAACCAGCACCAGAACCTGAGCGGGACGGCCGCGGTCGGCTTCATCTCGACCCCCATCACGGCGGTCATCGACCTCCAGCTCACCCCGACGCCGAGCTGGAAGGTCCACGACTTCCCGGTGAGCCCGGGTGACCTGTGGCAGAACAACATGAACATCGCCTACACCGGCGGCTTCAGCTACAACGCGGGGTCGCTCGGTGGCAGCGGTTCCTCGCCGTTCAACGGCACGCTGCCGTTCGTCGCTCCGGCCAACGTCACCACCGAGGTGATCAGCCCCGGAATCACCAGCAACCTCACCACCGACAAGGTCAGCTCGGTCAGCGCCGACGGTCAGACCTCGGACGTCTCGTGGTGGTCGCCGACGTACAAGAACGACGCCAAGGAGATCCTGGTGCTGCCGCTCAGCGGCGCCCAGCTGACCCTGAACCGCTCGCTCTCCTCGGCCGCGACTCCGGCCGGTCCGCAGTTCAGCGCGACGACGACACCGTCGCTCACGTGTGCCGGCGGCAACGTCACCGTGGCGGGCAACCTGAACACGGGTGCCAGCGGCGTCCCGGTGACCGTGCACCTGGACGAGAGCCAGATCGACCCGGGCCAGGCCGGCATCAGCGCGTCGACCACGACTGGTACCAACGGGGCCTACAGCGTCACGATCGCGACGCCGGGTGCCAGTGACGGTCTGCTCAAGGTCGGTTCACGTGCCAACTGGGGCATCGAGGTCACCAGCGCAGCCACGACCGCGGTCGGTGCCAGCACCGTCGTCGTCACGCCGACCGACTGCAGCTCCATCGGCTACACCGGTGCGACCAGCGCGCCGGTCGCAGGTTCTTCCACCGTCAGTGCGACGTTGACCGACCTGGCCGACCCGAACGGTGCCGGCGGCAAGGTCGTCACCTTCACCCTCGGAGGTGGCGCCACGGTCAGTGCGACCACCAACGCGGCCGGCGTCGCCACGGCGACCCTGCCGATGAACGGTCCCGTGCGCACCACCACGGTCTCGGCCTCGTACGCCGGCTCGCCCGGCCTCGCAGCAGCCAGCACGTCGTCTGCGTTCTCGGTCCTCGTCAACCCGACGACCACCTCGGTGGTGGCCTCGCAGTCCTCGGTCACCATCAACGACCCGGTGACCTTCACGGCCAGCGTGACACCGACCATCGGCAGCAACCCCGGCGGCGGGGTGCAGTTCCTGGTGGACGGCAACGCCTTCGGCGCGCCGGTCCCGCTGAACGCGTCCGGCTCGGCGACCAGCCCTGCGATCTCCACGCTGGGACTGGGCACCCACACGGTGCAGGCCATCTACAACGGTGACGCGAACTTCGGTTCGAGCCCGTCGTCGGTCATCACCATCAAGGTGCACGTCCCGTTCCTGCCGATCACGGTCAGTGAATCGATCACGCCGTCGAGCAGCGTCGCCGGCCAGGCCGTGACCCTGTCCTCGCACGTGGGCACGACCTCGGGTTCGGGCCAGCTGCCCGGAACCGTGACCTTCACCGAAGGCGGCAACGTCTTCGGTACCTCGCCGGTGGACTCCTCGGGCAACGCCTCGGTCGTCACCTCGTCGATCCCGGTCGGTGCGCATTCGATCGTCGCCACCTACTCCGGTGACGATGAGTACAACGGCGGCTCGTCCGCGCCGGGCAACCTCAGCGTGGCCAAGGACGACGCCACCGTCGTGCTCAGCTCGTCGAACACGACGCCGGTGTCGGGCCAGTCGGTCAACTTCACCGTCAACGTGGGTGCGGCAGCCCCTGGTTCGGGCACACCGAGCGGCACGGTCCAGCTCAGGATCGACGGTGCCGATTCCGGCTCGCCGGTCGCGCTGACCGGTGGGTCGGCCAGCTTCGACCCGGTGACCTCGCTGCTCGCCGGCAACCACACGGTGTCGGTCGCGTACAACGGTGACAACAACTTCAAGACCGGTGCCGACACGCAGGCCGAGACGGTCTCGGTGGCGGCGACCAAGACGGTGCTGACGGCAACCCCGTCGCCGTCCTCGGAGAGCCAGCCGGTCACCATCAAGGCGAACGTCTCGGCGATCGCACCGGGTGGGGGTTCGCCGACCGGAACCGTGATCTTCTCCTCGGACGGCGAGGTCATCGGTGCCGGTTCGCTCAGCGGCGGGCAGGCCACCACCACGGTCACCGACCTGGCTCCCGGATCGCACTCGATCACGGCGAGCTACTCGGGTGATGTCGCCTACCGCGCGAGCGACGCTGCGCCGATCAGCCAGACGGTCATCGCTGGCGCGGCGGTGGTCGCGACCCACGCGACCGTGACCTCGTCGCAGAACCCGTCGACCTACGGCCAGCTGATCACCTTCAGCACGAAGGTCACCGCGGACGACGGGTCGGTGCCCTCGGGTTCGGTCCAGTTCGCAGTCGACGGCACCAACGTCGGCAGCCCGATCGACGTCGGTCCGACCGGCGTCGCGCAGAGCCCGACCCTGGCCTCGCCGGAGCCCGGCGACCACACGGTCAGCGCGGCGTTCGTCGGAAACCCGGGGTACGGCAACACCGGTGACCAGCTCACCCAGACCGTCGCCGATGCCGACGTGAACGTCGCCCTGACGTCCTCGAACGCGTCGAGCACCTACGGCCAGGCGGTCACCTTCCATGCGGTGATCTCCTCTGCGCAGGCGGGTACGGGTGACCCGAGCGGGTTCGTGCAGTTCCGGGTCGACGGTCACGCCCTTGGCGCCGCGGTTGCCCTCGCGGGTGGCAAGGCCGACAGCGCTCCGACCTCGACCCTGGCGCCGGGCACCCACACGGTGACGGCGGTGTACTCGGGTGACGCGCACTTCGTCTCCGGGGTCCAGACGCTGACCCAGAGCGTCGGCAAGATCGGCACCGGGACGACGGTCACGGTCGCACCGGGTACGACGACCTTCGGACAGGCGGCGCAGTTCACGGCCACGGTGACCCCGGCCAGCACGGCCCAGGGTGCACCGACCGGAACGGTGACCTTCAAGGACGGCAGCACGACGCTCGCCACGGTCTCCGTCGGCTCCTCGGGCACCAACGGCACCGCGAGCTTCACCACCAGCAGCCTCGGCGGCGGGACCCACCTGGTCACGGCGACGTACTCGGGCTCGGCGGTCTTCGGTGGCAGCACGTCGGCGGGCACCACGCTCACCGTGGCCAGACGGGCGACCACGGTGTCCGCAGACGCCGCGCTGATCAAGCTGTTGCCGGGCCTCGGCATCCCGCTTGGCCAACTCCGGGCGACCGTCACCTCGGCCAGCGGCCCGGTGGCCGGTGTCCCGGTGGTCTTCACGATCGGGACGGCCACGGTCTGCACGACGACCACGGACGGCTACGGCGTCGCCACCTGCAACGCGTTCTCGCAGCTGCTCAGCCTGACCCTCTTCAACGGCTACACGGCCACCTTCGCCGGGAACGCCGACTACGTCGGCTCCTCCCAGCAGGGGACCCTCATCAAGTAATCCTCCATCCTCCCCTCAGTTGCCCCTCCGGGGGCGCGATGCCAGGGATGCCCTGGAGAAGGAAAGGCCCATCGTGCGTAGATTGACGGCGGCAGTAGCCGCGCTGGGTGTGGCTCTCGGACTCACCCTCGTAGTGACAGGAAGTGCCCAGGCCGCCCTCACCGCTCCCGCCAACGGAGCGGTGGTGGCTGGCAACATCACCTTGCAGGACTCGGGTGTCAGCGACGGCTCGCTGTGCGTCAACGGCACGAAGCCGAACGTGACGCTCTCGCTGATCAATTCGGCGAACGTCACGGTGTTCAGCCAGAACATCCAGTCGACCAGTGCCGTGTCTAGCAGCGTGATCGACACCCACACGCTGCCGAACGGCGCCTACACCGCGCGGGCCGTCGAGCAGAAGCGCTCGGGCACGATCTTCTGCTCGAACAGCTCGACCACGATCAACAACGCGATCACGATCCAGAACGTCACCAACATCGCGCTGTCGACCAGCACACCGGGCTCAGTGCCCCAGAACACCAGCCTGGTCGTGTCGGCGACGCTGGTCGACCCGAACCTCGGCACCCAGGTGCTTCCGGGGCGCTCGGTCTCCTTCACGCTGTCCGGCGGTACGACGGTCGTCGGCACCACCGACGCCACCGGCGTCGCCACCGTCACCCTGCCGATCACCGGACCGCCGCGCCCGGGCGCCACGATCACGGCATCGTTCGCCGCGACCGCGTTCTACACCGCGAGCTCGTCGGTCCGATCGATCGACGTGACCCAGAACTCGACGGCAACGACCCTCGCCCAGCCCGCGGATGTCGTCCACGGCCAGGCGACCAGCTTCTCCGCCACCGTGGCCGCCACCAACGGCACCGGCACTCCGACCGGGACCGTCCAGTTCAAGGTGGACGGCACCAACTTCGGTTCCGCGGTCACGCTGGTCGCGGGCGCCGCCTCCAGCGGCGCGACGTCCACCCTGAGCACCGGTGCGCACGCGATCACAGCGGTGTACAGCGGTGACCCGAACTTCCTCGGCAGCACCTCAGCCGCGAAGAACCAGCAGGTCAACAAGGCAGCGACCACCACCGGGCTGACCGACGCCCCCTCCCCGACGGTCAGCGGACAGGCGGTCGTGTTCACGGCCACGGTCGGTGTGACCGGTGCCGGTGCGGGTTCGCCGACCGGTGCGGTGCAGTTCAACATCGACGGCCAGCCGTTCGGCACCGCCGTCCCGCTGAGCGGAAACACCGCGACGCTGAGCGTGAGCAACCTGTCGACGGGCAACCACAACGTCGTGGCCGTCTACAACGGCGACGGGGACTTCTCCTCGAGCTCGTCGGCGACGATCACGCACGGTGTCAACAAGGCCGACTCCAACCTGAGCATGACGACCTCCGACGCCGGCGCGGTCGCGGGTGAGCCGCTGACGTTCACCGCGAACGTCACCGCCGTCGGTCCCGGGGTCGGTACGCCGGGCGGAACCGTCCAGTTCGCGGTCGACGGCGTCAACCTCGGTGCTCCGGTGCCGCTGGTCGGCGGCCAGGCAAGCTCGCCGGTCGCCCACCTGGACGCCGGCTCGCACAACGTGACGGCCAACTACGCCGGTGACACCAACTTCGGCGGGTCCAACAACAGCCTGACCCAGGCCGTGATCGCCGCGCACACGACGACCACGGTGACGTCCTCGCCGAACCCGTCGGTCTTCGGGCAGTCGGTCCAGGTCCACGCCGAGGTCACTCCGGTGTCGCCCGCGACGGGCAATCCGATCGGCGCCGTGCAGTTCATCGTCGACGGGAACCCGGCCGGGGCGTTCGCCGTCCTCTCCGGCGGCCAGGCCGACGCGACGCTGACCGGTCTGTCGGTGGGCGACCACACGATCACCGCCAAGTACCTGTCGGGTGACGAGAACTTCATCACCAGCACCTCGGCCCCGCTCACCCAGACGGTGAACAAGGCGTCGACGACCACGTCCCTGGTCAGCAACGCCCCGAACTCGGTCTTCGGCCAGCCGGTGACCTTCACCGCGAGCGTCTCCGTGGTTGCTCCCGGTGCCGGTTCTCCGTCGGGCACGATCGTGTTCACCGACGGCGCGACCGTGATCGGCACCCAGCCGGTCAACTCGTCGACCGGGGAGCAGGCGTCGATCACGGTGTCCAACCTGACCGTGGCGCAGCACGCCATCACCGCGACCTACAGCGGCGACGGCAACTTCAACCCCAGCAACGGATCGGTGGTCCAGAAGGTCACCCGCGCGCTGACCTCGACGGTGGTCGCCTCCTCGGCGAACCCGGCCCAGAACGGCCAGGCAGTCCAGTTCACCGCGACGGTGTCGCCGGTCGCCCCCGGCGCCGGCAACCCGAGCGGCACGGTGCAGTTCACCGTCAACGGTGTGCCGCTCGGTGGCGGGGCCACGATCGTGAACGGCGTGGCGACGAGCACCAGCTTCGCCTCGCTCACGCCCGGCAAGTACACGGTCTCCGCGGCGTACAGCGGCGACGGCAACTTCGTGGCGAGCACCGGGGTCCTCGACGAGGGCACGGGCCAGACCATCACCCAGGGCTCGACGTCGATGACGGTCACGGCCGGCCCGAACCCGTCGGCGTACGGCGGAGCGGTCACGGTGACGTCCACGGTGTCCGCGGTGGCCCCGGCCACGGGGAAGCCGACCGGTGTCGTCCAGATCTGGGAAGGCAGTGAACTCCTCGGGGCGACCAGCCTGGCGCCGTCCTCGACGGCTGGCACCTCGGTGGCCACGTTCGTGACCAGCGACCTGAGCTCGGGGGCGCACGCCCTGCAGGCCGTGTACGTCGGGAACTACAACTTCACCGGTGCGACCGCAGCCACGTCGGAGACGGTCAGCCGTGCCCCGTCGGTGTCGGGCATCGCCTCGTCGGTCAACCCGGCGGTCTACGGCGACCCGGTGACGTTCACCGCCACGGTCTCCTCCGTCGGTGGCACCCCGACCGGATCGGTCACCTTCAAGGAGGGCAGCACGGTGCTCGGCACCGCGACGCTCGCCAACGCCGGTGCGAACCAGACGGCCTCGGTGTCGGTGGCCGGCCTGCACGCAGGCACTCACAACGTCGTTGCGGTCTACGACGGTGACACCTCGACCGCCGGCAGCACCTCGCCGGCGTTCAGCGAGATCGTCACGGCCGCTCCGGTGAACCTGTTCGCAGCCGACGTCAACAACCCGGCCGACCCGCTGCCGCCGAAGAACGGGTACATCCGTGCCCTGCTGACCGACCGCTTCGGGAACCCGCTCGCGGGCCAGACGATCCGGTTCGACAGCACTGCGGGTCCGGCACGTCCCTCGAAGCACCTCTGTGACGCCGTCACCGACGCGAGCGGCATCGCGGAGTGCTCCGACACCGTGATCAGCATCGACCTCGGGCTGGCCCCGGGTGACCAGCTGCTCGACGTGCACGGGACCTACGACGCGACCTTCGCGGGGACGGCTGACTTCCAGCCGGCCACCTCGAGGGGTCACGAGTACGGCGACGGGACCGAGTAACCCGCACCCACGTACGGCGGCCCCCCGGTGATCACCACCGGGGGGCCGCTGTGCTCCTGGGGATCAGGGGCTCGTCGGTGTGCTCGTCGCGCTCGGGGTGGGCGCTGGGGTCGGGCTGCCGGTAGGCCCGGACGTCGGACCCGACGTGGGGCCGGACGTGGGTTCGCTGGACGGGGTGGCTGACGGCGTCGGTGCCGGGGTGGTGGAAGTCGCCGTCGGTGAAGGCAGGATCGTCGGCGCGTGCACGACCGGCGTACGGACCTGCTGGGCGTGGTGCGTGCCGGTGACGGCGCCGAGGGTGGTTCCGCTGGCGCTGGAAGTGCCGAGCAGGGTCGAGAGCGGCTTGCCGAGGATCCCTTCGAGTCCGGTCACCGACCCGAGGCTGAGCGCGAGGACCGCCGCCGCCGACAGGGCGATCGTGTGCCAGCGCGGCCGCGGGTGCTCGGCCGGTACCGGCGGGGGAGCGACGGCCGCGGCCGGGCCCCAGCGCGTCGCCGTCCTCAGCATCGCGTCCCGGCTGCGCTGCAGGGAGGCGCTGTACATGGAGCTCGCGATGGTCGCGATCACGCTGGCCACGGCAGCGCCTGCGATCGTGCCGGCTACGCCGAGGTAGGAGGAGGCGAACGCAGCCGACGCAGCCGCCAGGGCGCTGGCGGCGATCTGGGTCAGGGTGATGGTCGGGCGGTGGCCGTGGTCGGGCGGTGAGGCTGGCATGGGGTCTTCCGGCTCGGGGTGCTGTCCCCTATGGAACGCACCGCCCACGAGGTCGGTTTCGTTCCGGGGACGTGATCCCGCCCACGCCCGGGTCAGCGTGCGGGGGCGATCCGGTCCAGGACGCCGCGGGCCTCGGTGAGGGCGATCCTGTTCCAGTCGGCCGCG
Source organism: Marmoricola sp. (assembly GCA_025964775.1). Lineage (GTDB taxonomy): Bacteria > Actinomycetota > Actinomycetes > Propionibacteriales > Nocardioidaceae > Marmoricola. Next base: position 162,896 of record JAOPYE010000038.1, read on the forward strand.
CCGGCGAGCATGTAGTGCCCGCGCCCGGGTACGTCGACGAAGCGTGCGGAGGCTGCCTCCGGCGTCGCCCGCTCGACATACCGCCGGCTGGCCCTCGGACTCGTGATCCGGTCCTTGCTGCCGTGCGCGACGACCAGGTGCTTGCCGGCCAGCGCAGTGACCGGGTCGTCGTCAGGCAGCCACGGCGCGAGCCCGACCATGCCGACGACCCCGGGCTGGTCGGTGACCCTGGACGCCGCCCGGGCACCCATGGAGTGACCGACCAGGACGATCGGCAGGTCGGGGAACGCCTCGGCGACCTGGGTCAGCGCACGTCGCGCGTCCGCCACCGGGCCGGGTACCGGACCATCACCCGCGTTCCAGCCCTTGAGGGTGAACTTGAGGACGCCGACGCCGATCCCTGCACGGCCGAGGCCGGGCGCGATGTAGCCCGCCATGGTCCGGGTACGGCGCAGCGCCAGGTTGCGGTTGTCGACCCGGCGACGGCTCACATCGGCGCCCCCGTGCAGCATGACCACGAGGCCGTGCAGGTCCGCGGGCAGCGGGCCCATCTCCAGATTCGATTCCGGGTTGTCGACCATGCGGCCATCCTCTCGTGCGGGTGGTCGCGGCGGTGGCGACACCGGGGATTCGGAGCCAACCCGGACCCGGACGGGAGTCCGTGATGTCCGTGCTACTCGATAGCCTCGACCCGTGAGTGCACCTGACAAGACACCCGCCGACGAGGCGTCGGCCCGGGCCGAGCACGTGGAGATCGCCGAGCAGATCGAGGACGCGAGGTTCCGGTACTACGTCCTGGACGACCCGACGCTCTCGGACGCCGACTTCGACGTACGGCTGCGTCGGCTCGAGGCCCTCGAGGAGGCGTTCCCGGCACTGCGCACGCCGGACTCGCCGACCCAGAAGGTCGGGGGCGCTGTCTCGACCGAGTTCACCGCGGTGGATCACCTGCAGCGGATGGAGAGCCTGGACAACGCGTTCTCGATCGAGGAGCTGCAAGCCTGGCAGGCGCGCCTGGTCCGCGAGGGCGTCGAGTCCCCGGCGTACCTCTGCGAGCTGAAGGTCGACGGACTGGCGATCAACCTCCTCTACGAGGACGGCCGTCTCGTCCGGGCGCTGACCCGCGGCGACGGCCGCACGGGTGAGGACGTGACGCCCAACGTCAAGACGATCGCCTCGATCCCGCACACCCTGACCGGCTCGAAGCCGTTCCCGGTTCCGGCACTCATCGAGGTCCGCGGTGAGGTCTTCCTCCCGATCGATGCCTTCGACCGGCTCAACGCGAGCCTGGCCGATGCCGGCAAGCCGTTGTTCGCGAACCCGCGCAACTCGGCCGCGGGGTCGTTGCGGCAGAAGGACCCGCGGGTCACGGCGAGTCGCGACCTCGACATGGTGTGCCACGGCATCGGTGCCCGCGAGGGCTTCGAGCCGAAGGCGCAGTCCCACGCCTACGAAGCCCTCGCCGCCTGGGGCCTGCCGGTCTCCGGTGCGGTCCGGGTCGTGCCCACGCTGACCGACGTCGAGGCGTTCATCGCGAACGCCGGCGAACACCGGCACACGATCGTGCCGTACGAGATCGACGGCGTCGTGGTGAAGGTCGACGACGTCGCCCTGCAGCGCAGGCTGGGCTCGACCTCGAGGGCGCCGCGGTGGGCGATCGCGTTCAAGTACCCGCCGGAGGAGGTCAACACGCTGCTCGTCTCGATCGAGGTGAACACCGGACGCACCGGCCGGGTCACCCCGTACGGCGTGATGGAACCCGTCAAGGTCGCCGGCTCGACCGTGGTCAACGCGACCCTGCACAACGCCTACGAGGTCAAGCGCAAGGACGTGCGGCCCGGCGACACCGTCATCCTGCGCAAGGCAGGCGACGTGATCCCCGAGATCCTCGGCCCGGTGCTCGCGCTGCGCCCGAAGGGCCTGCCCGAGTGGGTGATGCCGACCGAGTGTCCCTCGTGCGGGACCCCCCTGGTCGAGCAGAAGGAGGGTGACAAGGACCGCCGCTGCCCGAACCACCGGGCATGTCCGGCGCAGGTCACCGAGCGGGTCTTCCACGTGGCCGGTCGGGGTGCCTTCGACATCGAGGGCCTCGGCTACGAGGCGGCAGTCGCCCTGCTCGAGTCCGGAGCGATCACCAACGAGGGCGGGATCTTCGCGCTCGACCGGGCCAGTCTGCTCAAGGCCGACCTCTTCCGCAGGGCTTCGAAGAAGGACGAGGACGGCGACTTCCAGCTCTCCGCCAACGGGCAGAAGCTGCTCGACAACCTGGAGAAGGCGAAGGCGCAGCCGTTGTGGCGGGTGCTCGTGGCGCTCTCGATCCGGCACGTCGGTCCGTCCGCGGCCCGAGCGCTGGCCGAGACGTTCGGGTCGATGGATGCGATCGACGCCGCCGGGCTCGGTGAGCTGGCTGCCGCCGAGGGTGTCGGCGCGACCATCGCCGAGTCGGTCCGGACCTGGCTCGACCCTTCGGCAGGCTCAGGACAAGCGATGGATGACTCGGTCTGGCACCGCGAGATCCTGACCGCGTGGGCGGCTGCCGGCGTACGGATGGCCGACGAGCAGGCCGAGCTGGGGGAGCAGACGCTCGCCGGCCTGAGCATCGTGGTGACCGGGTCGCTGGTCGACTTCAGCCGCGACAGTGCCAAGGAGGCGATCCTGTCGCGTGGCGGCAAGGCGTCCTCGGGGGTGTCGAAGAAGACCGACTACGTCGTCGTGGGCGAGAGCGCCGGGTCCAAGGCGGACAAGGCTGCGGAGCTCGGCGTACCGATCCTCGACGAGGACGGGTTCAAGACGCTGCTCGCGGGTGGGCCTTCCGGACTCTGAGCCCCTGCCGGCCCTGGCCTGCCGAGATGGAACCCCTGCGCGTACTCGCAGCCCAGTTCCACGACGAGCTCGAGCTGCTGGGTCGTCTCGATGCCTTCCGCGACCACGCGCATCCCGAACGCGTGAGCAGCCTTGATCATCAGCTCGAGCAGGCTGCGCGCGGAGTCGGAATCCGTCACGACGAACTGGCGGTCGATCTTGAGCACGTCGATCGGCAGACGCGAGAGCTGGGCACTGGACTGGTAGCCGGTCCCGAAGTCGTCGAGGCTGATCACAACTCCGGCGGCGCGCAGCGCCTCCAGGTTGTCGGCGGCAGCACTGCCGTCCATCAGCGCGGTCTCGGTGACCTCCACCACCAGCTGACCGGGATCGATCTCCGCGGTCCTCAGGGCACGCTCGACGTCGTCGCGGATCCGCTGCTGGCTCACGTGCCGGGCGGAGACGTTCACGGCGATCTGGAGCTTGGTGTCGCCTCGTTCACGGTTCCACCGGGACAGCTGCACCAGTGCCGCACGCATCACCCAGACGTCCAGGTCGTAGATCAGGTCGGAACTCTCGGCCACCGGGAGGAACTCGTCGGGCTGGACCATGCCGACACCCGGCCGGTCCCAGCGGACCAGGGCCTCGTAGCTGTCGATCACGCCGGTGGACAGGTTGTAGATCGGCTGGAAGTGCAGCAGGAGCTCGTCGCGGGTGATCGCGTCGGCGAGCGCCCGTTCGATGTCGTGGTGCTGCCGCAGGGCGGCGCGCGCCGTGCTGCTGAACAGCTCTACGCGCCCGCGTCCGGCTCTCTTGGCCTGGTAGGTGGCCAGATCAGCTTCGTGCAGGAGCGTCTCGACGTCGGTCAGGCCTCCTCGTCCGAGCGCGATGCCGATGCTCGCCCCGACCTTGACCGTCACCCCGTCGTCGACTCCGATCGGTTCGGAGACAGCTGCGATCAACCGCGTCGCCAACTGGACGGCGTCATCGGGATCGGACGCGTCCTCGATCCCGACGAGGAACTCGTCGCCGCCGAGCCTCCCGATGAAGTCGCCTTCACGGATCTGCTGGTCCATCCGCTCGGCCACGACGCGAAGGACCTCGTCCCCGGCGCGGTGGCCGTGGTTGTCGTTGACTTCCTTGAAGCCGTCGAGATCGATGAAGAGAAGGCCGACCGTCTCGCGCTTGCGGTTCGAGCGGCCGAGGGCGCCGGCGATCAGCTGCATCGTCCGGACCCGGTTGGCCAACCCGGTGAGCGGGTCGTGGGTGGCCTGCACGGCAAGCTCGTCCTGCAGGACCTCCAGCGAGTGGTGCACGGCGCTGATGCGCTCGATGGTCAGACTCATCCGCATCACCACCAGGAGCGCGATCAGCACCGAGCCGCCCACCACGGCCCAGATGTCCAGGCGCGTGCCGGTGATCTGCTCGACGGCGAGGATCCCCGGGGCGATCATCGTGGCGACCACGACGGCGAGGAGCCTGAAACCACGGAACCTGACGTCGGGGATCGCTCCGGGGTCCGAGAGCCGCCGCATGGACGGGTGCAGGACGGCTGCGCCCCACGCGGCGTACGAGAGCAGCCAGAGGAACTCCACGCCGGAGACCTTGTTGGTCGCGAACAGGTTGAAGGAGTCCGACACGGTGTCGGCCACGATCAGGAGCGAGAGGGCTGCCAGCAGGTAGCGGAAGGCCGGGGATCGTCCGCCGGGAGAGCTGATCAGGCGGATCAGCGCGCCGACGAGGACGACATCCATCGCCGGGTAGGCCACGGCCACTCCTGCGGCGAGGGGGTTGTGGTCGAAGCTCTCGATGGTCGGCCGGGCGAGCAGGACCCACGAGAGCAGGCCCAGGCCCGCGGTCACGATCGCGCTGTCCAGGGTCGATCCCAGGTCGCTACGCAATCCCGAACGGCCCCTGATCAGCACGGCGAGACTGGCAGCGAAGGTGACGTAGCCGAGCAGGTAGAAGACGTCGGAGATGGTCGGGTACGCCGTCACGTGCGCGACATCCTGCTGCCAGTTGAACGTCGTGTCGGCGACCACCCACAGCGACTGCCCGGCGGCCATCAGGTACCAGGCCGTCGAAGCCCGTGGCCGGTAGCGACGGATCCCGACGACGATGGCCACGACCACCGACAGGCCGACGAGGCTGTAGACGAGGTCCTGGAGGAGTCGCGGGACAGGCAGCGCTTCCGAGGCGATCACCACGCAGACCACGGCGATCAGGTAGTTCCGCGACGTACTCGTCCTCGCGTCGGTGCCCGAGCCCGCGCTCTCATGCATGCTGTACCGCCATGGTCGTGCGCACCCGCGCGGAGGCAGCCCGGCCCTGTCGGACCGACAGACTCGACGGCGGCACGGTCGACGCGGCGGCGGGGACTCCGCTCGGGAGGCCGGGGACCGCGCCGGGGAGCGTGTGGAACAGCCAGAGCGACAACGTCCGCATCGCCGCCCAGTCGCCCGGAACAGTCCGGAGTGAGATCAGTCCTTCGTCGGGCGCAGTACCGCGTTCTTCGCGAACCACCAGGAGTTCGAGCGGTCGGGCCCCGCGCAGCTCGACCTGGACATGGGTCTGGTCAGCCAGCACCCAGAACGGGACGCGAGCCCGCATCCCGCCGACCGAGACGTCGACCAGCTCGCTGGCGAACCCGTTGACCGTCGCGGTGCTGTTGACGGTGAACCGGGGCGCGTTGCGACGGGAGGACGCGTATTTGACGGCACGGATCCGACGCATGCCCAACGTCACGGCCGTCGCGGCGATCAGCAACCAGATGCCCGAGGCGACGGTCGCGCCGGGGGTCGCCCGCCACGGCACCAGGCCCGCCAGCCCGAAGGCGGCGTAGCCCAGGACGGCGGCCAGGCCGATGAGCAGGACCTCGAGCACCCGCGGAATCCGGCTCTTGGTTCGTGCGGCGGTCCCGGCCTTCGGCGTGACCTGGAACTCCACGGTCCGACGGGTCAGCAACCACCAGGCGCACGACAGACCGACCGGTATCCGCACCATCCGCAGTGCCAACGCAGTGGTCCAGCTCACCTGGTGCCGGTAGAACCGCTTCGCCCCCCACAGACGGATTGCGAACGTCGCCGAGAAGACCGCGGCGAAGGTCAGCGGCGGTGCGGTCGAGGTCTGCGCACCGGTCAGCAGCAGCGCCACCGGGACCATCAGGACCAGGACGGTGGCAGCACCCTCGAGCCACCACAGCGATCCGGACAGGTACTCGTAGTAGTTGCGCCAGGACATCCAGCGCTTGGCCCCCCACAGCCCCTCCTTGGCGAGGACCTGCATCGCTCCGAGGCCCCAGCGTCGGCGTTGGAGCAGGTACTGCTCGGCGGTGCTCGGCGCCAGGCCGACGGCGAGCGTCTGGTGGTGGTACGCCGTACGCCAGCCGGCCTTGATCAGTGCGACCGTGGTGTGCATGTCCGCGACGACCGTGTCGGTCGCGACCCCGCCGATCTCCCTGAGTGCGGCGGTGCGGACCACGGCGGTCGAACCGCACCAGAACGGTCCGGCCTCGGGATGGTTGCGCGCGGCCATGAGCACGTTGAAGAACACGCCCTGCTCGCCGTTGATGCCGTCGTCGTCGAAGGCTCCGGCGTTGTAGAAGCTCTGCGGACCCTGCACCAGGCCGATCCGGGGATCGGCGAACCAGCCGAGGGTCGAGGTGAGGAAGCCCTCCAACGGGACGTGGTCGCAGTCCAGCACGGCCAGCAGATCGACGTCCTCGGCACCGGCCGCGGCTTCGTCGGCGATCAGGGCCAGCGCGTGGTTGAGGTTGCCTGCCTTGGCGTGGTCGTGGACAGGGCGGCACACGTAGCGCACGCCGTACGCGCGGCAGAGCTCGGCCACCCACGGTCGGTCGCCGTCGTCGAGCACCCAGGTCTCGTGCGCAGGCTCCAGCGCGGCGGCGGCGGCGATGGTCGGGGCGATCACCTCAGCCGGCTCGTCGTACGTCGGGATCAGGACGGCCACGCGCATGCCGTCCGGTGCCTGGGTCACCGGTGCCGGCGCCGAGGAGTCGATGTTCCACAGCGCGCCCAGCCGGAAGACCATGCCGATCAGCGGGATCGCCTCGAACGCGACCAGGACGATGGCAGCGGCCAAGTTCGGACCCGAGGACGGCAGGGTGAACGCGACGCGCCAGGTGACGTAGCCGAGGAGAGCGGTCAATGCGGCCAGGCCGCCCACATGCGCCATCACGCGGGAGCGGCGTTCCTCGGCGCTGGGCGGGCCCAGCAGATCCGCCCAACCCGCGATCTCGCCGGGCACGGTTGGCTTGCCGGACGGGTCCGGGACTTCGCGTGGGGAGGCAGGCCCCGGCGGGCGCGCGCTCAGGATGTTGATGGCCATCCATCAACCATGATTCACAAAAGGACTATATAGGGTGAATGTGGACTAATTGGGACCTTGGTCCTTGGAATTACATCCGATCGGCCTGCCGGGGCTCAGAGGCCGTCCTGGTCCAGGATCTGCTCCCGCAGGATGTCCGCGTGACCGGCGTGCCCGGAAAGCTCCCGGACCATGTGCACGTAGATCCAGCGCAGGTTCAGCGGACTCCTGCGGTTGTGCATCGCGAGGTCGTCCAGGGTGTGGTCCGCCGCGATCTCGCGAGCCTCGGCGCAGACCTCGCGATAGCGCGCGATCACGCCCGCGACGGTGTCGTCGTCGGTGAACCCGAAGCTGCTGTCGATGTCGTCGGGCAGGCCCAGGTCGGCTCGGGTACGCCCGGCGAGCGCGACGTGGAACCAGACCTGTTCGACGAAGGTGGCGTGCTTGACCAAGCCCATCGGCGTGGTCAGGGACGGCACCAGGCGCCGGCGCGCCTGTTCTTCGGTCAGACCGTCGAGTCCGGCGACGATCTCCTCGCGCACGGCGTCGAGGAAACCGTCGAGCTGGGTGCGTTCGTCGGCGATGTACGTTGGTTCCATGGCGTCAGCGTAATGACGGTCACGTTCCCGCGCGCGGCACTGGCGGCACCCCTAATCTCTCCCCATGCGACGTACTGAGCCTGTCGAAGTGACGAACATCGATCCCACGGCGCCGGTCCTGGTCACGGGCGGCAGCGGGTACGTCGCGAGCTGGGTGGTGCGCTACCTCCTGGAAGACGGGAAGACGGTGCGGGCGACCGTGCGCGACCCGAAGAAGAAGAGCGGCCTCGAGCACCTGCACGCGCTGGCCGAGGAGCACGCGGGCCGCCTCACGCTGCACCGCGCCGAGCTGCTCGAACCCGGCAGCTTCACTGACGCGATGGCGGGGTGCGAGCTCGTCATCCACACCGCCTCGCCGTTCCTGCTCGGCAAGGTGAAGAACCCGCAGAAGCAGCTGATCGCGCCGGCGCTCGAAGGGACCCGCAACGTGCTGGCCAGCGTGAACGAGGTCGGCTCGGTCAAGCGGGTGGTGCTCACCAGCAGCGTGGTCGCCATCTACGGCGACACCATCGAGATGGTCGGCAAGGACGCTTTCACCGAGGACGACTGGAACACGACCAGCACCCCGACCCACCAGGAGTACTCCTACTCCAAGACGGTGGCCGAGCGGGAAGCCTGGGACATCCAGGCTGACCAGGACCGGTGGGACCTGGTCACCATCCACCCGGGATTGGTGCTCGGCCCGGCGCTGACCACGGTGAGCAAGTCCGGGTCGATGGCGACGATGAACCACTTCACCGACTTCAGCCTCGCCGGCGGAGCCCCGGCGATGGAGCTCGGCGTGGTCGACGTCCGCGACGTCGCCCGGGCACACATCGCTGCCGGCTACACCCCCGAGGCGCACGGGCGTTACATCACCAACGCGGAGTCGATGAGCATGCTCCAGATCGGGCATGCGCTGCGTGAGAAGTTCGGGTACCGCCCGTCGTTCCCGCTGTTCGAGGCCCCGAAGCTGCTGATCAAGCTCGGGGCGCCGGTGGCCGGGCTGACCCGCAAGTACGTCGAGCTGAACGTCGGCTACCCGCTGCGCTTCGACAACTCACGGACGGTTCGCGAGCTCGGGATCAACTTCCGCCCGGGTGCGGAATCGGTCGTCGAGCACTTCCAGCAGATGATCGACGACGGGATGGTCCGCGGCTAGCCCACCCTGCGCCGCACCCTAGGATTGGCGCATGCCTGAGATTTCCCGCGACGAGGTGCGCCATCTGGCCGATCTCGCCCGGATCGAGCTCGACGATGCCGAGCTCGACCACCTTGCTCCCCAGCTCTCCGTGATCCTGGAGAGCATCGCCTCGATCGCCGGGGTCGCGGCTGCGGACATCCCGCCGACCTCGCACGCGCTGCCGCTGACCAACGTGTACCGCGACGACGTCGTCGTACCGTGCCTGACCGCGGAGCAGGCCCTCTCGGGCGCGCCGGCCAGCGAGCAGCAGCGGTTCTCGGTGCCGAGGATCCTGGGAGACGAGCAATGAGCCTCCTTCGCAAGAGTGCTGCGGAGCTCGCAGCGATGCTGGCGGCAGGCGAGACCACCAGCGTCGAGCTCACCCAGGCCTGCCTGGACCGCATCGCCGCCGTCGACGGCGCGGTGCACGCGTTCCTGCACGTCGACGCCGAGGGTGCGCTCGCGCAGGCTGCCGCCTCCGACGCCCGCCGGGCAGCCGGTACGCCGGCCTCCGAGCTCGACGGCGTCCCGATCGCCGTCAAGGACGTCCTGGCCACCCAGGGACTGCCCACCACCTGCGGCTCGAAGATCCTCGAGGGCTGGATCCCGCCGTACGACGCCACGGTGGTCGCGCGCCTGAGGGCCGCCGGCCTGCCGATCCTCGGCAAGACCAACATGGACGAGTTCGCGATGGGCTCCTCCACCGAGCACTCCGCGTACGGGCCCACGCACAACCCCTGGGACCTCGACCGGATCCCGGGTGGTTCGGGCGGCGGCTCGGCCGCCGCAGTGGCGGCGTTCGAGGCTCCGCTCGCGATCGGTACCGACACCGGCGGCTCGATCCGCCAGCCGGGCGCGGTTACCGGCACGGTGGGACTCAAGCCCACCTACGGCGGTATCTCGCGCTACGGGCTGGTCGCGATGGCGAACTCCCTGGACCAGGTCGGCCCCGTCACCCGGACCGTGCTCGACTCCGCCCTGCTGCACGAAGTGATCGGCGGGCACGACCCGCTCGACTCGACCAGCATCGACCAGCCGCTGCCGGCGCTCGTCGCTGCGGCGCGCGAGGGTGCGTCGGGTGACCTGAGCGGGCTGCGGGTCGGCGTCATCGCCGAGCTCCGCGGTGAGGGCTACCAGGCCGGTGTCCAGCAGCGCTTCGACGAAGCCGTCGCGCTGCTCGTCGGCGCCGGTGCCGAGGTGGTCGAGGTCTCCTGCCCGAGCTTCGCGCACGCGCTGGCCGCCTACTACCTGATCATGCCGAGCGAGGCGTCCTCAAACCTCGCACGCTTCGACGCGATGCGCTACGGCCTGCGGGTCGTTCCTGATGTTGCCAAGAACGGGGGATCGCCGAGCGCCGAGGACGTGATGCGCGCGACCCGCGATGCCGGTTTCGGCGACGAGGTGAAGCGCCGGATCATCCTGGGCACCTACGCGCTGTCCAGCGGCTACTACGACGCCTACTACGGACAGGCGCAGAAGGTGCGCACGCTGATCAGCCAGGACTTTGCCGCTGCGTTCGAGCTCGCCGACGTACTCGTGTCACCCACCGCCCCGACCACGGCGTTCAGGATCGGGGAGAAGCTCGACGACCCCCTCGCGATGTACCTCAACGACGTCGCCACGATCCCGGCGAACCTGGCCGGGATCCCGGGCCTGTCGGTGCCTGCGGGCCTCGCGCCGGAGGACGGCCTGCCGGTCGGGTTCCAGGTGCTTGCACCGGCCCTGGCCGACGACCGGCTGTACCGGGTCGGCGCTGCACTCGAAGCCCTGCTCGAGAAGCAGTGGGGTGGCGCGCTGCTCGACCAGGCCCCGGCCCTCGAAGGAGCCGTCCGATGACCACCCTGCTGTCGTACGACGACGCGATCGCGGCCTTCGACCCGGCCATGGGCCTCGAGGTCCACGTCGAGCTCAACACGGCCACCAAGATGTTCTGCGGGTGCCCGACCGAGTTCGGCGCGGAGCCCAACACCCAGACCTGCCCGACCTGCCTGGGCCTGCCGGGCTCGCTGCCCGTGGTGAACCGGAAGGCCGTCGAATCGGCGATCCGGATCGGGCTCGCCCTGAACTGCGGGGTCGCCGCGTGGTGCCGGTTCGCCCGGAAGAACTACTTCTACCCGGACATGCCGAAGAACTTCCAGACCTCGCAGTACGACGAGCCGATCGCCTTCAACGGCTATCTGGACGTTCAGCTCGAGGGCGGCGAGGTTTTCCGCGTCGAGATCGAGCGTGCCCATATGGAGGAGGACACCGGCAAGTCCACCCATGTGGGCGGCGCGACCGGCCGTATCCATGGCGCGTCGCACTCGCTGCTCGACTACAACCGGGCCGGCATCCCGCTGATCGAGATCGTCACCAAGCCGATCGTGGGGGCGGGCGCAAGGGCCCCTGAGGTGGCCAAGGCGTATGTCGCCGAGCTGCGCGAGCTCATCAAGGCGCTCGGCGTGTCGGAGGCCCGTATGGAGATGGGCCAGATGCGCTGCGACGTCAACTTGTCGCTGCGGCCGCACGGCCGGGAGAAGTTCGGCACCCGTTCCGAGACCAAGAACGTGAACTCGCTGCGGAGTGTCGAGCGGGCCGCCCGTTATGAGATCCAGCGCCATGCGGCGGTGTTGACATCGGGTGGCACGATCGTGCAGGAGACCCGGCACTTCCACGAGGAGGACGGCTCCACCGCCGCCGGCCGCATCAAGGAGGAGGCCGAGGACTACCGCTACTTCCCCGAGCCCGACCTGGTGCCGGTGGCGCCCTCCCGAGAGTGGGTCGAGGAACTGCGGGCCGGGCTGCCCGAGCTGCCGAGTGTGCAGCGCAAGCGGATCCAGGCGGATTGGGGCCTGTCCGACCACGAGATGCAGTCGGTGCTCAACGCGGGCGCCATCGAGCTGATCCTCGCTACCATCGCGGAGGGCGCCGACGCCGCGTCCGCCCGTAAGTGGTGGATGGGCGAGCTGGCCCGCCGCTCCAACGAGGACGGAATCGAGCTCGCCGCCCTCCCGATCACCCCGGCCCAGGTCGCACGGGTCGCGGCGCTCGTCGCCGAGGGCTCGCTCAACGACAAGCTGGCCCGCCAGGTCATCGAGGGCGTGCTCGACGGGGACGGCGACCCGGACACCGTCGTCGAGAAGCGCGGTCTGAAGGTCGTATCCGACGAGGGTGCGCTCGGCTCGGCCGTCGACGAGGCCATCGCGGCCAACGCCGCCATCGCCGACAAGGTCCGCGGCGGCAATCTGGCGGCTGCCGGTGCGCTGATCGGTGCCGTCATGAAAACGACGCGCGGCCAGGCCGATGCGAAGCGCGTGCGCGAGCTGATCCTTGAGCGGCTTGCCGCGCAGGGATAAGGGCCTTCAGTCAGGTCAAGGGGCGGCCGCTGCCTAAACAGCGGCCGCCCCTTCGCGTATGCCCCACATAAGAATTCCGTTATGGACCTGTGACCATCGCCACGAACGGCCCTAAGGATCTCCGGCGGCTGCAAGAGTGCTTGGCGTACCGGATGTGTTCTTTGAGGGCTCTTCCCTGAAAGATCCACTTAACCCAGGGAAGGGCAGGGTATGGCCGCACTTGCCCGGTGGTGTCTCCGCCGCCGCCTCCTCGTCATCGCGCTGTGGCTCGCTGCCTTGGCCGGCCTCACCGCCGCCGCCACCGTCATGGGATCGGCGTACTCCAACAACTACGAGGTGTCCGGCACCGAGTCCAGCAAGGCCGCCGCCCTGGTGGCCAAGGCATTCCCCGGCGAGACCGGTGACAGCGACGCCATCGTCTGGCACACCACCGCCGGTACCGTCCGTGCGGGCGCGGTCGAGCACCGGCTCGCGGCGACGCTGGCCAAGGTCGCCGAGCTGCCGGGCGTAGCGTCCGTCGCCAGCCCCTACGACGCCGAGGGGGCCGCGCGGATCAGCGGCGACGGCCACACCGCGTACGCCACCGTCACCTTCGACAAGCCCGTGGAGAAGTTGGGCGCGGGCGAGGTCCGACAAGTCGTCGGCACCGCGAGGGCAGCCGCCGACAGCAACGTCCAGGTCGCGCTCGGCGGCAGCGCGATCGCGCTCACCGAAGGCACAAGCGCGCACCTGAGCGAACTCATAGGCGTCGCTGTCGCCGCCGTCGTGCTGCTGCTCGCCTTCGGCTCGCTCTTCGCGATGTTCCTGCCCATCGCCACCGCGCTGGTGGGCGTGGGCACCGCGTATATGGGCATCGTGCTGCTCGGGCACCTGATGACGGTCGCCGACTTCGCCCCCATGCTCGGCATGCTGATCGGACTCGGCGTCGGCATCGACTACGCCCTCTTCATCGTCACCAGGCACCGCCGCGGCCTAAAAGCGGGCCTGCAGGTCCGCGAGGCCGCCGAGCGCGCCGTCGCCACCACCGGACGGGCCGTGGTTTTCGCCGGCGGCACCGTCTGCGTAGCACTGCTCGGCATGCTTGTCCTCCGGCTGAGCTTTCTCAACGGCGTCGCCGTCGCCGCGTCCCTTACGGTGATCGTCACCGTGGCCGCCTCCGTGACCCTGCTTCCCGCCCTGCTCGGTGTGATCGGCCCCCGCGCGCTCAGCCGCCGCGAAAGGCGACGACTGGCCGAAGACGGCCCCCGGCCCGCGCTCCCGACCGGCCTCGCCCACCGTTGGTCCGCGTTCGTCGAACGGCACCCGAAGATCCTCGGCGCGGTCGCGGGCACCGTGATGCTCGTCCTGGCGCTGCCGGTCCTCGGGCTCAACCTCGGCTCCTCCGACCAGGGCAACGATCCGGCGACCACCACCACCCGGCAGGCCTACGACCTGCTCTCCCACGGCTTCGGCCCCGGCTTCAACGGGCCGCTCCAACTGGTTGCCGAGACGGATAACGCGGCCGATCGCGTCGCGTTGGACAAGCTCTCCGACACCCTCAAGAACACGGCTGGCGTCGTGGCCGTGAGTGTAGAACCAGCCCGCAACGCCTCCGTCGAGGTGCTCACGGTCGTGCCGGCCAGCTCTCCGCAGGACCAGGCCACCAACGCCCTTGTCTCGCGTCTCCGTGATGATGTGATTCCGTCAGCGGAGGCCGGCACCTCCCTGCGGGTCTACGTCGGCGGCGTGACCGCCGGCTACGGCGACTTCGCGTCGGTCATCGTCGGCAAACTGCCGCTCTTCGTGGGCTCGGTCGTCGCGCTGGGGTGCGCCCTGCTGCTGGTTGCCTTCCGCAGCATCGGCATCCCGATCAAGGCGGCGGTGATGAACGCCGCCGCCGTCGCGGCCTCCTTCGGAATCGTTGTCGCGGTCTTCCAGTGGGGCTGGGGGAGCGAATTCCTGGGGCTCGGCAGCGCCGGGCCGATCGAGCCCTTCCTGCCGGTGATCATGGTGTCCGTTCTCTTCGGGCTTTCCATGGACTACCAGGTGTTCCTCGTGAGCCGCATGTACGAGGAATGGCAAGAAACCCGCGACAACCGGCGAGCGGTGCGGGTCGGGCTCGCCGAGACAAGCCGCGTGATCAACTCGGCCGCCGTCATCATGATTTCCGTCTTCCTCGCGTTCGTGCTCAGCGGCGACCGGACCATCGCCATGTTCGGCATCGGCCTGGCCGCCGCCGTAGCGCTCGACGCATTCGTGCTCCGTACGCTGCTGGTGCCGGCGCTGATGCATTTGCTCGGCCCCTGGAACTGGTGGTTGCCGGCGTGGCTCGACCGGCGGCTGCCCCGGCTTTCCATCGAGGGCAGTCTGCCCGGCCACCGCACCGCCCCCGCCAACGGTCCGCTCGGCGACGGGACCGGACCGCCCGTCCCCCCGCCGACCGTCAATTCCTCCGGCACGGCCCCGTAAGAGGCCGCGCGGTCAGGGATACACCGCGCCGGACGACGCATGCACCGCCAGTCACCGGCCGGACGCGCCCTGGCGCCCGGTCACTGGTCACCGGTCCGCGGGCGCCGACACGCCCCGCTCAGACAGCTCTCAGATTCGGCACCTACGGTGGCTCGCCATGGACACCATCAAGGCCGACGCACCGGCCGAGGACATCACCGAGGACCTCACCGAGGAGCCCGACGACGAGCTCGACAACGAGCTCGGGGAAGACGTCGAAGACGAGCCCATCGACGAGCCGGCCGCCGAGGCCAAGGCCACCGCCACCACCAGGACGACGCTCACCGGCGCCGCCGCAGTCGTGGCCGCAGCGCTCGGGCTCTCGTCCCTCACGGGGACATGGATCGGCACCCTGATGTCCGACCGCGAGCAGCTGATCGGCCAGATCGCCTCGCAGTCCGGCTCGTCGGCGAAGCAGATAGCCGACATCTATGGCACGCCGTGGCACACGGTCGCCCTCTTCAACGGTACGTTCGCGCTCGCCGCGATCATCGTCGCGGCCGTGACGCTGCTGCTGCGACCGAGCGCGCCCTGGGCGAAGGCCGTGGCATGGGGCGCACTGGCCCTGGGCGTGCTCGGGCTGCTGATCGCCGGGGTGATGTATTTCGACGTGTTCACGCACCTTCCGGTGGTGACCACGACGTCGACGTCCACCACGACGACAGGCTGAGGAGCTGGGCCGGGCACGGCCTAAGAGGCCGCGCGAATAGGTGGGGTGGAGGAAGGAGCGGGGCGAGGGGCAAGTCTGGCAAGGCGGAGGTGGGGGCACCTCCCAGCGGTAGCTGGGGTTGGAGTCGACGCGGAGCTTCGTTGACCGACGACAACGCCGCCAGGCGCCGCC
>JAOPYE010000005.1 GCA_025964775.1 Marmoricola sp.
TCGCCGTCGGCGCTGCCCTCCAGGCCGGCGTGCTCAAGGGCGAGGTCAAGGACGTGCTCCTGCTCGACGTGACCCCGCTGAGCCTGGGCATCGAGACCAAGGGCGGCGTGATGACCAACCTGATCGAGCGCAACACCACGATCCCGACCAAGCGCTCGGAGATCTTCACCACCGCCGACGACAACCAGCCCTCGGTGGAGATCAAGGTCGCCCAGGGTGAGCGTCAGATGTGGGCGGCCAACCAGCCGCTCGGCAACTTCGAGCTGACCGGTCTGCCCCCGGCCCCGCGCGGTGTACCGAAGATCGAGGTCACCTTCGACATCGACGCCAACGGCATCGTGCACGTCGCCGCGAAGGACCAGGGCACCGGCAAGGAGCAGTCGATGACGATCTCCGGCGGCAGTGCGCTGTCCAAGGACGACATCGCCCGGATGGTGGCCGACGCGGAGCAGTACGCCGAGGAGGACGCCAAGCGTCGCGAGGCCGTCGAGGTCCGCAACCAGGCCGACAGCCTCGTCTACAGCACCGAGAAGTTCATCGCCGACAACGCCGAGAAGCTGCCCGAGGACGTGAAGACCGAGGTCACCGCCGACGTCGACGCGCTCAAGGCGCTGCTCGCCGAGGACGACGCGGAGCCTGCAGCACTGACCGCCGCGATCACGAAGCTGGGCGAGTCGAGCCAGAAGATGGGCGCCGCGCTCTACGCCGCGAACGAGGCCGAGGAGCAGGACGCTCCGGCCGCTGACGGCGCGAGCACCGACGACGACGTCGTCGACGCCGAGATCGTCGACGAGCCGGCAGAGGACGAGAAGAAGTGAGCTCGGATCCCTTCGAGACGGGCCCTGACGGCCCTCCTCAGGACAAGTCCGTCTCGGGTGGGGGGCCGGGTCCGCAGGACCCGGTTCCCCACATCGAGGTGCCCGATGACATCTCCGGCATCGACAACCTCCTCGAAGAGGGCGGACCGCTGGAACCGCAGGACGTGGCCGAGGTCGAGGCCGATCCGTTGACGGCTGCGCTTCAGGAGGCAGCCGAGCGGACCGCGGACCTGCAGCGTCTCCAGGCCGAGTTCCTCAACTACAAGCGTCGCGTCGACCGCGACCGGGACCTGGTGCGGGAGAACGCGGTCTTCGCGGTGCTCACCCCGATGCTCGACGTGCTCGACAACATCGACCGTGCCCGTGAGGCCGGCGAGGTCGAGGGCGGCTTCAAGGGTGTCGCCGAGCAGTTGGAGCGGATCGTGGCCAACCTCGGCCTGACCCGGTACGGCGTTCCCGGTGACCCGTTCGACCCGCAGCTGCACGAGGCGCTCTCGCACGTCGGGACCGATCCCGAGGTGGCGGTGCCGACCTGTCAGCACATTGCCAAGGCCGGGTACCGGATTGGGGATCGCGTCGTACGGGCTGCCCAGGTGCTGGTGGTCGATCCCGTAGGAACTGAAACTGATTGAGCCCGGTCGTCGAGCTGGTCGAGACGTCATGAGAGGAGGGGTGGATGAGCAACGCTGACTGGGCCAACAAGGACTTCTACAAGGTCCTGGGGGTCGCCAAGGACGCCGACGCGGCGGCGATCAAGAAGGCCTATCGCAAGCTGGCGCGCGAGAACCACCCCGACTCGAACCCCGGCAACGAGCCCGCAGAGGACCGTTTCAAGCAGGTCGCCGAGGCCTACGACGTGGTGGGCGATGCCGAGAAGCGTCGCGAGTACGACGAGATGCAGGCGCTGTTCGCAGGCGGTCACCCGGGAGCCGGTTTCGGCGGTTTCGGCGGTCAGCCCGGTGGCGGCACCATGGGTGGCTTCGACATCTCGGACCTGCTCGGCGGGCTCTTCGGTGGCGCCGGTGGGCCGCAGCAGCGCACCAACGTTCGCCGCGCGACCCGTGGCCCCGACCTGGAGACCGAGGCGAGCATCGGCTTCACCGACGCCGTCGACGGCAGCACCATCTCGCTGCGGCTGTCCTCCGAAGGTGTCTGTGAGACGTGTCGCGGTAACGGTGGCAAGCCGGGGACCCGACCGCACGTGTGCCCCACCTGCGACGGCACCGGCATGGTGGTGAGCACCATGGGAGGTGCGTTCTCGATGAACGAGACCTGCCCCCAGTGCCACGGTCGCCAGATGATCTACGACGAGGCCTGCCCGACCTGCCACGGCTCAGGTCGGAGCATGACGAGCAGGACCCTGCAGGCGCGGATCCCTGCCGGCGTGAAGGACGGCCAGCGGATCCGGCTCAAGGGCAAGGGGGGTGCCGGCGAGAACGGCGGACCGGCCGGCGACCTCTTCGTCACGGTCAGGGTGGGTGCGCACCCGGTCTTCGGGCGCAAGGGTGACCACCTGACCCTGGTCGCGCCGGTCAGCTTCGACGAGGCGGCGCTGGGCGCTCAGATCACCGTCCCGACGTTGCACGACGGGCCGGTGACGCTGAAGATCGCGCCCGGGACCCCGAACGGCAGGGTGCTGCGCGTGCGTGGTCGGGGCGTGAAGGCCAAGAGCGGGGCCGGCGACCTGCTGGTCACCCTCGAGGTCCAGGTGCCGACCGAGCTCGATGACGCCGCGCGGGCCGCGCTCACGGCGTACCGTGACGCCACGGCCGGCGACGACCCGCGCGCCGCCTTGTTCGCAAGGACGTCATGATGCCCCGCTCTACGCCCAGGACTCCGGGCCCCGGCAGCCCGGTGTACGTGATCAGCGTCGCCGCGGAGCTGACCGGCCTGCACCCGCAGACGCTGCGCCAGTACGACCGAGCCGGCCTGGTCTCACCCGGTCGCACCGGCGGCGGCGGTCGTCGCTACTCGCTCAACGACATCGAGGCGCTGCGCGTCGTCGCCGAGCTCACCGCCGCCGGGATCGGTCTGGAGGGAGTACGCCGGATCATCGAGCTCGAGCACCAGGTCGCGGCGCTCCGTGCCCGCAACGCCGAGCTCCTGGCGCGAGCCCGCGATCTCCAGGCCGCACTCGACCAGACGGCTGCGGCCCTGGCCGAACGCCGCCCGAACCTGCCGGCCCTGCGCCCACGCGGTGCCCTGCACCGGTTCGGCGACTGAGCCGGAGCGCTCTGCGCCCCATTTGAACCGTCTCGTCCGGCTTCAGATTCGCGATTCCTGACGGCGCTGGTCGTCCAGTGACCGATGGGCCGTCGAGCCGTTAGTCTCAGCGTCGGTCTCGTATGAGGTCCGGGCCGAGGGAATGTGGGGAATCGTGACGGTGCCGCTGCAGATCGACTGGTTCTTCCAGGACGTCAGTGCCAGTGGCTGGATCCACATCGCGACGATCCCGGTCTTCACCGGTGTGATCGGCTTCCTGATCAACTGGACGGGCCTGATCATGCTGTTCTCGCCGGTCCGTTTCCACGGCGTCACGATCCCCGGTTTCAAGCAGATCGCCCGGGTGCTGCCCCGCAAGCTGCAGGAGGTGCCGGGGTTCCTCCAGGGCGGGCTCGGCTGGCAGGGGATCGTCCCGGCGCGGGCAGCCAAGATGGGCAGCATCGCGGTGGACAAGGCGATCGCGAAACTCGGCACGCCCGGCGAGTTCTACCAGCAGCTCGAGCCCGACCAGAACGCCGAGCACATCGTCAAGGTCTTCGAACCGGACATGCCCCGGATGATCGAGGACATCA